>OY970322.1:0-1099440 GCA_963716945.1 uncultured Candidatus Saccharibacteria bacterium | reverse complement strand
GCTTGAGAGCGTTGGCACCGATGTTCCTGACAAGCTTTTCGAAGCCGGTGACACTATACCTTTCGGCGATAGCCTCGCGGTCGTGATCATCCAGGGAAGCCAATACGTCGCCTCTAATCCCGCGCCGGCCGAGCGCCTTGACCAGGACCCGCATGCCGCTGGCGATGTACTTCGTCTCGCCGCGTTCCCGGTCGGCTTTGCGGAGGGCTTTCTTAGCGGTCGAGGAATTCACCTTTTCGAACCAGGAGTCCTGCCACGTCATCTCCGTTTTGACCGGGTGGTATTTGATGGACATGGCATCGGCGAACCTAAGCGGGCTGTCAAGGCTGACCGGCCGGCCTTCCTTGCCAAAAATAGCCTGGGTCGACAGAGCGCGCCGGTTATGGACGGCGAAAGCGAAATCCAGCGCTGTGTCGCCGTTGTTAAGCTGGTACAAGTGCCCGTCTTTGTCGAAGGTCAGGACAGTACCGGGCTGCAAGCCTTCCAAGCTAGGGTTGCCGGCATCCCGCCTTTGCCGGATCTCAGTGGCCGCCGCTTCACGCCAGCTGTATATCCGGCCCGGCCTTGGCAGCCAGGTTCTGAAGTGCCGGCCCGGCGTTATTTTGCTGGAAGCGTTGTAGACCATGTGCGAGGTGTTGGGGTCGGTTTCCGCCTTGTCGTGCATGGCGCTGGTCCTGATCTGGAACTCCAGCCGGGCGTTATTGATGTCGGTCAGCGTCATGTGCAGGCTTTGGTAGCCGTTGGATTTGGGGTTGGCGATATAGTCTTTGTAGCGGTCAAGTTCCGGCGTGAAACACTGGGTTACTATATCCGCGGCGGCGTAACAATTGGCCACGGCCTTTTCCTCGTCGCCGTCGGAATCGATGACCACGCGCATGCCGAGGAAGTCCGGTAGCTGATAGCTTGGCCGGCCGTCGCGGGTAACTTTCCGCCAAACGCTGTAGTAGGCTTTTTTGCGGCCTCCGATCGTGAAGCTTACGTCCGGACCCAGCCCTTCTTCCAGGATGGCTTGGCCGCCTTCGCCGTACTCTTTTATAAGTTCGGCCAGGGCCTCGTCTCCGCCTAAGTGGGCGTAGGTTTCTTCTATGGCTTTCTTCTCTTGCGGGTAAAGCCGCCCGAAGCCGGCTTCCTCGATCTCGGTCCTAAGCTCGTGCCAGCCGGCTATTTCCATTACCGGCGCCCAAATCAACAATGCCTGTTGGGCCAGCAGCTCGCTGTCGCCGTTGATAAGCTTGGCCCGCAAGACCTCGCCGAAGACCCGCAGGCCGGGCATGTCGCCGGCAGCTTCCAGAGCCAGCTTCATGTGGTTTTCAATTGATATGCCGTGCTTGTACTGCTTGATGTCGTCTGCGGGCAGGACGGCTTTTATGCTGGCCAGCCGCTTCAGCGACGCTTCCGTACCTTCCTCGGCATGGCTGGCCTCCCAGTTATCGCCGGTAATGTTATCCATCGAGTCCGGATCGTCTATGATACCGACAACTTCTTGCCAAGCCTGGTCGGTCAGGCCGAGCACGGCCTCCAGCTGTTGGGGCTGGAAATCCGCGGCGGCGCCCAGCCTCTGGGCTACCTCGCTCTTGATAGCGGTTATTTCATCGGGAAAGCCGCCCCTTTCACCCGTGTGCATCGGTCCAACCATAACTTATTACATGATTATACAATTGAGTGACATCTATATCAAATTTATGTAATAGCTATATAGCCATAAGGAATTCGGCCGGCTTAAGCTATACTTTCCTAGATGGCTAAATCAGGCGGCAAATACAACTACCACATCGCGACCAAGCGCATTAATACCCCTGAGTCGGTTATCGATGAGCTCAAAAAGCTGGACCCGCTATTGACGCGCAGCGAGCTGCTGCAGCTGAGCTTCTTCAACCGGGCTTATTTGATCGTTACCCAGAGGATTAACGAAGCTAACGGCGAGGGCCTGTTCCGGGAATCGTCGCTGATGGATAGGCTGGAAGTGGCTTTTGCCCGGCGCTATTTCGAGGCCCTGAACTGTTACGTCGAAAAGGGTTCCTTGCCCGGTGGCTGGCGCAAGGTCAACCGGAGCTGGCTGCATCATAAGCATCCGGCATCGCTGTCCCTGATGCTCGGCGCCAATGCGCACATTAACTATGATTTGCTCCAGTCGCTCAAAGCCGTCGTCCATAAACCCGAGCAGTTCAGCGAAGATTACTTCCGGGTCAACCGCTTGCTGCTGGAAAGCGGCAAGGCCATCTCGGCCAGCTACTACGAGTCGCAGGAACACATAAATTTCTTGAAGAAACATCTGCGCGACCTCTACCTGGGACCGGTCATGTGGCTGATCGTGAGGTGGCGGACGCGGGCTTGGCGCGAGTTGCTCAAGTCGGCCGCTTAAACGAAGCCAGCCAGTAGCGGTAAACTTCCAAGGAACCGCTCAGTTCAGGGTGAAAAGTCGCCGCTAGAATGTTAGCTTGGCTTACCAGTACCGGATCGCCGCGGTATTCGGCGAGAACCTTGACGGTCTTGCCGGCGGCACTGATTCTGGGCGCCCGAATAAAAGTCAGCGGCAGGTCGGCCTGCCCGCCGGGCAAGAAGGACCGGCCGATAACATCCGAACTATCCAGCTGCCGCCCGTAGGCATTGCGTTCGACGGTAATATCAATCAGCCCTAGGCTGGCCTGGACGGGGTTCGTGACCGAACGGGCCAGAATGATCGCGCCGGCACAGGTGCCGAAAATAGCGCCGCCGGCCGCCGCGAGAGACTTGATAGCCGGGAGCAGGCCCAGCGGTTCGGCCAATCTCAATAGCGCCGTGCTCTCGCCGCCGGGTATGATGAGGCCGTCCAGTGCTTTTAGCTCGTTTGGCAACTTAACCGGCCTTGGCTCTATGCCCAGCCGGCGCAGGCTGCTGACGTGCAGCGCCATGTCGCCTTGCAGCGACAGAATACCAACCTTGGGCGGGGCCGGAGCTTTACCAGCCACGGTCCTGCATCAGCTGTTCGGGATCCAGGCTCTCGACGGTCAGGCCGACCATCGGTTCGCCGAGGCCGCTTGATAATTTAGCGATCATTGCGGCGTCGTCGTAATGGGCGACCGCCTGCACCATGGCGCTAGCCCGTTTGACCGGGTTGCCCGATTTGAAAATACCGCTGCCGACGAACAATGCTTCGGCGCCCAGCTGCATCATCAAGGCGGCGTCCGCCGGCGTGGCGATACCGCCGGCCGCGAAGTTCGGTACCGGCAGCTTGCCGGTTTCGGCGACCAGCCTGACCAGCTCGAACGGTGCGCCGAGCTCCTTGCTATAAGCCATCAGTTCGTGCTTGTCGAGAACTTGCGCCAGTTTGATTTGCCGCTGCATCGTCCGCATGTGCCGGACGGCCTCGACGATATTGCCGGTGCCGGCTTCGCCTTTGGTCCGGATCATGGCCGCGCCTTCGCCGATCCGACGCAAGGCCTCGCCGAGGTCGCGGGCGCCGCAGACGAAGGGCACGCTGAAATCCGTCTTGTAGATATGGTTGGCCTCGTCGGCCGGCGTCAGTACCTCGCTCTCATCGATATAGTCGACCGCCAGGGCCTCCAGGATTTGGGCTTCGGCCAAGTGGCCGATACGGACTTTGGCCATGACGGGAATACTGACGGCCGCCATGATGTCTTTGATCATCTGGGGGTCGGACATTCTGGCTACGCCGCCCTGGACCCGGATGTCGGCCGGCACGCGTTCCAGCGCCATGACGGCGACGGCGCCGGCGTCCTCGGCGATCTTGGCCTGCTCGACATTGACGACGTCCATAATCACGCCGCCTTTCAGCATCTCGGCCAGGCCGGTTTTCAACTTCAAACTCGCAACTTCTTGTTTCACGACTAACAGTTTACCAACTATTTAGGAGAATGTGGAATCACACCCCGGCTTTTTCTCATGGTACGCCCGGACGGATTCGAACCGCCGACCCTCTGTTCCGAAGACAGATGCTCTAATCCACTGAGCTACGGGCGCCTATCTGTCGTATACTGATCTTATCAGAGAAGAGCAGGAGGCGGTAGTGACGATCAATAATCTTCAGGAGGCGGAAGCGGCTTTGCTGGCATACGTGCCGCAAGTCAAACAGCTGTCCAGGAAAGACACTATGCTCGACCGGATCTTGCCGCTAATGGATCGGCTGGGCAACCCTCAGAACCGGCTTAAGGTCATACACATAGCCGGGACCAGCGGCAAGACCTCGACGGCTTACTATATGGCGGCTTTGCTTGAGGCGGCCGGCAAACGCGTCGGCCTGACGGTATCGCCGCATATCGACAGCATTACCGAACGTGTTCAGATTGACGGCCGGCCTCTCGCTGAAGCTGATTTCTGCACCGAACTCGGCAGCTTCTTGGAGATCGTGGAAAGGGCGGGGCAGAAACCATCGTATTTTGAACTGCTCTACGCTTTCGCGCTTTGGGTTCTGGACCGCAAAGGCGTTGATTATGCCGTCGTCGAAACCGGTGTCGGCGGTTTGCACGACGCGACCAATGTCGCTACGGCCGCCGACAAGGTCTGTGTAATCACCGACATAGGCTTCGACCATATGCACCTACTGGGTAACACCCTGGCCGAAATAGCCGCCCAAAAAGTCGGCATCGTCCATGAACGGAACCACGTCTTCATGTACCGTCAAGGCGATGATGTCATGGCGGTCATCGAAGACTGGACCGGCCGGCACGAGGCGCCGTTACACGTAATAGAGGATACCCCTAAGGGGGCAGCCGGGAAGGGCGGTGATAGCCTGCCGGCCTACCAGAGACGAAACTGGGAGCTGGCCTATGACGTTTACCAATACCTGGCCAAGCGCGACGGACTGCAACACTTAACAAGTCAAGCATTGGCCAAAACGCGGCAAACGGTTGTCCCCGGACGTATGGAAATCAAGCGGCTCGGCGGCAAAACCGTCATTATGGACGGTGCCCACAACGCTCAAAAAATGGCGGCCTTCACCGGCAGCTTCCGCCGGCTTTATCCCGGCGTCAAACCGGCGGTCCTACTGGCGCTTAAGACCGGCAAAGAATACGAAGAGCTGATCCTGCCGCTCATGTCGCTGGCCGGCCGGATTATCGTGACGACTTTTGAAACCTCGCAGGACTTGCCGCTCAAATCAACCGATCCGGACATGCTGGCCCGGGCTTTTCGGCAGGCCGGCATGAGCGAAGTCCAAAGCATAGCCGACCACCGGGCGGCTTTTCAGGCGCTGCTGGCCGCGCCCGAACAGATTTGCGTTATCACGGGCTCGTTTTACTTACTCGGCCAAATAAGAAATAATGAGCACCTAGCATGATTAGATTAATCGTCGCCGTAGACCGCAAACTCGGTTTGGCCAAAAGGGGCTTCCAGCCCTGGTCCATTCCCGATGACGAACATTACTTCGCCGAACAGACCAAATCCCATGGCGGCGACGTTTTAATCGGGCGCACGACTTTCGACAGCTTCAGGCACGGTCCGCTGGCCGGCCGCCAGAATTACGTCCTCACCCACTCTACCGAACCGATCGAAGGCGTGACGCTGGTCCATGACCTGGACGAATTTCTGCGCGGTTTCGAGAGCAAAGACCTTTGGGTGGCCGGCGGCGCCAAAGTTTTTGCCGAATTTATAACGGCCGGTAAGGCCGACGAGCTACTAATCACCCATATCGACGCCGACTTCGGCTGCGACCAGTTTTTCCCGGCCTACGAAGACGGGTTCAAGCTGGCCGACCGGACCGAACCGAAGGAGCAGAACGGTTTTACTTTCTACTACGCCCGCTACGTCCGTCGATAACCGATTAGCCGTTGTCGGTCCGGAGCAGGTCAAGCTCCATGTACTGGTCGCGCCGCGCTTGGCGAACGCCTAATACGCGAAAGCCGAATTTCTCGTAAAGCGGACGAGCCTTTTCGGTAATGCCGGTGTGGAGGCTGAGCTTAGTGAAACCGTTCCCGCTGGCCCAGTCGATGGCCGCCGCGACCAGAGCCCGGCCGACGCCTTGCCGCTGGCATTCGGGTATGACGGCCAGCCGTTTCATAACGCCGCGGCCGCCGCCGTCATTACGCAGGCCCATGAAACCTATGATCCGGTTCCCGGAATCCTTAGCAACAAAGAAATTTCCGCCGCGGCCGACATAATACTCGTCCAGAGCCCTAAGATCGGCCTGCGAGTCCAAGATATCCAGAAACTTATTTTGGTTAATCTTCTCCTGCCATTGCCGGATTTCCAAATGAACACGGGCTATGTCAGCCGGGTCGTCCACGCCGGGCCGGAACGGCTTAATCGAGAAGCTAACGCTGGCCATCAACTCTAATATACCAAGCCGATAGTGTTTGCACGGCCCGGATGTTAAAATCCGTGTCATGTTCCACTCTTTTTTTCCGGCCTACTTCCACTGGTGGCATATACCGGCCGTATTCTTGGCCGGCCTGGTCGGCGAAGCTTACGGCAGCGTGATTGGCGGCGGCGGTATTGTCATACAAGCCGTCGAGGTATTCATAGGCATGCCCATAAAATCCGCTATAGCTACGAGTACGGCCGGAGGCTTAGGCACCGAAGCGGGTATCATCTCGGAAACTTACCCACAAATAGCCGCCAATAAACGGCTTTGTCTGCGCATGACGGTCCCGTTTACGCTCGGCGGCATCGCCGGTATCTGGTTGTTGCTTAACGTCTCGCAGACGGCGATCAAATATTTAATGATCGTATCGATGCTCATAATTCTGGCCCGCGATTACCGTTCCAAGCGGCGCCCCCGGGTTAAGCGCCTGAGCCAATCACAAAAGGCGCTGCTGTTTACCTTTATGTCTCTGGCCGGCCTGTACGGCAGCTTCATCGGGCCGGGCGAGGGCACCTTTTCGAAATTCGCTCTGATGTCGGTCCTGGGCCTGACGTTTATCCAGAGCCAAGGGCTGAAGGCTGCCGCCACCGTTCCCTCCAGGATAATATCTCTAATCATAACCGGTATCGCCGGCCTGCTGGTGTGGCCCTACGTCATAACGCTCTGGGTTTCGACTTTCATCGCCAGCAAATATGCGACCAAAGTGGCCAAAAAGATCCCCGACAAATACCTCAGAATCACCCTCGCCGCAGTCAGCGTCGCTTTCATAGTCTACCTATTGTTCTTTTACTAAGACTGGTACTATTTAACAAGAGAAAAACATGTCAAAATCAAAAACCCTGCTGCCCGTCCTGGCGCTCGTATTGGCTAACCTGTTCTGGGGAGTTAATATCCCGGTCGTCAAATACGGCCTGAAAACTATCCCGGTCACGATTTTCATATCACTTAAGTTCATGGCCGCCTCGCTGATCCTGCTGCCTTTCGCCGTCAAGACTTGGAAGCCTTTGCGTCAACGGGAACTCGGCCTGATGATCCTAAGCTCCATCTTCTGGATCACCGGCGATACCCTGGCTACTAATATCGGCCTGAAGTACGCGCCGAGTATTAACCTGGCGGTCATCGGCCTGCTCGGCCCGCTGATATTGTGCTTTCTCTCAGTGGAATTCCTCAAGGAGCGCATGAGCCTCAAAGCCGTGGCCGGCGCCCTGATCGCCTTTGGCGGCACGGCCACCATCATTGGCAAGCCGTGGGAGGTCAGCCTGAGCGGCCAGACAGTGATGCTGGGTAACGTCTTATTCTTCGCCGGTATGCTCTGCGGCGTCATCAGCGTCTTGATTGCCAAGCCGATCATGAACAAGATGAGCTCTTACCAGTCGGCGTTCCTTTACTTGTTTGTCGGGACGTTGCCGATAGTGCCGCTGTCGTTGACGCAGCTTAAGGGCTGGAGCGTCCATGACGTTATGACACGCGGCTGGGTGGCTCTGGGTTTCAGCATCCTAGCCGTCACGCTGGCTAATTTCTTCATCATGTATGGCCTCAAATACAAAGACGCCTACAGCGTCGGCCTATTCGGCTACATCCAGCCGGTAATCATCATTATCGCCGCCTGGTTTATCCTGGGCGAGCACCCGTCGGCTAAGTTTGCGCTGGGCGCCGGGCTGGTTTTCCTGGGCGTTTACCTGGCCGAAGTCCGCTTGCCGCACAAGCTTAGGGCCTATAGGGCCAGAGGGGCATAGCAAAAACGGCCCGAAGGCCGTTTAAGCACGCATTATGCCGCTTGGCTACATAGGCAAAGCTTCGTAGACGCAAACCGCGCCACCCTCGGCTGCCATGAGCGGACAGCCTTTGGCCAGCTCGGTCGCTTCGTCCATGCTGCCGGCGCTGACAATCGAGTAGCCGGTAGCCGGCATTTCCTTAACGGCCATGACGCCAGCTTGGTTCACGGCCTGGCCGCCTTCACCAAACGGGTTGCCGCCGTCAACCAGCTTGCCGCCAAGTTCGCCGAACCATTTGCCCCACTCCTCGGCGCTGCCGGCGTCCTCTGACGTACCGGCGTAGTAGATGTATACGTATTTCCCCATTGCTTTGTCCCCTTTCGATTCTTTCGAATCATTAATATTTAATGACCTTAAATTGTTCCAGAATTCATTCCTGCATCCTGGAAATATAATTCTCAAGCGTGGCTTCGGCGTTGCCCCACGCAGTGTGGTATTGGGTAATCCAGTTTTGGGCCAGGCCGAGAGTGGCGTTATCAAGGGCTACGAAATTAGTCCGGCCGGCCTTCTTGCGAACGATCAGACCGGATTCTTCCAGCGTACGGACGTGCTTGTGGATAGCCGGCAGGGAAAGCCCGTGGCGGCGGGCCAGCTGACCGACCGTGGCCGGACTTAACGACAGGTCGTGGATAATACCGCGGCGCTTCCGGTTGGCCAGGGCGTCGAGCACATTATCCAATTGGGGCGAGTCATAAGGGATGTTCATAATAGTTAACCTATAAGTTAACTTTATTCCATCGGCCAAATCATGTCAAACGGCATCAAACGGCATAAGAACATTAAAAAACAGTGCTAAGCCGCTTTTTGCCGGTCGAGGGGGTATAATTGACTAAAATGACAAAAAATAAAAATAAGTCTTCAATCCGCCCGCGACGGACCGCCCGGCAGCCGGCACCGGCCAAGAAGAGGTTAACGGCTTCGCAAAAAAAGGCCGTTAAAGACCGCATAAAACGCAACCGCCCCGTCCACAAGCGCATACTGCTCAGTCCGGCGGTAATCATGGTGCTGCTCTGCGCCATAGTTTTCGTCGCCGGTTGGACCTACCAGGTGCTGGCCGACACCCTCATAAGTTCTAAAATATACGCCCCGGCCCTAACTGCCGGAGCGGCTATCACCAGCCCGACGGCCGGCACCATCTTCACCAACCAAGCGCCGGTCACGGTTACCGGGACCTGTCCCGGCAGTTCGTACGTCGAGCTTTACGTCAACGGCACGTTTGCCGGCGTCGGCCTGTGCTCATCGAGCCACCTCTTCCAGATTCAGGCCAGCCTGTTTAACGGTACCGACAATCTGGTCGCCAAAGATTTCAACGTAACCGATCTGGAGGGACCGGACACGCCGGGCGTAACAGTCAGCTTGGAGCTGCCGGTGAAGACCCCGGCCCCCGCGCCTTCGGGCCAGTCAGCCGGGGCTGTGACTGCTTCGGATCAGGCCGCGGCCGCCAGCGGCGGCACCGCCAGTTCTGCCACGCTCCCGCCGCCGCTGCTCCTGAGCAGTTCTTTCCAATGGAAGACCTTTTCCACCGGATCGACCTTCTCCTGGAAAATGGACCTGGAAGGCGGCACCCCGCCTTACGCGGTCGCGGTCGATTGGGGTGACGGCCAGACCTCTAACTACACGTTCAAAGGCGATCCGGTATTTAACATTTCCCACAGCTACGCCAAGCCGGGTTATTACTCAATCAAAGCTCGTTCCCTGGATTCCAAAGGCAACCAGAAAGTCATGCAGCTGGCGGCCTTGATCAGCCCTCCCGGCCAAGCCGGCAGCTTCTTCGGCGGCAGCACGCCGACGACAGCTACGTCGGCCAAGCTAAAAGGCGTTTCGTCCTTCTTCGTGTCCTCCAAGGACTGGCTTTGGCTCGTTTGGCCGTCGCTGTTAACCGTCGCTCTGATGGTCTTCAGTTTTTGGCTGGGCGAGCTCCAGGACAGGCGGTCGCTGATGGCCAGGAAAAAACTTTCACATTCATGATCGGGTACGGGCTATAGCCGGCACCCATAGGGGCGAACAGCACTTTGCTATACTGATAAACAAATCCCTTCACAAATAAACAAACCCTAAAACATGGACTTCTACTACCTCTTCACATCGATTCTCGCGGAGAGCGCCGGCAAGACGATCGACAAGCTCAACTACCGCCGCAACCGCATCGGGCCGCGGCAAATGATGTTCCTGTCTTTCATCACCATGACCGTTTCGATCGGCCTGTACCTGTGCGTTTACAAACAGCCGCTGCCCCACCTTTCGCTCAAAGTCATTTACTTGCTGCTCGGCATCGCCGCCTTCTCGTTCGGGGGGAATGTTTTTGACGAGCTTAGCTTGAAGGCGGACGACTTGTCATTACGGGAACCACTGGTGGATTTTGAGCCTATCCTGGCGGGATTCGTCGGCTACGCGGTCTTTCCGGCGGAGCGCAAAACGGCGTTCCTGGTCGCTTTTATACTCGGGGCGCTCATCGTCCGCTGGGGTATCCACCGCAGAAAGCTTAGGAAAGGCCAGAAAAAAGGCATGACCTACTTGCTCATAGGGGTTTGCCTGTATGCGGTCCTGCCATGCCTATACCAGGAGGCGTTGCACTACATCTCGCCGTCTTACTTGGCGTTCTTCCGCGTCTCGTCGATTTTAGTGCTGACCAGCGTTTTCTTCCCGCCCAAGAAATGGAAAGGCTTCTCACCTAGAAATGTCAGTTACGGCGTAGCCGCGAGCATTATCTATGCTGTAGGGGCTATTGTCAGCCTCTATGCCATCCAGGTGTACGGGGTAGTAGTGACGATGCTGTTCCTGATGCTCGGCCCGGCCTTGCGTTACCTAGCCGGGCAGTTTATCCTTGGCGAGAACGTCCGGCGGGGGGAAGTCTTGTCCAGCCTTATGCTGACGCTGGTTGTCGCCCTGGCGGCTTTCACCCGATAATTATTTACGGCGGTCAGTGAAGAAGTAAGCGATCGCGACGAACGGATGAATAAGAATCATACCAATTATCCACCAGGCTTTGGCCTTATCGGTAAGCTTTTTATTAATGGCCGCGTCGACGATCATCCACACCTCGAAAACGGCGATCAATAACGCGACTATGATAATAAGCGGCAACCAAGCACCTAAGTGCCACGCGTGGTGAGTGTACATACAACTATCATAACACCCGCCGGAAGCCTTAAGAAACCTGTGCTCGGCGGTGCACTCATAGAAAAGTCTAAATCCTTTCTTGGTGAATTCAAGAGTTGGAGGGAGTTGCTAAAAGTACCTTACGGAGCACAAAAGATAGATACGGACGTACTTCGTTAGATCGCAGTAGATCATTAACCAAATACTACTAATAAGCTTAAGGCCAATTTGCTTGCTTCAGCTTAGTGCCCTTTACTACAGCAGAAAGTAACGTTCCTGGGGTATTGCTGCTTGGCTGGGTAGTATCGTTGCTAGTTATTGTGTAACCCCATTGGCCTAAGCCACCCACGTATACATTAACCATACCCAAATACTCATTAGCAGCCTTGGCTATAATTAATTTAGCTGGCTGTCCGTCTATGGTGGTGTCAGAAACACTAAAGTCTGTAGTATCGCACGAGCCGCTACCTAAAGTGCTACAATCACCGTTTTGCCGCATTTGAACTTCGGCTGAGGAAACAGAATCGCTAAGGCTGGAAAATCCTCCAATTTGAATTTCAGCTTCTGATGTGTAGTCCCGGTCCTTTGAGACGTTGGAGGCATCCAGGGGCACTACTTTAAAATCAACGCCTGGCGCACCTCCATCATTGCCATCAGAGCCAACTAGAACCTCATAAGTTTTAGGCAGCGTCAGGCTTAGACCGCCTAAGCTAGGTTTGTAAGTAAAGGTGTCGGAAATACTATTTGAAGAGGTGTTTGAGGATGCGGATTTACTCTTACTACTGTCAGCCGATAGCTCCGTTTGTAATGTAGCAACTCTTTGATTGGCACTTGTGAGTTTATTGTGTTGCCAATCATAGGTTCCGTATGCAGCTCCAGCAATTAGAACAAGTGCAAGCACTAATAGTGAGAAGGATTTTAGGCGGCTATGGGATTTACTAGAACTTTGTTTAATCTGTTCGGGTTGTGAATTTTGATTATTTTGAAGCTCTTCCATGTTACGCAGATTATAGCATAAGAAATATCAACAAAAACGGAGGTCGGTTCTGACTCGGTTTCAAAATGGAGTTAAATTTAACACCTCTGAAAATCGTGGAGGGCCAGGAGGGACTCGAACCCTCGACACCCTGCTTAAGAGGCAGGTGCTCTAACCAGCTGAGCTACTGGCCCGTATGCAGACGCTAACCGTTGTGCTGCAACTACAAAACTTTAGCAAACTACCTCTGTTTTGGCAAGGCTCTATTGAATCAGTGAGGCCGGCGGGTTAGGCGGGGTGTCGCTTGGCAGGGTGGGGCCTGACTGGCCGTCAGCCTGGGTGCCGGTTTCGGGCTGGGGAGTGTCGGGGCTTACGGTAGCGCCATCTACGGCTGCCGGCTCGGCCGGGGCTGCCGGCGGTACGGTGTCGGCCGGCGGGGCCATCGGCATTCCGGGATTGGCCGGTGGTACGGGGCTAGGGCCGGGGCCGGCCGGCTGGGCTTCGCCGATCTTATTAAACTCGCTCTGAAGAATAGCCAGGCCGACAATGCTCAGCAGCAGCATCAGGATTAGCGCCAAGACGGCCGAGGTTTGGCCGTTGCTGACTTTTTCGACGCCTTGGCAGTATTTCCATATCCAGTACAGGTTACCGAGCGGCACTATTAGCAGCCAGGCTGTAGGAATATCGGCTCCCAGGCGATTCAGCTCGCCCTTAGTTTTGACTTCCCAGACCAGGGCGTAAATCCCAAACGTAATCAATGACAACAGGAAGACTGCTGCCGGACTGCGTTGTTTCATAGTAATGCTCCTAATTTAGCTTATCTTTAATGCCTATGCTTAATACTAGTCATATTAATTGGCGAATGCAAACTAAAAACAAGGTGTTACAATTGTTGGGTATGAAAATGCTGAACGGCTCAGAACTGGCTGTCTACATCAAGCAGCGACAGGCGGACCAGGTACGGAATTTGCGGCAGGCGCACGGCATAATTCCCAGGCTGGCTATCGTCGTGACGGTCGACAACCCGGTTATAAACGTCTACATGCGGCTTAAGCAGCGCTATGGTTCCGACATCCTGGTCGAAGTCGATGTGCACCGGGTGGCTCAAGCCGAGATCAAGTCATTACTTAGCAAGCTAAGTAATGACCCTATGGTCCATGCCGTAATCGTCCAGTTGCCGCTCCAAGATCCGTCCGAAACAGAGGCCATAGTTAACCTCATAACGCCCGAAAAAGACGTTGACGGCCTTAGCGCCGGCTCCAAGTTCGACCCCGCAACCGCAATGTCCATACTGTGGTTGCTGTCAGGCTACAACGTCAGTCTGGCCGGCAAGCGGGTGCTGCTGGTCGGACACGGCAAACTGGTCGGCCAGCCGCTCGAAAAGCTACTGCTGGCCTCGGGTATCAAGCCCGAGGTTGCCGACAAAAACACGCCCGACGTGCCGGGCGAAGTGCTGAAAGCCGATGTCGTTATAAGCGCTACCGGCGTGGCCGGTTTGATAAAACCCTCGATGTTGAAGCAGGGCGCGGTGGTCATCGACGCCGGCGTGGCCAGCGAAGGCGGCAAAACGGTCGGCGACGTGGCGCCCGAAGTCTACCAGACCCGCGACGACCTGACCATCACCCCTCTCAAGGGCGGCGTCGGCCCGCTAACCGTCTGCGCTCTCTTCGAAAATGTCATCCACGCCGCCGAGCTTTCGGCCCAAAACCAAAACCGGTAAACCTTGAATAATAGGCAAATACATGTTATGATTTATTAATCATGACGGAGATAGGAGCATCGCATAGCCTAGATTTTCTGCAGGGCCTGGGCAGTGATCCCGACCATCGGGCACCCTGGGAAAGCTGGCCGGTTAACAATTCGGGGCTTGCCGAATATTTCGATCCGGTTAAGCTGGACGGCCACCCCGAGGGCGTGCTGGCCGTCATTGAACGGCAAATCGGCGGCATCGAAGGCAATGCCGCCGTTGATATCGCCGGCGGTACTAACGGTGTCGCGCTGCGAGAGCTCCTAAAACTGGGCCTAATCGAAAAAGCCCTCGTGACCAACTACCGCAACCGGCCCAATTGGCGTGCCCGCCGGGCGGGTATCGACTATGTCAGAGGCAACCTTCTTAAGCCGAAACCCTGGCATAAAATTATCGATTGGCAGGAAGAAGAAGCTCCCGGCGGTTTAGCCCTGGTCATGAACCGGCCGGACGGCGGCATGCAAGAACTGGAGCCGCGTTTCTACGAAGGAGCCGCCAACCTCCTGCTTGATATGATCCGTCCCGGCGGAGTCATGTTTACGCAAATACCCCATATCCTCAGGAACCGCAAAGCCGCGCAGCTGGATCCCATCTGCCAAAGTATCTTCAACCGGCCGGACGTCGAAGCCGTCCTGGCCCCTAAGGCTCCTGAAAAACCTGAATGGGCGCGTATGAGAATGCCAAAGCGGGACTGCGTCGTCATAATCAAGGGCCGCGGGGACGCTTAGAGCTTGCTCCTCAGCACGGAGAATATTTCTTCGGGCATGGCATGGGCCGACCAGGCCCGGAAATCGTAATCCTCAGGTATGTCGAACTTATATTTGTCCAGCTCAGGATAGGTTGCCTGTGCCAGGAGCATAGCCGCCCGGGCCTCTTTGATTTCGCCGACGCAGTCCAGCGGCTTATCGCCCTCAATGCCCAGCAGCTGCCTGTATGTCGGCTCCAGGCCGGGGTCAAGCAGCAGGTTTTTACCGGCCCATAAGGCCTCCAGTTCGCGGCGGCCGACAAAAGGCGTCAGTATCAGAAACACGAACGCGCATTTGGGACATTCGCCGCACCAGAAAATATGGTGCTGGTCGTGCGTGTAGGCCCGGTTGCAGGAACTGAAAACACCTTGGTATTTGGCAAAGCCCAGCTGGGCGAACAGCTCGGCAATCCGCAGTTCGCTAAACGGTCTCAAGAACGAGTAATACCGCAGGCTGTTGCCAAACAGGTGCCCCAGGCAAGCCTGGAAGTCCCGTTCGTATTCCAGTGACTTGGAGTACTGATGGTTGATCTCCAAGCCTTGGTAGTGCAAAGTCGGCTCGCTGGCCGAACTCTCGTTTGACACCACGGCATCGCGGTAACCGCTCAGAATACTGACAATCGCGCCGACACAGGCGAAAATGGCCGATATCGGTATGTGGCCGTTCATGGCGTCCCGGCGGTTAAGCTCCTTGAGCTGCCGGTCCCATTCCCTGGCGACCCAGAAATGCGGCAACCCGACCCGGCCGGCCAGCGGTTCGAGCTGCGAACGGTGGTTCAAACTCCAGGTAGCCGTCCGCGGCTGGCCGCGCAGCAGCTCGACCGACACCAGCGAATCTTTGCCGCCGCCCAAACCGATCAGCTGTCCGGCTTGGCTCTCGACCCGAAGCGGCTGGAAGCCGTCGTGATTAACCGGGAAAACAACCGGCGTTCGCGGATCCAGCCGGTTAACGTAGAAAAACTCGCCCAGGCCGCGTTGATAAGTCTTGCCCAAGAAGCCGGCCAGCCGGCCGTCTATTTGCCCGGCCTTAACGGCTATACCGGGGGCCAGGTAGAGCTTGTAATAAGACACGCCGGCGACGAAAAACAGCAGTTGCAGCGCCCGGTCCAGCGCTGCCGCGTCATAATCGGTGAATTCGAAATCGAAATGATAGAATTCGCAGAATTCCAGTGCCTCGTCATAGCCGTAATAAAGCCGCAGTTCGCCGCTGGATTTGTCAAAGTCATAGCGCTTGAAGATGAACTGCCGGTATTTGCTCATAGGCCCAGCACCGCTTCCTTGAACTGCCGCCCGCGGTCCTCGAAATTCTTGAACATGTCGAAGCTGGCAAAACCCGGGGACAGGACGACGGCGTCGCCCTCGCGTGCCAGCCGCCGCGCGGCCGCCACGATGTCGGGCATGGTTTTGGCCTCGGTGTCGAGGATGTAATTGGTAAAGCCGGCTTTGTCCAGGCTGCCGGCCAGCCGCCGCGCGCTGGCGCCGATTAGCAGCAGCTTGCGGAATTCGGCCGCATGCTCCACGGCATAAAGTCCGAAATGGTCGATATCCAGCATCCGGTCGTAGCCGCCCAGGACCATGACTTTTTTGCCGGTCACGGCTTCGGCCGCGGCCTTCGTGGCGTGGAGTCCGGCGGCAAAGGAGTCGTTGTAGAAGCGCACGCCGTCAACTTCGCGGACGAGTTCGATCCGGTGTTCCAGCCCCTCGAAGCTGGTCAGGACGGACCTCATGGCCTTGACGTCTTGGGAGGCTTGCCAGACGGCCGTTACGGCGGCACAAACGTTTTGCCGGTTGTGGCGGCCGGGCAGCTTCAGCTCGTCGGTTTTGCAGATTACCTGGCCGTCAATACTGATAACGCCGTCGGCAGCTACCGCGCCGGGCGGGGCACAATAAGGTAACTGCCGGCCCGGACTGGCGGCCGCGATCCGGCGCGAGGCCTCATTATCGGCATAATAGATAGCAATGTCTTCACTTGTCTGGTGTTTGAACAGCTGCGACTTGGCTTCGGTATAATCGTCCAGGCCGTCGTGCCAGTTCAAATGCTCGGGCACGACCATCAGACAGATAGCTATATGGGGCGAAAACTTCAGGTCCGCCAGCTGGAAGCTGGACAGCTCCAGCACGACCCACGAATCCGGAGTTAAATCTTCCAGGAAGGTCAGCGGCGGCAGCCCGATATTGCCGCCGAGCCTGACGTCACGGCCGGCGGCTTCCAGCAGCTTGGCTATCAGGGTACTGGTAGTGCCTTTGCCTTTCGTGCCGGTAACTCCTATGATATTGGCCGTAGGGCAGACCTTCAGGAACTCGTTAACATGAGTAGTGATTTTGTCTTCCAGCCCGGGGTTCCTGTCAAGAATTAACTGCGGCGGCAGCCCGGCCGTGCGTACCACGACATCAAACCTGTCCAAGCCGTCCAGGTAACCGTCGCCGAGCACGCTGGGCACTCCCTCGGGGACTGCCAAATCGGGATTACGGTCGCAAATAGTCAGCTCATGTCCCTGAGCCGCGAAATAGTCATAAGAAACCCGCCCCTCAGTGTCATAGCCCAGGATAGCGATTTTCATCCTACCATTATGACATGACCCGCTGCCGGCCGGTTCCGCTTAGCCGGCCAGATTCTTCTTAACTACGTCGGCCACTTGGCGGGGGGTCATATCGGCCTTCATGATAACGCCGCTGACGCCCAGTTCTTTGACCTTGCCCGGGATTTCCTGTTCGCCCATGTTCGTTAGGATGATAACTTTGACTTTTTTGCCCCAAGGTGTCGTCCGCAGGTGTTCAAGCATCTCGTCGCCGGTCATTTCGGGCATCATCAGGTCGAGCAGGATAATGTCCGGTTTCATACTTTGGACCAATTCCAGGCCGAGCTTGCCGTTCTCGGCCGTTTCTACCTCGTAGCCCTCGGCTTCGAACTTGAAGCGGTACATCTGGCTGATTGCCTGGTCATCTTCAATAATCGCGATTTTAGTCATAGCGGCCATGGTTACATTATACGCTTTATCAAGTGCCGTTTATGAAGGCTTAGGGCCGGGCCGGGCGGGAAAGCTTCAGGCCGGCCAGTTTAGTGTTGCCGGGCCGGGCCAGGCGCCAGCTTGAGGACTCAAATACGGCCACCACCAAAGCACAGGTCGGCAGGTCTATACACCGGGTACCGACAACATGCATGTGGTGTGGCCCAAACTCCATGTTCCGGTTGCGGGCCAGGGCTGTCAAAGTGTTTTCGATATCGGCTCTGACCTCCGTTTCGCTGTGGCCTTCATGCTCGACCAGCATCCCCTGGCCGGTTTTCGGGTCCTGCATCCAACCGATGCCCGCCCAAGCCTCCTGGTTGCGCTGGGATATACGTTTTTGGGCCATGACAAGATAGAGGCGGTCGCCCCATTTACCTTCAGGTCGCTTAGGCTCTTCGGCCACCTGAACGTTGCTGTTGGGCGGTAAAACCGAGCTTAGATAGATCAAGTTATAATTAGCAACTCCGGCGTGAACCAAGGCCTGGTCAAAGGCCGAAAGCTCAGTCGGGCCTATGCCGATGCCAGCCGATATTTGGATATTCATGCTTTTTATTTTTTCCTTAACTACGACCTACTTTAGCATAAAGATTTATTTTCCAATACCTTTGACGTATGATTTGAAGTAATGAGCTGGTTTTACCTCGCGCTGCTGGCGCCCCTCCTATACGCCGTCGTTAACCTGCTCGATGACAACCTATTGCAATTCGTTTACAAAAGCCCGTACCTGGCCTCGGTCTCGGCCGGGTTTTACGGGGCGTTGCCGCTGCTGTCCCGCCTATTCGTTCACGCCCGCGCCATACCGGTTTCACTGGCCGTTATATCGGTACTGGCGGGCGGCCTGACCCTGGCCTATTACTTCTTATATTTCAAAGGTTTGCAATCGGATTCGCCGTCGACCGTAGTTGCCCTGTTCGGCTTGGCGCCGGCTACGATCCCGTTCCTGGCCCATTTCATCGTCCATGAGCACCTGGCGGCCATGGAAATAACGGGCTTCATAATCGTACTGTTGGCTTCCCTGGGACTGGCGGTTACGGACCTCAAACAGTTGAAATTCTCGAAGGCTCTCATATATATGGTTGCCGCCGCGGCCTTCATGGACGCGGTCTCGCTCATGACCAAATATGTCTACCAGAAGGTTGATTTCTATTCGGCCTACCTCTATTTTTCGGCCGGCATGGGACTGGGCGGCATCGGCTTCTTCCTCTTGAGGTTCAACGAGAACCGGCGCGGTATCCGTGAAATCTCCAAGACAATCAAGAAGCTGCTGCCGATTTTCATGTTCGCGGAGTTAACCGGCCTGGCCGCCGAGTTTACGCTGAACCTGGCAATCAGCCGCGGTCCGGTTTCGCTGGTAAAAGTCATAGAGGCCATCCAGCCGATGCTGGTGCTGCTGATCGCGCTGGTGCTTTACCCGGTTTCGCCGAAGTATTTCCGGGAAGCCGAAGCCGGCCGGCCGCTGCGCAAATTCGCCCTCATGGCGGTCATCATAGCGGGCCTGGCGGTCATCGGCACGGCCGCCAAAGTCTAGGGATTCTAGTATAATGAGCGTCAGACGAATAAAACAAAAGGAATAAACCAATGCCAGACACCGCCCCCGCGATTATTTGGTCAAACACCGACTACCCCTATATTTGCCTAATCGACAGGAAACGGACGCTGGCTTTTAAGGAAGCTATCGAGGCGACCGTCAAGCCCGGCGACGTAGTGGTCGAAGTCGGAGCCGGCAGCGGTATTTTGTCCCTGTTCGCGGCCGGTGCCGGCGCGGCCCGCGTATATGCCGTGGAGATCGACCCCGTCCTGGCCGCCAGCTTGCGCCAAACGGTCCGTATTAACCAGCTTGAAGACAAGATAGAAGTGGTGGAGGCCGACGCCATGGCCGCCGCTCTGCCGGAAAACGTCGATGTCGTCATCGGCGAGCTGATAGATACCGGCCTGCTTGACGAAATGCAGGTAGCCGTTATGAACGGCCTGCATGAACGCGGCGTCATCGGCGGCAAAACCAAGCTCATACCCCAGGCTTACGAGACTTTCTTGCAGCTGGTCCACACCGAGAGCAACTTCTACGGCTACCACATAGCTGCGCCCAAACATGACTGGCCTTATTATTCGGAAGACCCGGACAGCTGGGAGCAATTAGAGGTCGCGGACCTGTCCGAGCCCCAAAAGGTCGGTTACTTCGATTTCCAAGCCGGCCGCGTCGAACCCGGCATCGATAAGGTCCTGGCATTCAGTGTCCCGGCAGGCCAGACCGCCACCGCGCTCAGGCTATCCGGCACCGTCCACCTGACGGCTGACCTGGCCCTCGGCCCGACCAATAGCCTCAATGGCGATAAGATCCTGCCGTTGGCCGAAGTTTGCGAAGGCAACGTTAAGCTCAGGGTCCGCTATACCATGGGCGCCGGTCTGGATAACCTGTCTTTGTCGCCGGCCGAATAGTGTCCTAGCCGCCGGTCGGCCGCACGCTGTATTGCCGGAAGAACTCTACCGGCCTCAAGCCCAGTTTGTGCTGCCGCAGGTTCTCAATGCCCAGGTCCATTTCCATGTTGAGGAATTTAACGTTGTCGCGCACGGCCCGGTCGGCTATATGGTGGGTCATGTAATCGAAGATATAAGGGATGCTGTAGTCGACTTTGAGGTGGTTTAAGATGTAGTACTGCTTGTCCGGCGAACTGTGGTAGAGGATAACCGCCGACAGTTTGCCGTCTATATAAAGGCCGAGATGCCGGATGTCCAGGGCTTCGGCGTGGGCCAAGGTTTTGCGCAGCGCCTGGTGTTCGGTGTGGCCGGGGTCGTTACGCGATGGCTGGGACTCCTCCCACGCGGTTATAGCTTCGAACAACCGTTGCTTGGCGTCTTCGGATGACAAATCCAACGCTTTAATTTCCAGCCGGCTATCCTCGACTTCCCGCAGGAAGCGTTTGACCTTGCGCCGGGTACGGCTGTGGTTGCTGCCCTCCAGGCTGGCCAACGCCCGGCTATCGAGGATGTATTCATTATAGTCCGGCTCCTCTTCGATGACGTACCTATCCTTATGTTCGATTTTCTCGATGACGAAATCGGGCACGTGGACCAGCCTGACCGGTTCCTGCTTGCCGCGCAGGTAGTCGAATAAGGCGTCGATGGAACTGTCGGGATCGTGGCGGCCAATCAGGCTGTAGCCGGTATTCTTGGGGTCGTAGGAGATATGGTAGTAAATGACCAAGTTGCCGTTGAGCGACGACATCGCCAGCTTGCCTTCGAGGTTCCACCAGATATGCAACGACGCGAACGAAATATTCGAAAACGGCAGGTAATCTTGGACCAACCGGTTATACTCGTCTTTGTCTTCCAGGGCCAACGGCGCGAAATCGGGGAAGTCTGGCAGCATCTTAAGGCCAGTATAAGATAAATTCCCCGGCCCGAACAAGTAAGCAAAGTCCTAGCGCTTATAGCTTGACATACCAATCTTGTCTAGGATAATAAGGGGCAGAATGAACTTATTAAAAAACAAACTTCAACTACTCGTAACAATAGCTTTCCTGGGCTTCGTAATCTGGTGGATAACTTTCCAGCACGTGGTCGTCAAACAGGGCCTGGCCGTCCAGTGGTTCGGCGGCACTTACGGCGTCCTGGCTCTCATCGGCTCCATTATCGGTTTCGTCACCGCCGGCAAGTGGGGCGGCCGCAAAACGGTCCTGGGCAAGGCGCTGCTATTCCTATCGCTCAGCTTGCTGGCGCAAGAGGCCGGCCAGCTGATCCTGACCTATTACATCTACGTTTCCAAGATACAGATTCCTTACCCCTCATGGGGCGATGTGGCTTACTTCGGCAGTACTTTGTCATATCTGACAGGGGCTTTCTTCCTGACCAGGGCGGTCGGTGTCAAATTCGCTTTCCGCAACAACAAGTACAAGGTTATCGCCATCCTGGTACCGGTCGTGCTCCTCAGCGTGTCCTACTGGATTTTGCTGTACCACCACCAATACGACTGGCATAGGCCGTTGACGGTTCTGCTTGACCTGGGCTACCCGTTAGGTGATGCCAGCTACATTTCACTGGCCATCGTCGCTTACCTGTTATCGCGGAAGATGCTGGGCGGTATCATGAGAAAGGGCATCCTGGTACTGATTTGCGCCCTGGTGCTGCAGTACGTCGCCGATTTTACCTTCTTGTACCAGAGTAACCGCGGCACTTATCTGGCGGGCCAAATAGACGACCTGTTATACCTGATCGCTTACTTCGTGGCGACTACGGCCATGATCCAGTTCCACGCTATCTACAAAGGCCTTAAGAGCGGCGTTAAAACTCCTGCTCCGGAGCCCAAACCGGCGGCCCCGGCCAATGAAAGCGGGGAGGCCTGATATGGATGTCTTCGAACAGATCGTGGCCAAGATAATCAAGAGCCAAGAGGCCATTATCGGACCGGTAGCTATCGAACAGGCGCAGCGCGTACCGCACCTCAAGGTAGACTGGGATAACCAAAAGATTGATATTGACGGTGACGAATCAGGCGTGATTGACGCGCTGGTCGAAGTTTATAAGGAGTTGTTCGGACAAATTTCGGTCGAGGTTTCCAAGGAAGCGGCCGCCCCGCTAGTCAGCCAGGTACCGGCCGGGCAATTACCCAAGGCACTAAAGTAATCCCCAGAAGTAGGTTGGTATGCCAGAAGACGTCAAGGTGGAGGCGCCGACAGATAGACCGGCTGACAGCCGATCGGCCGTAGGCCGGCGCGCGGCCTTGCCTTTCCAGAAGCACCGCCAGCTGGAGCGTGACATCGAGCACATCACCGGCGAAATGTACAAGCGCAACAAGGAGTTGGCCGAGACCAACAAGACCCTGTCGCTGCTGAGGACGATTGATGCGCTGGTGCTGGAATCACACGCTACGCTCAAGACGGTCAGCGAGCACATAACCGAGGCTATCGTCCAGGTAACCGATTATCCGTTCGTCAGCTTGCTGACCCGTTCGGCCCATAGCAAGCAGGAGCTGCTGCTTAACGGCTGGAGCGCCGCCGGCCGCCAGGGCAACGACAAGTCATCGCTGTCATTGGGGTTTAGCAAGCCGGTTTACGTCAAACTTAGCCACCCTTGGTTTAGCGACATCGAGGATAGCCGCCTCATCTCTCTCGACGGCCTGTCCGACGAAGTTATAGCCGATTTCTTGAACTGCCCTGCGGGGGATATCAAACGGGCCAAACGCCACGTTGACCTCAGGTCCCTGTACGTGGTGAAGCTTCTGGCCCGCCGCCAGATAGTCGGTTTGCTGGTCGTAGGTTATTTGTCACCGGTCCAACAACTCAGCCAGACCGATACCGCACTGCTGGACCGCCTCAGCGAAAGTATCGGCGTGGCCCTTGATAACAAGCTGCTGTTCGAAGAAAACCAGCGGGTCCTGCGCCAGATTAAGGAATCGAACGCCAAGCTGTTGGCGCTCGACGAAGCCAAGGACGACTTCATCAGCATGGCCAGCCACCAGCTGCGCACGCCGCTGACCAGTGTCAAGGGGTACATCAGCATGATCAAAGAAGGTGATGCGGGCAAGATAACCCCTATGCAAAGCCAGATGCTGAACCAGGCCTTCTTCAGCTCCCAACGAATGGTCTATTTGATTGCCGATCTGTTAAACGTCTCCCGTCTAAGGACCGGCAAATTCGTCATCGACACCACGACGGTCAATCTGGCCCAGATGGTCAGCGAAGAAATCGAGCAACTCAAGGAGATCGCCAAGGTCCACTCCCAAAAGCTGATTTACGAACCGCCCAAGAACTTCCCGGATCTGACACTTGACGATGTTAAAACCCGCCAGGTCATCATGAACTTTCTCGACAATGCGCTGCACTATACGCCCAAGGACGGCACCATCACGGTCCACCTGATCAATAACCCGACCACGGTCGAGTTCCGGGTCGAGGACAACGGCATCGGCGTGCCGGCCAGCGAGCGCCCCCATCTGTTCACGAAGTTTTACAGGGCGGCCAACGCCCGTAAAGCCCGACCCGACGGCACCGGCCTGGGCCTCTTCATGGCTAAGAAGGTCATCATCGCCCAAGGCGGTTCCCTTATTTTCGAGAGCAAAGAAGGCAAGGGCAGCACGTTCGGCTTCATCTTCAGCAAGGCCAAACACGCCGTACCTGCCGCCACAGACTCTAAAAAGGCTGCCCAGATATCTTCCCCCGCCCCAGTTAAAGAGACCTAAAAACCTCACACCTCAGCTAAAGAGCTTATGGTATGCTAAGCATACAATATACTTGACATAATATAATGCTTGTGATATATTGATGTCATAACACATTTGGTGGCCTGTCAAGGCTCCAAGGGTGTGGGAATAGTAAGCGTCAAACCTGGCGCAGAAGAGGAGACTTAAATAGCATGAGTGCAGAAGCCATGATCGCCGCCGAACACGCCGAAGCCGGCCAGCCCGACCTTGATGACGAGCTGCTCCGGATTATAAGCAGCGAACCGGTACAAACGCAGGCCGAAGGTGCCAGCAGTATATTTGATCGTATCCGCAACAGCCGGCTGGGCAACGTTTTAACAAGAGTCGTTGTTGTAACTACTGGTATTACCGGTGCTGGTGCCGGCGTCTTGGCAGCTACTGCCGGCGCTAACCAGGTTCCTGAAGCTCACGCTGCCAGCGCTTCGACTGCGGCCAATGTTTTTGACTGGAGCAACGTCGGCGGCGCCCCGCTGGTACCCGGCGGTGTCCACAGTGTTGGCGCGGCTAAGGCTTTCCTGGAGTCCGGCCAAGGCCGCTCTACTTTAAGCAGAGAGGGTCTCAACGGTTCGGAAGTTAACGCAGTCGAAAAGGCTGTACAGGCAGGTAAACTGCACGGCTGTACTATTCCTGCAGGCCGAGTGATGGATAGCATGGTATCCGCCAATGGCGAGGTTGACCATAACGTCGTACTTGACGACCCGCGTGACCCTAACGGTGTCCCGGGCTACTGTGTAACAGCTGTCCGTACCTATATGCAGGGCGGCAGAGAGTACAAAGAAACTATCAATGACGCCGTAGCCGGCCCTTGTAACAACGGCCTGCTGCTTAGCAAGAACACTATTGTAGTCAATCGGCCCAAGCCCAAGACGGCTGAAGTCGAAGTCTTCAAGATTGCCTTGGACGACACCGGCCGCCAGCTGGTAGACAATGAAGGTCACGCTATCGACCCGACCGGCACTTTCCGTTTCGAGGTCAAATGTAAGGACGGTAAGAACGAAGTTGACCGTACGGTTACCTACAATCAGTCTCCTCAGCCCCTTGCACATTGTAATATCGGCAGCACCGTGATTGTCAACGAGCTTTCGCCTCTTGGCCCTGAACAGTGGGATCAGCTTTCACCCGGTAACCAGACCCAGACAGTTAGCCGTGCCGGCAACGAATTCGTCTACAAGGATGAAGAGCCCCAGATACCTGGCATCCCCGGCCCTCAGGGTCCGCAGGGTCCTCCCGGCACCCCGGGTACGCCCGGCACCCCCGGCACCCCCGGTATTGCAATCGAGAAAGCTTTCATCGCTTCTTACAACCCTGACGGCAGCCTTTACTCTGACCTCGCCACCAAGCATGGCGACACAGACGAATGGCAGATCACTGTTAAGAACACTGGCAACGAAACCTTGAGCGACCAGTACACCGACACCCCGCCCGAAGGCGAAGTGAACATTAATGACCGTGAAGCTGACCCGGCCCAACCGTTCGGTTTCAGCGTTGACGGTAACGGCCTCGGCTACTTCAGCGACACCTTGCCGGCCGGCGGCACGGAAGTCTACACCGTCTACACCGAAAACAATGACGTACCTTGTTTCACCAACGTCGTTAACACCATCAGTGTCGTCGGTACGGATGTTTACGGCAACCACGTTACGGCTACGGCCCAGGCTTACACCAAGGAAGAAAACACTGGCCCCGACTGTATCGACCAGGCCCCTCCGGTTACTGGCCCCGGCCAACCGCTGCCTACGAGCTAAACAACCATTAAGAGTGAGTATATAAGGAGAAATCGATGAAGCTAACACGAACCATCAAACGACTCAGCGCCACCGGCGCCGCAGCCTTGCTCACCGTAACCGGTGTCCTGACGCTCGCGACCGGCAGTGCCCTGGCCGCTAACATTCAAGAAGAAGCCGCCATCTACGCCGGCAACGTAACCCAAGGGGTAAACTTCACCCACGCCGGCGTAACCGCCAAAGACAACGACGTCGTAGCCTTCGAGGTTTACTACCACAACCTGGAGTCGCCGGACAGCGGTCTGGACGCCGACAACGTCTGTATTAGCGCCAGCATCCCCGACACCGTTACCACCGTTCACACGGTCGGCGCCACGGTCTCAGGCGACAACTTCAGCACCGTTACCGATAGCACGACCGTTACGACCAGTGATGCTACCCAGCTGCAATTCCTTCCCAGTGACGGTGTTACCTGGAAGCACGACATTGGCACCAACGCCAACCCGGACTGGGTTACCACTACTATTTCCAACAGCGTAGTTAACGGTAACAGCTGTGTCGTCGTTGACCAGAACGAGCAGCCTTCCAACAACTTCGCCGGTACGATCGTGTTCGAAGCAACGGTTGTGCCTCAGCCGCCCACGCCGCCGGCTTACACTTGTAACGATCTCGAGCTGACGGCCGAGAGCGACCGGACGGTTAAGGTTAGCAAGTTCGACACCACTGCCACTAACGGCGCCGCTTTCAGCACCGCGGCTATCACCTGGGGTGACGGCGGCACGCTGAACAGCTCCAGCCCGGTCGGCCAGAGCCACCAGTACTCCAAGGACGGCACCTACACCGTTACCGCTACCGCCCACTTCACGATTAACGGGCAGGGCGACGTAACCGCCGGCGGCCCGCAGTGCCAGAAGCAGGTTACTTTCAGCAGCACTACGCCGCCTAAGGTAACGCCTCCTCCGACGACTCCGCCTACCCCGGCCACTCCGGCCGCGCCTACGGCCCTGGTTAACACCGGCCCCGGCAGTGTCGCAGGCCTGTTCGCAGCCGCTACGGCAGCCGGCACGGTAATCTACCGCCGGATGCTTACCCGACGCCTGAGCCGTCAGTAACCTGTGGATAAACACTAGCGTAAACTCGCAGTTTGTGCTAAGGTTACCAACAGTTACAAGAGCACTGACTGACCGCTCTAGCTAGAAAACAAAAATTTAATCCTCGGAAATCCCCCTCCTGGTGGCGGTGGGGGATTTTCATTTCTTATCTGTTATGGTAAGATTGAGCAGATCATTCGGCCCTTTTGAGGTCCCGTCGTCTAATGGTTAGGACACCAGGTTTTCATCCTGGCAATCGGAGTTCGATTCTCCGCGGGATCACCAGCACGAATTACCAGGCGCTTCGGCGCTTTTTTGTATTAGTCGGCCAGGGGTTATATACTCATAGGCAAGCACTAACGTTTACGCGGAGGCGGGCAAAAATTCATGGCTTTGGCAGACACGGCACCGCAAGTGCCGCTAAAACATTTCAAACGGACGAAGATCATCGTTACGGTCGGGCCGTCGTGCGATAGCTATGAGGCGATTCTGGCGCTGATTAAGGCTGGCGCTAACGGCATCCGGTTGAATTTCAGCCACGGCACGACCGAGGAACGGACGCGGCAGATCAAGTGGGTCCGCAAGGCCAGCCGCGAGTACGGCAAGCCGGTGGCGATTATCCAGGATTTGCAGGGGCCGAAGATCCGGCTGGGGGATTTCGACGGCATTGTTAACGTCAAGAAAGGGCAGGGGCTGAGTTTTCAGTACCGGGCTGACTACGCGGCCAGCGGGCATTTGCCGACGCAGTATGACCTGAGCAAGAAAGTTAAGCGCGGGGAGCGGATTTACCTCTATGACGGCAAGATACATACGACCGTGACCGGCGTACGCGAGGGAGTGGTTTACGCCGAGGCCGGTAATGACGGTATTCTAATCAAGCGCAAGGGCATGAACCTGCCGGACACCGACTTTGGCGGCGACATCATTACGGCCAAAGACCGGACCGACCTGGTCTACGGTTCGTCACAGGATATCGATTACGTGGCTCTTAGTTTCGTGCAGACGGCCGAAGACATCGCCAACCTCAGGAATTTATTGAAGGGTATGAACAGCAGCGCCAAAATCATCGCCAAAATCGAGACCAAAGCCGCAGTCGACAATATCGAGGATATCGTGCTCGAAAGCGACGCCGTGATGATCGCCCGCGGCGACTTGGCGGTCGAAACGCCGGCCGAAAGCGTGCCGATTGTCCAGCGCCAGATTATCGGTTTGGGCTTGCGCCATGCTACGCCGACGATTGTCGCTACCCAGATGCTGGCCAGCATGAACGACGCCCCGGAACCGACCCGGGCCGAGGTCTCGGATATTGCCACGGCTGTGGTGGTAGGGGCCGATTGCGTTATGTTGAGCGATGAAACGGCCAGCGGCAAATATCCGCTGGAAGCCGTCGAGACGATGAAGCGGGTGATTCTTTATACCGAAAGTCACTTGCCGCTGAAAGTCAGTTTCCCCGACAACGAAGACCATAGCCGCCAGGCCGCCATCAGCGCCGCCGTGCTTAACCTGGCCGAAGATATAGACGCTTCGGCGGTAGTGGCCGAGACCAAGTCCGGCGCCACGGCCTTGCAAATAGCATCTCACCGTTCGGCCATCCCGCTAATTGCGGTTACCAGTGACGAGCGCACCGCCCAGCAACTTGCCATCGTCTATGGCACTAAAAGCTATGTCCGTCCGGCCGACGCCTTGGCGGCCGTCAAGCTGACCGACTGGCTGCGCAAAGCCAAGGTGCTGCGCAAGGGCGATATTGTCGTCACGGCTTCGGGGCGCTATCCGGGCGTCGTCGGCACTACTGACACGATCAAGGTGCGCATGCTAGAATAAGACCGATAAATGTTTACCAAACAGACAATTCGCGACATAGATTTAAGGGGTAAAACGGTCTTCTTGAGGGCCGATTATAACGTGCCCGTCGAAGACGGTAAAATCACTGACGACTATCGGATCAAACAGTCCTTGCCGACGGTCCAGTATCTGTTAAGCCAGGACGTTAAGCTGATTATCTGTTCGCACCTGGGCCGTCCGGAGGGCCATGATCCGGCCTTGAGCCTGGCGCCGGTAGCCAAACGGCTGGGCCACCTGCTTGACCGGCCGGTGGAGTTCGTAGCCGACTGTGTCGGCGAAGCGGTGCAGCAGGCTGCGGCCGGCTTGCAAACGGGTGGCATATTAATGCTTGAAAACGTCCGTTTCCATCCTGAAGAGAAAGCTAATGACGACGGTTTCGCCAGACAGCTGGCCGGCCTGGCCGAAGTTTATGTCAATGATTCGTTCGGCGTCGACCACCGGGCCGACGCTAGCCTCGAAGGCATCACCCATTATCTGCCGAGTGTCGCTGGTTTGCTGCTCGAAAAAGAAATGAACATCTTGACCCAAGTCATGCAGCAGCCCGAACGGCCGCTTATGGCCATTATCGGCGGCGCCAAAATCGCCGATAAGCTTGACGTCATGCAGCGGTTCATCGAAATCGCCGACATTATAGCCGTAGGCGGAGCGATGGCTAATACTTTTCTGGTGGCTAACGGCGCGGCCGTAGGCGATAGCCTGTATGACAAAGCCGAAGTAGAAGTTGCTAAAGACATCATGAAACGCGCGTCCGCCGAGGCCGCCAAACGGCGGTTCGTATTCGTTGTGCCGCGCGACGTAGTAGTCGCCGCCGAAATTGACGACAAGGCCCCGACGCGGATTGTGGAGCTCAACAATCACGTCATCGCCGGCATAGAACACTATCCCGGCCATGTGCCGCAGGCGGCTAGCCAGGTCCATGCCCATGAAAAAATTCTCGATATCGGACCGGTCAGCGCTGCGTTCATTGCCGGCGCGGCGCAGCTGGCCAACACGGCCGTGTGGAGCGGTACGATGGGCGTTACGGAAACAACCAGCCTGCAGGGTCCGGTCGGCCCGACCGCGCACGGTACCCAAACCGTTATCGAAGCCCTGCTTGGCGAGTTTGGCCACAAGCCGTTTACGGTGGTGGGCGGCGGCGATACCGTCGGTTATGTCCAGTCGCGCAAGCTGACGGCCAGTTTCGATCACGTTTCAACCGGCGGCGGTGCCAGCCTAGAGGTCCTGGCCGGGCATAAGTTGCCCGGCGTCGAAGCCCTGCTTGACAAGAAATAGGGTACAATTAACGTAAGCAGTATGAAACGTACCCTAATCGTCGGTAACTGGAAGATGCACCTCAATCCGCAGGAGGCCACTCTGCTGGTGAAGCGCCTCGACGGCCGCATAGACGCGCACCGCGACGTAGAAGTCGTGCTGGCGCCCGCTTTCCTGGCGCTCCAACCGGTCAGCCTGGAAATCGACCACCATAAATTCCGCTTGGCGGCCCAGAACGCCTTTTATAAGGACGAAGGTGCTTATACCGGCGAGGTCAGCTTCACGATGTTGCGCGACATGGTCCATTACGTTATCGTCGGCCATTCGGAGCGGCGGATTTACTTCGGTGAAACCCTGGAAATGGTACGTGATAAGGTCCAGGCCGCGGCCCGCAACGACGTCATGCCGATACTATGCGTCGGCGAAACCGGCCAGGAACGGGCCGCCGGGGAAACCCGCCAGCGGGTCCATGACCAAGTCGTCACGGCCCTGTCCAACCTGACTGCCGAAGAGGTCGAGAACCTGGTCATAGCTTATGAGCCGGTCTGGGCTATCAGTACGTCCGGCGGCGGCATAGCCAAGCCCGACGACATCCAGAAAATCCTGAAATTCATCCGCCGGCAGGTCGGCGAACTATACGGCGATGAGGCCGCCGACAAGCTGCGTCTGCTCTATGGCGGCAGCGTTGACGGCGATACGGCCGCCGGCTATCTGGCGCTTGAAGACTGCGACGGTACGCTGGTCGGTGGCGCCAGCCTTAATTACCAACAGTTCTCGGACATCGTCGAAGCCGCCCAACGCCTAAGGCATCCGAAAGAGGAAGGTGATGGCTAAGCCCAAAAAACCGGACGGCGGCAAGACCATTATGGACGTGGCCCACCCTGGCAAATCGGCGCCGCCGGCGAATTCGAAATCGGTTATCCTCAGCAACCGGCCGCTTTTGAAAGACCCGATGGTAGTCGACGAGGGCGCGCCGCATGATAGTGACGCCGACAGTTCGCTGGCCAAAGTTTCCAATAAATCCGGTGCACAACCCTTGACAGCACCTTTGCTAAAGACCGAAGAACCGGCTCTGGCCGAAGCAGACGCAAAGCCGGACCACGCTTCCGAAGCAGACCCGTCACCTGCAGAAACACCGGCCGAGCCTACAAAACCGGCCGATACGGCCACGGCGCCAGCCGATAAGCCGCCGGCGCCGGCGGACTCGATCTCCTCAAGCGATGAAGCCCCAGCACCGGAAACGGCAGAACCGTCCGGACTTTCGGCGCCGCCAACACCACCTGAGACGCCGGATGATAACGTTAACGACAGTCTGCCGCCGGACGCTCCGGATGACGGCCCCGCCGTCTCCAAAACCAAAGATGCCCAGCCGCCGGCCGGCAAGACCGAAGCCGCCGCCCAGACGGAAGTACCGTCTCCCGATAACGGCGATGCCAAACCGGCCGAAGGCGGTACTGCCGAATCAGCCCAATCAAACGATATGGCCAAAAAACTTGAGGCTGAGACTACCAAAGAGGCCCAGCGGCAGGCTGCCATCGACAAACTGACTGACAGCAAGAAGTATTACCTGCCTATAAATGCCGTCGAAAAGCGGCGGTCGCGCCGTTTCGTGATACTCGGTATTATTTTGAGCTTACTGCTAATTGTGGCTTGGGCCGATATCGCCCTTGACGCCGGTCTGATCCATCTGGGCGGCATCAAGCCGCTAACCCATTTCTTCTCAAACTAAACAACAGTTTCGGGCCGGCCTCTCTGTTAGAATAGTAAGGTGTTAGAAGGACTCTTTGAGGGCTTAAATCCGGAACAGCGCCGGGCGGTGGAAACGACTGAAGGGCCGCTGCTGATTCAAGCCGGCGCCGGCTCCGGCAAGACCAAAACCCTGACCCACCGTATCGCCTACCTGATTGCCACCCACAAGGCCACGCCGTTTAATATCTTGGCCGTGACTTTTACCAACAAGGCGGCCAAAGAGATGCGCAGCCGGGTGGCCGGCCTGCTGGGCGAGAACGCCGACAATCGCGGCTTCATGCCTTATATGGGCACTTTTCACGGCATTTGCGTGCGGCTGCTCAGGCAGGACGGGGAAGCGGTCGGTATTCCGCGCAGTTTCGTAATCTTCGACGAATCCGACCGGCAAGCTGCCGTCAAGCGGGCCAGCAAAGAGCTGATGATCGACGAGAAGGCCTTCCCGGCCCGTTTGCTCAGCGGCCTGATTAGCAGTGCCAAGAACGAGATGCTGGATCCGGCCGAGTACGCCGCTTCGGCATCTACGCCGGCGCAGCAAGCTGCCGCCAAGGTTTACCCCTCTTATGAGAGGTCGCTGCGCGAGGCATCGGCACTGGACTTTGACGACCTGATTAACCGGACGGTCCAGATGCTCAAAGCCCGGCCCGAAATCCGCAAGAAATGGCAGCAGCAGTTCAAATACATCATGATTGACGAGTACCAGGACACTAATGCCGCCCAATACCAATTGGTTAACATGTTAACCAATGAGCACAAGAACATTGCGGTCGTCGGTGACGATTGGCAAAGCATCTACAGTTGGCGCGGTGCCGACTTCCGCAATATTCTGAAGTTCGAAAAAGATTATAAAGACTGTACGATCATCAAGCTCGAACAAAACTACCGCAGCACCAAGAACATCCTCGATGCCGCCCATGCCGTCATCACCAAGAACGCCCAGCGCAGCGACAAGAAGCTCTGGACCGACTCCGGTGACGGCCTGCCGGTCCAGCTGCTGGCGGTCGGCAGCGAACGGGCCGAGGGCGAGGCCATAATCCGCCGTATCCGCCTGGGCATCGACAGCGGCCGCCGGCATTACGGCGACTACGCCGTACTCTACCGGACTAACGCCCAGAGCCGGTCGATCGAAGAGGCCTTCGTGCATTACGGCGTACCGTACCGGGTGGTCGGCGGTGTGCGCTTCTACGACCGCAAGGAAATCAAGGACATCATGGCTTACTTGCGCTTGGTTTTCCAGCCGGATGACCGGGTCAGTTTCGAGCGCGTGGTCAATGTGCCGGCCAGGGGTGTCGGCGCCAAAAGTTTGCAGAACTTTTTCTCGTGGCAGCAGGCCGGCGGGTTGTCGCTGTCGCAGGCTTTGCGTCAAGCCGGCGAGTGCGGCGACCTGACGCCCAAGGCGCGCCAGTCGCTCGGCGAGCTGGGTGACATCCTGGATTCGCTCCGGGAAGTCAGCCAAGACGCCAGCGTGTCAGGCCTGATCGACTCGCTGCTGAGGAGGATCGACTACCTGCATTACCTGGACGATGGCAGCCTGCAGGGCGAAGCCCGCCAAGAAAACGTCAAAGAGCTGCTCAGCGTAGCACGGGAATACCAAGAGGCCGGTTTGTCCGGCTTTCTGGAAGAGGTGGCGTTGGTCAGCGATCTGGACGGCGCCGATTTTAGCGGCGACGCCGTGACCCTGATGACTTTGCACGCCGCCAAGGGCCTGGAATTCCCCGTCGTCTTCATGGCCGGGCTGGAAGAGTCCATCCTGCCGCATTCGCGGGCTTTGTATGACCAGAACGAGATGGAAGAGGAGCGGCGGCTGTGCTATGTCGGTATGACCCGGGCGCGGCAGGAGCTGTATATGACCTATGCTTCGGGGCGGCTGCTGTATGGCGGGATGCAGCATAATCCGCCTTCGCGATTTTTGTCGGAGATTGACGGGGAGTTTCAGTCAGCGAATAGTTTTGAGGATTCCGGCCGTGAGGCGCCTGTCTTGCTGGGCCATGAGACATCATCCCCTTACGGCCTAAGTCACGGCCTACAGGGGACAATGTCTCAGGCAGCTACAGCTAGTGAACCTCGCTATGTACCCGACCTGAACGAGGGGGATGGAGTGCGGCACCAGGTGTTCGGGATGGGTACGGTGATGGAAATCGAGGGTGACACGGCGGTCGTTTACTTCAAGGGCAAAGGTACGCGCAAGCTTAATATCAGCTTTGCGCCCCTGGAAAAAATCTAACCCCGCTAGTGGCGGTTAAGCGCTTTTGCTACAATAAGGCAATCGGTTTCGGGCTTTACGCCGTTTGTCTGAGAATCGTCTGAACCGGTCTATTTATGCGCAAAAAACTTGAGAAACTACATCTGAGGTTCGACCGTTACCGCCGGGTGCGGTTGCCGCGGCGGATCCGCAAATTCAAACTGATGAGCCGCCATCCTTTCGCCGTGCCGTTTATCACGTTTGGCGTGCTGCTGGTGCTGACCGCGGCCGGCTTCTTCGTCTTCAAGTGGACGGTCCAACCGGCCAGCGATGTTTACGTGGTTATTATTTCGCACGACGGCGTCGAACAGACGGTGCCTAGCCGGGAGCCGACGGTCGGTACGCTGCTGGCCAAGCTTCATCTGACGCTGGGCCAGGGCGATGTCGTCGAACCGAGCCTGGCGACGCACATCAACCAGGATAAATTCCGGATTAACATCTACCGGGCGGTGCCGGTCGAGATCGTCGACGGCACGCAGAAGACTTTCACGTTCAGCGCGGCCACGACGCCCCGGGCCATTGCCAGACAGGCCGGCCTGAATATCTATGCCGAGGACCAATTAACGACGGCGCCGACGGTTAACTTCATCGGCCAGCAGGCTATCGGCGAAACGGTCACGATCAAGCGCTCGGTGCCGATCAGCCTGATCCTCTACGGCACGCCGACGGTTACCCGCAGCCACTCCGATACGGTCGGCGAGATGCTTAAGGAGAAACATATCGTGCTGCGCAACGGCGACACCGTCCAGCCGGCGGCCACTACACCGATAACCGCCAATCAGCAGATTTTCATTTTGCACAAAGGAACCAAGATAACCACCGCTACCCAGCAGATACCGGCCCCGGTCCAGACGATTAATGACGCCACGCTGACCGTCGGTACGACGGCTATCCGCCAGCAGGGCGCGCCCGGCGTACTGCTCATTACGTACCAGGTAGACGAGAAGACCGGCGCCCAAACCCAGCTCCAATCGGTCCAGCTCCAGCCGCCGGTCACCGAAATCATCGCCAAGGGTACGGCGCCGGTACCGGCCAGCAGCAATTTATCGACCTGGCTTGAGAAACTGCGTGACTGCGAATCGGGCGGTAATTACGCCGATAATACCGGCAACGGCTACTATGGCGCCTACCAGTTCTCGCTTGGGACTTGGGAGCGTCTGGGCAACACCGGCCTGCCCAGTAGCGCGCCCCCGGCCGTTCAGGACCAGGCCATCGTGGAGAATACTAACCGGTCCAGCGGCGGCCTGGCCAGCCAGAATCCGGGCTGCTATTACAAGACGGGGATCTCGGCCTTCCCGCCGAGCCAGTAGGCTGATTTATGGCCGGCCAGCCGTTTGCCAAGAAATCCCTGGGGCAGCACTGGCTTTATGATGGGGCCAGCCTGGCGGCCATGTGCGACGCGGCCGAAGTTCAAGCCGGCGATACGGTGCTGGAAATCGGCCCGGGACTGGGCACACTGACAGAACTGCTAGCCGCTAGAGCGGATCAGGTAATCGCCGTGGAATTCGACGAAAAGCTGGCCCGCGAACTGCCGGGCCGGGTCAAGGCCGGTAATTTGCAAGTCGTCAGCCAAGACATCATGCGTTTCGATTTCGGCAGCCTGCCGCCCGGCTACAAACTGGTCGCCAACATCCCTTACTACCTGACCAGCCACCTGATCCGGATGCTCAGCGAGACCGCTAATCCGCCGTCAACGGCTGTGCTGCTGGTCCAAAAAGAAGTCGCCGAACGGGTAGCGGCCGGACCGGGCAGCATGTCAATCCTCAGCGTTACCACCCAATTCTATTGGCAGGCCGGCTTGGGCCCGGTCGTGCCGGCCCGGCTTTTCACGCCGCCGCCCAAAGTCGATTCGCAAATCCTGATTCTGGTTCGCCGCCCGGGTCTGTTATTCGATGACGTCGAGCCCAAAGACTTTTTCCGGATCGTCAAGGCCGGCTTCGCCCAGCCCCGCAAGACATTGCTCAATAACCTCGGCGCCGGCCTGCAATATAGCCGCGACGAAGCCGAAGCGGTCTGCGCCCGGGCTTCTATCGACTCCAAGCGCCGGGCCCAGACCCTGAGCCTGGACGAGTGGCATTCGCTCTACCGCTCGCTTCATACTTGATGTGTTAAGTATCGGGGACTAAACTGTAGTTTATGGGCCCGACTAATGACCTGAATTACCTTATCCAACACCTGGCCGCCGTCATGGGCCGCCAGACCGAACAGGTTTTGCAAGAACAGCTGGGCATCGGCCTCAGCCAGTTCAAGATCCTGATGGTATTGGAATGGAATCCGCGCACCGGCCAGCGGGCTATCGCCGACAGCCTCGGCCAAAGCGAAGCCGCCGTCAGCCGCCAGATTAAACTCCTCAAAGCCAAAAACCTCCTGGCTACCAAGCAGGACCCCGCCAACCGCCGTAAGCACATAACCACGCCGACGCCCCTCGGCATGCAGATCACCGAAGCCGCTTCGGCGATCTTGCGCCGCAGTTTCGGGCCCGACCTCGCCAGTCTCGGTGACGACCAGCTCAGCCGCCTAACTGCCGGTTTGCAACAACTGCACCGGGTGGTTTGCCGTCCCGGGCGCACCGGGGCCTGCGACCATCAGCTTGGACTCTAGGCTTCGACGGTTTCGGCCGCCGGCTGGTTTAGTTCGCTAGCCTTTATTACTCTTGCGCCCGTCAATATGACATCGGCCGGCCGGGCGGCTTTGAAAGCCCCGGCCAGCATTTTGGTCCGTCTGTCGCCCATCGGCATAACGGCCAAGATAAGTTTTGGATAAAGCGGCTTCCACTCGGTTGTCGTGCCGTTCAGCTCGTCTATCGTGCGGCCGAACCCCTGGTATTCCCTCTCGGCTTCAGGCAGCGTAAAGCGGTAAGAAATAACAGTCAGTCTTGACCGGCTCCGCTTGGCCGTTTTATCCACCTCGACGGTCAGAGTCTTGGAGGCGGTAGGATGCTGGCGAATTTGTTCGGCCAGAATGCCCTGGCTCTCGTCATCCGACAGATGCTTGAGCTCGCCACCAGGCTGGTCCAGCGCATCCCTATAGCGTTCTTCGTCAATCAAAGGCATATAGGCTTGGCCGGCGGCCAACAGCCCCAGCGGCAACTCTTCCAGGCTGACACCGGTGGCATTGACGACCTTTTGGGCGAGGTCTTGTTGCTGTTCGGCGTCCATGAAACGGCCGACTATGAGGGGAGAATGCTCAGACATGTAGAGAATAATATTAACATTATTTAATAATTAAGTCTACTATGTGTCATAAGAATATAGCCAAGCGCAAGCACCAAGCTCTAGCGTTTATAGGGCAAAAATGCTATAATTGAGACAGTCACTGAGGTGACGAATACGGGGCTGAATTTTAAGCTCGACGTTGGACTTTATCGGTTAGATCAGCAGGCCGCTTGTCAGCGTATAGGCAAAACCAGTAATTGCAAACCCAATTGCTCGCGGATTCAAGACTCTAGCTAGCTACTTCACGGTTCCTAAGCTACAGCTGAACTTCGCAACAGTTCGAGTCTAAAACCTCGGACCGTGCCGAACACGACGCCAGATAGTGCGAAGGCACGCCATATTTTCTGGACGCTCGCGCTGAACTGTCCTGGCAGCGCGCTAAGACTTTGGGCTGCGGCAACGGATTGTTTGCTCGTTTTGATACCCGTTGCCTAAGACACTAAAACGAACTAAGCCTGTAGACGACTAACTAAATAAACCGGCGGACGCGGGGGCAGTACCCGCCAGCTCCTCCATGAAAGACTTTCGGCTAAACCGGAGGTCTTTTTTGTTTGGCTTCAAACTGTAAAACGATGCCAAATATAGTGTACTTACCTTATATTAATAAAAAGCCCCTTTCGGGGCTCGAAGGCTAGGCTCCTTGAGTAAAATCGGTTGTTCTCATGACTGGCCTCCAAATTTAATGACCATTAGTATTATAGCACCGGCTGATAACAAATATAAAGTCCAGCTAAACCTTTTTGCCCTTAAGGAAACGTATTTTGTGCAGTGTCGTGTTGCAGCTACATGGTCGTCGTTCAAGTACTCTAAAAACTCTTCTTCCGTTTTGTATTTCTTAAGATTTTCTGACGAGAATTGGTCATAGGGTATTTTCCATGCCAATGGTGAAAGGGTCCAAAGCAGTAAGCCAAAGGCTGCTCCCAAGAATACTACTCCGGTGAAGAAGAATATTTTTCCATATGTCTCACCGGGGATTGAAACTCCGTTGCCAGAAAACATAAAACTTATAAGAGCTACTTCACCTGCTAAAACACCCAGTGCTTTAATTCTTAACTGATCATATATATTGCTCACGTGATTAAACGTGCTACGCATTTCCCTAATTGCAATTTTGAGAATTTCAATCCTATCATTAGAAGCCATGCAAACCTCACACATCCGGCACTGAGTTAATGAGTCAATAATCTACCAAACCCCTAACGGATGCAAGCAGTAGCACCTTAAGGTGTTAATCGGTTTTTAATGGTCTTTCGGCTAAACCGGAGGTCTTTTTTGTTGACTGGGGTTGCTAATCAGAGGTGTCCATGATAGGATTGGGGCTATGTTCGTTTTAGGTGTTGTGTTTGACTCTAAGAAGAAGGGCCCGAAGCTTTTGCCTTAGCGCCCTTGATTCGTCATGATTCGGCCCCGCGCTAAGGCACGGGGCTTTTTAATACTTACGAAGAAGGAGAAAAATTATGTCAGAGTTAAGAACAGGTTTCGGCCCGTTACCAGGCGCCGATCAGGAGAGAGTCATAACGGCAATGGTAACACCGTTCGGCGGCGATGGAAGACTAAACCGCGACGGCGCGCAGGAGCTGGCCGCCTGGCTGGTCGGCCACGGCTCGGACGGCCTGGTGCTGGCCGGCACGACCGGCGAGAGTCCGACGCTGTTGGCTGACGAACAGCTGGATTTGTTTGACGTTGTGCGCGAGGCGGTCGGTGAAGAGGTACTGCTGATAGCGGGCACCGGTTCCAACAGTACCGAAGAGGCCGTGGCCCTTACGAGGGCCGCGGACGAACGGGGGTCGGTCGACGGCTTCCTGGTCGTTTCGCCCTATTACAACCGGCCGTCGCAGTTCGGTATTGACCACTACTACCGCGAGGTTGGAGCGGCTACCGAGAGACCGGTCATGCTCTACAACATTCCGGGCCGCACCGGCCGGCTGGTCGAGCTGGACACTGTCAGCCAGCTGGTCGAGGATGGCGTGGTCGCGGCCGTCAAGGACGCTACCGGCAATATTGATATGGCCGCCGCGCTTCATGACCGGTTCGGCGGCGATCTGGCTATCTTCAGCGGTGATGACGGCTTAAACCTGGACTTCGCCCGGGCCGGGGCGGTCGGCGCGGTTTCGGTGGCCAGCCATTGGGCCGGGCGGGAGATCGGCCAAATGCTGGGAGCCCATTTCGCGGGCGACGAGGCCAGGGCCGAGGAAATCCAGGCGGCGCTTGAGCCTTCGGCCCGATTTGAATCTACGCATACGGATGAAGCCGGCGTGGAACACGATACGCCGAACCCCATCCCTGCCAAGGTCATGATGTCACACCTGCTGGGCTCACAAGTTGTCGGCGACTGCCTGCCGCCGATGCTAGCTTCGCCGGCTGAAATGCGCTACCTGCGCGCCAGGGCGCCCGAGATCCTGGCAAACCTGGCCGCCGCCATGGACCGTGATGCCGCGACGGCTTAAGGCCGGACCGCATATTTCGCGCCGGCCTTTTGCCATACCGGCCTTGATAATTTGCGTGATGAAAGTTATCGAGGGTTAGGCTATCGCTCGTAGGGGGTGATAGTCCGAAGCGGCAGTTCGAGCGCGAAAACCGGCTCGAAGGGTGGGGCGCTGCCAAGCTGAATCCGGCGCGGATAGACCCGGCGGGCGCTATATGGCAAATGCCAATGGCCGCTGACAACGTCTTTGTCGGTGACGCCGGCCGGCAACTCGGTCATGCTGGCCAGTTTGAAGTCCGGGTCGAAGATCTGGGGCGGTTTTTCCGCGAGCCGCCGCTCGGGGGTCCAAGCGGCATCAAGCGCCGCCCTTTGTTCTTCCCAGGTCGAAGTCGGCTCCAGTCCGGCATGGACGATAACGGCCGTGGCGGTTTCCAAATATGGCCGCAAGCCGTAGATGACGGCCAGGTGGCCCCGTTCGCCCATGGCCTCGAGCAGCTCGTCCCTGGCGCGCAGCGGATCGCGAGTCGGCCTAAGGCCGTAGCTGGTCATCAGGGTACGGTGGGTGCCGACCCGCCAGTCGCTGGCGTCGCAGCTCTCAGGGTCGGTTAACACTTTGAGCAAACCATATTCATGGTTGCCGGCCACGGCTATGGCCCCGCTATCTTGGATTAGCTGGAGAACCCGCGCACTCTCGTAGCCGCCGTTAATGAAGTCGCCGGCAAAAACCGGCGTTACCTCGTCGAGGTTGTGCGCGTCCAGCGCCCTGGCCACCGGTTCGTAGCTGCCATGGGCATCGGCCATGACAACACACCGTTCCAACTCCGGCTCTGACATAGAATTGATTTATATCACAAAGTTTACAAAAATAACAGAGTATTGACACCAAGCATTCTATATTATACAATATGACGATTATGTTAACGATGGACCACCTTACCGGTGAAGCGGCCGTAGCCAGGCGTGACTTGAGGCGCGAAGAGATGGCCCGGTTCGGCGGCCGGATCGCCTGGCTGCAGGACCCGTCTCTGATTCCGGAAGCCGCCACCAGGCACATGGACCATATAGCCGTCGCAAAAGGGGACGGCTATTTCGGCCTCGGCATGTGGATGGCCGATCAGCTAAGCGCTTGGTCCGGGGAAGTTCACGGCGGTCTGGACTTCGGGGCTACTTTTGAAAAACGTCAGCTGCCCAATAACGAACGCGTGGCAGTACGTGACGCTATACGCGAAGCCGCCAAACCCAGTTATGGCACCGGCATCATGGCGATGTCGGAAATCTTCGGCGTCGTGCCGCCGGTTGCCAGCCGGGAAGGCGTAACCGACCCGAAAGACTGGTCCAAGATCGCCTCCCAGGCCAGGAATTTCGGCCGGGCCTTATCGTTTGACGGCTCTAACGCGCTGGCTTACGTGAGGGCTTATTTGAATCCCGGCGACCATGTCGTCGCCAGGACCGGCACGCCCCACGTTGACCCGTCGCTAATGCGGCTGGACGAAGAACTGGGGATAACCACAGTTACCGATTTGGAAGCAATGATGGCCGTCGCCAAAGAAGTTGCCAATGCCGACATGGTCAACGAAGGCCACGCCGGCACTTGTGTCGCCCCGCAGGCCGTGCCGCTTGGCGACGAACATGGATCGATGTACGACTTGGTTTGGGACGCCTACGGTTTTGCTATTGACAGGTATGTCTACCCCTTCCATAAGCCGGCCGAAGCTGATATGGCGGGTCCGGCTGGGCCGGATAATGATCTGGGGTTCAGCTTCCGGATGGTCGGGATGAGGCTGATGGCTGAATTTATTGAGGCCCAAGGCGGGGCGTAAAAGCCGGCCGGCCGCTGTATCAATAAAACATTTCCCTTGCAGCAGCCACTTAGCTCTGTTACACTTACGGTGCTAGAAAAGCTGCTAATAACTTTTGTTAGGTTCTAGAGTAAATTAAGTTAAATAAGATAAGTACGTGTTTAAGAGGCGCAGCTAACTGGTTTGCCAGATTACCTCTAACAGTGCAGGAGAGTAAAGTATGGCAACCAAATTATTCGTAGGTTCCCTGGCATGGGCAACCACTGACGACAGCTTGAAGGATTTCTTCGCAGCCGTCGGTACAGTAGTATCGGCAAGCGTCATCATGGACCGCGAGACCAACCGCAGCAAAGGCTTCGGTTTCGTCGAGATGTCCTCGGAAGACGAGGCTAAAGCGGCTGTTGACCAGTTGAACGGCAAGGAGCTCGACGGCCGGGCTATCGTCGTATCCGAAGCCCGTCCGCGCGAGGACCGTCCCCGCGGCGGCGGTGGCGGCTACGGTGGCGGCGGCGGTGACCGCCAGCGCTACTAGTCTTTCACGGATCGACTAAGCCAAATGAGCAGGTGAAAGCCTGCTCATTTTATTTGGGCCTCGCAGAGCTGTCAGTCTAGAGGTTCTTGAGACCGCTGACGATAGTTGACGCCGAAGTAACGGCATCCTGAACGTCGGACTGGGCCGTCTTAAGCTGGTCGCGGTCGCCGCTGAGGACGCTGTGGTCGCTGTTGTAGTCGCTGGGCTGCAAGCCGATTACGTCGGACTCGATCTTCGTGGAAATAGCTTGGGCCGAGCTGATCTGGCTGTTCATAGTCGTCAGGCCGTTCTGGAGGGAAGTGACGTTTTTGCCGGCGGTCTTGGCGGCCGTGATCCGGGTCTGGAGTTTGGTCGCCAGGGCCGTCAGCTTGGCCTCGGCGGCCTGTTGGTCGTCGGCGGTTTTGACCAAATTAACCTTGGGGACAACCAGGGCGTAGACCCGGTAGTCGTTGATGATGGACTGGGCGTCGGTTTTGGCGTCGGCGACGGTAGTGTCGGCGTCGAGCTTGGTCTTAAGCGCGGTCAGGTTGGTAATTTCGCTGCTGACTTCGCTGCTGAGTGCCGCCTGGTCGTCGGAGCTGAGCTTGGCGGCGCTGCTTATTTTGCTGCTCAAAGTGTTGAGCGTGCTGAGGCGGCGGGCAATCTCGCTGTTGCCGCGGTTGATGATGAGTTGAAGCTTGGCTTGGTCGGCGGCTGTGGTACCGGTCGCTGAGGCGGTAGTCTTGGCCACGGCCGTAGCGCCGGCCGGTACGATGGCCAGGGCCAGGGTGCCGATTATGGCGCTTAGGCCCAGACCGGCTTGTTTGATGGTGGTTAGTTTCATTATGTTAATTTCCTTTCGCCGCCGTGTTTATTGGGGTACTGAAGTTAGGGTTGATTTGTCGTTCAGGCTGTCATTGGTGGCCGTCAGGTCTTTGCTGCCCTGGTTGGCGCTGCTGGACGCGCCCTGCAGGTCGCTTTGGAGGCTGGCGTTGCTGGTGTCGCCGGCGTTGGAAGCCGTAGCCTGCTTACTGGTAGTAAACTGCGGGCCGGCATTATTACTGGTGGTGTTAGCGGCGTTGAGGGACTTATCGGTATTTTGTTTGGCGTGGTAAACGAACCAGCCGACAAAACCTATGATGGCGACGATGACAATGACCAGAACGGTTTCAACCGGGCTGAAGCCGCGCTCGTCTTTTTTTATTTCAGACATGTTAAATCCTTATATAATGTTTATGCTTTATTTACTTTACGATACCCCCTGGGCCAAATCAAGGGCCTAAACTTGGCTTGACCTGCCGGGCGGACACCCGTAGTCTGGTGAGTATGCCGCCCTTGAGAAAAGCCAGAGAACTGGTCACGCAAACCCTCCAACTGTCCTTCCGGCCGGATAAGGAGCTGACGCCCGAAGATGTCCGCGAAGCCCGCGCCTATATCGTCAAGTACTGGACCAAGGTGGAACGTTTCCACCCCAAGGACGACGAAAGCCTGCTCGGTTTGCCTAAACCTTACCTGGTGCCGTCCTACCGCACCAAGACCGGCTTCGATTACAACGAACTGTATTACTGGGACAGCTATTTCATGATCCAGGGTATGCTTGACGAGGAGCACCGGGAGCTGGTGTGCGGTATTCTCGAGGACCTTATATCGTTGTTCAAACGTTTCAAGATTATCCCGAACGCCTCGCGGACCTACCTGACGGGGCGGTCGCAGCCGCCGTTTTTGACCAGTTTCATATTCGACGTTTACCAGCAATATGACATGGGTGACGCCTGGCTGAAGACGGTTATGAAAGTGGCGGAGGAGGAGTACAAGACCGTCTGGATGGGCGTTAACAAGCCGAACGAACGGCAAGTTTACCGCGGCCTCAGCCGGCACTATGACATCAACTATCTGCACGACCTGGCCGAAGCCGAAAGCGGCTGGGACATGACGCCGCGCTTCGACCGCCGGGCCCTCAACTTTTTGCCGGTCGACCTGAACGCCTTGCTGTACAAGTACGAAACCGATTTTGCCCGGGCGGCCCGTATCTTCGGCTCCAAGCGCGATGCGGCTTTTTGGGATGATGCCGCCGCCCAGCGTAAAGCCGTCATGGACGAGCTGATGTGGGACCGGCTGCACGGGCTGTACTACGACTACAATTACGTCAAGGAGAAACGCGGCGGCACCAGCAGCCTGGCGTCTTACTATCCGTTATGGGCGGGTATGGTCAACGAAAAGCAGGCGGCCGCCCTGGTGAAGTCGCTGCGGCGTTTCGAACATAAGGGCGGCCTGTCGACGACCGACGCGCTGCCACTCGGCCAGTTCGTCCTTGGCAGCCTGCCGACCCAATGGGCCTACCCTAACGGCTGGGCGCCGCTGCACTTCCTGATCATAAAGGGCTTGGAGCGCTACGGTTACCACCAGGATGCCCGCCGTATTGCGATGAAGTGGCTTAAGGCCAACCTGCAGTGGTTTAACGCCGAACATGTCTTCTTGGAGAAGTACAATGTCGTATCGCCCGAAAAACCGCCCGTCAAAGGCCTTTACCCGTCGCAAACCGGCTTCGGCTGGACGAACGCTATCTTTGAACGGCTCTGCCGCGACTACGTCGACCGCCCGGCTTAGGCATTGACAAATTAGGCCATCGGTGTAGTATGAAAGAATGTTTATTAAGTCGGCAGCCGCTTCCAGCATGATGCCTATGCCCATGCTTAGCCCTAGGCCGAGTTCTTAGTACGCCATCCAATCAGCAAGCTAACCGGCCTAGGGCCGGTTTTTTTAAATAATATGCTTACTACAGGATTAAAATATGATGAGAAATAAGAGTACGGAATGACGCGGCTGGATCTTTACCCAAGCCTGGCCGAAGACGCGCGGCAACAATTTGACGGCGAAGGCCACGTAGCCGTACAAGGCTTATTCGATGCCGCCGAAGCCCAAGCCGTGCTGGCGGAAGTCAGCGCCCGGCCGTTCAGGGACCACGCCGGCGGTGCGGGCGAGCGGATAACCACGCTCAAGAGCATGCTTACGAGCGGCCGGGAGACTGCCTTCGACAGGCTTTTCGCGAAACTCAGCGATGGCGCGGCCGCGCTGGGCACTACCCTGGAACCGGGAAACGGCTGGGGGATAAATGCCCAGCTGCTTAGGATGACGGCCGGCGGCAGGGGCCGGGTACATAGGGATTGCCCGATGCTTGGGGATGTCACGGCTATCGCCAACTTGGAAGGCCGGTCTTCTTTCCGGGTGATCAACATCGGACACTATGTCTTGGAAACCGGCGACACTGCTTTTATCCGCGGCCGGGAAATGTGGCACCAGGGCGTCGCCGACCAAGGCGTTGCCCGGACGGGCCTGGCCGTCGCCCGGATCGCGCTGCGAAAACCCGCATAAAAGATATGACCGTTTTATTTACCACCGGAAACAAGTTAAGCTATAGCTAATGAGCAAATACTACGTCTCGACCTCTATTCCTTATGTCAACGGCGATCCGCATATCGGTTTCGCGATGGAGCTGCTCTACGCCGACGTCCTGGCGCGGCAGGCGCGGCAGCGGGGCGACGACGTTATTTTCAGTACCGGCACCGACGAGCACGGCGGCAAGGTCGCCGAAAAAGCCGAGGAACAGGGGTTGGATGTCAAAGTTTTCACCGACCGGGTCAGCCAGCGTTTCCGCGAATTGGGCGAACTGTTGAACGTCAGCAACAACCGTTTCATCCGCACGACCGACCCCGGCCACGAGCAGCGGGCCCAGCTTATTTGGAAAGAGCTCAAAAAGGACATTTACAAGAGCAAATACATCGGCTGGTACTGCACCGGCGACGAAGCTTTCGTAACCGAGACCGAAGTCAAGGCCAACAACGGCATCTGCCCGGCCCATAACCGGCCTTACGAAAAGATCGAAGAGGAAAACTACTTCTTCAAACTCGACAAGTACGCCGCCGCAATCATCAAGGCTATCGAAAGCGGCGAGTTCCAAATCGTACCCGACACCCGGCGCAACGAAATCCTGAGCCTGCTCCGCGGCGGCCTCGATGACATCAGCATTTCGCGGCCCAAGGACAAGATCGGCTGGGGTATCCCGGTGCCCGGCGACAAAACCCAGGTAATGTACGTCTGGTTCGAGGCGCTGATGAACTATATAACGGTGCTGGGTTACCCGGAAGCCGATGACTTCAAGCAATTCTGGCCCGCCCAGGTCCAGGTTATCGGCAAGGACATAATCCGTTTCCACGCCGGTGTCTGGCCGGCGATGCTGATGAGCCTGAAGCTGCCGCTGCCCAAGCAGCTCTACGTTCATAGTTTCATCACCGTCGAAGGCAAGAAGATGAGCAAAAGCTTGGGCAACGTCCTGCACCCGGCCGATATCGTCAGCAAGTACGGCGTTGACGCTTGCCGCTATTATTTCCTGCGCCACGTGCCCAGCTACGAGGACGGCGACTTCAGCTGGCAGCGCCTGGCAGCCGCCTACAATAACGAGCTGGCCAATGAACTCGGCAATGCCGTCCAACGCACGGTGGCCATGATCGTGAACTACCAAGACGGCGTCGTCGGCGAAATCCCGCCGGCCGAGCATGATATCGCCCAGTACGAAGCGGCGCTGGCGGTGTGCCATTTCGACCGGGCCTTGGACGAAGTCTGGGAGCAAGTCCGGGGCCTTAACCAGTATATTGACGAAGAGAAGCCCTGGGTTGTCGCCAAGTCCGACGACAAGGAACACTTGCGCGACATCCTGGCCTACCAGGCCAGCTCGTTGCTTAATATCGCCGAGCTGCTGGTGCCGTTCATGCCCGATACGGCTGCCAAGATTAAGGCTGTCTTCGACGGCGCTAAAGTTAAGCCCACCGAAGGCACGCTTTTCCCCAAGCACGAGACCGCCAAGGAGGAATAGGCCATGCCCGAACTGGTCGACACCCACTGCCATATCCAATCGGCCGGCCAGGTACCAGGCCGCAGCCGCGGCGAGAAAGTTACGCGCGAGCTGTGGGCCAAGGCGCCCGGGATGACCGGCGATAGCATAATCGCGGCGGCCGCGGATAGCGGCGTGACGCGGCTGATTTGCGTCGGCTGCGATCTGGCGGACAGCCGTTTAGCGGCCGAATTCGTGAAGGGCCGTGACAATTGCCGGGCGTCAATCGGCATCCATCCCCATGAGGCGCGGCACTACGCCGGGGACCGGCAAAAACTGGCTGACTTCGCCAAGCTCGCCGATGAGCCAAAGGTCGTTGCCATCGGCGAATGCGGCTATGATTTTTACTATAACCACTCGCCTAAGGCCGACCAGGCGGCCGTCCTGAAATTCCAAATCGAACTGGCGCTGGAACACGGGCTGCCGATGATTTTTCATGTGCGCGAGGCGTTTGATGATTTTTGGCCGGTTTTTGACGGCTATGAAGGGGTACGCGGCGTTTTGCATAGCTATACCGATTCGGCGGCCAACCTGGCCAAAGCCCTGGAGAGAGGGCTTTATATCGGTGTTAACGGCATCGCTACCTTTACCAAAAACCCGGCCCAGCTGGGGGTTTATAAATCGGTGCCACTGGACAAACTGTTATTGGAAACCGACTCGCCGTTCCTGTCACCCGAGCCCCACCGCGGCCGCCCTAACACGCCTGAACGGATTGCCGACATCGCCGGCTTTTTGGCGGATCTGCACGGCGAGAGTTTGGACAGGCTGGCGGCCGCCACTACCGCTAATGCCGGAAAGCTGTTCGGTCTGTAAATGGCCAAGCCGGCAATTATTTACCTGGATTACGCGGCCGCCACGCCGGCGGCACCGGCCGTGATTGAAGCCATGAGGCCCTACCTGGCCGAGAACTTTTATAACCCGTCGGCAACTTATTCGGCCGGACTGGCAGTCAAAAGAGCCGTCTCCGAAGCCCGTTCAAAAACCGCCCACTGGCTCGGTGCCCGCGCCAGCGAGATCATCTTCACGGCCGGCGGCACCGAGGCCAATAACCTGGCTATCCACGGCGTAATGCGCCGGTTCCCGGACGCCAACCTGGTCGTCAGTTCGATTGAGCACGAGTCGGTCCTGGCTCCGGCCCATAACTACGACTGCCGCGAAGCTCCGGTCCGCCCGGATGGCCGGCTCGACTTAGACAGCCTGCGCCGCCAAATCGATGATAATACCGTGCTGGTCAGCGTCATGTACGCCAATAATGAGATCGGTACGGTCCAGCCTGTCCGGGAAGCCGCTAAACTGGTAGACGAAATCAGGCGCCGGCGCCCGGCCGGCGCCCGGCCGCTGTACCTGCACACCGACGCTTGCCAGGCCGCCAACTACCTCGACTTGCACGCGGCCCGGCTGGGCATCGACCTGATGACCCTCAATGGCGGCAAGATATACGGGCCCAAACAGTCCGGCGCGCTGTATGTCAAAGCCGGCCTCGAGCTGGAGCCGCTTATCTACGGCGGCGGCCAAGAGAGGGGGTGGCGCTCGGGTACCGAAAACGTGGCCTCGATTGCCGGCTTTGCCGCGGCTTTGGACATCGCCCAGGCCAGCCGCCGCGAAGAGGCCAAACGCCTCCAAGCCCTGCAACAGCTGTTCTTGAAGCTGCTCGAAGAACAGCTCCCGGCGGCGCAGATTAACGGGTCCGCCAAGCACCGCTTGCCTAACAATATCCACCTGACGATACCCGGCGGCGACAACGAACGGCTGCTGATCCAGCTCGACCAAGCCGGTGTCTTGGCGGCCGCCGGTTCGGCCTGCAGTGCCAGCAGCCAAGAGTCTTCCCACGTCCTGCACGCTCTCGGCCTGGACGATGCCGCTGCCCGGGCCAGCCTGCGGTTCACGATGGGCCGGGGGACCGACGACAAGGCGGTTCGCGCCGCCGTTACAACCCTGGCCCGTTACGCTTAGAAACCGGTTCTAGAACCGGGTACCACGGAACTTGGTTTTTGGCTTTGTTGACGAGAGGCTTCTGGAGTATAATTACTCTCGAAAGCTTGAGCATTTTCGCAATCAGGTGTCTTAACCTTTTAGAGCAGAGAATTTATAGATGACGGTGGGTAAACAAACATGACAATCTGGTGGCTGCTGCTAATCCTGGCAGCGCTCGGCAGCGCCGGTGTGGCTTTCATCTGGGTAGCCGTCAGGCTCGGTAACGTAGACGGCAAGGCGCGCCCCGGCGCTAATCCCGACGAAACCATCCAAGACCGGGCCGACCACGACGTCGAGCATATCTTTGACGCCGATTTCCGCGAGGAGTTGCGCAACCGCGGCCGGCTGCACTTCGAGAAAATCATCGGTGAGAACGCCATGTTCCTGCAGCAGGACCTGCGCTTGACGACTTCGCAGCTCAACGAGTACATGAAGACCGAGATCACGGCCAAGCTTAAGGAAGAGTTCGATAAATACGAACAGTCAATCATGGATGCCAAGCAGCTGGCCATCGATTCTATCCAAAAGACCAATGTGGCCATCGACGAGCAAAGGGAAATGATGAGCCAAGAGGTCCAGAAGCAGATCCTGCTCGAAAAACAAGAGATGGCCAAGCGCTTCGAAGCCAACATGGCCGATATCATCAACCACTACGTCCTGGCCGCCGTCGGCAACCAAATCGACCTTAGCGACCAGCTTGAATATATCCTGGGCGAACTGGAGGCCAACAAGAAGGCCATCATCGAGGACATAAGCAGTGGCGCATAATCCCCATCCACAGTCCGAGCGGACTCCCAAGCTGCCTCTGTTAATCGCCAGTCCGGCCGACGTCGGCCGGCTAATTCGCGAGCTGGAGCAGATTGACGAATCACTGCTGCAGCTGGGCCTGAGGACCGGCGGCCAGGAAGTCAAAATGCCGAAGACCAGCCGCCTGATGGACCAGACCATCGAGCTTAACGATCTCAACCTGTTAAAGCCGGGCGACCGTTCGGCATTGAAGCAATTCCTGGTCGTCATCCGTCAAACGGCACCCGTGCTGCACGTAAGTTTCGGTGCCGACCCGTCGGTCGCGTTCGCCGAAAAGCTGATGACCTGGCTGCGCAAGGAGATTCACCCTTTCACCCTGATCACCATCGGCTTGCAGCCTAACATGGGCGGCGGCTGCATTGTACGGACGACTAACCATGAGTTTGATTTTTCGCTGCGGCGGCATTTTGATGAACAAAAAGGCCTGCTCATCGAACAGCTAGTGGCGGCAGGGAAGGCGGCATGAGCGACAGCACGCACTTCGACAAGCTCGTCAAGGCCGGCAACCCGGTCGGCGAAGTCATCGCCGTCGAAAAATTCATGGTCCGGGTCCGCGGCCTCCAGCCCTGCGCGGTCCGTTCCCTGATAATGTTCGAAGACGGCAGCAAGGGTTTCGTTCACCAGGTGTTGGCCGGCCACGTCATCGTCCTACACCTTGGCGCCCAAGAACTGCGTTCCGGCATGGTGGCCGTTGTCCAGCACCAGGAACTGGTCTGCAAGGTCGGTAAGGATTTCGTCGGCCGCGTCGTGTCGGTGACGGGTGATCCGCTGGACGGCAAGGGGCCGATAGCGGCCGACGGCGTCTGGCCGGTTTTCAACGAAGCCCCGTCGCTGTACCAGCGGCGCCTGATTGAAGACCAGCTGGAAAGCGGCGTTATCGCCATCGATACCCTGTTTCCGATCGTCCGCGGCCAGCGCATGGCCTTGCTCGGCGACAGCAAATCAGGCAAGAGCACATTGGCGACCCAGCTGACCATCAACCAGAAAAACACCGACCAGATCGTAGTCTACTGCCTGATCGCCAAGCGTCCCAGCGACGTCGACACGCTGCTCAACCGCCTCCAGCAGAGCGGCGGCCTCGAAAAAGCCATAATCGTGGTCTCAACAATGTTCGAATCGCTGATCATGAGCTATATAGCGCCCTACGTGGCCTGTTCGATGGCCGAATATTTGTGGCAAAAGTGCGACCAGGACACGATTATTATTTACGACGACTTGACCAGCCATGCCCACGCTTACCGGGAGGTGGCTTTGCTCTCGGGTTCCAGCCCGGGCCGGGACTCTTATCCCGGCGACATGTTCTACGCCCATTCCAGCCTGCTGGAGCGGGCCGGCCGGCTCGACAGCAGCGGCAAGTGCCTGACCTGCGTACCGATAGTCCATGCCGACAGGGGCGATATCACGGCTTACCTGCCGACCAACATCATGTCGATAACCGACGGCCAATGGATTCTGGATATGGGCATCTTCCGCGACGGAATCCGGCCGGCACTGAGCATGGGTTTGAGCGTCACCCGCGCCGGCGGCGCGGGCCACAACAAGCGCCAAAAGGAACTGGCCGACAAAGCCCTGAAAACCCTGGCCGACTACCACCAGGCCGAAGAGTTTTCGCACTTCGGTTCGGAGCTGGCTGTCGAAGCCCAGCGCTCGCTGAACAGCGGCGCCCGCATCCTCAAGATCCTGACCCAAAGCCCGTCCGACACTTTCTCATTAATGGCCCAGCAACTGATGTTCGATATTATCCTCAACCTTGAGGAAAACGAGGAGCTGGACCTCAGTATCCTGAAACTGAAAGCCAGCGAATCGGCGGCCGACGTCAAGGACGAGTCGGATTACGAAAAGGTCCGCGCCCGGCTTAAGGAAGAGAGCCTGATCAAGCTGAAAGGCGTCGAGCCCAAGCCGGCCGCGGCGGACCAGCCCCACACCGCCGAAGAGCCCAAAGAACACGATAAGCAGCCGGCCGGAGCCAAATCATGAAGCGGCCTAACGAAATCGCCACCGAGGAAGCGTCGATGTCGACGCTCGTCCAGCTGACCAGCGCCTTCGAGGGTATCGCCAGCATGCGCATCGCCCAGATCAAGGACCAGGTTTTGCAGTCGGCCAAATTCTTCGACGAGCTGTGGAGCATTTATTCGCAGCTGCGCGTAAATAAGGATTTCGGTTTCGGGCGCGACAACGAGGCCGCCAAGTCCGTTATTGACAAGGAACTGTACGTTATCATCACGGCCGAAGGCGGTTTGAGCGGCGACATTGACCAAAAACTGGTGCAGCTGATGCTGCAAAACTATGACAAGGACAAGGCCGACATCATCGTCATCGGGCACCACGGCGCCATGCAGCTGGCCCAGCGCGCTATCAGCTACCAGAAGTATTTCAAGATGCCCCAGAAAGACAGGAACATTAATGTCACGCCCATCTCCCGCGAAGTCCAGAAGTATAAGTCGACCAAGATCTTCTACCAGCAGTATGTCTCGCTGATGGTCCAGGACGTCAGGCGGATCGAGCTCTCCAGCGCCGTCAAAAAGCGGGGCGACACCAGCGACAAGCCGGACGAAGTAATCAGCGAGGAGACGTATATTTTCGAGCCCAGCAGCTACGCGGTCGCCGCCCACCTGGAGCGGTCGATGATGCAGATTGCCATCAGCCAGCTGATTCTGGAATCGAAACTGGCCCAGTATGCTTCGCGCTTCCGGGCTATGAGCGCCTCGCACAAACGGTCAGACGAATCCAGGAACGAACTGCATCTCGAATATAACCGGGCCAAGCGGGGCCTCAAGGACGAGCGGCTCAAGGAAATCGTTAACGGCCTGAAAAAGACCGGCGTCGGAGCGGGGGTCTAAACCATGGCCGGCGTCATAACCGCTGTCAAAGACTTCGTCGTCCTGGCCCAGTTCGACGAGGACCTGCCCAACCTGAACGAGCTGGTCATAGTTAAAAACGGCTATGATACCCAGCTGCTGGTCGACCACTTGGACCCGGACGGCGTGGCCTTTTGCCTGAACGTCCGCAGCGACCTGCGGATTACCAAGAACATGGCTGTCGAACGCACCCACAAGGGTATCGAGATACCGATCGGTGACGCGACTATCGGCCGCATCCTGAACGCGCTCGGCGACCCGTTGGACGGCCTGGAGCCGCTGACCGGCCAGGACGTGCCGCGCAAAGATATCCTGAAGCTGCCGCCGCGGACGGCCAGCTTCTCGATTGCCCAGCCGGAAATCCTGGAGACCGGCATTAAGGTAATCGACTTCTTCACGCCCTTCGTCAAAGGCCGCAAAATCGGCATTATCGGCGGCGCCGGCGTCGGCAAAACCGTTTTGACGATGGAGCTGATTAACAACATCGCCCGGTCCGGCAGCGGCCTGTCATTCTTCTCCGGCATTGGCGAGCGCATCCGCGAGGGCCACGAGCTATTCATGACGCTCAAAGACAACGACCTGCTCAAAAACACCTGCATGTTCTTCGCCCAAATGAACGAGAACCCGGTCCAGCGGTCACTGGTCGGCGTGTCGGCGACGGCCGCGGCCGAGCATTTCCGCGACGAGCAGCACAAGGACATCCTGTTCTTCGCCGACAACATGTACCGCTATGTCCAGGCCCGCAACGAGCTGGCGACCATCCTTGACCAAGTGCCCAGCGAAGGCGGCTACGAGCCGACCATCTTCTCCGACGTCAAAGTCTTGCAGGACCGCTTAAGCTCTAACGAGAACGGCTCGATCACTTCGGTCCAGACCATTTATGTCCCGGCCGATGACGTCAGCGATCCGGCCGTCCAGTTCATCCAGCACGAAATGGACTCGGTTATCGTCCTGTCGCGCAAAGTCGCCGAGCAAGGTATCCGGCCGGCCGTCGACCTCAGCCTGACAACCTCTTCGCTGCTGACACCGGAAGTAGTCGGCGAACGCCATTACCTGCTAAGCGTCCAGGTCCAGGCTTTGCTGAGGAAGTATGAGTCGCTCAAGAACATCATCGCGATTATCGGCGAGAACGAGCTCAGCCCGTCCGACCGGGCGGACTATGCCAAGGCCAAGAAACTGATTGCCAACTTCACCCAGCACATGAGCGTCATGACCAAGCACAACGGCATCCCGGGCGACTTCTTCTCGCGCGAAGAAACGCTTAAGAGCATCGAGGAAATCGTAGTATGAGCGACCGGCAGCCGTCCAGCGTTGACGAACAAGGCGTTATAGGCGTCCAGGTAACGCCTGAGACCGAGTCCGAGGCCGAACAGCAGCAGGCGGCCCAAGACTACGACCAGCCCAAAAAGGCCGGCCAGCTGAGCATGAACGTCAAAGTCTATTCGCCGTTCCGCGATTATTACGACGGCCCGGCCTTCAGCCTGACGGCCGAGAACGCCACCGGGCCGTTCGATATTTTGCCCAAGCACCACAATTTTATTTCGCTGCTCGACCCTTGCGATATGGTCATCCGGACGACCGAGGAAGGCCAGCAGAAAATCCGTATTTCCGGCGGCCTGATGCACGTAAAGGCCGACCAGGTAATCGTTTTTCTCGACATCTGAACCGCCCCTCAAGCTTTAATTTGTTAAAATAGACAGTCTATGGCCAAGAAAGTTTATGTCGGCATGTCCGGCGGCGTCGATTCGTCGGTAACGGCAGCTTTGCTCCAGCAGCAGGGTTATGACGTGACGGGCGTTTACATGAAGAACTGGAGCCGGGACTTGCCCGGTTTCGTCTGCCCGTGGCAGGAAGATTACCAGGATGCCAAGCGGGTAGCCGTGCAGCTGGGGCTTGACTTCAAAATGTATGATTTCGAGACGCAATACCGGCAAAAAGTCGTCGATTACATGGTCGCCGAGTACCGGGCCGGCCGGACGCCGAACCCGGATATTATGTGCAACCAGGAAGTGAAGTTTAAGCTCTTCCTGGAGACGGCGCTGGCCGACGGCGCCGACCTGATCGCCACCGGCCACTACGCCCGGATTCAAGACGGCCGGCTGTTGGCGGGGCTGGACCCGGCCAAGGACCAGAGCTATTTCCTATACAGGGTGACGGAAGAAGCCTTAAAGAAGAGCTTGATGCCAATCGGCGAACTGACCAAGCCGGAAGTCCGGAAGCTGGCCAAGAAGCTCGGCCTGGCCACCGCCGACAAGAAGGACAGCCAGGGCATCTGCTTCGTCGGCAAGGTCGGCATCAAGGAATTCCTGCTCAACGAACTCGGCCCGCAGCCGCCCGGCCCGATTGTCGACCAAACCGGCAAGCAAATCGGCGAACACGACGGCGCGATTTTCTACACTATCGGCCAGCGCCACGGCCTCAACGTCGGCGGCGGCTTGCCTTATTACGTCGCCCGCAAGGACATGGCGGCCAACACCATTTACGTCACCACCGACCTGGACGACAAAACCCTCTGGACCGGCGAAACTGAATTAGAAGCTCCCCACTGGATTAACCAACCGCCGGCCAGCGCCAAAAATTATAAGGCGCGCCTGCGTTATCGGGGTCCGCTCGTCGCCTGCACTATTAACGATAAAAAGCTAAGACTTGAAGAATCCCAGCGCGGTTTAGCCGCCGGCCAATCGGCCGTTATCTACGACGGCGACCGCGTCCTCGGCGGCGGCATCATCTGCTAAACTAGGCCCATGAAAGCAGTCTTCCTCGACCGCGACGGTACGATGATTCTCGACCCGCCCGATCTGAGGGTCGACAACCTGAGCGACCTGCACCTGTTTCCGGATACCGTTAAGGCCCTCAGGCTTTTGTCGACGCTGGATTTCGGTGTTATCGAAGTCACCAACCAAGCCGGGATCGGCGAAGGCCGGATTGACCGGGCCGAGTTCGAACACATCAATAACATGTTCATGGACCTCATCGAGGCCAGCGGCGTCAAATTCCTCAAAATTTACGTCTGTCCGCACAAAGCCGAAGACAACTGCGCCTGCCACAAACCGAAACCGTTGATGGTCCTGGAGGCCGCCGCCGAATTCGATATCGACCTGGCCGAATCTTATGTCATCGGCGACCGCGAATCGGATATCATGACCGGTGTTAACGCCGGCACCAAGACAATTCTTGTCCAGACCGGCAATACCCCGGTTGTATCGCCCGAAGCAACCTACACCGCCACCGACCTTTTGGACGCCGTGAAGTATATCGCCGCCCACTAATCTGTTACAATCTAACAGATGACAGCACAGGAAATACGTCAAGCCTATCTGGATTTTTTCGCGGAGCGCGGCCACAAGGTGATCCCGCGGGCCCAGCTGGTGCCGTATAACGACCCGACGACGCTGTTCACCGGCTCCGGCATGCAGCCGCTCATACCGTATCTGTTAGGCGAACCGCACCCCGAAGGCGTCCGACTGGTCGACAGCCAGACCTGCCTGCGGGCCCAGGACATTGAAGAAGTCGGCGACAACCGCCACACCACGTTCTTCGAAATGCTTGGCAACTGGTCGCTCGGCGACTACTTCAAGGCCGAAGAGATTCCGTGGCTATTTGAGTTCTTGACCGATGTCGTGGGCCTGGACCCGGCCAAACTTTATATCACTTGCTACATCGGCAGCCAAGAATTTAGTATCCCCAAAGACACCGAAGCCGCCGGTCTGTGGTCAAATCTCTTCGAGAAGAAGGACGTTGCGGCCGAACAGGTCGAGATCGGTTCCGAAGCCGACGGCTACGCCAAAGGCATGGGTAACGGCCGCGTCTTCTTCTACGACGGTTCCAAGAACTGGTGGAGCCGGGCCGGCGCCGAAGCGACGACGCCCGTCAATGACCCTTGCGGTCCGGACACCGAAGTCTTCTACGATTTAGGCACGCCGCACGACACCAAATGGGGCGAGCACTGCCACCCCAACTGCGATTGCGGCCGCTTCATCGAAATCGCCAACAGCGTCTTCATGGCATACAAGCGCACCAACGAAGGCTTCGAAGCCCTGGCCAAGCCCAACGTCGACTTCGGCGGCGGGCTCGAGCGCATCGCCCTGGCGGCCATCAACGACCCCGACGTTTTCAAGATCAGCCTGCTGCGCCCGATCATCGATAAGCTGGAAGAAATTTCCGGCAAACGCTACGACAGCCATACCGAAAGCATGCGCGTCATCGCCGACCACTTGCGGGCCGCCACTTTCCTGGCCGTTGACGGCATCACGCCCAGCAACAAGGAGCAAGGCTACGTCATGCGCCGCCTCTTGCGCCGCGCCATCCGCCACGCCTTCGAACTCGGCATCGAACAAAACTTCCTCGAGCAAATCGTGCCGGTCATCGCCGACCTCTATGCCGCCGACTTCCCGGAAGTGGCCGCCAGCCGCGAGAAAATCGTAGAAGTATTAGTAAAAGAAGAAAAAGTTTTCCGTCAAACCCTGCGCAAAGGTCTAAAAGAGCTTCAAGACAGTATGAAAGACGGGTACTGGGTAAAGTTGCCACTGCTCTATGACACAAAAATTGCTTCGCAAGAAGAGATTCAAAGTAAGATGGGTCGTTGGAGGCCTGGTGGCTTGCCCATGATAGGGCAGCTAGTGTTCAAAATGTACGATACTAATGGCTTTCCTGCAGAGTTGACGCTCGAGGAGGCATTTAAGAATAATTGGGAAGTTGACCCTAATTGGCAAAAAGAGTTTGAGGAAATTATGGACGCGCAGCGTCAACAAAGTCAGACCGCCAGCAAAGGCACGTTCAAAGGCGGGCTGGGCGGGCAGACATTGCAGCACAAGAAGTACCACACGGCGACGCACCTGATGTACCAGGCGCTGCGCGACGTGCTCGGCGACCACGTGGTCCAGAACGGTTCTAATATTACCGAAGAGCGGTTGCGGTTCGACTTCAGCCATCCGGAGAAGATGACGCCGGAACAGATCAAGCAGGTCGAGGACATCGTCAACGAGCAGATCGATAAGGACCTGAAAGTATCATTCGAAGAATATCCGACCAAAGTCGCGGTAGAAGAGAAGGGCGCGCTGGGCCAGTTCGGCGACCGCTACGGCGACACGGTCAAAGTTTATAAGATGATCGCCGATGGCGCCGACAAGCCCTTTAGCTTCGAAATCTGCGGCGGCCCGCACGTCGACCATACCGCCCAGCTGGCCGAAGGCGGCAAAAAGTTCAAGATAATCAAGGAGGAATCGAGCTCGGCCGGCATCCGCCGTATCAAAGCCGTCTTGGCCTAACCGGTCAGGCCAGCCACGAGCCGGCGCCGTCCTCGAACAGGTACTCTTCCGGCCCGAGCTGCAGGATATTCTCGTAGAGTATGACGCATAAGCCCGTGACCGCCAAGGTATCCCTGACTTCGTAGGCGGCCGTCAACGGCGGTACGATAGGCTTCTCTCCGCCGACTTCACCGGCGATGCCCCGGTAATCAATTTCCGTATAATCTTTGCCGCCGGGCGGACGGACCAGGCTCATGTGCTTGTCCAGCAGGTCGTGCAGGCCGGAAAACAGGCTGTTATTGATAATAAGAGCCCTCTGCCTATCAGTAACATCGGGGAAGATGCCAATCCGGGCAATCTCCCGTGAGCCCGGCGGGGCGGCCAGCCGCATGTAGGCATTGGGCCATGTTTGGGCATGGCTTCGGGCGGCTCCGTAAGCTGCCAATGCCTGCTGCCGGCCTAGTGGACTCGAGTCTGCTTCTGACATGCCAACCTTCCGTAATTTTGTATATAATATAATAATATGTTGCATTAGGTCAAATCACAGCCCCCTAATGGCAGCCTTAACGGTTATGCTAAACTCCAAATATGATCATCCAGCCGACGCCTCTTGAGAACGTGTTGATCGTAATCGGCGAAGGGGCTTGGGTACTGGCGGGCACGGCCCAATTAAGCCGGCTGGTCAGAACTCGCAACAGCAAGGGCTTGTCGGCGCCGACCATAACTTTGAACGCGGCCGGCAATATCGCCTGGTGTACCTATTTCGCCCAGGTTCATCTGTGGTTTCCGTTCGTCACGAACGCCTTGTCATTGCTGGTTAACGTGGCAAACCTTGGTTTCGTGCTGGCCAACCGCCGGCAATTTATCCGCGGTTTGACCACGATTATTATTGTCGGCCCCCTGACTAGCTACCTGTTGCTGAAATTTCCGGCCGAATCGGGCTGGCTGGGCATGCTTTATAACTGGATTGCCAGCACGCCGTGGCTGGTCAGGGTCGTCAGCCGCAAACGGGTCGGCGGTATTTCGGAGAGAAGCCTTTACTTCAGTGTCGGCGCCTTGCTGTGTACCTTCGCTTACGGGGTGCTGATTCATATCGGTCCCCTGATCGTCGGGGGTATCATAGGTTTGGCGTACGCATGGATAATTATGACTTTTTACTACCGCTACCGGCATCAAGGCTAATCAAATTACTTGTGGTTAACAGCTATTTCTAAGCCCCGCCTGTGTTAAAATAATGGATATGCTTCAGCAGTTTAAACGCGTTGGCGGCGGCATGGCCCGCAAGGCCCAAGCCGGCGCCCTCAAAGCTTCAACCAGGGTCCGTGAAAAGACCGCCAAACAGGGTGACGAATATCTGGTGGGGCTGGATATCGGTACCGAATTTGTCAAAGCCCTGGTCGGCAAAGTCAACGAAGCCGACGGCACCGTCGACATCATCGGCGTCGGGCGTGCCCACCAGGGGTTGAGCGATATGCAGGCCGGTGCCATCTCCGACATTGCCGCCGTTGTCGAGAACTGCGACAAGGCGCTCAACCAGGCCGAGGAACAAGCCGGCGTCAGCGCCCGGACGGCCATCATCGGTATTGCCGGCGAACTGGTCAAGGGCACTACTACCACTGTCAGGGTAGCCCGCAAGCAGTCGACCAAGCCGCTCGATATCGACGAAATGGAAAAGATTATCAACCTTGTCCAGGAACGGGCCCAGGTCAAGGCCAAGCAGCAGCTGGCCTGGGAGCTCGGCGGCAAAGAAGTCGAGGTCCGGCTCGTCAACAGCGCTCTGGTCAGCATCGAAATCGACGGCTACCCGGTCACCAACCCGATCGGCTTCCAAGGGCGCGACGTCGTCGTGCAGCTGTATACGGCTTTCGCGCCGATGATCCACATCGGGGCGCTTGAGAAGACCGCCCAGGAACTGGACCTTGACCTGCTGGCCGTGGCGGCCGAACCTTTCGCCGTCGCCCGGGCGGTTATCGGCAATAATCCCAATCAAAGCCTGAGCGCTATCCTGATGGACGTCGGCGGCGGCACGACCGATATCGCCGTTATTAATGAGGGCGGCGTGCAGGGAACCAAGATGTTCGGTATCGGCGGCCGGGCTTATACCCACGCCGTGGAGCGCGATTTGAGCGTTGATTTCGAAAAAGCCGAAGAGCTCAAGGTCGGCCTGAGCAACAACCGGGCGCCGGTCAGCCAGCGGCCGGCAATCGAAGCGGCGCTGGCCAAGACGGCCGACGTCTGGATCGGCGGCATCGAACTGGCGCTAAGCGAATTCACCAAGCTCGACCATTTGCCGCACCGGATGTTCCTGTGCGGCGGCGGTTCGTCGCTTGACCTGCTGATGGAGCGTTTGGAACAGGCCGAATGGTACAAGACGCTGCCGTTTACCCGCAAGCCGAGCGTCCACCACATCCGGCCCGACCAGGTGTCCGGCATCCACGACGCGACCGGCGACGTGACCGACCACACTTTCATTACCGCCATGGGCCTGCTGCGCGTCGGCATGGATACCAAGCAGTTTGCCGATAACAGTGGCTCAATCCGCGATAAAATTGATAAAATGTTAAGCGTATAGATTATGGCTGCCAAAGACAAAGATACCATCTACATCGATATCGACGACGAAATCACCGGTATTATTGATAAATTAAAAGCCAGCGAGGGCAAAGTCGTCGCCCTGGTACTGCCCAAACGGGCCAGCGTTTTCCAGAGTATCGTCAACATGAAGCTGCTCAAGCGCGCCGCCGACAGCAGCAAGAAAAACCTGGTCCTGATTACTACCGAGACCGGCCTCCTGCCGCTGGCCGGCGCCGCCGGGGTGCACGTGGCCAAGACCCTAACCAGCAAACCGGTAATTCCCCTGGGCCCCGACGCCATCAACGACGGCGAAGAGACTGTCCAGGAGGATGAAGGGGCCATCGAAGAGGTCCCGCTCGACGCCGACAAAACGCTTGGCGAACTGGCCGGGGCCGGCGCGGCGGCCGAAGCCGTCCAGCCGCCGCCCGCTAACGACGGGGTCGAAACGGTGACCCTCGACGACGATGACCTGGCGCCCGAAGATGAAACTTCCGCCCTCGGGGCCGGTGCCCAAGGGCCGAAAACTTTTGAACCGCCGGCCAAGGATGCCGCCAAGGCCAAGAAGAACAAGAAGCTGAGTATCCCGAACTTCGAGCGTTTCCGCAAATTCATAATCATCGGCGTCATTCTGCTGATCCTGTTAATCGGCGGCTTCATCTTCGCCAGCATCTCTTTGCCGAAAGCCACGATTGATATCAAAACCGACGCCACCAATGTCAATACCAATCTCAACCTGAACCTGTCGACGGCCGCCTCGACGCTTGATCCTTCCAGCAACACCATCCCCGCCAAACTGGCCAGCCAGCAAAAAACTTACACCGCGCAGGCTGCCACCACCGGCCAGAAGAACAATGGCAACAAAGCCAGCGGTTCCGTTACCATGTCGGCCGGCCCTTGCAGCGCCAATATACCCAATGACGTGCCGGCCGGAACCGGCCTCAGTTCCAACGGCCAGACTTATATTACCCAGAATGACGTCGCTTTCGCGCCAGCTTCACATGGCCACCAATGTACTTTCGAGGGTCAGTCCGACGCCACGATTATCGCCCAGAACGGCGGCGCCAGCTATAACGGCGCGACCAGCTTCACGGTTGCCGGCCGCAGCGATGTTACCGCGACCGTCAGTTCGGCAGTTTCCGGAGGGACCGACAATATCGTCCAGACGGTTAACCAGAATGACATCAACAGTGCTAAGAGCAAGATTTCGCCGAGCAACAGCAGCCTCCAGCAAACGCTGGACAGCCAGCTTAAGGGCGAGGGCTACTACCCGATTGACGCTACTTACACGGCCGGTACCCCCGTCGTTACGACCAGCGCCAGCGTCGGCGATGTCGCCAACAGCGTCACGGTCACCGAGACCGTCACCTACACGTTGTTCGGTGTCCACGAGAACGATCTGAATACGCTGATCACCAACCAGGTCGATACCCAGATCGACACCAGCAAGCAGAGTGTCTTGGACACCGGGCTGAGCCAGGCCTCCTTCAACCCCAACAACCTGTCATCTACCGGCGCCCAATTGACCATGACGACCGTCGCTACGGCCGGTCCGCAACTGGACATAAGTTCGATCAAGCAGCAGGCTGCCGGCCAGAAAATCGGCGCCATCAAGAGCCAGCTATCCAATAACCCGGACGTTACCAGTGTCAATGTCAGCCTCAGTCCGTTCTGGATAAGCTCGGCACCCAAGAAGACCAGCCGGATTACCGTCAATATCGCCAAACCGACATCCAGCACGAAAGCGAGCAGCTCCAGTGGCACCAGCCCCTAGCTCAGTCCTGGGCTTGGATGTGGGGGCTCAGCGGATAGGCATAGCGGCGGCCTCGCTGGCAGCCGGCTTGGCCCGGCCGCTGACGGCCCTGCGCCATGACGACGGCTTCATGACGGCCCTGAGGAAACTTATAGAGGCGGAAAACGCCCAAGTCCTGGTAGTCGGCCTGCCGCGCGGCCTGGACGGCCAGCACACCGACCAGACGCGGGCCGTTGAAACTTTCACCGACGAATTGCGCCGGAGCTGCGGCTTGCCGGTCCATTTGCAGGACGAGGCCGTCACGTCCAAGCAGGCCGAAGCCGAACTGGAAGCCCGCGGCAAACCTTACGAGCGCGGCGATATCGACGCCCTGGCGGCTACCTATATTCTCGAAGACTGGCTGGCCGGGCAACGGCCGCAAGGGACGGCCGCGTAATGCCGGGCTACGCCATGGGCCGCAGACGCCAACGCCTGCCGCGCCGGGTCTGGTGGCTGCTAATCGGGCTTGCCTGTTTATTTATCATTGGGGTGTTCATTTCGCGCCACGTTTACAGCTTGGATCTGCGGCCGGTCAGCAGCGACCAGAAAACCCAGATTTTCACGGTCGAGGAGGGCAGTTCCGTCAAGCAGATCTCCAATGACTTGCAGAAGGACCATCTGATACGCAGCGCCTGGGCGTTCCAGCTTTACGTCCACAGCAAGGAGCTTAACAATTTGCTTCAGGCCGGCACTTACGCCTTGTCGCCGAGCCAAGATACGGTCTCGATCGTCACGACCATGACACGCGGTAAGGTAACGACCCGCTTGGTTACTATCCTGCCCGGTCGCCGGATCGACCAGGTCCGGGCGGACTTGATTAACGACGGTTTCACGCCGTCCGCGGTCGACCAGGCCTTGAACCCCGCCCAGTACAGCGGCCTGCCGGCCCTGGCTTACAAGCCGGCCAACGTCGCAACCCTGGAAGGCCTGCTGTGGCCCGATTCTTTCCAGAAGAACTCGACGACCGCGCCGTCGTACATTGTCCGCGAATCGCTGGTCGAAATGGGCCAGCACCTGACGCCGGACGTCCAGGCCGCTTTCGCAGCCGAAGGCCTGACGACTTATCAGGGTTTGACCCTGGCTTCGATAGTCGAACAGGAAGTTAACAAGCCGACCGACCAAACCCAAGTCGCCCAGGTTTTCCTGTCGCGGTTGAAGGCCAATACCACCCTCGGTTCCGACGTCACCGCCGATTATGGCGCCATCGAAGCCGGCCAGGCGCCGAACCTGCACTTCGATTCGCCCTACAATACGCTCATACACCCCGGCCTGCCGCCCAGCCCGATCAGCACGGTCAGCAGCAGCGCGCTGGCCGCGGCCGCCCACCCGGCGGCTACTAACTGGCTTTATTTCGTCACCGGTGATGACGGCACGACCTATTTCTCGACTAATTTGCAGGACCACCAGACCCAAACCCAGGAGTACTGCCACAAACTCTGCAGCCAGTAATAACAGGGGTACTAAAGCATAAAAGCCTTGCATGGGGTCTGGTTTTTGCTACAATGGGTTGGTAGCTTTAACAGGGGTAGACTTTTGTGTGCCCCCGTCAGCTGCCTTTCCGCTAGACATTTCAAGCTAAGGCGGTTCGCCTCAGGTTAATCTAAACGTCTGGCCGGTAAGTATTGGCGGGCCGACAGTCCGCCAGGAGATTCGTATTAGCACGTCCCATTCCTCAACGGCTACTGATCGTTTAAGCGTGCCGGCCGGCGTCCGCTCGGCTAAAGCGTATCGTTACGTCGCTTCGAAATTGCGTCGCAAAACTACCCGCCGCCGGGCTGTCCGGACAGGCCTGGTTTTGTCAAATGTCGTTATCGTGGCCATCATCCTGGCTTTCGTGCTTCAAAATCCGCATGCCACGACGGCGTCACCGTCGCTACTAAGTGACGATCCGCCGGCGGCTGCCAGCAACCCTGTCGACCAGGTTTCCTCGACCGACATCGCCCAGACGGTGGCCCAACTCAACGCTTTGCCGGAAACCACGGCTATCGCCAACCAGGCCCAGTCGCAGGCCGCCGACATCGCCATTGCTGCTTCTAACGACAACGTTCTGACCAAACCGCAGGTCGTGGCTACGGCGCTTAAGTCGCGGGCCGACATTCAGACTTACACTACCCAGGCCGGCGATACTATTTCCAGCTTGGCTACCCGGTTCGGAGTTACGTCCGACAGTATCCGCTGGTCCAACGGTTTGACCGGAGACAACGTCGCTCCGAACACGACGCTGACAATTCCGCCGGTTAACGGCATCGTTTACACGGTTAAATCCGGTGATACGCCGGCGAGTCTGGCCGCTAAGTTTAACGCCAATCAGGACCAGATCATCGCCTATAACGACGCCGAGATTTCCGGCCTCCAGGTCGGCGAGCAGATTATTATCCCCAATGCCAGCGAATCGGTCGCCGGTACCAGCGCCGCTACCATCGCCTCGGCCGCCAGCGGTTTCCCTTGGGGCAGCGGGCCGGTTTACGGGTCTAACGGCTACGACTACGGTTACTGCACTTGGTACGTCGCTACCCAGGTAGCCGTACCGGCTAACTGGGGCAATGCCGCCACCTGGGCCTTTTACGCGCGTTTGAGCGGCTGGAATGTCAGCCCGATTCCAACGGTCGGCTCGATTGCCCAAACGGCCGACGCGGCCGGCGGCGAAGGCCATGTCGCTATCGTAACCGCCGTTAACCCGGACGGCACGATTCAAATCCGCGATATGAACGGCTTGGCCGGCTGGGGCCGGGTCGGTGTCGGTACCGTATCCGACAGTACCTTCCAGAACTTCATCACCCACTAGAGCTAGACCGGCGACCCCAAACCCGCTACCCTAGTAGTTATGAGTTTTGTCGATAAGGTTAAAGTGACGGTGGCGGCCGGTTCCGGCGGCAATGGCAAGCTGAGTTTTCGCCACGAAAAGTTTATCGATAAGGGTGGCCCTAACGGCGGCGACGGCGGCGACGGCGGCGACGTCGTGCTGGCGGCCAGCCGCAACCAGAATACCCTCGTTGCCTTTCGCTACCAAAAAGAGATCCGGGCCGATGACGGCCAGCCGGGCGACAAGCAGCGCATGCACGGCCGTAGCGCCAAAGACTTGATTGTCGCCGTGCCGGTCGGCACCATGGCCACGACCGACGACGGTACCGTCATCGCCGACCTCGTGGAGGACGGGCAGCGGGCGGTTGTTGCCAAGGGCGGCCGCGGCGGTTTCGGCAACGCGCACTTCGTATCCTCACGCCGGCAAGCGCCTAACTTCGCCGAAAAGGGCGAACCGGGCGAGGTCCTGGAGCTCCGGCTGGAGCTGAAAATGATTGCCGACGTCGGCCTGGTCGGTCTGCCTAACGCCGGCAAGTCGACGCTGCTGAGCAAGCTAAGCAACGCCCGCCCGGAAATAGCCGACTACCCGTTTACGACTTTGACGCCTAACCTGGGCGTGGTCGACATCGATAAGGATACCAGCGTCCTGTTCGCCGACATCCCCGGCCTGATCGAAGGCGCTGCCGAGGGCAAGGGTCTCGGCCATGATTTCCTGCGCCATATCGAGCGCACGGCGGTTATCCTCCACCTGGTAGACGCTTACAACGAGAATGTCGTCGAAGCTTACCGGACGGTCAAAGACGAGCTGGCGGCCTACCAACCGGAGCTGGCCAAACGGCCCGAAATCGTCGCCCTGACCAAAATCGAAGGCCTGGACAGCGAAATTATCGCCGACCTGACTGCCCAGCTGGCCCAAGCCGTACCTAAGACAACCTTGATTACCGCTATCTCGTCGCAATCCGGCGCCGGCTTGCGGCAACTGCTGTTCGACGTCAAGGACATTGTCAAAAAAGCCCGCGCCAAGCCGGCCGCGGCCGCCAAGGAGCCGGCCATACCGGTCCTCACCCTGGCCGATACGTCCGATGCCTGGCAGGTCCGCAAGACGGGCGGGCGGTTCATCGTCACCGGCCCGCGTATCGAACGCTTCGCCAAGCGGACCGATTTCGACAGCGAACAGGGCGTCCAGCGCCTGCGCGACATCATGCGCCGGGCCGGCATCCTGCACGAACTCCGCCGCCAAGGCGTCGCCCCCGGCCAGACCGTCCAGCTTGGCCCCGACCCCGCCAACAGCTTCACTTACTAGCCGGAGTTTGGTGCTACACTGGTGGGTACGTATGGCGGCCAGCTTTTTCTTCTATGATCTTGAAACATCGGGCTTCAATCCGCGCTCGGCCCGGATTATGCAGTTTGCCGGCCAGAGGACGGACCTGGCGCTGAAGCCGATTGGCGAACCGGTCAATGTGCTTATCAAGCTGTCGCCGGATACCTTGCCCGAGCCTGACGCCATCCTGGTGACCGGCATTACGCCGCAGCAGACGTTGGCCGACGGGGTGACCGAGGCCGAGTTCTTGAAGCTGTTTTATGACGAGGTGGTGCGGCCGGACACGATTTTCGCCGGCTTCAACAGTATCCGCTTCGATGACGAGTTCATGAGGTTTTTGAATTACCGTAATTTCCGCGACGCCTATGAATGGCAATGGAAAGACGGCTGTTCGCGCTGGGATTTGCTTGATGTCGTGCGCATGACCCGGGCGCTGAGGCCGGCCGGCATCGAATGGCCGTTCGCCCCCGACGGCAAGCCGGCCAACCGGCTGGAATACCTGACCAAGGTCAATAAGCTGGAACACACCAGCGCCCATGACGCCCTCAGCGATGTCCGGGCCACAATTGCCGTAGCCGACCTGATCCGCTCCAAGCAAAAAGACCTGTTCGAGTACCTGCTCGGGCTGCGCGACAAGAAAAAGGTCGCCGAACTGGTGCTCAAAGGCGCGCCGTTCGTCTACACGTCGGGCCGCTACGGCAGCCAATACGCCCACACTACGGCCGCCGTGCTGCTGAGCAAACACCCCCAGGATGCCGCGCTGGTTTATGATTTGCGCGTTGACCCGGCACCGTTTTTGAAAATGAATGTCGACCAAATCGTCGAAGCCTGGCGGTTCAGCAAAGACCCCGCCGCTATCCGCCTGCCGGTCAAAACCCTGAAGTACAACCGCTGTCCGGCCGTCGCGCCGCTGGGCGTCATCAAAGACGAGGCCGTCCAGGAGCGTTTGCAGCTGCCGCTGGCCACCGTCGCCAAGCATCTGGAAAGCCTGAAAGCCGGGCAGGCGGCGTTCGCCAAAAAGGTTCTGGAGGCCGTCGGCCGCCTGGATGAAGAACGCGACCAAACCCAAACCACTCTGGTGGCCGACCAGCTGACGGTTGACGGCCGGCTGTATGACGGCTTCATCGGTAATGCCGACAAGACGGCGATGCGCGAACTCCTGGCGGCCAAACCGGATCAGCTGGGCCGTTTCGCCGAAACTTTTCAGGACAGCCGGCTGCGCGAACTATTGCCGCTCTACAAAGCCCGCAACTATCCGCGCAGCCTGACGGCCGAAGAACAGGGCGAGTGGGATGAATTCTGCCGGCGCAAACTGTTAAGCGGCGGCCAAGACAGCAAACTGGCCAAATATTTTGCCCGCCTCGAGGAACTAAGCCAGGGCAAACTAAGCGGTGAACAGCAGTACCTGCTGGAGGAACTCCAGCTCTACGGCCAGTCTATCGTGCCGTATGCTGCAGACGGTGATGGAGCAGGTTAGCGTCCATCGCTTCGTGCGGCGCGGCGGCTTTACCGAGCTCGATGAGCTTGCGCAGCGGCGACCTCAGCAGCACGGCCGATACCAGTAATACCGGCATTATGACCAGCCAAGCCTGAAACGAGATTTGGATATTAGTCCCCGGGATTAAGCCCAGAACCAGAAACGAATACATTGGTGCCCCTTTGAGGTCCCACCACCTCTTATTTTTGCGGTTATTTGATTTGGATTATACACCTAATTGTCAGGTTGTCAATAGTATTGTATTGTACTTACGCTTTGACGGCGTTTTACAAATTAGCTATTTTGTGGTATTTTATTTTTATGAAAGTTGGTGAGGCCCACGAACTTGTTAATGGCGTCGAACAGGATATTGCAGCCGAGCATAGTCCTGATTTAAGGGCGTGGTATGGGCAGGAATTCAGACTGGACCCCGACTTCGCCACGGCTCGGCAGGCAATGGACCATATAGGCGTAATGGCGGCCCAGCTGGTCCAGCTGGCCGAGCTGAAAGGCCTGGAAGCGCAGTCCGGGGCCGCCAATCCCGAAGGGCCTATAGAACCGGACCACGACGTGGAGATACCCCCCGTCCTGACAGCTGAAGAACTGCTGCACGAACAGGTGGAACGAAAGTACGCCGTTTGCCTCAACAGCTACGAAACCGAAATGGACACGATTGCCGCTACCGTCACCAGACGTTCGAAACGCGAGCACCAGGAACGCATGGCGCTGCGAAAGTTCGCCCGCAACTTCACCGACTTCAAAGATGTTACGGGCGATGACCACGCAGTATTGCAGGCCGGAGCGCTCGAATGGGCGCTTACCGGGCTGATAGACGAACCCGACTTAGCCGAAGCCGTTATTGACAGCAGCGTCGATTACGCCGAACGCCACGGCAAAGACGTGACTGCCGAGCCGGAGAACTTCGCCGCTATTATCAAAGGCTCGCTGCCGGGCAAGCCGGCAGAGGCGCACTTCGAAAGGATCTTGAAAGGCGTTTTCTCCACGCGTTACAACGCCGATGACTTCCCGGCTATCCATGTCAATCTGGCCAACAGCGTCTTCGAATGCCTGACCGACGCCGACGCCTTGGACAAAATCCTCAGGCTGGAGTCGCTGCAAGAAACTTACATGACCTCTAATTACACTGCCAATGTAATTCAGGCTGCGATTGAAGCGTTCGCATCCGAAGATATGCCGGTGTTCGCGGAATTAACGCAAGCGATGAGAGTAATGTCTATGCTTAGAAGCACTCGTGGCGGGCAAGAAATTGATGACGGCTCAAAAGTCACTGAGGGCTTAAGGGCAGGAGTCAAAGCCAGCTTTGAAGCGTTACTCCATCTCTCCAAAGAACAAAATGATCAAATGATGGACATGATTCACAATACCAGATTAATCGACCCGGTTAGAGTTAGACGCCTGGACACCGATGAGGACATCGATCTAGGCGCTAAGCCGGATGACCTTGACGAGATATTCAAGATAATCAAACGGTCCCCGCTGTACGCGAAACGGATGCAGCATTTCGCACCGTATTTTTATGGCCTTAGGGCTGCCCGCAATGTTATAGGTGAGAGGCCTCTCAGCAGTGTGGCGGTTCCGTTTAGTCCGGGCTTAACCGTTGAAGTTTTTGTACCCGTAGGCGAGTCGGCGTCAAAGCCGGAACTTCAAGCCGAGCTCGAAGACGCCATTCAGGCCTATATGGAGAGAGTATCAGACGAACTGCTTGAATCCGCCCGCAATGCTTCGGAACTTGGTGTCCATAGCTATCTGGAATCGGGCACTCTGCAGATGGCCTGCCACCCGGTCTTTGAAGGCGAGCCGGAAAGCGGCATCGTGCTGTTCAGGCCCGCCATGCAGTCCGAGCTTCGCCACTACCAGCCCATCCAGCACTTGATGCTTAATTTCTACCGGCGCCACCCGGAAGTTTTGCCGCCTGATGCGTACGAGCAAGAGAACGAGGCTTTGCGCCAAGACATAAGAGCGAACCAAAGGCGGTTCTTGGGCCGGCGTCCGATTAAATTCACGATGCTGGATGAGATCCGAGAGTCGGGGCTGGAGTCGGTCAAGCTGCGCTATGACCCGAACACCCAGAGCGTTCGGGCAAATTTCTTGCTGGATGACGGCGAAGTCGAACTCACCCTGGACCGCAATTTCGAAATAATCGTTGATGGCGGAGTCCCTGATAAAGCCCGGCCTACCAAGCACTACTATGAAAACCTGATCCTGAAACTGGCCAGGAAGTGGGCTTGCAGCCGGGAAGTCCATACGTCCGAAGGAGTGGTCAGCGAGACTTCCGGCAATGCGGCTAACATGGGCCATTTCGCCTACTTAAGAATCAGAGACGGCCAGAAGTACAGATTCAGCGAAAAGCAGCGCCAAGCCTGTTTTGAAGAGCAAGGTACGGACCTGGCATTAGAGAGCGAACGGCTTAGAGCCCTCGATGAAACCGGCCAGGCCCGGAACTCGACCTATGTTCGCGAGGCTTACGATCCAAGCAAGCCGCCGCTTGAAGTCTATTATCAGTCCCTATAGTCTAAGCGCTGGAAAAAGCCGGACTTTTTCTGTATAATTGAGAACCTTGCAAAGGGAGAAAAGTGGCTGACGAAATCATAGTAAAAGGCGCGCGCGAACATAACCTCAAAAACATTGATGTCAATATCCCGCGCAACCAATTAGTGGTTATTACGGGGCTGAGCGGGTCGGGCAAATCGAGCCTGGCGTTTGATACGATCTACGCCGAGGGCCAGCGGCGCTACGTCGAATCGCTGAGCTCCTATGCCCGGCAATTCCTCGGCCTGATGGAGAAGCCGGACGTCGACCAGATTGACGGCCTATCACCGGCGATTTCGATCGACCAGAAGTCGACTTCGCGCAACCCCCGGTCGACGGTCGCCACGGTAACCGAGATCTACGACTACTTGCGCCTGCTGTTCGCGCGCATTGGCGTACCGCACTGTCCGATTGACGGCAAGGCCGTGGTCCGCCAGACGACCAACGGTATCGTCGACCAGATCGTGTCGACGACCGGCGGCAAGCGGCTGATGGTGCTGGCACCGGTCGTCATCGACAAGAAAGGCGCCTTCGAGCACATCCCCGAACAGTACCGGCGGGCCGGTTTCGCCCGGGTCAGGGTCGACGGGGTGGTTTACGCTTTGGATGAATTTCCGGAGCTTGACAAGGCTTACCGTCACCGGATAGAAGTCGTGGTCGACCGGCTGGTTAACAACGATGATAGCCGTAACCGCCTCGTCCAATCGGTTGAGCAGGCCCTGGAAGTCGCCGAGGGCCGGGTCATCATACTTGATGCTGACAATGACGAGACCTGGTCTTACAGCCTGATGTACGCCTGCCCGGACCATCCCGAGGTGACCATCCCCGAACTTGAGCCCCGGACGTTTAGCTTCAACAGCCCGCACGGCGCCTGCCCGGTTTGTACCGGGCTTGGCAACCGGTTGGAAGTCGACCCGGACTTGGTTATCCCTAACGGCAAGCTGACGATTGCCGAAGGCGCTATCCGGCCATATAACCGGATCAACGTCGATAACTGGTATATGAAGAAGCTCCAAGCCGTGGCTGACAAATATGACTTCTCATTGCACGTGCCGACCGGCGAGTTGACGGACAGCCAGCTCAACCTGATTATGTACGGCACCGGCAAAGAGACCTTTAAGGTCAGCCTCGGCATGGGCCGGTCGTTCGAAACGACCTACGAAGGCGTGGTGCCGAACCTTGAGCGGCGGCACAAGGAAACCGACAGCGATTTCATCCGGCGCGACATCGAACGCTTCATGCAGGAGAAGCCCTGCCACGCCTGCCACGGCTTGCGGCTCAAGCCAGAGGTACTGGCGATTACGATCGGCAAGGAGTCGATCATGGATATTTGCTCGCTGTCGATTGATGACGCCTTGGCCTGGTTCAAGAGTCTGAAACTGAACGAAAAAGAAGCCAAGATCGCCCAGCTGATCCTCAAGGAAATCGGCGCCCGCCTGCAGTTCCTGCAAGACGTCGGTTTGAACTACCTGAACCTGCTGCGCGGCGCGGCGACGTTAAGCGGCGGCGAGGCGCAGCGCATCCGTTTGGCGACGCAGATCGGTTCGGGCCTAATGGGCGTGCTGTACGTGCTGGACGAGCCGAGTATCGGTTTGCACCAGCGGGACAACGCCAGGTTGATCCGGACTCTCAAGCATTTGCGTGACCTGGGCAACACCGTCATTGTCGTCGAGCATGACGAAGAAACCATCCGCACGGCCGACTACCTGCTGGACATCGGGCCGGGGGCCGGCATCCACGGCGGGGAAGTCGCCGCCGCCGGTTCGCCGGCCGAAGTGACGAAGACCACAGGCAGTGTCACGGCCGAATATTTATCCGGCCAGAAATCAATCGCCGTGCCCAAGAAACGCCGCCCGGGCAACGGCAAGTCGCTAATCATCAAAGGCGCCCGTGAAAACAACCTGCGCGGCGTCAACGCCGAAATCCCCTTGGGCAAATTAGTAGTCGTCAGCGGCGTCAGCGGTTCGGGCAAGTCCAGCCTGATTAATGACATCCTGGCCAAAGAGCTGTTGGCGAGGTTGCACCGCGCCAGCACCGTACCCGGCCGCCACGACGACATCGAGGGTATCAAGCAGCTCGACAAAGCCATCATCATCGACCAATCGCCGATCGGCCGCACGCCGCGCTCCAACCCGGCAACTTATACCGGACTCTTCACGCCAATCCGCGAGCTGTTCGCCAGCATGCCGGAAGCCAAGCTGCGCGGCTATAGCGCCGGCCGGTTCAGCTTCAACGTCAAGGGCGGCCGCTGCGAGAACTGCGCCGGCGACGGTATCATCAAGATCGAAATGCACTTCCTGCCGGACGTCTACGTGCCGTGTGAAGTTTGCCACGGCAAACGCTACAACCGCGAAGCCCTGGAGATTCACTATAAGGGCAAGACTATCAGCGATATTCTGGCTATGACCTGCGACCAGGCGCTGGAATTCTTCGCTAACATCCCGAGCATCGCCCGCAAGCTGCAGACCCTGGTCGATGTCGGCATCGGCTATATTACTCTGGGCCAGTCGGCCACGACGCTCAGCGGCGGCGAGGCCCAGCGCATCAAGCTGTCGACCGAATTGTCGCGCCGGCCGACCGGGCGGACGCTTTATATCCTGGACGAACCGACGACCGGCCTGCACATGGCCGACGTCGACAAGCTGTTGCACATGCTCCACGCCCTGGTCGATGCCGGCAACAGTATGGTCGTTATCGAGCACAACCTGGATGTCATCAAAAACGCCGACTGGATTATCGATATGGGCCCCGAAGGCGGCGATGCCGGCGGCCAAATTATCGCCGAAGGCACGCCTGAGCAAGTCGCCAAAGTCAAGCAGAGCTACACGGGGCAATACTTAAGCAAGCTGGTCTAAAAACCTAGCTTGGACGGTTCCGGCGGCTGTTGATGATTGCTTTGGCTAAATGATAAAAGGTCGGCCCCAGCGTGATAACCACGACGGCCGCCACGGCCAGCATGATGTAATGGTCCAGGTTGGGGATGCGCCGGCCGAACCAGTAACCGATTAGGGTCACGACCGCCGCCCAGGCGGTGTCGCCAACGGCGTCAAAAGCGAAAAACTGCCGGTAGTCCATCTTGGCGACGCCGGCCACGGCCGGGGCGAAAGTCCTGACAATCGGCACGAAGTGGGCGATTAGCATGGTTTTGCTGCCGTGGCGTTCATAGAAGTCCTCGGCCTGCTGGACATATTGCTGCCGGAAGACGACGCCGTCGGGTTTGCGGAACAGCCGCCGGCCATAACGTTTGCCGATATGGTAGCCGGTATTGTCGCCGAGAATGGCGGCCACGGCGATGACCAGGATCGTCGGCAGCAGCGGCAGTTTGCCGGTCGCCGCAAAAACCCCGGCGCTCAACAAAAGCGTGTCGCCCGGGAAGAAAAAACCGATAAACATGCCCGACTCACCGAAGATAAGGGCGGCAATCAGGGCCAGGCCGCCGGCTTGGATGATGTGGGTGACGTTTAGCATGTCCCTCAAGCTTAGCGGTTTATGCCTGTACCGTCCAGCCATATCTGTTATAATGGATGGAAAGCTTTCAATAAGAAGAGGTATTTATTCCATGTCCCAAGATTCCATCAGCCTGACCCTTGAGCCGCGTACCGTAACCGGCAAGGCCGTCAAACACTTGCGCCGCGAAGGCCAGATTCCGGCCGTCATCCATGACCACGGCAAAGCTTCGCTGCATGTCCAAGGCAACGGCGTTGCCATGCTCAAGGTCTGGCGGCAGGCCGGCAAACACCATCCGATCGAGCTTAAGGCCGGCGACCAGAGCTTCGTCGCCCTTATCAAAACCGCCGAATTCGACCCCAAGAAGCACCTGCTGACCCATGTCGTCTTCAACGCCGTCGACAAGAACCAGAAAGTCGACGCCGAAATCCCGATCCGGCCGCGCTATGACGAAGGCAACGAGTCCAGTCCGGCCGAACGCAACGGCCTGATCGTGCTGGCCCAGCTCGAAACCGTCCAGGTCAAGGCTATCGCTACGAAACTGCCTGATTTCTTGGACTACGACGCCGAAAAGCTGGTTGAAGTCGGCGACCACGTCACGGTCGGCGACCTGACGATTCCCGAAGGCGTAGAGCTGGAAACGGCCGTCGAACACGCCATTGCCACGGTTTATGAACCGAGCGCGCTGGCGGCCGCCAATGACGCTGCCGGCGGCGACGCCGAGGAAGAAGTCCCGGCCGAAGAAGGCGAAGCCGGCGAGGGTGAAGCCGAGGCCGGAGCTGCCGAAGGCGAAAAGGGCGAGACGAAGTCCGACGGCCAGTCCCCGGACGCCGAGACCAAGCCTGACGCCGAAGCCAAAGCCGACTAGGCTGCCTTAACCGCCCATAACGCTCGTGCTATAGTATTTGAGTCCATGAAGTTGTTTCATCCCAAGACGCTGCTCGACAAAGCTTACGAGGTCGGTATCATCATCAAGGGTATTGACGGCGTACTGGAACTGGTCGGCGGGGCTTTGGTCCTGCTGCTCAACCCGCATACCATCACTAACGTGACCAATTTCTTGACCCAGGACGCGCTGCAGGAGAACCCGCATAATATTATCGCGACTCATGTGCTCAAGCTCGGCAACCATTTGGCCGGCGGCCATAATTTGTTCGCGGCGGCGTTCCTGCTGACCCACGGCTTGGTCAAGGTCGTGTTGGTGGTTTGCCTGCTTCTCAATAAACTGTGGGCCTATCCTTGGGCGATCGGCGTGCTGGGCGTTTTCTTGGTTTACCAAGCTTACTTACTGGCCGCCAAGCCGACTTTCGGCATGGCTTTCCTGACGGTTCTGGACGCTATTATTATATGGCTGGTTTATAGGGAGTGGCGGCAACAGGTAGGCGTCAAGCCGGCAGCCGGCCCCGGCCCGCGCGTAATCAGTCTTCTATAAAGCCGCCGGACTGGTGGGTCCACAGCTTGGCGTAGAGGCCGTTGTGCTTGAGCAGATCCTTGTGTGAACCCTCTTCTATAATCCGGCCGTCATCCAATACGACGATCCGGTCCATCCGCTGGATCGTGCTCAGGCGGTGGGCAATGACGACGGCCGTCTTGTCTTTCATCAGCTCCCATAGGGCTTTTTGGATAAGGTGTTCGCTCTCGCTGTCCAGCGCCGATGTCGCCTCGTCCAGCACCAGGATCGGCGCGTTCTTAAGCATGGCCCGGGCAATCGCCACCCGCTGCCGCTGGCCGCCGCTCAGCTTGACGCCGCGCTCGCCGACCATCGTGTCATAGCCGTCCGGCAGACCGGCGATGAAACCGTGGGCGAATGACTTCTTGGCCACGGCCGTGATTTCGGCATCGGTCGCCGAAGGTTTGCCATACCTGATATTTTCTTTGATAGAGCGGTGGAAGAGCAGCGGCTCCTGGGGCACATAGGCTATGGTCCGGCGCAGGTCCTGCTGCTTGATGGCGCGGATATCCTGGCCGTCAATGGTAATCGAGCCGCCCTGAATGTCGGTGAAGCGCAGCAATAGCCGGGTAATAGTGGTCTTGCCGCCGCCGCTGGGGCCGACCAGGCCGATCTTCTCGCCGCTCTTGATGTCCAGGCTGAAGCCGTCGAACAGGGCGTCGTCGCTGCGGTCGTCGCTGTACTGAAAAGTCATGCCGCTGAAGCTGATGGCGCCGCGCCTGATACCGGACTTTTCGGCGAATGGCTTGTCCTGCACGACCGGCGGCTGTTCGAGCAGTTCGGTCATTTCCTGGCCGTCGCCGGACACGACCTCCAACTGCCGGACCACGAACGTGCTGCTGCGCAGGTTCTCAATGATCCGCAATATGTAAACCTGGAACAGCAGGAACGTAGCTATGCCCAAGCTGCCGCGATAGACGGCTATGATGCCGCCGACGAAGACAAACATTTGCAAAACCCCGCACAACAGCTCGATGATGAAGCCGTTGCGGACGGCCCGTTGCCAGCTTTTCAGAAATAGTCCGGCGCGGACCCGGTTAAGTTGCCGGTAGCGTTCGATTTCACGGTCCTCGGCGGCGAAAGTTTTTACGGTCAGGGCATTGGTGATGGTATCGGCCAGCTCGCCGACCTGTTCGCTCTCTTTGGCCACGGCCGTACGCCGTATCGGCAGCCGCGACAAAGCGAATTTAACGACCAGCACGGTCGAAGCCAGCCAAAGGGCGAAGGTGGCCAAACCGATAAACGGGCTGTAATAAGCCATGATGCCGGCGGAGATTAAAACTATGACAACCTGCGGTATAAGGTCGAAGAAAACGGTGTCGTTAAAGGTCGTATAGACCTTGGCGAACCGGCTGGCCTGGGTAACGATCGAACCACTGAAATTATCGGCGAAAAACGCGTAATCCTGGTACGCCAGATACTCGAAACAGTCGTCATAGAGGTCTTCGACGACCTTATCGTGCAGCACGGCGACGCAATAATAATCGAGCGCGTGGTTAACCGCCACCGAAGCGAACTGGAAGAAGCCGGCGAACACCAGCAGGCCGACGTTTATGACGTGGTGGTTGATGAGCTGGTTCAGCGACAAGGCCACCAGCAGCGGCACCATCGTGGCTTTCAAGGCCATGCCCAGACTGAACAAGAACGAACCCGCCAGCAGCAGCGGGTAGCGCCGCCAGTAGCGCGCGTAGAGGCCCAGCGTTTTCCAATTCGGCGATTCGATCGGCGGCGTGGTGTTAAGCCTAGTCATTGATGAAACCTCCGGACTGGTGGGCCCACAAGCTGGCGTACTTACCTTTCTTATCTATCAATTCCCGGTGGCTGCCTTGTTCGATAATCCGGCCTTTGTCAATTACCAGAATCTTATCCATATGCTGCAGGGTCGATAGGCGGTGGGCTATAGCGACAACCGTTTTGTCCTGCCACAAGGCCTCAAGCGCCTGCTGGACCAGGAGCTCGCTCTCCGAGTCCAAGGCGCTGGTAGCTTCGTCCAGCACCAGGATCGGCTTGTCGTCCAGGAAGGCCCGGGCAATAGCGATACGCTGCCGCTGCCCGGCCGATAACTTGACGCCCCGTTCGCCGACCAGGGCATCATAGCCTTCGCTGATCTGGACTATGAATTCGTCGGCATGGGCCTGTTTGGCCGCCCTAATGACGTCTTGCCGCTCGACCGTATTATCGGTAGCATAGGCGATATTGTCGGCTACGCTCCTATGGAAGAGGCTGGTGTCCTGCGGCACGTAAGAGATCAGGTGCGACAAGTCGCTGGTATTAATCGGTTGGCCGTCCAAGAGGATCTGGCCGGTTTCGACCGGATAGTAGCCAAGCAGCAGTTTGGTCAAGGTGGTTTTGCCGCTACCGCTTTTACCGACAATACCGAGTTTTTCACCGCGTTTGAGCTTTATGTTAATGTTTTCCAGCACGGCGACGTCTTTTTTATCGGGGTAGGCAAAACTTAAATCCCGCATGTCCAATTCGTTTTGGAAGATACGGGCTGCCGCTTCGCGGGACTGCTCGTTACGGGCCTGGTGAACTATATTGACCGGGCCGAACAGGTACATATGAGCTTCTTCCAAGCGTGCCAGCTTGAGGTTGAGCTGGGAAATATCCCAGATAATGTCCCAGACGTAAGTGGAGAATATCAGCACGGTCGATAAGAACGTCGTCAAAGCGGCGATGGATATTTCGTGATGAATAAAAAGGTAAACGTTTAGGGCTATGGTCGCCGGCCACATAGCGTCCCTGACGAAAAAGGACATCGATCCCCAAAACACCATATTCCAGACGAAGGACTTATTATCGGTGGCTATGGTTTTGGCCTGTTCGGCTTCTATGGTTTGGATTTCGGAACTCTCTTTTTGGAAAGATTTGACGTTGACGAAATTGGCAATGGCGTCGACGATTTTGCCGTTCTTGGTGGACTGGACGTCAGCCACCTTTTTTTCGTATTTCGTGCTGTTGCGAATGGTATAGCTGCCGACCAGCAGCATCATTAGCAGGCCGCCTATGAAGATGAGCCCGGTTTGCCAATCCACGGCCGTTAATATTATGCTGACGGTTATCAGGCTGATCAGCTGGTTGGCGTAATCCCAAAAAATCTTCTCCATCAAGTCTTTGATCTCTTGGCCGATCAAAGCGACGTAAGACGAGACCTTGCCGGTGAATTTGTCGACGAAGTAGGGGTACGGTTTCTGAATAACCTGTCTGAAGACCAGGCTTTCGTAGTTATGGCTAACCGGGTTGAGCAGCTTCAAGAATGACAGTTCGCCCACGAAACGCCACTCGAAATTATGGCCTACGCTGCAGCCGATAAGTATCCAAACGTATATGTATGCCTGGTGGCTGTTAATCGGGTTGTGCGCCAGCACGCCGACCAGCTTACCGATGAACACCGGAATAACGGCCAGCAATATATCGCTGACCATAAAGGCGGCAAAAACCATCAGGCAACGCCACTTATAATCGCTGAGGTAGCTGAAATATGACCGCATCGAGTAGTATTGTTTCTGCTTAGTCATTCATGAAACCTCCGGACTGGTGCGCCCACAGCCGGGCGTAAGTGCCGTCCCTGGCCAGCAGCTCGGAGTGCGAACCCTGTTCAACCACTCGGCCCTCGTCAAGTACTATTATACGGTCCATCTTCTGAATCGTGCTCAAACGGTGGGCGATGACAATAGCCGTCCGGCCTTCCATGAGTTTCCAGAGGGCGTCTTGAATCAGGACCTCGCTCTCGCTGTCCAGCGCCGATGTCGCCTCGTCCAGCACCAGGATCGGCGCGTTCTTAAGCATGGCCCGGGCAATCGCCACCCGCTGCCGCTGGCCGCCGCTCAGCTTGACGCCGCGCTCGCCGACCAGGGTGTCGTAACCTTTGGGCAGCTGGCTGATGAACTCGTGGGCGTTAGCCATTTTGGCTACGGCCTCAATGACGTCCTGCTTGGCTTCCAGATTGCCGTAGCCGATATTTTCGGCCAGCGTCCGATGGAACAGGATCGGCTCCTGCGATACGTAAGCGATGCGCGATCGCAAGCCGGCCTGCTTGACGGCGGCTATGTTCTGGCCATCGATTGTTATCGCGCCGCCTTGGACGTCCATGAAGCGCAACAGCAACTGCGTGATGGTGGTCTTGCCGCCGCCGCTGGGGCCGACCAGGCCGACTTTCTCGCCGGGCTTGATGTCCAGGTTCAGGTCTTTGAACAGCGGCTGCTCGGTATTTTCCGGGTAGGCGAAAGCCACGTCATTAAACCTGACCTGGCCGCGCCGCATGCGGACGGTTTCCGGTTGCGGTGGGTCCAGTATTTCCGGCTGGATGCCCATGATCTCCGTCATTTCTATCGAATCGCCAAGGCTGCGGTTAATATTGCGGACCAACCGGCTGAATTGCAGTACCTGGTTGGTGATGTTTTGGGTATAGCTTAGCAGCAGGTAAAGCAGGCTGGCGCTCGTACCGTAACTGGTAATGGCTATTAACCCGGCCAGCAACGCGATAATCTGGAAACTGTTGGTCTGGATGTGGCTCAATGCCTCCGACTTCAGTATCTCGACCGACAACACGCGGTTGGCCTTGAACAGCTTGCCGCTGGCGCCGCCAAAGCGTTTGGACTCGTACTGTTCGCCGGCAAAGGCCCGGATAGTGTTCATATTGGTAATGGCATCGGCCAAGGCGGCGGTTTGCTTGCTTTCAAGATTGGCGGCTTGCTCGTTGAACGGCAGCTGCTTGGCCATCCGGCGCGACATGGCCGCCAGGTAAACCAGTACGATTAGGCACAGGACCAGGGCGTAGGGGTAAGAAATGACCGCCAGAACGCTGATCGCGACGACGACGGTAGTCACGCTGGGGACGATATTCCAAATGAAGTCATCCATTATACGTTCGTACGAATTGTTAAATTTATTGGCTTGGGACACCAAGGCTCCGCCGAAACGGTCGGCGTGGAAGCGCTGGCTTTGCGATTGCAAGTGGTCGTATATGTCATTGGCGATATCGCGCCTGACTTTGATCTCCAGCTGCCAGGCGAAGTATGACTGCAAGCGCCAAAAGACCACGCCGGTCAGCATGGCTACGCTGAACCAGACGAAATAGGGCAGGAACATCGTAAAATGCAGCGCCTGGTGGTGGATATAGCTGGTCTGCAGCTTGCTGAAGACCTTGGCGACTATTAACGGCGGTATCATACTCTGGCTGATGACCGCCAGTGCCGCGCCGATAGTACCGATCAGGAAATCCGGCAAATAACGCCTGGTGTAGCGCCAGTGGATGTTCAGGGTCTTGCGGGTGGTCGAACTGGTTTTAATCGGTTTCATGACACACTGCCTCCTGCAGCGCGGATTGGTTCAATAATTTGGCCTGTAAAAGTTTTTGAGGCTTCGAGAGTTAGCACGCCGCCGGGGCGGCAACTTCGAAAAGGGTTGTCGTTGTGGTGTACATTTTTTGCCGCCTCCGGTTAAATCAACGGCCGTTTAAGGCTGATGAAATTGCTAATTAATACTTTCCATCGTATACTACAGTATCTGTTAATGCAACCGTAATAAGCATAAACGCTTAACCAATACCATGGAAAAGGCTGAAGATAGTAGATCCCGCCAGGCCGCCGAAAAGGCTAAGGTCCAAGTAGCCCGGGTAGCCGAGAAGCTGTCCAAAGCCGCTGCCGGCCAATTGTCCGGTCCCGAACAGGCGGCTCCGGAGCACATCGGCCGGATGTTAGTCATCGCCAACGAAACCGAGCCAATCAGGCGCCACACCGGCAAATCGGCCCTCGAAGCCGCTGCCCGGGCGGACAGCCGCCGCGAGCAGGCGGCCGAGCGCCGCGGCGAAGCGGCCTCCGGTCAGCGGATTGACACGATCAGCCGGGCCGAGCTGCTGGTCATGAGCGAGCACATCCTGATTGACGGCAGCAGCTTGCGCCAGATTTACGAGAGCCACTTGGTGGGCGAACAAGGCTTGCGCCGTCTAATCGCCGCGCACCTGGAAGGCGGCGACCTCAGGAAAGCCTTGCGCCGCGAGGTCGTCGAGCGCGAAATAGATTTCGAGCGCGACCCGGGCGTACGGGGGGCCGTTCCCCGGTCGGTGCCCAAAAACGTAAGCGGCGCCCGCGGCAAAGAAGCCCTCAACGAACTGCTCGAAAAGGCCGCCCTTAACATTAACGATAGCGAAGAGGAGGCGGCTTTCTTCAAGGCCCGCGCGCTGTACGAAGCCAGCCAGCTGCAGCAGCACAAGCAAAGCCGCCGCATGGTCGATATCGGCTTGGCCGGCGCCATAACCATCCTCATAGCCTTGGTAATCGTGCTCTTCATGACCCGGACCTAGGCCAAGCTTTATGCAAAAAACGATTCTTTATTACAAATTCGCGCCCGTGGCCGACCCCGAAGCGGTCCGTTTATGGCAAAGAACCCTGTGCGAACGGCTAAACCTCAAAGGCCGGATCATAATCGCGCCGCACGGTATCAACGGTACTTTGGGCGGCGAGCTAAAAGACCTTAAGACCTATGCCAAGGAAACCAGGGGCTACGCCGTTTTCAAGGGCATGGAGTTTAAGTGGAGCGGCGGCGGCCGGGATGATTTCCCGCGCCTATCGGTTAAGGTACGGCCGGAAATCGTTACTTTCGGCGTTCCCGGCGAGATCGAAGTCAACCAAGACGGCATCGTCGGCGGCGGCCGGCGGCTGAAACCCGAACAAGTCCATGAGCTGGTTGCCGAGCGGGGCGAGGAGGTAGTCTTCTTCGACGGCCGCAACGCCTACGAAGCGGCGGTCGGCAGGTTCAAGGGCGCCGTCGTGCCGGAAGTCGGCCATACCCGGGATTTCGCCGGCGAACTGGACGACCCCAAGTACGATGCGATCAAAGACAAGCCCGTCGTTACCTATTGCACCGGCGGCATCCGCTGCGAAGTACTCAGTATGCTGATGAAACGGCGCGGCTTCCAGGATGTCTACCAGATCGACGGCGGCATAGTTAAATACGGCGAAGCCTATGGCGACGACGGCCTCTGGGAAGGCTCGCTCTACGTGTTTGACGGCCGGATGGGCCAAAAGTTTTCGGACAAAGCGGCCGATATCGGCGTTTGTACGAACTGCGCCGGCAAGACCAGCAACTACGAGAACTGCGCTAACCGGGCCTGCAACCGGCTGGTCCTAATCTGCCAGGCCTGCCGGACGGCGGCTTCGACCTGTGGACCGGCCTGCGCCCAAACCGCCGCTAGAGAGCTATGAAACTAATCTTTATTTACGGTCCGACCGCGGCCGGCAAACATACCGTCGGTCAGAAACTGGCCGACCTGACCGGCTATAAGTTTTTCTATAACCACCTGACAGTCGACGTGGTCAGGCCGTTATTCGGCAATGCCGATGAAGATCAGCGGCGGAACGACCTGCTGGACGGTTTGCGGCTGATGGTCATCGAAGCCGCCGTCCGCTACGATATGAACGTTATTTTTACGCTTGCTTACACCGCCGGCCAAAGCGACGAGTTCGTCGCCGACGTTATAAAAGTTGTTACTGAAGGCGGCGGACAGATCCATTTTGTCCGCCTGACGCCTCCGGACGCCACGCTGTTCGAGCGAATCGGCAATGAATCGCGGCGCAAGCTTAACAAGCCGACCGATCCTGAACACCTGCGCCGCAAGATGGCCAAATACGACGTCCGCGGCCTGATAGACTATCCGTCCAGCCTGGATCTGGATACGTCGCGGCTATCGCCTGAGGAATCGGCCGGCCGCATTATAAAAGAGTTCGGCTTGCTTGACTGAATCAATGCCCGGTGCGTCTCGCCTTAGCCGGCCCCGCCGCCGCTAGGGTAAAATGTAATAACGATATGAATGACGCTCTCAAAGCCAAACTAGACGAACTGCCGAAATCGCCCGGCGTCTACTTCCATAAGGATAAGACGGGGGAGATCATCTATGTCGGCAAGGCCGCCGTGCTGCGCAACCGCGTGCGCCAGTATTTTCAAAAATCACGCAGCCGCGACCCCAAGACCGAGGCTTTGGTCGCCGAAATCGCCGACCTCGACTGGATGGTCGTTGACAGCGAGTTGGAAGCCCTTTTCCTGGAAGCCGAAATGATCCGCCGCTACATGCCGCGCTACAATATCCTGCTGCGCGACGACAAGGCCATGAGCTACATCCGCATCGATTATGACAGCGACTATCCGACGGTCGGCACGACCCGGCGGCCGCTCGATGACGGGGCGCATTACTTCGGGCCGTATTTCAGCACACTGGCCGTCCGGCAGTCCTTGAAACTGTTGCGCCGCGCTTTTCCGTTCGCTTCGCGCCGCGTCGCCGGCCAGAAACGGGCCAGCCTGCACTATCACCTGGGGCTAGACCCGGGGCTGGAAGAGGGCAAGACCAGCCTGCAGGATTACAGGGCCAACTTACGCAAGCTCATGGCTGTTATCGAAGGCAAGCGCAAGACAATCGAGAGGGAGCTGGAGCGCGACATGAAGCGGGCCGCCAAGGTCTCCGACTTCGAGCGGGCCGCCAAGCTGCGCAACCAGCTTTTTGCCTTACGGGGACTTGATAAGCAGGTTATTTTCAGCGACAAAGAGTTCTTGGACATCAGCAAGGACCACGCCCTTTCCGAATTAGTTAACTTGTTAAGTATAGCCAAATTTCCGCGCCGGATAGAGGGCTACGATATTAGCCACCAGCAAGGCAGCGACGTCGTAGCCAGCATGGTCGTCTTCACCAATGGCGTCAGCGACAAAGCCCAGTACCGCAAATTCAAGACCAGGCTTGACCATAACAATGATTTCTACAATATGAATGAAACCATCAAGCGCCGTCTGAGCGATAAGAACCGCAAGGCCTGGGGCGTGCCGAGCCTAGTGCTGATTGACGGGGGTAAAGGCCAGCTTGATGCGGCCATCAAGGCTCGTGACGAACAGGGCTGTTCACAGATTCCGTTCATCGGTCTGGCCAAACGTGAAGAGCAGATCGTTATCCAGAAGGATAAATCCAACGTAACACTTAACAAGTTAAGCTTACAGCAAATGGGTGGTTTCGCCAGTGAGAGCGACGATTTCATTCTGGTTAGCTTGCCGCACAACACCAACCTCGTTAAGCTGCTGCAGCGCATCCGCGACGAATCGCACCGCTTCGCCGTCAGCTACCACAGCGTCCTAAAAACCAAGCGCCAGACCGCCAGTCTGCTTGACGACATCCCGGGCATCGGTCCGGCTACCCGCAAAAAACTCCTGCGGGCTTTCGGTTCGATGCGCGGCGTGAACCAGGCTGAAGAGGGTGAACTTATAAAAGTGCTCGGCCCTAACAAGGCGGCGGTAGTCGCCAAGTATTTGGCAGCGCTTAAAGCCTGATTATTTTGAATCGGCCGGCCGGAGGAAGAACAGCGCCAGCCAGAGCATACTGCCTGCGCCCGGCACGAAATAAATTAGCGTCAGCCACGGGCTGAGGCCGACATTTTGGAGGCGGCGGCAAAACACCAGGGCCGATAGAAGGACAAATACGATGATGAAGGCAATCCGCAAAGGCAGCCAGTAATCACCTACATGGCTGGCCTTGGTGGTGTCGATAACGGCCCCGAAAGCTACGAGCAAGCCGAAACAGATGCAGTTCCAGAAGAGGAAACCGAGCCGGTTGAGGGTGCCGTTGATAGGGTCCATAGCTTAATCTTACATCATCGGGACGGGCGGTGATTACTTGCCGGCTTTGCTATACTGGATGTCTGATCATGGAGCCTAACTTTTCAAGCGAATTCTTTGCCGGCAACCGTCAGCGGTTGAAGGAGCTATTCACCGGCACGGCGCCGATTGTGGTGTCGGCCAACGGCTTGCTGCAGCGCGGCGCGGACAGTACTTACGGTTTTGCCCAGGACGCTAACTTCTGGTACCTGACCGGCATCGACGAGCCGGATATCGTGCTGGTTATGGACCGTGATAAGGAGTATCTGATAGTCCCGGAACGGTCGGCCAGCCGCCAGGCGTTCGACGGCTCGACGGACGAAGACGAGCTGACCCGGCGCTCAGGTATCAAGACGATTTATGATGACAAAGCCGGCTGGGACCAGCTGAGCGGCCGGCTCAAGAAAGTCAAGCACGCCGCCACGCTGGCCACACCGCCGGCTTATGTCGAACACTACGGCATGTACACCAACCCGGCCCGGGCGGCGCTGGTAGCCCGTTTGAAAGCCGCCAAGGAAGGCCTTGAACTGCTTGACCTGTCGCCGCACCTGGTCCGCTTGCGCATGGTCAAGCAGCCGGCCGAGCTGGCAGCCATCCGCGAAGCCGTCGCCATTACCATAGCTGCCATCCGTGAAACAATTAAGCCGGCCAAACTGCGCCGCTATGCCCAGGAGTACCAGATGGAGGCCGAGCTGAGCCGCGGTTTCCGGCGGCGGGGCGCGTCGGGACATGCCTTCGAGCCGATCGTAGCCGGCGGCGCGCGGGCCTGCACCCTGCATAACGTGTCCAATTCCGGTACTTTGTCATCGGACGAACTGGTCATTATGGATGTCGGCGCCGAAGTCAGGCACTACGCGGCCGACATTACCCGGACGATCAGTCTGGGTATGCCCTCGCGGCGCCAGCAGGCCGTCCACGCGGCCGTTCTGGAGGTCCAGCGCTTTGCCTTCGATCTGCTGAAACCGGGCGTGCTGCTCCGGGATTACGAACGGCAAGTTGAGCATTTCATGGGCGAGAAGCTGCGTGAGCTGGGGCTGATCAAAACTGTCGAGCACGAAAACATAAAGCAGTTTTATCCGCATGCCACGTCGCATTTCCTGGGGCTTAACGTCCACGACGCCGGCGATTACGACCATCCGCTGGAGCCGGGCATGGTCCTGACGGTCGAGCCCGGAATTTATATTCCGCGCGAAGGCATCGGCGTCCGTATCGAAGACGACGTACTGGTCGTACCCGGCGGCATCAAAATTCTCAGCGACAAATTGTCGCGCGACCTGTGTTAAACCGTCCGTCGCGCCGCCGCGTAATCCTGTATAATAGCGGTAATGCGTAACAGCCGGCCGATTTATCGTTTCCTGACCCGTTGGTTGGTCTGCAGCCTGGGTTTATGGATTGCCGCCGGTTTCCTGAGCAGCAGCATCAGCTATGACAGCAAGTTCAGGGTTATCGTTATCGCCGGCCTGATCCTGGCGATTATCAATGTCATTATCAAGCCGATTATCATAATTCTTTCGTTGCCGGCTATCCTGCTGACGCTGGGGCTGTTCATGATTATTATCAACGGCCTGACGGTTTTCATTGCCAGCAAGCTGTATAGCCCGCTGCACATTACCAACTTTTGGGCGGCCGTATTTGCCGGGATGGTCATCGGGCTGGTAAACTATCTGGTAACAGCTATTTTGGAGGACGCGAAGGCGGGATCATGAGTATTTGGGACTATCTGATAATGGGTTCGATGGCGTTGATGACCTTCCTTATCCTGATCCAGACGCGCGGTGCCAGCCTGGGGGCCGGGCTCGGCGGGGCCGGTGAAGTCAATACGACGCGCCGCGGTACCGACAAGACAATCTTTCAAATCACTATCGTTTGCGCGCTCGTTTTCAGCTTGTCGCTGATCCTGAGCGTGATCGTCAAGTAGGCGGCGGAACCGCTATCCAATGCGCATCCGGCTTATCAGACTGCGTTTCCGGCGGCGGCTGCGCAAGAGCCAGCAGCAGGTCGAGGACTTTGGCGTTCAGGCCGAGCAGAATATCGAACGGCACCTTTTCCGGCGCTTCGGCCGGCTGGGTCCGATCCGGCGCTTCTTGGCCGGCTGGCTCAGCCTGCTGGTGCTGCTGATCGCCGGGCTAGTCGTCCAGAACCTGGCCTTGAGCGGCTACTACCAGTCTTTCCAGACCGTGCCGGGCGGCATCTACAACGAGGGCGTCAAGGGCATATTTACCAATGCCAACCCGTTGTATGCTACCAGCGATGCCGACGCCACGGTGTCGCGCCTGATTTTTTCCGGCCTGTTTACCTATAACCAGCAAGGCAAACTGGTCGGCGACCTGGCCAGCTACTATAGCGTCGATAGCCGCGGTACGACTTATACGGTGCACCTGAAGCCGAATTTGACCTGGCAGGACGGCCGGCCGCTGACCAGCGCCGACGTGGTGTTCACTTACCAGTCAATCCAGAACCCCGACGCGCAGTCGCCTCTACAAAGCAGCTGGAGCGGCATCAGCGTCTCGGCGCCGGACCCTAAGACGGTCGTCTTCAAACTGCCTGACGTGCTGGCCTCTTTCCCTTACAATCTGACAAACGGTATCGTCCCGAAGCATTTGCTGGACAACGTACCACCCTCCGACCTGAGGTCGGCTGATTTTAACACCGTCCACCCGGTTGGTGCCGGGCCTTTTGCCTGGCAAGCCGTACAGGTTACCGGCAACGGTGACCCTGACAAAACGACCTATGAAATAGCTTTGACGCCTTTCGCGCATTACCAAGGCGGGATGCCCAAGCTGCAAAAATTCAACGTCCAGATTTTCGGCAGCCAGCAACAGCTTATCCAGGCTTTTGACAGTAACCAGTTAACGGCCGCCGAGGGCTTGGACCAAGTGCCGGACCAAGTTAGCGACGACCGTTCGGTCATCCAGCATAACCTGTCGCTGCGGGCGGCCAATATGGTCTTCTTCAAGACTTCAACCGGCGTGCTGGCTGACGCCCAGGTGCGGCAGGCTCTGGTCAAATCGGCCGATGTGCCGCAGATCATGGCCGGTCTGGGTTATCCGACCCACGAAGTCCGCGAGCCCTTGCTGACCGGCCAGCTCGCCTATGACCCGGCTTACGCCCAGGCCGGCTTCGACCTGAGTGCGGCCGACAAGATGCTTGACGCCGACGGCTGGCAGGTGGGCAAAGACGGTATCCGGACCAAAGCCGGCCAGCCGCTGACTTTCACGCTGACGGCTTCCGACACGCCCGAATACCGGGCCGTTACCCGTGAACTGCAGCGGCAGTGGGGGGCGGCGGGCGCCGACGTTCATATTCAGCTGCAGGCCGCTGCCGATTTCCAAAGCACGCTGGCTTACCATACTTATGACGCGGTACTTTACGGTATTTCAATCGGTCCCGATCCGGACGTTTTCGTTTACTGGGACAGCTCGCAGGCCGACATCCGTTCGGCCAACCGGCTCAATCTCTCGGAGTGGAAGAATCCGACTGCCGACGCCTCCTTGGAAGGCGGCCGTACCCGGCTGGATCCGGCGCTGCGGGTTATCAAGTACAAGCCCTTCCTGCAGCAGTGGCAGGAAGACGCGCCGGCCCTCGGCCTCTATCAGCCGCGTTTGCTCTACCTGACACACGGCCCGGTGAACGGCCTGAGCGACGGCAGCCTTAACACGGCCACCGACCGCTTCGACAATGTCCAGAACTGGGAAATCCGCCAGGCCAAAGTTACCGACTAGAGCTTGAGTTTTGCGAGCAAAACAGATACCATATGATGGTCTCAAGCCCGTGCGGATGTGGCGGAATTGGTAGACGCGCTAGCTTCAGGAGCTAGTGAACTTCGGTTCGTGGAGGTTCAAGTCCTCTCATCCGCACCAAATAAGAAATAAGCCCGGCAGGCTTATTTTTTTGCCCCGGGCCGCGAGCGGCACTAGGCATGGTATGGTATCATAACTGCTATAGGTTATGACAGATTCTAAGGGGAACAGACAGGGCCGATGAGCAAAGTCGCGCATTATTTGCAGGAGCATTTGGTAGGCGAGGTGATGACCAGCACCGACGCCCGGCGCTATTTCGCGACCGACGGCAGCATTCTGCAGCTGGCGCCTGCCCTGATAGCTTATCCCAGAACCGAGAACGACGTCCGCAAAACCGCCCGTTTCAGCTGGCAGCTGGCCGAACGGGGGCGGGTTATCCCGATTACGGCCCGCGGTTCCGGCACCAGCCAGAGCGGCGCGGCGCTGGGCAACGGCATTATGCTGGTCTTTCCGGCCCATATGAACCGGGTGCTGGAACTTGATACCAAAGACCACACCGTAACCGTCGAGCCGGGTATCAACTACGGCAAACTTCAACAGACGCTTTATACCCACGGCCGCTTCCTGCCGGCTTATCCGCCGTCGCTGGAATATTCGACGGTCGGCGGCGCGATCGCCGATAATGCCGCCGGCGAAAAGTCCGTCAAATACGGCGCCATGAGGGCCTACGTCAAAAGTCTGCGCGTGGTCCTGGCCAACGGCGAAGTCGTCGAGACCAAGCGCCTCAGCAAGCGCGAGCTCAGCAAAAAGCTCGGCCTGGCGACCTTCGAGGGTGAAATTTACCGCTCAATCGATACTTTGCTCGAAGAGCAGCACGACCTGGTCGGCCAACTGGCCCGCGGCGTCACCCGCAATAATGCCGGCTACGACCTGACCGGCGTTAAACGCCGCGACGGTTCGTTTGACCTGACGCAGCTGATTATCGGCAGCCAGGGCACCCTGGGCATTATCACCGAGGCGGTCCTCAAAACCGAACAGTACGACCCCCAGGCGACTTTGATAATGGCCAGGTTTGATAGCCTGGAGCAGGTCCAGAACGCCATCCTTGAACTAAGGTCGCTGCCGGACATGCCGAGCGCCATCGAAATGGTCGACGAGCACGTCCTGCAGTCGATTCACGAACTCAACCCGAACCAGCTCAAAGAAATTATCAAGCCGCCATTCCCGGCCGTTACCCTGTTCGTGGAATTTGACGGCGGTGAGCGCAAGACCAAGAAGCTGTCCAAGCGCGCCGAAAAAATCTTCGATAAGTACGCCACCGGCTTCCAGGCGACCGACGACCTTGAACAGCAGCAGCTATTCTGGAAGGTCCGCCAGGCGACCAGCTCGCTGCTGGGCCACAACGAAGGCCTGCTCCAAGCTTTGCCGCTGTTCGATGCGGCCGTGCCGCCCGACCGCCTGCGCGAATACCTGGAAGGCGTTTACGCGCTGCTCAAGGCCAACAACCTGAAGCCGGCCGTCTGGGGCCATGCCGGCGATGCCAGCCTGCGGTTGCAGCCGCGGCTCAATCTCGGCCAGGTCGGCGACCGCCAAAAGGCTTTCCGCCTGATGGAAGAACACAGCAAACTGGCCATCAGCCTGGGCGGCACGATCAGTTCCATGGCCGGCGACGGCCGTTTGCGAACGCCTTATCTGGAGGCCATGTACGGCCCCGAACTCTACGCCCTGATGCAAAAGGTCAAGAAAATCTTCGACCCTTACGGCACGCTCAACCCCGGCGTCAAATTCGGCACCACGATCGATGATATCAAAGCCATGATCCGTGGCGACTATGGTCTGGAGCACCTCTACGACCATTTGCCCCGTTCCTAAGCTTAATTAAATGCCTAAGCGAGGCTTGAGTTTTTCGGCAAAAACAGATACGATATGATGGCTTCGAGCGGACGTGGCGGAATTGGTAGACGCGCTACCTTGAGGTGGTAGTGGGAGTAATCCTGTGGAGGTTCAAGTCCTCTCGTCCGCACCATGACCGCACCCGTGGGTGATTAGCTCAGCTGGCTAGAGCACCTCGTTTACACCGAGGGGGTCGGGGGTTCGAATCCCTCATCACCCACCATAAATACTGCACACATCTTAAACTATGCTTGTGCCTGATAATGCTTCTAACGCTCTGCTTGAGCCCTCTAAAACTAAAAGCAAACTAGCACATGTATAATTAACAATAAATGGAATACAGAGGGTCTTCTAGATATGGGTAAGTACGCTAGTGCTAGCTAAAATAAATAAAATTACCGCCTGGCAGGCCGCACTCATTATTGCGCTCTTGGGTTTTGCAGCTTATTTTAGCGGTCTGACAAGTCCATTTTGGAATGATGACATAACCCAAATTGTTAATAGTGTTCCCGTCCATTCCATAACCCACATTCGTCTCTTCTTTGAAGGCGGTACATTTTATAATGGAAACGGCCTGGCCCCATTAGGCGGAACCTATTTCAGGCCGCTTATGACAACGGCTTTTTCGCTGCTATATACTTTGTTCGGTCCTCATCCTATAGCATTCCATTTGTTCCAACTCTTGCTGTGTATAGGCAGCGCCATTATCCTTTACCTGGTATTCAGATACTCTTTCAAGCCAGGATTGGCCCTGTTTTTGTCGTTAGTCTTCTTGTTGCATCCACTTGATTCGCAAGTCGTATTTGCTATTCCGTATTTGCAGGATGCCCTATTCTTTTTCTTCGGGATACTGGCATTTTGGTTGTTACTGAGATTTAAATCGACAAGAAGCCTTATACTGGTGGCCGCCTGTCTCTTCATATCTTTGCTGGCCAAAGAAACCGGAGCGCTGTTTATTGCTGTGTCTCTCTTATATCTCTTTTGGTTTGAGAGGAAACGGCTGTATCCATTCGTTGGCATTATGGTGCTGCCTATCATTTTGTACATGGCTTTGAGGATAAATGCTGTCGGCTGGATTGCCAACCCAAGTAACGCCCCAATTGATAATCTAGGCTTAGGATCCCGCTTATTGACCATGCCTTCAATCGCGCTATTTTATATAACTAAGCTGGTCTTCCCATGGAAGCTGGCCACCGCCTATTACTGGGTACATCCGATCTTTAGTTTCCGCCATTTCATTATGCCGCTCTTGATTGACCTGGCGGTAGCGGCGGTAGTGCTATATGTGACAGTCTTGGTACGGCGAAAGGCTCCCAAGGCCCAGTTCTATACTTTCTTATTTTTCATGGCCTGGACAATCTTAGGCCTAGTACCCTATCTACAAATTGTTCCCCTGGACATGACAGTCTGTGAAGCCTGGTTTTACTTTTCGATGGCCGGAGTGTTGGGGATGATTGGCATTGTCTTAGACGTACTGCTGCCTCGTATTCGGCTTAACTGGCTTCTAATAGTAGCGGTACTGCTAATCGGGACGCTAGGGTTTCGTACGGCACTTAGAGGTCTTGATTGGAGGAACCCAATCAACTTGGCTTATCGTGATATTGCCGCATCTAAAGAGAATTATACTGCTTACACTAGCTTGGCAGGATATTCACTTGAGCTAGCTAAATTCAGTGAAGCCAGAGCATACGCATCGCGCTCAACAAGCATCTACCCCAGCTATAGCGGCTATAACGATCTCGGTTTAGCTTTGTACGACCTAGGGGACTATTCCGGAGCAGCACAAAGCTACAACCTTGGCTTGAAACTCTACAGTTCCAGTGAATTGTATGAAAATCTAGGGGATCTAACTTTATTCTACGGAAACCCTAACACTAATAAGCAGGTTCTCCTAAATGCGTTAGAGAAGTTTCCGCAAGATTACAAATTATGGACCTATCTAGCCATCTTGGAAGACAGGTATAACGACAATGCTGACGCCAAGATCGCCATAACGAATGCGGCACGCTACGGCCAAGTATCCCAAGGCCTTTATGATAATATAATGAATAACCGACCGTTTACGCTTAATTTGGACCACGATGGCCAAAGTATAACGATCCCATAAACTGATATCTTGCGAACAATCTAAAGGTATACGGTCTTTCTAGGCAGGCACGCGGCTTACCTTACTTATCATTTGTCAATTTGTGATTAACATCAATTGCAGAAAACCAAATCTTGGAATACTATTTTAGGCAGCAGGCTTTAAAGAGAGGCGGAAACTTATGAAATCACCAGCTTTTTTTAAGAGGGCTCCTCGTTTACTCAAGTGGGTGATATTAGTCGGTATTCTATCTGCAGGTTTTAAACTAACCCTAGCATATGCCGATAGCGGCTATACCGTATCCGGCCAAGCAAGCTTTAATGGCAGTCCAGCGCCACTACAATCTGGCGGTCAAGGTATGCAAGTTGCGTTTGGTGCGTCTGACGGGCCGTCTGGACAGACAAACACTGATTCCAATGGAAACTATTCCGTAGGAAGCCTGCCAAACGATAGCTATTACACTAGTATCTACTATCAAAATAGTTCTGAAGATAGTGGGACTACCGGGGTACCAAACTTCTTCCAGCTAGGGTCTGCCAATCCGTCTGTCAACGTTAACGGCAGCAACGTAACGCAAAACCTGTCCTTTAGCACGAACACGGTCACAGTGACCGTAAAAGATGGAAGTGGAAATCCAGTCTCCGGATCAACTGTTACAGTGACCCCTACGGGTAATAACACAGTTACTACTACTGATGGGTCCGAGACCTTTAATGTTAATAGTGAACAAGAGCAATCCACTGGTATTACCGGGGATGATGGAGCTAATACAGTGAGCGTATTTGCTGGGGTAACCTACAAAGTTTGCGCCGATACCACCAGCGGCGGCCAGTACTGTGCGTCGGCAAACGTAACGGTCAATGGCAATACTACGGCCGAGGTGGACTTTCCCTTATCCTATACCGTTTCGGGCCAAGCAAGCTTTAATGGTAACTCTGCTTCGAATATGCAAGTTGCGTTTGGTGCGTCTGACGGGCCGTCTGGACAGACAAACACTGATTCCAATGGAAACTATTCCGTAGGAAGCCTGCCAAACGATAGCTACTCTACCAATCTCTTCTACCAGAGTACGGGAACTACCGGAGCGCCAACCTTCTTCCAGATAGCTAGCACTACTCCATCCGTTGCCGTAAACGGTAGCAACGTAACACAAAACTTAGCGTTTAATACGAACACAGTCACGGTAACCGTGAAAGACGGAAACGGAAACCCGGTCCCTGGGTCGCAGGTCGTAGTAACGGCCTCGGGCAACAACACGGTCACCACTACGGATGGGTCTGAAACTTTTACTGTCAATAGCGGACAGGAACAGTCCACCGGGTCTAGTGGGGATGATGGCATCGTTAGTGTTAATGTGTTCCCCGGTATTACATATAAGGTCTGTGCTGACACAACTAGCGGCGGTCAGTATTGTACACCGACAAACGTAACCGTTAACTCTAATACTACGGCTGAGGTTGATTTCCCTTCATCCTATACTGTCTCCGGCCAAGCAAGCTTTAATGGTAACCCTCCTCCATTAGAACCTGGTGGTACAGGCATGCAAATCGCCCTTGGTGCCTCTGATGGACCGAGCGGCCAGACAAATGCCGATTCCAATGGAAACTATTCCGTAGGAAGCCTACCGAATGATAATTACTATACTAATCTCTACTATCAAAATACTTCTGAAGATAGCGGTACTACCGGAACGCCAAACTTCTTCCAAATAGGAAGCGCCAGTCCATCTGTTACTGTCAATGGCGGCGATACAGAACAGAACCTGTCCTTTAACACGGATACCGTAAATGTAACCGTGAAAGATGGGAATGGTAATCCAGTCTCCGGGGCACCTGTTACAATAACCGCTACGGGCAATAATACAGTCACTACTACGGACGAATCCGAAACTTTTAATGTTAATGACGGACAAGAACAGTCCATCGGCTCAACTGATACTAATGGCACTGATACCTTGAGCGTATTTGCTGGGGTAACCTACAAAATCTGCGCCGATACTTCTAGCGGTGGTCAGTATTGTACACCGACAAACGTAACCGTTAACTCTAATACTACGGCTGAGGTTGATTTACCATCCATTTCCTCAGCTCCTACTATTACTAGTGCGGCCTCCGCCAACGTTGGCATGCGTACACCATTTGACTTTAGCGTAACTACGACTGGTAACCCAGCTCCTTCTATCACTGAAAACGGTGCCTTACCGGCGGGGATAACCTTCACTGATAACGGCAATGGTACGGCTGATCTGGCCGGTACGGCTGCTACGGGCAGTGCAGGGGCATACCCGATTACTATTACGGCTACTAATGGAGTTGGCAGCCCGGCTACACAGTCATTTATACTAACAGTTACTTCGGCTGGTTCGGCGCCAGCTATTACCAGCAATGCTTCCGATACGGAGACATTCGGGGTACCATTCAGTTTCACTGTTAATACGACTGGCTATCCAGCCCCTAAGCTAACTAAGGCAGGCGGATTACCGTCTGGAGTTACGTTTACCGATAACGGTGATGGTACGGCCGCTATTACCGGCACACCATCGGCTTCGGCGGTTGGAGTTTACGCTTTGACGATTAAAGCTAAAAGTTCTGTCGGGATGATTACGCAGAGCTTCACGCTAACCGTTACCAGGGCGCCGGTCATTAAGAATATACCTAATAAGACCGCTACGGTCGGTACTGCGTTCTTTATGACAGTCACCGCTAGTGGCTACATGACTCCAGCACTGACCGAATCCGGAACGATGCCTAACGGACTGACTTTCGTCGATAACGGTGATGGTACGGCCACTATTACCGGCACACCGGCTACTGGCAGCGGTGGTAGCTATTCCATTACTGTTACAGCTGCCAATTCGCTTGGTTCTATCAGCCAGACCTTCACGCTCAAAGTCAACGAAACGCCGGCGATTACCAGCGCCGCCACAACTAGCGCGACTGTCGGTTCAGTCTTCTCATTCCAGGTAATGGCTACCGGCTTCCCAAGTCCCAGCATTACTAAGACCGGCACCCTTCCCAGGGGCGTTACTTTTAATGGCACCACCAATACTTTCAGTGGTACTCCTAAGGCTGGAACCGCTGGCACGTACCCGATAACCATCACTGCCAAAAATAGCTCAGGCACAATTACCCAGAATTTTGTTTTGACGGTCTCTTAGATAAAGAAGCAAGAAGGGCTACCTTGCCTTCGGCGAAGACAAAGCCTTGGTCTTTTAATTTTTCTGCCAACAGGAGTAAACTGGGTATGATGGCGTTCCGCCTGAGAGACTCACTACCCACCATAGTCTTAAAATTGTTATTTTTATGAAAGCTAAAGTCGTTGACCTGAAAGGCTTCCAGCAGACACCGGTGTCGTGGCTGCCATTCCTTGATTTTGCCGGTGATATAGAAGCCAGGTGGTCCCGTATGAACGGCGTGTTCGACGCCATCCTCAAGGACTACAAGAACCCCAAAATACTTGATACGGCTGCGGGGGGGGGGGCACGATACCGTATTGCTGGCCCGTCGGGGTTATGATGTCACGGCCAACGAAGTCGACAGCGAATTCATAAACCAGCTCAAGCGCAGTCTTCAAGAGGCCGGCCTCGCCAACGAAACTTTGAGCATTGACTGGAGAGACTTCCTAACTACCCCCGAGCTCGGGGACGAGGCTTACGACATCGTCTTTTCGCTTGGCAACTCGTTTCCGACTTACGTGTTTGAAGAATCGGAGCGGGAAAGGTCGCTCAAAGGTTTTTGGCGCATCTTGAAGCCGGGCGGCACGCTGTTCTTCGACATCCGCAATTATGACTATATCCTTGATAACGCCGAAGCGATTTTGGAAGACCCGGAACGTAATTTTGAATTTTCGTACCGCACCACTTACCTTAACCGCGATATAAAGGCTTTCCCGGAAGAGATCACGCCGCAAAGAGTGCGCCTGCGCTACAAATATTACTCCAAAAAGCGTTCTTCCTATCTCGATATTTGCCCCCTCACCGGCGAGGCCGTCGAACGTTTAATCAAGCAGTCGGTGCCGGACGCGCGGGTCGAGGTTTATTATGATTACCGGGCCGAAAAACCGGAGCATTATGACTTCGTGCAGTACGTTTTACGGAAGCCCTGAAAAGTAAACTATTAAAAGGCATGCAACAAGCGCCACCGCAGCGGCGGCTTGGTAGGCGCCGATCCCAACTTGACGGCAACCGATCGCTGGGGCGTAAAGGGTGACTGGGAGATAGTCAGGCTGCCGGCGGTTTGGCCGGGCGGGCTTTTGGCGGAAATGCTACTATCGAGTTTAATGGCGGCGGCCAGCGAGTCGCCGTTCCAGGCGCTGCCGGATAACCGGCCGGCGGCAACGGCCGGCAGGCTGCCGCCCCAGGCCTGCCGGTAACGGCCGACAATCGACCCGGCGGCAACAACGGTGTCCGTACTGAAGTTGGCCTGCGCGCTCTGGATAAGCGGCAGGCTGTCTTGCATGGCTTGGCGGAGGGCGGGCTGCCCCATCACGGCGGTAATTACGGTCACCGGCCGGCCGTTGGCCGAAGCCCGGGCGGCCCCGACGAAAACGCCCCCGGCCTGGTCGGTGTTGCCGGTCTTGATACCGATGATGTTATCGGTGCCCAGCAGGGAATTGACGTTCTTGATGTTGTTGGCGACCGGCAGGCCGGAAGCCGTGCTCTGGCCGACTATCCGGGCCAGGACGGGGTTGCGCATAACCACCTCGCCCAGCCTGGCCAAATCGCGGGCCGTGCTGGTCGTGGTCGGCGAGAAGCCGCTGGCGTCGACACCGACATGGGTGTGGGCCAGGCCAAGCTGGGCGGCATAGGCGTTGGCGAAAGTACTATAGGCCGTCAGCGAGCCGAAAGCCCAAATCGCCAGGCTGTCGGCCATGTTGTTGGCCGACGGCAGCATCATAGTCTGCAGGACCTGGTATTCGCTGATCTGTTCGCCGGCCAGGACCGGTACGACCGACCCGTCCCGGGCGGCGTAGGAGTTATAAAGTGCCACGTCAGCGGCCGTAAGCGTGAGGTCCGGTCCGGTCTGGCCGACGGCCAGCGGTTTCTGGTGCAGGACCGCCAGGGCGGTGATCAGCTTGGCCGTACTGGCCGTCGGCACCGGCGTTTGCGAGCCGTGGGTTAGCAGTACCTGGCTGCCGAGAACGGCGACGGCCGCCTGGCCGCCGCCAGGCCAGGTTAGCTGGGGCGAGGGAGTTTGGATTGATAATTTGCTTTCGCCCGGAATAAGCGTGAGGTCCGGCAGCGGCCGGCCCACCGCCCAAAAAACGTAGGCGCCGATCAAGACTATGGCCGCCAGCAAGTACAGCCATCGTTTCCCACCGCGCCGCTTCAATGCTTTCATATCTTCTTCTCATAATACACCAGGGCAGCCGACTGCTGTATAATGGCTTTATAAGCTTAAAGGAGACTATTTATGACTGTCGTTATCGTGATTATCGTCGTTATCGTACTGCTGATAGCCATCGGTGCCGCCATGTACAACGGCCTGGTGCGCCTGAACCAGCAATCTAATGAAGCCTGGAGCGACATAACCGTCCAGCTTAAACGCCGGGCCGACCTGATACCGAACCTGGTTAATACCGTCAAGGGCTACGCTTCGCACGAAAAATCGGTCTTTGAAGACGTCACTGCAGCCCGTGCCAATACCCTGAGCGCCCAGACGCCGGAACAGGCCGGCAAGGCCGAAGGCGACTTCCAGAAGACCATGAAGAGCCTGTTCGCGGTCGCCGAGGCTTACCCCGACCTGAAGGCTTCGCAGAACTTCCAGGAACTCCAGGGCGAACTGACGGACACCGAAGACAAGATCCAGGCTTCGCGGCGTTTCTACAACGGCGTGGTGCGCGATTTCAATACCAAGCGCAAGACTTTTCCGACCAATATCTTCGCCGGCATGCTCGGCTTCAAGCAGGATAAGGAATTCTTCGAAGTCGATGAAGCCGAGGCTGCCGCTGTCCAGCAACCGGTTGACGTTAAGTTTTAATTAAGGCAGCCGTTCAATAGTCCCAGAAGCCTATGTACTCTGATATTGCCGCCAACAAACGAAAAACCGTTTTTATAATGCTGGTTTTCCTAGCCTTCGTGACGCTGATCATCTGGATTTTTGATAAGTATCTCGGCGGCGGCACCGGCGTGTTCTACGGCGGCCTCATCGGCGCTTGCGTCTATGCTATCGTTACCTATTATGCCGGCTCCAGAATGGCTTTGGCCGTTAACCAGGCCCAGGAGATTCAGAAGCGCGACAACCCCCGGCTGTGGCGTATCGTCGAGAACCTGTCCATCACCGACGGACTGCCGATGCCGCGGGTTTATATCATGAACGACCCGGCGCCCAACGCTTTCGCGACCGGCCGCGACCCCAAGCACGCCGCCGTCTGCGCTACCAGCGGTATTCTCGACATGATGAACGATGACGAATTGCAAGGCGTCCTGGCCCACGAAATGAGCCATATCAAGAACTATGACATCCGCGTCAGCATGATCGCTTTCGCCCTGACGGCGGTTATCTCGCTGGTAGCTGACATCATGATCCGCCTAGCGTGGTTCGGCGGCGGCGACCGGGACGAAAACAACCAAGTCTTCATAGTACTGGGTATCATAGCGGCTATCCTGGCGCCGATCGTGGCCACTTTGATTCAGCTGGCCGTCTCGCGCCAGCGGGAATACCTGGCCGACGCCAGCGGCGCCCTGACTACCCGCTACCCTGAAGCCCTGGCCAGTGCCCTGGAGAAGATCAAGCAGACCGGCAGCGTCGCCCGCCACCAGAACACGGCCACCGCCCACCTCTTCTTCGTCAACCCGCTCAAGGCCCACAGCCTGGCCGGCCTGTTCAGCACCCACCCGCCGATTGACGACCGCATCGCCCGCCTGCGCAGCATGGGCACCCACGCCTAGAGGTTATTAAATATTCCTTTATAATAAGGCCATGGCGAAAAAATCAGGGAAGAAAGCCGCGCCCAAACGGACGGCCGCTAACACCGCGTCCAAAAAATCCGCCGCCGCCAAGGCCGCTGCCAAGCCGAAGCCCAGACCGCGGCCGGCCAAGCCGCGCCGTATCAAGCAGCCCCAGTACAAGACCCTGAGGCTGCAGAAACGCATCAAACACCCGGTGCGGCTGCCCAGCGTCTGGCGGCTGACCCGCAAGTCCGCTTTGACCCTATGGCAAAACAAACGGCTGTTCGTAGGCATCACGCTGACCTACGGCCTGCTTAACATTATCCTGACCCAGGGCCTGTCCGGCGCGACTGACGTCGGTACCCTCAAACACTCGGTCAACCAGGTCTTTACCGGTCACCTGGGCGGTTTGGCTTCCGGCCTTAGTGTCTTCGCCCTGCTGGTCGGGTCGGCCGGCAACAATTCCAACCCGACGGCCGGCGCTTACCAGCTCTTCCTGGGCTTGATTGCCAGCCTGGCGATTATCTGGGCGCTGCGGCAAATCCTGGCCGGTGCCGAACGCTTGCGGATTCGCGACGCCTATTACAGGGGCATGTACCCCTTAGTACCCTTCGTGCTGGTCCTCTTAGTGGTCGGTTTGCAATTGATTCCGTTCCTGGTCGGCTCGGCGCTTTACGGCCTGGTTATCAATAACGGTATTGCCGTTTATGCCGTCGAGAAACTGCTCTGGGCCTTGCTCTACGCCTTGCTGGCCATGCTTAGCGTCTACATGATCAGTTCGTCGCTGTTCGCGCTCTACATCGTAACGCTGCCCGATATGGCGCCGATGAAAGCCCTGCGCTCGGCCCGCGAACTGGTCCGCTACCGGCGCTGGACCGTGATGCGCAAAGTCCTCTGCCTGCCACTGGTCCTATTAATCGTCGGCGCTATCGTGATGGTGCCGATAATTATCTGGCTGACGGCCCTGGCCAAATGGGTTTTCTTCCTGCTGACAATGTTTGGCCTGGTAGCCGTCCATACCTACATGTATACGCTTTACAGGGAGCTTCTTAATGAATAAGGCCAAAGCCGCCAAGCGCATTGAACAGCTGCGGGAGCTAATCAACGACTACCGCTACCATTACCACGTTCTCAACGAGTCGATTATGAGCGAAGCGGCGGCCGACAGCCTAAAACATGAGCTAACGCAGCTGGAAGCCCAATACCCGGAGCTGATTACGCCCGATTCGCCGAGCCAGCGGGTAGCCGGCGCGGCGCTGCCCGGTTTCCAGCAGGTCGAACACAGCTCGCGCATGCTCAGCCTCAATGACGTCTTCGACGAAGCCGAAGTCAAAGCCTGGCAAGAACGAGTCGTCAAGCTTCTGCCGGCAGACAGTAAGCTGGAATACTTCGCCGATATCAAGATGGACGGCCTGGCTTGCGCCCTGGTATACCAAGACGGCAGCCTGGTCCGCGGCATTACTCGCGGCGACGGTTTCGTCGGCGAGGACGTCACGGCCAACGTCAGGACTATCGAATCGGTACCGCTCCGGCTGCGCCATGCCAAAGCCGAGGCTTTCCTGCTGAGCGGCCGGACCGAAGTCCGCGGTGAAATCGTCATGTACAAAGCCGACTTCGCCAAGCTCAACAAGCAGCGGGCCGCCGCCGGGCAGCCGCTGTTCGCCAACCCGCGCAATACGGCCGCCGGCACTATCCGCCAGCTCGATCCCGGGCTGGTCGCCAGCCGGCCGCTGCACTTCCGGGCTTATGACTTGCAGCGTGATGACGCTTCGGAAATCCCGACCCATGCTTATGCTTATGACGCCCTGCATGCCCTCGGCTTCTTGGTCAACCGGGAGGCTAAAGTCGTGCCCAGCATCACGGCCGTCATGCGTTTCTTCAAAGACTGGGAAAGCAAGCGCCTGAAGCTGCCGTTTAACACCGACGGCCTGGTCGTCAAGGTCAACGATCGCCAGCTTTTTAGCCGGCTGGGCGTAGCCGGCAAAGCCCCTCGCGGCGCTATCGCCCTCAAGTACGCTGCCGAACAGGCGACGACCAAGGTCAAGGATATTTTCGTTTCAATCGGCCGGACCGGGGCTGCCACGCCGGTGGCGATGCTGGAGCCGGTCGTCATCGCCGGCAGTACCGTCCAAATGGCCACGCTGCACAACCAGGGCGAGATAGAGCGTAAGGACATCAGGGTCGGCGACACCGTTATCGTTCACAAGGCCGGCGACATTATTCCGGAAGTCGTAGAGCCGCTGGCTAAGCTTCGCGACGGTTCGGAAAAGCCGTTCGTAATGCCGTCCAATTGCCCGGAGTGCAATACTAAACTTGTTAAGTATAAGGCCGAAGATGCCATCTGGCGCTGTCCGAACGAGCATTGTCCGTCGCGTTCCTGGAAGCGGATCGAGCATTTCGCCAGCAAAGCCGCCTTGGATATCGAAGGCTTGGGGGAGAAGAATGTGATTGCCTTGATTAATGCTGAACTCGTTAAGGATCCGGCCGATATATATTCGCTGAAGGCAGAAAACCTCTTGCCGCTCGACCGTTTCGCCGAAGTTTCGGCTAACAAGCTGGTCGCTGCCATCCAGGCTAAAACCAAGCCGCCGCTCAGCCGCTTCGTCTACGGCCTGGGTATCCGCCATATCGGCGCCCAGACGGCCGTCGACCTGGCCAACCGCTTTAAGAGCCTGGACAAGCTATCCGAAGTCACGATTGACGCCTTGGCCGAAGTCGACGGTGTCGGCGAGGTGGTCGCCGAATCGGTCGTCGAATGGTTCGCCGAGCCGGCTAACCTCAAGCTGCTCCAGAAGTTTAAACGCCTCGGCGTGTGGCCCGAGCCGGTCAAGCACGTCGGCGGCAAACTCAGCGGCCGCAGCTTCGTCGTGACCGGCAGCCTGGACAGTATGGGCCGCGAAGAGGCCGCCGAACGTATCCGGGCCTTGGGCGGCACCTTCCAGAGCTCGATCGGCAAGGATACCGACTACCTGGTCGTCGGCGCCAACGTCGGCGCTGCCAAACTCGCCAAAGCCGCCAAGCTCGGTACCGCCCGGCTAACTGAGGCCGAATTCCTGGATATGCTATAATCCTAACTAATATGCTTATGCGGCAGCGCCACGGCACACAATTCAACTGTTTTTCGCCGCCGGTGATGGTGGCCACGGTAGTTATCGAGCTGGGGCTGGCTATCTACACGTTTGCCCGTTACAAGATGACCGAGTTGAGCCGGCTGGTGATTATCACCTTGGTTATGCTGGCTACTTTTCAGGTCTGCGAGTATTTCGTTTGTACCAGCTGGCTGGGCAACACGCCTACCTGGTCGCGCCTGGGCTTCGCGGCTATCAGCGTGCTGCCGCCGCTCGGCATTCATATACTTCATGTCCTGACCGGCAAGAAGAACCGGTGGCTGGTCTGGACGGCTTACGCCACGATGCTGGTCTTCGTGACCTTCTTCCTGGTCGGCGACAATGCATTCTTCGGCTACAAATGTACCGGTAACTATGTCATCTTCCAGATAGCCTACACCTGGGGCGGCTGGTACACGGCCTACTATTACGGCTGGCTGGGCATCTCGTTCCTGATGGGCATTCGCTGGGCCAACGAACTGATGAGCCGGGGCAAAAAAGCCTACCGGCAGCTGCAGACCGTCCGGGCGCTGATGATCGGCTGGCTGGTCTTCATCGTGCCGACCATCCTGGTCGGCGAGCTCAGGCCGGCCACCCAACGGGCGATACCGAGCGTGATGTGCGGTTTTGCGGTCCTGTTCGCTCTGATTCTGTCCCTGTACATCTTGCCGCGGGCGGGCGAGCTGAAACGCCCTTCAAGCTTGACAAAAGCCTGAATTTAATTATGCTTAGACATAGATCGTGCGCTAGCGGGCGGCGCGTCAAACAAACAGATAAAAACAAAAATATCTACACCTTGCCCGTCGCCGGGTGGGCGCGCACGAGAAAACACGACTGAGAGCCAAGCCCAAAAAGCTTGGCTCCAGCGTATAAAGCCGCAAAATCAGGTATCCGGCCGGTCAGGGCTGGCCGGACCGGCACGGATTAGTAGATTTTATGATATAATATATACCAAATGTCAAAGAGAATTCACCCACCGGCATTACGTATACCCCGAAAGGCGCCTTCGCATCTCAGCAAGTCGCTGATTTCGGCTGCCGGTTTGGCGGGCTGCACGGTCGTCCACAAGGGCGGCCAAGAAGTCGGCACCCTGGTGGACCTGGTCTTCCGCTGGGACACCAGTGAGGCTTATCCGCCCCTGTCGGGCATTCTGGTCAAGGTCGGCCGCCGGGTAGTCTGGATAGCCGCCAGCCAGGTCGAAGAAGCCACCCGCAAAAGTATCCGCCTCAACACGGCACAGCTCGACTTGCGCGACTTTAAGCCCCGGCCGGCCGAGGTCAGGGTCTTGCAGGACATTCTCGACCACCAGCTGGTCGATATCGACGGCGCCCGCGTCGTCCGGGCGGCCGACCTGTACGTCGCCAATAATAATAAAGTCCTGCGGTTAGTAGCCGTAGATGTCAGTTACCGGGCACTGCTGCGCCGGCTGGGTCCGGCCCGCTGGCGCAAGCACTCCAGTCCGGGCGCCGTTATCGACTGGTCGTCTATCAAAAGTTTTGGCCGGTCCGAAAACGGCCAGAGCCTCAAGCTGGCCTCCAGCCGCAACGAACTGCGCAAGTTGCGCCCCGGCGAACTGGCCGACCTGCTGGAAGATTTGGGCCGGGCCGAACGCCGCGAACTGCTGGATTCGCTGACCCGCGACCAGGCGGCCGACGCCCTGGAAGAAATGCAGGCCAAAGAATTGGGCGTCCTGCTGCGCGAAGCCAGCCCCGAAGAAGCCGCCCAGTACCTGACCAGCATGGAGCCGGACGAAGCCGCCGACGCCCTGCGCGACATCGACGAGGATTTGCGCCGGCAGCTGCTGGAACTGATGCCCGACGACTCGTCGGAACAGGTTAACAGGGTACTGTCTTATGACGAAGAAACGGCCGGCGGTTTCATGAACACGGCCATAACTACGGCCCCGATATCGGAAACAGTGCGTGACTTGCGCAAACGGCTAACCGACGCCAAACGCCCGGTTGCCGAACTCGAAGCCGTCGTTCTGGTCGATGAGGCCGGCAAATTCGTCCATGATGCGACCATGGCCGAGCTCTTCCTGGCCGACCCGGCCAAAAAACTCAAGGACACTATCACCGGGCCTTCGCCGGTCACCGTACCCCCCGGCGCTTCCATCAAGGATGTCTCCGACCTGCTGATCAACAACCGGCGGTCGTCGGTCCTGGTCGTCGACGACGCCGGCCGGCCGCTGGGCCGGATCCTGGCCGACGACATTATTGACGTCCTGGTTCCCGACGGCAACCGTTTCCACTTCCCGAGGATACTGTCATGATGAGACTCAAGCACTTAACTTCCAAACGGCTGCTGATAGCAATTCTGGCCATCGCCGGCCCCGGTCTGATTGCCGCTAACGCCGGCAACGACGCCGGCGGTATCGCGACCTATGCTTCGGCGGGCGCCCAATTCGGCTACCGGACGCTTTTTTTTATGGTTTTGGTTACGGTGGCGCTGGTCGTCGTCCAGGAAATGTGCGCCCGGCTCGGTGCTTACACCGGCGAGGGCCTCGGTTCGCTGATTCGCGAACAGTTTTCGATTAGGATGACGACATTGGCGCTGGGGCTGTTCGTAGTTGCCAACATCGGCCTGGTGGTCAGCGAATTCGCCGGTATCGCGGCCGCTTTCCAGCTGTTCAACGTCAGCCGCTATACATCGGTGCCGATTGCCGCCGTGCTGGTCTGGTCACTGGTGATGTTCGGCAGCTACCGACGGGTGGAGCGCATCTTCCTGGTCCTGTCGCTGGCCTTTTTGACCTATCCGGTGGCCGCTTTCCTGTCGCATCCGCATGTCAGCCAGGCCGCCAGCCAGCTGGTCTGGCCGCACTTCATACTTAGTAAAAGTTTCCTGTTCCTGGGCGTTGCCCTAATCGGAACGACCATTACGCCGTACATGCAGTTTTATCTGGCGGCGGCCATCGCCGACAAAGGCGTCGGGCCTGATGATTATAACCGCGAACGGGTAAGCGCTATCGCCGGGGCGCTGTTTGCCGATATTATCAGCATTTTCATTATCATCGCCACGGCGGCCGCCATCCGGACCCGGGCGCCGCTGGACAGTGCCACCGAAGCGGCGCGGGCGCTGAAACCGGTGGCCGGCGCGTTCGCGACCCAGCTGTTCGGCATCGGCCTGCTGGGGGCCAGCGCCCTGGCCGCGGTTATCGTGCCGCTATCGTCGTCTTATGCCGTCAGCGAAGCCGTCGGCTCGGAACGCAGCGTCGGCAAGCGCTTCCGCGAAGCGCCGGTCTTCCTCGGCCTGTTCACCATCCAAATCATCATCGGCGCCTCGGTCGCCCTGATACCGGGCAACCTGATCCACACCCTGATTAACGCCCAGGTCCTGAACGGTATCATCACGCCCATCCTGCTGGTCTACCTGCTGATTCTGGCCAACAAGCGCTCGCTGCTCGGCGACGCCGCCAACGGCCCGATCTTCCGGGCTGTCGCCACGGTCTGCATCGCCGTGGTCAGCGTGCTGTCACTGACCGTCCTGACCCAGACCGTCCTGGGCTGGCTCGGCGTTAGCTAACCAGGCTTTATTTTTTACCCCTGTTTTGCTAGAATTGTTTAGGTATTCGGGGATATAGCTCAGTTGGCTAGAGCGCTTGCATGGCATGCAAGAGGTCCGGGGTTCGAGTCCCCGTATCTCCACCACGCTGACCGGTTCATGGTTTTTATTGCTTTTTGGGTAGGCGCGGCCGTACAATGAGGCCATAAGCTTGGGAGGCAATATGCCGGGACTGATCATATTTTTAATTTTCGTCGTCATTATCATTATCGGCTACAGCGTCCGGATCGTTAACCAGTACGAACGCGGCGTGGTTTTCCGCTTAGGCAAGGTCAGCGGCGGCGTCCGAGAGCCGGGCCTGAGGCTGATCATCCCGATCATCGACCAGATGCGCAAAGTTTCGCTCCGGATTGTCACCTTGCCGATCGAGTCGCAGAAGATCATCACCAAGGACAACGTCTCGATCGACGTGGCGGCCGTGGCTTATTACAAAGTCGTCGACCCGACCAAGTCGATCGTCGAAATCGAGAACGTCGTCTCGGCCACCTACCAGATCGCCCAAACCACCGTCCGCAACATCGTCGGCCAGAGCAGCCTGGACGACGTGCTCAGCGAAACCCTGGCGATTAACGAGAAGATCAAAAGCATCCTCGAAACCTCGACCGAAAAGTGGGGAATCTATGTCAGCACCGTCGAGGTCAAGGACATCCAGCTGCCGGACAGCATGCAGCGGGCGATGGCCAAGCAGGCCGAAGCCGAGCGCGAGAAACGGGCCAAGATCATCGCCGCCGAAGGCGAAGCCCTAAGCGCCAAGAAGCTCGGCGAAGCGGCCGACGTCATCGCCGCCCACCCGATCGCCTTGCAGTTGCGCAACCTGCAGGTCCTGACGGATGTCGCGCAGGAGAAGAACAGCACCATCATCTTCCCCAGCCAGTTCATGGACACTATCCAAAGCGTCAAAGACTTCATGATCAAAGAGCACAAGTAGGCTACAGCTCGAACACCCGGGCCCGCCCCAGCGACATCCTCAGCAGCACGGTTTCGACGTGCAGGCTGACGGCGATCAGCAGGAATGACAGCAGCGCGTAAAGGCCGCCGTCGAGGCTGGCCAGGTTCGACACGCCGGCCAGGGAAGCGGTGATGCTATAGGGTATGATTTGCCGCCAAATGGCCACGGTGAAAGTAATCAGCAGAATTAAGGCCGTAACCCGCAGCAAGGCATGCTCGGCGGTCGAAGCGATGACGGACTTGGGCTTGGCGTTGACATAGTCGAGCGACTCCCTCAAGCCCTCGGCCTCGGACGCGAAGCGGACGATCGAGGCGACCATAAGGTAGACCAGGAAACCGACCAGGCTCCAGACGAGCAGCAGCGGCCAGTTGCTGGACAGGCCGGATTTGCTGCTGACGGGCGCGCCTTGGCCGGGCACCGTCAGGGCCGGCTGCGGACCGTCTTGGTAGGACACCAGGTGCTGCTGCAGCAGGCTGTTGTGGGCCTCGAACGAGACGACCACGCCGACACTGATGACCAGGCCGACGACCACGGCTATCAGGCCGCTGAGCCATGACGGCCTGATCAGCAGGCCGAGCTGCCGGCTGTCTTCCGGCGATAGCCTAAGCATCAGCCGAGAGCCGGTTTTCCGCGAAACCCGTTTTTGTTAGGTTTGTCATAGCTTCAGTATAAATCAAGCCCCAAGCTAACGGCAAATAAACTTCCGCTGAACCCCAAGACCCTTGTGCTCATCTGTTATCTAGCGTAAAATAGCCAAGTCGTGGCGCTTTAGCTCAGTTGGTAGAGCAGAGGCCTGAAGAGCCTTGTGTCCCCAGTTCGAGTCTGGGAGGCGCCACCACGTTGATTTCGGCCGGCCATTTCAGGTAATATAGTCCGGTACAACATGCGGGTGTAGCTCAGTTGTTTAGAGCGCGTCCTTGCCAAGGACGAGGCCAGGGGTTAGAGTCCCCTCACCCGCACCATCATGTTCGGACTCCAACCGCCGCCCCAATCAGGGGCGGCGGTTGTCGTCTTGCCTGCGATTGGCCCGCGTGGGCGTCGTGCGTGCTCGCGCTTGGCGTGTTCAATGGCGTCTTTGAGGCTTTCGGCCTCTTGTGCGGCGACTGCCCGTCGCAGCTCCTCTCCGAGGATGATGTCCCAAGGTTCGGCCAGCTCGGCGGAGACGTTGCTGGAGTCGTAGACGACGAGGCGCTTGAAGAAGGTCAGATTGAATTGCCGGCGCAGCCGGTCGGCGGCTTCGTCGTAAGCGGTCTGGCAGTCGCCGGCTCGGGTCAGGGCCTTGTGCATATTTGCATCGGCCGCCTTGAGGTCGGCGGTGATGGCAGCCAGCCGACCTTCGGCGTTGGCTATAGCTGTCGTGAGGCGGTCTTGCTCGCGCTTGAGAAGGTCGAGCGGGATCGCATCGGCGTAGTGGGCTTGGAGCAGCTTCTCGCGTTCGCCCTGGAGTCCTCGCAGTCGGCGCTCCTGCTCGTCCCGTTCACGCTCGGAGTCGCTGCGAAGCTTCGCCAGCTCTTGACCCAAGAAGGTACGCAGTCGTGCAACCTCATCCTCGGGAAGCTGCACAGTCGCGTAGCAGGCGACGACGGCAGCCTCGACCTGCTCGATCCGTGCCGCCCGGAACTGGCAGCTTGCCGGGTCGCGCTGTCGTCCGCCACAGACGAAGTACATGTAGCTGCCGCCGTTGCCTTTGGCTCGATTGACAATCAGGCGAGCGCCGCACTGGCCGCAGTAGATGCTGCCCTTCAAGTAGTGCGGGTGCTCCCGATCCTTCTCCCCGGTTAGGTACTTCGCGCTCAAGATGCTCTGGACTTCATGCCAAATGGCGGGCGTGACGAGCGGCTCGTGCTTGCCTACGTAGACCGCTCCCCGGTAGCGCACCATGCCCATGTAGTACGGGTTGCGCAGTAGCGTATGCAGGTGCGAGACGACCACTGGCCGGCCCGGATTCTTTCGGCCCGGTGCCGTCGTCAAGCCTCGGGCGGTCAGCTCAGCCAGTAGACGCCGGATTGTCCACTCGCCGGTCGCATACGCCTCGAACGCCCACGCCATCAGCGGCCCGCGCACCGGATCGACCTCGACGGTACGGACTTCGCGGCCCTCGATCATGCCCCGCACGTTCAGATAGCCGATCGGCGCACGACCCGGCGTGCCGCCGTTCTTGGCCTTCTGCGTGGTGCCCTTGATGACCTCCGTCGCCAAGTTGCGGCTGTAGAACTCGCTGATCGAGGCCATGATGCCGTGCAGCAGTAGACCCGATGGCGTTTGGTCGATGTTCTCGGAGACGGACACCAGCTCGGCCCCGGCCTGCCGAATCGCCATGTTGATCGCTACGTCATCGGCCCTGTTGCGCGCCAGTCGGTCAACCTTGTGGACGATGACGTACTTGACAGGATGCTCGGCGAGGTAGGCAAGTAGCCGTTGCAACTCGGGTCGGTCAGCCGTCTTGGCCGACTCGCCGCGCTCGACGAACTCCTCGATGACTACCGCGTCTAGGCTCTGCGCCTTGCGCTTGCAGCCCTCGCGTTGCGCGGGGATCGAGAATCCCTCGGCTTCGCCGCCCTTTTCGGCTTGCTCCTTGCTCGATACCCGCAGGTAGATGACGGCCGCAGCTCCATCGGGATTGTCAGCGTGCGTACTCAGAGCCATCGATACGTGTCTCCTATCCCGTTGAACTGATACAGCCTGCATGTTGTTAAGTGTACTACATTCACCATACGAGTAAAGGACCGTTTCACACTTTTACCTCTCGCAAAACAGTGAGCGCCACGCCCGTAGCTGTCACCATAAATAGCCCCTCGGGCAACGTGCGATCACGGGCAATGGCTTGGCGCAATTTCTCCGCGCGCCTGTCATCCGGCACGATCCAGCAGACGCGCGGGAACACCCCGCCGTGCGCGGCTTGCTCTTTGCCCGACTGGTAGTAGTCGGCGTACAGGCGACACTTGCGCACGATCACCGGCAGGCTCTCGCTACTCCTGTCTACCTCGATGAACCAGCGCAGCTCATAATCGCCGCTGCCGAGCACTAGGAACGCATCGGGTCGCAGCAAGCGCCGCCCGCCGATGACTCCGAACTCCCGCCAGCTTCGAGGCTCGGCCTCAAAGGCCAACAGGTCGAGCACGCCCCGGCGCGAGGCGACCGTCAGGTCTACGACGAGCTGGGCGATGGCGAGCGTGTGATCGACAAACCGCAGCGTCGGTTCGTAGGCGCGACGCCTTGGCCCGACTGCCAGTACGCGCTGCCCGATTGGCCCGAGCGCCAGCACGAAACCGGCCGAACCGGCCCGAACACCGCCGATGCGACGATCCAGCCGGATCAGCAGCCGCTCGCGCGTCAGTCGCTCCAAGACTCGCTGTCGGGCGCGAGTGGCGGCCTGCTCGTTGTCGTGCTCGATGGCGGGGAAGTGGACGGCCTGAATCTGGCGGGCGCTCATCAGCCGCAGCTCGGCCACCTGCCGGATGATGCCCAAGTCCCGTGCCGACAGACGCTCGCGCGTTTGCCGGAGCCCCCTCCCCGACATATAAGGACGCACGGGCATCGCCCGTCTCATCCTTTATCTCCATTCTTTCCTTTCGTTACCAAACAGACAGTCATGAAAGGTGTTGCCGCAGGCGTCACCGAGCACCCGACGCGACGGGCGCTCCCCTGCCGGGGGAACAGCGCCACCCCCGCTGACAGGCACTCGCCGCTATCGAGCAGCCCGACCGCCCGCCGCAGCACCCCGGCCGGGATCTGCCCGCCGCACCCAGGCAGAAAAAGGTGACAACAACAGTCAAAGACTTTCGTTGCCAAAGTGCGGGCGTTTACGGCGTTACTACGGGCGTTTGCCGGCAGCGTCATCGACGCGATGCGACGAGCGACACGACAGGCACTCATACCGCACCCCCATGATTCCGCCGCCGCGGCGCAAGGTCATCGCCGGTTGACTGGCGGCGGCCGAGGAACAGCTCCTGGAGGTCGGCCTCAATCTCGGCTCGATCAACGCCGTAGGCGCGGCGCGAGACATTGCGAACGGCTGCCGGATCGCTGACCGGGCCGCCGGGCAGCACGGTCGCGGCGCTGCACCACGGCTGGACGGCCGCGCCAGCGACGAGCTGCGCATAGCACTGGAAGGCCCCGAGGCTTTGGAAGTCCTCAGCCGTCAGGGCACTGTCGGCCGCGATGCTGCGTGCGTCCTCGCTCGGCAGCCGGAAGGCCACGCGACTCTGCGCGTTGGCGAGCACCGCCGAGCGCATCGCCGGGTCGAGCTGGTGCATGTACTGGTGGGCTACGACGAAGCCGACGCCCAAGCCTCGCGCCTGTGCCAGCGCGTCGGCCAGGTCGAGCGGCAAGCGCAGGTAGTCCTGGAACTCATCAACGTAGACGAAGACCGGATGGCGGCGCTCTGGTGATATGGCTGTCCGCCCGAGAATCGCCTGCCAGAGCTGCGAGACAACCAGGCTCCCCAGCAGGCCCGAAGTCTCCGGCCCGAGCAGCCCCTTGCTGAGGTTGACCAGCAGTAGCTTGCGCTCGGTGAAGACCCGCCGCAGGTCAAAGCTCCGCCGACTCTGGCCGATGATGGCCCGCAGTTCCGGCCGTAGCAACAACGGGCGCAACTTGTTCATAACCGGCGCGATGGCCGCCGCCCGCTCGGCCTCGCTCCACGCCTCGTAGGCGCTCCAGAACGGCCCCAGGCCAATCGGATCGACCACGCCCGGCAAGACGCGCCGCCGAAAACCGGCATCCGTCAGCAAGAGCGGCAGCGCCGCCAAGGTCATGCCGGGCAGCCGGGCCAGTGTCAGCAGGGAAGCACCGAGAATGTCGTGCGTCCTTGGCCCCCAATGCGCGGCGTACAGCGAGTGAAACAAGCCGAGCAGTTGATCGGCTGCCAGCTCTGGCGACCGCCCGCCGAGCGCCAGCGGATTGAGTCCGACCGGCCGCGCGGTGTCGGTCGGATCAAGCAGCACCACGTCAGCGAGACGACTCGGCGGGACACGCTCCAGCACGTCGGCGATCAGGTCGCCTTTGGGCTCAATGACGACGACCGCTCGGCCAGCCGCCATGTCCTGCACGATGAGGTTGAGCAACAGCGTTGACTTACCTGAACCCGTCGGCCCGAGGGCGTGCAGATGCCGCAGCGAATCGGCAGGCGCGAGCGCCAGCGGACGCTCTCGGCCAGGAAAGGTCGCTGTCGCAACCACTCGCCCAGCTCTAGGGACAGCAGCCGAAGGAGCTACCAGCCGGCTCGGGCTCATCTCCACCGGCAACTCGCCGGTCAAGCCGACCGGCCACGCCGAGACGGTCGCTAGCTCGCTGGCGTTCAAGCGCAGCCGCCACAGCCAACGCGGCACGTTCACCCCGATCACCCGGCTGGCGCTGGTCGAGCAGACCCGCAAGCTGACACCGGGCGCTTCGGCGCTGCGCAAGGCGCCGACCACCTGCCGGATGAGCTGCCGCTCACGGCTAACCGTTTTGGCCTTGACGGCCACCCGCCCCACAGCCTGCCAGCCCGGCTCGGCCTGCTTGGCCCGCAGCGCGTTACGCAGCTCGCCATCGGCCGCTTGCGATGGCGCGAACGGAGCCAGCAACAGCGCCGCCAGCCACGACTCAGGCGGCAAACTGTCCAGGTGATTCGGCACGACCATTGCCGCGAGCGGACGGCCGAGCACCCACTGGACAGTCAGCCGCTCACCCCGGCGCAAGTGCGCCAGCGCCGTCAGTATCGCCCGACTGACGCCGGCCATGTCGTCGGTGCGCAGCGGCCGGCGTTTGGTAGTTGCCCGCAGCTCCACCGCTCGCGTGACGTTCAGCGCCGGTCGCTCGCCGACGGCTTCGACCGCAAGGCCAGGGATGGCAGCTCGGAGCTGGTCAGCCACGCTCTCGGCCCGACTGGCTGGCAAGGCCAGACGATGCTCGACTGCACCGGGCGAACCGAGCGCTTCAATGACGACCGGACTACCGGCGGCCGTCGCCAGCAGCCGAAAGGCTTGGGCTACCTGCTCAGGCTCGACCTCGCGCGGCCAGTGCAGTTGATACCACGCCAGCTTCACGCGCCGCCCCGCTCAGTACCGGCCACGCCGTCACTACCGCGCTGCTGACCACGCTTGGCTTCCGACTCCTTCCGGTGCTGCGCCTCGGCTTCGGCTTCCGCCTCGGCCTGGGCTTGCTGATACTCCAGCTCAATTAGTGCCCGCGCCAAACGGCGCAAGTCAGCCGGGCGGCGCACACCCCGGACTCGAATCCGACGTTCGCCATGATGATAGGTTCTACTCATAGTGAACCTCCTTCCTCTCCCTGCCGGGCCGGATTTTGGCACGCAGAAGGCCAAGCCCCACTAGAGGCTAATTCCTGCTTGACGGGCCAAGCCCGTCACCAAAACCAAACCGTGTACCGCTTACGGCTGTACCGGGAGGATGACTATTGAATAATGATTATGCGAATCAGTCAATGCCCTCTGTGCATTTCACAACACCGACACGACTAGCCCTACCACAAGAGGAATCACCCCTGAACTTTCACCAATTCCGGGTGTGAAACAGAACAAGCCGGACGATGACGTAGATCACAGCCAAGCCGACGAGATACGGCATGACACGCGGCAGCTCGGTTGCCAACACGTTGATGCTGATGGCCGAGGCGACCAGACCAATCACGACGCGCTCTATCTGCTTGTGGTTGTCGTGCATTAGGATTTACCTCCCGGTCTTTCTCGTCGTACTTCACGGGGCAAGATCAGGGTTTGTCCCAGCCGTGACTCACTCACTGCTAGCGCACAAGGCAACCCGAAGGCCAGCAGGACCGACGGCGCGCCAGCGCTGCCGACCGGCACTCCGTTCGCCCCGACGAATGACAGACGCCCAGCAATGAAGCAAATCGCGGTCGCCCGTCGCACAACCGCCTGATACCAGCGGGTGTCCGTGCGCGCGAACACCAAAGCCAAGCCGTCGCCGTGCAGCGCCAAACGGTCGAGCCAACGATTCACTTCCCGGCCATAGGGCGGGTTCAGCCACACCCGGCCCTGCCAGGGTTGGGCGAGGCCGTCATCAGCTCGGCTGAGGAAACGCTTGGCCGGCACCCATGACAAACCACCAGCCGGAGCTGCCGGGTCAAGGTCAAACGAGATGCCGAGCGCCCGAAAGACCTCGGGCGGCGTGTACCACTCCACCGACGCTCCCCGCGAGCGCTCGTGCCGAAAACCCGGCGATTGAGGCGCGGCGATCGACGACTGGTTGTGCATCAGGGCCGATCTCCCTGGTCTCGTTCGATCTGCCGCGCCGCCTCGGCGTAAATCTGCTGCTCAAAGTCTTGAGCGACCCTCTGGATGCGGTTAGCCGCATGAAGTCCTTCGCGGTAGGGGGCGGCCCGATCATCGCCTGGAGAGTCAGGGGATAGCCCTGCGAGGGCACCGATTACGACCAGTGCGAGCACGATCACGCCAAACGCCACGGGAAACGACTCGACAACAGCCATCAGGATCGCCCCCGGAAGCTGAGGCCCTGGATCTCGGTGATCGCCAGCGTCCCGTAGGCCGTAAAGATGGCCTGGTAGACCTCCTCGCCCATCGGGCTGACCTTGAACGCGGCGTTGGCCGCGCGAGACAACATGCAGGCGTTCTGCATGGCGACCGATGTGGCGAAGGCCCCGGCCTGGATTCGGGCGACCGCCGTGATACCGACCCGCTCGGCATCGGCGACTTGGTGGTTCAGCGTTCTGTCGGGCTGAAAGGGCTGGGAAGAACGACGGGAGGTGAGGTTCGACATGGTGGCTTCCTTCCTGAGATGGGTCGTAGTCAAAACCGGCAGCCTCAGCAAACGACAAAAAACCACCCCATAAGCACCGGAAAGACACCTCATTTCCCTGGTACTTCTAAGATTCCGACCCATGACGAAGGCCGAATCGGCTTCCGAGCTAGATCCGACGGTGCTGGCGGCCGAGCTGCTAGCTCTCCGGCGATACGGCGTACGGCGCGGCACGCAGAAGATCCCGCTGCCCGTTTTGGAAGCGGCAGCCCGACGCCTCAGCGACGACCCTAGTCAGCCGGTGGCAGACCAGATCAAGGCGGCACTTGAAGCGGCCGCCAAACATATGGGGGAGCTCAATGGTCCCGCAGTCGCCGAACTCATGGACTTTTCGGCCACGAAAAGGCGATATCTCTCGCAACGACGCGAAGATGTCGCACGCAGACTCGGTGGCGTAACGGTCAAGCATCTGGAAGACGAGCTTGAGAAGCCGATGCTAAGGCAGCTAGCTGGTCATCTTGTCCGCCTAGCCGAGGAACGCGCGGCCGATATTCAGGTCCGGCAGCAACCGGACGACGGCCAGGTTCGATTCGAGCAGAACGAGCCTCGTCACCGGCCTCAGCGACATCTTCGCTGGCTCCTCGCGGGTGCGATTCCGTTGGCAATTGCTGTTTCTGTGCTTGGCTGGCTCGGCCTGGTCAGCAATGGTCACAAAAACGCCGCCCAGCGTAAACCTACTACTGGCGGTGAATACGTAGGACTCCGAAGACACGTCCCAGCTCACGAGACCCAGCTTGAAGCATTGCTTTACGCGGCCGATATTACAAAGCACGACCATTCCTATCGAGCAGGAGGGGTTGTAGCCGAAGCCGGCGACCAGCTAGCCCTAGAGGCTTACTTTGTCAATGCCGCCAGCCCCGGCGGTCTGAGCGCGATCAATGTTCGCCTGTCCGTTGGTCTCGATCAGACTGAAGAAACCAGAGATCATGTCGTCCAAGTAGCGGTCAAGGCTGCCAATGCTCCGGAAGTCAAGTGGGCAACCCATGTTCTGACGGCCGCGCCGACTCGGCTAGTCTTGGTTCCAGGTACGGTTACTTGGAAGCACAATATTGGTATTAATGAAACTCACCCACACTGGATCACGACCCATCTCAATGACTATGTTGCGACCGACCCGCTAGGCACGATCATCGACCATAGCGAGGCGCCTGCGAACAAGTTTTCCGAGACCGTGGGATTTCATGTTGCAGTTGAACAAGGAGAATAGCCTCGGCGGGTTTGTATTAATAATCAAAGTATGGTATAATTCATATATTGAGTAGGTAATAGTCGCATGGCGCAAGGTACAGAACAGTCACAAGAACGCTTACCCTTCGGCCCGATGGGTCAAGAAGTCGGTATGCACGTTGGCTATTTGTTGGAGTACCTATCGGCTGAGCTTTTACCGATAGAAGACCCCGAACAGCCCTGGCTAGAGGACGACTTGCAGGCGTTTGAGGACTGGACCGAATTGGAAAACTGGGCAGAGCATTTGACCGGTCCGGTTGACCAAGGTCAGCAAGGCTCAGCGCAAAACGCAGAATTCTACGATCTTTGGCATAAGTTTCACACGGCCTTTCCATACAACGAGGCGGAGCGAGGCTGGCTGCGAGAGACATTCAATGACGTGGCCACGGACGACCCGGAGCCCGAGGATCTTCCCCGCCAGATCGGCCACCGGGAAGAACGTATCTTGATGTCCGGCCTACGCCAGGTAGTTAGTGGCCGCGACCTTATGCGGCGATGGATAGCGTGGCGTAGGGAGACCGACGAGTTCAAGGATCAAGGGACTCTCGACGTGGCGCGCGGAGCGTTGCGAGGTTTGGTAGAGCTACTGACCCCTGATGCACCATCGGCGTAAATAGTGCGCTGCGCGACCGCGCACAGCCGTGCTAGCGAGCTGATTATGACGCTATAGAGAACGTCGCGCTGCCTATTTGCAAACCGTTCGCGCCGTGCCGCTGAAGATCACCGATACCGGACGGCCGCCTTGCGGTCGCCACGTCTTCCTAACCGCTGGCCGAGCCTCGGTGTGACGCTTGAGGTCGCCATCACCGCCGCCGCCGATCGAGAATGACCAGCACAGCCGGGCGGCACGCATGACGACTCGCTCCTGTCCATGAGCTATCACGGTGCTGTCCGGGCGGAAGCCGTATGGAATCCATTCGAGCTTCGGCGATAGGCCGTCGCCAAGCTCCTGCTTCTGCTGAAACGGCTTGAGCGTCACCGTGCCCTTGCAGCCCGACGGCATGACCGGCTCGCTGACCCGGATTTCGTAGTGGTTGTTGTTGAGCACATAGCCACCGACATAGGCCCCCGTGAGGACGGCCGGGCGAGCGAGCGCTGCCGCCTGGCATTGCTGGGGCGACGCCGCCGGAGCCGACTCTGCCGACAGGGGCGCGAGCAGGCTTGCTACGCCGGCTACGGCGAGCACGGCGATGCGCTTTGCATGGGGGTTCAGGCGGTCGATGCGTGGCATGGATAGGAGGCTCCTGTAGCTCGGGACTGTTCTTGCTAACCGACTAGCAGGAATAGGCTACACGATGCCTGAATCGCTCGATCTGAACGCCAAGCACCCGAAGCCAAAAGCCAGCTAGCAGCCTTTGCCAAGGGCTACGCTCGGCGCGAGGCAGCGTGGGAGAAGGCAGGCGAGGAGTTGCGGCAGGAGCGGGACGAGGCGATCCGCGCCGCTTACGGCGAGGGCCTGCCCATGACAGCCATCGCCCGAATCATGGGCATGAGCCACCAACGCATATCGCAGATCGTCAGAGGCTGAGCCCGCCCGACAATGACACTTGTGCGACGCACCTTTCGCCTTGTCGCAAGATTGCCAAACTCCGGCATTGTATAATAGTGACATGCCCTATAGTTCGATTCTCGGCAATAATTCTAGGTTGGCGCCATGACCACTACAGCGCCGACTTTGGCGTTGTGGTCCGACGATCCAGCACCGACCGACCTCCTGTCATTCGATGCGGTTGCTGCTACGGCAGCGGACGCGCTCCTTGACCGAGCACTTGATCCGGTCGCCCTTGGCCTCTCGGGCGCGTGGGGTAGTGGCAAGACAACTGTCCTTGGCTTGGTTGAGAAGGAGCTGGGACAGCGCGCTACCGACGGACAGAAGGTACTTGTCATTAAGACCGAGCCGTGGCGTTACGATCCCACGACCGGGGCAAAGGAGACTCTTATTGGCGAGGTACTGGCTGCGCTCGCACGTGAGGTTGAGAACTCCGAGACGACTATTGAGGGCGTCAAGGAGAAAGCGCAGCGCCTCGTCTCGCGTCTAGCCAAGCGCATCGACTGGGCCAAGGCGATCAAGCTGACCGCTAAGACATCACTGGCTTTTCAGATTCCCTCGATTGACGATATTGTCGATTTGGTAAAGCCCGCAGAGGGTGATGACGATGAGCAGGTTCGTGGCTTGGAGGAGTTCCGATCAGAATTTCGTGAGCTTATGGCGTCTGAGGCGCTGGCGCACATACAGGCGGTAGCGGTGCTTGTCGATGATCTCGACCGCTGCCTCCCCGAGACCGTCATTGAGACCTTGGAGGCGATTCGCCTCTTCCTTGCAGTTCCCAAGATGTCATTTGTCATTGCAGCCGACGAGGATCGCGTCGCCGATGCTATTCGGACGCGATTCAGGGATACAGGCATCGCCGAGCAGCCACGACACGACGAAGAGGAGCCAGCGAAGCTTTATCTACATAAGATCGTGCAAACCACGATCCCGCTGCCGGCGCTCAGCCGATTTGATACGCAGGCTTTCCTTCTGCTGCTTCAACTCCAGCCGAGCCTTGAAGGCGACAAGTTTGACGTGATGATCGAGCAGTGCGCCAAAATCCGTCGTGAAGCCGGCAGTCTCGATGACCTTGCTGGCATCGATGGATTGGACATCAGCGATCCGCTTGCGTTCGCGAGCCGACTGACGCCGATTCTCTATGAGAAGCTGCACGGCAATCCACGGCGCGTCAAGCGTTTCCTGAATGATCTACGTGTCCGGCAGGCGATCGCAGAGCGGCGTGGGATCAAGTTGGACCCAGCCGTTGTCGCAAAGCTCATGGTTCTTGAGGTACTGTTGCCGGAGGACTTTACGATGGTGCTTGGTTGGCTTGCTCAGGGGACAATGCGCGATCAGATCGCCAAGCTTGAGCTGGCCGCTGGTCGGTCATCCCCGTCCAGTCGATCCACGAGTGAGGGAACCAGCAGCGAGAACAAGGATGGCGAGCCAGCATCTACGACCGATGACGGCACCACTGGCTTTGGTGAGGGCTTGCTCCGTTGGGCAAAGCTGCCGCCAGCGCTTGCCGGCACCGACCTGTCCCCTTATCTTAACTTGGCGGCGTCATTTTCTAGCTTCACTTTGCTCGACAACAGCTTGCCTGAGCGTTTGCGGGACATCGCATCCAATTTGCTTTCAACATCACGGGCCGATCGTCAGGCCGTCGGTGATGAGGACATCGATGCTCTGTCTCAAACTGAGGCCGACGCACTGCTCCTGCATCTGGGGCGCACTGTGCGGGACCAGCCAACGAAGCAGAAGACAGGTGTTACTGCCATCCTACGCATAGCCCGTCGGGCACCAGGCTCCGTCGGGGCAGCCAAGAAAGCACTGCTGATGCTGCCTCCCGCCGATGTCTCGGTCGCAACTCCGCTGCTCTTTGCACCGAATGACCACGCGGACCTCTTCGAGGTTCTGAATGGCTGGAAGGGCCAAGCGAGCAGTCAGCCGGTGAAGAATGCTATTGATGACGCGCTCAAGCAACGGGAGACTGTCTGATGGGCACAAGCGGCTCGTACTCAGGAAGCGGCGGAAAGGTCGGAGAGCGCCTGCGCGAGGACGTCAGCAACTGGCTTGACTCGCTTCCCTCACCACAGACAGGTCAAGGCGACAACGGAGACCAGGGCCAAGGAGAGCACGACAGACCTCGGCTAAACCCCGAAGCGATACTCCCGATCGTTGGGTTGCTCAGACCGCGATCGGGAACAAGCGGAGGGAGCGATGGCCCGGGCGGGGGCTCTGGCGGCACAGGCGGTACTGCAACAGGTGGCGGAGGCCGCAGCGGCGGTGGTCCCAATCGCACTGTTGCTCGGTCGGCGGGGACCGCAGGACGCGCTGCGGCTGCGGCATATGCCTATCGCTCGGGTGATGCCTCGACACTGGAACGGCTTGGACTCAATTTTGCTGAGCTTACTGCTCTTGGAGATCAGTACGAGATCGCACGCCGCATCGCCTATGCTGCTTGCGCTCGTGCCGATAGCACCATCGAGGACCACGAGCAGCGACTTGTCGCAGCCGAGGTAGCTGAGTGGGTGCTCAGCCAAGACGGCGAGCCACCGACTCCAGAAGAGATCGTGCGTCACACAATCGGCTTGATTATCGCCGACGCACTACTGAGTGAGACTGGTGAACTCATCAACAACTCCAACCACGCCGAGTTGGCAGAAAGTGATGTCCGCGACGCCGCCGATGCCTTGGCTTCACGCGCAAATCTCGCTGTTGATGGTGTGACCGAAGACCAATTCACACAAGCAATCGAAAATGGCATCGAAACCTTGCGCAGCATCTACGAAGGAAGCTCCTGATGCCCGCATTTACGCTGCGCCTCAATGCGCCCACCACCATCAGTCCAGACGAGGCGGAGACATCTTTCTACTGGCTTACCACAGGCTCGTCAAGCTTTACGACTAAGCTTGATCCGAACCTTAGTAGTCTCGGCCCTGTTCCCGCGCTGAGTATCGACTTTGTACGGCTTGCCGTGGCCGTGTATGCCGCTGATCGTTCAACCGTTCGTTCTGGCGGGGGCTCAAACTGGAACCAGCGCCAGTTTCAACTGCGCATACCAGTCTCCGTCGCTGCTCAATGGGCGCAGTTTGCTGGTGAGCTAGCATCTGTAGTCGGCTTCCTCACCGGGGATCACTGGAGTTTCGAGTTTATCGAGGAGCAGGTAGAAACTGCCCCGGCAGTGGCAGCGGAGCCTGCCGCACCGCAGCGTATTGTCCTTCTCAGCGGGGGAGCTGATTCGGCAGTCGGGGCGCTGCTTTCCCGGTCGATGCTTGCCGACAACGAGCGGCATGTGCTTATGTCTCATTTCAGTGCTCCGGCACTAGCGCCGATTCAGCGCACCATTTCAGAGGCGGCGGAGCGACTGGTCCCTGGACCTACACAGCAGCACCTACAAATTCATCTGTCCCGTAATCAGCGGCGCCTAGACGGAACGTACTATCCGACCGAGCCCACCAGCCGCTCGCGCTCGCTTCTGTTCCTAGCGCTTGGCTTGGCCGCAGCCTCCGTCTACGACGTGCCACTTTGGATACCCGAGAACGGCTTTGCCTCCCTCAACCCGCCCCTTGGCCCAGAGCGTCTTGGTAGCGTGTCTACACGTACAACACATCCAGCGTTCCTCGGTGGACTTGGCAACGTTTTGAGTACAGTGGGTGCTCACGGCACGATCGAAAATCCCTTTGTTGCCAACACGAAGGGTGAGATGTTCGCGCGTGCTGCCGAGCTAGTGGGAGCAGGCGCGGCTTCGGCCTATCTCACTAGCACGAACTCGTGTGCGCATACTGGTCAGAGAGCCTTCAAGGTCTCGCCGACCCAAGCCTGTGGCGTTTGCTTTGGCTGCGTCGTCCGCAGGGCAGCATTCGTGGCGTCGGGCGTGAGTGATGCCACCACGTACATTGCCCCGGGAGGTAATACGAAACTGCAAGCCTGGCTTAACGACAAGTCGGTAGAGCCAGCCGTGCGCAGCTTTATCAAGCGTGGCGTGCGGCAGCGCGACCTTACGGCTATGAACCTTCCTACAAGCTACCCACTGGCTGATGCGCTGGACCTTTGTCGGCGTGGCATGAATGAGCTTGCAGGACTTGAGTTGTGAGTCCGCAGCCGCCCATCGATCTCCATGCACATGTAAAGGCATCCATCGCCCCCGCTGAGTTGCGGCTGCTCAGCGCCGTAATCTTTGCTGCTACTCGCTCCCTTTCAGAAGCCGACATTGCACTTGCTCGTAAAGACGAGCAGACGATCTGGGGTGTGGGTTGTCATCCAGGTCTCGCCGGCGCGCAAAAGAAGTTCGACCGCAAACGCTTCGCCGACCTGATTCAACGAACTGCCTTCGTCAGCGAGGTTGGCCTAGATGGCTCGTCACGCGTGCCAATGAGCACACAACAGGCGACCCTCTCAGCCGTTCTCGCGGAACTTCAGCACTCATCCCGTATCGCAAGCTTGCACAGCTACAAGGCTACCGGCCTTGTGATCCAGGCTCTTGAGGCTCAGCCCATCGCCGGAGCCGTCCTCCATTGGTGGCTAGGCGACCCCGCGCAAACTCGTCGTGCGATTGAACTTGGCTGCTCCTTCTCGGTCAACGCAGCCTCGGTACGGCGTACTGATCTGCTCGATGTCATTCCGCTTGATCGCATCCTTACGGAGACCGACCACCCCTTTGGGGACCGCCGTAGCGGACAGCACGCACGGCCTGGTCTCGTTGCGACCGTTGAGAAGGCGCTTGCCAGCCACTATGGCGAGACGCCCGCCGGAGTACGGGCAGCGATGTGGGAGAACCTTGCCCGCCTTACCAGCGCGACCGGCTGTATGGCGCTCCTACCGAGGGCAGTCCGTCTGCAGCTCATCGCTCGTTAGGCAGAGCGGAAAGGATCGCCTTCAAGCTCGGCGAAGGGTTGGAAAGCTGTCCTACCAAGCGCACCATACTGAAATGACGTGTTTTTTGCATAGGCCAGTCCGTACCGGTCGCTGCCTGCTACATGTTCCTTATTCAAGCTCTCAGGCTCTCCGCGCCAAGGTTAGGCCGGGAGGCTCTGATTTCACGCGGCCGGCCGTTTGCTAATTTTAGCTATTGAGCTCATGCTAAGTAGGAGTAATGGGCATAATCAATTAGGGAATATTATGAGAATAGCAGTCATTGCCGCCAATGGGAGATCGGGCCAAGCTTTCGTTGAATCAGCATTGGGCGCGGACCATACAATTCGGGCAGGAGTGCGCGGCCAGAATTACCTGAAGCCGCATCCCAACCTAACAGTGGTTGAGTGCGATGCCACTAACGAAGTCCAGCTGAAGAATTTACTATCGGATCAGGAGGCCGTCGCCAGCTTTATCGGCCACGTTAAAGGCTCAGAGCCAAATGTTCAGACCGTAGCTATTCAGAAGGTCGTAGGTGTCATGGAGGCATTAGGCGTTAAGCGTTTAGTGAGCTTGACTGGCACCGGTGTGCGTTTTCCCGGAGACAAAATTAGCCTGATTGACAGGTTTCTCAACCTGGGTATCGGCATTATCGACCCGGCTAGAGTCAAAGACGGCAAAAACCACACGGAGGTACTCAAAAACAGTGACTTGGACTGGACAGTTATACGGGTGTTGAAGTTACAGAACGTACCGCCTAAGCCGTTCAAGCTTCGTGAACACGGTCCGACGAAATGGTATGTCGGCAGACAGGAAGTAGCCCAGGCAGTTATTCAAGTACTCGAGCAGCATAGCTTTATTAGGCAAGCTCCAATCATTAGTAAACCGTAGTAAGATAACGGAGTTGGATATGGCACAAAAAATAACTGATACGAAACTTAGAAAACTAAACCTGGTTGCTGCCGGGCTACACTTTGCCCAGGGTTTGGCAGTATTACTAATCAGCAAGAGTTTTGCCGTATCGATTACGGGTACCTACTTAAAGTTCAATAAAGCCACACGGCATTTGGATCCCGCTACTAAAACACTCTTTAATGTCCAGCTGTCTTGGTTGATCATTGCCTTCTTCTTCCTATCAGCGTTTTTTCATCTGCTGATCGCCACGGTCTATAACGAACGCTATAACCACAACTTGAAGCTAGGTATTAATAAAGCCCGCTGGATAGAATACTCCCTCTCGGCTAGCGTTATGATGGTGGCTATAGGTTTGCTCGTTGGCATTTATGACGCCGGCAGTTTGCTCATGATGTTTGCCCTCATATCCATCATGAACTTAATGGGGCTGGTTATGGAAGTGCATAACCAAACAACACAGAAAACTAACTGGCTCAGCTACTTCATCGGTTGTTGGGCAGGCCTAGTACCTTGGCTGGTGGTGGCTGGTTACTTAGCGCTAGGCGCGCACATGGGTAGTAAAGCCCCGACTTTCGTATACTGGATATTCGTCTCCATCTTTATCTTCTTCGGCTGTTTTGCGGTAAACATGGTACTCCAGTACAAAAAGGTCGGGCCTTGGAAGGATTATCTATATGGCGAAAGGGTATATATTATTCTGAGTCTAGTCGCTAAGTCACTACTTGCCTGGCAGGTGTTTGCGGGAACGTTAAGGCCATAGCCAAGGCCAGACCGGATAAGGCCGGCCTTCAAGTTTTAATAGTCATGGCTACGAAAACCGGCCCGGCCAGCGTGGCGGAGCCGGTGCCGACCAGAAGAAGAAACTATTCCATTGGTCGGGGTTATATATTGCCGCAGCGACCGTAAGACCATGCTAGCAGAAAAGAATTTCTAAGGAAGTTGTTATTATAAAGGTATGAGAAAAATAGTCGTGCTATCTTTTGTCAGTCTTGACGGCGTGATGCAGGCTCCGGGCGGTCCGGACGAGGACACCTCGGGCGGCTTCGAGTACGGCGGCTGGACCGTGCCTTATTCGGATGAATTTTCGGGCAAGTTGATGGGCGAGCAAATGAGCGGGGCGTTTGATTTGCTGCTCGGTCGGAAGACCTACGATATCTTCGCGGCTTACTGGCCGAAGCAGGATTTAACAGTCGGACCTACGGGCCCGTTCAATAAAGCGACAAAATACGTCGTCTCCGCTTCATCACCGGAATTGACCTGGGAAAAATCCGTGCTGATTGACGGCGACGTAGCCGCGAAGCTCAAGGAGCTGAAGCAGCAGGACGGCCCGATGCTGCAAGTCCACGGCAGCGGCAACATGATCCAGACTTTGCTCAAGAACGACCTGGTTGACGAACTCTGGCTCAAGATATTTCCCGTGACTCTCGGCAAAGGCAAGCGCCTATTCGCCGAAGGCACCGCGCCGGCCGGATTCGAGCTAACCGAATCCAAAACCACGCCCAAGGGCGTCATCTTCGCCAACTACAAACGAGCCGGCGAGGTTAAGACCGGGTCGTTCGCATGAGAGACGTATCTTCTCCGAAATTGCGTAACTAAACTATTATGTTATAATAAGATAATGGTAAGTTCGGAGACCCAACTCCTAGGTTCTTTCAGTATTGAACCGGAGCACCTAATCATAGCTCGTCAAAGACTGCCTTTGGACAATGGGGATTATGTACCATTTACACTCCGCAATTATCCGTTCACGATGGTTGATCCTACTTTGACGAGTTTAAGAAACGGCGCAGTCGCCATTTCTATCGGCAGGCCATTCGGTTTCATACAAGGCCCACTCATCCAGGAAACACAGAAAACAGATGGTATTGTTCTAGCTCTGGATCCAGCTTCCCAAGATAGGTGGCTGGCAACATTTGATACGCCCGACCCGCTTAGTGATCTTGACCTTAGCATATTTAGCTACGGCATTAGCCAGTATGTTACATATGCTAAGAGGACGCTGGAAAGGCTTTAGTAGTCTGCGCGACCCCAAGACCTCATTTACCTAACAATTGTTCCCAAAATGATGTCATTTATTTTTGCTTATGCTTGCAAATAGTTATTTCTTGTCAATAATAGTGAACATGGCCGAACCGAATATTCAACCTGGTGAAAAAGTTATAAGAATTGATAATCAAAAGTTTGATGAAGCTAGGAAAAATCTAGAGCTGGAATTTATTAAAAATGACATGTTTAGTGTGAAAGAGCATAATACTGTATTCAGGCAAATGGCATCCCAATTGATATTAATTGCGGGTATCTTTCTTGCTCTATCATCCCAATTTGGCGCCCTATTATCGAGTTCTAGCGATACTGTTAAGGGTTTGTCAATTTTTATAATTACCTTGCTTAACTTTTCCATAGCTTTCGGGGTGTTGCAGCATTTGATGGAAGCAAATTTTTTTAAAAAACTTGCGCTTGGCAGAAGAGACATATTTTATGGCAACGAACGAAGCGACCCTCTTGACCTCCAGAAGTATATTGGCGCACAAAATGAGTTCACAAAGATTATGAATCCTGGAACGAAACGCTGGCCCAGCTATGTACAAATGTCTTTGTTGGCCGTAGCCATGATATTAATTTCAGTTGTTGCTACGTTAAAACTGTACGGATCCTAAACCTAATTAAGTTTAGGACCCGTTGCTTCCAATCTGAATATTTAGCCGGTGTGCTATATTGGCATAAAAGAGAGAAGGTCTTATGGCAACCGAATTACAGTTCAAGAATCTCACGAAGAACCTTAGGGAGTATCGACACCGCTACTTGTTAAAAGACCACAAAGACCTAGACGAATCGGCGACTCGCATTCTGGTAAATCACTTGCTAACCAATGTATTGGGCTATGAAGAGCTCGAGGAAATTAAAACCGAATATGAGATCAAGGGCTCATACGCGGATTACGTTGTGCAGCTGAAACGCAATAAATGTTTCGTGGTTGAGGTGAAATCAATCGGCATTAATTTGAATGAAGGTCATATACGGCAAACAGTAAACTACGCCGCCAATGAAGGCATCGATTGGGCGGTCTTAACAAACGGTAGGCAGATAGAACTTTATAGGGTAATTTTCAAGAAACCTATCAATACGGTTAAGCTATTTAGCTTCCAGTTAGACGACCTAAAGCAAATATCTCCGGCTGCCAAGCAGCTTATCTTCCTAACAAAGCACTCGATTATAAAGGGAGAACTAGAAGGCTACTGGAAGCGTAGTACCGCACTCTCGCCTGAATCAATAGCCAAAGCTCTTTACTCAGAAGACATCGCAAAAGTGCTGCGCCACAGCCTCAAAAAAGATACCGGTATGTCATTCTCCGTTGAAGATATACTAATCGCGCTACAGTTGGTTATACTCGAAAAACAAGATATTTTGCTCAAAGTAAAAAAGTAAACGAAAATTGCCTCATCTAGCTTTAAGACCTACTTCTGACGCCTGGTCCGTGTTAATATAAAAAAGTCTAAAGTTTTCAGTTCAGCAGGGATTTTTATTCCCGAAATAAATGGGCAGCCATGCCTTAGTTCGGGGAAACCCTGCTTTGAAAGCTTTAGACAGCCGCATGGCTGTCCTTTTTTATTACTAATAATATTAATAAGGATTAGAATGACAGATCCACTTATCAAATCACTAGCGACGGCGACAACGTTCAAGGTTTTACCGGAAGTAGCTGATCCTCTCAAGCATCCGCCATTCAATCCGCCAGCAAAACTGCAACAGAAATTTGTGGGCAGATCGTATGAAGACGCTTATGAGGAAGCACTGAGCTTTGTCAGGGTAGCTGATAATTGGTCTGCTGTGAATGGATTGGGTAAGCTCGATGCATTACACCGGATTCTGGATTTCGGTTCGGGCTGGGGTAGAATCACTCGTGTTCTCTTAACACGCAATGTACAAGCCGTAAACCTCACTGCGGCTGACGTTGATCCTGAAATGACTGCCTTAGTGAACGTATCTCTGCCTGGGATTAATACAATCACTGTAGACGCCTTACCGCCAACGATGCTCGATGGCAGCAGCCATGATTTAGTAACAGCATTTAGTGTCTTTTCCCATCTTTCGCCCGAGGCTCACGAAGCTTGGGCAACCGAGTTTGGACGGCTCGTTGCCGATAATGGACTGGTGATAATGACGTTATTGGATGATGGGTTCTTCGAGCAGCTCCGGTGGGCTCGTGCCGCGCCTAAGTCCGACTTTGCACGTATGTTCGGCGATCATCTCGCTGAAGCAGAGGCCCGTTTCAAAGAGGGCGGTATTGCCTATGACTCGAACCATCCTGATGATGGTAGACGATCGGGTGATTTCTATGGCTGGGCGGCAGCGTCTAAGCCGTATGTGGAGCGTGTTTGGGAAGCAGCGGGTTTTGACGTGGTGCAGTGGGTCCCTTCGGGAGTATTATTTCCGCAAGCTATGGTCGCATTAAAGCGACGTCCTCGCCACAAGCACGGACTCTACAGGCGCGGTATAGCCAGGCTAAAACACCACATCTGATCTTTCCGTTTGCTATAATTCGTACATGTTGAGGTGTACGCCATTTTGTTGTTTGACGGGGAGTGTGCCGAGGTGATGGCGTTTTATCATGAGTGTTTGGGCGGGGAATTGACGCTGACCAAGCTGGGCGACACGCCGATGAAAGACATGCTGCCGCCGGAGAAGCATGACAGGATTATTAATGCGTATCTCAAGAGCGGGGAGATTGAAATATCGGCCACCGATTGGATGGCCGCGCCTGAGTTTGAGCCGGTTCGGGGCAATACGTTCGCTATATTCGTCATTGGCAAGACGTATGACGAGCTGAAGTCGGTGTTTGACAAGCTGAGGGATGGTGACAATAACGAGAGATTACAAGAGCTGCACGAGATGCCGTTTGGAATATACGGGCAGTTCTATGACAAGTATGGCGTTCAGTGGATTTTTAAGGGTGACAAAGCGGCTGATAGCTAAGCTCATTTAACCAAAGCTTTGTTAGTATAAAAAAGTCTAGAACTTACAGCGGATATGTCCGGCCGGCCCTGTTATGGCGTATAATTCTGGGATGTTCTTCTTCCTGTCATTAGTGCTGCTGGCGGTCATTACGGCTTGTCTGCCGCTCATCATCGGTTATGGCCGGCGCTTTTTCCCGGCGGTGGAAATTCACGAGGCCAGCGCCTGGCTGCCGGTGCTCGCCGGGGTGCTGATGGTCGTCAGTATGCAGTTGCCGAATATTCATATTTCCAACCAAACCTCGACCTTCCAGCAGCATTTCGTGGGCGGCGGTATGTATAGCGCCTGTCTTTATCTCTACGCCAAGCAGCTATTCCGTTGGCGGCTCAATTGGCTGGTTGACTGTCTGGCGCTCTTCGCGTGGGTGTCGGCGTTCGGCGTGGCCAATAAGTTGCTGGAGTTCGCCTTGCTGGAACTGCACCTGGCCCATATTAATACGGCCGATGCCTACTGGGATTTGCTGGCCAATACCCTTGGCGGTTTGGCCGGTTACCTTATATTGTTTAAAATAATGGAACGATGATTAAGCGGCTCCTGAAACATAAGCTGGCCTTATCGGCTGTCGGATTGGCCGTAATTGTTCTGGCCGTGTTCGCGGTTTACCAAGTCCGGCTGCTGAACAAGGCCCACAGCACGTTCGATAATTACTACGCCTTCCGGGGCTGTGTCCGCCTGGTCAAGCGGACGCCGGCTTACGGCCTTTGCCAGACCGGTTCCGGACAAACGATTAAGATAGTTCTGTATCACGGCAAGTGGTATTTGAACGGCGATTTGCCGACCTCGTGGTTCGGACACCTGAACTGATTACGGCGCTAGCCCTTGTCGAGATTCCAAGAATTGACGGTCAAGTAGCCAACGAATAAGACGATTATGATTGTCAGGCTCAAGCTGACGTGGCCGTCGCCGAGTCCCAGCCCGCCGACGCTCTTAGGCTTGCCCAGCCAGTCGGCGAACGACGCGCCGATCGGCCGGGTCAGGATGTAGGCCGCCCAGAAGGCCGCGATTTCGCTGAAGCCGAACAGATAAGCCAGGGCGGGGATGACAATCAGCGCCATGAACAGGAAAGCCGAAGTCAAATAGCCGAGCCCGAGCGTAGTGGCCGTCATGTCGCCGGCCGCCGTCCCGAGCGCGAAGGTCGCCAGCACCGTCGCCCAGTAGAACAGCTCGCGCCGCCGGGTGTTGATGCTGTGGATCGATAGCGTCCCCTCGCTCTTGTACCAGGCTACGAAAACTGCCGCCAGCACGACCGCGAAGAACAGCGTCGATAATATGTAGGGCACGCCGAGTTGGATATGCAGCACGTCGGCTGCCATCGTACCGAAGACGGCGACCATGGCGACGGCCAGCCAGTATATCCAGGGTACATACTTGCGGACCGCGAACTGCAGCAGCAGCGCTATGATCAAAGCGACAGCCCCCAGGGCCACGGCCAGGTAGGGGTTGATCCGGAAAACCAGGAAATCCGACGCCGACTCGCCCATGGCCGTCGTCAGTAGTTTGATAATCCAGAAAACCAGCGTGATTTCCGGAACCTTCCTGAGGGTCTGGCGGGTCAGGGAATACATACCATTAATTATAACCCGGACTTAGCGGGCGTACCTGCCGCTGAGCCGGTTCCGGGTGATGTGTCCCAGGTCCCTTAGCGACCGCATCACGACCAGGACCACATTGTCGGTGAAGGTGCTGTCCGGCTTGTCGTTCCAGTCGTCGATGCGGCGGCCGGCTATGTTCAAGCCGTTGAGCCGGGCGATAGTCAGAACCTCCATGTCGAAACCCCAGCCCATAATAGTCATCCTCGAAAAGCAGAGCCGGGCCGCCCGCCGGTTAAACATTTTGAAACCGCACTGGGAGTCCTCCAGCCACAAGCCGCAGGCCAGGCGAAACAGCAAGTTGCCGGTATTGGAGATGGAGCGCCGCAGTAGTCCAGGATGATGTTTCGATAAGTCGCGCGTGCCGATGACGATGTCGTTGCCGCCAAGGCAGGCTTCATAAAACTCTTCCAGGTGCCGGAGCGGGGTCGCCAGGTCGGCGTCCATGTAGATCACGGCCCCGCCGGCGGCTGCCAGCATGCCGAGCCGGACGTCGCGGCCTTTGCCGGCCCGTTGTTCCGGCTTGAGCAAGCGCAGCTGCTTGAATGATTCCCGCTTGGATAGCACTATCTCGCGGGTCTTGTCCGGCCGGCCGGCGCTGACGACTATGACTTCGACCGCCTTATTACGGAAATACCGGTCGTGCTTCAAGAAGTCCGCCAGCTCGTCGAGCGTGGCGCCAATCCGCCGTTCCTCGCGGTAAGCCGGGATAACGATCGTCAGGTCGGGCCGTTTGGATTTAGCAGCTCCCATCGTGCAGCTATTATCCTAATTCACGAGCTCCTATACAAGGCCGGAGAGTTTATACTACTATAGCTAAAGTATTATGATTCCGGGGGCTGTATCAAAGACCGAGTTATAAAAACCGCCGAGCAGGTTATCGCTTGGATTAACGAACTTCAGCCGGAGCAGGCCGCCTATATCTTCATAGCGGCGGGCTTCAGCGTCTTTTTTACGGGGTTAAGCGGGGCTTTTCAGGGCGATGACGGCTACCAGATAGTTAATAATCTGCCGGTCCATTCGATTAAGCATATAGTCCTGTTGTTCCAGTCGGGCACGTTTTATAACGGCCAGCATCTGACGGGCATTTATTACCGGCCGCTGATGAGTACGGTATTCGCGCTGATTTACACCGTTTTTGGCGCGCACCCGGTCGCTTTCCACCTGGTCCAGCTGGGCTTGTGTACGGCCAGCGCGTTTATCCTGTACCTGATATTCACGCGGTTTATGAAGCCGGCGCTAGCCTTGGGGCTGGCGCTGATTTTCCTGGTGCACCCGCTTAACTCGCAGGCCGCCTTCGCCATCCCCTCGATGCAGGACGCGCTGTTCTTTTTCTTCGGTATCCTGAGCCTTTGGGTACTGATGAATTACCGGTCGGCGAACGGCCGGTGGGCGGCGGCGGGCTGCCTCTTGTTGGCATTATTGTCTAAAGAAACGGCGGTCGTATTCATCGTGATAGCGCTGCTGTACCTATTCCTGTTTGAGCGGAAACGGGTATACGAGTTCGTCAAAATCCTGGTTCTGCCCATCGTGCTGTACGCGGCGCTAAAGATTAATGCCGTCGGCTTGAACGGCAAGCAAAACGGCGCGCCGATTGACAACTTGCACTTGGCCGGCCGCCTGATGACCGACCCGGCCATAATCCTGTTCTATATAACCAAATTCATATTCCCGTGGAAGCTGGCGACCGGTTATTACTGGACCTACCCGGCTTTCAGTGTCCGGCACGTGCTGGTGCCCTTGGTGATTGACCTGGCGGTCATCGCTCTTTTCGTTTACCTGGGCTGGCGGGTCCGGCGCCGGCTGCCCAAGACCAAGTACCGCGCCTACTTATTCTTCGCGGGCTTGGCGGCCGTCAGCGTTTTGCCGTATCTGCAAGTCATTCCGCTGGACATGACGGTTTGCGAAGACTGGTTCTACCCTTCGGTAGCCGGAGTCTTGGGGATGATTGGCATCGCCTCCTCGACGGTTAAACTTAAGGTCCGCCCGGATTGGCTGATTCTGGCGGCCGTAGTGCTAATTGGCGGACTGGGTATCCGTACCGCCGTGAGAGGCACCGACTACCGGAGCCAGTACGTCCTCGCCAGGCGCGACCTGGCCGTTTCCAAGGAAGACTATTCGGCCATGAACGACATTGCCCAGGGCCTGACGAGCCAGGGCAAATTCCAGGCAGCCGCCGCCTACGCGCAGCGCTCGGTCGATATTTACCCGGCCGTTTCGAATTACAATAATCTGGGTGTCGCCCGGCAGCAAGCCGGCAATTATAAAGGCGCCGAAGCGGCCTACAACCAGGCCCTGAAATACGGCAGCCTGAGCGAGGTCTATGAAAACCTGGGCCAGATAGAGCTGGCCTACGGCCAGCCGCCGTCGAACCTGCAGTTCTTCCAAAAGGCCATCAACGCCTACCCGCAAGACTACAAACTGTGGCTTTACGTCGCTATCCTCTACGGCGCGGAGGGCAAAACAGCCGACGCCAAGATCGCCATTGCCAATGCCGCTAAATACGGCCCCCTGCCGCAAATACTCTACGATGACATCATGAAAGACCAGCCTTTCGAGCTGCCCCTGCTCGGCAAAACGTTGCTGGTCCGCTGACAAAGTATTGCAAATTATTTTAAATAGGTTATAATTGCTATCCAAATGAGCAATTTTGACCCGTTTTTACGAGCAGATACTAATACCGTTGCCTTTCCGGTCGCTATTGAGACCGCAATTGAGCAAGCCGTCGCCGGGCCCGGCGGCCGCGAGCTGCCGGAGTTCGATACCTTTGGACTGACGTCGCTGGGTTTTACGGTGGCTGATGAGTTGGCGCGGGTCATCGCGGAGAGTGACCAGTCTTTTATGGGCATCCACCCGTCGGCCAACTCCGGTGTTCCCAAGTGGGTCAAAAAAGGCAACGCTTTCTTTTATGGCAACTTCGCGCAAGATTTCGAAGGACGCGTTTATGATCCTTACCGCGACTTGATTATGGAACGGGACCAAGAGGCTATCACTATTGCCATGAACTGTATGAATAACGGTGCCGGGGCAGTCATGGATACCAACCTTATCGCTAGGAGCATTTTGCAAATGCCCGGGGTTGCCGGACGCGAAAAACCCGAACAGGTAGAGACCTTGCGCCGCAGCCACGGCCTGGCCGCCAGGTTGGCGATGCTTAATGATATGGAAGCGGGCGTTCCGGGCCGCGGTGCCTTTAACGGTTTTGTCGGTATCGAGAACCCTATGACCAGCGCGATTGACCCCGGCCACCTGGAAGAGGACCCTGAGAGCGGCGAAGTCGACTTAACCAAAGAGGCCAAAGATTTTGCCAAAACCTGTAGCGTTGAAGGCCGGGGCTGCCCGGCGCTTCGCAAGCAGGTCGAATACCGCGGCCGCATCATACCGATGATCGAAGCTTTCTGGGACGGCTCGGTAGAAGTCATAGCCCGCCGCTAACGCTAACTGGGGTTGACAAAACATTAGAATTTTGCTTAAATATATTAATATTTAAGAGGTGGCAGGATTTATGTCAACAGAGTTAATTGAACTGGCTGCTCCGGCGGGCGTACACGACCCGCTGGCTCCTGATGCCGGCTTCGGCCAAATGAACCTGTTCGACGCCCCTGCGGCGGCCGAGCAAGCTATAGCGCCGCCCCTGAATGGCAGGCTGGTCCAGCACTACCCCCGTGATATCGAAGGCCGTACCCATGTCCAGCTCGGCCGCCAGTTCACCGAGGAGGGGGTTGAAATTGACTGGCCGGAATCGTCGTTCAAGCTCCGGGCTTACCTGCAGACCGACACCGGCGACAAGTTCATGATTGTCGGCAACACCTTTTATGATTTGAGCGCCAGCGAAGCGGCCGGCCGGGCCGTATATTGCCAGCTTGATCCCGACCAAGCGTTGCCAGCCGACTTGATCGGCAAGTCGCTTGAATATTTGCCGGGCCTGACTACCGGCACCATCGAGATGGTCGAAATCAGCGCCGGCTATTCCGACAGCCAGGGCGCGCACCTCGACGCTTACGAAGACGGCGGAGCCGACCCGTTCCATAAATTCAACCAGCGCCTGGAGCAAATCCCGGCCGAGTACGAACGGGCCGAGACCGAACGTCTGGTTGATGACGGCGTGCTGCTGACCGATTTCCGGACTTACCCCGAAACCGAACCGCGCGGTTTGCGCGCCCGCGCCCGCCGGGCCGTCGCCAAAGCCGGCCTGGCCGCTAAAGCCCTGAGGGCCGAAATGCACGGCCGGCCCATGGCGGGCAAACACGAATGGAAATACACCCGGCGCAAAGCCGCCCTGGCGGCCGTAATCGGTGTCGCAGCCTTTGGCGGCAGCATGGCCGTCGAGAACGGCTTGTCGGACGGCCCGGCGAACCACGGCGAACCGGCCAAAACACTAACGGCCGCGGCCAACCCGCAACCGGAAACCGTAATTCCGCGGCCCGGCGACAATCCCTGGGAAATCGCCGCCAGCCAGCTCATCAGGCACGGCGACACCCACCCCAGCGGCCCGGCCATCGCCAGTTACGACCGGCGCTTTTTGAAACGTAATTTCCCGCGTGCCGCCGACCTGGAGCAAGCCGCCAAAAACCTCCAGCCCGGCAAGAAGTACGTGCTGCCTGCTTTTAGCTTCAAACGGTTCAGGCGCTAGCCTTGGACCCGGCAAAGTAGCCTGCTTATGCTTGAGTGGTCAGCAGAAGAGTATAAACCCTTATAATAAACATATGAAAAAAACCGATGAGCCGTACCAGGACAAGCTCTTCTTCTCGCTGGCCGGGCTGGTCATCCTGGTCTTCGTTTGTCTGGTGGCCGACCGCTTGATTCGGGGCTAAGTCAAATATTTCACACTTTTCTGCGGCGAGTTTGTCTAAAATAAAAAATATAAGGGGAAAATCATGACAAATACAATTGCGGCAGCGGGCGCGGGTACGGTTAGTTTTGGCGGTATAACGGTTAATCGGATCGGTTTGGGGACTAACCGGATTCACGACAACGAAGACGGCTACGAGCTGCTGCGGCGGGCGGTCGAGCTGGGTGTTAATTTCATCGATACGGCCCACCGCTATGCCGGCGGCCAGAGCGAAGCGGCCATCGGCAACGCCTTGGCGCCGTACGGCAACGGGCTGGTCATAGCGACCAAGGGCGGCATGGGCAACGGCGCTTCGGCCGGGCAGTTGCGCCGCGAACTGGAAGAAAGCTTGCAGCGCCTGCAGACGGACCGGATCGACCTATACCAGCTGCACCGGGTGGACCCGACGATTCCGTTGGCCGAAACCATGGCCGTGCTCAAGGGTTTTCAGGACGAAGGCCTGATCGGCCATATCGGTCTGTCCGAGGTCAGCGTCGACCAGGTTAAAGAAGCCGTGGCCGTAGCGCCGGTCGTCAGCGTCCAAAACGAATATAACGTGGCTATCCGCAAGCACGAGGCGCTAGTCGATTACTGCACGGCTAACGAGATCGCGTTCATACCGTGGTTTCCGCTCGGCGGCCTGGCCGGCGACACCGCGAAAGTCGAGGCCGTGGTCGCGGCCATAGCCGGCAAATATGACGCCACGCCGCAACAGATAGCCCTGGCGTGGCTGCTGAAGCGGTCACCGATGATCCTGCCGATTCCCGGCACCACGTCAATCGAGCATTTGGAGGCTAACCTCAAAGCCGCCGATATCGATCTCAGCGATGAGGACTACCTGGCCCTCGGCTAGAACAGTCCCCACCTGCTAATATTTATATGAATGAAACCGGAAGCCAAGCCGCTCTTTGATTTGTACGTGCTGCAGGCCCTGACCAAGGGCCTGTCGACGTCTTACTTCGTGCTGCTGCCGGTTTTTTACGCCAAGAGGCTGATTGGCTCGGCAGCCATCGGCTATATCGGCGCGGGTTTTATTGTCGCCTTGATTATCGGTGCCGTGGCCGTCGCCCGCCGGCTGCACAGTCTGTCGACCGGGCTCTTGCTGCGGCTGGCGGCCGGCTTGGCCGTTGTCGCCGGCTGTATTCTGTTCGGCGGCTCGTCGCTGAAGCTGCTGCCGCTCCTGGTGCTGGCTTACGCGGTCATGGGCCTGGCGGCGGGCTTGGCCATGTCGGCAATCGGCGCCCTGAGCGCCAGCCTGACCGTCAAAGGCGAACGCTTCCGGACCATGGCCAAGCTGTGGATGCTGGTTGATATTATCAGGATTACCGCGCCGGTCGCTATCGCCGGCATGGTCATCGTTAGCGGGGCGCCGGGAGCCGTGGCGGCCATCACGTTGCTGGCCGTTTTGTACTTCGTTTTTACATCGCGGTTGCCACGGACACCGCTCAAGAGCCAGGCGGCCGGCGGAATAAGCAGTTTGCGGTTGCGGCATGACAAGGCCTTCAGGTTTACTTTGGTAGTTGAATTCCTGGATTCCTTTGCCAGCTCGCAGCTCTTCGTTTACTTGCCGCTGCTGCTGCTTAGCAAGGGCTATTCATTGGAGAAGAGCCTGCTGTTGCAAACATTCGTCTTTGCCGGTTATTTTTGCGGGCGTTGGCTGGTCGGCCTGTTCGCCGAACGTTATTCCGGTCTGCGGGCCGTCGCTTACGCCGAAGTCGGCATGGCCGCGAGCATACTGGCGCTTCTGGCGGCCAGGCAGCTATGGGCTTTCTACGCCTTTAGTTTTGTTTTCGGCATCTTCGCGCGCGGCACCTCGCCGGCGATTAACGCCCTGGCTCTGGATAACCTTAATGAAAGCCAGACCAAACGCGGTTCGGCTTTGATAGTCGTGGCCGGCGACAGCGGCAGCGCTCTGGGCCAGCTGTTTTTCGGGCTGCTGATCGCCTGGTTCAGCGTCCGGACGCCTTTTGCTTTGGCGGTAGCCGTAGCCTTGGTAGTAGCGTTAGCCTGTTTGGCTCGGCCCCGGCGCCTGAGCAAAACCGGCCTCGTTTAGCCGCCCACATAGTAATACGCTATAATAGCCCTGTTCTAATACGGCGCCTTGGCGGAGTGGTTACGCAGAGGTCTGCAAAACCTTTTACACCGGTTCAATTCCGGTAGGCGCCTCCAGTTTATCCTAAATTTACCCGCGCGCGGGTGGTGGAATTGGTATACACGAGGGACTTAAAATCCCTTGCCCTTACAGGCTTGCGGGTTCGATTCCCGCCCCGCGCACCATTACGCAATTCAAACTATAAGAGGGGATATAGCTCAGTTGGTAGAGCGCGGCATTCGCATTGCCGAGGTCGGGAGTTCGACTCTCCCTATCTCCACCAGATTTTCATCCGTTTGGTAAATTACTACGCTTATGTATAATCAAGCTTATAAATAACTGAACCGCCGCTGAGGAGCGGCCAGCCGCCATGGACCCCAACACAAACAACCAAAACCCTGCCGACCAGCCGCCCGTAACCGCATCACCCTCCAATAATCCGACTATTTCGCCGCCGGTCACCGGCCCGGCACCGGCCGCCGCGCCGGAACCGGTAGTTTCGGATTGGAGTGCCGTACCGGGAGCCGTGCCCGGCCAGCCGCAAGTCGTCGTATCGCCTGATTTTGCGCCGCAACCGCCGGCCGCCCCGGCCGCTGCCGCTCCAACGCCCGGACCCGGAGTCGTGACCGGCGGTGATTTTTCGCCCGCCCAACCGGCTCCAGCACAGATGCCGCCCGCGCCGGGTCAGTTTAGCGCTCCCCAGGCCGCTTACAGCACCGGCCCGCCGCCCGCGGCGCCGGCTTCCAAATCCGGTTTATTCAAAAAACTGGCGCTGGTACTGGTGGCCGTGCTGGTTATCGGCGGCGGTTCGGCTGCCGCCTACTTCGGCGCCGTGGTGCCCAATAAGCCGGCTAACGTCTTGAAGTCGGCGCTGGTCAACAGCCTGCAGCAGAAACAAACCAGCTTCACAGGCACGCTGCAAGCCAGTTCCGGTGCAGGCGGCTTAGCCCTCAAAGCCGACGTCAACGGTGCCAGCAACAGTACCGCCAAGACGGCCGACCTTCAGCTTAACCTGACCGTGTCGGGCGTCAGTTTCCCCGTCGAAGCCCGCCTGGTCAAAGACAACGTCTATATAAAAGTCGGCGACCTAAGCACGATTGCCAGCCTGCTAGGCGCCTATAGTCCGGATGCCGGTTCGCTGGCGACCACCTTGAGCGACCAGCTTTCCAACAAGTGGATTGTCATTGACAGCACCTTACTCGACGAAAGCGGTGCCAGCTGCATCCTCAACAATAACTGGGGTCTGACCCAGGCCGACATCCAGCTGCTGGAAAACCAATATGACAAGAACCCCTTCGTGACTATCCAGAGCACGGCCTCGGATTCCGTCAACGGCCATAGTGCCGAAAAGTTCGTCCTCAGCATCAATGATGACAAGGCGACCGCTTACGGCAATTCCAAGGTACTGGACAACCTGTCGATCGTCAAAGAAATCCAAAAGTGCGACAAGAGCGCCACCAGCCTGCCCGACACCTCGACTGCCACCGGCGACCACAAGACGACGCCGATTACCGTCTGGGTAGACAAGAGCAGCAAGCGCATCGTCAAGCTGGCCTTGCAGGACAACAGCAGCAAGAGTGCCACCGGTTCGTTCACGACGACTATCAGCTACGCCCCGGTATCCATCACCGCCCCGGCAAACGCCGAACCGGCCGTCCAAGTCCTGGCTCAAATAGAAAAAGACGCCGCCGCCAACCCCGGCCTGTCCAACCTCTTCAGCGGCCTGAATTCCGGCAGCAGCCTCAATAGCAACAGCGATACCTTCACTCAATAAACCCGGCTGGTGCCGCCACCAGCCAACCCCAAACGCGCTATAATAAGCCCATGCAAATCGTCGTCGATGGCCTGCTGGCCCACTACGAACTGTCCGGCAAGGGCAAACTGGTACTGCTGCTCCATGGCTGGGGCGACAATGTCCGGGGCCTGGGCGGGCTTAGCCGGAGCCTGGCTAAGCGCTACCAGGTGCTGGCGGTTGATCTGCCCGGTTTCGGCAGCTCGCAAGCGCCCCAAGGCGTTTGGAATTTGGACGATTATGCCCGGTTCACCGGGGCTTTATTGAATAAACTGGAGCTCCGGCCGCTTTACGCCGTCGTGGGCCATAGCAACGGCGGCGCCCTAGCGGTGCGGGGCGTTTCGCTCGGTCTGCTCAAACCGCAAAAACTGGTACTGCTGGCGGCTTCGGGTATCCGCACGGGCGGCGGGGCCAGGCGTTTTATCCTGAAAATCATCGCCAAAACCGGCGACCTGGCTACTATCTGGCTGCCGGAACGCTACCGCCAAGCCTTGCGCCGCAGCCTCTATGGTGCTGCCGGCTCGGATCTGCTGGTCGTGCCCGAGCTGCAGGAAACTTTCAAAAAAACCGTGCGCCAGGACGTCCAGGCCGAGGCCGCGTCAATTACCATCCCCACGCTGTTAATTTATGCCGAAGACGACCGGGCCGTGCCGCCCGCCGACGGCCGGCAATACCAGCGGCTCATCAAAGGGTCGCGGCTGGAAATGCTGGCCGCGGCCGGCCACTTCGTCCACCAGGACCAGCCGGCAAAAGTCGAAAGCCTGATAGCGGAGTTTCTAAAATGATTAACGAACTCCTAAGCCTCTACCGTCCGGGCTACCCTTCCGTCCTGGTTTACATGCTCCAGGCTAGCGAGTACCGGGTGGGGCCATACCTCAATTGGCTTTGGCGGACCAAGGATTTTTCCCAGGTTAAGAAACGCCGCCAACTGGAGCCGACCCGGGCGGCCCGGCTGCTGCTGTCGGCTCTCAGGCTTGGCATGCTGCTCCAGATTGCGGCCGGCCTGGTGTTGATTTACTTCGGCGGCTGGCATCATCTGGCCGGCGGTTTGGCCCTTGGCGCCGCGTTGATAATCAGTTATCCGGTCGTGTGGTCGCACCTGGTCGTCCTGCCGCTGCTTATGGGCCGGGAATTAAGCGCCAAGCCTAAGGAGCAGCGTCTGATACGTGAGTCGGGCAAGGTGTTCGAACGGCATCCGGGCGTCAAAATCGCCATCGCCGGCAGCTACGGCAAGACCACTATGAAAGAACTGCTCAACACCGTCCTAAGCGAGGGGCTGAAAGTCGCCGCCACGCCGGCTAATAAAAACGTCAGCAGCAGCCACGCCCGCTTCGCCGCCAAGCTGAAAGGCGACGAAGACGTATTGATTATCGAGTATGGCGAGGGCGAACCCGGCGATGTCGCCCGCTTCGCGCGGATTACCAAACCGACCCACGCCGTTATCACCGGCCTGGCGCCGGCCCACCTTGACCGCTACAAGACTTTGCGGGCTGCCGGCGAAGATATTTTTTCGGTAGCCGACTATCTCAAAGGTAAGCACGTTTACGTCAATAATGAGTCGCCCAGTGTCAAACCCTTCCTCAAGCCGGCCTATGAATTGTTTGATACCGGCGGCGCCCTGGGCTGGAAAGTCGAGGATGTCGCGGTTAGTCTGGACGGCACCGGCTTCGGCCTGAAAAAGGGCCGCCAGACATTGCAGCTGAAAAGCGGCCTGATCGGCCGCCATCAGGTCGGCTATCTGGCCCTGGCGGCAGCGCTGGCGATGGAGTTAGGGCTGACCGCCGAACAGGTAACGGCCGGCATCGCCAAAACCGTGCCGTTCGAGCACCGGATGCAGCCTTACCAGCTGGCCGGCGCCTGGGTGGTCGATGATACCTATAACGGTAATCTTGAGGGTCTCCGGGCCGGCACGCGCTTGCTGAAAGACCTGCCGGCAAGGCGCAAGATTTATGTCACGCCCGGCCTGGTCGACCAGGGCGAAGAGACCAAGCCTGTCCATATCGAAGCCGGCAAGCTGATTGCCGCCGCCAACCCCGACTTAGTCGTGCTTATGAAAAATTCCGTGACGGGCTTCATCCGCCAGGGCCTGGCAGCCGGCAAGTTCAAAGGTGAAGTGCGGGTCGAGCCCGACCCTCTGGATTTTTACACCAACCTGGCCCATTTCGTTGCCGCCGGCGACCTGGTGGTCATGCAGAACGACTGGACCGACAATTACGCCTGAGGCCGCTCCGTCCGGCCGGCGATCTGGCCCAGCCATTCGGCCAGCGGTTCGATAAACGTTTCCGGCCGCCAGCCCAGAGCCGCGCCGATACGGATGTCGATACCCGCCCGGGGGTCGAACCCGGCCGCTCCCGGCGGCCGCGGGGTTAACAGTGCGACCGGTATTTCCAGTTCCTGGGCTCTGGCTATGAGGTCAAGCACCGGCTGCTGCCGGACAGGGTCTTCGGGGCGGTCCCGGCCGCGGGGACTCAAATAGCTGACGAAAGCGTCCGGCCGGCTGAGATCCAGCCACTGCCTGGCTATAGACGGAGTAGCGAAATCTATCGTATCCCAGCCGTCGCTTCGCGCCGCGGCGCTGGCCCGGTCTAGGACGGGGCTATAGGCGGGACTGCTCTTGAAAAGGTGCAGCCAAGGCCGCTTCTCAGACATATGCAACCGGCTCCCTTAAAATTATGCGACTAATATTAACACTTTTAACCCGTATAGGCAAGCTGCGGCAGCCTATTCGCCGGGCCGTATGACTTCGCCGAGGGGCAGGTTAGTGGTGACTTTTGCGCCGGCCTGCGCCAGCCGGGCGCGGCTTTGTTCTTCTTGCCTCATTTGCGCTTCACTGAGCCCGGCGGCGCCGTAGACTGCCAGGTCGTTGCCGGCAGTCTGGGCGGCCATTTGGTTGCCGAAGTTCAGGTGCCAGAATTCATCCGGGTATAATTCGATGCCGGCCTCCCGGGCCAGCCAGTACATGACACGCCGGCTGGCCCGAAAAGCGGCGTCGTCAGCCGAATCCTCGTTGTCTTCGTAATAGCGCAGCGACGAGCGCTCGCCGCCATGGTCGAACGCCGCTCCGGCCGGCAGCCACAAACCGGCCGATAGGGCCGCGGACGGCGGAATATCATCACGGCTGAAGCCGTCCGGCAAGCGCAACAGCCACAAATCAATCGATCCGCCGGTGTTATGCGGTGCCGGGCGGGCCGGGTCGGCCGATGGTTTGGAAACGTATTTTTGGGTGTAAGCTTCCCGCTCCTGGGCTGTCCAGCCGGGCTGAAGTTCGTCTAGCCGGCCGGCAAAAAACCGGAACAATGATTCCTGTACGCTGCGCGGCCGGAAACCGTCGAGGCCGACCAGGTACATCGTGTCGGGCAGCAAGGACTGGCTTTTTAGCAAAGCTTCGCCCAGGCCTTGCCGGACATAAACCGCTTGGAGAGCGCCGGGCAGGCTATCAGGCTCATAAGGCGAGAAATCATGCGCCCCGGCATAAAACGAGGCCGAAGGAATCCCCAGTTCGCCGAGTGTGACCAACGGTTCGCCGGATTCTTCTATCGGCTTGTCTTTCCAGCCGTCGACGGCCGGAACGTCAGGAATCGGGGTCCGGGCCAGTTCTTGGACCTCAAAAGTCCTTAGCGGCATATCGCCTCGATTACGCGTTTAAGCATTTAGCTAAATTAACGCAAGAATTTACAAATGTCAACACTAATTGTATATATAAATTGTAGGCTTGAATTGCAAGTTTATTAATGCTAGACTGTAAATCATGGAAACAATAGCAGTAATTTTCGGTGGCCGCTCAGCCGAGCATGACGTATCGATCGTGACCGCCCTGGCCAGCATTATCAAACCGCTGGAGCTGACCAAGAAATACCGCGTCGAAGCCGTTTATATAGCCAAAGACGGCGCCTGGTACTGGGACGAAAAGCTCAAGGATATCAAACTCTTCACTTCGGGCGAGATTCAAGACTACCTGCACCGGACGCAGCCGGCCAGCGTCCAGTTCGACGGCGGCATGACGCTTGTCAAGGCCAGCGGCATCGCCGGCCGCAAACAGCAGCGCAAAATCGACCTGGTCTTCCCGGCCATGCACGGTACTTATGGCGAAGACGGCGCTTTGATGGGCCTGCTTGATATGGCGGGCATACCCTATGTCGGCTGCGGTGTCAGCGCCGCGGCGGTCGCCATGGACAAGGTGCTGTCCAAGCAGCTGGCCGTAGCTAACGGCATACCTGTCTCCAAATTCCTGGCTTTTACCAAAGCCGATTTGGAGCGCGAGCCGGGCGCCGCCGTCAAAAGCGTCACCGGCCAGCTGGCCTACCCGCTATTCGTCAAACCGGCCCACCTCGGTTCGAGCATCGGCATCTCGCGCGTCACGACCGATGCCGAACTGCGCAACGCCCTCGAAGTAGCGGCCCACTACGATGACCGGATCATCGTCGAAGAAGCCGTCGCCAACCTGATCGAGCTGACGCTGCCGGTAATGGGCAGTACCGACACCCCCCAGCCGGCACTGCTGGAAATGCCGCTGACCAAGCCGGAAGACTTCTTCGACTTCGATACCAAATACATGCAGGGCGGCAAAAAGGGCGGCAAAGGCAAGGGTGGTGCCAAAGGCGCCCAGGGTTACAGCCAGATACCGGCCGACATCCCCAAGCCGCTTTATGACAAAGCCCAAGCCGTCGGCCTGTCGGTTTACCGCGCGCTCGGCTGCAACGGCATCGCCCGGGTCGACATGCTGGTCGACAGCAAAGCCGGGGAAGTCTACTTCAACGAAGTCAATCCGCTGCCCGGCGGCCTCTACGCCCATAACTGGAACCGGGCCGGCATCAGCAACGTCGACCTGGTGCAGCGCCTGATCGGTTTCGCCAAGGAACGCCACGCCCGGCGCCAATCGCTCACTACCAGCTTCGGCACTAATTATCTCCAACAGTTTTAGCGGCCGGCCATGAGGGTTAATATTGTCCATCCAGGTGCCGGCGAGCTGCATTACGAGATCCGCGGTATCGTGGACTTCGCCGAACAGCTGGCGGCCACCGGTATCGACATCACTTGGGAAAACATCGGCGACCCGGTCGCCAAAGGCGAACAGGTACCGCAATGGATCCGCGACCTGATCGTCAACGAGGTCAAGAAGAATAACGCGTCTTACGGTTACTCGCCGACCAAAGGCCTGCAGGCGGCCCGCGAATTCCTGAGCCAACAGCGGGCCCGGCAGGGCAAAGCCCATCTCGACGCCGAGAACATCCTGTTTTTCAACGGCTTGGGCGATGCCATTACCAAGATCTACACTTGGCTTAATCCCGGTGCCAGGGTTCTGGGTCCCAACCCGGCTTATCCCACGCACGCCGCCATCGAAGCTGCCCACGCCCACTCCGCCCACCTGACGTATAGCCTGCACCCCGAAAACGGCTGGCTGCCGGACGTTGACGAGGTCCGGTCCAAGGTCGCGGCCAATCCCAACATCGCCGGCCTGTTAATCATTAACCCGGACAACCCGACCGGCCTGGTCTACCCGCGCCATATCCTCGAGGATTTCGTGGCTATCGCCAAAGAGTACAAACTATTCCTGATCGCCGATGAGATTTACTCCAACCTGACGTATAACAAAGGTGAATTCATACCTTTGGCCGAGCTGGCCGACGGCGTGCCGACGATTATATTGCGCGGCTTGTCCAAGGAGATACCCTGGCCGGGCAGCCGCTGCGGCTGGGCCGAATTCTATAACGTCGAAGCCGATCCGGACTTTGCCCGCTACATCCGTTCGATCGAAGAAGCCAAAATGACCGAAGTTTGCTCGACGACGCTGCCGCAGACCGTCTTCCCGGCTATCTTCGGTGATGACCGCTACCGCGACCATTTGTACAAACGCCGGGCCATATATAAGGCCCGGGCGGTCAAGGGGGCGGCCCTGCTTAACGGCAGCCCGCACCTCAGTGCCGTCGAGCCGAAAGGGGCTTTCTACCTGCCGGTGACTTTCAGCCGTGAATTCATCAAGCGCGGCGTTAACAAACCGGCCGCCAATCCGGATGCTCAGAAACTCCTCGACGCCATCCTGGCCGATATCCCGGAGGATAGCTTCGACAAGCGGTTTTGCCACCAGCTGCTGGCCGCGACCGGCATTTGCACCGTGCCGTTGACCACCGGCTTCAATAGCGGCACGCCCGGTTTCCGGATGACGCTGCTGGAAGCCGACGATGCCAAATTCACCGCCACCCTGCAAGCTATCAAAGACTTTTGCGCCTGAAATAACAGATTAACCGTGCTATAATTTAAGCAATGCAGAGCCGTGTTGCCATTCTCGATGCTGGCGGACAGTACGTCGACCTGGTGCGCAAAGCCGTCGAACGCCAGGGCATACCGGCCGACGTCCTGCCGTTGGACACCGCCTTGGGCAAAATCGAAGGCAAGTACGGCGCGATTATCATCTCCGGCAGCCCGGCCAGCTCGCACCAGGAAGAGGCGCCGCAACCCGACCCGTCTATCTGGGGCAGCCGCTTGCCGCTGCTCGGTATCTGTTACGGCATGCAAGCCATGGTCGTGGCCCACGGCGGCCAGGTCGCTAAGAACGCCATCCGCGAGGATGGCCGCGTCACGACCAGCATCGACACGGCGCATCCGATCTTCAAAGGCACCAAGAAAGATTTCACCGGCCTTTTCACGCACGGCGACTTCGTCAAATCACTGCCGCCGGACTTCACGACCCTGGGTTCCCATAAGCTTAGTGACGGCTCGACGGCCTACTCGGCGGTGGCTTACGGCAACAAGATAGGCGTCCAGTTCCATCCCGAAGTCTTTGACGATACGCCCGAAGGCTACCAGGTGTTTAAAAATTTCTTACAGCTGATTGCCGAGTTGCCGGCCGACGATAGTTTCCGGGAGAAACAGCTGCGCAAAATCATTGCCGACAAACGGATGCAAATCGCCAAGCTGGCCGGTAAGCGCCACGTCATCGCCTTCGTCAGCGGCGGCGTCGATTCCAGCGTCACGGCCAAACTGGCGGCCGATGCCGTACCGGCCGAACGGCTGCATGCCTTTTTCATTGATAACGGCTTCATGCGCGACGAGGATGACATGGTCATCGAGGAGCTCCGGGCGGCCGGCATCCCGGTCCAAAAGGTCAATGCCGTGGCCGATTTCGAACAAGCTACGGTCAAGTCCGGCAACCAAGTCCTAGGTCCGCTAATCAGCGTCGCCGACCCCGAAACCAAACGTAAGATTATCGGCAAAGCTTTCATCGAAGTCCAAAACCGCCTGGTTGCCGGCCTGCAATTAAGCGAAGCCATGCTGCTGCAGGGCACCAACGCCGCCGACCGCATCGAGAGCGGCCACAGCACCGGCGACAGCCACACCATGACCATCAAGACCCACCATAACCAGGTCCGCGAAGTCCAGGAACTTAAGGCCGCCGGCCTGCTGATCGAACCGCTGGACGACCTGTTCAAGGACGAAGTCCGAGAACTCGGCCGCGAGCTCGGTTTGCCCGAAGAGTTGGTCGAGCGCCAACCGTTCCCCGGTCCGGGTCTGGCGATTCGGATTATCGCCGCACCAGAATCGGATAACGAACTCCGGCCGGCGGCCGGCCAGCCGGACATCCAGGCGTTCTTGGACAAGCAAACTTTTGCAGCCAAGGCCCAACTGCTGCCGGTCCGCAGCGTCGGCGTCGGCGGCGACGAGCGGTCGCACTTGTCGGTCGCGGCGATTGAACAGGCCGGCTTAGGCCAGGCGCAACTGGCCCAGCTCGGCGCCGACCTGCCGGCCCATTTCCGCGAGACCGTCAACCGCGTGATTTATGCCCTCGGTCCGAGGCCGCTGGCCGGCCATTCGCTGACCAAAACCTTATTAACGGCCGATGTCCGGGCCCAGCTCCGGCAAGCCGACAAGATTGTGTTCGAAGCCATGCGGGCCGCCGGCCTGCTTGGCAGTATCAAACAGTTCCCGGTCGTTCTGTTGCCGCTGTCTTTTGATAAGCCCGGCCAGCGCTCGATCGTACTGCGTCCGGTCACTACCAGCACCTTCATGACGGTCCAGGCCATGCTGCCCGGCCGCGACCTGCCTGACGGCTTCCTCGACGGCATCGCCAAGCGCATCCTGGCCGAAGTCCCCGGCATCTCCCAGGTCTTCCTTGACCTGACCAACAAACCTCCCGCCACAACCGAGTGGGAATAACGAAATTGCTTTACTTAATAATATATTGTATTATATATTATTAAGTTATGAGCACAAATGAATCTTTGATTACCGCGTTTGACGGCTTGGATCTTAGTGCCCGGTCCGCTGAAATCATCCAATACCTTCACGAAAGGAACCAGCGCCTTAAATTCAAAATGATTGAGATCGGCCATGGCGGTACGCCGGTTGCCGCGCAGCAGCCGGTACCTTTCCTTGGCAGGCGGTCTTTCGTAGGCACAGAATCATGGCTGCGTGCTACTAAAGAGGTAGATGAACCGGCCGCCCTCCAAAAAAAGCTCTCCGGTGAAAACATCACGTTTCTTAACTACCGGCCTGACGGCAGCCTCAAAAGCTACCAAGGCTTCAGGCCCTTAGGCGATCATAGTGACGACGGCTCCAATCTGGCCATAATTCTGGCGGAGCATTCGGCGGACGAGATTCTTCTAAGCAATGTTTTCGGAGATCCTAAAGTTTTCAAGCAGCCTGGTGCTAGCGAAGATCTGCTGGCCAAAGCCGCCAAGCTGGCCGACTATGGCGGCACTATAGTAATACGCGAAACAATCTCCGCGCAAACCGCCTGCTTGACTCCGGCTATGCTTATGGCGGCAGGCCTAGAGGCGACCGCCATGGTCAAGCTTGGCCATGAAAGTTGGCAAGATCTGGAAGCTGTCTATCGTGCCCCTGACTCCCTTAGCTATATCGGCTCCGAAAGCCTGTACCTCTTCGCTGCGCCGTCTATCTAGCCATAACAAGGTATAAACTGGTAGGATAAAGCCTATGCAACGCTACAATCCGAAAGAGATCGAGCCCAAATGGCAGGCCAAATGGGAAGCCGATAAGATTTACGAGGCCAGCGAAGACAAGGCTAAGCCCAAGAAGTACGTCCTGGAGTATTTCCCTTATCCGAGCGGCGCGGCCATGCACGTCGGACATGTCCGCAACTACACCATCGGCGACGCCCTCGCCAGGTTCAACCGCATGAAGGGCTTCAACGTGCTTCACCCGATGGGCTGGGACGCCTTCGGGCTGCCGGCGGAGAACTATGCCATCAAGAACAAGATTAGCCCGCGCAAGGCCATCGACGAGAACACCGCCCGCTTCAAGCGGCAGCTGACGCAAATGGGCTTCAGCTACGACTGGTCGCGCGAAATCGACAGCACCGACCCGAGCTATTACCGCTGGACGCAGTGGTTCTTCTTGCTCTTGCTCAAGCGCGGCCTGGCCTACCAGCAAGAGGCATTGGTCAACTGGGACCCGGTCGACAAGACGGTGCTGGCCAACGAGCAGATAATCGACGGCCGGGCCGAGCGCAGCGGCGCCATAGTCGAGAAGAAATCCCTCAAGCAATGGTTCTTCAAGATCACCGATTACGCCGACCGCCTGGAACAGGACCTTGACCACGTTAATTGGTCGACATCAATCAAAGTCATGCAGCGCAACTGGATCGGCCGCTCCAAAGGCATGGTTTTCACGGCGCCGGTTAAGGACAGCAAGCTGCAAATCCAAACTTTCTCGGCCCACTTCGAGGCTTTCGCGGCCGACACGTTTGTCGTCATTGCGCCCGACCATCCTTTCCTGGAGGAATTATTAAAAGGCACGCCGGACGAGCAAAAAGTCCTCGACTTCGCCGCCGAAATGGTCAAGAAACGCGACGCCCAAGGCTATGCCGACGAAGAAAACGTCGAGGGTATCTTCACCGGCCGTTATATCGTCGACCCGGTCGGCAACGGTGACCTGCCGATCTGGGTAGCCAGTTACGCGTTGGCTCATTACGGCACCGGTATCGTCAAATGTTCGGCCCACGACGAGCGCGACTTCCGCTTTGCCAAGAAATATGACATCCGGCTGAAGCCGGTCCTGTTCCCCAAAGACGAAGCCGAAGCCGAGAAGGTCCGCAACCTGGAATACTGCTACAACGACATGCAGCACGGTATCCTGGCCGAGCCGGCCGCCTTCGCCGGCCAGGTCAGCGGCGAACTGCGCGAGCCGATTATCAAATATCTGGAAGACGAGCAGCTGGCCGTGCCACAAGTCAGCTACAAAATGCGCGACTGGCTGATCAGCCGCCAGCGTTACTGGGGCGCGCCGATTCCTATTATTCACTGCCAGAAAGACGGCGCGGTGCCGGTACCGGAGGACCAGCTGCCGGTAGTTTTGCCGGAGGTTAAGAGCTACGAACCGAGTGGCGACGGCCGCAGCCCGTTGGCCAACGTGCCGGAATTCGTCAATACGACTTGTCCCGAATGCGGCGGCCCGGCCAAGCGCGAGACCGACACCATGGACGGCTTCGCCTGCTCGAGCTGGTATTTCCTGCGGTTCGCCGACCCCCATAATGACCAAGAACCTTTCAGCAAAGACTTGGCCAAATTCTGGTTGCCGGTCGACGATTATATCGGGGGCGCCGAACATGCCGTCATGCATTTGCTCTACGCCCGTTTCTGGACCAAAGTCATGTACGACGAAGGTTTAATCGACTTCGAAGAGCCCTTCTCGACCCTGCGCAACCAGGGCATGATCCTGGCCCCGAACGGCGCCAAAATGAGCAAGAGCAAGAACAACACCATCGAACCCGACAGTATTATCGAACAGGGTTACGGCGCCGACAGCATCCGCATCATGGAGCTGTTCATCGGGCCCTGGAACCAAGTCGCCAACTGGAGCGTCGAAGGCATGGGCGGCGCTTTCCGCTTCCTGCAGCGCGCCTGGACCCTGGTCCAGGAGTTCAATGACAGCGACGGCGGCGACGGCGAATCGGCCGAGCTGGAAAAGTCCGTTCACCGCACGATCAAAAAAGTCACCCAGGACCTGGCGGACCTGAGTTTCAATACCGCCATCGCCGCCTTAATGGAATGCGTCAACGACCTTTACCGCGTCAAGGCCGAAGATAATTACGCTTCGACCGAATGGCAATGGGCGTTGGAATCGCTGGTCCAGTTAATGGCGCCGTTCGCGCCGCACATCGCCGAAGAATTATGGCAGCAGCTGGGTCACGACGAGTCGGTTCACGTCAGCGAGTGGCCGGCCTACGACGAAAAGTACCTGGTCGAAAACACCGTCACGGTCGTCATCCAGGTCAACGGCAAACTGCGCGGCGAAATCCAGACCGCCAAAGACGCCGGCGAAGCCGCCGTCGTCGCAGCCGCCCAAACCAACGACCGGGTTGCCGCCTACCTCAAAGACCGGACTATCCGCAAAACCATCTACGTCCCCGGCAAACTCGTCAACTTCGTCGTTTAGTCCGGCTCCTGGCCGGCCGGCGCTAGGCAAGCCGGATTGCCCGGTTGAATCATCCACCTTAAAAAGTTATAATTATAGTTAAGTCATAAACTTAACTTAACGAAAAGGAACAATTACCGCATGGGTAAACCCAAAAAGCGAACCAGCCCGCGCAAAACCGGTACCCGCCGGAGCCATTTGGTGCTCAAGCTGGCCCGCAAAGTCAACGCCAAGTCGCCGGTCAAAGTGCGCACCACCAAGCGCGAATCAGCCAAAGCCGCCTAAAGCCGGCCGCTGCCAGATAAGGAAATTTAACAATATGGCCTCGAATCGTCACCTCGGTCGCATCATCGCCCTCCAAACGCTCTACGAAGAGGAGCTGCGACGCGAGGCTGCCGACGGCCAGTTGGATATCAGCCAGGTCCTGGAGCGCAACATCGCCCGCTACAAGGAGATGCTGAGCGATACGGACTTCATCCGAAAGCTGGTTAACGGTGTCCTCAAAGAAGCCCCGAAGCTCGATGCCAAGCTGCAGCCGGTGGCCCCGGAATGGCCGATTGACCAAATCGCCCGCATGGACCGGATCGTGCTGAGGATCGGCCTGTACGAACTGGAGAACGAAGCCGACGTGCCGCCCAAAGTCGTTATTAACGAGGCCGTCGAACTGGCCAAGGCTTTCGGCGGCGACAACTCGTCGAAGTTCATTAACGGCGTGCTCGGTACTTTGCTGCGCGAGCGCGAAACCGCCGCCAAACCGGCCGCCAAGCCGGCCGCCAAGCCGAAACCGGCCAAGCGGCCGGCCGCCAAAAAATCAACCAACAAAACGGCTAAGAAGTAGGCGGCCGCAGCATGCAACGACCTAACCCGATGAAAGGCTTTCGCAAACTATCCCTGCGCCGGCGGCCGGTGATTGACGAAGTCGTCCGCGAAACGACTTCCGGCGGCATTGTCTTCCGCCGCCACGGACAGGGCAAGGAAGTCCAGATCCTGCTGATGCAGGACGCTAAAAACCGTTGGACCATTCCCAAAGGCCATGTGGAACCGGGCGAAGAGCCCAAAGCCACGGCCGAGCGCGAAATCCGCGAGGAGACCGGCCTGAAGGAGATGAAAGTCCACAGCTGGCTCGGCAAAGTCAACTTCCGCTACCGCCGCAGCCATACCCTGGTCCTGATGACCATGCATATTTACCTGGTCGAGGGCCTGGGTAACAGCGATAAGCTGCACCCGGAGGACTGGCTCAACGACATCAAGTGGCTGCCGGCCGCCGAGGCCGTCGACAAGATCGCTTACGATGACATCGGCAAGCTTATACTGGTCGGCATGAAGAAGATCCGGGAAGGCAAACTGTAGAATACTTAACAAGTTAAGAATCATGGACACATCGACTTACCAAACCTTCGCCCGCGACAAACTGGGCGCTAATTTCAATAATATCGATCTATTAATCACGGCTTTCACCCACCGTTCCTACCTTAACGAGCACAAAAAAACCGTCAAAGAGCACAACGAGCGCCTGGAGTTCCTGGGCGACGCCGTCCTGGAGCTAGTCGTTACCGAATACCTGTACGCCCAATATAACGAGCCCGAGGGTATCCTGACCAACTGGCGCAGCAGCCTGGTCCGGACCGAGAGTATCGGCGCGGCCGCCGCCAAGTACGGTTTCGAGCCTTTGCTCCGGCTGAGCCGCGGCGAGAAGCGCGGTACCGACCGGGCCCGCGCCCAGATCCTGGCCAACAGCTTCGAAGCGGTTATCGGCGCCCTCTACCTAGACCAGGGTTATGATGCCGCCAAACGCTTCATAACCGAAAGCATCCTCAGCACCCTTGAGCACATCCTGGCCAGCGGCTCGTGGATGGATTCCAAGTCGCACCTGCAGGAACTGGCCCAGAGCAAAGAAACCGCCACGCCGGTCTACAAAGTCATGAGCGAAGACGGCCCGGACCATGATAAGACTTTCACCGTCGGCGTCTACGTCAACGACAACCTCCGCGGCCAGGGCACCGGCCCCAGCAAGCAGGCCGCGCAGCAGCAGGCCGCCGAAGCCGCCCTGGCTTACTATGCTGAAAAACCAGAGCCATAGTTCGGTTGACAACAGGGATGGTTATCTGTAGAATAACAAGGATTATCTTTAATAACGCTAAGTTTTAGGAAAAAGAGAGCACCACAAGATATATGTTAGTTATTCGCATGCAACGCACCGGCCGCAAAGGCCACGCTATGTTCCGCGTCGTCGTACAGGATTCACAGCGGACGCCGACCAGCGGTAAGGTCGTTGCCCGTTTGGGTAGCTATGACCCGCACGGCAAAGTGGTGGTCTTGGACAAAGACAAGGCGGCCTTTTATCTTGAGCACGGTGCTCAGCCGTCCGACCGGGTAGCCCGTTTGCTGAAAAGGGAAGGTGTCAAGTTGCCTGGCTGGGTGAAACTGCCGGCCGACAAAGAACGCGCCGTCCGCAACGCCGAGAAACGCCGCAGCACCCGTCCTGATGAACCTGTCAGCGAAGAAGCCCCGGCTGCTGATGCCGCCCCGGCCGAAGCCGCTGAAACTCCTGCCGCCGAACCTGCAGTCGAAGAAGCCGCGCCTGAAGCTACCGAAGCTCCAGCCGAAGAGCCGGCCCCAGCTGCCGAGACCGAAAAGCCCGCCGCCGAACCCGAATCCGAAACCCCGGAAGAGCCCGCCGCAGCCGCTCCCGCCGAAGACGAGCAGGCCGCTTAGACCCCTCCAAAGGCAAGAAATTTCACATTCCGGCGCCAGCGGTTTGCTATAATTGGTTGAGTACGGAGGGAAACCACTAATTAACCTACAGGAGTCTGCCACATGAGCGAAATCGACCAACAATTTATAGAATATGTAGTTAAATCTTTGGTGGGCAAACCCGACGCCGTACATATTGACCGGCGAATCGACGAAAAGGGCGTGCTCCTGGAACTGACGGTCGACCCCGAAGACTTGGGCCGCGTCATCGGTAAGCGCGGCGCGACCGCCCAATCGCTGCGTACCTTGCTGCGCGCGCTCGGCACTAAGAATGACGCCCGTTATAATCTTAAAATTATCGACAACGGGCCGCTCGACCACGGGCAGGGCGACGCAGCCAAGCCGGCTCCTACAACCAAGCCGTCTGACGATGATGACGATAACGCGGCCGCTGACGAACCTGCTCCGTCCGTTAGCGAAGACGGCTCGGATACTGAGAAGCCGGATACGAGCGAAGAAGACGCGGCGCCGGCCGATAGGGAAGAACCGGCTGTTGCCGACAAGGAGCCCGAAGCCGGGATTTCGGAAGAAGACCAGACCAGCGACCGTTTGGCCCAGGCCCGCCAGGAGCTGGCCGACCTCGACGACCTTGACCTCTAGACGCTAGATGAAAATCCAGATCATTACCCTGTTTCCGGAGATGTTCACCGGCGTGCTGGGCAGCAGTATGCTATGGAAGGCCCAAGACAAAGAGCTGGCAGCCTACGAAATAATCAATTTGCGCGAGTTCGGTCTGGGGCCGCGGCGACAGGTTGACGATACGCCCTACGGCGGCGGCGACGGCATGTTGCTAATGGTGGAACCGCTGGTAGCGGCTATCGAAAAGGCCAGGCAGGCCGACCCCTCGGCCAAAGTTCTGCTGCCGACGCCCCGCGGCAAGCTTTACAAGCAATCGGACGCCAAACGGCTGGCCGGAGCCGAGGGCCTGATCGTAATCTGCCCGCGTTACGAAGGCTACGACGAGCGAATTACGGACTGGGTCGACGAGAGTTTCCGTATCGGCAACTACGTTTTGACCGGCGGCGAACTGCCGGCCATGGTCATTATCGACTCGGTGGTGCGGCTGCTGCCCGGCGTACTGGGCGGCGAGCATTCGGCCGACATCGAATCATTCCAACAGGATGACGTGACCATAGAGTTCCCGCAATACACCCGGCCGGAAGACTTCCGCGGCCGAAAAGTGCCGGACGTCCTGCTGAGCGGCCACCACGGCGCAATCGAAGCCTGGCGGTCGGCCAATCGGCCCGCTTCCGACGGCTCTTGAACCGGCCCCTACTTGAACAGGTCGACGTTGGTAACGTTATTAAGGTTTATTTTGAGCTGGTTGCCGGCTGTTTGATTATTATTGGGCTTGGCCGATTGTAGGCTCGTGGTGGCGGCGCTGCCGGCTGCTTGTGAGGTGGTTGATAATGCGGAGCTTGAGGCGGAGGCCGTGGCGGAGGCCGTCACCGGGGTCGGGGACGGCATCACCGGTTCTTGAGAAAGCTTTGGAAGAGTAGTTTGAGAAGGCTGGGAGAGCGAGGGCTTATTGCTAAAAGAGCCGGCTGCCGCTTGGCTGGCAGCCGCCGTCTTGGCCTGGGCCGGATTATGGGGCTGCATCAACACGAAAGCGAAACAAAACAGTGATACTACGAACAGGGGCGGCCCGATAAGAAATCTATGAGAGCTGGCCGGCGGCGGGGAGATGTTTATCGCGTAATGCGTCAAATCTCACCTTCTATATTTAAGGACTTTTTAATCATGGTTATGAATTATAGCAGTCTCAAAAACCGAAGATGTAAGAATTCCGACATTGGTTTGAATATGCCTATGTCTCGGCGGCCGGCAGCGTGATGGTAAACCGCGTGCCGCGTCGCGCCGAGCTGGCCGCCCTGATGGAACCTCGAAAATCATCGCTCACGTATTGCTTGACGATTGCCAGGCCGATGCCCAGACCGCAGGACTGGCCTTTGGTGCTGTAAAAGGCTTCGAACAGCCGCGGCAGATTTTCGGGCGGGATGCCCCTGCCGTAGTCGGTTACTTCAATAACCAGCCGGCCTTGATGCCGGTCGACTGACAGCCGCACGGTTTTAGGCCGGCCGCAATTATCGTCGTAAGCTTCTATGGCGTTGACCGCCAGGTTGGAAATTATATGCTGGAACTTAACCGGATCCCCGTGCAGCCGGCAGTCGGCTACCGGACCGATTTCAAGCCTGACCCCCTCTCTTCTGGCTAGCGGTATCAAAATGCGCCTTACCTGGTCAAGCTGCGGCCGGACATGGAAAGTACCGGCCTTGCCTTGCAGCCTGACCTGCTGCCGGGCGGCTTCGACGTAACGCCGCATCGTTTGCATATCTTGCCTGGCCCGCCGCACGGCTGCCGATTGCTTGTCACCCAGTTCCAGGTTCAGCATAGCCGCCGTTAAGGGGTTGCTGATTTCGTGCAGCAAGCTGGCGCTCATGCGGCCCAGCTTAGCGAAATGCTGTAATTCCCTCAGGTGTTCGTAGTTAAGCAGTTCCTGCATAGCCGCCTTTATGCCTTATCAGGCGGGAGGGCCGGTATGACTTCCAGCTTATAGCCTATGCCATGGACGGTCCGTATCAGCGGCCGGCCAAAGGGCCGGTCGACTTTGTCGCGCAAGTGCTTGACATGCACGTCGACAGTATTGGTCCACAGGTCCTCCGCGCCGTACCAGGCGTAGCGGGTCAGCCCCCGCCGGGTCACGACCGAACCGGCGTGCTCCATCAGGTACTCCAGGATGGCGAACTCTTTGCGCCTGAGTTTTAGCTTGATGCCGTCACGGCTGACTTCGTGAGTCTGGCGGTTGAGTGCCAGGCCGCTGATCGCCAGGTTGGCCGCCGGCTTGGCCGGTTGGCGGTCGGCAGCCCGCGCCAGAACTCTCAACCGGGCCTTGAACTCGCCCAGGCTAAACGGCTTAGTCAGGTAATCGTTAGCTCCGGCATCCAGCAGGTTGATTTTGGTCAGCGTCCGACTGTCTGCCGTCAGTACCAGGATCGGCGTCCGGAAGCCGCCTTCGCGCAGCCGTTGGCAAACCGACAAGCCGGACATGTCGGGCAGATCCAAGTCCAAGACCAGAATGTCGTAATGGGCGGCGTCCGTCTTGTAAAAGGCCAGCTGGCCGGTCGCCGCCACATCAATGTCATGACTGCTTTGGAGGGCTTGCGACAAGGCGCCGGCGATACCGCGGTCGTCCTCGACCAATAAGACTTTCGGTAATATTTGCATACGAAGTATTATTACCGACAAAAATTAAAAAACTATTAAATCACATAATTTTATTAATTTAAATTTTATGGCACAGAATTGGACTATCCTGAACCGTCTAATATTGATATTTTGTCATTAAGATGTTAATATAATATACCGGTACTGGTTTCGGGTGTATTAACCGGCAGGCCGGCATACGGTGTTATGAATAGTTTTCACTTCGAATTAGAGACAGGCAATCTTTACGCCGCCCAAGGCCCGATTGAGCGGGCTGAGGCCGGCGAGGGACCGCCTAACCTGGTGCAGTTGTATGGCGCCGGCAAACTTTTGCTGGCCGAGGCCGTAATTCTAGAGCAAAAACCCGAAGACGGCGGCATAGTTCCGCTGCCGGCCCTGCTGGATGTCAAAAAGTACGGCGCCATAGAGCCCGACGCTTACGAGCATTTGGACACCGAGGCCTGGACCCGGGATGACTATATCTGCTATGGCCGCTGGCTGGACGGTGTCACGAGGCAGCCCGGCCAGGTTACCAGCAATTTGACCCTACAGGTGATAAGGCAGGCTTGCTACCTGGGGATTGGGAGTTCCGAGGGCAAGCTCTATAACGGTGAACGCTTCGGCTCGGTGTCCGCGTTTTATGCGGCCGTGGAAGCGGTGCCGGAACACAGACGCTACGCTTATGACTCGTGGACCGCACAACAAAAAGCCGATTATGCCGAGAGGGTTTTCCTGGACTTGCTGCAAGAAAACGAGGGCCGGACAAGCTATGTCGGACTCAACGCCGAGATCAACCGCCGGGCTAAAGCCGGCCTGGGCCCCAGCTGCAAAGTTTATAGCCGTGACGGTACCACGCCGATACGGGCTATGACCATGAACGGCTATGTCGACGTGTTAAGTATGAAACCCGAAGATTATAAACAATGGGGCTTGAACTTCATGCGGGCGAACGGCGGCCGGGCACCGACCAAAGAGGCCGTTGCCTTGCTGTCGCGGACAAAACGGGCCCCCAGCGTAACTAAATTCGAGCATATATTCAACTGGGATGACTATGTGGCCGAAGTCAAAGACCGCTATAACCAGCAGCTGATGGACGGGATGAGGCCGAGGCTATGCGCTATCCAGCAGGAAGTGGCCGACCGGGAATTGCCGGCCGATATCCTAAAAGGCGTTTCGCTAGAGGATGTCGTCGCCGTGAGGGCTAAATGGCTGCTGGTCAATGAGCTGTTCCGGTCGCTCGATCGATCGCATAAAAAGGTAATCGCCCGGCACGTGTCGGTAGACCAGCTCAGAGAAGTTATCGCCGATACCGGTTCGGTAGACGACGATGACATTGAACACGCGGCAGTCATAGCCGGCGTCAAGGAAGACCTATGGCCGGAGGAAGAGTTTATGCCTTACCTGAAAGTTCCCGAGGAGCTATTGGCCTAAGCCCGGCTTCTGGGAACCGGCGGCGAAGCGGGCGGCGACTTCGTCCCAATTGACCACGTGCCACCAGGCTTTTATGTAGTCGGCGCGCTTGTAAGTGTAGTCCAGGTAGTAGGCATGTTCCCAGACGTCCAGGCCGAGGATCGGCTTCGGTCCGCCGGTCATTGAGCGGTGAGTCCTGGTTGGGTGAGCTGACGATTGACAGATCGGGCTGCAGCCATACCCAGCCGCTGCCGAAGACGCCCAGCGCCTTTTCGCCGAAAGCATCCATGAATGCCTTGAAAGCCGCCATACTTGGCCTTGAGCGCATCAGCCAGCTGTCCGGTCGGTTCGCTGCCGCCATCGGGCGACATCCATTTCCAGAACAGGCTGTGGTTATAATGGCCACCGCCATGGTTACGGACGGCGGTGCGGATCTCAGCCCGGAACGCTGTCCAGGTTGCTGATCAGCTCCTCGACCGATTTGGACTGCAGTTCCGGCGCTTTTTCCAAAGCGGCATTAAGCTTGTCGACGTATGTCTGGTGGTGCTTGCTGTGGTGCAGCTCCATGATGTCTTTGCTGATGTATTTGCCGAACGCATCGTAATCATATGGCAAATCCGGTAATGTAAACATAAACCCCCTTGCTTAGATAAGTTAATTGTAAACCTACAATAAACGACCGTCCAGGTAGCCGCAGTTAGAAATATTATTGGCTCGGCCCACGGCCTAGGTGCCGGCCGCCGCCAGCGGTTCCGCCGGTTCGGGTTTTTCGGCCGGTTGCAAGCCGGCCAGTTGGCCGGTCAGTTTGATGATGCCGATGCCGGCCTCTTCGTTAACGCCGCGCGACAGGTCGATTAGCAGGATGCCTTTCTTAAAGCCTTGGAGCATCGGGCCGATGGCCGTCATGCCGCCGGACCGTTCGTCTTGCAAGGCCAGGCGGGCGATGTCGCCACTGTCGCGGTTCGGGAAAATAAAGACATTGGGCGCCTTGCCGCCGGCGTATTGCTTGCCCGTCTTGAGCCGGTAAATATGCTCGTCCCGCGCCGAATCCCACTGGATCTCGCCGTAAGTCGTAACTTCCGGATGCCTGGCCCCGAAATCGTTGGCGGCCGCCTGGACGGCTTGGGCTTCCGGCCGGGCCGAACTGCCCTCGGTCGAAAATGACAAGAACGCCACCACCGGGTCGGCGACGCCCTCGCAAGTCTGCTCGGCCAGTTCCACCAGTTCCTGGCTGGTTGGCGTATGCCGTTCGCCGCAGTTTGACAGGAAAATTTTGCGCCCGTCTTTCTCCATGACGTAGGAGCTGGGCCGGGTCTCGGCCGTTGTCCAGCCGCTGCCGTCCGGATCCTGTAGGATTTTGTAGGTAATATTGCCGCTGTCGAGGTTGGGAAAGACCAGGACATTGGGCCGGCGGCCTTCGGGCCAGGGCTGGCCGGTACGGGCTTGGTATAGGCTTTCGTCGTGGGCCTCGTCCCATTGGACTTCGCCGATTGAAATCCGGCCGGGGTTTTGGGCCTGGAACAGGCCGGCGGCGTCACGCACGACATCGCCGTAGCGGCTGCTGCCTTCGCCCGGCGATGACAAGAAGGCCACTACCGGCGTGATGCCCAGCTTCTCGACGTTTTCGCAGGTGCGGGCCGCGATTTTCACTAATTTCTCCTTGTCGGGCGCCGGTACGACCGCGCAGTCGGCCAAGAAGACTTTGTCGCCGCTGCCGTCGCGGCTTTCCATCGCGAAGAATGAAGACACCAGCCCGTCTTCGGTGCCGATGACTTCGATGCCGGCGCTGACGACGTCGGCCGACTTGTATTTGGCGCCGGCTATGACGGCCGCGAAATCACCGTTAACCAGTCTTTCGAGCGCGCCGGGCTGGCCGTTCTCCGAAAGCAACGGCAAATGGCCGACTTCGACGTCGTAACCGGTCGTGTTGTGGGCGCCCAAGGCGTCAATTACCGGTTGCCCACCCTCGGGTAAAAATATGGTTTGGCTACGTTCTGACATGAGCGGACCTTTTGTTTAAGCTAGTAATAGTTAAGAAATGATATAGTAATTATACATATTTATGAGCGATACCGACGCGATTACGAATGACGGCTACGTGCCGACGATCCTATTGCCGGAGCCTGACGCCCCGGCCATAGCCGAATACGTCGAAAAGTACGCTTCGCCCGACAGCGGTCTGCGCATTAGGGCCGAAAAGACGAGCCTGCAGGAAGCTGCCGACTTATTGAACAAGGGCGAGGTTGACGCCGTGGTGGTCGGCGCGACGTATCCTTCCAAAGAAGTCTTCCTGACCGCCATCAGGCAAATCGGCGCCGCCAACAAGGACGCCTCGTCATTCTTTGTCATGGAGAAGGCCGGCGAACGGACCCTGTACCTGGCCGATTGCGCCGTTAACCCCGACCCGGATGCCGCCCGGCTGGCCCGGATTGCCGAGCAAACCAGCGCTAACGCCAAACGTCTGGGCGACGAACCGGTGGTAGCTTTCATTTCATTTTCGACCGACGGCAGCGGCGGCCAGCAGCCTTCGGTCTTAAAAGTCCAGGCAGCGGTTAAGCTGTTTCGCGAGAAACACCCCGAGATCATCACCTACGGCGAGATTCAATGGGATGCCGCTACCAACGAGGACATATTCAAAAAGAAGAATAACGGCCAAGGTTACCGCGACGGCAAATACCCCAACGTGATCATATTCCCCAACCTCGACACCGGTAATACGATGTACAAAGCGCTGGAGTGGCCGGGCGGCTACACGGCCATCGGCCCGCTGACGCAAGGGCTTGACGGAGATGCCGATTTCCATGACTTGTCGAGGGGCGTGACGGCTGAAGCCTTAGACAGAATTTGCCAGACCGTGGCCCGGCTGGTCCGGTCGCGGCGTTAGTCCTGGGGGTCGTGTTGCTCGGGCAAGGGCAGGCCGCTTAAACGGGCGACGTAGCGGCAGATTACTTCTAGGGCCTGCGGTTTGACGCCGCGCGACAGGTCATGCAGCTGGTGGCCGCCTTCAAAACCCTGCAGCAGCGGGCCGATGGCCGTCCAGCCGCCGCCGAAGTGGGCTGACTGCAAGACTTTATAAATCGTGTTGCCGGTATCGAGGTTGGGCACTATAAAGATGTTCGGCGGTTCGCCGCCCGGGAATGTCCGGCCGTCGGTTTTCTTGGCATAAATACTGGCGTCGGTGGCGGCGTCGAATTGGACTTCACCGATAGTCGGGACGTCGGGGTGCTTTTCCCTGAACAGACCGGCGGCGTCCCGGATCTTGGCCGATGACCGGCCGTGGCCGCTGCCCAAAGTCGAGTATGATAGGAACGCCACGCGGGGTTTGATGCCCAGCTTGCGGCTGTTCTCGACGGTTTGTTCGGCGATCTGGACCAGTTCCAGGATTTCGGGGTTTTCGTTGACGGCGCAGTCGGCGATCACGAAAGGCGCGTCTTGGCCCCTTTCGAAGACAAAAAACGATGATACTAATTGCCGGCGGCCCTTGGGGTCTTCCAGCCCGTCCTCGTTGCGCCTGGGGTTAAACCGTTTAATGCCTTCCACGATTACCTCGCCGGTAGTGTGGCTGGCCCCGGCCAAAACGGCTCCGACTTCGTTGGCTTCCAGCTTGTCGAGAGCCTCGACCAGTGACATTTCCTCGAATACGACCGGTAAGCCGGCGTCTTGGTTCATGACCTGGAAGGCCTGGACGGCCCGGCTGCCGGTTTCGGGCATTAATATGGCTTTAGCCGGGTCGATACCGGGTGCGCCTGACATCTCTCTCATAACAACTATTTTAACATCAAATATGATTTAATACAAAAAATCTTACCTACTATCTGGCCGGGCCCGACTCCGCTGTGGCTTAGCCGGCCGCCGCCGTATATAATAAACAGATGACAAACAGAGCTCTATTCGGTACCGATGGCATACGGGGCTTGGCCGGTAGATACCCGCTGGATGAAAAAGGGGCCACCCAAATCGGGCGGGCGGTCGGCCGCCATTTCGCCGAGCCCGGCCAAAAAGTCATTATCGGTTGCGATACGCGGCAATCCTCGGAACGTTTGGTAGCGGCTTTGGCGGCCGGCCTGAACGACGTCGGCGTCAACGTCACGGCGGCCGGCGTAATAACGACACCCGGCCTGGCTTACCTGACGCGCGAAATCGACGACTTCGTGGCCGGGGTGATGGTAACGGCCAGCCACAACCCTTATCAATATAACGGTGTCAAAGTCTTTGACCGCCGCGGCGACAAGCTGCCGGATGCTACCGAAGCCCGGCTCAACGCCCTGATCGAAAGCGGCGTCGAAGCCGATCGCAGTCGGGGTAGTCTGCGGCAGGATGACGGGCTGGTCGGGCGTTACGAGGATTTCTTGGTGGAGTCGGCCGGCGGCTTGGAGCTGCGCGGCATGCGTTTGGCGGTAGACAGCGCCAACGGCTCGGCCAGCGGCATCGCCGAACGTATTTTCGGCCGCCTGGGCGCTAACGTCACGCCCCTGTTCGATGCGCCTGACGGCAAGAACATCAACGACGGTTGCGGCGCTACCGCTACCGGCGCGTTGAGCCAAGCGGTCATTAAGGGCAAGCTCGACTTGGGGATTGCGTTAGACGGTGACGCCGACCGTTTGGCTATGATTGATGAACGGGGGCGGGAAGTGAATGGCGACCATCTGATGTACTTGCTGGCTGTCAGCGGAAAATTCGACGGCGTGGTAGCCACGGTTATGTCCAACCTGGGTTTTGAAAAAGCGCTTGAGGCGCAAGGCATCAAGCTGGAACGGGTAGCGGTCGGCGACCGTTATGTTCTGGAAGGGTTGAAGGCCACCGGCTTTCAGCTAGGCGGCGAACAGTCGGGGCATATCATATTTCCGCGGCTGCTGGCAACCGGCGACGGCCTGCTGGCAGCGGTTCAGTCCGTCAAGGCGCTTAGCTTGTCCGGTCAGACTTTGGCCCAATGGCGGGACCGGGTTAAAATTCTGCCCCAGGCTTTGGTAAATATTCCGCTTCATGACCGCCGCCGGCTGGATGATCCGGACGTCAAGGCGTTCGTAGCCGCCGAAACCGGCAAGCTGGAAGGCAAGGGTCGGCTGCTGATTCGGCCTTCCGGGACCGAGCCGCTGGCCAGGGTAATGGTCGAGGCGCCGGACGCCCAGGGCTTGGCCGGGCAAATAGCCGCCGGACTACAAAACTTAACCAGCACCAATGCAAGGAGTGAAAAATGATGGATTTCCCCGACAGCTTCGCCGATGAGACGCAGAAGCTAAACCAGGACTTGCTGGACGAGGCCGACGCCGCCGCGGCCCGGCAAATGGAGGAGCGCGGCTATGAAGTGCACGTCGGCCTGACGCCGGCTTTCGCCGAAGCGATCGCGGTCATGGCCGAGGAGGCCGGCATTCGTGAATACTGTCCCAAAGACCTGAGCGAGCGGTTCACCGATCGGGCTGCAGCCGAACGTTGGTTATCCAAGAAACGCAGCACGTTCCTGTTGCTTAAGCGGATGGACGATGGCAGCTTGGCCCTGGCCGGTTATGGCTGGGCCGGTACCGGCTCTAATGACCACGCACCCGGCGGCAAAACGACTTTCGCGCTGCGCATCGGCGAAATCGGCCAGGGACAGGGCTTGGCGGCGCCGTTTTCTCGGTTGATTATCGCTGCCACGGCCGCGCTCTACGGCGCGGCTGATTTCTGGCTCGAAACCTGGGGGTCGAACGGCGCGGCCGTTCACATCTATCATAAGCTGGGTTTTGAAACGGTTGACGAGGAGCCGGGCGAGCGCCACAGCCCGGGCGGCGAAAGGGTGCCTGATACCCGCATCTACATGCTGCTGCCTAACCGTCTGCTGCCGGGCCAGCCGGACGGCCTCAATTAAGTATTGCCGGCCAGTAGTTCGCCAAGCGCTTTGATGACGGCCGGGTGGTCGCCGCGGGGCTGGCCGCCGGCTTGCGGCCAAGCTACGGCCGGGCTATAAACTTCCAGAATCTCGGCGTAGGGCTGCCGGTCAGGCCCGGCCATTATCGAGACGGCCACGACAGTAGCCGGCCGGCGGCTGCCGAACCAGGCGTGGAAGTTAGCGGGCAGGGTCCGGCGGTAAGCGGTTTCTGTCTCGCGCCGGAATTCGATTCCGTCCGACCTAAAGGCTTTGCCCATTGATTGGCCCGCCAAAACGGCAGCGTGCGTCCGGGGGAACCGCCCGATGCCGGCCGGATCGAACAGGACGCGCGACAGTTCCAGCACTTGGCCGTCGGACTTGGCCCTGGTGCAGATCACCCTCGTTTTCTCATCCTGGTACAGTACGCTGACCTCGGTCGGTCCGAATTGGCTCTCCAGGATGTCGCTCGACAAAATGTTCTCCACAGTCCACCTATATTAACCCAGCCGCCGCTTAATTAGTAGCCGGCGGGTATAATAAATGAGATGGAAGACATGAAGCCGGTTTCACTGGCCGGCGAAGTTACCCGTTTCAAGGGCGACGGCCGCAAGCTCGGTTATCCGACGGCCAACTTGGCGGCCGAAACCGCTTTGGCCGACGGCGTCTATTTCGGTTTCGCCGATTTGGCGGAGTGGCCGCGGCAGCCGGCGATGATCTTTATCGGGACGCCGACGACTATGGGTGACAGCCGGCGCCGCGTGGAAGCCCACCTGTTGGATATTCCCGACCGGGACTACTACGGCCGCACGCTCAGACTCGACCTGCGCCACTACCACCGCCCGAACCGGACGTTCGATAGTCCTGACGCCTTACTGCAAGCGATGAAGGCCGATGAAGCCGCTGCCCGCCAGTGGCTGGCTAGCGCTGCCTAACTTTCGTCATTAAGCGCAGGTTGGACAGGTATTGCTGCGGATTGACGTTGCGGTGAGTGTTCAGGTAGTGCATGTGCTTTTCGACGAAGGTCATATGGTTGCCGGGATATAGCACCTCATTGGCGTTGTAACTGGATTCGGTCGTGTAGGCACTGTCATTCGCCATCTGGCGGAGCTCACGCTTAACCTCGCTGCCCTCTTCGGAGTCGAAGAAGTTAATCCGTTTCTTGAAGCTGGACATGGCTAAGCCCGGGCTTTAGCTTGCTTAGGTTTCTTGATCTCTTTGCGACCTTTGTCTTTTGACATAGCCAGGCTTTCTTGGTTAGTTCCGCTCACGTTCAAAGTCGGTATATAGTTATTATAGACTGCCGGAGGTGTTTAACCTAATCCAGGCAACGCCAACCAGCGCCGGCCGTGTAGTCGACATGTAATAAGAAGTATGATATAATAATTATATGTATGTAGCCGATGCCAAGCCGGGCTTGCGTATCGACGGCGGCGACCTCGGCGCTTTGCTGCCCGTCGAGATTAAAAAAGCCCGCGGCCTAATGACCTTCAAGGTACCTGAAAATATTGGCAGCGTTGCCTTGGTTCTGCACCCGACCGATTTGCGCATCGCCCAAATATGGGCCCTCAGGGTCGACCCCGAATTCAGGGGCAGGAAGATCGCTTCCGCCCTTATGGGAGCCTTAAGGCGTGAGGCCGAAGGCAGCGAAATACAGCAAATTCAAACCTACGCCTCCAACGAAAGGACCGCCCACCTTGTCGGCGCCGAATTCGGCGGCCGGCCGATGAAGTTCGCCAAGAGAGACCACGTCGGTAATACTATCGAGGCGTTCCCGGCCTCAGGCATAGGCGAAGTCATTGAATGGATAGGCGAGTGCCGGGCTGAGGAATATCCGTACGATCCGACGGGTTCGGCCGAACTTAAGCGCAGCAGCGCCTTTATAGCTATCGATATGCGAGCCGGCGTGCCGGAATCCGAAATCGCCTACGCGGGATTCGTTGCGGCCGGCCAAGCCGGCGTGCTTGCCTAGTAACGGTAGTGTTCGGCTTTGAAAGGGCCGTTGACTTGAAGGCCGAGGTACTCGGCTTGGTCATTGCTGAGCTTGGTCATTTGGCCGCCGAGCGCCTCGACGTGGATGGCGGCGACCTTTTCGTCGAGCTCCTTGGGCAAGCGGTAAACGCCGACTTCGTGCGGTTTGGTGTAAAGCTCGATTTGAGCCAGGACCTGGTTGGAGAAGGAGTTGGACATCACGAATGACGGGTGGCCGGTGGCATTGCCGAGGTTGACCAGGCGGCCTTCGGACAAAATAATCAGCCGCCGCTTGTTGGGCAGGGTGTAGAGGTCGACCAGCGGTTTGATGGTCTCGCGCTTGATGCCCGGCAGGTCGTTGAGCTGCTGGATCTGGATCTCGTGGTCGAAGTGGCCGATATTGCAGACGATGGCCGTGTCCTTCATTTGCTGCATGTGCTCAAGCGTGATGATATCCTTGCAGCCGGTCGCGGTGACGAATATATCGGCCTGCGGCGCGGCTTCTTCCATGGTTACGACTTCATAGCCCTCCATCAGGGCTTGCAGGGCGCAGATCGGGTCGACTTCGGTGATTAGTACGCGCGCGCCGAACGCCCGGAGCGACTGGGCGCTGCCTTTGCCGACATCGCCGTAGCCGGCTACGAGAGCGACCTTGCCGGCAATCATGACGTCGGTCGCGCGCTTAATGCCGTCCATCAGCGATTCGCGGCAGCCGTAGAGATTGTCGAATTTGGATTTGGTGACGCTATCGTTGACGTTGATGGCCGGGATCTTGAGCGTACCGTCGGCCAGGTATTTGTCGAGCTGCTTGACGCCGGTGGTGGTTTCTTCAGAAACGCCTTTGATATTATCAAGGAGTTCGGGGTGCTTGTCATGGACCAGGGTAGTCAGGTCGCCGCCGTCGTCCAGCAGCATGTTCGGGCCTTGGCCGTCAGCGAACTTGAGGGTTTGCTCGACGCACCACCAGTACTCGTCTTCGGTTTCACCCTTCCAGGCGAAGACCGGCGTGCCGGCCGCGGCAATGGCGGCTGCCGCCTGGTCCTGGGTCGAAAAGATATTGCATGACGACCAGCGGACCTCGGCGCCCAGGGCTTGCAAGGTCTCGACCAGCACGGCCGTCTGGACGGTCATGTGGATCGAGCCGGCGATGCGGGCGCCTTTGAGCGGTTGGGCTTCGGCAAACTCGCGGCGCAGTGCCATCAGGCCGGGCATCTCCTTCTCGGCCAGCGTTATTTCGGTCCGGCCCCACTCGGCCAGCTTGATATCTTTGATTTTATAATCCGGTTCAGCCATGGCTATAACTCGATCTCCTCATTAAAATTATCCCGGTACCTGGACATGATTTCCATCTTCGAAAATTCCTGCTGGGTACCATGTTGCTCGACTATGAATGAAGCGACCACGGCGCCCAGTTGCCCGCAGACGCGCAAGTCCCATTGTCGCAAGTATCCGTACAAAAAACCAGCCCGGTAAGCGTCGCCGGCGCCGGTCGGGTCGGCCACGGAAGCCGGCTTGGCCGTGCCGATGCGCAATGGCGAAGCCACGCTGCGGCCTTCGATGACCGAGCCGTCTTTGCCGAGGGTGGTAATCAGGATCGGTACCTGTCCTTTTAGCGCTTCGGGCGTCGTCTGCAGTTTTTGGCACAGCAGCCCCAGCTCGTAGTCGTTGACGATCAGTATCTCGGCGGCCGCCACGCCGGCTTTCAGGTCGGTTGCCGGATCGGCCACTTGCTGGCCGGGGTCGTAGACGAGTTTGAGCCCGTAGTCGCGGCACTCTTGGACCTGGCGGTTCATGGCTTGGGGATTATGGGCGGCGATTACGGCCACCGTCTCCCGGCCTTGCCAGGGTTTGAAGCTCAGTTCGCCGGCGTCGCTCATGGCACCCTGGTAAAAACCGCCGACCTGGCTGTCTTCGCCGTCGGTAATAACGTTGAAAGACGCCGTCGGCAACCGGCTGAAATGAACGTGCGACGTGTCGACACCTAACGCGGCCAGGTCCTCTATATACGGCTTGGCGTCATTACCGACCGAACCCAACAAAACCGGCTGTTCGCCCAGCCGGGCCAAGTTGGCGGTGATATTGGCGCCGATGCCGCCGCGGGTATCCTCAAGCTTGTCAAGCAAAACGCTCAATGACAGCACATGCAGTTTGTCGGCCTTGATAAGATCCCGGTAAAGCCCCGAAAAATTCATAATCCGGTCGACCGCGATCGACCCGCAAACAACTATTTGAGGCTTACCCATGTCCGTTTAGTATATTGGTCAACAGATAGGCAAGTCAAATGCCCGCATCCAGCCGAAGCCGCTAAAGTACATTGAATTTAAGAAATATTTATTATATAATGTCCGGAATTATGGAAATCCTGACACCGTCCCAAGAAGTGGACAAGGCTTTGCATGCCGAACTGGTGGAGCTGGCCCAGCCCCATATCGCCAAAGCCAACGGCATGCTGGACGTCCTTGACTACGACCCCGATAACGAGTCTCAGCGCCACGACGCACATGTCGTTATGGGCCAGGTGGCCGATATAGAAGTTCTGGACTTGATAGGCAATACCGTCATGGAGGGTCTTGGGGGCACGGCCGTGTCGAGCTTTGTCGAGCAATCAGACGCCGTGATGACCGATAGGCGCCGCCGCTTCGTCAGGAAAGATCTTGAAGGCGGCAAAAGCTATTACGTGGCAACCACCCATGATAATTTGATTGATCCGGCCCTGGGTCTGGGTGCCGTAACTAATCCGTTACGCCGGGAAAAGCACGAACGCAATGATTTCGAAACGGGCATCATCATTAATAAAATGGTATCGGTCTTGAAATACCGCGTCGGCCATGAGTTTATGCCTTGCGTGCAGGTGCTGCAATGGCTTTGCGACCGCATCTATTTCAGCTATCCGCAGAGCGAAAGTTTCCGCAATTCTGCCGCAGCCGAAGTCTTGCCCGACGGCCATGTGGGCCGGCATAACGGCAAGATCAAGCAAGAAATCGCCGAATGGCTGGCGCAAGGCAATGTGGTCATAGGTGTCGCCCCATCCGGCGCTACCCATAAATGGAATGACGACAAGACCGAGTGCGAGATACCGGAAATCAAAAAAGGCACGGCCGAGATGATGGCGGGTAAAAAGGTCAGGGTAGTAGGGCTGATTATGGGTTTGGATGCCGAAGAGCCCTTCATCGAGGCCTACCGGCGGAACCCGTATAACATCAGGCGCTGGCAAGGCGCCCACCGGGTGCCGAGGGGCATGAGAAGGGCGCTCAACCGGCGAAGCCGAGAACATGGCGAGGGCGAGCCGTATGTCTATAACGGCGGCCGGCGTTTACCGAGCGGCTTGATACTGCCGGGCTGGCGCTAGAGTTTATCCTTAAGCGTAGCCTGGGAAGAAGTCGGTCTTGATATTGTGCTCGGCCACGCTCAGCGAGTGCAGCTCGGCTTCGATGGCTTTCACCATGCTGTGCGAGCCTGATATGTAGAATAAGCGGTCTTCATAATCGGGGACTTCTTCGGCAATCATCTGCGGCGTGATTTTGCCCAGGCGCATATTGGCCAGTGGCTGGGCGTTTTTGTCGGTTAGGGTGTAGACGACTTTTACGCCTTGCTGCTGGGCGGCTTTTAGAACGTCATGATAGGCCAGGTCGGCCGGGTCGCGCTCCGAGTAGATCAGTGTGATGTCCCGTTTGTCAGAAGTATCGACCAGGTACTTAAGCATGCTGCGGAAAGGCGTAATGCCGATGCCGCCGGCGATGAAAACCAGCTTGCGGCCGCGGTCATCCGGCAGCGTGAAATCGCCGCCGACCTGCCCGGCGGCAATAGGCGTGCCGCGGTCCATCGACAGCATGGCCCGCTTATAACTGCTGCCCTTATCATAAAACCTGACGCCAATCCGCAGCGTGTCTTCGGTCGGCGAAGACGCCAGCGTGAAATAACGCCGACTGCCGCGGCTATCGACCCGTTTATGCGGCAGCGTCCATTCCATGTATTGGCCGGGCAGGTAGTCAAATTTCCGCTCGGGCAGGAACACGAAATCCTTAATCGACGTTCCCCACGCCAGCCGTTGGGTCAACTTAGGCAGCAACCTGACCTTGGGGCTGACTATGTAAGAGAACACGTTACTGACGGACAACGTAAGTTCAGGCGTCGAATAAAGGCTGAACAGATGGACTTGCGGCGGGAATAAGACCCCGGCTAGCACGCCGTACCAGCGCTGCTGCTTGGCCCTCGTCGGCGAGGTCAGCGGTTCGGTCAGCATCACGAAGGCCAGGAAAAAGAGCGACGAATGCAGCGTGAAGTTGCGCAGGGTCGCGTCTAGGCCGTTGCCGTTAATAATTGTCAGCAGCATGGTCATAGCCAGCGCCGTCGCCAGAAAAACCGCTACCATTTGGCCGCGCCTGATCTTGCGGACCAGCAGCAGGCCGCCGATTATGACCAGCGGCAGCAGCTTGGTATTGCCGACCCACCAGCTGGCCGACTGGCCGGCACCGAAAGCCGTTAGCGTGACGGCTATGGCCGCCGGGTTGAAGATATGCTGCTGCCGGATGACCAGGATGTATTTGGAGGCGATAGCCAGGCCGCCGGCCGCGCTTAGGAACACGAAATCCTGAATTGAGGCCGGCGGCGTGATAATCAGCGCCAGGATGAGGGCCGTGATAAGCGGCGATTCCGGGTTGGCCGGCGCTTCGAAAACATAGGCGAACACCCGGTTCGTAACCCAGCAGACCAGAAGCAGGTAGACGGTGCTCTCGGCGATTGATTTCGCGCCGTAGCCCAGGTAACCCAGCTTGCCCAGTACCATCGCTGCGCCCAGCAGGACCAGCAGGTAATACAGCAGCAGCCGGTACATGGTTATACGGTCCAGAAGATTGTCAATCAAGTTCATGCCGCCCCCGCGTACCGCTCGAAGCCGCCGGTCAGGGTAGCCAGTTTATCGCGGGTTATCATATACGCCTCAAAACCCTTTAGCGACTCGATGAAGCGAATGCCGGCTTTGCCCATGGCGAAAGCTGCCGTTGCGAAACGGTCGGCCTCATATATATTAGGGCCGATGACGGTCAAGGAGGCGACGTCCTTAATCTCGTCCTTGCCGTTAACCGGGTCGTAAATGTGCTGGCCCCGGATATAGGTGCCGGATGTCGCAACGCCTTGAGTCGTAATATTTATGACCTTGACGATCTCGTCCCCGTTAAACGGATTGCGGATGCCGACGCTCCACGGCCGGCCGCCGGCCTGGATGTCGCCGCCGGCGTCGATGTAAAAGTCTTTGAGGCCGCGTTTCTTAAGCAGGCCGGCGGCGTTGTTGATGGCCCAGCCTTTAACCAGGCCGGACGGATCAAACTGGCTGCCGCGAAAGGCGTCGAAGTAGCCGTTGGTCTGGTCCTTGGTTTGCCGGCAAAGTTCCAAGATGGCTTTCATCTCTCGGGTCCATTGTGATGCGGGCAGGCCGCCGTTGATTCTCGAAACCTCGCTGTCCGGTTTGTAGGGGCTGTAGCGGCTGTCGACGGACCGGAAGTAATCGCGCACTTCCCGGAAAGCGGCTTCGTCCGGCAGCCGGTCATTTATAACGACGCTAATCGGCATGCCCATAATCAGCCAGGTCCGTTTCATCAGGACTTGGCTTTGTCCAAAGCTGATGACAGTGACTGGATAAAAGCCTGGCTGGTGTCGGTCGCGCCGGAAACTATATTGACGTTGGCGCTTTGGGCCTGCAGGGCTTCCTGCTTAAGGTAAGGCATGGCTTGAGAGTTAATAGCTACCGAGTTGGAACGGTCGTTAGGGTACTGCAGGAACTGGACGTCGGTCAGCTTGCCGCCGCTAATGACCGCCAGCACCTGGATGAAGCCGTAGTAGGCGTCGGCCGCGGTACCGGTGTACTGGCCGTCTTTGTAGGTTGCGGCCGGCGTAGGGGCGGTTGAGGCGCTGCCGCTCGAATTATCAGTACCGCTCGAGGAGGCGGCCGGCGCGGCGGCCGGCGTGACCACCGACGGCTTAATAACGTTAGCCGAGCCGTCGCTGCGCTGGTGCAGGCTGTAGACGATAAACGACAAGACCACGAAACCGGTGAGCACGGCTTTTTTCATATTCTAAATCCTACACGCCTTATTCTTAAATAGAGCTTAAGAAAAATAGCCGGCCTCAAGCGCTAACGGGCTTTGGCTGCCTTGGCCTTGGCGGCGTGCGCCGGCGGTATCTGGCGCTTGGCCAGGGCTTCGCAGGCCGCTTTGGCATCGGCATAAGTCATCTGTTGCGGCGGGGTTTTCTGAGTCCAGGCACTGGGTCCGCGTAGGGCGCCGACCACGCCCAGTTCGCGGGCTACCTGAAGATAGCGGATGGCATCAATCACGACGCCGGCGCTATTCTCCGAATCCTGGACCGACAGCTTGATGTCGGCCGTAACCGGAGCGTCACCGAAGCCGCGCAACCGCAGGTTGAAATAGGCGACTTTGTTGTCCTGCAAGTAAGGCAGATAAGTGCTGGGTCCGGCGAACAGGCTGTGCTTGGGGACTGGTATGCCGCGCAGCTCGTTCTGGGCGCGGATGACGTTCTCTTTGGACTTCTTCTTGGAAGCCAGCCTGGATTGGACCATCATGTTGTTGAAATCGGTGTTGCCGCCGATATTGATTTGCTGGTGGAAGTCGACCACGAAACCCCGGTCGAAGGCCAGCTCCTGCAGAACCTGCGACAAAATGCTGGCTCCGAAAGCACTGCGCATATCGTCGCCGACGATCGGCAGGCCGGCTTTGATGAACTTCTTCTCCCATTTCGGGTCGCTGGCGATGAAGACCGGGATGCAGTTGAGGAACGCCACGCCGGCGTCAATCGCCGCCTGGGCGTAAAATTCCGTCGCTTGCTGCGAACCGACCGGCAGGTAATTGATCAGGATGTCGGCACCGCTGTCCTTGAGCACCTTGACGACGTCGACCGGCTTAGCTTTGGCAATCCGGAAACTTTCGTCTTCCGGCTGAGCCAGCATATAGTCGGAAACGCCGTCCAGAACGGGTCCCATTTGGACGACCGGGCCGGCCGGAACTTTCGGCATGAAAACCCGGACGCAGTTAGGCTTGGCGAAAATCGCTTCGCCAACCGGCTTGCCGACCTTCCGCTTATCGATGTCAAAAGCGGCCACCACCTCGACGTCGGTCGGCGCATAACCGCCGATGTCGTCGAACATCAGACCGGGTATGTCCTTGCCGCTGTGCTTCTTATAATAGGCGAAGCCCTGGTAGAGGGCCGAGAAACAATTGCCAACGCCAGCTACGGCGACCTTAATGGGTTGATGCTTTTTAGTCATGAGTTAACCGGCAATTCTAGGTGATTCAGGCATTCTAACAAAATAAGCTGCCGCTTGTCCACCGGACCGCCCGATTCGGAAGGCGTATAATAAGAGTAAAGCGGGCTAAACAAAAGTGAGGTGCGCGTGCAAAGTGTATTGAGGCGGACGTTCGCGTCGCTGCAGGTCCGCAACTTCCGGTTATTTATATTCGGCCAGGGGCTGTCGATGTGCGGTACCTGGATGCAAACTATCGGCCTGTCATGGCTGGTGCTGAAACTGACCCATTCCGGTACCCAGATCGGCCTGGTCGTGGCGGCCCAGTTTATGCCCATCCTGCTGTTCGGGGTCTGGGGCGGCGTGATCGCCGACCGGTTTGACAAGCGGCGTATCCTGTACTGTACGCAGACCATAGCCGGGCTGCTGGCGTTAATACTGGGGCTGCTGGTAGTGACTAACAGCATACACCTATGGATGATCTATAGTCTGGCCGTCGGCCTGGGCCTGGTGACCGTCGTCGATAATCCGTCGCGCCAAACCTTTTTCATAGAAATGGTCGGCCGCGACCGCCTCAAGAACGCCGTCACGCTCAACTCGACAATCGTTAACGGCGCCCGCATTATCGGCCCGTCCATAGCCGGCGTCTTAATCCTGAGCGTCGGTATCGGCCCGTGTTTCCTGATTAACGCCGCTTCTTATGTGGCGGTCCTGGTCGCACTGCTGATGATGCGCAAGAGCGAACTGCATCCGGCCCAGCACTCGGAACGGGCCGGCGGCCAGATCAGGGCTGGCATCCGTTACGTACTGAGCGTACCGCGGCTCAGGGCGACGCTGCTAATGATGTTTATTATCGGCACTTTCGCTTATGAGTTTCCGGTCATCCTGCCGTTGCTGGCGACGGTTACGCTGCACGGCAACGCCGGCACTTACGCCTCCATGACCGTGGCCATGGCTATCGGCTCGGTGTTCGGCGGCTTGTATACGGCCGGCCAAAAAGCCGCCGGCCAGAAACAGCTTATCACTGCCGCCGTCGCCTTCGGCCTTAGCCTCTTGCTGGCGGCGGTCGTTTCGGGCATCATAACTTCTCTGGTCGTATTGACTATAGCCGGGGCGCTGTCAATCATGTTCATATCGACCGGCAACACCACTTTGCAACTGACCAGCGAGCCGGCTATGCGCGGTCGGGTAATGTCGCTGTGGACGATGGCTTTCCTGGGCACGACGCCGATTGGCGGCCCGATTATCGGTTTCATCGCCGACCATTCCAACCCGCGGGTCGGTTTGGCGGTCGGCGGCTTGTCAGCGCTTTTGGCTTCCGGACTGGGCTTAATCGCCGGGCGGCCGAAACTCGCCCGTAGCCACCGGGCCTCAAGCTAAGCCCGGCCAGTCGAGGCAAATTGTATTACGGCCGCCGTTTGCTATGCTTTAGACATGAGCCCGGCTATAGAAATAAAGAATCTATCGGTGGCTTTGGGCGGCCAAAAAATACTTGATGGCATAACGGTCGATTTGCCGGAGGGGCACATTATCGGATTATTAGGTCCGTCCGGAGCCGGCAAAACCACGCTTATCCGGACCTTGGTCGGCCGCCAGCGGATCGGTTCGGGCAGTGCCCGAATCCTGGGGCAGCCGGCCGGTTCGGCCGCCTTGCGTTCCAAGATCGGCTACATGACCCAATCCGTCTCCGTCTACCCGGACTTGACCGTGCGCGAGAACGTGCGCTATTTCGCGGCTATGGGCGGCCGGACCAAACAAGAGGCCGACAAGCTAATCAAGCAAGTCGAACTTGAACCGCAGTCCGGCCAGTTGGCGGGCAGCCTATCGGGCGGCCAGCGGTCGCGCGTGTCGCTGGCGGTGGCGCTCTTAGGCAGTCCCAAAATCCTGATGCTCGACGAACCGACGGTCGGCGTTGACCCGGTACTCAGGCAGCAGTTGTGGGCTATGTTCACCGAGTTGGCGGCCAACGGGACGACATTGCTGATTTCCAGCCACGTTATGGAGGAAGCCGGCCGTTGCCAGGATCTGCTGCTGGTCCGCGGCGGGCGGCTGCTGGCTTACGACACCCCGGACGCTTTATGCGACCGGACCAAGACCAAAACCGTCGAGGAGAGTTTCATCAAACTGGTCGGGGAACAGGCATGAGCCCGCGCAGGACCCTAGCCACCGCGGCCCGCGTGCTGCGCCAGCTCCGGCACGACCCGCGGACGATCGCCCTCATACTGCTGGTGCCGTCGCTGCTGCTGGTCATACTCAAATACACCTTCCAGGCCGAGCCGCAGACATTCGGCCGGTTGGCGCCGATGATCCTGGGCATTTTTCCGCTGGTAATTATGTTCATAGTAACTTCTATAGCGACCCTGCGCGAGCGGACCAGCGGCACGCTGGACCGGCTGATGACGATGCCGGCTTCGAAGCTGGATTTCGTATTCGGCTACGCCTTGGCATTTTCGCTGCTGGCGCTGCTGCAAGCGTCTTTCGTATGCGCGGTGACCCTAGGCTGTCTGGGGGTGACGGTGCTTGGCGGCACGGCGCCGGTGCTGATCAGCGCCGTCCTCTCAGCCTTTTTGGGAACTAGCCTGGGCCTGTTCGTCAGCGCCTTCGCGACGACCGAGTTCCAGGCCGTCCAGTTTATGCCGGCTTTAATTTTCCCGCAGCTGCTGACTTGCGGCCTGTTCGTCGCCCGCGGCCACATGGCCAAACCGCTGCAGTGGTTCGCCGACATCATGCCGCTGACTTACAGCGTCGATGCCATGAAGCAAGTGACCGCCAAAGCCTTCTGGTCCGGCAGCTTGACGCGCGACCTGGCGGTCGTCCTCGGTTTCGCCGTCGTGGCCCTGGTGCTCGGTTCGGTAACTATTCGCCGGCAGGAGTAGGGGCTGATGTTCGAAGATATTTTCCATGATTTGCTGAAGCGGTCTGCTGACGCCAATAAGTATGACTTCGGCCATGTGCTGGTTGTCGGCGGGTCGCCGGGCATGGTCGGCGCGCCGTTGCTGGCGGCCGAAGCGGCGCTGAGGGCCGGGGCCGGGCTGGTGACCATCGCGTCGCGGCCGGATGTAATCGACAAACTCGAAAGGCGGGTCAGGGAAGTTATGACCCTCCGCCTGGCCGATGCCTTGCCGGCGGCCGCCGACGAAGCCGAGGCTTTCGTTACCGGCCGCAAAGTCTCGGTAGTTATTATCGGCCCGGGCCAGTCACCGGCTTTCGCCGCCATCGCCCCGCTTCTGTTGTCAAAAATAAACATCCCGGTAATCATTGATGCCGGCGCGATTACGGCTTTCAGCGCCAAGCTGAATTTATTGGAGCAAGCCGGCCTCCGCAACCCAGCCGTCATCTTGACACCGCACACCGGCGAATACCAAAAACTGACCGGTAGCAAGCCGCCGGCCGGCCCGGATCGGCGCCAGCGGACGGCCGCCCGTTTTGCCCAAGACCACCATGTAACCCTGGTCTTAAAGGGCTCTCGTACCGTAGTCGCTCGTCCCGACGGTGAAGTTTACGAAAATCCGACCGGCAATCCGGGCCTGGCCACGGCCGGCACCGGCGACGTGCTGTCCGGCGTAATCGCCGGCCTGCTCGCCCAGCAAGTAAAAAGCGTCGAAGCCGCCGTCTACCTGCACGGCCTGGCCGGCGATCTGGCAGCCGCCGCCCAAACCGAGCCCGGCCTGATAGCTTCCGACGTTATCGCCCAAATCCCAGCAGCCCTGCGCCTAGCAGCCCGCAGCCCAGCAGCAGGCTGACGCAAACCAAGGCCTGGCCGGAATAACCGGCCAGCAAGCCATGGACCTTGGCCAGAGTGGCGGCTCGCTTATCAGGCGGCGCCAGCCGGTAGGCCGCGACGGCCGCCAGCTGCAGCACCAGGGCCGCGACCGCATAAACCCCGACTGCCGCCACTATAGCCGCCGTTGATAAATTAAGCTGTCCGACATGGATCATGGCGATAACGAAAACCACGTCGGCGATCGACTGGACGGTCACGATTACCGCGCCCAGCACGAATAATTGCAGGTCGCCAAGCCGCAAGCGTTTCATCATGGCAGCCGACGGTTCGGCGCTTGACCGGCCGGTTTTCAGCTGCCAGACCAGTACCGCGCCGATAGCCAACAGCACCAGGCCGGCTAGCGTTTCGACGCCCGGTACCAGCCAGGCATGGGTTTTTTCAAACCGCAGCACCGCCAACCCGAAACCTTTAGCTAAGACCAGGCCGCCCGCCAGCAGCGCCGTCAGGCTGCCGCCTAAGAATATAAAACTGCGTGCCAGCGGCCGCTTATGCGCCAGCAAGACCAGCACCGCCGCGATACCGACCGGATCGATTGAAGCCAGCCCCAATAAGGCCAAGGATATAAGTAGCCCGAGCACCATAACAGTATGACCTAATCGCCGGCGGCGGCAAATAGACTGCCGCTCAAACAAAGGTGCTATTATAAACCTTAAGATGTCCCATGTCTCACTGGTGCTGGAGTTCACCGTAGCCGCCATCGCGACCTGGATTGCCGGCGTTTGGCTGACCCGGACGACTGACGCGTTGGACGCCAAATACAAGCTTGGCAGCGCCTTCGGCGGCTTGCTGATCTTGGGCATAACGACCAGTTTGCCGGAGATGGCAGTGGTCATCACGGCCGCCGCGCAGCACCACTACGACATTATTATCGGCACCCTGATCGGCGGCATCGCCATGCAAACCGTAGTACTGTGCCTGCTGGACGCCGGCATGAAAAGCCGCACGGCCTTAACCTATTCGGCGGCATCGCTCTCCCTGGTGCTGGAAGCGGCCGTGGTTATTCTGGTCACCGTTACGGCAATCATCGCTATCCGGACGCCGGCGGTTGTGCCCCACACCAGTATCAGCTTCGCTTCGATACTCATATTGGCCCTCTGGCTGGTCGGCCTGTGGCTGGTTTATCGGGCCCGGAAGGGGTTGCCTTGGAAGAGCGAGGCCGTCGCCGCGACGCCCGGCCGCGAACACCATGAGCGCCGCCAGATAGTCAACCACCCGCCGCTGCGCGCCGCTTCGATGGCCAAAGTCTTCGCCATCTTGTTCGTGGCTTCCATTGTCACCCTGGTATCGGGCTATATCATTGAAAACACCGGCAGCCAGCTGGCTACCGCCTTCGGTATCGGCAGCGGTTTGTTCGCCGCGACATTTATCGCCCTGTCCGGTTCGCTGCCTAACATCAGCACCGGCCTCAGCTCTATCAAGCTGGGCGACTACAAGCTGGCGATGAGCGATATTTTCGGCGGCAACGCCATTATGCCGGCCTTTTTCATTCTCTGCGACATCATCAGCGGCCACGCCGTGCTGGCCCACGCTACGCCCAGCGATATCTGGTTCGCCGGCCTGGGCATCTTGTTGACCGGAATTTATATCATCGGCCTGATTGTCCGGCCCAAACGGGTCTTTTTGCGCATGGGCATCGATTCGCTGGCCGTTTTGCTGCTGTACATTATCGGCATCATCGTCCTGACCGTTACCGGCGGCTAGCTATCCGCTCAGTTTAATGCCCGGCCAGTTGCCGGCCGACATAGGCAATGATTTCCCTTAGCCTGGCGGTGTCCAGGCCGTCCGGCAAACCGTCAAGCGCTTCGCCAGCCATGGCCGAGCAGCCGTCGAAATGCTGCCTGGCACCTTGTTCGCCCAGGTGTTCCAGGTAACTGTTCTTGCCGCGGCCGTCGCCTTCGTCGAGCAGGTCATCCTTGACCTGGAAAGCGATGCCCAGTAAGCGCGAATAATCTTCCAGCGCGCTCATAATGCCGGGTTGCGCCCGCCGCATAATCGCTACGCCGACGACGGCTATCTCGAATGCCGAACCGGTCTTCTTGACGGCCGTGTCGTCGAGTTTCGCCAGCGTTACCGGTTCCCCGTCCTCACCGAAACCGGCAAGGTCCATGGCCTGGCCGAGACACATGCCCCGGTCGCCGATTTTTCTGGAGGCATATTGCACCAGCTCGCCGCCGGCATCCTCAATTGCCGAAAACTCATAAAAGGCGCTGGCCAACATCGCGATAGACGTGTTAACGGCTTTGTCGGCTCCGAATTCGACATGGAAAGCCGGCCGCCCGCGCCGCAAAGAGCTGTTGTCGTGGACTGGGGAATCGTCCACTATCAGCGAGGCCCCGTGAACCAGTTCTATGGCTCGGGACAGTTGCCTGACGGCCGGGCCGTCACAATCGAAAGCCTCGGCCGTGCCCCGGACCAAGGCGGGCCTCAGCCGCCCGGCCGACTCGTCGAGCAAAGCATAAGCGTACTCCTGCCGAAAAGCCCGGTGAACGCCCGGCAGAAAGTTGTCGCCCAAATCATGCCTGACGTCCGTTTGCACGGTCCGCATGAACTCATCAATGTCAGGCCGGTCCGAAACCTCACGTGGTCTTTCACCGGCAGGGGGCATCAAAGCGATAGCGGCTTCCTCGATTAACTCCAGCTAAGTCACAATATTCTATACTAAAAAGCCGGTAAATGCCAATTGCCGGCCCGCCGGAGCCACAAAAAGGTGTACCTGAACGCCTTTTGCTGGTAACTTATTAGCAAGATGCAAAGGGCAAAGTAGATTATGAGTTTGTCGCCGGCCGAAGAATCCATATTGCAATCAATTGTAATCGCGTCCGAAGACGACCCGCTCAAGCCGGAGTTCCCCTCCGATAATCCCAAATTTCCGGCCACTGCGACATATAAGATCGAAGTCCCCGGCTTTTCTGACGTCTGGCTCAAGGATGAGAGCAGCAACCCGACCGGCACGCACAAGGACCGGATGGCTTGGGAAATAGTCGTTTCCTACCGGGATTTCCTGATGGCCAAGAAAACCGGGCAGACCCGGGGCCCGCTGCCCTCGATGTCGATAATTTCCTCCGGTTCGGCCGCGACCGCCATCCAGTGCCAACTGCGCAAATACAAGCTGCCTAACCTCAAGGTCCTGGTCGATGTTAATATATCGGACGAAAACCTGTTGCGGATGGAACAGCTGGGCTGCGAAATCTATAAGACCGACCTCAGCCGCAAAGCCCTCGACTGGCAGGAAATCCTGGAGCTAACGCATAATCCGGACGGTTTCGACATAACCTCCAGCGAGGCGCTGGGCCCGACCACCCGCTTCTATGACTGGCTGGGTTACGAAATCATTAACTCGTCGCCTGACTACTGCTTCATCCCGTTTGGCACCGGGCATCTCTTCGAGAACGTCTTAAACGTCAACAAAAAGGAAGTTTCTTCGCAGAAACACGACCCCCGCTTCCAGGGCAGCGTCGAGCAGCTCCGCGGCTGCAACTTCATGGCGGCCACGACCAACAATCCCGATTCCAAGGCTGACAAACTCTACGCGCCGCACCTGCCGTTCGTGCATTTCGACGAACAGTGGATGCGCCTATACCGCTACGCCGGTTTTTGCGGGCCTCAGTCCAACGTCTATTTAATAGAGGAGGCGAAGCTGGATGAGGCCCTGGAGCTCGCCCATGCGCTGGGGATTAATTGCGAGCCTTCGGGTATCGCCGGCTTGGCGCTGTTGCTGCAGCTGCAGGCCGGTATTCCCAAGGATAAAAAAATCCTCATAGTAAATACCGGCGGCGCCAAACTGCCGGACGCGGCGACAGCCTGAACCGGACATGATAAAGTAAGCCTAATGCTTTACACGATTATCGGTTGGGCGGGAGCGGCGTTCATACTCGCCGCCTATTTTCTGGTGTCGACCAAGCAGCTGGCGTCAGAGTCTAAAGCGTTCCAGCTGCTCAACCTCTTCGGGGCGGCCGGCATAATTATTAATTCTTCGGTTCACCGGGCTTTCCCGTCGGTCGGGCTGAACGCCGCCTGGGCCGTTATAGCCGTTTACGGCCTGGTCAAGGCTTTCAGGGGGGGGGGCGATTAGAGACAAGGCGCCCTACTATTGGCTGTCGGTTTGTGGCACAATTTAGTCAGTAAGTTAAGGAGTATCCCATGAGTGACGTAAGCTTGGACGTGTATTTGTACTTTAACGGCAACTGCCGCGAAGCGATGGAGTTTTATAAGAGTATTTTTGGCGGCGAACTGACGGTGCAGACTTATGCCGACGTGCCGGATTCGGGCATGGACGATAACGGTACCAAAAAGGATTGGCTGATGCATGCCCGGCTGGAGGGCGGCGACATCAAGCTGATGGCCAGCGACACCGAGAGGGCCAGCTCGGCCGCCGCCAAAATCGACCTGTCACTGGGCGGCGACGACGAAACCAGGCTGCGCGAAATATTCGACAAGCTCAGTGCCGGCGGCGAAGTCAAATCGGCTCTCAAAAAGGAATTCTGGGGTGATACCTTCGGCTCCCTGACCGATAAGTACAACATCAACTGGATGGTCAACATTACTGCCTCCAAAGACTAGGCCATAGGCCGGCGGTATGACCAAAGAAAACGGTCCCGAAAACAAATCCCGTAAACCGTGGATTTACGTCGCCCTGGGCGCGGTAGCGCTGGCCCTGCTGGGCTCGTTGTAGCCGAGACGGCCAGCTATTGTTGACAATCTTCAACACGAGTTCTATATTGCTGTTGAGGATATTCAACGTATGTCACGGATAGGGAATGCTAAACTCGGTGATTTCATTCGTTCGGCGCGCGAGGCCAAGCAGCTCAGTCTGCGCCAGCTGGGCCACGCCAGCGGTGTCGATTATTCCACAATCGCCAGACTTGAACAGGGCCAGTTCGCTTCACCGGACCCGATTAAGCTGAGCAAGATAGCCGCCCAGCTTGAGTTGAGCACCGAAGATATTTATGAAATGGCCGGCTTTCCGATGCCGGCAGCGGCCGGCGCGCCGGCTTACAACGGGATCTTTCCGGCATCTTCGATACCTTCGGTACGGCCGAGCGCCGAGGCGGCCGAAGCCGTACTTTCGGCTATTAATAAGTCAATCGAAAAAGACGTCAAAGGCCCCGGCTTACAAACGCTCTGGCGGCTAGACCTGGCCGAGGAATTGCTGTCCAGCCACCTGGCGACATTGCAAACCGACTTTGCCAAACTGCTAGGCGGCGAAAAGCTCAATGACGTCAACACCCACCGCCGCGACATGCTGATGTCGGTTTTCTACGGCTTGCAAGACACTTACGTCGGGGTGGATTCGCATTTGCCGCGAGACTTTTTCAGCGCCTACCCCTCGCTGCTGGAGCATCTCCGGCCGACCACCGGGTTCGAACTGGTCAATGAATGGGGGCACCAATGTTACGCCCCGCAAGCCACGCGGATCTTACCGATTTCGCAAAAAGTCCTGAAGAAGGACTACGCCGCAAACAAACCGGTCTGGGAAACCTACTTGCGCAAGCACAAGGAAAACGGCATCCGCCTTTTACAAGTCGACCCCCAGATAGCCAAGCAAGCCTTGAATGATTATGTCCCCGGTTTGGGCTGGACTACCGAGATCGGCATTTGGGTCAGGACTTGCGCCATGCTTTTCGAAGAGCCGGGCTTGAGTGAAGAGCGGACCCTGCAACTACTCTGCCCGGGCGAAGCCCTATGGCGTGACTATATCCAGTATGTCAAGCATCTGGTCCACAACACCCAAAGCGTCGGACTGCAGCACGGCAAACTGGTCTTCGATTATATCGACGAGCTGGATAAGGAAGATATTTTATGGTCGCTGGAGGCCCTGTACGAAAGTCCGCCGCTGGCCCAGGCCTGGTCACGGTTCGTCGACCCGCCGAAACGTCTCAGGCAAGGCGAGGCCGCCTTCCTAGATAAGCTCATAGCGGCCCAGCAGCAAAAACTGGGGCGCGAAAAGCTCAAAGTCTTCGACGCCTGTATGGGCGTCGGTGCCGAGGTCGTTTGGCTGCGTACCAACCACGCCCGCGACTGCGATGTCCTATCCAACGAAATCGAATGGACGCTGGCGGCCCAAGCCGTCGATTATGCCAAGAGCAAAGGCCTGGACCTGTCCTTCACGATGTTTGACTGGCGGCACCTTGACGCCAAGCTGGCCCGACTGAGGGGTACCTTCGACATAATCATGATTCTCGGCAACTCCTTGTCTTGCTTCGGCAGCACGGAAGACATGAAGCGGGTATTAACCAATTTCAAGGAGCTGCTGGCACCGGGCGGCATACTGGTGCTGGACGAACGCAATTATCGTAAGTTCTACGACCCGGAACGGTGGAGCCCCAATGATTTCGTACCGCCGGAGGTGGTCTATACCGGCAATGTGCGGGCCCGGCCTAACCGCGACCATATGGGCGAGCCGGGCAAGGACTTCATGTACCTGGAGTATTTTGCCAAACAGCATGGTGCCGACCAGCACCTGGGCTACTTTAGGGTCTACCCCTTCGCCGAAGGGCAGATAAGGCAGCTGCTGGCCCACAGCGGTTTCGGACCCGTCAAGCAGTATGACGACTATGAGGCCAAGCCGGATGAGGACGCCTGGTTCATTACTTACGTCGCCGAAAAACCGCAATAACCGGCGCCTTACCCTGTAACCGTAATCACAATTGCATATTGAGGGGCTTTCTGTGACTATTATAAGAGTGTAATTATTTAGAACCCGGGGGCCAGAATGGACATCGCGATCAGCATAAAAGGCTTAACCAAACGTTACGGCTCGTTCACGGCTTTGGCACCGCTGGATTTGGAAGTCAAGAAAGGCGAGATTCTCGGCTATTTAGGCCCCAACGGCGCTGGCAAAACGACTACCCTGCGGCTGCTGCTGGGCCTGATCAAGCCTTCGGGCGGCCGGGCTGAAATATTCGGTGTCGACGCCCAAAAGGACAAGATTAAAGCCCACCGGCGCCTGGCTTACGTACCGGGCGAAGCGTCGTTCTGGCCGAACCTGACCGGCGCCGAAACGCTGCACCTGCTGGGCCGGCTGCACGGACAGGTGGACACGGCTTACCGCGACGAGCTGGTCAAGCGGTTTCGGTTTGAGCCGGACAAAAAAGTCAGGACTTATTCCAAGGGTAACCGCCAAAAGATCAACCTGATCGCCGCCCTGTCGACCAGGGCCGATCTGCTGCTGATGGACGAACCGACCGGCGGCTTGGACCCGATTATGGAACAGGCTTTCCGCCAATCCGTCCTGGAAGCCAAGGACAATGGCCAAACCGTCTTCCTGTCGTCGCACATCCTGGGCGAAGTTGAGGCCTTATGCGACCGGGTGGGCATATTGCGTGAAGGCAAGCTGGCCGAACTCGGTACCCTGGCCGAAATGCGCCACCTGTCGGCCCTGACGGTCGAAGCCACGTTCGACGGCAAGCCTCCCAAAGTCGAGCACCTCAAAGGCGTCAGTGCCGTTAGCGTAACCGGTTCCCAGCTGACCTGCCAGGTGCATGGTCCGGTCGACCAGCTGCTGGGCGTCATCGCCGCGGCCCACCCCAAGACCTTGCTAAGCCGCGAACCCTCGCTCGAGGAGCTTTTCCTGTCCCTGTATGGCGACAAAGAAGTCCGTAACCAATCCATCGGCGATGAGTAAGACTGCCGCTGCCGCTTTGCCGATGAAGCGCTCGCGCTCGCCGCAAACCGTTATTAGCCGGTTCGTCGCCCGCCGTACTATGCGCGGCGCGGCCTTGTGGGCCCTGGTGTTCGGTGGTTTTGTGGCTTCCAAAGCCATCGGGTTCGTCGATACTTATCACACCGAAGCGGCCCGCCAGCAGGTAGTGGCGACCTTCAGCAACAACATCGGTATCGAAATATTGCTCGGACCGATAAAACGTAGCGCTTCGGTCGGCAGTGTCGTAACCTGGAATACTCTGGGCGCCATGGTCATGATCGGGGCTGTCTGGGCTCTATTGCTAGCCACTAAAACTTTGCGCGGCGAAGAAGATGCGGGGCGCTGGGAGGTGCTGTTGAGCGGTCCGACCTCGGCCCGGCGGGCGACGGCTAACGCCATAGCCGGCCTGGGCTTAAGCCTGGGCGTTTTTTTCGTGGTTATAGCTGCCGCTTTCTTGTTGATAGGCCAGGCGCACGGTTTAGGTTTTAGGGCCAGCGCATCCTTATTATTTGCGTTTACGGTAGTTGCCGGAATAGCGCTGTTCATGATGGCCGGGGCCTTGGCCAGCCAAATATTGCCGACCCGGGCGCGGGCTAGCGGCGTGGCAGCGACGGTTTTCGGCATTTGCTTTCTGATGCGCGCGGTGGGTGATATTACCAGCGCCCATTGGCTGTTGAACATCACCCCGTTCGGCTGGATAGAAAAGGTCCAGCCCTTGGCCGATAGCCGGCCGGTCTGGCTGCTGCCGATAGCTGCCGTGACCGTGATATTGGGCGGCCTGGCGGTGTTTTTCGCCGGTCGGCGTGACCTTGGCGAGGGTGTTTTAGCCGATAATGACACGGCCGAACCGCGGACTGCCATGTTGAATTCGCCGCTCCCGGCAACCATCCGCCTGACGCGGGCCGTCAACCTTGGCTGGTTGTCGGGAATTTTTGCGACCGCCCTGCTTTACGGCCTGATGACCAAATCGGCCGCTAAGGCTTTCGCCGAATCGGCCAGCGCCCAGCATATCCTGAACCGCTTGGCCCACCAGGCCCAAACCGCCAGCGTGACAGCTTTCCTGGGCATTATTTTCTTCTTGCAAATGATTTTCATTATGGCTTACGCCGCCAGCAGCATGTCGGCCATCCGCCGGGACGAAGCCGACGGCTATCTGGATAATTTCCTGGTCGAGCCGTTCGGCCGGCTGAGCTGGCTGGCCGGCCGGATCTTCCTGGCGCTTTCGGTCATAATTCTGGCCGGTGCCGCGACCGGTATAGGGGTTTGGGCCGGTACCGCCAGCCAGCACCTGAGCGTATCTACAGGCACCTTGCTGTCGGCTACGGCCAACGCCCTGGTGCCGGCAATAATAACCGTCGGAGTCGGAGTTTTTACTTTTGCCGTCCGTCCGCGGCTGACCAGCCTGCTGGCTTATGGCGTGCTGTCATGGTCGTTCCTGATATCGATGGTCAGCTCCGGCATCAACCTCAACCACTGGATCCTGGACACGTCAATCCTTAACCAGGTCGTTTTCGCTCCGGCCGCTAATCCCGCTTGGGGCACTAATGCTATTATAGCGGCTATAGCGGCGGTGTTGTGCGTGCTGGGCGCTTTTATCTTCAACCGGCGGGATTTGGCGGCCGAGTAGGCTAAGCGGCTTTGGCTGCCGCGCGTTCGAGCTTCTGGCGCCGTCTCTCGTCGGCCATGGCCTTGAGGACGTTAATCAATTCATCTTCCGGCAGCACGGCCTCTTCGCCGTCCCGGTCTTTTACCATCTCGACGGCAGTGTCAAGGTTTTCTTGCAGGGCCGGCCGCAAGACCGTTTCCAGTTTTTCCAAGGTGTCGACCGGTTCGGTTATCGGCCGTCCGACATGGACGACGGGGTGCCGGTAATCGAGTTTGAGTTTGCCGTCGACTATGGACTGAGGGTAATACATAGCTATCGGCATGGTCGCTATCTCGATTGACGGGTCGGCTGCCCGGACGGCCTCGACGATATCGACGCGGCCCCGCTTAAGCGGCTGGACCTCAAGCAAATTAACGCGGTTGCGTTCGCCTTCGTCGAAAGAAACAATATGGTCGCCCTCAAGTAATCCCTGGACCAGGACTCTCTTGAGCCCTTCGCTGGCCGCCTGTTGCAGCTTCGCCTCGGCCGGATCCCTGTCTGACCTTTCGATGCCGTCAAACCGGTCTTTGACCCGGAAGGCCGGGACCGCTCCCATCATGTCGGCGCCGCGGCGGACAATTTCCCGGCCCAGAGCCGGTAGCGGCGCGTTTTGCACGGCTTCTTTGGCCGGTATCCTGGTATGCCCCATTAGGAAAGCCAGGGCTTCATCTTCAGTCGGGAAAGAGGCCAGCATGAACTGGTCGCGGTCGCTGAGGTGGTTGGAGCTGATAGCGAAGCCGGCGCCATCGGCGGCCAGGCTCCTGATATCGCCTCTCGCGCCTTCGGCGAAGTCCAAGGTAACCGGATAGATCTGGCTTAAGACGGCATGGCCGAAACGGGCCCCGGCCATGCTGGGGCGGTAAGCTTCGTAAAAGCCGTAGACGGCTTCATGGTTGGCAAGTTCTACGCGGGGCCTTGACATTCAGGGTACTATACTTCTAAATATTCAATTTTGCAATTGCTTACGCTTAAAATCGCCAGGCCGGCCGGCCGAAGTTAGGCCGTCCACGGTCCGCACCATGATAGTGCCGAACGCCAGGCTCGTCAGCAGCTCGGTGACGAACAGGATGTGGATGGCGCCGAAGTGGGTCAGGACGCCGAGGCCGAAGCCGGCTAGCTGCAGCGCGAATAACGCCCCGTTTTTCAGGTCGCGCACCAGGCCCAGCGCGAACCAGGCGCCCAGCCCCAGTTCCAGGAACGCCAGTGCCGTGCCGGCATCAACGTGGATGGCATTCAAGGTATCGTTGACCTTATAAGGGTATGTCGAGACCAGCACGGCGATTAGCAAAATGCCCAAGGCGGCCAGCCAGCCCCGCAGGGCTTTATAAGACGGCGTTTGCTTAGGCATAACAAGGGCTGACCGCAGCGTCAGCGACCCGCAGAGACCGAAAGCCAGCGTATACGGTACGACCGTCCTGGCGTACAGGCCGTAGTTGCTGACGCCGCCCTCGTTAGATTCGAAGAGGAAATGGGGAATTAATGCCAAACAAATCAGGAGAAAGCCAAACAGGCTGAACTGGCCCAGCAACAAATAACGCACGGTTTTATTAGCCATCATGTTAAGTATACTTTGGCAGCCGCCAATTTGCGTTCCGGCGGCTGCAGGCGCTATAGTTTGCTTATGAATAGACTGCTATCGCCGGGCGGGGACGGCGGCACGACTTTCGGTTGCTTCACGCCGCCGGTTATGATTGCGACGTGCGTGATAGAGGTCGCCTTGATGCTGATGGTTCTGATCCGCTACGGTTACCGCCGGCTGCAGCTGCCGATTGTCGGCCTGCTGGTTTTCCTGGCGGTTTTCCAACTGTGCGAATTCATGATCTGTACCGGCGTGGCCAGCGCCAGCACCGACTGGGCCCGGCTCGGCTACTTCGCGATTACGCTGCTGCCGCCGATCAGTGTCGACTTGGCTTCCCGGCTGGCCGGCTACCGTGAACGCAAAGTCGTCAAGGCTTGCTATATCCTGGCCGTGCCCTATATCCTATACTACGTCCTGGTCCCGGGCGTGCTGACGGCCATTTGCGGCGGCAATTACATTATTTTCACCAGCCCGATTATCACTAACTGGCTGTACGTGATTTACTACTTCGGCGTGATTCTGGTTTCGCTGGTCGTGGCCGACCGGCAGCAACAAAGGGCCGCATCCGAAACCGTTAAGCGCAGCTTGTGGTGGTTCAAGACCGGCAACCTGGCCTTCTTGCTGCCGTCGTTCGGGGTCGTGATTTTGCGCAGCTTTAATGTCGTCGGTTTCCCGTCGGTGCTGTGCGGCTTCGCCGTGACTTTCGCCCTGGTCTTAGGCTTCAAGGTCGCGCCTTTGGCCCACGAGATAGATAAACTGCCGCCTCAACCGCCCAAGGCCGCCCGGAAACGCCGGCCGGCGGCTTCATGAAGCGCTCACAGGAAGCTGTTATAATTCAGCCTGGAATATCGGAATATTAAGAGGGAGGGTGGCATGTTCAAAGTAAGAGCGGCGTTCAGCGGTTTCTCGGTAGATGATCTCGCGGCCGCCGAAAAATTCTATACTGAAGTCCTGGAACTCGAAACCAACAGCAGCGAGATGGGCCTTAAACTGCAATTACCCAATGGCGGCACGGTCTTCGTTTATGGCAAGCCGGACCACCGCCCGGCCGGCTTCACTATCCTGAACTTCGCAGTCGACGACATCGACGAAGCCGTCAAGGAACTCAAAGCCAGGGGCGTGGCATTCGAGCATTATGACAGTATGACCGGCGAGGACGGCATCGCCCGCGGACTAGCCGCCAACCGCGGGCCGGACATCGCCTGGTTCAAGGACCCGGCCGGCAACATCCTGGCCGTACTGCAGGACGCACCCGCGCAATCTTAGAGCAGGACCGACATGATGGTATCGAGACAACCTATACCGTCGTTATCTAATCGCTCAGCCTGCCCGACATTAGTCGGGCTACCGGAAGAGCTGTAAGGATACCAGACTAACCAGCCCTCGGGCGGCTGGGTGTTGGTGAATTCTACGCTGCAGCCGGCCAGGCCGGTCACGCTGATGTCTTCTATGATATTGCCGTCGAAGGCCGCTTCCGGCTTGTCAATATATATTGTTGCTTCAATCTGCTTATCGGCGCCGACCGTAATTACGCACTCGTCGCCGGGGCGCAGGTGCCGGCGCGGCGTTTTAAGTTCTTCGACTTGGCTGTTGCCAAGGTAGCCGACCTTTACGGCGCGGGTACATGATATGGATGAAGGAACCCAACTGTCCTCAGGCGCTTCGGCCTCATGGGTCATGGCCCGGACAAACTTTCGGGCGACGCGGCTGATGCGGCTATAGCGGGCCTGGCCGGCCTGGTATTTATCTGCCGGCGATTCGCCGCTGCCGCAGCCGGACAATAACAAGGCGCCGCCGGTGGCGATAACCGCGCCTGATGCAGCCAATGTTTTTCGCAGCTCCGACATATTCTCCCAGCTCTTTTACCCAGTAAAAGTAACATACCTATAGGGAAGAGTCAAAACCGGCGATAAAGCTTATGCTATGAAACTTTATTTACCCTAAGTAAATAATAGTTTACTATTATTTGACCTATGTCGAACTTTTTCAGGAGGTTGCCGGCTTTCGCCGGACCAGTGGTGATCTGTCTTTTGGCCGTCTTGTGGCCCGGGACGGTCTTAGCGGCCCCTCTGACTGCGGGCGGTAGCGTTATCATTTCGGCATCCATCGCTCCGGCACGCTACATCTTGGTTGATAGCCATGGCCGGATACGGGAGGTCCTCAGCAACAGTCCGGAGAATGTCATGCCGCTTGTTTATAAGGGCAGGTTCAATTCGGCACCCATAACATTGACCCCGGCCATATTAAGCCAGTACAAAACCATAATGGCCCATGTCGATGCCCGGCACGACGGTGTTATCTACCAGTCGGCGCCGGTCACCGCCACAAAACCGGCAGCTATCGCCGGCTGGCTGCGGCTCAAGAATTATGCCCGCGCGGCCGGCCTCTAGTTGTCGGTTTCGATATAGTCGCTCATGATATCCAGGCTGACGGCGACGCCGGTACCCAAGTTGCAGCGCCAGTGGTAACCGTAGCCCAGAAGCGTTAACGGGGCTGGCAGCTCCACGCCGCCGGTATCACCCGTCAGGACACCGGTAGCGACATTGCCGGTATTAATCCGGGTAACCTCGTAATAGACGTTGTTATCGGCGCCGGGCGGCGAAAACAGCGCCAGCTCGTAGGCGTCGACCTTGGTCGTGTTGATCGGGAAATTAGACCCTAGGTCAATCGGCGTCTGGGCGGTCGTGCCGCCGTAAAATATCTTGAGGTTGGTGTCGGTAGAAGCGTGGCCGACGCCGATACTGTTAAGCAGCGTCGACGGTTCGGCGCCGCCTGACGGCGCGGCCGTGGTAGCGCTCATGCCGATGAACATGTTGACCGGCGAGGCCAGGGTAGCGTCGCTAATGCCGAAGCGGACAATCTTGTAAAAGCCGGAATCTATGCAAACCTGGGCTACGGCGACCCGTTGGCCGCAATAGGAGTCGGCGGACGTAGACGAAACGTAGCTCAAGCGGCGCATCCTGTTGAACAAGTTGGTCGTCGCCACGTTGGCCGCGGTGGCCGTACCCATGGCGGTCGGCGCGGTGTAGCCGAAGACTTCCGGCACGGTCGTGGCATTACCGGGCGGAATCCAGTAACCGACCTTGTTGCGGGCCAGGAAAGGCTGCATGGCCGTGGCTTGGCCGGACGGGTCGATTTGTTTCAGCATCATGCGGCCGGCAATGGTTTTGCCGTAAACCAGCAGTTTGCCGGCCGCCGGCGCGGCCGGATCGTTGCCGCTGGCTTGGTCGGCGAACATGGCGGCGATCGGGTTGGAAGAATAATTGCCGTAAGACAAAGAGCTCCAGGCAGTCGAACCATCACCAATTTTGTAAGCTCCGGTATCCGTCTCGAACCCCGGTTCGCCTTGGGCCAGCACCGAATTGTTAGCGGTCCAGTTAGCCGCCGTATCACGCCGCCACTGAATCTGTACGGCCATCTAGTTATCCGTCTCGATGTAGTCGCTCATAATATCCAGCCCGACGGCCTTGGCGGTGGCGTTGTTGCTACGCCAAGCCCGCTGGTAGGCCAAAAGGGTCGTCGAAGACGGCAGGGCCGTACCGGCCGTACCGGTTAGAGTGCCGGTAGCGACATTGCCGGTATTAATCCGGGTAACCTCGTAGTAAACGGTATTGTTGGAATTGGTCGGCGCGAATAGAGCCAGCTCATAAACATCGGTACTCAACGTGTTAACAGGGAAGTTTGCGCCCAGGCTGATCGGTGTCTGGGCCGTTGAACCGCCATAAAATATCTTGAGGTTGGTGTCGGACGCGCCATGGCCGACCCCGATGGAGTTAGTCAAGGTCGAGGGCTCGACATTAGTAGGTGCCGATACCGTTGAGCTGACGCCGACAAACTGCCGGGCGCCGGCCACCGTCGCCGCGTCGCTGCAACCGAAACGGCAGATCTTGTAGAAACCGCCGTTACCGGAACCGTCGCCAACCGTGACCTGGGCCACCGTCAAATAGGCGCCGCTCAGGTTGCCGGCCGTGGCCGAAGACACGAAACCCAGCCGCCGCATCCGGTTAAACAAGTTAGTCGTTGCGATGTTCCTGGCCGTGGCCGTGCCCAGCACCGTCGGTGCCGTGTAGCCGAAAACGCCGGGTACGGTCGTGGCGTTGCCGGGCGGATCCCAGTAACCGACCTTGTTGCGGGCCAGGAAAGGCTGCAGGGCCGTCGCCAGCCCGCTGGGCCCGATTTGCTTCAACATCATCCGGCCGCCGATAGCTTTGCTATAAACGGTCAGGTCGCCCGAACTGGGCGCTGACGGGTCGTTAGTCTGGCCGTCCATCAACAGGCTAGTAATTTCGGGTGCCAGCTGGTTATAGCTCAGGCTGGCCCAAGAGGTCGCGCCGTCACCGATTTTATAAGAACTGGTATCGGTTTCCAGTCCGACTTCGCCTTGGGCCAAAGTCGGATTGGCCGCAGTCCAGTTAGCGGCCGTGTCACGCCTGAACTGAATCGTCGTCGACATCCTAGGATGTGCCTCCGTCTATCGAGGAAGTGCCGCCGTATGCCGAAGTAGCGTTGCCGCCGTCAAGGTCGCCCGTGAAGCCGCCCCCGCCGCCGCTGGCGGCCGCCGGCTGCCACTGGCTGCCGGCGGCGCTCCAGGTCAAAACATAGCCGTCAGTCGGCGCGGTCGCCGAAACGGCGTTGCCTTGCAGGCCGGTCACCGTCGGCGACACCGCCGTGCTGCCGAGATCACCTGCCAACTGAACGATACCGGGCTTGCTGCCGCTGGCCAGGTTGGTGTTGGCCAAACCGGTGTAAGAGTTGGTGCTGCTTGTAACCAAGGTACCGTCAGCGGCCAACGCTTGCTGGAGGTAGTCGTTCAGAACACTGCCCCAGTTGTTAGCATCACCGCCAAGCGTCGGTAGGCGCGCCGTCATAAGACCCCTCCGTTAGGTATTAATAAACATCTCAAGTCCCGTCTCCACGAGCCACTGGTTAAAATCATAACATGAGCTTTATATGGGCGACAACCTGCATGGAGCCGTTCCCCAAACCCCGGCGGCTAAAGTATTTAAAAAGCTTGTGTATTTGAGCTCCTTGCCTATACAATATTGATAATTAAATTAAAAAAACATGAAAAATCAACAAACGAACAGATCTATCCGTCTTGAACCGCTGGTACGCCAGCTGCGCTTGCCGCTGCTGGCCGGCGTTATTCTATTGGCCACGCTGGGGACTTCGGCCGCCGTGTCGGCCTTGACCGCCGCTACGACCATCAGCTCCACTCTTAGTCCGGTTATCAGTTTGCTGACAAGCAACGGCACGGTTGACGTCAACGTCGTGCCGACCGGCTCGGGCGCTCAGACGATTGCCAGCGACACCGTTACCGTCAGCACCAGCGACTCCTCAGGCTATACGCTTAACCTGGCCGAAACCGGCGCCAGCTCCAATCTCGTATCGGGCGGCAATACCATTCCGGCCTCCTCAGGTTCCCAGGCCAGCCCGGCGGTCGTGGCCGCCAACACCTGGGGCTACCGGGTTGACGGCGTCGGCGGCTTCGGCGCCGGTCCCACCTCGGGCCAGAGCAGTGCCGCTATCGGCAGCGCCAAGTTTGCCGCCGTGCCGGCCAGCGGCTCGCCTGACACCATTAAGACTACTTCCGGTACGGCGTCTAACGATACAACGACTGTCTGGTACGGCGTGGCCGCCAACACCAGCCAGCCGACCGGTACTTACACCAACAGCGTCACTTATACTGCCACCGCTAATTAACGCGTAGGTAATTTTGCAACAATTTTATAAGGGTGGGTAGGGTAAATCGCCGCTTTATACACAGCCTTTTGATTTAATTAAGCCTTAATTTTGTAATTCGTTATGCTAATATAGCAAGCATAAATAGCCATTAGGGGTTCTTGGAGGAGTTTACTTGAAAAAATTAAAACTATCATCTCTGCTAGTGCTGCCAATCCTGTTGCTGTTCGGTACTTCGGCCGCCGTGTCGGCCTTGACCGCATCGACGACCATCAGTTCAACAATTAGCCCTGTCATAAGCCTCTTCACGACTAACGGCACGGTTAACGTCAACGTCGTGCCGACCGGCTCCGGTGCCCAGACCATCGCCAGCGACACGGCGACTGTCAGCACTAATGACTCATCCGGCTATACTTTGCAGCTCGCCGAAACCGGCGCCGGCTCCACGCTAGTATCCGGCTCCGACACCATCCCAGCTTCTAGCGGTACCCAAACCACGCCGGTAGTCATGGCCGCCAACACCTGGGGCTACCGGGTTGACGGCATCGGCGGCTTCGGCGCCGGTCCCACTTCGGGCCAGAACAGCGCCGCCATCAGCGCCAGCATCAAATTCGCCGCCGTGCCGGCCACGGCTTCACCCAACACCCTGAAGACGACTTCGGGCGTCGCTTCCAGCGATACGACGACCATCTGGTACGGCGTGGCCGCCAACACCAGCCAGCCTTCGGGCACCTACACCAATAGTGTTACGTATACTGCTACCGCGAACTGAATTAAATAAGCATGAGACGCCTCTACCGGTTGCCAATTGTCGCGGGCCTGGTCTTGTTCGGAGCGCTTTCGTTGGGCGGCGGATCGGCCCACGCGGCCCCGCAGGCCATAACTATGACGCCGACTTCCGCCAGCCCGACGATTAGGCCCGGTTCGATATATAAAGGTTCGCTGCAAGTGCTGAACCAGGGCGCCGCGCCGTACAGTTTTCAGATTTATAGCACTCCGTACCGGGTCAAGGGCGAAGACTACACGCCGGATTTTACGTTTCTGCCGACCGCCCCGAACGTTAAGAGCTGGTTCTCGTTTTCGACGCCCGGGGGTCACGTTAATCCCGGCCAATCGATTACCGTTAATTACGCTATCAATATGCCCGCCGACACGCCCCCTGGCGGCTATTACGCGGCTGTTTTCGCCCAGACCCAATACCCCAAGAGCGCCAACGGCATAACCCTTAACGAACGCGTCGGCGAAATATTCTACATTCAAGCCGCCGGCCCGGTCACCAGAAAAGGCGAAGTAGCCAGCTGGCAATCCGACCTTTTCCAGAAACCGCCATTAACGGCCGTCCTGCGGCTGGAAAACGACGGCACCATCCATTACCCCGCCACCATTCAGGTTAACGTCCGGGACGCTTTCGGCAGCTCGAAACTCAGCTTAAACACGACCAAAGAGGTCCTGCCCCAAACCGTCCGCCGGGTAACCATCAGCTGGAACAAAGCGCCGGCCATCGGCATTTTCAAGGTAACCGGTACGGTCAGCTTCCTTAACCAGCACAAAACTCTGCCGACCAAATGGGTGTTCGTGATGTCGCAAACGGTGCGCCTGGTCCTGGGCGCCATCCTGCTCGTGATAATCCTACTGGGCGTCTTACGCTATGCCTATCGGCGCCGGTCGGCCAAAGCCAAAAAAGCTAAACCATAATGGCCAGGCGTCTGGTCTGGCTTTCGGTTCTGGCTTTAACCGCCGCCGCGGCCTGGGTCAGCCCCAGAGTCTTGGCCTACGCTACCGGTACTTATGGCAGCGGCAGCTACAATTCCTGCGTTTACGGCTCGGCCTGCAGTATCACTCTCGTTAGCAGCGGCAATGTCAGCCTTAACATAACGCCGGCCGCCGGCGGCAAATGCACCATCCAAAGCGATACCGCTTCAGTTATGACCGATGATACCAACGGCTATACGCTGACCCTGGCTGACAATAGTACCAATACCGGCCTGATCAACGGCAGCTCTTCGATTAGTGCCGGCAGCGGCACTCTGGCCAGCCCGGCGGCTTTGTCCGGCAATGCCTGGGGTTACCGGGTGGACGGCTTGGGCAGTTTCGGTGCCGGTCCGACAACCGCCCAGTCCAATGTCAGCCCCAGCGGCACGCTATTTGCCGGCATCAAAGCCAGCAACCAAACGGCCGATACGCTCGCCAGCACCTCGACGGCGGCCGACCCGGCGGTCACGACGACGGTCTGGTACGGAGTTTGCGCCGACACCAGCGTGCCTAGCGGCGCTTACGCCAGCCAAGTTACCTACACGGCCGTGGCCAACTGATGTTTTACAGATTGACAGGTGACGGGCCGAAGCGTAAGCTTAATATTGAAAAGAACGTGGACAGGCGGGGTACAGGTGTCTAAACTAGAGCAAGTTCTCAATCGGGAAATGACGCGCCAGCAGTTTCTGGTGACTATCGGCATGAGCATCGTCTCGTTGTTCGGCTTCTCCACGATTATCGGTATCCTGACAGGCGACTCCAAGACGAACCATGACAGCGCCCCTAGCGGTTATGGCGGCCAAAAATACGGCCAATAGGCCCCCTGCCCGGTAGAGCTTCCTCATTCTCAGCCATACATAAGCACGCCGATAACCACTGCCAGGTTAACCATTTCCCATAGGATAAAGCTAACGATGATGTTTTTCTCCTTGTGGGCGATACCGTACAAAATCCAGGGGAAAGTCACGATAAATATCAGGACCCAGGTAGTTAGCGAAACGCCGGCCGCCGACCGCGATGAGAAGATGCTGTAAATCTGCGGCAAGACGGTGAAAGGGCCGATCACGCCGACGACAAAAGTCAGCTTATCCAGGAAAACCGTATAAGGCGTCTCGCGCTGTTTCTTCAAACCTTGCCGGCGTTCGTACTTATGCCGTAGGCCCAGATAATGCATGTTTTCAATATAGCATAAGCGGCTGGTGACCCGTCCGTTCCGGCCGCCTGACAAACGGATTACCGGACGAGGTGCCGGCCCAAAGGCGAATCCGCCGGTACCCGTATCGTCGTCTCGGCCGCCAGGTCCATGGCCGGCAACGAGTTGGCGGTGTATGAGGCATGACCGCTAACGTTGTTAACCGGAAACGGCGTAAAATCAAGCAGCCGCTGCCGGCCACTAACGTTAAATGCCAAAATACGATTGCACCTTACCCGGTTTAGCTCGGCATCATTACCGGCCGGCTGCTCAAACGGTTTCATCAGCATGCGGCGCACATCCGGGCTGGCCGGCCTCGAGACGACCGCGTGCCGTCCGCCTTCCGACGCGTCCTCGGTTAGTATAGCCGTCGCCTCTTCCTCGCCCTCGATGGCGACCAAACCCATAAATGCCGGCACCAGAGCCTGGAATTCGGGGCTGTGGTCAATCACTGTAGCGATGAAGGTGAGTTCTTGCTCCAGGCGGACTATCGGCCGCCAGAGCGCGATGTTAGGCCTTTTAAGGCCGGCATAAACCGGTTTAGGCCCGCCCAGGCTAAGCTGGCCCAGCGGGGAAAAAGCGAAGAAACTGCCCCGGCCTATGGCGGCCGCCGGCTCAAGTTCGGACAAAGCCGGGACGTCTATATTAGCCGCGGCTTGCCGGCAGGCATCGAAATACGGATTACTCATAAATTGCAGTTAAAGTACCACAAAAACTACGTTTGGTCAAATATAAGCTTGGCGTTTGTAGGGGCCGCGGCCGGCTAATCGTTGTCGCCGTGGACGTACTTTTTGCCGCGGAACCAGGAAGCCGCCGCCGCGATCAAGCAGGCGATAATGGCGAAGGCGAAAGCTTCGCGCAAGCCGGATGAAAACGGCTGGCTGATGAGTTGCGGGAAAAAGGCGTGTCCGGTCAACACGGTCTGGTCGTGCTTCGGTATGGACTGGAACACCTGAGGTTTAAGCAGTTGCTGGACCGGATTGTAGCCTAGGAAAGCCGCGAACAGCACCGACACCGGCGGCAAGTGGGACACGCTTGCCGCTACCGCCGGCGCCACGCCGTACTTGGTCAGGCCGGCGTATAAATGGCTGGGCAGCTTGGCCGCCAGCCCGACGATCATCAGCGTGAAGAAAATCCCGATTGACAGCACCTGGGCCGAGTTCTGAAAGGTGGCGTTCATACCGCCGCCGGCGCCGCGCTCTTCCGGCGGCAGGCTATTCATGACACCTACGCGGTTGGGCGAAGCGAAACAGCCCATCGAGATGCCCATCAGCAGCAGGATAAAGGCGAAAGCCAAATAGTTAAAGTCTATCGGCAGCAGTTCAAGCAGGATGAACGAAGCCGCCGAACCGATCATGCCGGCCGTGGCAAACGGCCGCGAGCCGAACTTGTCCGACAGGATCCCCGAAACCGGTCCGGCAACCAGGAAGCCGGCCGTTAAGGGCAGCATGAATATGCCGGCCCACAGCGGGGTCCGGTCGAAGCTGTAGCCATGCAGCGGCAGCCAGATGCCCTGCAGCCAGATAATCAGCATGAACATCAAGCCGCCTCTGGCGACGGACGATAAGAAACTCGATAGCACCCCGGCCGTGAAAGCCCTGATCTTGAACAGGTGCAGCCGGAACATCGGTTCCTTGACGATATTCTCGATGTAGACGAAAGCCGCCAGCAACACCCCGCCGCCGATAAGCTCCGCCAGGACGGCCGGGCTGGTCCAGCCCATAGTGTGGACGCCGTGCGGTTCAATACCGTAAGTGATACCTATCATGACCAGGATCAGACCCAGCGAAAAGGTGATATTGCCGAGCCAATCAATGCTGCCCCCGCCCGTCGTATCGTTCGGGTCTTCCAGCATGTAATAAGCCCAGAGGGTACCGATTATGCCGAACGGCACCGACACCAGGAAAATCAGCCGCCAATCAATCGGCCCCAGCAAGCCGCCCAGGACCAGACCGATGAACACGCCGCTAATGCCGGCCACGTTATTGATGCCCAGCGCCATGCCGCGCTGGCTGGCCGGGAAGGCATCGGTCAATATGGCCGCCGAGTTGGCAATAATGAAAGCCGCTCCGACACCTTGGACTACCCGCATAAGAACCAGATACAATGCTGCCGACGAGCCGTGCATCCAGGTAACCGTCAATAATATCGAGGATACGGTATATATAAAGAAGCCGAGCGTATACATCTTGACCCGGCCGTACATGTCGCCCAGCCGGCCGAAGCTGACCACCAGCACGCTACTGACAATCAGGAAGCTCAATATCATCCATAACAGGTAAAAACTGTTGCCCGGCAGCAGCGGGTTGAGCTTGATGCCGCGAAAAATATCGGGCAGAGCGATCAGCATAATCGACGAATCAATCGTCGCCATAACGACGCCCAGCGTGGTATTGGCCAAGGCTACCCATTTATAGTTGGGGCTGCTCAGCTGGCCGTGTTCGCGGAGCCGGTTAAACATTCGGCCATTCCTCGCTGCTGATGACCTCGGCTTGCCTGGGGAAGACTTTTTCCAGCAGCACGGCATTGACTTCGGGATCGAAATCGGCGCACAGGTCCGACAGTACGGTCAGCTGGAAATCCTTGTCGGCCGCCTCCCGGACCGTTGACAGCACGACGCCGCTGGTCGCGATGCCGGTCAGTACCAGGTGGCTGACGCCCTGGCCGCGCAGCACGACTTCCAGGTCGCTGCCGCTGAAGGCGCTGACCCGCCGCTTGACCACGACGATATCGCCATCTTCGACCGGCAGGGCCGGCTGCGGGTTGATCATGGACGGCCGGACGGTTTGCTTGATAGCGCCGAAGGATTTGTTGCGCGGATTGATTTCCGGCAGGCCAGGGCGGAAGCCGACCACCACGTAAATGACCGGTATCCGGCTCTGGCGGGCCGCAGCCACGGCCGCCCTGACCTTTGCCAGGTATTCGTCCGGGTTGTCGAGCCGCTCGACTATGCCGGGCTGCACGTCCATTACCAGTAATGCCGTTTTGCCGTCTTGTTTTGCCATGATGCCTCCTTTAGCTTAGTTGGTTGATAATTTTCTCGAGGGATACGCCTAATTGCCGGGCTTCCTGCTTGTCCAGAGTCTTGAGAATCAGTGTCTGGAGCTTGCGCGCCGGGTCGGGGATTTGCCCGAATGTTTTGGTTCCCTCGGAGGTTAGCCTCAACCGGTTGATCCGCTTGTCGTGCTTGTCTTTGACACGGACCAGCCAGCCTTTGCGCACCAGCCCGTCAATGATAGAAGTCAGGGTCGAGGGCTGAACGCGCATGACCTTTATCAGGTCCGATTGCGCCGGCTCGCCGTAACGGGCGACATAGTAGAGCGCCCGGTATTGGCTCCGGGCAATCGAATGCTGTTTGAGCATCCGGTTAATGTCATCGTCAATCGCCCGGCCGCAACGCTTGATTAGCGTCGACAAAAGCAGTTCTTCCCCGCCGTTCATACTACCCCTGGATTGTTAAATAGTTAGGTAACTAACTATTATTATACACGGTCGTTGCAAGTCCGGGCAAGCCCTGTGGCCCGGCTTTGGACTTGCCGATTTTTTGCGTCTCGATTCTAGCTCGGCGGGTGTAGAATTAATAAATAACGTAAGGGGGCAGCACGATGACAATCCAAGAATTATTTATCACGTCTAACCGGGAGCTTCAAAAGTCCATCAAACGAATAACCGACGACCAGTGGGACATCCCCATGCCGCCGGGCATGTCCCGGAAGCCGGGCACGCTCAAGGACGCCGTCCGCTACCACACCTATGACGATGCCTGGGTGCCGGATGTCCTGGCGGGCAAGACCAAAGAGGAGGTCGGCGATACTTACGAGCCGTTGCTTAGCGCAGACGACGACATTCGAGAGAACTACGACAAATACAACCAGCGGGCCGTCGACGCCGTCAGCGGCTTCGAGGACCTGGGCAGAACCACGCATCTGTCTTACGGCGATTTCCCGGCCCGCGACTACCTGCAGCACATCATCAGCTTCCGGGCTTTCCGTTCATATGATATAGCCAAGCTGATCGGTGCCGATACGACCATGGACCCGGCCTTCGTCCAGGCGTTGCTCGATGAATTCAGCCCGGTTATAGAAGGCTACCGGCAAATGGGCGTCTTCCCGCCGGCGCTTCAGGTGGCCGATGACGCCAGTCCGCAAGCTAAGCTGCTGGCCATGGTCGGCCGCGAATAAGACCTTTCGTTAGTAATGTAAGGCGTCATGGTTTAAAATACCGGCAGACATGGATAACTCCGGACAAACTCAAAAAATAGTCATCGTCGAAGACGATTCAAGCCTGGCCGAAATCTACAAGACCCGGCTCGAGCTCCTGGGCTATACCTGCTTCATCGGCTATAACGGCATCACCGCTCTTTATTTCATCCAGAAGGAAGTCCCCGACCTGGTCCTGCTCGACCTGATGATACCCGACATTTCCGGCGGCCAGGTCCTGGAAACGATGCGCAAGAGCGACTGGGGCAAGAACATCAAAGTGCTGGTCATTTCCAATTTGAACGAAAGCGAAGCCCAGCCCAACCTGCGCGACCTCGGCATCGAAGATTACGTCGTGAAAGCCAACTTGCAGAACGACCAGATCGACCAACTGGTTAACGGCATCCTGCGTCCCCCGGTCCAGCCGGAACCTGCCCAGCCCCAATAATGAAGAAAGGCGAGCCATAGCTATGGCTGAAACACCGGAGTCCAAGGCCATCAATATTACCCGCGCGTTTGACGTCCCGCGCGAGGCGGTATGGGACGCTTGGACGCAGCCCGAACTTTTCGCGCAGTGGTACGCGCCGGATTATTTCACGATCCCGGTCTGCGAACTTGATGTCCGGCCGGGCGGCAAAATCAGAATTGATATGAAAGGCCCCGACGGCACGGTTTACCCCAGCAGCGGCGAGTTCGAAGAAGTCGCTAAACCGGAACGTCTGGCCTTCACTAACTCGCCTTTGGACAGCGAAGGCAAGCCGCTCTTCGAAGTTCTGCATACGCTGGTGCTAACCGAAGCCGCCGGCAAGGCCGAACTTAACCTGACATCCCGGGTCCTGTCGGCCGGCCCGGCTGCCGCGCCTTTCCTGGCGGGCATGGAAGCCGGCCTTAACCAGGCCATCGAGAAACTCGAACAGTTGGTCGCCCGTAAATAGGGGGCTAGCGGTTTGGGTATTTACCTGTGGTACTATAAGTACGATATAAATCCACCTTAGCAACAACCCTGTCACGGCTCATGACATCAAGGGAATGTGGTTTCATCTGAGAGCAGCTAACGTTTTAGGTCGATAATGTTGGCTTTTCATTTGATTAAAAGGGGTTCAAACTTATGGACGAAAAACCTGCTAAAAAGTCAGCCAAGGAACTGCATGACCAGCACCGTGAGGACTACTGGGCGATGAAGAACTGGCGGGCTTGGGGCTCATGGTTCAGCTGGGGTTCACCGGTTGGACTGGGCTTGTTTTACGCTTTGGTGGCCATTTCCACCGGCGTAACCATCTGGCTGGTCCACCACCGTTAGCCGGCGGCGCCAGGTAAAAGCACCACCTTCAGGGGTGGTGCTTTTATGGTGTCCGTACCCGGGTCTACTTTATGGCCGCGTACCACCGGTTGCTGCCGCGGCTGGCGTCATGCTCAACCCCATGCCAAAGCTTCTCCAAATACTCTATAGCTAATCTAAGCAACCCATAGTTTGAGTCACGGCAGTACAATGCCTGATCGTCATATTCAGTAATGCAAGTGTAGTGGCTATTGCCAGAGAAGGTAGCAGCAGAGAGAATGATTACGTATGCGCCATTATCAAGATTGCGTTTGATATCTTCTAGGCTGGCGTTCGATTGCTCTTCAACCACCTCAATGCCTAGTTTCCGCGCAGCCTTCACCAGATTTTCAGGAGTAGTGCCATAGCCTACTTTTGCATCGCACAGCCGGGCCAACTCGTCTTCCGTATGCGAGAAGTCGCCTTTTAGGTGTAGCACATTGAGGAGCGCGGCGGGGCCGCAGTTAGATTGGCCTTGCTGTATTACCAGGTGGTTGTCGGCGAATATGTCTTTAACGTTCATATAATCATGCTAGCATGATGACAGCCTATGACCACTACTCCGCACATATTGGCCGGTGCCGCGTTGGCTTCTTTGCTGCCTGCCGGTCCGGCGTCGATCAAGCTATTGGGCTTCGGGCTGGGCTTCGTTTCACACTATATACTTGATGCCGTGCCGCATTGGGAAAGGCTGTACGGCCCCCATTATAATGACGAACTGCCGGCTGCCTATAGCGATTGGCCGGCCCATATAACTTACCAGGGTTTGGCGGACGCGCTGGTCGGCTGCGCCGCGTTTTTTATGATCTTGATTTTTGCGGTCCCAGGGCCGGGTAGACCTGTTGTCTTCTTGGGCGGGGCGGGCGCGGTCTTTCCCGACCTGATGGACAGCGTGCCGTGGTGGGCCGAGACGACCAAGCGTTTGCCGGTCTGGCGTTACCTGACAAGATTCCACGACTGGGCGCACCTGGACTATGATTTGCAGCGCCGCTGGCCGGCGTTCCTGGGCCTCGTTTCTCAGGTGGCCGTGATCGCAGCCGCGCTTTTTATCCTCCTGGCACGCCAAAAGTAGCTAACAGCGGCCGGTGATCCGATACGTCGCTCGATAAAACCCGGAAGTCTTTTAATGAAAATTCGCTGTCTTTGCTCCAATATAAGTAGTCTAAATTGGCGCGCAACGGCGTGGAACGGTGGGCGTTATACCGCCAGGTCGGGTGCAGCACGGAACCGGTCCGGGAATGCATCACGTCTGAAACCTTGCTTCTAAACGAGCCCGGTATCAGCCGCCATTCGTTCATGTCGCCTATCAAGACGGTGTTTTGGGCGTAGGCCTTGGAATGGACCAGCCGGTTGAGCTTAGCCATACCCGCCCGGTGGTCCTTGGGCGCGTCAATCAGGGCCAGGGGATGGGCGACGATGATTTTCAGGTCGTGGCCTCCCGGCAGCGCCACTTGGGCGCTAATGACTTTTTTGGTGAAGCCCGGATAACCGCGTTTGGCGGCAAAGCCATGTTTGCTAATTTCGATATCTTCAGAGCGGCTGAGCTTAAGCCGTGAACAGAGGGCGGCGCCCGAGAGCCAATAATTATTGAGGTTGGCCAGCTCGGCGCAGTGGCCATAGCCGTAGCCAAGCTTCCGCAAATATTCAACTACCATGACAGACTCACCCTGCGCCGGCCGTACTACCTCATTAAGGGCGATGAGATCAGGCTCGTACCGGTCCACCAAACGTTTGAGTTCGACGAGCAGGCGGTCGGCCCTAGGCCGGCCTTCGATTTGGTTATAAAACCAGATATTCCAAAAAAAGATGGAAAATGTCACGCTCCAATCATATCAAAGTAGTAACTTTTGTGGCAGCTCGGGCGGCCCACTTTCTTAATTCATCCGCCAGGAGCAGCAAGGGAGTCCAGGCCAGGATGAACAACCAGTTATCAAAGGATAGGGAAGCCGTGTGAAAAACACGCTCGAAAAACGGGACGTAAACTACGGCAAGTATGAGCGTCAGTTCGACCGCCACGCCTACCCAGATCAAAGGATTAACGAAGGCTTTTATCTTAAACGCCGACAGCTTCTCGGTGCGTTGGGCGAAGAGGTTTCCAACCTGGGTGGCGACTACCGTGGCCAGGGTCATAGTCGTGGCCGCCCGGTACAAGCTGCCTGAATGCGGCATTCCAAGCAGCCCGTGGTAGCCGTGGGTCCAGAACATAAAATAGAAAGCCAGCATGGCCGCCCCGCTTTGCAGCAGGCCCAGATAAATGTAAGACCGGATGAGCACGAACTTGGTGACGACATGCTCTTTCCGGTTGCGGGGCGGCCGCTCCATAACGTCGGGCTCGGGCGGCTCGGCGCCAAGCGCCAGGGCGGGCGCCATGTCGGTGCCCAGATCAATGAAAATAACTTGCATAACGGTCAGGGCCAGGGGGATGCCGGCCCTCGACAGCACGAAAATAATAAACGGCACGGCTTCGGGCGCGTTACTGGTGAAGATGTAGGTAACAAACTTTTTGATATTGGCATAGACGGCCCTGCCTTCTCTTATGGCGCTGACAATTGAAGCAAAGTTGTCGTCGGTCAATATCATGTCGGCAGCCTCTTTGGCGACGTCCGTTCCTTTACGGCCCATGGCGACACCGATATCGGCTTTTTTGAGGGCGGGCGCGTCATTGACACCGTCGCCGGTCACGGCGACAATGTGGCCCAGTGACTGCAGGGCGCCGACAATCCTTAACTTGTGTTCAGGCGTGCTGCGCGCAAAAATGACTTCCTGCTCCAAAATCCGCTTAAGCTTTCGGTCATCCATAGTGTCCAGTTCTATCCCCGACACCACCCGCGCCTGGCCGGAAGTGATGCCGACCTGCCGCGCGATACTCTGGGCCGTTAAGCCGTAATCGCCGGTAATCATAATGATCCGAATGCCGGCAGTCCGGCAGACCCGGGCGGCTTTGCTGACCTCTATTCGGGGCGGGTCCATCATGGCAACCAAGCCAAGGAACGTCAGGTCCCGCTCGACAGTGTCAGGTGTAATCTGCTTGAGGCTCGCGGGCAGCCGCCGGCCGGCTACGGCCAGCACCCGCAGTCCTTGCCGGGCGTACCGGTCGTTGGCCTTTCTTATACCGGCAAACGTTTTTTTGTCGAGCGGTACGGCTTTGCCGTTTTGCAGTAGCATTGTGCAAAGGCTGAGGGTTTCAAGCGGCGAACCTTTTACCAGGGCCATCCTGCCGGTCGCCCGCCGGTTGCCGGCAGGGATTTGGTGGACGGTAGCCATTCGTTTACGGTTTGATTCAAAAGGCAACTCGTCAACCCGTGGGGCGCGCTTCAGCTCTACTTGCAAATCCAGCCCGCCTTTTTGGGCCGCCACCAGCAAAGCGGCTTCGGTCGGGTCGCCCAGCACGCTCCAATGGGCGCTTTGGTCGGTTGACGCTATCAGCCGTGCGTTGTTGCATAGCATCGCTGCCCGAAGCAGTTCGTACAGGCCGTCCCCCGGCTCCGCCGAACGTGCCTTGCCGTTAGTCATGATTTCTCCGTCGATACTGTAGCCCGTGCCGGTCACCTCCAAGTCCCGGCCGTTAGTCTCGGTTAAGGCGGACGGCAGCCAGAGGTTACGGACGGTCATTTCATTTTCGGTTAAGGTGCCGGTCTTATCGGAGCAGATAACCGTCGTACAGCCCAGGGTTTCGACAGACGACAGCCTCTTTATGAGGGCGTTTCGTCGGGCCATCCGCTGGCTGCTTATAGCCAGAGACAGAGTGACAGTCGGCAACAGGCCTTCCGGCACGAAAGCCACTATCATGCCCAAAGTAAAAATGGCGCTATCCGTAAAGTCAATCCGCCCAAAGCTAATCGCCAGCACGAAGAAAAAGCCGCCTATCAAGACCACCATCAGGGTGATAATTTTGGTAACCGTCTGCATTTCCCTTTGCAGCGGCGATAAATCCCGGGGCAGCGACTGAGTCAAATGCGCTACCTTGCCGAGTTCTCTGTCCATGCCTATAGCGAAGACGACAGCCCGGCCGTTACCGGCTACCACGCTGCTGCCGGCGAAAACCAGGTTCGGCGTTTCGGTGCTGATTAAATCTTTGCGGCCGGCCGCGGCCGAGGTTTTCGAGACCGGGGCCGACTCGCCCGTCAAGACCGACTGATCGACTCGCAACTCGGCCTCGCTAACTAAGCGGGCATCGGCCGATACGTAGTCGCCTTCGGACAGGAGCATAACATCGCCCGGCACCAGCTGGCTGGCCAATACTTCCTTCTCGAGCCCGTTACGCTCTACGCGCACGGTTTTGGGCAACAGTTTTTGCAGGGCTTGGGTGGCTTTCTCCGCCCGGTACTCCTGCGTGAAACTGAACAGGCCGTTAATGACGTTGACTAGCCAGATAGCTATGCCCAGCTCCGGCATCCGGGCGATGAATGCGAGCAAGCCGCCGCCCCACAAAAGCCAGGCCATCGTATGGGTAAAATTTGCCAGCAGCCTGGCAATGAGTGATATCCCCCGCGGCGCCTCAATAGTGTTTTCCCCGAATTGCCGCTGCCGCTGCTCAGCTTGGCTCTGGCTCATTCCCGAAGCTGACGTATCAAGCGCTTCATATACCTGGTGCGGCTGTAATTCCGAGATTTGAGAACTTGTCATTATAAAGTCTTTGGCATGGGCGGACCGATTAGTTGAAAGGCTTGCATGATTTCAAGCCCTGCCGGCTTCGGTAAGCGGATATAGGGCCCCTAGTCTTGCGGACTGCGCAGGCTTTCGACCGGCATCCGGCGTTCCTCCCGGATCAAGAGTTCTAACTCGTCGCAACGGGTCAAAAAATCATCGCCGCTGTCGAACACCTCGTCTTCGGGAAATAGTTTAAGGAAGTCAGTCGTGCCGGCACTAAAGTTCCAGGCTTTGGCTATGCCCAATATCTTGCCGGCGGTAGCCGGGAAGGGCCGGGCTAATTTTCTCAGCCAGAGTACGTTATCAATGCGTGGCAGCGGTTTGGCGTATGTCATCATAGCCTACTTTATGGGGACTGATTTAGCTTCAATTTTGGCCGGTTTGGCCGCCGGCATACTTACCTTGAGCACGCCATCCTTGAATTCGGCCTCGATCTTATCAGTTTTGGCGCCTTCGGGGAGACTGACCCGGCGCAAGTAACGGTTGCTGCTCTCGCGGAAATAGTAGCGCCGCTTGTCCTTGTCCTCTGCTTTCTCCTGGTGTTCGGCCGAAATCTCCAGCACGCCCTCGTCGGCGGTCACCTTGACCTCTTCTTTCTTAAAGTTGGGCAGGCTGACTTCGGCTACCAGCTTGCCGTCTTCTTCATAGAGATCCATGGTGGTCGAATCCGCAATCGACGGTACCAGGCCCCAGCCGCTATCCCAAAACTTGTCTAAATCGCGTTCCATTTTTTGCAAATCGCGAAGCGGGTTGTATCTTACTAATTGCATAGTGTTAGCTCCTCTTTACTTAATTTAATGTACGGTGACGCGGTTATCGCGTCTTTCCATGACCGTCTCATGGCAGCGCGTGGCTAGCTTCTCCATAAACCTCCTCCGTGAATTAAGCTGACATCCATAGTCTGTGCCGCCAACGTATATTTGTCTGTGAGTAATGCCGCGAGGCCAAATTGATTACGGTCACATATGAGCCAGGCCCGCCGACAGGGCATTGACTTATAAGAGTTAATATGTAATTATATAGTGATGGAAACGGATGCGGTCCGGCTGCCGCGCGAGTGGCCGGATTTTACCTTTAATAATGACCCTCGCCGGTATATCGAAGAGGTTATCTATCTTGATCCCCAAGATCAGATAGACGCCTTGATTATCGAGCAAAAACAAGCGGGCTTTCCCGACAGTTTGCCCGATCCGGCCACGCAACGCCTGCTGATAGCGGGTCTCAGGAAGGGCAGCTTAGACAGTACGCGCGAGCTGGTTGACAGTCATTGGGGACTGATCGCAACCGTTGCGTACCCCTTTAAGCGCGGCCCTTTCGGTCCGGAAGATTTGCTGAGCAGGGGACGGCACGGCCTGATAAAGGCCGCCAAAACTTACGACAGGGAACAGGACGGAGAATTCAGCGACTATGCTGCGCGCTGCATGCATGAGGCTTTTGGCGTAGCCATGCCGCAACAAGCCGGCGACTCATTCGTGGAGGTAGCTGAGAAGCCGATGGAAGGCATCTACCAATTCATCGACAACGCCTATATGGCGCCTAGCCCGGCGGCTGTCAGAAAAACGCAGGCCAGAATCGAAGACCAGGAAGCCAGGTGGCTTGATGAAGAGGAATTGAAAGTCGCCAGCCTACTACACCTGAACGCCGAAACTATCGGTGTGGCCACGGGCATAGGCAGTATTAACAAGGTAAACGAGATCGTAGCCTCGATAAAACAAAAGCTCGGCGCTCAAACCCGGGAAGAAGCAGCCGTCAAAGCCTGGCGCAAGGGTATGAACTACGATGTAGTGGAAATACCGGGCCGGGAACATTTCACGGTCGACGAACGTTTGGTGGCCAGCCGCCTGCACATGCCTAACGCCGCCATCGCCGAGGAGCTCGGTTTTACCAAACGGAAATTGCTGAGGCTGGGGACTTCACTGCGGTCCAAAACCCAAGCCAGAAGCCGCGCCGAACGGGCGCTGCTGGCTCAAATGCACAAGTTTGAGCCTACCGAAGAAGAACTGAATCCGCCGGAAACGCCTTTGCTGCAGAAGCTCACGCCCCTGCAGTCCGAAATCATGAAAAGGGCGCTGTACATGCACAACAAGGACATATCCCGCATGCCCGACATTGATCTGAGTGAAAGCGGCGTGGCGAGCGTAGTCGGCACCGTAATGCAAAAGGCCGGCCTGGAATATAACACCAGGACCGCCCTTATTCTGGAGCTATACGAACAAGGCATGGAGTTTGACCTGGCCGAGCCCAAGCTGCCTATAACCGAAGCCTTCCACGCGCAGGAAGTGAGAATCATACAGCGGCTCCACTGGAACTACCAGGACATCATTGACGATCTGGAGCTTGATTGCACCGTCGAAAGACTGGGGGAAATAGTTTACCAGCTCAAGAAGAAAGTCGGTGCCCGCACCCGTCCGGAACTGGCCCTCATGGTAAAAGTCTTTTATGACGAAGACCGGTTCCCGGCCCGGGAAGTAGACCTTGAAACTAACGAGTGGGCCCTCGTGAGACGAATCGGAGCTCAAGCTCTCGGGACCAAAACCTGGGAAGAGGTCTTGCCGGCTGCCGGCAATCGGGAGAAGGAGATTATAACAAGTTACTTCTTGACACCCGGCCTTCCCTCATGGGGGGAAACCGGTGCCGAATTCGGTGTAAGCGCCAGCCAAGCGCGCCGGTTGGCACTGAGGGGTATACGCAAAGTCAGCGATAAGCTCCACCGATCGTCAATGCCAGACGACGAACTCTTCCCCTATGACGCGACCGACGGTTCATTAGCCGCCACGCGCACGCGGGAACGCGAGCTGGTCGCCTCGTAGGCCCGCTTATTAATCCCCGCCTCCATGAAGGATAATAACCACCTAGTTGAGAATAGGCCGGCCATTTGTCATGCTATCCATATGAATAAACCTACGCTAGTCGAGTCAAACTACCTATCCAGCCGCTACCAAAGCAATATTTTGTTGAAGCCGGAGTGGTACGGGCCGACCAAGTCTCACAAGGATAAGTGGGCAGAAGGGGCGGTAGAGCTGGCTAAAAAGAACGGAGCCAAAAGAGTCGTTGCCATGTCCGAAGGCAACCAAGGCCTGGCCCTGGCCTACGCTTGCAAAAAAGCCAATATAGAGTGCTTGGTATGTATGGACGTGGTCGTAAGCCCGGTCTACCTCGAGCTCTACAAGCAGAATGGCGCGTCTTTCGTAATCGAGGCCGACGAACCGGCGCAGCAGAGGGCCTATGAGAAGTTCGTCGAACAAGGCTATTTCCCGCTAGGTATTACTCACAAGCAGCGGCAAGCGGGCCAAGACCTGCCCGCGGTTGACGCCTACCGGCTCACCGGCACGGAAATCGTAGGCGCCCTGCACGATGCTCCCGATATCGTCAGCTTGCCGGTATCGTTTGCCGACCATGCCGAAGGCGCTTTGCGTGAGTTCATCGACCTGGCGCAGGCCGGCAAGATTGCCAAAGTCCCGCGGTTCATACTGGCCCGGGCCAATCAGCGGACGGGGTCGGAGGCTTTATCGATAGTTACCGACCTGACTACCAAATACGTTGAAGACGTCGAGGCGCGCAGCGGCGGCTGGTCGGTATTCGTCACTAACCAAGAGATGGAAAAAGCCAAAGCCGAAATACTGTCGCGTCACGGCTGGAACATCGAGCTATCCTCGGCTGCCGGCGTTGCAGCCTTGGATAAGCTTGCGCCGGACTTGCTAAAAGACAAGACCGTCGTGGCCATCCTGACCGCGTTGGATAGAAAATAGCACAAGTCATATAGCACGGCCACAGGTTCGACCCGATTGGCCTGCGGACGAAATAACACAAATTTGTGTTATTTCAGTCATTTATGTATATTGGGAACTATGAATAATGATGCAGTACTTATTTACGCCGATCATGTCGGGCGTTTTTATGCCAAACAGTACAGTTTTCCGCCGGTAGTCGGCCGCCTTATCGGCTACTTATCGGTTTGTCAGCCGATGCAGCAATCAATCGGCGATATTTCCGAGGCCTTGCTGACAAGCCGCAGCGCCATCAACGGTGCGGTCAAAATGCTGGAAACCCTGGATCTGATAACCCGGGCACGTCCGGCCGGCAGCCGTTCCGACCTGATCAGCCTCAAGTCCGGCGGTTGGGAGAATTCGGGCTTCAACGCCAGCGAATACGTGCAGCAAGGGGATTTGGCCCGCGAGGGTTTGAAGCTCCTCAAGGACGCTCCGGCAGAGCGCAAGCAAATACTGGAAGAAGTCGCCGCCCTAAATGATTTTCTGGCGCAGAGGATGCCCGTCTTGCTCGAAGAATGGCATGAGTACAGGGATAAGGTTCTAGACAATAATAAGTAGGAGGGTAGCGTGGGGGTAGCAATCGAAGCTTCAGGTCTTAAAAAATCATACAAAAACGTAGCAGTACTTAAGGGCGTCACGTTCAAAGTCGGCAAGGGAACGGTCTTTGCCCTGCTGGGAAGCAACGGATCGGGTAAGACTACAACGATCAACATTTTGACGACTCTTATTAAGTCGGATTCCGGTGCCGCGGCCGTCAATGGGTTTGACGTAGCAAGGCAGCCAGGCAAGGTCCGCAATCAAATTAGCCTGACCGGCCAGTTCGCGGCAGTCGACAGCCGGCTGACTGCCAGGGAGAATCTAAAGCTCATTGGTGACTTGAGGCATGTTAAGGACCCGGCCGGAACGGCAGCTAAATTATTAGAAAAGTTCGGCTTGAGCGATGCTGCCGACCGCAGCGTAACGACTTTTTCCGGCGGTATGCGGCGGCGTCTGGACATAGCCATGAGCCTGATTGGCAACCCGTCGGTTATTTTTCTGGATGAGCCGACTACCGGTTTTGACCCTGAAGCCCGCAACGAAATGTGGCGGACGATCCGCAGTCTGGCCGACGATGGCACAACGGTCTTTCTAACCACGCAGTACCTGGAGGAGGCGGATCGGCTGGCTGATAAAATCGCGGTCTTGCATCAAGGCAAAATTGTCGCGACCGGCACTGCCGACGAGCTGAAGAAACTTGTTCCCGGCGGATTCATAGAACTTACGTTCGATAATAGCAAGGATTTCGAAAAGGCCGCGCATATACTTGAAAAACATTTGGCATCGAAAGAAGACGGCCTAAAACTTGTCGTTACGACAGACGGCAGCGTGGCCGAGGTGGCCGGTGTTTTTACGGCCCTACGGGACGCCCGGATTGAGCCGGCGGAATTCTCGCAAAAAACCGTCACGCTGGACGACGTTTTCTTAAAAATTACCGGCCGCAAGGAGGATAAATAATGTACGCTATTCAAGATACCTGGACCATGGCCAAGCGCAGCCTGAAACACATTACGCGCAGCCTGGACACTATTATCACCGTGGTGCTAATGCCGATAGCTCTGATGCTGCTGTTCATATATATATTTGGCGGGTCGATCGGACAGCAAACCGGTTCGGTCAAGTACGTCGACTTCATTACCCCTGGCATTATTGTCATGACGGTCGTCAGCGGCATCGCCTATGCCGCGGTCCGGTTGAGCATGGATTTACAGAGCGGCATCATCAACCGCTTTCGCACGATGCCGGTCGCGCCGTCGTCGATCTTAGGCGGCCAGGCCCTGTCGTCAACGCTGTCGAACCTTTTTTCGTCGTTCTTGGTCTTATTGGTAGCGTTCGCGATCGGGTTTCGTTCCGGCGCCGGTGTAGCCGAGTGGTTAATCTTTGCCGGAATCTTGCTGCTATTCACGCTGGCTACCACTTGGATGGCAATGTTCTTCGGGTTGCTGGCCAAGACGATGGAAGGCGCCGGCGCGTTTAGCTACATCTTGCTGCTGCTGATTTTCATCAGCCCGGCATTCGTGCCCACATCTTCAATCAAACCGTTTCTCCGGGGCTTCGCCGAAAACCAGCCAATGACGCCAATCGTCGAAACGATGAGGTCGCTGCTGACGAACGGCACGGCCGGCCCGAGAGTATGGACGGCCGTCGCCTGGAGCCTGGGCATTCTGGTCGTTACCTACTGCCTCTCACTCATGGTCTATAAGCGCAAAACCATCGTCGTGAATACTTGACCATAAACCCCCGGTACCAAGAAGGTCTATCATGCAAAAGGTTTCCTTCGGCCTTATGAAACTGCGCCTGGTGCTTGATGATCAAGGCATCGACACTAACTGACGGAAGCCCAAGCGCTTACGGCCGGACGACAAGGTCTAGAAGCGCAACTTGTTTGCCGGTAGCCGCATAGTCAGAACCGATATAGCGGCCGATACCAGCATGATTATTCCGGCCAACCGCAGGGCAATATCTAAACCGTTCCCGAAGGCCTGATACGATGCCTCGGTCACTTGTTGTACTAACTGGGGGTGGCTCAGCACCGCTCCGGCCGAAACATGGCTGTTGGCCGGTAAGTTACCGCCGTGAGTAATCGCATATGTAACCAGCGCCTGAAAGTCATGCGGCAATCCCAAAGCCTGCAATTTTTGGATCAGCTGTGATGTCAGCTGTCCGTTTACGATAGATCCAAGCACCGCCACGCCGACTACGCCGCCCAGTTCTCTCGACACATTAAACGTTGAGGATGCCATGCCGGACCGTTCGGCCGGTACGATAGTTAACACCAGACTGGTTGAGGTTACCAGCGTCATACCAAACCCAAAACCTACAATAGCTAACGACCAAACCAATGAACCGGTGCTAACGCCCGGTTTCATAATTGCGTCGACTATGAAGATGCCCACACCGCTCAACAAGCAGCCCACCGTCATAGGGTAGACCGGTCCGTGCCTAGCCAGCCAGCGGCCGGTGAATGATGACGAGGCCACCATGCTGACAGCCAAAGCCACAAATGACAGCGCGATACGGTATCCCGAAAACCCCGCAACGATGGCCAGGTAGAGTGCCGTGAAGAAAAAGATCGCGAACACGCCGAAGTTAGTGGCAAAGGCAATTATGTTGGCACCGCTAAATGCCGGCATGCGGAAGTACTCCAGCTCGAGCATGGCATCAGGGTAATGGTGTTCCCAGTAAATGAAAACGGCCAGGAAAAAAGCCGAAGCGGCAAACAGTGCGTCAATCCACCACGTCCCATATCCCGCCGACTCACCGGCTATGACAGAGAATACTGCCAGTCCAAGCGCTGCCGCTCCTGATACAAGCCCGCCAATATCGACTTTCCGGCCCTGCGGGTCGGCACTTTCGGGCAAAACTTTCAGCCCGATAATCAGTGTTAATATGCCGGCCACCAAGTTAAAGGTAAACACTTCCCGCCAGCTGGCAATGCCGCTGATGAGCCCGCCTATAATCGGTCCGAAAGCCAGCGCGGAACCCGATACTGCCGCCCACACGCCAAGAGCCCTGGAACGTGATTTTCGTTCCGGGAAAATATGGCGGATCATAGACAACGTGCCTGGTTCCGAGGCAGCCGCACCGATACCCATAATCACTCGTCCGGCCGTCAATATACTGGTTGATGGTGCCAACATGGCAACTGCCGAGCCGGCCGAAAACACGGCCAGGCCGCTGAGCATGATTTTTTTACGGCCGAATATATCGCCTAAGGTACCGCCGGTCAGCATTAAGGCCGAAAAAGCCAGCATGTAGCCGGCAACTATCCATTGGAGTGCTTGAACGCTGGCATTGAGATCTGTCTGGATGCCCGACAGAACAACGCTCACAACGGTGTTATCCAAAAAGGTCAGAAACAGGATCGTACAGACAACAGCTAAAACCCCGCGGTGTTTCATAGGCGCTGCAGCCACGGCCATGACAACCCTCCTTCAGAGTTAGGTTTGGTGCTATTGGGACGACGGGTTGCTGCTGGTAGCCGGGCAATTCGGCGGCAGGCTGCCGGACAGTTGAAGTAAGCCGCAAAAGGCCGCGTCACCTACCTTCCAGGCACCCTTCACATCGACAGCTTGACCCTTTTGGTTACTGAGCGCCGGCTGCTTGTTGATATCAATGGTGTATATAACAGTCGCCGTGTTGCCGTTAAGGCTCACATTGGAAACCGTCGCGGTTGTCGCCTTAGCCGTCGCCGACTGTGCTTGAGCCTGAATGACTTGAGCGAACTGCTGGCCGTTCTGCAGCAGGTTGATTTTGTCCTGGGCAGAGGTCGTGCCGGCGAAGAATTTGACCCAGTTGGCTTTGATTTGGTTTTTGGTCGACGTTTCTATGGCAACCGAGGCTGAGGTGCTATTAGAATTATTATTGGTATTTTGGCCGCTGGCAAGCCACCAGATGGCACAACCGCCGCCCACAATAACCACTAACGCTATCAAGATAATCCAATACTTCCGCATAAGCTCTCCTAAGTTAAGCTTGCTGGTAGTGGCATTATACGCCCCTTTGGAAGTTTGTGATAATAAAGTGATTTTACCGTTGGTCAAAGCAGATGTATGCCGACGGTCACGAACCAGCCGATTATCGATGCATAAAGCAGCCGTTCGACCGTGCCGACATAACGCAAACCACGCGGCACGACGACCGCTAACAACGTAAGTAGCGCAAAGAACGCTATCGCGTGCTTGAATAAGTGCAAAGCGCTAAGTACGCTGGCCCAATCGGCGTGCCCGGCTATGGCTCTGTCAAAAGACGTCGAAGCTACAACAGCTGAGCCAAAGATGAGTCCGGCCATTAGTAAGTGTATGCCGCTGGCGGTTGTACGTTTACCGTGGACTACAACGACCGGCGCTTGCGAGATTACCAGACGCGCCAGCCCCAAAACAATCAGGGCCATGTCCGTCGCAAAAGGGGCCGGCGTGACCCGGGTCGCGAGGGCCGCGGCCGCCAAAAAAGCGGCAATAGCCTGGTTGACGCACATGGCCTGGTACCAGAAATGGAACCGGCCCGCGCCGTATTCGCTTACGGCGTTACGCAACGGATGGAGTCCGGTTGGCAGGAAGTGCAGATAGACCAAGCAGCCCGTACTGATAGCGATAAACAGTAAAATAAGCGCGCCAAACACTGAAGCCATAAAACCATTCTACGCCAAATTTAAACGCCCGGCCGCTCAAACACAAATACGTACCGCTTAACCTGTAAAATTTATGCTCATGGCTGAGAGTGGTGGCTCAGTGTAGAACCTTGATCATTAATTTTTCAATCCCACGGGAAAGTGGGCACGCCGTCTTTTTCTGATACGTAGTAGTCGGGCATTATCTGTGTTTTCGGCTGATAATATATGGACGCAGTTTTTACGTTTGCCCCTTTTGACTTTAAATACTCCATGGCCACTATTATGCTTGTGCCTGTTTCCAAAACATCCTCAACTAGTAAAATACTTCTGCCGTTTATGTCTTCGTTTATTTCACTTGTAACAACTCTCTCGTCACCAATTTTTTTGACAGTGAGTGCGTACATTTCATTAACATCTAAGCACTTTGCCAATAGGCGGGCCGGAATTAATCCACCACGTACAATACCTATAATAATATCTGGCTTTTCTGTAATTTTAGATTTAAGTTGCTTTATTGCATTGTCTACTTTTTGCCAATTCATACATAAATAGTAACAAAAGTCATAAGTTCATTATGGCTGATTAGCTACCAACAGACCAGGGAAATCATGGCCGGGACTATGGTCCGGTTTTCGAACTTTGACTCTTGCTATTGACCCTGAGTCGATGACGAGAGTGAAAACTCTGCTGGCATAAGGCTCTAAAAATAATTATAAATACTATAATGTCTGTATGCCAACCAAGACCCTAATTAAAAATATCAACGTTATTACAATGGCCGATGAGCAGCTGCTTGTTAAGCAAGATGTCCTCATTGAGGGTAAACGTATTAAAAAGATTGTGCCAAGTGGGTCATTAAAAGTTGTTGTCAACGACGAAATTGATGGCACGGACAAATATCTTATGCCTGGCTTGTTTGATATGCACGCACATGTAAATGAAGAGCGTTTCCTAAAGCTCTTTTTACTCAACGGTATCACAGCTGTTCGTGACTTGGGCAATGTTGACGACGATATCTTTAGACTAAAGGACAATATAAACTCAGGTAAGGTTACAGGCCCAAGGCTTTTCGTTTCTGGCAAGATACTAGAGGGCGATCCCCCGTTTTGGGAAGGATTTAGTGTCGTAAAATCCAAAGCCCAAGCCGTAGAAGCTGTTAAAGAACTAAAAGCCAAAGGCGCAGACCAAGTTAAGATTTATCACACTTTAAGCCCAGAACTTCACAAAGTTATTATTGATGAAGCACACAAGCTAGGCATGCAAGTGACTGGACATGTTCCTCAAGAGATGACTGCCTTACAAGCTCTCAATGTTGGTCAGGATGGCATTGAGCATCTATCTTCAATAACTGGCTACATAGGTCAAATTGACTATGAAGATGCGAATGAAACAGGTTATGAGGGGTGGAGCAGGTTTACCAACTATAAAATTAAAGATAAAGAACTAAGAAAGCTGACAGAAGCATTTAAGTCTAACAATGCTTACTTTTGCCCCACACTCATAGTGGACAGGCAAATCTCTAGCCTGGCGGATTATAAATCTTTAGTAAAGGAAACAGACGCTAAATACGTAGAACCTCACTACATAAAAGAGGAATGGAATCCAGATAGTAAAAATGCTGCGACTAATATAAAAGGCGTCAAACCATTGTGGTTTAAAAACTTCAGCGTTATATATAATGGAGCTAGGCCTGCTCTAAAAATAATTAAAGATGGAGCAACAATGCTGGCCGGCACAGACACACCCAACCCATTCGTTGTCCCTGGATTTTCTTTGGCCAAGGAGCTGGAGCTGTTAGTAGAGTCAGGACTAAGCAATTTTGAGGCATTACAGGCTGCCACAGTGAACGCAGCCCATTGGCTAGGGGTTTACGCTGACTTGGGGTCTATAGCTGATGGCAAAGTGGCCAACTTAATAGTACTAAGCAAAAACCCCTTGGAACACATTGGAAACGTTAAAAGTATTTCAATAGTTATGCTAGATGGAAAATCATTCTCGAAAAACAAGCTCGAAAAAATGGCTAGTTTAGCCTAAGAAGTTGCTGTGGTTGTATGTTACCAGAATTGGCTGGGGATGAGGGATTCGAACCCCCGATCCTGGGACCAGAACCCAGTGCCTTACCGCTTGGCCAATCCCCAGTACAGGGGTTGATTATACCCAAAAAGTGCCGCTTAGGCTAGGGCTGAAGATTGTTTTGGGGCGCTTCCGGCGGTGGCATATAATAATAAGACATGACCGTGCCGAAAACCCTTCAGCAATATCTTCTCGGACAACTCAAGGACCACCCGGAGCGCTATGAGCTCGTCATGATGATGGCCGACATCGCGACCATCGGCAAGTTGATTTCGGCCAGGACCAACCGCGCGGGGCTGACCGATATTATCGGTTCGGCCGGCAGTACCAACGTCCAGGACGAGACCCAGGCCAAGCTTGATATCTATACCAACGACCTGTGCAAGGAATACTTGAGCCAAACCGGGCTGTTCGCGGCCCTGGCCAGCGAAGAAGAAGAAACGGTCGTCGACCTCCATAACCCGGAGGCCAACTACGTCATAGCCTTCGACCCGCTGGACGGCAGCAGCAACATCGACGTCAATGTCGGTATCGGCACGATCTTCTCGGTCCATAAGAAGTTGGCCGGTGTCGAGGCCGGCGACGAGAAGCAATTCTTCCAGCCCGGGCGCGACCAGGTGCTGGCCGGCTATATTTTGTACGGTTCAAGCACGATGCTGGTTTTTAGCTGGGGCGACGGCGTGCACGCTTTCACGCTGGACGTCGATTTGGGCGAGTTCCTGCTTAGCCAGGAACGGCTTCAAATCCCCGCCGACTGCCCTTATTACAGCTTCAACGAAGCTTATGCCGATTACGTTTCGGACGAAGACAAGGCGCTGCTGGCAAAAATCCGGCGGCAGGCCGGCAAACAGCGTTGGATAGGTTCGCTGGTGGCTGACTTCCATCGTAATATGATTAAAGGCGGGGTTCTTATTTATCCGGCAGTCGATACTTCCGGCCGGCAAGACTTCAAACCCAAACTGAGGCTTAATTACGAAGCCAAACCGATGGCCTTCCTGGCCGAACAGGCCGGCGGCGCGGCCGTATCGCCTAATAGTGATATTCTTGATATTGTTCCCCGACAACTGCATGAACGCGTAGCGCTTGCTATAGGTAATAAACAAATAGTTAAGGAGAAGCCATGAAATACGAAGACCAACTCAAAGCAACCGTTAAGGCCATGCTGGCACCGGGCAAAGGCCTGCTGGCGGCTGACGAAAGCAGCGCCACGGCGGCCAAGCGTTTCGATGCCGTCGGCGTTGAGAACACCGAAGAAAACCGCCGGCTATACCGGCAATTATTACTGACCTCCGACGGCGTTGAGGACTTCCTCAGCGGCGTCATATTATATGACGAAACCATCAGGCAGAAGGACGACGCCGGCACGCCTTTCGCCGACGTGCTCAAGCAGAAGGGCATCGTTCCCGGCATTAAGGTCGACATGGGTGCCAAGGACTTGGCGCTGCACCCCGGCGAAAAATTCACCGAGGGGCTCGACGGCCTGCGCGAGCGTTTCGCCGAATACGCCTCAATGGGCGCCGGTTTCGCCAAATGGCGGGCGGTGATTACGATTGACGGCGACACGCTGCCGAGCGTGGCCTGCTACAAGGCTAACGCCCACAGCTTGGCGCTTTACGCCGGCCTGGCCCAAGAGGCCGGCATCGTGCCGGTAGTCGAGCCGGAAGTTCTACTCGACGGTAACCACTCGATCGAACGGTGTTACGAAGTTACCGCCCAGACGCTCGACATCCTCTTCGCCGCCCTCAAGAACCAGGATGTCCTGATGGAAGGCGTGATCCTGAAGGCCAGCATGGTCATTTCCGGCAAAGACGCGCCCGACCGGGCCGACGTCCGGACCGTCGCCGAGCAAACCGTTAAGTGCCTCAAAGAACACGTACCGGCCAACATCGGCGGCATCGTTTTCCTGTCCGGCGGCCAAGGCGACGAAGAAGCCACCGCCCACCTGGACGCCATGAACAAGCTCGGCGATCTGCCGTGGACATTGACCTTCTCCTACAGCCGCGCCATCCAGAACCCGGTCCTCAAACTGTGGGCTGCCGGCGAGCAGGACAAAGCCCTCGCCGCCTACCTCCACCGCGGCAAAGCCAACTCGCTGGCCGCCGAAGGCAAGTGGTCCGAAGATTTCGAAAAGGACCGCCCTTACTAGCCGGCCACCGGAGCCGAAAGCCATAAAGTTTTCCGCCCTCCAGGCGTTTGTCTTGGCGAATCTGCCCACGCAGATTCGGCCAGGACTGCACTTGCAACCCCTACGGTTGGAAAACTTTATGGCTTTCGGCCAAATCAGGCCATGTTACAATATGTGCATTAACAATTCATAAGTATAAAGAGTGCAGCGAGAGATCTAGCTTGACGACCTGCCGGCAACCTGCCTGTCAAAAGGTGTTGGTGCTCCATCTAGTCCCGCACCAGGGAAAGATATTACGCGTTGAATATCCTTTCCCGGCAGCCGGGGGAAGGATATTTTTATGCCCAGTGTGATCCAGTACTTTACCAGCGAATCAGTTTGTGCCGGCCACCCGGACAAAATTTGTGACGCCATCAGCGACGCCATCCTTGACGCCGCGCTTGCACAGGATCCCCACAGCCGTACCGGTATTGAGACCGTCGCCGGTGCCAACAAAATCGCCCTGTTCGGCGAGATCAAGACCAAGGCCAACCTCAACTTCGAGAAAATCGTCCGCGACAAGGTCAAGGAGCTCGGTTATGACAATCCCGACTGGGGTTTCGGCCCGGAATCCGAATTCAGCAACGACATCCACCAGCAATCGCCGGAAATCGCCATGGGCGTCGACCAGGACGGTGCCGGTGACCAGGGTATGATGTTCGGCTACGCCTGCCAGGAAACGCCCGAACTGATGCCGCTGCCGATCGCCATGGCCCACGCACTGGCCCGCCGCGTCGACGAGGCCCGCCAGTCCAAAGAGCTGGCCTGGCTCCGCCCCGACGGCAAAGCCCAGGTAACCGTGCGCTACGAAGACGGCAAGCCGGTCGAAATCGCTAAGCTGGTGCTGGCCCTGGCCCATGACGAGCAAACTACTGCCGAACAGGTCCGCGCCGACGCCATTGAACACATCATCAAACCGGTCCTCGAACACTACAAATTCGAGCTGCCGGCAGACGGCAATATCACGATTAACGGCACCGGCCTGTGGCACATTCCCGGCCCGGAGAGCGACGCCGGCCTGACCGGCCGCAAAATCGTCGTCGACACCTACGGCGGCTATGCCCGCGTCGGCGGCGGCGCATTCAGCGGCAAAGATCCCAGCAAAGTCGACCGCAGCGGTGCCTACGCCGCCCGCTACATCGCCAAAAACATCGTCGCTGCCGGCCTGGCGACCAAATGCGAAGTCGGCCTGGCTTACGTTATCGGCCAGCCCCGGCCGCTAATGCAGACCATTGATACCTTTGGAACCGCCACCGTCAGTGAAGAAGAACTGCACGCTTTCAAGGACAAACTGATCGACACGTCGGTCAAGGGCATTTGCGATACCCTTGACTTGAGCCGCCCGATATACAGCCAAACCTCGGCCTACGGCCACTTCGGCAAAGCCGATCTGCCGTGGGAACAGGTCAAAAGCCAACCGGTTTCTTGAAGCTCAGTCCTCGGCAGTTTCGTTTCGGCGGGCAGCTAAGATGGTGGCAACGCGTACGAAGACCGCCTCTTCAAGAATTTCTTTGTAGCCTATGACGGCATTGGCCAAATCGAGGATCTTGCCGGTCTCGACAATCGGGTTAGTGCCGCGTGGCTGCATAACGATCGGATGGCCCGAGAAGTTCCTGGCGCCGTCAATAATATAAACGGCCCTAGGTTCGGCGGCATCCAGGTCGTCTCCGTCATAGCCGTACTCGCTGATGATGTAGGATTTGGCCCGTTTGTCAGGTGTTCTCTCCACGTGGTAGGCCGCGTCCGGAGCATGAAAAGTCCAAGCCCGCTGCTCATCCGGTTCCTGACTTTCGCTACTCCTAGCTATATTCTCAAGCTGCCCAAGGGCTTGGTCGACATCAATGCCGACCACGCTTGCCACGTCAATCGCTTGCGCCAACACGAGCGACGCGTAATCCCTGGCCAGCTCAAACGGATTTGGCTTGACCTCGCCGTTAAGGTGCCGGCGGACGCGCTCTCTTTCAAGCAGGTTAAAAGTTTTGAAATAAGTCGGGTCAAGTTCAATTAACTTCTCGCCGGCATGGTTTTTCTCCATGCCGTAAATGGCCAGCTGGCCGGCGCTTAGTCGCGGGCTTGCTTCTTGTGTCTCTAAGTCTCGAAGGTAGGCGGTGCCGTACATCCACCAGCGCCGGGCGTTTTTGGCGACCGAATACCCGTATAGTTCGACACCGGGCATTCCGGCTTTGTGTTCCTCGCTGAATTCGGTCTCGGTTTCCTCGATAGCCGCCGCCAAGTCACCCAGGTTTTCGTCAAATAACTCATTGATCCGCAGGCCCTCTAAGTGGTCCTCCTCGACGATCATCTTCTCGAACTGCTGCATGGTCTCAGACATATGGAATTTATAATAACATATTATAAATTAATTTGCAACCTTGAGCGAAACCGGCCTAACTATACTATGGCAACGACCGGCGGCAATCAGGCGGCTTCGTGGCCAGCGTTGCGCAGACCGATGCCCATAACCAGGGCCACTAGCGAGGCCTGTTCGTTAGACATCATGCCGACTTTCTTGCCTTCGACACCGACGATGTCGACCAGGTTTAGGCCGGCTTCGCCAATCGGCAGGAAGTCTCTGGTTCTAGCCGTCATGCTGCCGTTATAGGCGTTGGCGATAGTGCCGGGTATACCGCGGTCCATAAGTTCCTCTATGGTTTTAGCGGTGTGCTTCGACCTGGGCAGGGAGAGCGTATAGGTCAGGTCGGCGATGGCCCGGATCTGCCGCCAGCGCATGGCGCCTTCGGCGCCTTTGCCGTCGATCTCCTGGCGCATAACCGGCTCGGCTATCCGCCGGTAGCCGGCCGGCAAAATGATCTTGGCGGCCTCGCCGGTGTGCTGGCGGACGCTATAGTCAACGCCCATGGTTGATAATCGTTCACCCATGATCAGGTTCATGGCCGTGAAGCCGCCAACCTCGTATTGGTCCTGTTCGGCGGCGAAATAGCGGGCCGCGGCAATCGCGTTATGCGCTAATCCCGCACCAAAGAAGTGGACTTTTTCAATGCCGCTGCCGCCGGCTTCGCGCAGTCGCCGGTCGGCCTCTTGGACACCGGCCAAGGCTACCCGGCCGTAACCCGAGTGGTCGCCGGCGGCCAGCAGGCGCGCCCGTTCGCCGACGGTCAGAGCCCGCGGCGGTACCCGGCTGAAGATCTGCAGTACCGGCACGTTTGCGCCTTCGACGTTGAGGAATTCGTAAGCCGTATCGAGTTTGGTGGCCGGACTCCAGGCGTTTGGCTTGGCCCGGGCGATTTCGGCTTTGGTCGGTTCGGGATTAAGGACGTAGCGGGCCATGACTTCGGCCGAAGTTTCGGGCGGCCCGTCGTTGAGCGGAGAAGAGATGACTATCAGTTCGCGGGAATCGGTGTTACGGTCGTCGTGTTCAAGCGAGGCATGGATGCGGGCCGGTATGCCCAGCGTGCAGGATACGCTCATCGTGAAGACGCTATCGGCCATAAATCGCAGGCGTTCGGCCCGGTCAGCCGTGTAGTGGGCGTCGACGGTATCAAAACTGGCGGCGATACCCTCGGCAGCATACAGAGTTTCGTCCAGGCTCACGAAAACAGCTTCAGCGCGTTTAGTGCTGTCCACCGGTATTACGCCGGGAAAAATTAACTCCTGTGGTTCCGACATAACTATATTATATCATTATCTGTCAAATTCGTAAATTCAAAACCTTCAAAAATTAAACTTAAGCGTTACAATAAGGGGTGCATGAACCATATTTCAACCCGCCGTTTCTGGCTTAGGATGGATATTTTGGCCGTTTTGTCAGGGGTTCTTTATTCATCGTGGCCGCTGGGTCCGGTCCTGAACCCGAACGTGGCCCGTAACGCCCTGGCTAGCGCTTTGGAAGCTATCGGGCAGCCTTATAACTGGGTCTTCATCACCGGCGACGTCGCCAGCAGCTGCCTGATTATACTAATCTGCTGGTTAATCTGGCGCCGCTTGACGGCGCTGCCCGGCCGCCGGTTGCTGGCGGCCATCCTGATCAATCTGGTTATTTTTGCCGCCGGCACGATTATGGATACGCTGCTGCCGGAACACTGTCTGCCCGGCGCCCCGGCTTGTCCCGATTGGCGGCATGACCATCTGCTGCTGGCACACGGGGTATTCAGTATCTTGGCCGCAATCTGCCTCTTCGTGTCGCTAGCGCTAGTCTGGTGGCGTCATCGGACGCGGCTGCTTTACGCCCTGATAGCCGGCTACTTCTTCTTTGGCGTATTTAGCCTGGTCGAAGCCCTGACACCGACGGCCGGCAATTGGTCGCAGCATTACTACATAACTTTGTGCGGGGTGTGGCTGGCACTGGTGCCATACGCTATCCGGCAGGCTTTCCCGGCAGCTGCGGAAGCTAAAAGAAGTCAGCGCCCTTAAGCTCTTCGGGCAGGAAGCCTTTGGGGTGCTTGAAGCCGGCTTCCCATTTGGTGCCCTGGCCGTAGCCGAGGTCTTTCATGAGTTTGGTCGGGGCGTTGCGCAGCTGTAACGGTACCGGCAGGTCGGGGTAGTCGCGGGCGGCAGCTATGGCCTGGGTCATGGCGTCGGCGACAGCTCGGGATTTCGGCGCTTTGGCCATGACGGTGGCGCAGTGGAACAGGTTGTAGCGGGCTTCGGGCAGGCCGATCAGCTCGACGGCTTGAAAGGTCGATACGGCCAGGTTAAGCGCGGCCGGCGCCGCCAGGCCGATGTCTTCCGAAGCGAAGATGACCATCCGCCGGGCGATGAACTTCGGGTCTTCGCCGGCTTGCAACATCCGGGCCAGGTAGTAGAGGGCGGCCGTGGCGTCGGAACCGCGCATGGATTTGATGAAGGCGCTGATGACGTTGTAGTGGTATTCGCCTTTCTTATCATAGCCGGGCAGGCGGGTTTGGGCGGCGGTTTCGACGACCGCAGGCGTGATGGTTTTGCGGCCGGCCAGCCGGCGGGCCAATTCCAGGTTGCCGAGGGCGACCCGGGCGTCGCCGCCGGACAGCTTGGCCAGCAGGTCGATGCTGGCGGCCGGCAGCTTTTTGGCAGCTAACTTCTCCGATTTGGCCGCGCTTTTGATAATCTTAACGACCTCGTCCTTGCTCAGCGGCTCCAGTACCAGCACCCTGGAGCGCGACAGCAACGGGTTGATAACTTCAAAGCTGGGGTTCTCGGTCGTGGCGCCGATCAGGATAATCGTGCCGTCCTCGACATGCGGCAGGAAAGCGTCCTGCTGGGCTTTGTTGAAACGGTGGATCTCGTCAACGAACAGGATGGTCTGCATACCCAGCCTGTGGTTTTGCGCGGCCCGCTCGATTACTTTGACGACATCGGCCTTCCCGGCGGTCACGGCGCTCAGCTCGACGAATTCGGCGCCGGTTTCGCGGGCTATAATCCGGGCCAGCGTGGTTTTGCCGCTGCCCGGCGGCCCCCAGAGGATCAGGCTGGTCGGCTGCTTGTGTTCGATGATTTGGCTGATAATTTTGCCGCTGCCCACCAGATGTTCCTGGCCGACGATGTCGTCCAGCTTTTCCGGCCGCAGCCGTTCCGCCAAAGGTCTGGTGTCCATTACCTAATTATACAAGGCATATATAAACATATATTTTTGTACTTGACAAATGGGGGGGGGGTATTAGTATGTCCCTTATGAATAAAGACCCTGGTGAGAACCGCGGCGTGCCCTTTGTGGCCGGCCAATACGAAAACGTAACCTATCTCGCTGATGGAACTTCGGTTGTAGAAGGCAGCTGCGTCGGTAATGTGGGGCCGGAAGAGGCTCGTGAAATGCTAGCCGACGCGCACGGGACAAGTCCGGATAACGTCATAATGACCAGAGTCGACGGACAGCCGTACGACGCGCCTTCGGCCAGGTTAGGCCGGACGTCGGTCGCTTTCTCGTCTTCCCGCTGGCGGTCCAGTTGGAACCCCGGCGCCGACCCTTCTCAGAACTAGGCGGCCAGGGCCAGCTCGGCCGCTTCGGCTTCGACGTGCTCGAGGAAGCCGCCGGCTAATTTTCTGACTCGCTTTAACTCCTCTAAGTCGGGCAGCTCGCGGGGCAGATTGCCCAGGTGTTCGGCCATCGAAACGGCGTCGCCGGGTTTGCGGATATGGCCGATCTTCCACATAAAGGCAACGATGACGCTCGGGTCGTAGGTTTCGGGTGATTTGCGTGATTTGATCTGGATTTCCTTGCGCTTGGCCTCCAGTTCCGCCCAGTCCTGGCCGTAAGTCGACAGGCGCATATCGAAGTCCAACTTGGGCAGCGCAACCGAGCTACGGCCGGCCACCAAGTGAATTTCACGCGCCTTGTCTTGGCGCATGTAGCTGGGCCAGCCGATCATAGCTTGTTCGCCGTCTTCCAAAAGCTCGGGCCGTTCAAGCGTCAACCAGAGCGGTACGCCCAGCGCCAGAATTTCGCTCATGAAGCCGGCTTTGTGCCTATCATCCAAATAATCCCTGGAGGACATGTCGAGCGCCAAACCGGTCAGCTCGCTGAGAGCCGGACGCAGCATGGCTCGCATCTGCCCGGCAACCAGCTCGCGCCGCATTGAATTAAAGATAACTTCGCGGCCGACCACCGGCACCAGCCGCTTGTTAGCCGTGGCCGCGTCATACATGGCGTCGGACTTGGCCAGAGCTTCGTCAGCTTTGCCGGGGTCGAAGAAACGCGGCTTAGTATAAATATCGGCGATTTCCGACAGGATAGAGCCATGGGCCAGACAGGCTGAGGCCTCCGAAAAGCCGTCCAGTCGTTCGTCAAGCATTTCGAGTGTCGGCAGGTGCTGGATACCCTCGCGGCCGGTGCCAATATCGAAATATGGTTGTAAAACCGGGTTGTCATGGTAATTCATCAAGCTTTATATCATACCATATAAATAAGATTAATAAAAGGATAAGGAAATGCCGGCGCTCCGGCTTTCGCGTTGACAGGGCAGTCTTATCGTGCTAATGTAAGAGTATTGTTCTAAATGAATCCGGGTTTGTAGCCAATAGATTACTCGATTTCATTACCGGCAATCGAGATAATACTAACTAGTTACGACAGGGGATTCATTTTTTATGGCTTCATACAAATATTCGGTTTACAATTCGGCCCGACAAGGCAACCGGCGCCGCGGATCAAGCGGCGGTGGCGGCAAACGCCGCGGCGAATATATCAATCCGGCCCGTTTCGTGGCCGTCGCCAAGCCGGCCCAGGCCGCCGACTATACGGCTAAGCACCGTTTCGAGGATTTTGAGATCGACCCGATTCTCCAGCGCAACCTCCAGGCCAAAGGCTTCCAAGTACCGTCGCCGATCCAGGACCAGACCGTGCCGCTGGGGCTCCAAGGCCGCGACGTCATCGGCATCGCCAACACCGGTACCGGCAAGACGGCGGCTTTCGCGATTCCGGTTATCAACGCTTTGGTTACCCGGCAGAACGCCCGGGCGCTAATCGTCGCGCCGACCCGCGAACTGGCCCAGCAGATCGAGGACGAATGCCGCAGTATCGGCAAGGGCGGCGGCTTCACCGGCGCACTGCTGATCGGCGGCACCGGCATGGGCACGCAGCTGCGCGACCTGCGCAACCGGCCGCGCATCGTTATCGGCACGCCGGGACGCATCAAGGATCACATGGAACGCGGCACGCTGAAGCTCGAAAACTTCAACCTGGTCGTGCTCGACGAGGTCGACCGAATGCTCGACATGGGCTTCCTGCCGGATGTCAGCTTCATTCTTAAAGCTCTGGCACCGCAGCGGCAGTCGTTCTTCTTCTCGGCGACGATGGACCCGCGCGTTCAGGGCCTGATCCGGACCTTTTCCAACGACCCCGAAACCGTGTCCGTCAAAACCGGTGAGAGCAGCGACCACGTCAACCAGGACGTCGTCCGCTACGTCGGCAACCACGACAAACTCGACAAACTGCACGACATCCTCCTCAAGGAAGAGGTCGACAAGGTAATCGTCTTCGACGAAACCCAGCGCAGCGTCGAACGCCTCAGCAACGAGCTGGTCGCCCGCGGCTTCAAAGCCGACGCCATCCACGGCGGCAAGACCCAGGGCCAGCGCCAGCGCGCGCTCGACAGCTTCAAGGCCAGCAAGACCAAGATCCTGGTGGCGACCGATGTCGCCGCCCGCGGTATCGACGTCATCGACATCACCCACGTGATTAATTTCTCGCAGCCCAATTCTTACCAGGACTACGTCCACCGCATCGGCCGCGCCGGCCGCGCCGGGCGGGTCGGCCACGCCCTAACCTTCGTCAACCAGTAGGTTAAGCGGCTGTTTCTTCGAGCTTGGTGATCCGCTGTTCGTGGTTTGTCACAACGGCTTTGATAGCTTTGACATCTATCGCGACACCTCTAAGCCTGGTATCGATCTCTTCGATTTGTCGGGGTACGCCGCCCATAGCCTGTTGGCCATCTAAGATAGCGTCCAGCTTGTGGTTCATATCTTCCAGCAATACTCCGTCATAGTCGCTCATAGTAGCCCTATTATAGGACCGGCTTTCAGGAGGCGCAATAATTACGCCCATAAAATCGCAACCTTTAATAGTTATTTGACATAACCGCCGCCATGCCCTAGCCAGAAATAAGCGCTCATGGTATAATTACAGATAAGAAAGCTTGGCGCTGACTTAAGCGCCTTTTTACGTCATGAAGATCCAGGACCCTACCAAAATCCGCAACATCGCCATTATTGCCCACGTCGACCACGGTAAGACGACGCTGGTCGACGGCTTGCTCAAGCAGTCGCAGACTTTCCGCGACAATCAGGCCGAAATGAACCAGGAGCTGATTATGGACAGCGGCGACCAGGAGAAGGAGCGGGGGATTACGATTACCGCCAAAGTCACGGCCGTCCAGCACGATGACTACCGCATCAACATTATCGACACGCCGGGCCACGCCGATTTCTCCGGCGAGGTCGAGCGGACGCTCAACATGGCCGACGGCTGCATCCTGATTGTCGACGCCCAGGAAGGTCCGATGCCGCAGACCAAGTTCGTGCTTGAGAAGGCGCTGGAGAGCGAGCTCAAGCCGATAGTTATCATTAACAAAATCGACAAGGACGCCGCCCGCATCAAAGAAGTCGAAGACGAGCTGGCCGACTTGTTCCTGGAGCTGGCCGTCCACGAGGACCAGCTGCACTACCCGGTTTATTACGCCATCGGCCGGGCCGGCAAAGCCTGGAGCGAGCCGCCGCAGGACGCGGAAGCCAAGGGCGACCTGGAAGCCATTTTCCAAGCCATTATCGAACACGTCCCGGCACCGAGCGTCGAGCTCGACAAGCCTTTCCAGATGCTGGTAACGGCCCTGGCCAGCGATACTTTCAAGGGCAAATACGCCATCGGCCGCATCACCCGCGGCCGGGTCAAACCCGGCGACCAGGTCGTGCTGTGCAAAAAAGACGGGACCCAAACCAAAGCCAAAGTCGACAACGTCTTCATGAGCCACGGCGTGTCGAAGTTCGAAGTGCCGGAAGGCGTGGCCGGCGACATCGTCCAGCTGACCGGCATCGCCGACGCCCAGATCGGCGAAACCGTCGCCGACGCCGAACAGCCGGAAGCCCTGCCGGTTATCGAAGTCGAAGCGCCGACGCTGAGGATCTACCTCGGCCCCAACACCAGCCCGTTCAAGGGACAGGAAGGCGAATTCAATACCTCGCGCCAGATCGCCGGCCGCCTCGACAAAGAACTGGAAACCAACGTCGGCCTCCAGGTCGAAGAAGACGGCATCGGCTTCACGGTCGCCGGCCGCGGCGAACTGCACCTCGGCGTCCTGATCGAAACCATGCGCCGCGAAGGCTACGAGTTCGAAGTCGGCCGGCCGCAGGTCGTTACCCACGAAGAAAACGGCCAAACCATGGAGCCGGTCGAAGAAGTTATCATCGAAGTCCCGGCCGAACACGTCGGTACCGTCCAGATGGAACTCGGCCAGCGCCGGGCGACCCTCAAGGAACAATTCACTTCGGCCTCCAAAGGCGTGACCAAGCTGATCTACGAGATGCCGACCCGCGCCCTGCTCGGTATGCGCAACATCCTGCTGACCAACACCAAGGGCACGATCGTCATGAACAGCCTGGTTATCGGTTCGCAGCCGCAAACCGCCGCCCTGCAGCAGCTGCGCAACGGCGTGCTGATCGGGTTCGAGACCGGCACCACCACGCCTTACGCCCTGGAAACGGCCGAGGCCCGCGGTACGATCTTCATCGGTCCGGCCGAGAAGATTTACGCCGGCCAGATTATCGGCCTCAACACCCGCCAGGAAGACATGGAAATCAACGTTTGCAAGGCCAAGCACCTGACCAACATGCGCAGTTCGTCCTCCGACGGCACGGTCCAACTGACACCGCCGACTATACTCAGCCTCGAACAATGCCTCGACTTCATCGAAAACGACGAATTATTAGAGGTAACGCCGAAGAGCCTGCGTCTGCGCAAGCGTGAACTCGACCCCAAGAAGCGCAAGCGCTGAATCTCACCTTACCCCTGTCAGCTGACGAGCTAATACTTGACAAATCCAAAGTAATGTAATAGAATAAGGATATTATGAGTTACGACGCGGAAAGTTATGGAGGTTCACTGGAGCGACCGGGCTTAAAGTCCAGCCGCGGCATTAAGGTGCTGGCGTCGCCGATTGCCACCAGCAACTTCGTGAATCTCATCGAAACGCTGCGCCCCGAAGGCCGGCCGGAATCAGCCGGTTTTAGCCGCATCATCAAGCAAGGCGGGCGCGACGTAGTCGTCACGCTTCAGACCGATGAAGAGCGCCGCTGGATGGGTCCGGCGGACGAAGCCCCGCTGGGGATGGCCGCCGCCCATGCCATAACCAGGGAACGCAAGTTCTTATTAAGACGAGGCCTGGCCCCCGGTATCTATACCGTTAGCAAGACGGTATACGCCGATGAAGACCCGGACAGCGGCGAACTCCAGACCCATGTCCGCGAAAACGTCCGTTCGCTGCTGACGCTCGGCCGCGCCGTCGACGCCGACACGACCAGGCGGGCTAACGAAGAAGAAGTCGCCCACGCGATTGACACGCTTTTCCTCGGCGCCATGGAAGTAGCCGTCGATTATCTTGCGCCTAGCAGCGGTGACAACCCCGCGACCGCGGTTCCGGTTACGCCCTGGGGCTAGATCTTTTGACCGCCCGCTGAACTTAGACCCGCATCGGCTATACTAATAGCCAGATGTCACAAAAGCTCTTCTACCGCAATGTCCGCGCCCGCGACCACCTGGAGATTTTCCTGGTTTCGGCGATCAGCGCCGTGCTGCTGCTGCGCTTCTTCCTGAGTATCACCGGCTACCCGCAGGTCGGCGGCGGCAACCTCCACATCGCCCACATGCTTTACGGCGGCTTATTGATGCTGGTCGCCCTGACGCTGAACCTGTCGTTCCTAGGGGCCAGGGTACAGCGGATATCGGCCTTCCTGGGCGGTGCCGGCTTCGGCGTGTTCATCGACGAGCTAGGCAAATTCCTGACCAAGGATAACAACTACTTCTTCCGCCCGACGATCGGCCTGATTTACGCCATTTTCATCATCCTCTACCTGACCTTCAACTTCCTCAGCCGGCCCAACCGTCTGACGCAGCACGAGTACGAACTGAACGCCCTGGCCCAACTCGAAGAAGCCGTGCTCAAGAACCTCAACAGCGCCGACAAGCGCAAGATCGACCAGCTGTTAGCCAAATCCGACCCGCATAGCCCGATCACCCAGGAGCTGAAAAAACTGCTGGCCCGTCTCGACACCGTCCCGCCGCCCGAACCCAACCGCTTCCAGCGTTTCCTGACCGCCGCCGACAAACGCTACGAACGCTTCTGGCACAACCGCGCCTCCAGCCGCGTAGTCGGCACGCTGTTCATTGCCCAGGCCGCCGTCTTCCTGGTCATCACGCTGGCCACCGTCTTCAACAACTTCGACGACCTGCACTCGATCTTCCAGGCCCACGACTCCTACGCCAACCGCCTAATCGTCGGCCAGCTAATCACGTCGGCCGTCGCCGGCTTCTTCGCCGTCACCGGCGCCCTGAGAATCCTAAGCTCCCGCCTCGAAGCCTTCGAACTCTTCCGCCGCGCCGTCCTAATCAACCTATTACTAACCCAATTCTTCGTCTTCTCCCGCATCCAATTCGGCGCCATCCCCGGGTTCCTCGTCAACTTGGCTCTGCTCGTCGGGCTGCATTATGCGATTACAGAAGAATATCGGTCTAAAGCTAAGTAACAACCGTTCCAAAACAGATTAAAAAGTGTTAATATTCAGTTAATATGAGCGATTTGAGGGAGTTGCAGCAAAAAATTATTGAGTTTCGTGATGCTCGCGATTGGCAACAATTCCATAACCCAAAAGATGTAGCTATTTCACTCGTACTAGAGGCTGGCGAACTGCTTGAACATTTTCAATGGAAAGACAAACAGGAAATACAGCAACATCTAAGCGAGCACATTGATGACGTAAGCGATGAATTAGCCGACGTTCTTTACTGGGTGTTGCTGCTGGCTAATGATTTAAAAATCGATTTGCCGACCGCTCTTAAGAAAAAAATGGAGAAAAACGCAGCAAAATACCCAGTCAAAAAAGCCAAAGGCAATCACAAGAAATATACGGACCTAGACAAGTGATTGTATACACCTCTACAAAAGAGGACTTCATGAAGGACGTAATGTCTAATGACATCGGTGACATAGTCCATAGAGCCTTTAAAAAAGCCACCGGTCACAAAACGAGCATGAGTGAAATAAGATCTTGGGAAAACTCCATGCAGTACATGTACAGAGTTTTGGAAGATGATGAAATATCACAAAACACCGAAATAGCGATCGAATATCACATTCCGCAATCGTCAAAGAGGATCGACTTCATAATTGCCGGCAAGAACGCCAAGCGTCAAGATGCTGCCATTCTGATTGAATTAAAACAATGGAGCGAAGCGACCTTAAGTGATAAGGATGGCATTGTTGTCAGCTATGTCGGCCGAGCCGAAAGGGAAGTCTCCCATCCTTCTTACCAAGCGTGGACTTACGCCTGCTTGCTTGAAGACTTTAATCAAACAGTACACGAAGAACATATTCAACTACACCCATGTGCCTATCTACACAACTATGAACAGGATGACGTTATCACCAATGAGTTTTATAAGGACTATACGGATAAGGCGCCGGTATTTCTTAAGCCGGATGCCTTGAAGCTCCGAGAGTTTATAAAAGCCAATGTTAAGTACGGCGATAAGGATCAGGTCATGTATCGCATTGACCATGGCAAGATTAAGCCATCCAAGAATCTGGCCGACAAGCTCGACTCAATGCTGCAAGGCAATCAAGAATTTCTTATGATAGATGACCAAAAAGTGGTTTATGAAACTGCTCTTAAGCTAGCGGAGCAATCAACTGTCAATAATAAAAACGTCTTGATCGTACAAGGTGGGCCCGGCACGGGTAAGTCCGTAGTAGCAATAAATCTTCTGGTCGAGCTTACAAAAAAGCAGTTGCTAACGAAGTATGTCACTAGAAATGCCGCGCCGCGCGATGTTTACGAAAGCAAGTTAACAAAAAGTTTCCGCAAGAGCCATATAAGCAATTTGTTTAGCGGGTCAGGCTCGTTCACAGAAACGAAGCCCAACTTATTTGATGCTCTTATAGTCGATGAAGCGCACCGCCTGAACGCCAAGTCAGGCATGTATCAAAACAAAGGCGAAAATCAGATTAAAGAAATCATAGAATCATCCAAGTTTAGTATTTTCTTCCTAGACGAAGACCAGAAAGTAACGCTGAAAGACATCGGTGAGAGCGAGGAAATAAAAATGTGGGCCTTCCAGATTGGAGCAAAGACCCAAGAGCTAATTCTTGAATCCCAGTTTCGCTGCAATGGCTCGGACGGCTATTTAGCTTGGCTAGATAACACTCTCCAGATTCACGAAACGGCAAACGAAACCATGGCCGGAATCGATTACGATTTTAAGGTTATAAATAATCCCAATGAGCTGCGCGATCTAATTTTTGAAAAGAATAAGATAGCAAATAAGGCACGACTTGTTGCCGGCTATTGCTGGAAATGGCAGAGCAAGAATGATCGAACAGGCCAGGTTAAAGACGTTATCATAGACGAGTATGATTTTGCCATGCGCTGGAACTTAGCTAGCGATGGTAATTTATGGATTTTGAAGCCTGATGCAGTCAACGAAATCGGCTGCATCCACACCTGCCAAGGTCTTGAAATGGACTATGTGGGCGTAATTATCGGTCCAGACTTAATAGTCCGCAACGGCAGAATTATCACTGACGCCACCAAACGCGCTGGCTCTGACAAGTCGGTCCATGGCTATAAGAAGATGCATGCAGAAGATCCAGCAGCAGCCGAAGCACTCGCCGACCAGATTATAAAGAACACCTATCGAACTCTCATGACCCGCGGCCAAAAAGGCTGTTATGTGCATTCGGTAGATGCGGAGACACAGCATTATTTAGATAGCGTATGCGACATAGGTTATTTGCTAAAATAAAGGATTGACTCAGTACGTATTCGTTTTGATAGAGGTGTTTTTTGGCTACTTGCCGGAGTTGGAAGATATCGCATATTTTGAGGTAGCTCATGAGCAACTTCATCTAAGAATTTAAAACCTAGTATTTCTGCAGCTGAGATAACTGCCGTAGTATTTTTAATGAAAGTTCCTCGCAAGCATGAATTACCTACAACTAATGTTGCCTTACTACCTGGCTTTAGCACTCTCCTGACCTCTTTCATTAATGCGAGCATATCAATCATATATCGCTCGAACATACCTTTATGAGGGCTTCCTAGGTCTTTATAAAAATGCATGTCCTTTGTTAATCGTGATAGAAGTCCTTGATCTATAGATTCCTGTAGTCTCTTTTCTGCGCCAATACTAATGCCTCTAACATAACGTAAGTCACTGACTTTATAGCCAAGCCATACTAGAGAGAGCTTATTACCTCGCATGTAGTCTATGGCGTTCAAGTATGGTGGAGATGTAATGACAGCATCAATTGAATTATCAGCGATGTCATTTAGTTGCCTAGCATCACTACGACTTACTTTCACTAAGGACGTAGGTTCTTTAGGCAGCCGTTGTGCTACTTGCTTAGCATATTTTATATAATTGGCAAAAACGTCATAGTCATTGGTTAAAGAGATTCGGTGCGGCCTGCTATGAGATGTGTCTCTAGCTAGCGACGCGGACATATCTTTTGTGATTATTAGGCGACTTACTACAATCTTGAGAAAAGACTGAGTTTCTGATTCATAATCTCTAAATATAATAGTGACAATCTTACGTAGATCGTTAATCTGTTTTTTTGCAAACCAGAAGTCTATAAAAGCTTTCGTCTCTTGATCGGTGTCTATCCATGGCAGACGAGTCTCTTTTAACGAAAGCAGCCGGGCTTTAGAGACCACATCTTGAGCGACTTTAACTACTGTATCCTCATCCAGATAAGTTGTGCCTACGGTTGCTATTAGCACTGCAAGAGGATCTAAATCACTTCCTATGGCGTTCATGCTTGACTTAATCGCCATTCGTAGGGTTGTTCCAGATCCACACATTGGATCGAGAATGGTTGATCCCTTCTGTAGTTTGTTGCATTCATCAAGAGCTATCTCGGGAGCCATACGGGCAGGGAAAGGATGAATATGCTTAATTTTCACTTAGATCATTATACTTGCACTAAAGAAGAATTGACATTTCATTTTTATAATCTGAAAAGATGCTAGTATTAAAGGCATAAAAATATCTTAATTGAAAGAGGTATGCGATGGCGGATTTTGACATCAACAAGTTTAAAGGCGCCGCAGTTGAGCATGCAAGCTTTCGTTACGAGAGTAATCTCAAGTTATTAAAGAAAAAAGGGCTTTGGACCGACGGAATAGAGCTAGCCGTAGATAAATCAATTGTTAATATAGTTCATCAGGCGACTCGTTCATTTGTGGTTTATGGTGAACCGCAGAGTGGTAAGACTGAAATGATGATTGCTCTAACTGCAAGGCTCCTTGATGATGGGCATAAAATTATTATCTTGCTGTTAAATGATTCAGTGCAACTTCTTGAACAAAATCTAGAGCGGTTCTCGCGTTCGGGTCTTGACCCGGCACCTAAGAGGTTCCATGAAATTATGGATCCAAGCGTCGAGCTTAATAAAGGGTATTGGGTGATATTTAGTAAGAAGAATTCTAGCGATCTCCAAAAGCTTTTGTCACGAATTGATCGTATTCATGGGCGCGTAGTAATTGATGATGAGGCTGATTATGCAAGTCCAAACGCAAAAATCAATAAAAATGAAAAAACTAAAATTAACGAACTTGTTGAAAAGCTAATAGGTTCAGACGGAATCTACATTGGCGTTACTGCCACACCCGCCAGACTTGACCTAAATAATACATTCGAAAATGACAACGAAAAATGGGTGGATTTTCCTCCACATCCTCTATATACAGGACAAGATAAATTCTTCCCCACACAGGGTGCCCAGGATGATAATGGAGAGACGCTAAAGTATAAGCTAGTTTTATTACCAGAAGATCATGATGCTCCAAAATATCTAAGGGATGCATTACTAAGCTTCATGATTAACGTGGCGTATCTCAATCTCTACAAAAATGAGCAAGAACAAAACTACAGTATGTTGGTACACACTAGCGGGAAAAAAGTGGATCATACTGAAGATTACAAACAAGTAGTTAAGATATTAAATGTTCTAAAAGACGAGGATGATCCTAAATATGAGGCATATGTAAAACGTCTTTGGGAAATAGCTCTAAAAAACTATCCTAACAGGGAGGACATTTTGACCAAGTTTGTTAAGACCAACATAGGCCGTAATAACATTGTTGTCATGAATAGTAATTCTGATAAAGCTGCAAATGAGTATAAGTCAGCGACTAGCCCGTCTTCTCTTTTTACAATAGCAATTGGGGGTAATATAGTTTCCAGAGGAGTAACTTTCGAGAATTTACTTAGTATGTTTTTCACACGTGACGTGAAGCATAAAATTCAACAGGACACCTATATTCAGAGAGCACGAATGTTTGGCACCAGAGGTAAGTATCTTGAATATTTTGAATTACATATCCCCGAACGACTATACCTAGGATGGCAGAAATGCTTTGTTTTTCACCGCCTGGCCCTATCGGCAATACGTTCTGGTCAAGGGAGCCCAGTTTGGCTAGAAGATTCCCGAGTTTCAGCTGCTGCATCCTCAAGCATAAATAAAACAAATGTGACACTCGATAGTGGTGAGATGAGTTGGCAAATTTTCGCTTACACCTCCGAAATTGACGATCTCATAAATAGCGATATCAATTCCGCACCAAAACTTAAACAGCTTAAATCATTATTGCCTGAAGACTCTTTACCATTATATGTGCTGGAATTTATTAGAGACTTTAGTCCTTTTGGTAATGAGTCTATTGCGGTACACCGCACCACAGCTCTTGATGTATCTTATAAAAGTGCGGATGTGAAAAATATCCAGCGTACTAGGGGCTTCATGGCAGAAAACACTCTGGAACAGCCTAAGTTTCCCCGTGCCATCCACCACATAAAGATTTTTAAAAATCCCGAAGGAATGGCCAGAGTATTCTATAAATACGCTCCTGAAGCTGGTAATATAAGATTTTTAAAAAATAGACGCTATAAATAATACATGATTCATAAATATGAATTTTTTCATGGCACTGTGCTTACGAGATTAATTCATGGTGTACCAGGCGGGGTCAAAGTAGAAAGTTTTGTTTGTAGGAGCGCTAACGCAGCCTATATACTCAATGACAATGTCGGTTTATACATAAAACACTCAACTAACCGACTATCGCCTTGGATTTTTACCTTTCATCAAGACCACCAAGATGATATACATAGAATGCAAGAAACGTTTAAAACAGTTTTTGTTGCACTTGTTTGTAACGACGATGGAATAGTATGCTTAAGTTTTCAGGAACTAAAGGCCGCCTTGGATGAGGATCACGGCCTTAATGAATGGATTAGGATTGTACGTAGACCGCGTCAGAAATACTCAGTATCAGGTAGCGATGGCAGACTTAAAGGTAAAATTGGCGAAAATGAGTTCCCGCAAAAAATACTCCCAGCACTATAAAAAAGATAACTGGCTTTCAACAAACTAAAGAAGGATTAGTTATTACTGACCGGATTGGGCGGAAGCAGCAGCCGCGGCGGCCTGCTGTTCGGCGGCTTGGACTTGGGCGGCGGTTGGGGTGCTGGAGGAGGCGCCGGTGCCGGAGCTGGCGGCGGCTGAGGCGTCGGTTACGGGCGAGGGGGCGGTGATGCTGACAGCGCCGTAGGTTATGACGAAGGTGTTGGTGCTGCCGTCGCTGCCTTTGCTGGAATATTCCTGGAGGCGGTAGCTGTTAGTGTCGAACCAGGCGTACTGGGTGGTGCCGGCGTTGGCGGGGTCGATGATCTGGTACTTGAAGCAGGTTAGTTTGCCGCAGGCGGTTTTGCCGAGGTTCTTGTACTGGATCTGCTGGGCGGCCGGGGTGGTGCTGGTGCTGAAGTTGGTCTTGATGTCGCTGGCCGGGTTGCTGACGGCCGGGGCGTTGGAGGTGTACTTGGTCCAGGTGTTGGAAGCCGGGTCTTTGGTATAGACGGTGGTGCCGATCTCAATGCTGTCGAAGCTCTGGCCGGCGGCGGTGCTGGTTAGGGCGGTGTTGCCTTTGCCGTCGGATTTGATGGTGATGCTGCTGGTCTGGCCCTGGGCGTCGACGCTGGTGTCGACGGCGGTGTAAGCGGTCTTGGCGAAGTCGGCGCTGTTGGCGGCAAACTTACACAGGTTGGTGTCGTGGTAGACCTTGTTACAGGAAGCTTCGGCGCTATTGGTGACGGCCGCGGTGGTACTGGTGTTCGTCGCGGCCGGCGTCGTCTTGTTCTTCTTGGTGACTTGCCAGCCGATGGCGGCAATGGCGGCGATGACGATTACGGCTAATACTATGGTGACGGCGTGGCCGAAGCCGCGTTCGTCTCGTCTGGTTGATTTCATGGAGGAAGATCCTGCTTATGCTTTAATGTCTTCTTCAGCATAGGTTCAGGGTCGGGCGCTGTCAATCACTTATCCACTATCTGTACACGCCTTATCCACGGCTGGGGACGATTGGCGTTGACATGGATCTGGGCTAGGGCTATATTGGTACTTAGTCACTGTGAGGTGATCAGCGTCCAAGCTAACATATAGCGGAAGCCGCGACAAAAAGGAGCCCCTCAAAAGGCTCTTTTTTGTTTGAAGCGTAACCATAATCTGGACAATCTAGCCGTCGAATGATATAACAAAGGTGCTATGAAAAGCACCGAAGCTGCGCACTCCGGCACTTACCGTTCGCTTGATGAATACGTCGACGGCGGACCGCCGATTACGGCAGACACCCTTGTCAAAGGCTTCTATTCGGCAATGTTACGGCTCGGCCGGCAGGGCCGCCACCGCCAAGAGGCGTCCGAACATCCCGTCTGGGTCGGCAGCGTCGAACGGAGCGAACCCTCGGCTTTATATGTAGTAAAACTCGATTTCGTCGACCTGGAGGGGCAGACCCTTTTCCAATCCGAAGCCTTATTCGCCAACGGCCTATTGGTGCCGGTCCCCGATTACGCGATGAGAATCGGCAAGCAGCCTGTTACCGGCGGCTACTTGAGGGAAGGCGAAACTTATAGTATTCCGCGCTTGGAAGAACCCGCAAGCGCCGTGGTTAATTCGCCGCTCGTGCCGGCTTTTGCCTGAATTGAAGCCCGGGCGGCCCGGGTTTGCTAAACTTAAACGGTATGAATAAACCATTGCCGCCGCTGGCGGCTGCCGAGCTGGGACCGACGCGCGATTGCCTGCGGGATATGGCGCTGGCTATCGGCAGTTTGCAGCGGGCATTCCTGCCGAAACATCCGCGGCAGTGGCAGTACGGTTTGGAAGTGACGATGCGCGGTATCAGTACGCAGACTTTCATAGTGGCCGGCGAAGAGATTCGGGTGAGCATCGACCTGGTGCGCGGCAAACTGCGGCTGGGCAACCAGAACTGGAAGTTGCAAGACTGCGACGGGCCGGCGGCGATGCAGATCTTTCGTGACTGGCTGGCGGGCAAGGGCGTCGAGGCCGAGCTGGAAGAGCCGAAGTTCAAGGCCGGCGGCTTGTCGGTCGATAAGGAGCAGGTGCTGGCTTATGCCGAGGCGCTATGGTGGCTGGACGCACGGTTCCGGAAGCTGAAAGCCTCGCTTGGCGAAGGCGTGACCAGCCCGATCCTGCTCTATCCGCACCATTTCGATTTGTCGCTGGTGTGGTTCCCGCATGACGACGAGCGGCAGTTGGGCTTGGGCTTCTCGACCGGCGATGAAACGATTCCGGAGCCGTATTTGTACCTGACGGCTTATCCCGAACCGGCCGGTTTCACCGATGTTAAGCTGCCGGGCGGGGCTTATTGGCAGACAGAGGGTTTCAGCGGTGCTATTTTGCCTTACGCTAAGCTTCAGACTGGCAGCGAGCCCGAAAAACTATTCGAGCAATTTGCCGGCGGTACTTTGGCCACCGCCCGGCCGCTATTTGATTAGGGGCCGCTGCCTCAGCCGGTCGGTTTCGTCCTCGATTTCGTGGCCCAGGATTTCTTCGATCAGGTCTTCGATGGTGACGATGCCGATGATCTTGTCGTCGCGCTCGATCGGGATGAGGTGCGTGCCGGCGGCGATAAATTTGCGGAACATCGTGTCCAGGGCCGTCATGCTGCCAACCAGTTGGACGGGGTAGAGCGGCATGTCGTCAACCTTGTAGGCATTATCGTCAAAGTCGATGTCGACCAGGTCCTTCATCAGCAGCAGGCCGTAGCATTTGGTCAGCTGCTGGTTGAAGATCGGGATGCGGCTGAAGCCCTGGAGTTTGATCTCGTCAATTTTCGGATCATCCAAGGCGGTCTCGCGCGTCAGCCAATAGGTATGGCGGATGTCGGTCATGATGTCGCGGACGCGCTTCTCGCTGAGCTGGAGGGCGCCGCGGATGATTTCGACTTCATCCTCGTCAAGCTCGCTGCCTTCGCTGTCGAGGTGTTCGGCAATCAGCAGGCCTAGTTCGTGGCGGCTCTGCAGCCGAGGGTGTTCATGGGGGAAGAGCCTATCGAGCAACAGCTGTAGCGGCTTGCTGACAATGTAGGTTATAAACATCATGGCCTTCAATACCGGCGCGAAGAAGCTGGACCAGGCCAGCGGGTTCTTGGAGAACAGGGCTTGCGGCAGGACTTCGCCGAAGATGACGATTAACAGCGTGCTGGCTAAGCCGGCCGCCCAGCCGTTAAGCCGTTGGTTGAGTACCAGCGAAGTGGCCGAGACGGCTGCCACGTTCGTCAAGAGGATGCTGGCCAGCGTCAGGTGGCCGTTGCGCCGGAGCGGCAGGACCCGGGCCGCGGCCCGATTGCCGAGTTTGGCCTTGCGCCGGAGGTCGCCGAGGTCCAGCGACATAACGGCGATATTGAGGCCGGAACAGATGGCGGAAGCGGCGACCAGCAACAGGACTTCGACGAAGATAAGCATTATCATTCCTAATTATAGCAGCTTATACTAGAGGTATGAGGCTGAAAATTTTCGACCGCTTCTGGCATCGGACGCTCGGGCGGCCCTACCGTCTGGCCCGGCCGATCGACACCGGCGAGGGACAGCCGGTAGTGCTGCTGCACGGCATCGGCCGGACGGGCCAGACCTGGGAGAGGGTCGTTGCCGGCCTGCCGCAGTCGGCTTATCGTTTGGTCGCCTTGGATTTGCTCGGCTTCGGCGACTCGCCGAAGCCGGACTGGCCGGCTTATACGACCGATGACCATGCCGCGGCCGTCATAGCAAGTATCGAAAAATTGGTTCAAGGCCGGCCGGCTATCATCGTCGGCCATTCCATGGGCTGCCTGGTGGCGGTGCGGGTCGCCCGGCTGCGGCCGGACTTGGTCAGGCACCTGGTGCTCTATGAGATGCCGCTGTACGAGGGCCTGCCGGGCAAACGGCGCTACCGCCTGCGCCTTAATCTGTATTCCAGGTTTTTCCGCTATATGATCCGCTTCCAGCCGACGTTTGACGCCGAAACCGCTAAACGGACCGAACGGCTGGCCCAGCGGATTGCCGGCTTCGAAGTCGACCGCGACACCTGGCAGCCGTTCGTCAAAAGTCTGGAGCACACCATCATGGAACAAACCGCCGCCGAAGATATTAAATATTTGGAGGCGCCGATGGACGTTATTTACGGCACCTACGACATGCTCGTCATCCGCGGCAAACCGCAATCCATCTTCGGCAAAGATACCAAACAGGTCAAAATCTACACCATTCGCGAGCGCCACGTTATTTCCGTCCGGGCCAGCCGTTTCATTGTTGAGCGGATTCGGGCAGCCCGGCCGGCCGAGGGTGTGGTAGGATAACAGGATGCTGCACTACTTCGGCTTTTCAGGGTTGATTACGGTGGCCGCCGTGCTGCTGGCGCTCTTGACTTTGGGTCCGGCGGCGGCCTTGACGACGCTGGTGCTGATTGCCATCGAAATCGCCTTCAGCTTCGATAACGCCATCATCAACGCCAAGGTTCTGGAAAGGTTATCGCACTTCTGGCAGCGGCTTTTCCTGACCGTCGGCATGATTGTCGCGATTCTCGGCATGCGGCTGCTGTTCCCGATCCTGGTGGTCATGGCAACCGCCCATTTGCCCTGGTCGGAGGTCATCAGAGAGGCGCTTCACCAGCCCGCGCTTTACGGCGACCATTTGGCTTCGGCGCACGCCACGATCGCGGCTTTCGGCGGTGCTTTCCTGCTGACCTTGGCGGCCTATTTCCTGTTCGACGACACCCGTGAAGTCCGGTGGCTGGAGCGGCTGGAGAAACCGTTGCAGAACATCGGCGGCAGTATCTGGCTGCCGCCGCTGGTGACGGCTATCGTCGTTTGCGGGCTGGCCCTGTTCGCCGGCAACCACGCTTCGGTTTTGCGGGCCGGCTCAACCGGCGTGCTGTCATACACGGCCATCAAATTATTTATAGATTTCCTGGGCCGGCTGGAGCCGGGCGGGACCAAGCAATACGTCGGCTGGGTCGCGGCTCTGGCCTTCGTCTACCTGCAAGTATTGGACGCCAGTTTCAGTTTCGACGGCGTGCTTGGCGCCTTCGCCATTACCGACAAGGTCTTATTGATCGCCCTGGGCCTGGGGGTCGGCGCTATCTGGGTTCGCAGCTTGACGGTTTTCATGGTCCGGCGCGGCACACTCAAAGCCTATATCTACCTCGAACACGGCGCCCACTACGCCATCGTCGTGCTGGCCGCCGCCCTCCTGAGCAGCATTTTCTTCTCGGTGCCCGACGCCGTTACCGGAATTGTCGGCCTGGGCATTATCGGCGCGTCTTTCATCGCTTCGCACCAGGCCAAAGAAGCCCTCTAGAAACGCGCCCGGCGGCTGCCTAAAATGTGAGGGAAGTCACATTGCATTTTGACAGCCCCCGGCATAAGCTGAATAAAGGAAGTGTGAGGCTTCCTACCGAACCGGCCGTATATCGCGCCGGTTCTATGTTTTATAACAGCTTTGGCAGAGGCCCTGGATTTCCAATTGGTGGCCCTGCATTATGAAATTCGGGCCGCCGGCCAAAGATCGCAGGCGTTTCTCCAATTGTTCGTCTTCGGGCAAGGGGAAAGTCCGGCCGCAGTTGCTACAGGTCAAATGGTGGTGGTGGCGGTGGAAGGCGTCACTCAGCTCCAGTTTGTATTTCCAGCCGATTTGCAGCCGCTGGACAATGCCGAGGCGTTCGAACAGGGCGACGGTCCGGTAAACGCTGGCCCGGTCGACCCGGCCGGCGCAGGCGGCCACGACCTCGCGCATTGTTTGGGGCTCTTTGTCGACCAGCACGTCAAAAATCGTCCGGCGGACCCGGGTCAGGCTCTGGCCGTGCTGTTTCAAGGTGGTTTTAAGCTGTTCGGGCAAGTCGGCCATACTTCGCAAATATAACACGAATTGCGACAAATTTGCAATAAAAATTTAGCTGGGCTAATCTGGCGGTAGATTAAGATTAAGAGGAAAGTTAACATGTCATTCCGTAAACCCGCCATGATTGGCTCAGCCATAATAATTGTCATAGCAGCAGCCATCGGCTTAAGCTTTCACCATAGTAATAGTCCGTCCTCCGGCACCAAGCTCCACATCGTGGCCGCCGAAAATTTCTGGGGCAGCCTGGCCTCTCAGCTGGGCGGTAATCGGGTGGTTGTCACGTCGATCGTCTCCGATCCGAACGCCGACCCCCACGAATATGAGAGCAATACCAAAGATGCCCGGTCTTTCGCCGCCGCCAATTATGTCATTCTCAACGGCGCCGGCTACGACAGCTGGGGCAACAAACTGCTTAGCGCCCAGCCCAACCCGAGTCGTAAAGTCCTGACCGTGGCGACGCTGGTCGGCAAAAAGGAAGGCGATAATCCCCATCTCTGGTATAACCCGGCTTACGTTAATCAGGCCGTTGCCCAAATGGACAAGGATCTGATAGCGCTGGATCCGGGCGGCAAGACTTACTACCTGCAACAGCTGAAGACGGTGCAGGCGTCGCTGGCGCCTTACCAAAACCGGATAGCCGACATCAAGCGGCAGTTTGGCGGTACCAAAGTCGCCGCTACCGAAGATATTTTCCAGTATTTGGCTAATGCTGCCGGGCTGGACCTGGTTTCGCCCCCGGCCTTCATCGAAGCCGTCGCCGAGGGCAACGATCCGCCGACCGGCAGCATCGTGACTTTCCAACAGCAGCTTCAAGGCGGACAGGTTAAGGTCCTTGTCTACAACGAGCAGACCGTCACGCCGCTGACTGACAGCATCAAGAAGCTGGCAGCCGACAATAACATCCCGGTCGTCGGCGTTACCGAGACCGTCCAGCCGCCGGACACGACTTTCCAGGATTGGATGAACGCCGAACTGATCAATCTGGAAAACGCCTTGAACGCCAACGCTTTGGGGCAGTAGAATGAGAACGAATGACTAAAAATCCGGCCGTTATCGTCCGCGCCGCCGGCCTGTCGGCCGGTTATGGCAGCAAGCTGATCTGGCAAAACGCCGATTTCACCGTCCGCGAAGGCGAGTTCGTCGGCGTCTTAGGCCCAAACGGCGCCGGCAAAACGACATTATTCCGGCTGTTGCTCGGGCTGTCTAAACCGCTGGGCGGCCGCCTGGAAATTTTTGACAGTCCGCCGCACCGCGGCAACCCCCGAATCGGCTATGTGCCGCAGCGCCATCCGATTGACAGTGAACTTCGCTTGGAAGCGCTCGAGCTGGTCCGGCTGGGTATTAGCGGCGGCCGCTGGGGCGCGGCGCTGCCCTCCCAAGCTGCCGCTGAACGCCGGCAGGCTCTGGAGTCTTTGCGGGCCGTTCAAGCTGAAACCCTGGCGGGGCGGCCGCTGGGCGAATTGTCGGGCGGCGAACTCCAGCGGGTTTTCCTGGCGCAGGCTCTGGCCGGCCAGCCGGACCTGCTGCTGCTTGACGAGCCGCTGGCTAATCTTGATATTCGCCGCGAGGCCGAGCTGGTGCAGCTGGTGGCCGAAGTAGCCCGTACCCAAGGCGTGGCCGTCCTGCTGATCGCCCATGATATAAACCCGCTGCTGCCGGTCGTCGACCGCTTGATTTACGCCGTCAACGGCCGGATAGCCACGGGCACGCCCAAGCAGATTATTACGACCGAAGCGTTGTCAAAACTATATGACGCGCCGGTGGAAGTACTGCGCGATTCGCGCGGCCGGGTAGCCGTGCTCGGAACCGAAGAGGCGGTCCACCATGACTAACGGTTTCAGCCTTAACCTCTGGAGCGATCTGCAGACCATGTGGCAGTACGGTTTTATGCAGCATGCCTTCGAGGCCGGGACGATCGTGGCGATTGTCGCCGGCGTGGTCGGCTATTTCGTAGTTCTCAGGCGGCTGTCGTTCGCGGCCCACGCGCTGTCGCATATCGGCTTTGCCGGCGCCGCCGGGGCCGTGCTGCTGGGCTTTAATCCGCTGGTCGGCTTGCTGGCGTTTACCTCGGGTGGTGGTCTGTCAATGGCGGCCCTGGGCCGAAGAGCCGCCAGCCGCGACGTCCAGATCGGCACGGTTTTGGCTTTCATGCTGGGGCTAGGAGTGTTATTTATAAGTCTGTACAAGGGTTACGCCACCGAAGCCTATTCATTATTATTCGGTGAAATTTTAGGCATCAGTACCGGCGACGTCATTATAACGGCAATTGCCGGCGTCCTGACTCTCATAGCAATCGTCGTGCTCTACCGGCGGCTGTTATTCACCTCGCTGGACGAGGACGTGGCCGAGGCCAAAGGCGTTTCTATCCTAGGTATGAACATGGCCTTCATGTTGCTGCTGGCCCTGGCTACCTCGATTGCCGTCCAGGTGGTCGGCGTGCTGCTGATTTTCGCCCTGATGGTTACGCCGGCGGCTGTCGCCGAGCGGCTGGCCCGACGTCCGATGACGGGGATTCTCATATCGGTTGGGGTTGCCTTGTCGGCTACCTGGTTCGGCCTGTTCATCTCTTACTATCAGCCTTATCCGGTTAGCTTCTTCATAACCAGCGCCGCGTTCGCGTTATATCTGGCAGTCAGATTCTTGCAAGCCTGGCGGGCCAGGGATGGTATACTAAAAGAGTCTCTATAAAAATAAACACAGCCAAAATTCAACCAAAACTGGTAATATCGGGTAACCGCTTCCCCCAAAAAGCGGGCCCAACAGCTATATGAGCGCAACTTCCCTCAATCAAAAAACCGTCCGGCCGGGCAGCCTGGTCGGCTATTCCTATTACCGCTCGAACCGGCGCCCGGCACGGCCGGTCAAACCGGTGTCCAGGGCTAAGGCCGTCCGCCGCAAGAGCCGTCGTTGGCCGCTGTTGGCCGCGGTCTTGTTGGCGGCCGCGGCCGGTTTGTTTATGCTGCGCGGCGGTTTTTCACCGGCTAAGCAGCCGGCCGCCGCCAAAACTCCAGCGGCAGTCTCGACCAATACGCCGAAAACCGCGCCGGCCAAAACGCCTGCTGCCGCCCCGGCCGCCGCCACCAACCATTGCGCCGGCAACAGCCTCGGCCGGCTGGTCCTGGTCAGCATCAGCCAGCGCCACCTCTGGGCTTGCGACGGGGCGACGACGGCCTATGATTCGCCGGTCGTGACCGGCATCGAGTACCTGGCGGCCGATCTGACGCCGACCGGCACATACCACATTTACGGCAAAGAGCGCGACCTGACGCTGACCGGCTCGGACACCACCGGCAGCTGGAGCGATCCGGTGTCTTATTGGATGCCTTTCTTGCATAACCAGTACGGCAGCTACGGCTTCCACGATGCTACCTGGCGCTCGAATAGTGATTTTGGCAACATCAGCCCCGATTCGGCCGACGCTTCGCACGGCTGCGTCGAGCTGCCGCTGGCGACCGCCGCCTGGCTCTACAATTGGGCCTCTGTCGGTACCGCCGTTACTATCGAAAACTGATAGAATAGAAGCATGCTTATAGCGGTTATCGTTTTGGGGATTCTGGTGTTGGTACTGGCGGCGGCGCTGTTGCGGCGGCCGGCCGGCGATGCCCAGAGTTCGCTGCTCATCAAGGCCGATTTGACCGAATTGAATAAAAACGTCACGCAGCTCAAGGACGGCTTGCAGAAACAGCTCAGCGACCAGCTGGGGGCCAGCAATAAACAGATGACGGCCCAGTTCGCGGCCAGCAGCAAGATTATCGCCGATGTCACCCAGAAGCTGACCGAGCTCGACCGCACCAATAAGAATGTCGGCGACATCGCCTCCGAACTCAAGACCCTGCAAAACGTTTTGCAGAACCCGAAACAGCGCGGCGTGCTCGGCGAGTATTACCTGGAGCAAATTCTTAAGAACACCTTGCCGCCGGGCGCCTACCAGCTCCAATACAAGCTGGGCGAGGGCCTGATCGTCGACGCCGCCATCCTGCTGGATGACCGGGTACTGCCGATTGACAGCAAGTTCTCGCTGGAGAACTACAACCGGCTGATTGACGCCAAAGAAGCCGACCGGCCGGCGCTGGAGAAGGCTTTCAAGGAAGACCTCAAGCGCCGGATTGACGAGACCGCCAAATACATCAAGCCCGGCAAGGGTACGCTCGACCAGGCGCTGATGTTCATCCCGAGCGAAGCGATTTACTACGACCTGCTGGCTAACAAAGTCGGCCTCGGCGGCGTCAGCGGCCGCAACCTGATGCAGTACGCCGCCGCCGACAAGAAAGTCACGATTGTCGGCCCGAGCACGCTGTCGGCCATGCTGCAGACTATCGTCCAAGGCCTCCGGTCAATCGAAATCCACAAAGACACCGAAAAAATCCGCAAGAACATTGAGCAGCTGCATAAACACCTGCTGGCCCACAACGGCTACATGATCAAGCTCGGCAGCAGCCTCGGCACGACCGTCGGCCACTTCAATACTACCTATAAGGAACTAGGCAAAATCGACCGCGACATCGTCAAGATCGCCGATACCGAAGTCTCTATCGAGCCTTTAGCGCTCGACAAGCCCCATTTGGACGATTAGTGCTGACGGATTAGCCGCACGCCGATCGCGGCCAGAGCGACGAAAGCCAGGCCTATGGACAGGACGGTTTTGATCGGGAAGACCGCCGTCAAGGCTAGCAGCCCCAGCGTATAAAGCACGGCGCCGAGCGAAAACGAGGTTTCCATGACCGTGATATAGCCCAGCCGGAACGAACCGTCACCGTCGCTGTTGGTGTAGTAGCGGTTCATGTACGGCGTGACATAGAGCGACCGGCCGACGCCGCCAAGCAGGTTCAGGCCGAAGACCTGGAACGTGTTTTCGGCAATCGCCCGGCCGAGACTGGTCAGGCTGTAGGCCGCCGCGCCGCGGTTGATGTAGTGGCCTTCGCCTTTGGCTTCCTGCCGCCGGCCGACATACAAAGTAACGACTATGCTGCTGGCGGCGATGACCGAACTCAATAAGCCGATACCGGCGTACGAGCTGACCAGCAGGAAGACGAACAGCGGCCAGATGTTCAGCTCGGCCATGCCGACCGTGCCGTTGAAAGCGTTGGCGAAGGCATCGCGGCGCATGACCCAGATCTGTTGCCAGTCTATCCTGACATCCGTCTTGTCCGGGCCGTCCCCGCGTTTGAGCATCGGCAACACCGAGATAATCAGCAACAGCACGGCCGCCAGGTAAACGTAGCTGATACCAAAAGCCGTTGCCACGATGCCGCCGATAGCCGGCGAAGCGGTGGCAGTCAGCATATTCAAGGCGTTGATGCCGGCAATCTTGCGGGCCGGGTGCTTGTGGCCGCGGGCCAGGCTGAAGCAAAAATGGAAAGCCGCCCAATAGATCGTCCGGGTCAGCGCCCAGGCCAGGGCCAGCATCAGCAGCGGCCAATGGCGGGCCTGCAGGCTGATCAGCAAGCCAAATAGCACCGCGTACCAGAGATTGCCCAGCACCAGCAAACGGTGTGGCCTAATATACCGGAAAAGCCGGGCGGCCGGATACTGCAGCACGGCTGCCAGGCCCTGCTGCATCAGCAGATAGAGGAAGACGCTGTGCAGCGAATAGCCGAGTTTGAGCAGAAAGATCGGAATGAAAATAGCCGCCAGCGCGATGCCCGAAGAACTGACGCTGTGGCACCAGTAGATACGGCCCATTTCTTTCATCCGGCTGAGGTGGTAGTGGGTGTGGGCGGCGGAGTAGGGCATGGTTTTATTTAGCGGTTTTCAGGAGGTCGATCGCCAGGGCGGCGGTCCAGGAGAAGTTACTCGCGCCGGCCGCTTCGCCGGTTAACGGGTCGAAGTATTCGGAAGAGCCTGATTTGGCGACCATCTCGAGCGTCGTTTCGCGCAGCGCCGCGGCGTGGTCGTCGAAACCGTAGCGCCTCAAGCCGTCGATTATCAGCCAGTTCATATTGACCCAGGCCGGTCCCTGCCAGTAAAGCTTGGGTTGGAACCAGAAAGAATTCAGCGGCACGCTGGGTACCGGGTAAGCCGGACCGAAGGCCTGGTCGTTCTCGAGCAGCCGCACCAGCTGTTCGGCCCGCTCTTTGGTTACCGATCCGGCGTACAACGGCAACAGGGTAGCGATACTGGGGGTTTTGAGCAGCCGGTGAGTGATGAAATCGCGCGAATAATACTGGCCCGAATAGGGGTCCCACAGATCGTTGAACGCCTTTTCGGTCTTGGCCATGCTGGCCCCCAGGGCGCCGGGCAAGTCTTCGCGCAAACTTTTGGCAATTTCGCGCAAGTGGGTGTTGGCCCGGATCAGGATGCTGTTAAAGGTTAAGTCTTCAATTGCGAATAGCGAATGGTCGAGGATTTTGTTAATGTCATAGGCTTTGCGCCGCAACCGGCGCTGGATGTCCAGCAGGGCCAGCGATTCGATGGTCGAGAAGCGCTGGTCCAACGGCACCGAGCGGGCGTCGCGCCGGAAGAGGTTGATCACGCGGTCGAAACGGGTTTTCTCGATCACCCGGATCCACAGCGGCAGCAGGTGCTCGTGCATCTCGGCCATCCAGGGCGGCGTGTTATCAAGGCCGGTTTCCCAGGGGTGGATCAGTAGGATCAAACCTTCCCCGTGCGGGTCGCGTTCGTTGTACAGCCATTGGTGGTAAGCTACCAGCGCCGGGTAGACCATGCGGTACCATTGGCGGCGCTCCGGCCAGGCCAGCTTCTTGCCGACTTGGACGACGGCTTCGGCCAGCACCGGCGGCTGGGTGATGCCGGTCGTCATGATGTCGTTGGGCGCGAACGGGCTCAGCCAGCTGCGCCAGATATTGCGGTCGGCCCGGTATTGCGGGTCGTCACGGAAGATAATGTTCGGCAGCATACCGTTGCGCCACTGGCCGCGCAGCAGGCTGAGCAGTTCGGTTTTGGACCGCTCGACGTCGAGGTGGCGCAAACCGATCGCGATGAAGCAGCTGTCCCACAGCCACTGGTGCGGGTACAGTCCGTGGGCCGGTTGGGTGTAATTGCCGCGGTCGTTCATTTCGAGCACGGCTTTAGTCTGAGCCAGCAAATCAGGGTTATCCTGCATAAGCTTTAGTTTACCTGAAATTGTTGAAACCGAGCGGGAAGTCGAAGTCCTGGGCGCGCAATAATTGCATGGCCGCCTGGAGGTCGTCTTTGCTGTTGCCGGTGACGCGGACGGCGTCGCCTTGGATTTGGGTTTTGAGTTTCGGGAACTTATCGCGCAGCAGCGAAGTGATTTTTTTGGCCTTGTCTTGGCTTAAGCCTTGGACGAAGGGCACTTCTTTGACGGCTTTGAGGTTGCTTTCGACGACCTCGCCTGTGGTGTCCAGCGTTTTTTGGCTTTGGTTGCGGGCGGCCAGTTTCTTGCGCACGATATCCAGGATGGCGTCGATTTGCCAATCGCCGCTGCCGGTAATCTTGAGCCCGGTCTTGTCGCCGTTCAGCCACTCTATGGCCGCCGGCGTACCTTTGAAATCATAACGGTTGGCCATCTCGCGCTGTGTCTGGTCGAAGACGTTATTCATCTCGGCCTTGTCGTAGTCGCTGACCGCGTCAAATGAAAAATTTGCCATACCCATATATTAAGTCCTCGGGCGGTCCAGGCCAAACAGCTTATCCGCCGGGTTGACGGGCCGGCTGGTAAATATTAGAATAATGTATTAAGAAAATACCGGGTGGGCGCTAAGCCGGCACGCCGAGTGCCAGTCAGGAGTATATATTATGGGTATTCCGTCAAAAGAAACCGGCACTGAACTCCAGGCCGCCGAAGATCTGGTGCTGGCCGTCAAGGCCGCCCAAAAGATGCATGCCGCTACCAGGGCCCTGAGGGCGGCCCAGACCGCTAACCGGACAAGCCTGGCGGCGCTGCGCCGCGAAGGCGAGCAGGCCGCCCAGGTAAGCCTGAGGCCGACCAAGCCCGGCGTTGAATGGGATGCTTTCTTGTGGGAAGAGCGGCCCAATGGCAAGCGGCTGGATAGCAAGAGGATCAACCGCGACGAACCTTTAGCCGAACCGGGTATCAGCGGCTTCCAGCTTGAGATTAGCGACTTGCCTGCCCAGCCGGGCATCTCTGAGGAAGACCAGCCGATCGGCGTTATCCTAAAAAGCCAGCCCGTAGAAGTTGACGGTGTCCGGACCCGCTGGCTGGTATCGATTCCTAATCCTGAAGACCTCGATTGCCTGGAGACCGTAACCACCGTCGGCGATACGGTCGTCCTGCAGTCGTTGGGCGGCCACGCCCTTTCCGGCCATGCCTTGGCCGAAGGCCGCGTACATCCTGACGAGGTTGCTACCCCGTCGCCGCACACCACGGGCTTCTCCGGCTCTTAAACCAAGCTTAAGCGGCCTCGAGACGCCAAAGCCGCATACCGCTCTTAAGCGGCCTCTGGTACAATTACCTGTAAGATGATTGACCAAAAACTGGCTGATGATTTGAAGCGCCGCGCCCAAGGCGGCGATAACTCGGTTCTGCGCAGCCCGGAACTGCGCAGCCTGTTCGACCAGCTCAAAACCATGCCGGCCGAGGGCCGGGCGGCTTTCGGGCAGGAGATTAACCAATTGCGCGAAGAGCTGAACCGGCTCCTAAAAGCCGTTCAAGACGAGGCGGCCGCCCTACCGCCGGTCGACGTGACGGCGCCCAATGACGCCAACGTGCCGGCCGGCAAACGGCCGCGTTTGCTGCCGACCGGCCAGGGCAGCCAGCATCCTCTGATGACCGAACTGTCGGCCGTGCTCGATATCTTATACAGGATGGGTTTCACGGCCGTCGAATCGCGTGAAATCGACGACGATTTCCATATGTTCGGTTCGCTGAACTTTCCCGAAGACCATCCCGCCCGCGACGACTATGACACCTTCATGACCGCCCAAACCGACAAGAACGGCAAGCAGTTCATCGCGCCGGCCCATACTTCGACCATGCAGAACCGCGTTTTGCGGCAGTTGAAGCCCAACCTGGAAGCCGGCAAGGCAATTGCCGCGGTGATTCCGGGCCGGGTTTTCCGCAACGAAGACCTGGACGCCCGCCACGAGCACACGTTTTACCAGCTGGAAGGGATTTACGTCGACAAGGGCATCAATGCCGGCCACCTGATCGCTACGCTCAAGACCTTCCTGCAGACCTACTACGGCAAAGAGCTGGAGGTTAAGACCAACCCGTTCTATTTCCCGTTCACCGAGCCGTCGTTCGAATTCATGCTCAGCTGCCCGTTCTGCGACAAGCAAGGCTGCCCGGTTTGCTCCCAGTCCGGCTGGATCGAACTGCTCGGTTGCGGCATGATCCACCCCAATGTCTTGCATGCCGCCGGGATAGACACTAACGTTTATACCGGTTTCGCCTGGGGCGGCGGCATCGACCGGCTGGTCATGATGAAATACGGTGTCGAGGATGTCCGGCATTTCGAATCGGCCCGCTTAGATTTCTTGAGGCAGTTTTCATGAAGGTCAGCCTGAACATAGTCCGGCGGCTGAATGAGAAGTATGACAGCGCCGATGACGTAACGGCAATCGGTATCGACGAACTGGTCCGAAAAGTCGGCGCCCAGCTCGGCGGCGTCGACGAAGTCATTGACCTGGGCAAGAAGTACCGGGGCATCGTCATCGCCAAAGTCGTTTCGTGCGTCAAGCATCCTGACGCCGACAAACTGAACTTATGCAAAATCGATGACGGCCGAGCGGTCAAAGATGTCGAACGCGACGGGCAGGGTTATGTCCAGGTGGTTTGCGGCGCGCCCAACGTCCGCGAAGGCCTGACCGTGGCCTGGCTGCCGCCGGGCACGACGGTACCCGAGACTTTTGACAAGGAGCCGTTCGTGCTGGAAGCCCGCGAAATTCGCGGCCAGAAGAGCAACGGTATGCTGGCCTCGCTTCGGGAATTGGCGCTGGGCGACAGCCACGCCGGCATCCTGGAGCTCGGGGAAGCTCAGCCGGGCGCCGATTTCGCCGAAACCCTGGGTCTGGACGACACCATCCTCGACATTGAGAACAAGATGTTTACGCACCGGCCGGACTGTTTCGGTTTCTTGGGCATAGCCCGAGAATTCGCCGGCATCCAGGGCCTGCCTTACGCAAGTCCCGGCTGGTATGTGCCGCGGCCGGCTTTCCCGGAAACCGCCGATTCCAAACTGCCGCTTGAGATCAGGAACGAACTGCCGGACCTGGTGCGGCGGTTCACGGCCGTTACGATGGCCGGCGTCAAGGTCGGGCCAAGCCCCCTGTGGCTGCAAGTGGCCCTGGCCGAGCTGGGCCAGAAATCAATCAACAACATCGTCGATTACACTAACTTCTATATGCTGGAGACCGGCCAGCCGCTGCACGCTTACGATTATGACAAGGTCAAGTCCTTGAGCGGCGGCGAGGCCGTGATTACGATCCGCAACCCCAAGCCGGGCGAGAAAATCAAGCTGTTGAACGGCAAGCAGATCGAACCGCGGGCCGAAGCTATCATGATCGCTACCGATAAGCAGTTGATAGGTGTCGGCGGCGTGATGGGCGGCAGTGAAACCGAGGTTGACGAACACACCGAGAATATCATCTTGGAGTGCGCTAATTTCGACATGTACTCGGTGCGGCGTACCAGCATGGCGCACGGCCTGTTCACCGATGCCGTGACCCGCTTCACCAAAGGCCAGAGCCCGCTGCAGAACCTGGCCGTCTTAGCCAAGATCGTCGATGAGATTCATAATCATGCCGCCGGCCAGGTCGCGGGCCAAGTCCTGGACGATAATCACTTGGACGCCACGGTCTTGGAACGCAATAGTTTATACCCGCCGGTCAAGCTGGCGGCTGACTTTATAAATGACCGTCTAGGCCTGGAATTGGCGGCCGGCGAGATGAAAACGCTGCTCGAAAACGTCGAGTTCAAAGTCGAACTTAACGGCGGCGAACTAATCGTGGCGGCACCTTTCTGGCGCACCGACATCGAGCTGCGCGAAGACGTCGTCGAGGAAATCGGCCGGCTTTACGGCTATGACAAATTGCCGCTGGAGCTGCCGCGCCGCGACCTGGCGCCGGTTGCCAAAGACCCGTTGCTGGAACTGAAAGCCGCCGTCCGCCGGACCTTGAGCCGGGCCGGCGCCAACGAAGTCCTGACTTATAGTTTCGTCCATGGCGATTTGATGGATAAGGTCGGCCAGGATAAGGCCGTGGCTTTCCAGGTAGCCAATGCCCTCAGTCCGGACCTGCAGTATTACCGCCTGAGCCTGCTGCCGAGCCTGCTCGACAAAATCCATCTCAACGTCAAGGCCGGGTATGACCGTTTCGGCCTTTTCGAGCTGGGCAAAGCCCACATCGCCGGCGTCGAACATGACGGCGTGCCGGTTGAGTTCGAGCGGGCGGCTTTCGTCTTTGCGGCCGATGCCAAGGCGGCTAAGCAATATGGCGGCGCCCCCTACTACCAGGCTAAAAAATTCCTGGTGGAGCTGCTGGCGGCGCCCGGCCTGGCCGATGACGTGGTTTTCGAAACCCTGGACCCGGCTAAATACATCGGTGAAACCCGCACCCGCATCCCCTATTACGAAACCGGCCGCGCGGCAACCGTCCATATCGGCGACACGGTGCTGGGAGAGGTCGGGGAGTTCAAACTTTCCGTTCGCCAGGCGCTGAAACTGCCGGACTACGCCGCCGGTTTCGAAATCGACCTGCTGCAGCTGCTAAAACCGCACCCGGCCGCCGCCTATGTGCCGCTGCCGCGCTTCCCCAAAGTCACGCAGGACCTGACGCTCAAAGTACCGGCCGAACTGGCTTACCGGGAACTCCTTGACTTTGTCCGCTCGGAGATTGCCAAAGCCCAGCCGCCTAACAGCTTGCCCAAGCTGGAGTTCCTCGATATTTACCAGGCCGAAGATGATGCCGGCCACAAAAATGTCAGCTTCCGCTTGAGCATCGCCAGCTACGACCGGACCCTGACCGACGCCGAAGTCAACCGCTTGCTCGACACTGCTGCTGCCGCCGCCGAGACCGAATTTTCGGCTAAACGGGCCTGAATTCGGCGGCCCGGCCTTTGACAAAGCTAGTGGTTTAGGCTTAGAATGGATTATGCAGATTAGTACAGAGACCGCCCTCACATTTGACGACGTATTACTAAAACCCGGTTATGCCGGGTTTTCACGTTCCGACATCGCCCTCGGCAGCCGGCTAACGCGTAATATCAGCCTCAAAGTACCGCTGGTATCGGCACCTATGGACACCGTGACCGAAAGCCGGCTGGCCATCGCCCTCGGCAAGGCCGGCGGCATCGGTATCATCCACCGCAACCTGACTATCAAGGACCAGGCCGCCGAAGTCGCCAAAGTCAAGAAGGCCGGCCAGCTGGCCGGTGCGGCAGTCGGTTCCAGCCCGGGTTACGAAGAGCGGGTCAAGGCTTTGGTGGCCGCCGGCGTCGACGTTATCGTGGTTGACTCGGCCCATGGCTTTTCCAAGTTTGTCATCGAGGCCGTCACCTTTATCAAGAAGCACCACAAGGTCGACGTTATCGCCGGCAACATCGCCACCGCCGAAGGCGCCGAAGCGCTGATCGAGGCCGGTGCCGACGGCCTGAGGGTCGGCATGGGGCCGGGCGCCATTTGCACGACCCGGATCGTGTCGGGCATGGGCGTGCCGCAGCTGACGGCTATCATCGAGTCTTCCGAGGTCGCCAAGCAGCACGGCGTCCCGGTCATCGCCGACGGCGGCATCAACTATTTCGGCGATATCACCAAAGCCTTGGCGGCCGGCGCTTCGTCGGTCATGATGGGCCGGCTGTTTGCCGCCACCGAAGAGTCGCCGGGTGAAGTCATCGAATTTACGCCTGACCAGGTACCGGCCCGCTTCCGCAGCATCATCAACGGTGCCGATACCTACAAGTTCAAAGGCTACCGCGGCATGGGCTCGATCGGCGCCATGGAACGCGGCAAGAAGATCAGCTCCGAAGACGAGTTCCATGGCAAAAGCTACACCGGCAAGACCGTCCTGGTCGCCGAAGGCGTCGAAGGCCTGGTGCCGTCCAGCGGCGACTTGGACACGGTCGTCCAGACGATGACCGAGGGTATCCGTTCGGGCTTCTATTACGTCGGCGCCAAATCCATTCCCGAACTCTGGGAGACCGCCGTCCTGCGCCGGATCACCAGCGCCTCCCTGAGCGAAAGCCACCCGCACGACCTGTTCATCACCAGCGCTGGCAACAGCTACCCGTCGTAAGCTATACTGTGACTATAGAAGCAACAAACGGAGATTTTTAATGGCCAGAAAACGAGAACGGGCGTTCGCCGCCTTCGGTGCGATATTATTTTTAGTAACTTCGTCGGCCCTTACTATCGGCGTCATTTACGGACTGGTGCAGCAGCATGACCAGAAGCCCGGCGACGGCGCTTCGAGTACGGCCAGTTCATCAAGTACGACTAATTCATCTTCATCACAAGGGAGCAAATCAGTGGACAATTCAGCCAAACTACAAGGTACCAAACTGGCCAACTTCACGCCGGTATCAAAAATCAGCAGCCTACAGGAGATAGACACCACGCCGGGCACCGGCGCCGCCGTCCAGCCGGGCGCTACGGTTACCGTCGATTACACCGGCGCCGTGGCCAGCACCGGTATCATCTTCCAGAGCTCCAAGGACAGCGGCCAACCGGTGACTTTCCCGCTCAGCCAGGTTATTGCCGGCTGGTCGCAGGGCATCCCCGGCATGAAAGTCGGCGGTACCCGCCGGCTGCTGATCCCGGCCGCCCTGGCCTACGGCGCCAACCCGCCGGCCAACTCGGGTATCCCGGCTAACGCCGACCTGGTCTTCGACGTCACGTTGCACTCGATCTCCAAGTAGCCTCAGATAATTCCAAGATAAGCGTTAAATGTATGGCGACTATCCCTTTATAGCAAGTAGACGTATGATGTACTGATGGAAGAAGATAAATATTGCACCACAATAGGCTGCGTTAGGTACTACAAGCCTACCGTAGACAATACCTGCGAAAGTTGCGGCAAAGCTACTAGAGATCTTCCCCAAGACCCAAGTTTACCTGTGCCAAAAATCTCCTAACCGTAGCTTAAACAAGTAACTACCATTTTGGTAATTCATGGCTCGTCTCCATGTACTCGACATCATCAATTGCGAATATTAAGCTACCTTGACGTTTATCCCATTTACCGGTTTTTTCGTTATACCACTCTACAAAGTTAAAATAACATCTTTGTATTTCGTCTTTTCTATAAGTACTAGTTCCCCTCCTGACTCCGGCAAATACTTCTCCATTTTTAAGTGTTACGGTAACGTATTCACCTGATTTTAGTTTATTGAATTGTGTTTCTATGAAATCGTTATTTGGGCCACGTATGCCAAATTTGGACGCGAACTCTTTAAGCCAATTCGTATCTCTCAATTTGGCCCACACAAAACCTAACAATGGAGAAATTATAAGGAGTGGCAGGAAGTACTTAATGTCAGTTACAGCAACTTTCTGAACATTCCCACCGAATAGATGTTTGTATACGGCATCGAAAAGCGGATTATATATCCCAACCAAAGGCAGACTGAAAGCTATGCTCTCGACTAGCAATTTAGAAAAGTCTTTGTCTGACTTTGAATGCACTGATGAATAAGCTTGGATCGCAAAGTATCCAGGCACCACAAAAAGGACAACATTGGGAACAGTTAAAGAAGCGAGGTCCATCTAGCTCCCTGTGCTGGCGCTTTGTGTGGGGGCCTGATTTCTTGGTGACGGCAAAGGTGGAACAACATTCGCGGCCGGTTGTACCGCAGGGTAAACCGTTTCGCTGCCCTTAAATATAGTTCCACTAGCACTAACAACCGCCTGAATACGTCCGGGTGCAATACGCACTCTAGCATTACCTGTGGGTTGTGGGGCCTGACGATTTGGCATTATAATCCTTCGCTTATTACTAAGAACCATTATAACAATTATAGTCAAAGTAGTAGTGATTATTGTCATACTCCCCCATTTTAATAATTCCCACTTCGCCTCACCGAACCCCCCTAAGCGCTTCCAGACGTTGCCTTTGGGGTCAATAGCATATACTTCGCGTACTAATAAGCTACGCTGAACTGCCTTAACTGTAGTGCTAATCATCGGTTTGGGGGTACAAATATGGATTGCAGTAAGACCCCAGAACACGGTTAACCAAGGGCAAAAACAAGAGATTCAACTGCTAAAGGAGCAACTCCAACAGTTAAAAACTCTTAGTTTACGCTAAGTAGTTATTCAGGGCTACTTGCTTTAAGTACATAGTCGCCAAATGTATTAAAAAGCACAATATATAGTGTCTTGAATTATATGCAAGCACTATATATAATCTTTAATACAGTCAGAATTGTTCTGAACTAGAGCACATCAAAATAAACAACGCGCCTTAAGCAAACGACTGTAGCCGTACCTGAGAGACACGGTGAGGTATCAAAGGCGCTTAACGAGGGGGACCAAATGGTCAAAAACATCACTATCTTCACTACCAACACCTGCGGCTACTGCCAGATGGTCAAGAAGTACCTGGGCGCCAAAGGTATGACTTACGAAGAAGTCAACCTCGACGAACATCCCCACCGCCAAGCCGAAGCCATAGACTTGAGCGGCGCCATGACCGTCCCGGTAACCGTCGTTACTAAGCAGGACGACTCGCAAGAAGTCATTGTCGGCTATAACCTGGCCCGCCTAGCCCCGGCAGTAGCCTGAGCGCAAGCGCATGGCGGATTCTCCAGACATTCCCCGGCACGATGTAATCATCATCGGGGCCGGTCCGGCCGCGCTGTCGGCGGCGATTTACACCACCCGCGAAGATATCGAGACGGTATTGTTCGAGCGCGGCGTGGTCGGCGGCCTGGCGGCCGTCACCGACAAGATCGATAACTATCCCGGTTTCGCCGACGGTGTCGAAGGGCTTAAGCTGTCGGAAGAATTGCGCAAGCAGGCCGAACGCTTCGGCGCCGTCATCGAGCTTGGCGAAGTCACGGCCATCCATGACGAGGGCGACCTCAAGCGCCTGGAAACGACCAGCGGCGACATGCTGGCCCGGGCCGTCCTGATCGCTACCGGTTCGGATTATAAGAAGATCGGCGTCCCCGGCGAGCAGAAGTACTACGCCCGCGGCGTGCACTACTGCGCGACCTGCGACGGCGCCTTCTACCGCGACAAGCGGCTGGTCGTGGTCGGCGGCGGCAACTCGGCTATTCAGGAGACGATTTTTCTGACCCGTTTCGCTTCGCACATTGACCTGCTGGTACGCTCGACCATTAAGGCCAGCGACATCCTGCAGCACGAGCTGGAGACGTTCGTCAAGCAGGGCAAGGTTACCGTCCACCTCGGCACGACTACCGACGAAATTGTCGGCGAGGAGAAGTTCGTGACCAAAGTCATCGGCACCAAAGACGGCAAGAAAGTCGATTTCCCGGCCGACGGCGTTTTCGTGTTCGTCGGTTTGGAGCCTAATTCGCAGTTCCTCAAGCCGTCGCCGATCAAGCTCGACGACATCGGCTTCGTCATGACCGACCAGCACCTGCACACCAGTATGCGCGGCGTTTTCGCGGCCGGCGATATCCGTAGCGGTGCCACCATGCAGATCGCTTCGGCCGCCGGCGAAGGCGCCACCGCTGCCCTTAAGATCCGCGAATACCTCGAGAACCGACCCCACCCGGTCCAGAACTAAACATAAGCAAAAAAGCTATGATATACTAAAAATATGTCTGACGCAAAGAAGACGGTTGAGCACCTGCTTTCCCTGGCGGACGTCAAGATTAACGGCAGCCGGCAGTTTGATATTCAGGTTCATGACGAGCGGGTTTACAACCGGATCCTGGCGCAGCGCGAACTCGGCCTGGGCGAATCGTATATGGACGGCTGGTGGGACGCCAAACGGGTTGACGAACTGGTCAGCCGCCTGCTGGCCGCCAACCTGCTAGACAAAGTCCACATTACGCCCAAGCTGGCCCGTTCATTCGCGAAATCATACATACTCAACCGCCAAACGGCGGCCCGGGCCAAGCGCAACGCCTCCCACCATTATGATATCGGCAACGACTTGTACGAGCGGATGCTGGACAAACGGATGATCTACAGCTGCGGCTACTGGAAAGACGCGGCTAGCCTTGATGCCGCCCAAACCGCCAAGCTTGATCTGGTCTGCCGCAAACTGCACCTCAAAAAAGGCATGACGTTGCTGGACATCGGTTGCGGCTGGGGCGGTTTTTCGGAGTACGCGGCTAAGAAATACGGCGTCGTCGTAACCGGTATCTCGCCGGCCATCGAACAGGTCAAACTGGCCAGGAAGCGCACCAAAGGCCTGCCGGTCAAGATTTTGCAGAAGGATTACCGGCACGTGACCGGCAAGTTCGACCGCATCGTCTCCATCGGCATGCTGGAACACGTCGGCCCCAAGAACTACAAGACCTTTTTCGACAAGTGCAACCGGCTGCTGGCCGACAACGGCTTAATGCTGCATCATACTATCGGCGGCAACAAGTCGGTTAACGTTACCGACCCGTGGATCGACAAGTATATTTTCCCCGGCGGCATCATCCCGACACTGACCCAGATCAGCCGGGCCGTCGAGAGTAAGTTTATCATTGAAGACGTCCAGAATTTCGGGCCGTTTTATGACCGGACCCTGATGGCCTGGCACAGCAATTTCGTCAAAAGCTACCCCGAGTTGAGCAACAAATACGACGAGCGCTTCTACCGTATGTGGACTTACTACCTGCTATGCTGCGCCGGCGCTTTCCGAGCGCGCCACCTTCAGCTTTTCCAAATCGTGATGCGCAAAATCGGCCCATCCGACGTCTACAAGGCCGTTCGCTAAATCTTAGATACCGCCGTAGTTCGGGAAGAAGTCCAGCACCAGCTGGTTCTTTTTGATGCCGGCTTTCTTGAGGTCCTTTTCGAGGCTTTCGACCAGCGGTTCGGGGCCGGAGACATAAATCAGGCTGTCCTCGGTCGGCTTCTCGAGGCCCAGGATAAGATCGGTACTTAGGCGGCCGCGTTCGCCGCCCCAGGCGGCCGACGGCTCGCTGACGATGACGGTCGGGTAGACGCCGGCTTTGGCGAAGGTATCTTGGAAGATGATTTCGTCCTCGGTACGCACGCCGTAAAGGAATTTGATGGGCCGTTGCTCGCCGGTCGCGACCAACCATGACAGCATACTGTGGAAGGGTGTCAGGCCGATGCCGCCGGCTACGAATACCAGGGGGGTTTGGATAAGTTTCGGCAAAACGAAATCGCCCATCGGCTCGCTCATCAACAGCTCGGTACCGGGCTTGAGCCCGAACAGTGCCCGTTTGAACGAGCTGCTCTTGTCGCCCGCGAATTTGGTGGTAATAGTCAATAGCGGATCGGTTGGCGAAGAAGACAGGGTGAACCAGTGCTTGATGCCGCGCTTATCCGGCCGGGGGTGCTTGACCGTCAGTTCGATGAACTGGCCGGCCGTGTAGCGGACGGGCTTCTCGGGCTTAAAGTAAAACGTCGTGATGTTTGACGCCTCGGCCCGGGTATGGTCCAAAACAACCTTCATGTTACTAGTTTAACAGCTTTAGGCCCCGGGTTTTTCAAACTTATCCGGATAATCGGTGACGACGCCGGCCAAGCCGTAGCCGGCCCAGCGCCTGGCCTTGCGCGGATTATTCAAAGTATAAGTGTAGAGTTCGACGTCACCGTGCTTGAAACCGCGGATGAAGCCCCACCACAGCCAGTAGCGGTTCATGCTGACTTTTTTGGCGCCTACCTGCCGGGCCCGGTAGTGGGCCCGGACGCCGCTCCAGGGTTCGATGACGACCTTTGGGATAGCCGGCAAAGCGGCGTGGAGCTCCAGCAATGTCTTTTGGCGTTTGGAGCCGAGCAGGAAGTAGCCGGGCTGCCAGCCTTTGGCGAGGTATTTATCGATTATTTTAACAATCGGCTTGACCCGCTCGCGGGGCTTGACTTCGACATACAGCGGTACCGGGTGGCCGATGGTCTCCAATACTTCTTCGAAAGTCGCCAGGTCGGGCTTATGATCCTTGAGTGTCGCGTAGCCATAGTCTTTAATCTTGAAGGCTTGGCCGTCGGCATTAACCAGGCCGGGATTATGGTGCAGGATGACGACGTTATCCTTGGTGACCCGCAAGTCGAACTCCAAGATGTCGACGTGGTGCTCAAGGCCTTTGCGGAGGCTGGCAATGGTGTTTTCGGGGGCCAATCCGCGGGCGCCGCGGTGGCCGATTATCTGCATGCTCTTAGTGTACAATATTAGTATTAAGTGACGGGCTATTTTGTAGTTTTGAACGATACCTAAATCACGGTCTCTTATCAAAACTACAAAATAGCCCCTAAGCTCAACTCAAGGAGGAGAAAACGTGGCTGACTTTAACCAAGTATTGGAACCCGGTGACTACCGGAACGGCACGGTTAACACCGTCGTGGAAATTCCGCAGGGCAGTTTCTTGAAGATCGAGTGGGACCGGCAGCGGGCGGCGTTCATGCTGGACCGGGTGGAGCCGTCAATTTACGCCAAACCGGTCAACTACGGTTTTATCCCTCAGACCTTGGATGAGGACGGCGACGAGCTTGATACGCTAGTCGTCTGCGCCGAACCGATCCCGACCGGTGTCTGGCTGGAAGCCAAGATTATCGGCGTCATGAACTTCGAAGATGATGGCGACATGGACCACAAGATCGTCGTCGTACCGGCTGATGACCGCGACACCGGCGACGGTATCTCAAGCTTGGCCGATCTGGGCGAACGCTGGCAACAGAAAGTCGCCGAGCACTTCAACCATTACAAAGACCTCAAGAAGCCCGGCACCACCAAGGTCCTGGGCTGGGGCGACGCCGAGGCGGCCAAAGAGATTATCGCCGAGTCAATCGAGCGCTACAAAGCCGGCAGCTAAGCTAGAGCTTGGGCAGTACTTTGGCCAGCAGGACGCCGGCGCTGCGCCATTCTTTCATTTCACCGTTTTCGATGGCCTGGCGCAATGCATCAGGGTTTAGCCAGGTGACTTCGATATCTTCGCCGGCTTCAAGCTCCTGACCGCCGGGACTTTCGGCGTATTCGCGTACCAAGAAGTAGTACAAATCCCACTCCACGGTAGCGCCGGCGTTGGCCGTGACTATCAATTCGGGCTGCTCGATAATCAGGCCCGTCTCCTCAAGCGCCTCTTTGACCGCCGCCGCTTGGGCGGCTTGCAGCATATCCCGGCCGCTGTCGAGCAGGGCGTGGTAGTCGTTAAGACTGTCGCAGACCTTGCCGCCCGGCAAGCGCAAGTCGATGCCGCCGGCTTCCTCCCGGCGCTCTTTGGTAACCAGAATTTTGCCTTCGGGCGAAACGATAACCAGCCTGATGCCCGGCGGCCGGCGATAGCGCTCGAAAGTCCTGCCGTCCTTTTGGACGATGTGGATCAGTTCGCCGATGCGGCCGGCAAAGGCTACGGTTTCCTGCGGCTGGTCGCTCATTATCTTTAATAATAGCAAAAATTAAGCTGGGCTCATCGCGGAAATAGCCGGCTATGTCATAATCGAAGCATGAACAAAGTCATTCCTGAAGACAGCGTGTTGTTGCCGGACGCGGCCCAGCTGGTATTCCAGGGTATGATCTTCGATGTTTACCAGTGGCCGCAGCAGCTGTTTGACGGTTCGGAACATACTTTTGAAATGCTCAAGCGGCCCGATACGGTCAGCGCCATCTGCGTCGTCGACGATAAGTTATTAATTATTAATGACGAACAGCCTCATCTGGGCAGCCGGCAGAGTTTCCCGGGTGGCCGGGTCGACCCTGATGACGCCGGTATCCGCAGCGCCGCCGAAAGGGAAGTGCTGGAAGAAACCGGCTATAGCTTCAAAAACTGGCGCTTAATCAAAGTCTGGCAGCCCTACCGCAAGATGGAATGGTTCATCCATGTCTGGCTGGCCTGGGAGGTCAGCGGGCGCCGCGAGCCCCGCCTTGACGCCGGCGAGAAGATAGGCCTCAAGCTGGTCGACTTCGCGACCCTCAAAGGCTTGGTCATGCAGCGGACCGGCTACCTTGGCGACAGCGTTTCAATCTTCGAGGATCTGGAAAGCCTGGACCGGTTGCTGAGTCTGCCGGAGTTCCGGGGCCGGACGGTCGACCGCTAAATTTGCATCATCGGCAACTAACTCTTACAATATAGGCATAACCAATAAAACAAACACAAGCAAAGGATCAAGCGATATGAAAACACGGGTAGCTATTAACGGTTTCGGACGCATCGGCCGCAATGCCTTTAAGGTGGCATTTGAGCGCGGTGACCTGGAAATCGTGGCGATTAACGACCTGACCGACACCAAAACCCTGGCCCATTTGCTCAAGCATGACAGCAACTACGGCACTTATGACAAAAAAGTCGGTTTCGATGACAAAGGCATTATCGTCGAAGGCCAGCACGTACTGGTGCTGGCCGAGAAGGACCCGGCGGCTTTGCCCTGGTCGGAACACAAAGTCGACATCGTCATAGAATCAACCGGCTTCTTCGTCGACCCGGCCAAAGCCAAGGCCCACATTGACGCCGGCGCCAAAAAGGTCGTCCTCAGCGCCCCGGCCAAAGGCGAAGGCGCCACCACCATTGTCCTCGGTGTCAACGAGGACAAGCTCGACGGCGCCAGCGATATCATCAGCAACGCCTCCTGTACGACCAACTGCATTACGCCGGTAGCGGCCGTCATCGAGAGTAACTTCGGTATCGAAAAGGCCATGATGACCACCGTCCACAGCTATACCGCCAGCCAGCGGCTGCAGGACGCCCCGGCCAAAGACCTGCGCGAAGCCCGCAGCGCGGCCGAGAATATCGTACCGACCACGACCGGTGCCTCGATTGCCGCCGGCTTGGCCTTGCCGGCTATCCAAGGCATATTCGGGGGCATGAGTATCCGCGTACCTACCCCGGTCGTCTCGCTTAGTGACTTTGTCATTATAACTAAGCGGGCCGTATCCGTCGAAGAAGTTAATGAAGTTTTCAAGAAAGCCGCCAAAGAACCTTTTTACCAGGGCATCCTGGATGTTACGGAAGAAGAGCTGGTCAGCAGCGATTACATCGGCAACAGCCATTCGGCAATCGTCGACCTCAAGCTGACCAACGTCGTCGGCGGCAACATGCTCAAGGTCGTCGCCTGGTACGACAACGAATGGGGCTACTCCAACCGCCTGGTCGAAGTGGTGGCCGACACCGGCCGCCTGCTGCAAAAGTAAGAGACCGGCTTGCCGACAGCCGGCCGGGACTATACTATTAAGTTAATGAAGATTGCCGTTACGACCGACCATGCCGGCTTCGAGGCTTTGCGCGAGCTTAAGGTTTTCCTGGAATCGCTGGGCCATGAGTGCGTCGATTTCGGACCCAAGAGTCTGGATATGGACGATGACTATCCGGGGTTTATGTTCCCGGCGGCCAAAGCCGTGGCGGCCGGCGACTGCGACTGCGGGATTATCTTCGGCGGCAGCGGCCAGGGCGAAGCGATGGCCGCCAACCGGATAAAGGGCGTCCGCTGCGCCCTCTTCTATGGTCCCGTAGCCGCCAAAACCGCCGTCGATGCCGAGGGTAATACCAGTGACGACCCCTACGAAATCCTGAGGTTGACGCGCCAGCACAACCACGCCAACGTTCTCAGCCTGTCCGGCCGCTTCCTGTCTAATGAAGAAATAAAGCAAGCCGTCCGAGTCTGGCTGGATACGCCATATAGCGACGCCGAACGGCATGTCCGCCGGGTGCGCCAGCTTGATGAATTCGAGGCCTGAAATGCCGGTTATTTGCCCGACGGTCACGGCTTTCGACCCGCATGAGTACCGCACGCAAGTCGAACGCCTCACGCCGTTTGCCAAACGAATACACGTCGACTTGATGGACGGCGAGTTTGCGCCGACCAGGTCGCCCGATTTGGCAAAAATCTGGCTGCCGCTAGGGCTGAATACCGACATTCATTTGATGTATCAACGGCCGATGGACTACCTGGATACGCTCATCAGGCTCAAACCGAACCTGGTGGTTATCCATAACGAAGCCGAAGTCCATCACATGGACTTCGCGGCCCGGCTGCATGCCGAGAATATCAAAGCCGGCCTGGCTATCTTGAGTGACACCCCAGTGGAATACGCTTATCAAATCATGCATAGTTTTGACCACGTCCTGGTTTTCAGCGGCCATCTTGGCTATCATGGCGGCCAGGCCGATCTGGGGCTGCTTGATAAAGTGCGCGCCATCCGCGAACACCATCCCGACGCCGAGATCGGCTGGGACGGCGGTATCAACGACCAAAACATCATCCGGCTGGCTGAAGCCGGCGTTGACGTCCTGAACGTCGGCGGTTTCATCCAGAAGGCCGACGACCCTGCCGCCCGTTACGAAACCCTTAAGCGGCTACTCCGGCACCAGTAGGCACCTGGGCTACCGGGTGGCAGCTGATCCTATCTACGCCGGATATCTGAACAAAACTGAAAGGCGTTTGCCCCAATGCCGGCTCTGTCGTGACATTCAAGATCTTGCCGGCCTCACCCTCGCGGTAAGTATAGCCAAGGCTGAATTCGGCCACATTGTCCATTCCCATAACCGAAGTGCCGTCCGGCGACTGGTTGGTACTGATGCCCGTCTCAGGCGGCTGCTGAGGATTGCCCTCGCCGTCCACGCAAGTAAAACCGACCGAAGCCGGAACGGAATCCGTACGCCGGGGCTCGACGACGTCTTCGATTTTGCCGGTAGTCCCGTCAGGGCAGGCAAGGTAGATCGCGACTTTACCCGATTCTTCCCGGGCTTTTGGGGTTAAGAAGCAGCCGCTTAATAACAATACCGACCAGCCGGCGGCCGCCAAGGCGGCTGCTCTCTTAGGAACTAGCGGCATCCCGTCACGTAAACTTGAGACTGATCTTTCTGACATATTCACCTTTCTCGAATTAATATTTTAACATAAAATATTAATTTTCAAAATAAATGCCTGCCCAGAGCAAGCTTTGAGCGCCGCCCGGCCTGGTCTATAATCACTAGCAGCATGGGGCAAAAATTACCGCTTGAACGGCTGGAGACAATCGCCAATGATATCCGCGAAGATATCATCCGGATGCTTGAGCATGCCGGCAGCGGGCACAGCGCCGGGCCGCTGGGCCTAGCCGATATATTCACGGCCTTATATTTCGACATCATGAAATACGACCCCAAGAATCCGGCTTGGGAGGAACGTGATATATTTCTGCTCAGCAACGGCCACTGCGTGCCGGTCCAGTACGCCAGCATGGCCCACGCCGGGTTTTTTGACCGTAAGGAGCTGATGACCCTGCGCCAGCTCGGGACACGGCTCCAGGGGCATCCGGAGCGAACCAAATTGCCGGGATTGGAAAACACCAGCGGGCCGCTCGGTTCCGGCCTGAGCCAGGCTTGCGGCATAGCCCTGGCGCTACGCATGGACAAGCAGCAGCACCGCTGGGTCTATGTCGTCATGGGCGACGGCGAACAGGACGAGGGCAATGTCTGGGAAGCCGCCATGCTGGCCGGCAAATACAAGCTCCATAACGTTATCGCCATCACCGACCGCAACAATATCCAGATTGATGGTCCGACCGAGAGCGTTATGCCGCTCGAGGATTTCAAAGCCAAGTGGCAGGCCTTCGGCTGGCATGTGCTGGAAATCGACGGCAACGATATCGAAGCCGTCATCGACGCCTGCGCCATGGCCCGGGCTATCGTTGAAAAGCCGACCATGATCATAGCCCATACGATTCCGGGCAAAGGCGTCGACTTCATGGAGTACGACTTCGCCTGGCACGGCAAGCCGCCCGACCACGAACAAGCGGTCAAGGCACTGCACGAACTCCGTACCCTAGGCGGCAAGATCAGGGGCGAACATGAGTAATATGGGCTTGGTTAACCTGGGCGGCAAGCTGGAGGCCGAACCGATCCGCAAAGGCTTCGGCCGGGGTCTGTTAGCGGCCGGCAAGGCCGACCCGAATGTCGTGGCCTGCTGTGCCGATTTGACCGATTCGACGCAAATGAGCCTGTTCGCCAAGGAGTTTCCCGAGCGTTTTATCGAAATCGGCGTGGCCGAGCAGAACCTGGTAACGGTCGGCTCCGGCCTGAGCGCTATGGGCAAGATACCGTTTGTCAGCTCTTACGCCGCCTTCAGTCCCGGCCGCAACTGGGAACAAATCCGCACCACCATCTGCCTTAATGACCGGCCGGTCAAGGTTGTCGGCAGCCATGCCGGTGTCAGCGTCGGTCCGGACGGCGCGACGCATCAAATGCTGGAGGACGTGGCGCTGATGCGGGTTTTGCCGAATATGGTCGTTATCGCGCCGTGCGACAGCGTCGAGGCCGAGAAGGCGACGCTGGCCATGGCGGCCGACAAGCGGCCGAACTATTTACGGCTGGCGCGCGAGGCCACGCCGGTTATCACGACCGCCGCCACGCCGTTCGAAATCGGCAAAGCCTATGTCTTCGCCAAAGGCGCCGACGTCACCCTGATCGCCACCGGCACCATGACTTATCAGGCCTTGGTAGCGGCCGAAAAACTTTATAAAGACGGGATTGAAGCCGAGGTCATCCATGTACCGACCATTAAACCGCTCGATGCTGAGACCATCCTGAAAAGCGTCCGCAAAACCGGCGCCGTAGTGACCGCCGAAGAGGGCCAAATTATCGGCGGCCTGGGCGGGGCCATCGCCGAACTGCTGGCCGAAGAGTACCCGGCCCCCATGAAACGCATCGGCATGCTGGACCGTTTCGGCGAATCGGGCGCGCCCGACCAGCTGCTGGAGTACTTCGGACTTGACGCCAAACACATCCGCTTGGCCGCCCACGCCGTCCTGGAAAAGAACAAAAACTAGGGCCCGGCCGCCAAGCACAAGCGAGTTGCATTTGGCAGCCGTCTTTGGCACAATGTCGGAAGCATCAGGCTTAGCATAAAGAGAATAGGATGGGCACATGGCGGCAGACCAACCGGACGTAGTCAGCATCGGCGATATCGTGACCGACGCTTTTATCAAATTGTTTGACGACCAGGCGGTCACTTACCAAAACGACCAGGGGAAATGGCTGGCTATGCAATTCGGTACCAAACTGCCATACGACCATGTCGAAATCATCGAAGCTGTCGGTAATGCCGCCAACTCGGCGGTGGCGTTCGCGCGGCTGGGCCTGGAGAGCGCTTTCGTAACTAACGTCGGCGGCGACGCCCACGGCCGCGACATGATTGCCGCCCTGCATAAGAACGGCGTTGATACCCGGTTCGTCCGCATTAACCACGACAAGAAGAGCAACTACCACTACGTGCTCTGGTATAAGGAGGAGCGGACCATCCTGATCAGGCACGAGGAATATGACTACCACTGGCCGCACCTCCGTCCGGCCGAGACCCCGAAGTGGGTGTACTTCAGTTCGATTAGCCAGCATGCTATCGATTATCATGACCAGGTTTCCGACTGGCTTGACGAGCACCCCGAAGTCAACCTGGCTTTTCAGCCCGGTACTTTCCAAATGGAAGCCGGTACCAAACGGCTGCACCGTATTTACGCCCGCAGCGCCGTACTGGTGCTGAACCGCGAAGAGGCTGCCAACGTCGGCGGCGGCAATCACGAGGATATCCACGACCTGTTCAACCACTTGCACAGTCTGGGTCCGAAAGTCGTTGTCATAACCGATGGCCCCAACGGCGCTTACGCTTCGGACGGCGACAACCGTTTCAAGATGCCGCTTTATCCCGACCCGGCCCCGCCGGTTGACCGGACCGGCGCCGGCGACTCGTTCGCCACTACTTTCGTAGCCGCTTTGATCAAGGGTAAAAGCTTAGAGGACGCTTTGCGCTGGGCGCCAATCAACTCGATGAGCGTCGTCCAAAAAGTCGGCGCCCAGGCCGGGCTGCTGGACGAAAAGCACCTCGAGCACTTCCTGAAGCACGCGCCCGAGTGGTACCATCCGTCACGCATGGAATAAACGGGGCGCAAGCCTTTTATCGCCCCGCCGCTTATGGTAATCTATAGGCGAAGGACCACATATGTATAAACATAAAAATAACGGGGGCGGGAGCCAGGCATGACACGTTTTTTGTCGGAATCGCTGCAAGCAGATGAACCGTTCTTCCGGCAGGGCCTCAGGCGGCTGGAGTCGGCTAACGGCAACCCGAACACCGACATTCGGTTTTCGACCGAAGTCCTGCAGGCCACCCAGGCCAAGCTCAAACAGCTGGGGCTTGACCCGCGCGACACGACGGCCGAAGAGCTTTACCATGTTTTGCAGGAGCGGATTAAGTCTGATGATGCCCGGCTGACCAGGACTTTGCGGACGCTGGCCGCGACCCACGTATCGGCCGAAGCCGACGTTGTCGCCGGCATGGTACAGGCGCTCAAGGGCCTGCCGGACTCCAAACGCTGCTTTGCGCTTAAATCTGGCCCCTTGAGGAATATCATTAAGCAGCTGCCGCCCAAAAAGGCGATGAAGCGGCTCGGTTACCGGTCGCTGGAGTCCTTCCTGAAACACGAAACGCCGGTGTCGATACTGGCCGCCGCGTGGCTGAGCGAGGGTACGCATTGGCGGCAACGGTTGCTGGAACGTTACAAACGGCTCGGTCCGGGGGATTTCGAAGACCGTTCGATTAGCCTGGCCCGGCCGGATTCGGCCCGTTGGCGCGACCTGGCGGCCAACACTGTCGAGCAGGGCAGGCACAACATTCTAAGTTTCAGGGAACTGGGGGCGCTGGTCTTCTTGCCGCTGCCCGCCGACGCCCCCGCCGGCAGCACGACGGCCAGCTTGGCCCTGGCGCTGCATGAACTCAATGAGATCAGGGCGGCCAGCACGTTTTTGAAGCTGTGCCAGGTCCGTCCCGATTTTGGCAGCCTGGTCCAGACCGTGGCTGCCGACGAACCGAAACTCAACTCGCAAATGCTTGACCAGCCGGTACCGTGGCACCTGATCCAGCGCTACTACGCCCAGCTGGCCGACCGCGGCCGCGAAGAGGCTTTCGAGCCCCACCTCCGGCTCGATGACATGGTCTGGCAGCCTATCGAACAGACGTTGAGCGCTATCGAGCCGAGTTTCGAGTTCTGGCGCGGCGGCGCCCACCTCGGTTTGCTGCACGACCGCCAGCCGGTGTCATTGAATGTCGTCGATGCCGCGCTCAACTACTGCAACCAGCTGCCGTTCGAGCAGCGGGCCATACACTATTTCCAGAATTCATTGTGGCACGAGCTGTTGTTGCGCTACCTGCGCCACGAGTCGGTCGAACAGACGGTTACCGGCCAGCTGCAGCCGCAATTGGCCGAGGAGTTCGCGGCCATATGAGGCGGACGGCTTTATGACGGCGGCGACTCCGATCGATGACGAGCTGTTGCGCTATTCGATCTGTGTCTCGGGTGCGGCCTCCGGCGAAACCGTTAAGGCCTCGGCCAAACTGGCCCGGGATACCGGCCGGGCGATTGGCCACAGCGGCCATATTTTGACAACCGGCGCGACTGTCGGCCTGCCGTATTATGCGGCCCTGGGCGCCAAAGAAGCCGGCGGCACCAGCATCGGCTTTTCGCCGGCCGTGAGTTTGCGCGAGCACTTGCGCAAATACCATCTGCCGAGCAATTGTTTCGATTTCATCAACTTCACCGGCTTGCATTACGTCGGCCGCGACCTTTATCTGGTCCAGTCTAGCGACGCCGTGATTACTATCGGCGGCCGGTTCGGCAGTTTGCACGAGTTCACTTCGGCGCTGGAAGCCCACAAGCCGTGCGGTATCCTGACCGGCAGCGGCGGCACGGCCGACCAGATACTCAACCTGATAAATGTTCTCGAGCCGCCCCATAACAGCCTGGTCGTATACGATGACGACCCGGACCGTTTGGTCCAAAAGGTCATTGCCATCTTGAATGACAAATACGCCGACATCCGGCGCCATTTGGAGAGCCATGACGAAAACTGGTTTCTCCAGACCGACCCGCCCAAACCCCACGCCGGCTAAACAGCCCGCCCCCAAGCTTGCTACAATTAGAGGATGGCTAGATTCAAGCTGAAGAGTGAGTTCGGGCCGACCGGCGACCAGCCAGCGGCGATAGAGCAGCTGACCAAAGGGCTGAAGGCCGGTTTGCGCGAGCAGACGCTGCTTGGCGTCACCGGGTCGGGCAAGACTTTCAGCGTGGCCAACGTTATCCAGAATATCCAGCGGCCGACCCTGGTACTGAGCCATAACAAGACCTTGGCGGCCCAGCTGTATACCGAGTTCCGCAACTTTTTTCCGGAAAACGCCGTCCACTATTTCGTCAGCTACTTCGACTATTACCAGCCCGAAGCTTATATTCCGCGGTCCGACACCTACATCGAGAAAGACAGCCAGATCAACGAAGAGATCGACCGCCTGCGGCACGCCGCCACCGACGCGCTGCTGAGCCGCGACGACGTGATTATCGTGGCCAGCGTCAGCTGCATTTACGGCATCGGCTCGGTCGAGGACTACAACGGCTTGTCGGTCGATGTCAAAGTCGGCGAACGCAAAGTCCGCGATAAGTTCCTGCGGCATCTGACGGACATTCAGTACCAGCGCAACGATATCGACTTCCATCGCAGCACCTTCCGGGTCCGCGGCGACGTGGTTGACGTCTTCCCGGCCGGCGAAGAACTGGCTTACCGGATCGAGTTCTTTGGCGATGAGATCGAACGGATTACCAGGATCGACCCGCTGACCGGTGAAATCCTGGCCAAGCTCGATGCGTACAAAATTTTCCCCGGTTCGCACTATGTCACGCCGCAAGAGAAACTCAAAGTCGCTCTCGGACAAATCGAACATGAACTGGCCGAGCGGCTGGCCAAGTTCAAAAAAGAGGGCAAGCTGCTGGAAGCCCAGCGTCTGGAGCAGCGCACCCGGTTCGACCTGGAAATGCTGCAAGAGACCGGTTTCGTCAAAGGCATCGAGAACTACAGCCGCTACCTGACTAACCGCGAACCGGGCGAGCAGCCGGCGACGCTGCTGGACTATTTCCCTGATGATTACCTGATGGTAATCGACGAGTCGCACATGACGATTCCGCAGGTCCGCGGCATGTACAACGGCGACCGGGCCCGCAAGGAAGTGCTGGTCGAGCACGGCTTCCGGCTGCCGAGCGCCCTGGATAACCGGCCGCTGACTTTCACGGAATTCGAGCGGCACCTCAACCAGACGGTCTACGTCTCGGCTACGCCGGCCGAGTACGAGCTGTCGAGAAGCCCCAAGCCGGCCCAGCAGGTTATCCGGCCGACCGGCCTGCTCGACCCGCCGATTGAAGTCCGGCCGATCGAGGGCCAGATCGATGACCTGATCGCCGAAATCCGTGATACTGTCGCCAAACACCAGCGGGTCCTGGTAACGACGCTGACCAAGCGCATGAGCGAGGACCTGGCCGAATATCTGCAAGGAACTCAACATCAAGGTGGCTTACTTGCACAGCGACATCGACACGCTGGACCGGACGGACATTTTGCGCGACCTGCGGCTGGGCGTGTACGACGTCCTGGTCGGCATCAACCTGCTGCGCGAGGGGCTGGATTTACCCGAGGTATCGCTGGTGGCGATTCTCGACGCCGACAAAGAGGGCTTCCTGCAGGAGCGAGCAGGCCCTCATCCAAACCGTCGGCCGGGCGGCCCGCCACGAACAAGGACATGTCATCATGTACGCCGACCACATCACCAAGAGCATGCAAAAAACCATGGACGAAACCACCCGCCGCCGTAAAATCCAGGAGGCCTACAACCGGGAACATAACATAACGCCGACCGGCATCAAGCGGGCCGTCGAAAAGGGCATGCGGCCGGAACTGCCCGACGAAGCCAAGCGCGCCAAGCTCAACCTCAAGAAAATCCCCAAGGACGAATACGGTTCGCTGATCAAGGACCTGACCTCGCAAATGGACCTGGCGGCCGCCAACCTCCAGTTCGAAACCGCCGCCGAACTGCGCGACCTGATCGAGGACATCAAGAAGAAGCTCTAAGCCGCTACCGCCAACCGGCCGCTCATGTGAATTCGGCTCCAATCAATCGCTGAAACCTGGCCGCCGGTTTCTTGCAGCTCCTCGCGCAAACCCGTTAAGCGGTCTAGCCGAGCCTGCTGGGTTTCCGGTTTGGCTATGGCCATATGGTTACCGGGAAGGTGAGTATTTACAACATACGAATGACCTTCAAACACTTCGTCCCAGCCTTCGCCGTCCGACCAGGCGTCGCCGGTAAATATAGTATTGTGAATCTTAGCATCGGGCTCTATAGCGGCAGCTAATTCGCCCGTACGGCCGCTTAAGAGGGTCGGTACGGTGGCTGCCATATGTAGCAAAAAATGGGGATTAGGGTTTATGGTCCTTGGAAAATGTAGGGCTCGTCGGGGGCTCATTTTTAGGGGAAGATTTCCCAGCAGGGAAGTTTGGGTCACCAGTTGAGCCGGCAAAGCCAGCCGGCCTTTTGCGCTGTCCAGAGTCCTCGGGAAGGGGGGAGCTATAAAGTCGCCATAAATCATTTGCCTTCTGGTAGCCAAGGCGGCAAGTCCCATTCCGGCCGCCGAGGCCCGAGATTCGCCTATAGCTATAAAATCTCCGGGCGCGTACAAGCCGGATTCATCGGTGTCATCCAGTATCTCGTGCATATTAGCCGCAGTCTCTTCAATACTGATGCTGCCAAGGTTAGCCAGGAAGCGCTTCAGTCCCGCAGGACTTTTAGGCCAATTGGCGTGTCCGCCCTCCGGTCCGACCAAAACTACCGGATAGCCAAGATCCATGACTTTGTACATAGTGTGCCAATTGTGCCCGCGCACACTGGTGCCTAGAGCGGTCGTGAAGACAACCGGCACGTCGGATTGCTGTTCTCTGGGTTCGCCGCTGACAACCTCGTACTGCCGGCCGTTTTCCATAGTATAGATTTCCAGGTTCGTATGACCGTGCTTTGAGCTTGCCGTAGTGCCTGGCTTCCGGTCGGCAACGTAATTCCGGGTTATTCCGTCTGAGGGTTGTCCGTCGGACGCTAAAAGACCTTCACCGGGGTGAAGGTCTTTTAAAGCGGCAACGCCTATCTCAGGTCCGTCTAGTTCCGGCGGTTCCCTTAGTATAGGTTGAGCTTCGGCTACTGCTGCCATATTTATCTCTGAGAACAAATAACGTGCATCTAAATCGTAGTCTTATGCTTTTGCTTTGTAAAGGCGATTCTGCCGTCGTCAAATTAACAGGTTAAAAATTGTAGGAAATGGCGCGCGGTCTGCTACAATTATGATTAACTATGGCGAAACTGACTCGGGAAGATGTCTTAAAATTGGCCGAATTAGCAAGGCTAGACCTTGATGAGGCCGAGATTGAGCAGTTCACGGCCGAATTATCGGAAATTCTGCAGTATGTCGAACAGTTGCAAGGTGTTGACACCAAAGGCCTGGAACCGACCCACCAGGTCACGGGCCTGACCAATGTCACGCGCCCCGACGAAATTAAAGACTACGGCTACAAGCCCGAAGACCTGCTCAAGAACGTACCTCATGTCAAAGACCACCAAATCAAAGTGAAACGGATGCTCGGATGAGCCAATGGCCGCCGATCGCCGATATCGCCGCTAAAGTCCGGGCCGGGGAGCTTAAGGCTGCCGACCTGGTCGAGCGGTCGCTCAAGACGATTGCCGCCAAGCAAGACTACGACGCTATAATCGTCACGACCGCCAAACGGGCGCGCGAGCGGGCCGCGGAGATTGACAAGCGTGCGGCCAAGGGCGGCAAAGTCGGTCGTTTGGCCGGCGTGCCGTTCATCGCCAAAGACAACTTCCTGGCTTTCGGCGCCGAAACTACGGCCGCCAGCAACATCCTCAAAGGTTTCCACGCGCCGTACCAGGCGACGGTCATCGAGCGGCTGGAAGCCGAAGGCGCCATCTGTGTCGCCAAGGCCAACCTCGACGCCTTCGCCCATGGTTCGTCGACCGAAAACAGCGATTTCTTCACCACCAAGAACCCTTACGACAAAACCCGGGTGCCGGGCGGCAGCTCGGGCGGTTCGGCCGCCGCCGTAGCCCTCGAAATGGCGCCGTTCGCTACCGGTACCGACACCGGCAGCTCGATCCGCTTGCCGGCAGCCTTTTGCGGCGTGGTCGGGCTGAAGCCGACCTACGGCCTGGTCAGCCGCAGCGGCATCGTCGCCATGGCTTCCAGCCTCGACTCGCCCGGGCCGCTGGCCAGGACGGTTGATGACGCGGCGCTGGTACTCGACGTCATAGCCGGCCGGGACGACCTCGACAGCACGACTATCGAACGCGATGAACAGCCATATACTGACCTGGACTTTGACCTCAAGGGCACAAAAATCGGTATCCTCAAGGAGTACATGGATGATAACGTGGACGCCGACGTCCGCCAGCACACCCAGGCCGCCGTCAAGCGGCTGGAGGCCGCCGGCGCCGAGATTTCAACCGTCAGCATCCCGTCCATGCCGCTGTCGCTGTCGGTTTATTACATCGTTTGCCCGGCCGAAGTCAGCAGCAACCTCAGCCGCTACGACGGCCAGCGTTTCGGCTACAGCTACCCCGACGCCAAAGATCTCGACGAGAGCTATAAGAAGTCGCGCTCCATCGGTTTCGGCGAAGAGGCCAAACGCCGTATCATGATCGGCACCTACGTCATCAGCAGCGGCTACCACGACGCCTATTACAAGCAGGCCCAAACCGTCAGGACCAAGCTGGTCAAGGAGTTTGAAAAGGCTTTTGCCGAAGTCGACTTCATGGTCGGGCCGGTATCGCCGACCAAGCCGTTTAAGATTGGCGAGCGGGCCGAGCATCCTTTGCAAATGTATTTGGCCGACCTCTTGATGGTCGGCTCCAACCTGGTCGGTATCCCGGCTATCAGCGTGCCGGCCGGTTTGAGCGGCGGCCTGCCGGTCGGTTTGCAAATCATGGCGCCGCAGCGGGCCGACCGCAAGCTGTTGGCCGTGGCTAAAAAGGCCGAGGAGCTGCTGGCATGAAACCGGCTTATATAGTTGGCGCCGCGGCCGCCGTGCTGTTAATCCTGGCTTTGGTCGTCATAATACGCCGCCGCCGGCCGGCGAAGCTCAACAGCGACCGCTTCACCCAGCGCTGGAAGGACCTGCAGAAGCACTGTGTCAGCCGCAAGACCTGGCCGCAGGCCGTCATTGAAGCCGACAACCTGCTCGACGAAGCTCTCAAGAAGGCCCGCTACAAAGGCAAAACCACCGGCGAACGCCTGGTTGCCGCCCAGCATGCCCTGACCAGTAATGACAGCGTCTGGTTCGGCCACAAGCTGCGCAAGACCATTGTCAGCGAAGATGTCCGCAAGCTTAAGAAAAGTGACGTCCTGGCGGCCTTGTCCGGCTTCCGCCAGGCGCTAAGGGATTTGGGGGCGCTGGAGCCATGATCGACCCCAAGACCCGCGCCAAATACAGCGTTACCATCGGCATTGAGTGCCATGTCCAGCTCAAGACCAGGACCAAGCTTTTCTCGGCCGTCGGCAACGATGCCCGCGAAGCGCCGCCGAACACCTTGGTCAACCACATAGATTTCGGCTTGCCGGGCGCCTTGCCGGTACTTAACGAGGCGGCTGTTGATTTGGCGTCCCGGGCGGCTTTCGCGCTAAACAGCCGGCCGCAGAAATTCAGCAAGTTTGACCGCAAGCATTACTTTTATCCCGATTTGCCGATGGGTTACCAAATCACCCAGTTTGACGAACCGATTATCATCGGCGGCAAGGTCAAAATCGACGTCGACGGCCAGGCCAGAACTATCGGCATCACCCGGGCCCACCTGGAAGCCGACGCCGGCAAGAGCACGCACCACGCCGGCGAGGACTACAGCCTGGTCGACCTGAACCGGGCCGGCACGCCGCTGCTGGAAATCGTCAGCGAACCGGATATGCACTCCAGCGCCGAGGCCAAAGCCTACGCCCGCGAACTGTACCTGCTAATGCGCTACGCCGGCGTCTCCGATGCCAACCTCTACTACGGCAACATGCGCTTCGACGTCAACGTCAGCGTCAGCCAGACCAATGAGCTCGGCACCCGTACCGAGACTAAGAACCTAAACAGCTTCCGCTCCGTCGAAAAGGCCGCCGACTACGAAATAGCCCGCCAGATCGAATTGCTCGAAAAAGGCCAGACGATAGTCCAGGAAACCCGCGGCTGGGACGACGCCAAGCAGAAGACGCTCAGCCAGCGCTCCAAAGAGAACGCCGACGACTACCGCTACATGCCCGACCCCGACCTGCCGCCTGTCACCCTGACCGACGAGTACATTAGCAAGATCGAAGCCGCCATGCCCGAACTGCCGGACAGCTACCGCGACAAGTTCAAGCAAATCAACATCGACCCCAAGGTCATCGAAGACATCATCGCCGTGCCCGAGACCGCCAAGCTGGTCTCTCGGATTTTGGCCGGCAGCAGCGCCGAGCATGCCCGGCGCGTGGCTTTCTGGATGATGCAGCCGGGCGGCGATGATGAATCCGGTGAAGCCGAAGAGCAGCCGGTGGGCGACGACCAGCTGATCAAGCTTTCGCAGCTCGTATCGGATAACAAATTAAGCTCGACGGCGGCCAAGGAAGTCCTGGCCGAACTGCTCAAAGCCGGCGGCGACCCGGAAGAAATCGCGGCCGCCAAGAACCTGCTCCAGGTTTCCGACGAAGGCGAGATTGCCAAAGTCGTTAAGCAGGTCCTTGAAGACAATCCCAAAGCCGCCGCCGACGTCAAGAACGGCGAGATGAAAGCCATCGGCTTCCTGGTCGGCCAGGTCATGAAACAATCTAAAGGCCAAGCCAACCCGTCGCTGGCCCAGGACCTCATCAAAAAGCAGCTGCAGTAAGCCGGCCGCTAGCCTTCGTTAATGGCCGAGCCGCCCAGCAGTCTCAATAATGAGCGGGGCACTTTGTCGGCTTCACGAGAGGCTAAATCATAAAGATTGTTTAAAGTATGACCTTCCCATTCGGGGAAACTACTATCGGTGGGTCCGAGCGATAAGTCGTATTTAACATACCGGGCTAAGACTTTAACGCTTAATCTGGCATGGCGCTCGAAGGCTATCGAGTGGCCAAGTATGGTCAGCTCTTCATGGAGGCGGCGGGCATTAGGCAGTACTTCGGTTTCATAATCACGGCTGACATTATCAATGTCAGCCCGAACCAGTACCTTGCTTTCCGGATATCTTGGCTTCCTATGGTGGCTGGTATCCCTAATAACACGGCGGCCAAGCTTAATCTCGTCTTTGCTATAACCGAAGTCTGGCGCGTGCTTGGCAAACAGTTTGGCAGAGTAGTTTTCTTTGGCAGTGGGCTTGGCGTTCTTATTAGGGGAGCGATGATAAGCCGCGTCATGGAATAGCGAGGCGCCTACCAAAACTCGACGATTGACTTCAATACCGTCGGCTTCAAGCCGATCGACCAGTTCCATGGCCGTCCAGAGCGTGTCCAGGGTATGGTCAAAATTGTGATAAGGCAGGCGGCTGGTCAAGCTTTCGGCCACGTACCACATGTGTTCCAGCTGGGACTCCTCAAAGCCGCAGTCGCCCCAGCGTTGGCGAAAAGTATCAAGGTTGCGTACGGGCTGCTCAGCCTCTAGCATCTCCGACATAGTTCTATTGATTATACGTTGATTTTATGTTTTTACAAGTATTCTATTCTCTCGAATTTGATCGTGGTACAATCAGAAGCAATGGCCCAACCCAAAGTTCGTAAAGCAGTCATCGCCGCGGCCGGTTTCGGAACGCGGTTTTTGCCGCAGACCAAGGCTATGCCCAAAGAAATGCTGCCGCTCGTCGATAAGCCGATTATCCAGCAAATCGTCGAAGAGCTGGCCGGCGCGGGCATTACCGACATAGTGATCGTGACCGGCTACCACAAGCGGACTATCGAGGACCATTTTGACCACATCAGCGCCGATCTTAAGAGCAATTTGGAGCAGGCCGGCAAACGGGAGCTGCTGGAAGCGACCAGCCGGATTTCGGGCTTGGCCAACTTCGCTTATATTCGGCAAAAGGGCCCTTATGGCACCGGCACGCCGCTATTGAACGCTGCCCATTTGATCGGCAATGAGCCGTTTATTTATACTTTTGCCGATGATTTCGTGGCCGCCGAACCGAGCCGTTTCGCCCAAATGCTGGCGGTCTACGAGGAGCGCGGCGGTTCGGTCATTACGGCCATCCGCCGTGACGGCGAAGAAGATTACAAGCGCTATGGCTACATCGCGGGCGAAGAAGTTGCGCCGGGCCTGGTCGATATGACGACTATCGTCGAAAAGCCGGGCCGCGACCGGGCGCCGTCCGACCTGGCGTCAGTCAGCGGCTACCTGTTCGAATATGACATGGTCGGTTACTTGCAGAAACAGCGCGAGGCTTACGACCCGGCCAGCGGTGAATTCATGATCCAGGAAGCCATGCAGAATATGATTAAGGACGGCCACCACATCTACGGTTTGGAGATTAAGAACGGCGCCTACCACGATACCGGCAACCCCCTGGAGTATCTCAAGACCGTCTTCAATTTCGCCCTTAAGCGTGATGACATCGGCCCGGCCCTCAAGGACTATCTGCGCCAACAACTGGGGTCTTGACTGGACAACGGCGCGATTAGTTATATACTGAACGTATGACGACTACGGACACGGTCCTGCTTATCATACTGACCAGCCTGCTCAGCCTTTTCTTCCTGCTGTGCATAGCCCTGGTTATCGGTCTCCTCAGATTGCTGGCGGGCGTCCGCCGGGTGATTGACAAGGCCGAAGGCGTCGTTGATTCCGTTGAGTCGGTAGCTGACGTTCTCAAGGACACTCAGGGCCGGATGGCGCTTTTTAAACTTATCCGCAATATTATCAAAGTAACGCAAAGGAACCAGAAAAAATAATGGGCAGAAAAGACCGCCAACGCCAGAACCTCAAACGAATCGCTATCGGCAGCACGGTAGCCGCTGCCGCCGGGTATGTGGCCGGCGTCCTGACCGCGCCTAAGAGCGGCAAGCAGACCAGAGACGATATTAAGAATGCCGCCGAACGCAGCCGGGTCCAAGCCGAAAAAGACCTCAAGCAGCTCCACACCGAACTGGACAAAGTTATCAAAGAGGCCAAAGCCAACAACGCCAAGCTCAGCGCCAAAGCCCAAAAAGAACTGGCCGAACTCGTCGAAAAAGCCAAGGACACCAAAGAGAAGACGCGCGAAGTAATCAGCGCCATCCATGAGGGCGACGCCGAGGACAAAGACCTGGCCCGGGCCGTCAAAAACGCCAACCTGGCGCTCAAGCACCTGCGCAGCTACCTCAAGAAGTAAGCCGGAACCGGGGCCATAATCGGTTTTCGTCAGCCGGCCGGTCGGTGATATAATTTAAACTGATACGTAAGAGCTCTTGAGGGATATTTTGGCCAAAAAAAAGACCGCGCTTGCCGCTGACGATTACGTGCATCTGCACAACCATACCCAGTACAGCTTGCTGGACGGCTTGACTAAGGTGCCGGCGCTGGTCAAGCACGTCAAGGACAGCGGCATGACGGCCGTGGCGGTCACCGACCACGGTACCCTCAGCGGCACGATTGAATTCTACAAAGAAGCCAGGGCGGCCGGCATCAAACCGATTATCGGTATCGAAGCCTACGTCGCAGCCCGCAGCCTATACGACCGGGACCCGTCCAAAGACAAGCAGTATTACCACCTGATACTGCTGGCTATGAACAAAGACGGCTACCAGAACCTGATGGCCCTGTCGACCATCGCCAACCTTGAAGGTTTTTATTACAAACCGCGGATTGACCGCTCGCTGCTGGAAAAGCATAACGAGGGCCTGATTTGCCTCAGCGGCTGCGCCAGCGGCGAACTCGGCGACGCCCTGCGCCAGGGCCAGTACGACCAAGCCAAACAAATAGCCAAGTGGTACAAACAGACCTTCGGCGACCGCTACTACCTGGAGGTCCAAGACCACGGTCACCCTGAGCACCCCGGGCACTGGAGCGAACAAAAGGTCATCAACGACCAGGTGATCCGTCTGGGACAAGAGCTTGATATACCGTGCGTCGTAACCTGCGACGCCCATTACCTCAAACATGAGGACCAAGAGGCCCACGAAATCCTGCTATGTGTCCAGACCGGTTCATTCCTGAGCGACGAGAAGCGGATGACCCTCAAAGACTTCGATCTGCACGTCAACAAGCCCGAAGACTTGATCGGCCGCTGGGGCGCCGACCACCCCGACTTCATTACCAATAGCCGGGCTATTGCCGACCGCTGTGACGTCACGATAGAACTCGGCAAGATCCTGATACCGAAATTCCCCGTACCCAAAGGCGAGACGGAAAGGTCATATCTGGAAAAACTGCTCTACAGGGGCCTAGCCTGGCGCTACGGCAAAGTACCGGAAGCCGAAACCCAGAAGCTATCAATCGCCGAGTCCAAGAAGAAACTGTCGAAGGAGGTCTTGGAACGCGCCGACTATGAACTCGGCGTTATTGAGAGCATGGGTTTCAACGGCTACTTCCTGATTATCGCGGACTTCATCAACTGGGGCAAAAACCAAGGCATAGTCTTCGGTCCGGGCCGGGGCAGTGCCGCCAGCTCGATTATCGCCTACGCCTTGAAGATTACGGAAGTCGATCCGCTGCTCTACGATTTGCTGTTCGAGCGCTTCCTGAACCCCGACCGTATTAGCATGCCGGACGTCGATATCGATATCCAGGACAGCCGCCGGGAAGAAGTCATCCAGTATTGTGTCGAGAAATACGGCAAAGAACGTGTGGCCAACATCGTGACTTTCGGCCGGATGGCGGCCCGCAACGCCGTGCGCGACGTGTCGCGCGTTTTGCAGGTGCCCTACGCCGAAGCCGACCGGCTGGCCAAGATGATTCCGCCGCCCGTCCAGGGCCGGCACATCCCGCTGGCGACTTCGCTGCGCAACGACCGCGAACTCAAGCATGAATACGAGACTAACGCCACCGCCAAAAAGGTCTTCGACCTGGCCGTCCAGATGGAAGGCACGATCCGTTCGCACGGCGTCCACGCCGCCGGCGTCGTGATCGCGCCCGAGGACATCGTTTATTACACGCCGCTCGAAATGGCCCAAAAAGGCGTTATAGCCACCCAGTACTCGATGGGCCCCATCGAAGAACTGGGCCTTTTGAAGATGGATTTCCTGGGCCTGTCGAACCTGACGATTATCAATAACGCCCTGCGTATAATCAAGCGCGTTTACGGCGAAACGATCGACATCAACAGCATTACGCTTGACGATAAGCAGACCTATGAACTCTTCCAGAGGGCCGATACGACCGGTGTTTTCCAGTTTGAGTCGGCCGGCATGAAACGCTACCTCAAAGAACTCCAGCCGACCGTTTTTGACGACCTGATCGCTATGAACGCTTTGTACCGGCCGGGCCCGATGCAGTTTATCGAAGATTTCATCGACCGCAAGCACGGCCGCAAAAAAACCGTCTACGAACACCCCGGCCTGCAGGCCGCCCTCCAAAGCACCTACGGCGTGCTCGTCTACCAAGAACAGTTTATGCAAGTCAGCAAGGAAATGTGCGGTTTTACCGGCGGCCAGGCTGACACGCTGCGCAAGGCCATCGGCAAGAAGCAACGCGACACCATGGCCAAAATGAAGACCGCCTTCATCGACGGCATGGTCGAGCACAGCCAGGTCACGAAAAGCTTTGCCGAGAAGTTCTGGGTTCGCATGGAAGCCTTCGCCGACTACGGCTTCAACAAAGTCCATGCGGCTTGCTACGCTACCATCGCCTATCAGACGGCTTACCTCAAAGCCCACTATCCGGCGGCTTTCATGGCCGCTCTAATGACCAGCGATTATGATGACACCGACCGTTTGGCAATTGAAATCACCGAGTGCAAGCACATGGGCATCACGGTCCTGCCGCCGGATGTCAACGAGTCATTCGTCGAGTTCGCGGTGGTGCCCGGCAGCCAGCAAATCCGCTTTGGTATGGCGGCCATTAAGAATGTCGGCACCGGCGTCGTCGAGGAAATCATCCGGGCGCGCCAGGAAGGTAATTTCACCAGTCTCGAGGACTTCCTGACCCGGGTCAACAGCCGGGTCGTCAACCGCAAGCCGCTGGAAAGCCTGATTAAGGCCGGCGCTTTCGACCGGTTCGGCGACCGCTCGACGCTGTTGCATAATCTCGACCTGATGCTGGCGTTTGCCGCCCGGTTGCAGAAGCAGGCTAGCAGCGGCCAGACCGATATATTCGGCAACAGCCCCGACACGGCCTTGCCGCGGGCCCAGCTGGAACTGCAGGCCGCGCCGGCCGCCGTCAGCAACCATGAGCAGCTGCTATGGGAACGCGAACTGCTGGGGCTGTACCTTAGCCAGCATCCGCTCGAAATGTTCGAAACCATTCTGGGCGAGCAGACCGTGCCGCTCAACACGATTACGGCCGACCATGACGGCAAGCGGGTCAGTATCGGCGGCGCTATCTCGGATTTCCGTGAAATCACGACCAAGAACGGCCAGCGGATGGCTTTCGTCAAGCTGGAAGACCGCTTCGGCGAAATCGAAATCATACTCTTCCCGAACAGCTACCAGCAAACCATCGGCCTGTGGGAACGCGACCGGGTCGTCCTGGTCCGGGGCAAAGTCAGTACCCGCGACCGCGACGGCAACAGTTCCGGCGAGGTCAAAATAACGGTTGATGACGCCCGCGAGATTACCGCCGAACAAGCGGCCGCTTACGAAGCGACCGGCAAGAAGCCCAAAACTCCCAAAGCCCGGCCGGCCAGGACCGTTACTCCGGCCGCCGTTTCCGAGAAGCCGCTGCCGGAACGGGTCTATGTACGTTTAATCAATACTCAGGACCAGGCTATGCTGCTGTCGCTCAAGCAAACGATTGACCGGCATCAGGGGGAGACCGAGGTCGTCTTGGTCCTGGGCGAAGCGACCGCTAAGCAAGCAATCAAACTGCCGGTCGGCATTGACCGGACCAGCGACGGCCTGGCCAAACTGCAGGAGCTGGTAGGCGCCGACAACCTGGTCGTGCAATAAGCCCGGGGCCGGATGTTCAGGCGATGTAGCGGGTCAAGACGACGCCGGCGGTTACTACCAGGACCAGCAGGATATCGACCCACGGACGGCTAAGGGCGAAGGCTTCGCCGCGGCTAATGACATTACGGACACGGTACCAGTGGCTAAAGATAAGAATTGCCGCCGCTACGGCGGTGATGAAAACTACGGCCGCCAACCCCCAGCCGGCCTGGCCGGTTATAGCCGAAATACGGGTCGAAGCCGCCGGTCCGCCGCCGCCAAAAGTGTCGGGCAGGGCAAAACCGCTACTATAAAGCGACTTGTTAACGGCCGCGCCCACCCCGACAATCGCCAGCATCGGCAGATAGGGCCAGTATGTCCGCAGGTAGCCCTTGCTGTGCCGGTGATGTTGGGCGTGGCGTTTTCGGTGGTGGGCGTTTGGTGCCGGTCTGGTTGCTAATGCCATCTGTTTATTTCTAGTTTAACCCTTTAATTATAGCATACCGGCATTTATGAACCGGCAAAGCGGCAGTGGTAGAGGGCCATCGCCGCCGCCTGGACGACGTTGAAGGATTCTTTGCGGCCGAACATCGGAATTTCGAGCACCAGGTCGCAGGCCGCCAGGATGTCCGCTTCCAAGCCTTCGACTTCGCGGCCGACTATCAAAGCCAGCTTGTCCGGCGGCCCGAAAGTCGGCAACTCAACCGAACCGGCGGCCTGCTCCAGCCCGGCGATTACGAAAGACCGTTCTCGCAGGCCGGCCAGCACGCTAGCGATGTCGGCCCGGTGCTGCCAGGCGGCCGACTTTTCGGCCCCGAGGGCGGTTTTAGCGATTTGCCGGTCGGTTTTTTGAGCCAGATGGGGCAAACGTTCATCGCCGGCCCGGGCCGGGTAAGGCGTGTACCCCGTCAGGTAGACTTCGTCGATGCCCAGGCCGTCACAGGTCCTAAGCAGCGAGCCGACATTATGGGCGCTGCGTAAATTATGGGCGATCAGAATCAAGCTTCTCACTGCAACAAATATACAGCATTGGCTCTTGGCGACGCTTATGCTTTATACTGGAAACATATGAGCCAAGACGCCAGACTTGACGAAGAACAGGCAACCGAACGCCGTGCCCGGGTGTTGGGCATGGACTATTTCGACACTTCGGGCCCGGGTGAAAAAGCCCTGTATAACGACATACTGACCGTCCCCGAGCTTTACCGGCTGAGGGTCATCCCGCTGACGGCCGACCGCAGCAATATACTGTTTGGAGTTACGACGACGACTTCCCAGCAAACCATGGCCGATTTGGAGAAGCATTTCGCCGACCAGAAAGTCGTCTTCGCCATTATTTCCGAGGCCGGCTACCGTGATTACATGCGCCTGTACGACCCGCCGGAAAAGGTCGTATACCAGGATATAGCCCTCAATCAGACTGATGATAACGAGCTGGTCGGCCAGATTTCCGACATGCTACAGCAGGTCAAGGCCGACGATATGCTGGCTTACCTGGTCGCCCAGGCCCACAACCTTAACGCCTCCGATATCCATGTCGAAACCCAGCCCGGCGACGTGCGTATCCGCTTCCGGATTGACGGCGTACTGCATCCCATCGCCCGTCTGCAGCCCGACAAGTACCACACGCTTATTTCGGCGATTGCCAGCGCCGGCAATGTCTCAACCGGTGTCAACGAAGCCCAGCAGGGCCACATCGCCCAAAAGGTCAAAATGGCCGATGGCAACGAAGTCGACGTCAACGTGCGCCTGGAAACCGTGCCGACCATCAACGGCATGGACGCCGTGATGCGCCTGTTCAACATGGACGAAAGCATGTATACCCTTGACCGTCTGGGCTTGTCGGCCGCCGAACGCCGGGTCGTCGATGGCATCATCGCCCAGCCGACCGGCCTGGTCATGGTCGTCGGGCCGACCGGTTCGGGCAAAACGACCACCTTGTACTCGATGCTGAATTCGCTTAACACCGAAGAACGCAAAATCATCACTATCGAGGACCCGGTGGAGTACCAATTCCCCGGCGTGACGCAGATTTCGGTTACTTCCAGCGAGGCCGGCAACGACGAGAGCTTCGCCAGCAAGCTGCGGGCCGTCCTGCGGCTTGACCCCGACATCGTTATGATTGGCGAGATCCGCGATATGGACACCGCCCGGACGGCTTTGCAGGCCGCGCTGACCGGCCATCTGGTGCTGGCGACTTTCCACGCCGGTTCGGCGGCTGCCGCCCTAACGCGCATCGCCGACATCATCGGCGAGAATCCGCTGTTCGTTTCGGCCATCAGGCTGGTCATGGCCCAGCGCTTGATACGGCGTCTCGACGACGCTACCAAACAGGCCTACACGCCCTCAGAGGCCGACTGGAAACGGATCAATGACGTACTGGCGACCTTGCCGGAGGGCTTCGAACGGCCCAACCTCGACGGCTTGCAGCTTTACAAGCCCGGCAGTTCTGAGGCCAATCCCTACGGCTACCAGGGCCAGCTGGCCATTCGCGAACAGTTCACCATGAGCGACGCGCTGCGCCAGCTGCTGGAAAGTCCCAAAACCAGCGTCTCGACCCAGAACATCGAAGATGCCGCCCGGGCATCCGGCATGCTGACAATGGACCAGGACGGCGTCCTAAAAGCCATCGCCGGCCAAACGACTCTCGACGAACTCTACCGCGTCATCGGCTAAAAGCCTTGCGCCAGAGGAGTAAATCGTGTACACTTGACCGGATATGCAGAGCGTGATTCAAAAAATTAATGACCGTTATAAGAAAAAGGCCGTCGTCGACGTACGCAGCGGTGACACCGTCAAAGTGCACCAGAAAATCCGTGAAGGCAACAAAGAACGCATCCAGATTTTCCAGGGCCTGGTCATCCGGACCGACAACCGCGGCAGCCACACCAGCCGTATTACCGTGCGCCGGATCGCCAGTGGCGTCGGTGTCGAAAAGAGCTTCCTGTTGCACAGCCCCCTGGTAGTCCAGGTAGAAGTTACCAAGCGCAGCAAGGTCCGCCGCAATTATCTTAGCTACATGCGCCAGCGTACCGGCAAATCGGCCCGTATGACCGGTGTCGACTTCGATCGCGAAGCCGTTAACGCAGTCCATGACGAAGCGCTGGAGGCTGAAGAAGCCAAGCTCCATGCCGCCAAGGCCGCCGAAGCCGCCGCCAAGGCCGAAGCTAAAGCCAAGGAAGAAGCCGAACTCGAGGCCAAAGCCGCCGCCGTCCAAGCCCGCCACGAAGAAGCCGAAGCCAAAACCGACTAAGCCGCTAAACTCTCGAGCGTAGCTTCCAATCTTTCCAAATGCCAGGTGGCCAGGGCATGATGGTCGGGTCTTTCTAGGGGTACTGGCTGGCTGTCGACAATTTCCACCCGGTCGCTTTGCCGGTTAATGCCGACATTTCTGCCTACGATATCAATTACTAAATGATCCTCGGCTTGAGCCAACGCCCGGCCGCCTTGGACGATGGTAGCCAATTCAGATATAACGCGTGGGTGGCCGGATTCGGCTTCAAGCAACCGTTCACGTAACTGATCGGTGCTTTCTTCGTCGTCGCTTAGCTTCAGGAAATCGATTTCCCGGTACGGCTGAATAATCTGGACGGCATTGCGTCCCCGGGCAATCGGGTGGCGGCCCACAAAAATCGTGTGAGGCAGTACTGCCGGTCCGATATACCTGGCCATCTCGGCGTGCTCGTGCCGGAGTTGGCTAGCCATTTGGGCTTGTTCCTCATCCGTGCTTTCATGTTTGATAACTTTTAGCACCCGGCCTTCATCCAGGCGGTAGACGTCTGATTGTAAGCCTTGGTCTACATGGGGGAATTCGGGCGGGTGATAATTAAGGCCTAGCTGGTTGGCGAAGAGGTCCGGAAAGCGTACCACGGCCGCGTGTACGGCTAGCAGCCCGGCCCGCTTGGCCCGGTTCTCAACGGCCTGTATTTCGGCTATTCGCTGCCCGACATCTCCGCCGCTGGATACGGCGTCCAAACTTCTTTCCACTGCTCTTATAGCTGAAACCATGAGTCTTTATTATATAACAAAACATCTTTGTGTACAAGCATAAGCTAAGGTCGCTTAATTTGGCAACTGCTAAACTGGGAGTATGCAATTACCGACAGTGGGCATTGACGAGGTCGGCCGCGGCTGTTGGGCCGGACCTGTAGTGGCCGGGGCGGTGGTTATTGGCCAACCGATAGCTGGCTTGGCCGATTCCAAGCAATTAGGCAAGAAGCGCCGGCAAGAGCTTTCGGCTATCATCGAGACCGAGGCCGCCGCTATCGGCCTGGGCTGGGTCGCGCCGGCCGAAATTGACGAAATCGGTCTGACGGCGGCCGTCGGTTTGGCCATGCGCCGGGCCCTCGAACAAATAACGCTGGAGTATGATGAAATTATCATCGACGGTAACTTTAATTTCTTACCCGACAAGCCGAACGTGAAGACTATTGTCAAGGCCGACGCCAGCGTGCTGGCTGTCAGTGCTGCCAGCATTATTGCCAAGGTCGCGCGTGACAGGTATATGGCCGGGATAAAGGGTGACTATCCGGACTACGGCTTTGACCGCCATGTCGGCTACGGTACGGCGCTGCACCTCGAAAGGTTGAAGCTGTACGGAGTCAGCGACCTGCACCGCCGGTCGTTCAAGCCGGTCCGGGCTTTGGTACAATGAGCGCATGACTTCGACCGAGACCGGCCGCCGGGCCGAAAAAGCCGCCATGGCGTACCTGGAGATGCGCGGTTACGAGATAATCGAGCAGAATTGGCGCCGCCCGCGCTGTGAAATCGACATTATCGCGCGCAAAAACGGCGTTATCCATTTCGTCGAGGTAAAATACCGCTTCAATGACGACCAGGGCGGCGGCCTGGAAGCGATAACCGCCGGCAAGCTCAAGCAAATGCGCCGGGCGGCTTGGGTGTGGGTCGACGAATACAAATGGAAAGGCGAGTACGTCTTGTCGGCTGTCGAGCTGGCCGGGGCGGACTTCGCCGTTATCGGTTTCGTCGAAAACGTATTTTAGTTGCTGGACGGAACCTAGAAGTTGGCTTTAAGCCAGGTTTTGACGGCCTTTTCGTTGCGTTTGCGCCAGGCGATGCGGCTGGTGATTTCGGCTTCGCCGAGCGCGATATCGCGGTTGAGGGCGACGATCGCTTTCTTGGGTTCAAAGAAATCCAGGAACTGCTTAAGCTCGGCTTCACGGGTAAACACGCTGCCGACGAAGCGGGCGAAGAAACCGTAGCTTTTCTCACTGGCGAACTCCCGTTCGATCCAGTCCCAGTTCGCGACCAGCCATTCCCAGGCGCTGGTACGGCTATAGCGGTTACGCAGCAGCCACGCGAACCAGTGCATCAGGTCCTGGCGGCGGACCTCTTCGCCGGTCAGCAGGCCCAGCAGCTGTTTGTAGTGTTTGGGCGTTTTGGTGCCGGTCAGGCCGCTGGCCAGCTCTTCCCGGTCATCGGCGTTTTGGGTCGAGCGGTAGACCTTCAAGAGCTTATTAAAATCGGCATCGGAACCGTGCCGGGCGGCGATATGATAGATAACCGAACGCGTACTTGATGGCAGATCGGCCGGCTGCTTGAAGGCGGCAAAACGCCTAAGCCCCTCGTCAATGACCGTCTTGACATCGGCGCCCGACGCGATAATATGCGCCAGGCCGCGCAGGCGCAACGTTTGGGCGGAATCCGCCGGCCGGTCGTCCCAGCCGAGCTCTTCGACTACCGGCAGCACGAGCTGGCGGATCAGGCTGTTCAGTTTGTCTTCGACGTCTTTGTCACCTTCGGTTAGACGCCGGGCTTCGCTGATGGCCGTGGCCATCGCGCCCCAGACACTTTCGCCGGTCTCATGCTCGTAGGCCCGTAACAGCTCCAGCAGCTCTGTCGTCTGGCTGACGCCGCCGCGCTGCAGCATGGTGTAATTGTCCAGCAATAGCAGGCGGTCGATACTATCGACCTTGTCTTCCCTAATAGCCTTTACGATCTGTTGCAAGTGGGCGGCTTGGACATAATGCGGCAGGAAGTAGCTATGGCCGTCATGGTTGAGCAGCAACGGAGCACCGGTTTCTAGCCGGCTGACCGAATTGACGGCCGACGTTTCGGCCAGCAGCGGTTCGGCCAGCGCCCAGGTGGAGGCCAGAGGCACCTGCCAGGGCTTGGTATCGGTTTGCTTAATTGCCGGGTTGCTCAGGAAGCGGCGCTGTTCAAGCTTCATCGTCTTGGCGCCGGGCTGCCAATCAACGTTCACCAGCGGATAACCCGGCCGGTAGAGCCAGTCCTGCATGAAGCCGGTGATATCGTGGTGGCTGGCGCCGCCCAAGGCTTGCCACAAGTCAGCCGCCACCGTATTGCCATAACGGTGCTTCTCGAAATAGTCTTTCAAGCCGGCCCGGAAAGCGTCTTCGCCGATGTAATTCAGGAGCATATAAAGTACCGACCCGCCCTTGGCGTAAACAATCGAGGGGTCGAATATGGTGTGGATTTCATCCGGGTGGCGGACTTCGCTTTTGACCGGCTGGACGTCTTCCAGGCTGTCGCGCCGCTTGGCGCTACCCGTTTCGTGGCTGACGAACTGTTCCCAGATTTGCCATTCGGGATACAAAGCTTCGACCGAGCGGTATTCCATCAGGTTGGCAAAGCTCTCGTTGAGCCAGATATCGTCCCACCACTTCATGGTTACCAGGTTGCCGAACCACTGGTGGCTGAGTTCATGGCAAACGACCAGCGCCACCAGCTGCTTGCTTTCGATACTGCTGGTCTCGGGGTCGGCCAGCATGGTCGTTTCGCGGTAGGTGATCAAGCCCCAGTTCTCCATCGCGCCGACGCTGAAGTCGGGCAGGGCGACCATGTCCAGTTTCTCAAGCGGGTATGGCACGCCGAAGTAATCGATGAAAAACTCCAGCCCGCGGACGGCCACTTGCAGGCCGTGTTCCGTCAAGCCGACATTATCCGGCGTGGCGTAGGCCCGCACCGTGATGCCGCCCTTGGTCTTGGCTTCGGTATAGCCCATCTCCCCGAACACGAATGCCAGCAGGTAGGCGCTCATGCGGGGCGTCGTCTCGAAAGTCGTTTCCTGCCATTTGCCCTTGGTTGACTGGGACTTGGCGGGCGTGTTGGAGATTACGGTTTCGCCGGCCGGCGAAGTCAGTGTCAAATTGAAGACCGCCTTGGCTTCCGGCTCGTCGACACAGGGAAAGGCTTCGCGGGCATGGTGGCTCTCGAACTGGGTGGCAATAAGCTTCTTGTCTTTGCCGCCGTGTTTGAAAAAGCAGGGATAAATACCGTTCATAGGCCGCGTAATTTCACCGTTGAAATCCATTGTCACGCTGTAGTCGCCAGGGTAGACCAGGTCCGCGGCGTGCAAGCGGACTTCGTCGAAACTGTCCTGGTTGTTGATCCGCGCTACTTCTAGTATCTGGTCACCTTTCTTATCATTCTTAATGATGCTGGCCGAGGTGACCTTGAGGCCTTTCTGGTGGAATGTCAGCCGCCGTGACGGCCGGCCGGTTTTGCGGCCCCGAATGGTAACCGTGCCCGAGAACTTCATAGTTTTCGGATCCGGTTTGAGCGCTAAATCATAACTTTCCGGCTGAAACTGTTCGTATAGCCGCGTAACTTTTTTACCCATATGTCTTACAGTCTAGCGTAGCCCTTATCGAATTGACAAATCCAAAGAATAATTTAAAGTAGCTATAATGCGCGGAATGCTAGTCACTGGTTTGACGGCCGCCGCTTTAGTAAGCGGTTGCGGTGAAGCGCCGGCCCCAGGTCCTGAGAATGCTCGGGTTGGCCATGATTTGCAATACATAGTGCATGACACTGGTCCGCCGCAGTCCAACGTTGAGTTCAATCATTCGTTACCATTGCGTTATCAGCAGCTGTCAAGCTTCACGCTGCGGACCGCGGCCGGCAAGCATGTCGGTTTTACGTACGGAGACCGAAACTATCAATCAGCCGAAGCCGCTACCAGACTATATGGCACTGCCCAAAAAGACATGATTGACGTTAGCGAAGAAGACCCTGAGATTGACCTACCCGCTTACGAGCAATCAACTGGCGCTTCGACTGGCAATGTGAAAGCCCGGCTAACTATTGATAGCCAACCCTCTGTCCTCTTCTTAGCGGGAGAAAACGAGTTCAGTACGCACGCTTCACGCAATACATACGTCCCTGCCGCGGCAACTTTTACTCACAGGACTTTCCCGAAACTGCTAGACTCAGTTTCTTTCGTGACGGCTACAAGTTCCCGCCTAACTAACACTACGGATATTGCTACCGAAGCTTGCCAAGCCGTATTAGACGTGGAAACCGGGGATGGGGCGACTCAGCCCGCCGCCCAAGAAGTTGTCTGTAATTCTTTCGGGGTGGCCTTGAGCTGGGCGCTGAACGGCTACACCTATGGGCAATACCGGCAAAGCACCAGCTCCAATCGTAATGTCATGGGGACTGCCGATAAGCGTTTTATAAGGTTCTTGGTCTTGCCAAAAGCTGGCTACGAACAGGTCCAGCATAACCAGAGCCCAACCGACATACAAGGTTTTACGCCGGAAGGCAGCGCCAAGTAATTGACTCAAGCCGCTTAAAATACTATACTGTTTAGTAAGTCCGGCCGAAGTGGTCGGTTTTTTTCATTTTTGGAAACCACAATTTGGGATAATTAACTAAAGAAAGGGAGTATCTATGGACTTAGATATGAAACAACTGGCGGTAGCCATCAGGACGATCGCCGAAGAGAAGAACTTGCCCGAGGACGCCGTCAAGGAAGTCGTCGAGCAGGCCTTGGCCGCCGCTTACCGCCGCGATTATGGCGACCGCGAGCAGGAAATCCGCGTTACCATGAACCTCAACACCGGCGATGTCGACGCTTACGTCACCAAGGACATCGTTGAAAAAGTCGAGAATCCGGCTTTTGAGATCAGTCTCGCCGAAGCCCAAACCCGCCGCAAGAACGCCAAGGTCGGCGAAACCATTGAGATCCACGAGAAGGCCGAGAGCTTCGGCCGGGTGGCCGCCCAGACGGCCAAGCAGGTTATCCTGCAGCGCCTGCGCGAGGCCGAACGCGAAATCATCATGGCCGAATACGAAGACAAGATCGGCACCGTCATCAACGCCACGGTCGCCCGCGTCGAAGGCAACATCTGCCGCATCGACCTCGGCAAAGCCCAGGGCATCATGCCCCGCAGCGAACAAATCCAGGGCGAACGCTATTACCCGGGCCAGCGCCTGAAAGTCTTCCTCAAAGACGTCGAGCGCGGTTTCCGCGGCCCGCAGCTGGTGGTCAGTCGCGGCAACAAGGAGTTCATCGAATGGCTGTTCCGGGCCGAAGTCCCCGAAATGGAGAACGGCGCCGTCGAGATTAAGGGCATCGCCCGCGAAGCCGGCGTCCGCAGCAAAATCGCCGTCGCCAGCAACGTGCCGGGCGTCGATCCGGTCGGTACCTTCGTCGGCGGCCACGGCACGCGGGTTAACGCCGTCGTCGGCGAAGTCGGCGAGCAGGAGAAGATCGATATCATCGTCTGGGCCGACAAGCCTGCCGAGTACATTACCCAGGCCCTCAGCCCGACTAAGGTCACCCAGGTCGTCATCGACGAGAAAAACCACAAGGCCCGCGTCATTGTGCCCGAAGACCAGCTCAGCATCGCCATCGGCAAAAACGGCCAGAACGTCCGTTTGGCCAGCAAGCTGACCGGCTACGAGCTGGACATCGAGGCCGAACAGGCCGCCAGCCAGCCTGACGTCCAGCCGGAAGGCCAGGTCCAGACCACCGAGCTGCCCAAACAACCCAAGCTCAAGAAGAAGAACGAACTGGAAAGTTCACTGCTTGAAGCCATCGAGGAGCATGGCGAATAGCCGCGGCGCAGCCCAAATGAGCTCGAACGAAAAATCAGGCAAGCATTGGCGCATCGAGGAAGGCTTTATCAGCCGCGAGGAGGCCAAAGCCGCCGGCGAGCATGCCGTCGCGCTGCACTGGCTGGCGACACACGCCGGCAGCCAGGGACGCGTACCGTTCGCTACCATGAATAGCGTATGGGACAATCCCGGCCGGTCCGTCTTGACGATCGACGTCGAGGCTATCCAGCCCGGGTCCGTCCATTCCCGGCGGATGGCCCGGCTATTGCGGATTTTTGAAAAAACCGAAGAGCTTACGGGCAACGGCCTGGGCCAGTTCCATCTTGACTTCCACGGCACGGCTTCTTTGAGGCATCATAGCGGCAAGGTCAACCCCGACGCCGGCTCGGTATTTTCGGTCGGGCTGCTGGGTAAGGGCGAAGCTTTTATCCAGGACCCGGCTATCGGCATGGTCGACCACATACTGGAGCCGGCCGACGGCTTGTATGTGGTAAGCGCCGGCGTGCCCGAGGACGAGCAGGTGCTGCAAATCGTTCAAAGCGCGTCGGTCACAACCCGTGTCGACCTCATAAACGGCTAGAACCACCACTGTAAATTAGCACTCTTGACGTGAGAGTGCTAAGTGCTATTATGGTAGTAGGCTATTTTTCTGACATATTGACGATTAACGCCGCTAATATAGGAGACAAAACCAGCTATGATGCCAAATTCGCCCGACTTCCAAGAATTTTTAAACCATTTGACTAACAACGCGCTGCAGAGCTTGAAGCACGCCGACGCTATTGCCCGCAGTTTCGGCAGCGCCTATGTCGGTACCGAGCACTTATTACTAGGCTTGCTGGCCCAGGACGGCAGCATGGCCGCCAAAATCCTCGAAGGTACCGGAGTCACTCTTGACCGCGCCCGCCTGGCGCTCAACCTGACGCCCAAGACGCTGGTTATTAACGTTGTCGGCGCCAAAGGCCTGAGCGAGACGGCCAAGCTGACGCTTAAGATGGCCTATGACACCGCCCAGGATTACGGCCAGGACTACTGCGGCACCGAGCACATCCTGTACAGCATTCTGTCACAGAAGAACGCCCGCGCTACCATCCTGCTGCGCGACATGAACGTCAATGTCGACGGCCTGACCAGCGAGCTGGAGCAGTTCCTCAACCGGCAGCAATACGAAGAGCAGGAGACCGGCAGCGACGGCCGCCGCCGCGGCAAAAAGACCGCCAAAAAGACGCGCCCTGGACTTCTTCGGTACCGATCTGACTTCCGAAGCCCGCCACGGCAAACTTGACCCGGTAGTCGGCCGCGACAACCAAATTCGCCGGCGTGATAACCATTCTTAACCGCCGGACCAAGAATAACCCGGTTCTGATCGGTGAACCGGGCGTCGGCAAAACGGCTATCGTCGAGGGCCTGGCCCAGCGGATAGTTGCCGAAGACGTGCCCGATAGCCTGATTGACAAACGGATTATTACGCTCGACCTGGCCGGCATGATTGCCGGTACCAAGTACCGTGGCGAATTCGAAGAACGGCTCAAGAAAGTCATGTCCGAGCTCGAGAAAGACAGCCGGACCATCGTCTTCATTGATGAGCTGCACCTGATTGTGGGCGCCGGCGCGGCCGAAGGCGCCATGGACGCCGGCAATATCCTCAAGCCGGCGCTGGCCCGCGGCAAAATTCAGCTGATCGGCGCCACGACCACGGCCGAATACACCAAGTACATCGAGAAAGATGCTGCTCTGGAGCGCCGTTTCCAGCCGATCCAAGTGCCGGAGACGACGGCCAGTGAAACTTTGGCGATCCTCAAAGGTTTGCGCAAGCATTACGAAAGCTTCCACGGCGTAACCCTGAGCGACGAAGTGCTGGACGACGCCGTGACGCTGGCCAAGCGCTACATCAACGACCGTTTCATGCCCGACAAGGCTATTGACCTGATTGACGAGACGGCCGCCCATTTGCGGGTCGACAAGGGCAAAACCAGCCCCGAAGTCCGCGCCCTCCAAAAAGAACTCAAGCTGATTAATACCCAGATCGAAGAAGCCGTCGACGCCGAAGACTACGAGACAAGCCGCCCGCGCCAAAACCCGCGCCTCGCAAATCAATGAGGAGCTTACATCCAAACGCGCCAAAAACCAGAGCGCTAAGAAATTGACGGTCACTAGCGAAGACCTGGCCGACGTCGTCGCCCGCATGACCGGCGTACCGGTCAAAAAAGTCATCCGCAGCGAAGCCAAATACCTGCTCACGCTTGAAAAAACCCTGAGCAAATACGTTATCGGCCAGGATGAGGCCGTCAGCGCCGTCGCCAAAGCCGTCCGCCGCAACCGCAGCGGTATCGGCAGCGACAAGCGGCCGATCGGTTCGTTCATCTTCCTCGGTCCGACCGGTGTCGGCAAGACCGAGCTGGCCCGGGTGTTGGCCCGCGAATTCTTCGGCAGCGAAAACGCACTCGTCAAGATCGACATGAGCGAGTTCGGCGAGCACCACAACGTCTCGCGCCTGGTCGGCGCCCCGGCCGGCTACGTCGGTTATGACGAAGGCGGCCAACTGACCGACAAGATCCGCCGCCAGCCTTACAGCCTGGTCCTGTTCGACGAAATCGAGAAAGCCCACCCCGACGTCTTCAACATGCTGCTGCAGATGCTGGAAGACGGTTATCTGACTGATGCCAAAGGCCGCAAGATCGATTTCACCAACACCATCGTCATCATGACCAGCAACGTCGGCGCCGATAAGCTGCAAAAAGAAGCCAACCTCGGCTTCCACGCCAGCAACAACGAGCGACCTCAAGGATCTGGATGCCGTGCACGAAACCAATAAGGCCCGTGTCCAAGACGAGCTGAAGAAGCTGCTGCGGCCGGAGTTGCTGAACCGCATCGACAAGGTAATCGTTTTCCGGGCGCTGACGCACCAAGACATCTACCGGATTATTGACCTGCAAATCGATTCCCTCAAGGTCCGTTTGCAACGCAAGGGTCTCAGCGTGCAGCTGAGCACCGGTGCCAAGCAGTATCTGCTGGAGCACGGCTATGATGCCAAGAACGGCGTGCGGCCGCTGCGCCGGCTGATCCAGGACACGATTGAGGACCATTTGGCCCTCGACCTGCTCGATGAAAAGTACGAAAAAGGTGATATTATTCAGGTAGCCTCCAAAAACGGCAGCCTGGCCTATGCTACAACCAGCGAATAACGCCTTCTACCAGCCTCCCAAACCTAAACGCCGCTCCTTCTGGGGCCTGTTGCTGGTCTTGATCTGGCTGTCCATCGCCGGCCTGCTGGCCGTCAACCGGCAGAGCATCAGCGACTGGTGGCGGCTCCGAGGTTACCAGCCGCCGGCAGCCGTCGCCCAGCTGGCCAGCCAGGATACGATGAACGACTACACGCGGCATTTGTTTTACTTGAACCGGCCGCAACTGCTGCCCACGGTCAGCGGTTTCCGCAAGTATTGTCCGGAGAACGAAGATACTATTGTCTTGGGCTGCTACCATTCCGGCCAGAACGGTATTTTCATCTACAACGTGCAGGACCCGGCGCTGGCCGGGGTCCAAGAGGTGACGGCCGCGCACGAGGTTTTGCACTCGGTTTACGCCCGGCTCAGCACCAATGACAGGAATTACGTCGACGGCTTGCTGGAGAATTACTACAACCACGGTTTGCATGATTCGCAGGTCGAGGCCGAGGTCAAAATTTACCAGCAGACCGAACCGCATGACGTGATGGATGAAATGAACTCTACCTTCGGCACGGAAATCGCCAATCTGCCGGCGCCGCTGGAGGCCTACTACAAGCGCTTCTTCACCGATCGCGAGGTGATCGTGGCTTATGAGCAGAAGTACCAGGCTGTCTTTACCAGCCGCCAGGCAGCCGTCAGCAAAGATGACCAGCAGCTTAAGTCGATGAAGCAGCACATTGACGCCGAGCAGACCGCGCTGGAATCCCAACTCGTCCGGATCAACACCGACCAGGCCCGTTTGGACGGCTTGCGGGCGTCAGGCCAGATTGACAGCTATAACGCTGCCGTGCCCGGCTACAATAGTGAAATCAGCGCTTATAACAGCGGCGTCGGCAGCCTGGCCGCCGACGTCAATGCCTATAACCAGCTGGTCGCTGCCCGCAACCAGCTGGCCGGCCAGCTGACCACGCTGGCCAACGCCCTTGATACGCGGCTGACACCGCAAGCCCAGGCCACCCGTTAAGGACCACCGGGTTTAAGGAATAGTTAACTAAGGGGTGCTAAACTTGATATTAAGCTAGGAGGAACTTTGGCCAAGAAATCAGCCACCAGGTACGTTTGCAGCAATTGCGGGGCTATCAGCAGCAGCTGGAGCGGCCGCTGCTCGCAGTGCGGCGAATGGAACACCCTGCAAGAACAGCTCAGTCCCGGCGCCGTCGCCGGCAGTATTGCCGGCGGCCGGGCCCTCAAGCCTCAGACCGTTGCCAGATCGGTGGCGGCCGACCAGCCGCGGCTAAAGACCGGCCTGGCCGAAGTCGATGATGTCTTCGGCGGCGGTATTGTAGCCGGCAGCGTCAACCTGATTGCCGGCCAGCCGGGCATTGGCAAGAGCACCCTGTTATTACAATTGGCGTATCTGGTAGCCGCCAAAGCGCCGGTCTTATATATTAGCGGTGAAGAGTCGGCTCACCAAGTCGGCTTGCGCGCCGAACGCCTCGGTACGCTGCGCTCGGACCTGCAACTGGCTACCAGTACCTCGGCCGACGATATTGCAGCGACGATCGCCGCCGGAGCCCACAAGCTCGTTATCGTCGATTCCATCCAGACCGTCAGGTGTGCTGCCATAGCTTCGGCTGCCGGGACCGTTTCCCAGATTACCGGTGCCACCCAGCTGCTAACGCTGGCCGCCAAGCAGTCCGATACGGCCGTCATCCTGGTCGGCCACGTGACTAAGGAAGGTTCGATTGCCGGTCCCAAGGTCCTCGAGCATGTCGTCGACGTCGTACTGCAGCTGGAAGGCGACCGCTATGGCGGCTTCAAACTGCTCAGGGCGGTCAAGAACCGTTTCGGCTCAACCGATGAAGCCGGTATCTTCGAAATGGTAGAGCAGGGGCTGCAGCCGGTGACTAATCCTTCGGAAGCTTTGCTAGCCGAGCGCCAGGTTAGCGACGGCTCGATTGTGCTGGCCACTTTGGAAGGTACCAGACCGCTGTTGGTCGAAGTCCAGGCCTTGGTCAACCGGACCAGTTACGGCTATCCCAAACGGGCGGCTAGCGGCTTCGACCTCAACCGCCTGAATTTGCTGGTGGCGATGCTGGAGCGGCGCACCAAGCTTAAGCTGGCCGAACATGACATTTATATAAATATCGTCGGCGGCATCCAGATTCGCGAACCGGCGGCCGATTTGGCGATTTGCCTGGCTATCGGTTCGGCTGCCAAAGGCCTGCAGCTTAAACGCAATGCCGTGGTATTCGGCGAAGTCGGCCTGAGCGGCGAAGTCCGCCACGTGCCGCACGCCGACAGGCGATTGGCCGAGGCCAAGAAGCTGGGTTTCGACGGCGCGATCGGCCCGCGGCAGAAGACGGGCAAGAAACTGACCGGCCTGTACGGTGTCGCCGACGTCCGCAGCGCCCTCAACCAATTTCTCGAAAAAGATTAGACCGTGGCTTCGGCTTTATGAACCGCTGACCGTAATCGGGCTTGAACTGTCACCGTCGCTGTCCTGGACGACTATCGTATTATTGCCAGTAACCAAGCTTATGGTGCACCCGCTGTTCGTGCAGCCCGTATTGCCGCCATTGTCGGTAACGGTGAAGCTGCCGCTGCCGCCGCTCCAGGAGACGACCGCGCTGGAGCCGCTGGCACCAACATTGGCCGTAATCGGGCTGCCGGCAGTGAAGCTGAACGGCGTGCTTTGGCTGCCCGTGTACAGCACGCTGTCGGTCACGGTGGCGGTCAGGGTGCCGCTGCCGCTCGATGTCGGCTTATAGTTGAACGACACGGTGCTGGGCGAATCGCTGACATCCTCGGAGTGGATGACCTGGCCGTTGAGCGTAAACACGACTTTGCCGGGGTCTTGCGGATATTGGGGGTCGCTTAGGGCGTGCGTACCCTGGGTAACCGTAGCCGTGATAGTACAGCCGGTGCTGGGGCAGCTACCCGGAGCCGTCAGCGTTACGGTCGGCGGGCTGTCGTTGCAGTTATGGACATCGTCGGTCGCCGAAGACGAAGTGCTGGTGACGCCGCTGGTCGCCGAGCCGATATTAGGCACGCCGTGGTTAACGAAGATATCGATATTCCAGGAAGCGACGTTGCCGTTGGAAATAACTTCTTTGGCCGCCGCCGGCGTACAGCTGGTAGCCAGTTTGCCGGAAACCCGGTCGATCGTCTGGGAACTGGCCTTGCCGCTACCGCCGCCGACATACCAGGACGGGTAAATATCCTCGCTAGGGCTAGGCTCGACATCGCCATAATGGATGTGGTTGCGGACGACGAAAGCCGGCGCCGTCTTGATATCCTTGGGCGCGGTCCAGTTGACCGGCTTAAGGCCGGCGTGGGCGGCCACCATCATGCCTTCGGTTATCGGTTCGGTCAGCTGCTCCATCGGCGTGCCGGTAATCTCGGAGATGTCAACGTTGCGAGTGTGGTTGCCGACCCAGCTGACGGTGGCGTATTGCGTCGACCAGCTGGTCATCAGGCCGTCAAAACCGTTGTCGGTAGTTCCGGTCTTGACGGCGAAATCCCATCCGTTGTAGCGCTGGAATTTGTCGCCATCGGCCGGATCCAGCCGGCAAGTGGTGGCGCTACAGCTGCCCGGCAGGTAGCTGGCGTTGGGGTCGGAGGCCATGTTGTCGATGATGTAGGCGGCATCCTGTTTGACGGCTTGCTTAGGCACCGGTTGCTTCCATTGGTAAACGGTTTTGCCGGCCCCGTCGGTAATATTAAGGATGAAGGTGCGCGGGATGGCGGCGCCTTCACGGGCCAAAGTCGACAAGCCGTTAACGTGGTCGTCCAGGTGCAGGAAGCCGCCGTCGCCGATAGCCGAAGAGGCGTAGCACTGGGTCGTGTCGGCCGGCGTGGCGTTATTGATGTCAATGCCCGGCTGGTAACAGTTGTAGGCGCTCTGGTGCTGGCTCTGCAGGTAAGTGTTGTCCATCATGGCCGAAGCCGTCGAAATGACTGAGTTAATCGAGGCGACGCGGCCGTTGCTGGTGTCATTTGGTTTGGCCTCGAGCATGGCCTTGACGGCCGGAATGTTACGCGAGCCGCCCAAGGCGTAGCGCAAGGTTATCGGGCCCGGTTGCAGGAAGTCGTAGTCTTGCAGGCAGTTGCCGGTCTTATTAGTCTTGTTGGTACAGGGATAGCCCGGTAACGGTCCCTCGGTATCATATAGCACCGACCCGGCACCGACATTATTATTGTTATTAATCAAGGTCACGTAATCGTAAGGCTTGAAACTCGAACCCGGCGGTATCGGCACCGAGGCCGCATAGTTAATTGCCCCGTGGTCCGGATCGTTGAAATTGACACCGCCGACAAGGGCCACTATTTGCCCTGTCTGGACGTTTTCCGTCACGTTGGCCTCCTCGTCGGCCAGCCCGGCCGTACGCCGCTGGATGTTGGGCAGGTTGCTGGCTACCAGCTGTTCGTCCTTGGTCTGGAGGTTCATGTCAAGCGTGGTAATGACTTTCCAGCCGCCGCGGTTGACGACGGTGCTGCCATACTGGTCTTCCAGCTGCTGCTTGGCTGCCAACACAAAGTAAGGTGCCTTGATGTCCTGGTACTTGGCGGATTCGGGGTGAACCAGGGCCAGTATATTGACCTTTTCGGCCGCTGCCGCCTGCTGCTTGGTAATGTAACCCTGGGTAGCCATTTGGTCCAAAACGTAATGCTGGCGGGTAATCAGGGCCGAGGCGCTAAAAGTCGGCTCGGTGACGGCCGAGTTAAACTGGCTGCCGGCATAAGGCGAGTAATAACTCGGCGATTGCGGAATAGCCGCCAGCATCGCCGCCTCGGCCAGCGTCAGGTGTGCCGCATCGGTCTGGAAGTAGTCCTCAGCCGCCGCCTGTACTCCGTAGTCGACGCCGCCGTACGGCGCGATGTTCAGGTAGCCGGTCAGGATATCGTCTTTGGAGTACTCGCGCTCCAGCTCGACGGCCAGAATCAGTTCCTTAACCTTGCGGGTAATAGTCCGGTTAGTCGTCCAGTTCTCGTTAAGCTTGACGAGCTGCTGGGTGATGGTCGAACCGCCCTGGACGGCGCCGCCGCTACCGGTCGCGTCGTGATAGGCGGCGCGCATGATGCCCCGGACGTCGAAAGCCCCATGCTTGTAGAAGTCCTTGTCCTCGGTCGCAACCGTGGCCTCTTTCATATAGTTAGAGATATCGTTGCTGGCTACCGGCACGCGTTTGACGGAGTTGTAATCGTTGAATAAGACGATTTTGCCGGTCCGGTCGTAATAAGTGGTCGTGCCGCCAAGGCTGTCACCGGACAAATCTTTAATCTTTGGCAGGTCTTTGCGGAAATAAGCGAACAGGCCGATAGTCAGGAAGAAGCCGACGACAATCGAAACGCCGATAATCTTGAGCGCCATAATGCCGCCCTGGCGGCTGAACCAATAGTGCGCCAGACGCTTGGGGTGCAAGCGATAAAGAATGCGGTGGAAGCGGTCCTTAGGCAGGGTAGCCAGGTAGGCGGCTTTCTCGGCCGACCGGGCGGCTTTGCGAGCTTTGACGCGGTCGCTTAGGGACCGGTTCAGCTTGATGGTTTTGCCGCTCTTGGTAGTAATCGTATCTTTTGATCGGCGGTTGTGGCCAATGCTTCTGCTCATGGTTAGTTGTCTGTCTCCCTCATCAAAAACCTACGGCCATTATAGCAAAGCCCGGCCAATAAAAAGCATAAATTTTCATAGCTGAACGCAGGTTACGATATACTTATTAAAGAATGCTTAAGACACCCAGAGCACACCTATGACGCTGTCGGAAGAACTTGTCTGGCGGGGCCTGGTCAACCAAACGACTTACAAAGATATGACGGCCCTTGACGGCGGCCCGATCACTTTTTATTGGGGCGTCGACCCCAGCGCCGATTCGATGACGATCGGCAACCTGGCGGCCGCCATGATGGTCAAGTGCTTCATTAAGCACGGCCACCAAGCCGTCCTGCTGGTCGGCGGTGCTACCGGCTTGATCGGCGATCCCGACGGCAAAAGCAGCGAGCGCAGCCTCAAATCTCCTGAAGAAATCGCGGCCAACAAGCAAACCATCGCCGCCCAATACAGCCGGATCTTCGGCGGCAGCCACTTCCGGCTAGTCGATAATTACGATTGGTTCAAGGGCATGGGTTACTTGGATTTCCTGCGCGATACCGGCAAGCACGTGCCGCTGCGCCAGATGCTGGCACGCGATTTCGTGCAAGCCCGGCTTGGCGAACACGGCGCCGGCATCAGCTACGCCGAATTCAGTTATGTCCTGATCCAGGCCTATGATTTCCTGCGGCTATACCAGGACCACGGCGTTACGCTGCAGGTTTGCGGTTCGGATCAATGGGGTAACAGTATTGCCGGCGTCGACCTGATCCGGCGCGTGGCCGGCGGCGAGGCCCATGTTTACTCGGTGCCGCTGGTCATTAACCAGTCGACCGGCCAAAAATTCGGCAAAAGCGAAGCCGGCGCCGTCTGGCTCGACCCCGCCAAAACCAGCGTTTACCAGTTCTACCAGTTCTGGCTCAACGTTGATGACGAAGGCGTCGAGAGCTACCTGAAAGTCTTCACCGAGCTGGACAAGGCCGAAATCGACCGGATTATGGGCGAGTTCAACGATAAGCGCGGCGCCCGCCTGGCCCAAAAAACGCTGGCCTTCGAAGCCACTAAGCTGGTCCACGGCCAGGCGGCGGCCGAAGCCCAGCAGCGCATAGCCAAGGTTCTGTTCGGCGGCGAAGACGCGCTGGAGCTGGGGGAGGCCGAGTTCAAGGATCTGGAAAAGGAACTGCCGGCCGCCCGCGTGCCCAAAGCCATTTCCCAAGACGACCTGATAAGCGCCCTAGTCGAGACCGGGCTGGCTTCGTCCAAAACCGAAGCCCGCCAGTTCCTCGGCAGCGGCGCGATCTATATCAACAACCAGAAAATGCCCGGCGACTTTCACTTCGACAGCCGGTCGCGCAGCGCCGTCATGGTTCGCCGGGGCAAAAATAATAACGCCATTCTGAAATTCAGCGATTAAACGCCAGCCGGTATACCGATTCCGGTCCGGCTTGCTATACTAGTTCGGTTATGCCCAAGACCGACCGTCCATCGCCTAAACCCAGCCCCAAAGCGCCGGCCGCCCATAAGCGCCGGGCTGACCAGTACAACGACCCCAAGCATAATTACCTGCGTTATTGGGATGGCCGCGAATACGAGAACCAGGCCGAACGGATTGCCATTCGCCGGCTGCTCCGCGGCAAGCACTTTGACTCGGCCGTCGATGTCGGCGGCGGCTACGGCCGGCTTTGCCTGCTGCTCGAAAACTACGCCGACAAAGTTACGCTGGCCGAACCCAGCCAGCAGCAGCTTGATATAGCGGCCGACTTCCTGAAAGACCACCCCGAAATCGACCGCCGGCTGGTCCAGGCCGACGACCTGCCTTTCAAAGACGGCAGCATCGGCTTGCTGACTATGATCCGCGTCATGCACCACCTGCCGGACCCGGCCGCCGAGTTCCGGGAAATCAGCCGCGTGCTGGCCGACGACGGCTGCGCCATCATCGAAGTCGCCAACTACTTGCATATCCGTAACCGCATCAAGCACCTCGCTCGCCATCGGCGGATGCCGGTCAAACCGGTCGATATCCGCTCAGTCGCCAACCGCCGCGACGACGAGATTCCTTTCGTCAACCACAACCCGTACACGGTCGTCCGCCAGCTCGAACACGCCGGTCTGCGCGTCGAAACCAAGCTCTCGGTCTCCAACTTGCGCAGTGTCCGGCTTAAGCAACTCATGCCACGCGAAGTTATGCTCGGGGCCGAGCGCATGATGCAGCGGCCGCTGGCCGGCATTTATTTCGGTCCGAGCATCTTCTTCCTGGTCCGCAAAGCCCGTTAGCTATCTAAGATCGGGCTCGAGTGCTACAATTTCAAGTAGTCTATTAGCCTTGCCAAATTATCCATGTCGCCCAATCCGTTCAAATCCAGCCGCGCTTCCAAGAAAGATATCGTCGTTTCAAGGCAAAAACTCAACAGCCATAAATGGGATATCGGGGGCCGGGATTTTTTAATTGCTTTCAACGAGCCTGCTTTCAGGTTTTCCAAGAAAAACCTGCTCGAGGGAGACCTTGACGCTAAGCTTAATGCCCGCCTACCCAGCTATTTCCTGCCCCTTGTAACGGTGGCCGGCAAGCAGCCCAAGCGGCCCCGTATGTTCATAGTTAGCGGCCTCAATATGGCTCTGCGGTGGAACGCCCAAGACGACCGCCAAAAGATCATCATGATGATTAACAATTACCTGAAGCTTGATTTCTTGCGGGCCTTTTTTGAAACGTTCTTCCCGGATAACTTCTCAATTATCGAATATATCGTCGGCCAGGATCCGATTAAAGTGTCCGATGATAAGCTTATGCTGTTATGGAGAATACTCGAACGGCGTTACCCGGAGCAAATCGAAGATCTCAAGCTGACGCTGGCTAAATATAAACGTCCGCATCTCTTCGGTGGCGACAAGCTTTCCCCCGAGGCCAAAGCTTTCCTAAGTTCGCAGGACCAGGACTTAACCGATGCCTTCAAATATGCCGTAGTCCATCTGTTCCTGATGGCCGACATTAATTTCGAGGGCAATTACATCCACCATCCGGTCGGCTATCTGACTGTCGGCGGTCCCACCGAAAAAGCCTTCAACGCTATCCGCGACCTGGCTTTCGGCGTTTTACAGGATATTGCCGAACTGGTTTTCGACAGAGAGGTTATTTATAAAGACAATATGCGGCTAATTGTTGAGACTGAACCGCACGCGCCGGTACCGTACAATGGCTATTTCCGGTCATATGGCAACAACAAGCTTGAGCTGGCTGAAGTTACTTACGAGAACGGGGAAGCGATGGGCTTCTATGACGGTTACGAAAAGCTCCGACCCGATATGGAGTATATCTATGAATTTATTCCCAAAGAGCGCTACCAGGAGTTCTGGCTGAGCTACCGGGACAGGTATTTCGACCTCAAGCAACGCTACCGCGAAGCCTACAAGTTAGCCGAGGACTTCTAGCCGTCTCGTATACTGGTCATATGACATTGAGCAGTCCGCTGACCGAACTCAAGGGGGTAGGCGAGGAGCAGGCTAAGAAGTTCGCCATTCTCGGCCTTAAGACCGTCGGCGACCTGGCTGATTATTACCCCAGGCGTTATGATGATTTCTCGGAAGTGACCCCGATTGCCGGCTTGCGCCCCGGCGCCGTGACCATCGAAGCCGCTATCAAGCAGGCCGCGGGCCGCTATGTCCGGCGCGGCCTGCATGTAACCGAGGCCGTAGCCAGCGACGCCAGCGGCAGTATCCGGCTGGTCTGGTTCAACCAGCCCTACCGCGCGGCGGCGCTTAAACCGGGCCGGAGCTACTTCATCTCCGGTAAGTACGAGCTTAGCTACCGGCGTTTGGTAATTATGAACCCGGCTGTCGAGATGGTCAGTGACTTCCCGCTGAACACGGCCCGGATATTGGCCGTTTACCGGGAAACCAAAGGCTTGACCTCGCGCCAAATCCGTCTGGCCGTAGCCCAGATCGGACCGCTGATTGCCAAGACCAAGGAGTCGCTGCCCGCCCGGATCGTCAAGGAAGAGGGCCTGATCAGCCGGGCCGAGGCCCTGTCCGCCATCCACGCGCCACGATCGGCCGATGAGCTGGCGGCTGCCCGGCGCCGTTTGGGCTTCGAAGAGGTCTTCCGGCTTAGTCTGGCCAGCTTGCTGAATAAACGCGAAAACCAATCCGAACACTCGGTCAAAGTGGCTTACGACGAGGCTGCGGCCATCAGGTTCGCCAAGGCCTTGCCGTTCAAGCTGACCGACACTCAGCGCCTGGCGACCATGCGCGTCTACAAGGACCTCGAAAAACCCCAGCCGATGAACCGGCTGATAGAAGGCGATGTCGGTTCGGGCAAGACGGTGGTCGCCGCCATGGCGGCGCTGATGGCTTTGGAGCAGGGCTGGCAAGTCGCCCTGATGGCACCGACCGAGCTGCTGGCCCGCCAGCATGCCGATACGCTTTATGACTTGCTGCGGCCGCTGGGCCGCGCCGGCCTGGTCAGCCTGCTGGTCGGCAGCCTCAAACCGGACCAGAAGGCTGCGGCCCGCGCCGATATCAAGAGCGGCCGCGCCCGTTTCATAATCGGCACCCACGCCCTCATCCAGGAGCAGGTCGACATGCACAAGCTGGCCCTGGTTATTATCGATGAGCAGCACCGCTTCGGCGTTGAGCAGCGCAAGACCCTGATGGCCAAAGCCGGCCACATGCCGCACGTCCTCAGCCTGACGGCCACGCCGATACCGCGGTCATTAGCCTTGACCCTGTACGGTGAACTAGACATCTCTATCCTCAATGCCAAGCCGCCCGGCCGCCAGCCCGTCATTACCAAAATCGTTTCGCCCAACTCGCGGGCCCAACTGTATGCCGAAATCGACAGCCAGCTGGAGCGCGGCCGCCAGCTGTACGTCGTTTGCCCCTTGATTAGTGACTCGGCGGCGCTGGAGCTGGCCTCAGCCGAGAAAATTTACGAGCAACTCAGCAGCAAAGACTTCCGGCACCGCCGCGTCGGCCTGCTCCACGGCAAGCTCAAACCGGCTGAGAAACAGGCCGTCATGCGGCGGTTCGTGCGCCACGAACTAGATGTATTAGTTTCTACAACAGTTATCGAAGTCGGCGTCGACGTGCCGAATGCCGGCATTATGCTGATTGAAGACGCCGAGCGCTTCGGCCTGGCCCAGCTGCACCAGCTGCGCGGCCGGATCGGCCGCGGCACCGACCAAGGCTACTGCTACCTGATGCTGCGCGACTCGTCGGCGCCGGGCCGGCGGCTGCGGGCGCTGGAAAGCTCTAACGACGGCTTCCGGCTGGCCGAACTGGACCTCGAGCTGCGCGGGCCGGGCGCTATTTACGGCACCTACCAGCACGGCCAGCTGGACCTCAGGATTGCCAAACTTACGGATACCAAGCTAATCGGCGCCGCGCGGAACGCCGCTGCCGCGCTGCTCGACAGCGGCGAAAATTTGCTACACTATAAGCAACTGATGCAAAACGTAAACCGCCTGCGGGCTGTCACCAACCTCAACTAAAACCGCTGTTCTATAGATGTATTCCATAATTTTTCATGCCCACCAGAAACTTGACCGGGTCGCGCACCGGCACTTGCTGAGGCTGTTGCCGGACAAGTGCGCCTTTCCCGGGATTGGCCAGGTTCTCAGCTTCGAAGGCCCCCAGGGCCCGGACGGCGCCAAGCTCAAGCGCCTCCAGAACGGCCAGCCCTGGCACTTCGTCGACCCGCTTGACGCCAGCGATACCGACCTCCATGACCAAATACTGAACCACTACCACGGACTGGTCGAAGCCCTGAAGCGCGGCGATGACATACGGGCGGCGTTCGAGGCGTCTTGGATGGCGCATGCCATAGTCGACGGCCTGACGCCGGCGCATCATTTCCCTTATGAAGCCGAGCTGTCGCGTTTGAGAGGCGGCGAAGGCCGCCATACGCGCAAGGGTCTGGCCGGCCGCCTGTACGTCAAAGGCGACACTTTAGGCAAATCGGTCCTTCAAAGCCTGAAGCTGGTCGGTCCCAAAGGGCTGTTGACCACGCACGCCATGTTCGAGGCCGGCGCCTATGCCATTATTGCCCCTTTGAGGTTTAACAAAGAACTGCTTTCGCGGGCCGATATCGAGAGCGTCAAAGCCGACGGCGTAATTAGCGTCTTCAAGAAAATGGCCCGTGAGGTAGCCGAACTTAACTTGTACGAACGGTTCTACGCCCTCGGCTGGACACATCCCGTCAGCCGCGATGTCCGCCGCGAACTGGCCCCACGCATGGTCCGCATGATCACCCTGGCCTGGTATTCGGCCTGCCACGAAGCCGGTCTAGGGGTGGCATGAGGGTTATCGCCGGCAGTTTGGGGGGACGGAGCTTCGCCAGCCCCCGCGGCCACCGCAGCCATCCGATGAGCGACAAGGTAAGGGGCGCCTTGTTCAATACGCTCGGCGACATCGGCGGGCTGAGCGTACTGGACGCTTTTGCCGGCAGCGGCGCCTTGAGCTATGAGGCTGTCAGCCGCGGCGCAGCCAGTTCGCTGGCTATCGATAACGACCAATCCGCCCAGCAAGCGGTTGCCGCCAATATTGTGCTGCTTGGTTTGCCGAGCCGGATAAAGCTTATCAAAGCTTCGGCCGCGGCCTGGCTGTCCACGACCGATGAGCAGTTCGACATCGTTATTTGCGACCCGCCTTATGACAAGCCGCAACTGCCGCTGCTAAGACGCCTTGCCGAACGGACAAAACCCGGCGGCATAGCCGTCTTTTCGCTGCCGCCCGGCGTCAAGCTCGAGCTGCCTGATAGCTACGAGTTGCTGGCGTCCAAAAATTACGGCGACGCCCAAACAAGCTTCTACCGCCGCCGGCCTTAACCGGCAGCCGGGTTTGGCGGTACCGGGTTCCGGGCGGGTGGGGGAGCCGCCGCGCCGCCGGTGTGCAGCGCCTTGAATTCCTCATAACGCAGAGCCGGCGCGCAACCGTACAGCATAGCCGTGCCGGCACTCAGGATCGGCCCGATGAACGGAATCCAGCCGGGTGCCCCGATTAACATCTGGACGCCAATCAGGCCCCAGATAGCACCGCTATAGCCTTTGGTGGCCGCGGCGCTGCGGCGCATGGCCTCGAAGATACCGATATCCTGGTCGACCAGGAAATAAGCGGCCAAGGTGTAGCGCCGTATCATAATAATCCCCGGTACTATGAAGAGCACCAGGCCTACGAATATGACGGCCCCGATAACGATGTAGAGACCCAGCAAGCGCCAGAAATAACGCCACCCTAGCTTAACGGCCTCAACGACGCCGAGCCGCAAGCCTTGGACCACGCGCAATTCCAAGACGGGTATGGCGGCGAAGACTACCAAGTTGTAGATAAGGCCTACGGCCGCCAGTCCGATCCATACCCCGACATGGTTATTAGCCGTCTTAGGGTTAAAAAACCGTTCCAGGAGCGCGAAATAAGCCGCCGGCAGCATCAGTATGATAAAGAAGGTGGTAAGGTTTTTGAGGACCAGCTGGCTGCTGGGCTGAAATAGCGAAAAGGCCGACGGGAACTTGAACCGTTCGCCGGCGGCCGGCGGCTGGACGGCCGGCGACGGCTGGGGTGCGGGCTGGTGGTCAAACTGGGCGGCAAACTGCGGCGCGGCCGGCTGAGGCCGGCCCATACCCGGCGGCATAGGGTTAGTTTCCGGCTCGGGCGGTGTCGGCGGCGTATGGGCGGTATCGGGATTCATCAGAATGTCTCTCATGTTTTATATGCTGCTAACTATTGCCTAAGCCGCCGGTCTTGTCAATCAACAGTGGTTTTTTGGCCGCCGATTGCGTAAAATAGCTAGCGACGTGCGGCGGTGGCGGAATTGGTAGACGCGCTAGCCTTAGGAGCTAGTATCGCAAGATGTGGAGGTTCAAGTCCTCTCCGCCGCACCAACCTATTAAATTAAGACCCCCGGGCGAAATCATGACGGCCAAACCCATTCGCAACGACAAACTATATGACAGGTGGAGCCTGGTCCACTTAGGCACCGGCATAATCCTGGGCTGGGTTATGGACCCTTTCGTGGCTTTGGCTCTAATGGTCCTGTGGGAGCCGCTGGAAATATTCGTCTTGTCGCCGCTACTGGCGAAACGCGGCATTATCTTCGGCTACGAATCGCTGAGGAACTCCTTGTCGGACATCGTTTTCAACGTTATCGGCGTGCTGCTTGGCTGGCAGGTGCTAACGGCCATATCGGTGCCGCCCTTCCACCTTTTCTAGGCAGTGGCTAAAACCGCCAACCATCGTATAATTAAACCAATCATGGCACTTTCAACCCAACCCTATAAAGGCGCGCGCGATTTTTATCCCGAAGACAAGCGCCTGCAGAAATATATGTTCGGCAAATGGCGCGCGGTCGCCGAGCGCTTCGGCTACGAGGAGTATGACGCGCCGATCTTGGAGCCGCTGGAGATTTATCTGGCTAAGACCGGCGAGGAAATCGTCAACGAGCAGACTTACGCTTTTGAAGACCGCGGCGGCCGGAAGGTCGCTATCCGGCCGGAAATGACGCCGACCGTCAGCCGCATGGTCGCCGCCCGCCGTCAGGAACTGGCCTATCCGCTCAGGTGGTACAGTATTCCCAACCTGTGGCGCTATGAGAGGCCGCAGCGCGGCCGGCTGCGCGAACACTGGCAGCTCAACGTCGATATTTTCGGCATCGCCGGCATCGAAGCCGAATACGAGATCATCACTTTGGTTGACGCCATGTTCAAAGCCTTCGGCGCCCGGCATGACATGTACGAAATCCGGCTCAACAGCCGCAAATTCATGGATTACGTGCTTGGCGAATACCTGAAATTGAATCAAAAGGAAGCCCACGCCGTCAGCAAACTTATCGACCGCTTGCACAAGATGGAACGCGGCGGCTTTATCTCAAAAGTTGACGCCGTTATCGGTCCCAAGAAGCTTGCCGACGGCGCCGTCGAGAAACTATTAGCCGTTCTCGATACCCAGGACCTGGCCAAACTGCCGCCGGAACTCAAACGGCACGAATCCGTCAGCGAATTGCAGGCCATGATTGATAAGCTGCGTGCTGCCGGCATCCGCAATGTCGTCTTTGACGCCAGTCTGATGCGCGGCTTCGATTATTACACCGACATCGTCTTCGAAGTTTTTGACAAGCATCCGGACAATAACCGCTCGATGCTGGGCGGCGGCCGCTACGACGGACTGGTCGGCCTCTTCGGCGTCACGCCGGTGCCGACGGTCGGTTTCGGCTGGGGCGACGTGACGCTGGCTAATTTCCTGGAATTGCACCACCTGTTGCCGGCTTTGCGGCCGGAGACCGACGTTTACGCCGTACTGGTCGGCGAAGTCGCCGAAGCTGCGGCCAAACCGATTGCCCAGCTGCGCAGCCTCGGTATCAACGTGGCGGCCGACCTGTCCGGCCGCAAGCTCGGCGACCAGCTCAAAGCCGCCGACAAAAAAGGCCTTAACTTCGCGCTGGTTATCGGCGGCAGCGAATTGGCCGCCGGCAAGTTCAAGCTCAAAAACCTCGCCGACGGCACCGAACAAACGCTCGAACTAAAAAAGATCGCCAAGGTTTTGGAGGCTCGGCGCCAGGCATGACGGCCGTCAACCATGCCCTAACCGGTACTTTGATCGGCCTCCTAATCGGCCAGCCTTTGGCGGCCATCCCGTTGGCTGTCGCCTCGCACTTCATCTGTGACGCGCTGCCGCATTTCGGTACCGGCCTGCCTAAGAAAGTCGTTTTGAAGAGCTGGGCTTTTCGTGATTACTTATTCGCCGAAGCTTTTTTGTGTTTTCTGCTGGTCGTTGTGTTGGCTATTTTGCGGCCGCAGCACTGGCTGTTAGCTGCCGTTTGTGCTTTTGCCGCCGCCTCACCGGACTTCGTATCAGCTAAAGGCTATCTGAAAGTCCGCCGCGGCCTTGATTACCAACCGGGTAGGTACGTGAAGTTCGCTAGCGACATCCAATGGTTCGAGCGGCCGATCGGCGCCGTCGTCGAAGTCGCCTGGTTTGCCGGCTGCGTCATACTGATAGCGCCGTTTTTGCGCTAGCCCTGGCAAAAATTTTCAAAAATTGTTAAACTAACTCCTTATGCAGACTAAACGCGAACAAATTTCACCGACTACCGTCAAACTAACCATTAGCGCTGACCAAGCCGTGCTGGACGCGACCAAGGAAGCCGTTATCAAGCAACTGGCTAGTGACGCCAAAGTCCCCGGGTTCCGGCCCGGCAAAGCGCCGGCCAACCTGGTCGAGAAGCAGCTTGACCCGGCCTTGCTGCAAACCGAATTTCTGGACCGGGCCGTCAACCAGCTCTACGTCGATGCCGTGCAGCAGGAGAAACTCCGCCCGGCTTCCCAGCCGGAAATTTCCATCACCAAATTCGTGCCTTTTAATACTCTGGAATTCACCGCCCAGCTCGAAGCCGTCGGCGACATCGTGCTGGCCGACTACAAAAAAATCAAGCTGGCCCTAACGGTCCCCGCCGTTACCGCCAAGGACGTCGAAGACGTGCTGAGCAACTTACGCCGCCGCGCCGCCGCCCGCGAACCGGTCGAACGGGCCGCCAAGGCCGGCGACGAAGCGACCATCAACTTCAAAGGCACGGACGCCAAGTCCGGCGAGCCGATCGAGGGTGCCGACGGCCAGGATTACCCGCTTGAACTGGGCAGCCGGACTTTCATCCCGGGTTTCGAGGAAGAAGTAATCGGCCTTAAGCCCGGTGGCGAAAAGACCTTCAACCTGACGTTCCCCAAGGATTACGGCGTGGCCGCGCTGCAGAACCGCGAAGTTACCTTTGCCGTTACGGTCACCAAAGTCCAGCAGCTGAAAGAGCCCAAGCTTGATGACGCTTTTGCCGCTTCCGTCGGACCGTTCAAGACGGTCGCCGAGCTCAAAGCCGACATCAAGAAGCAGCTCAAGGCCGAGAAGCAGCAGGAAGCCAACCGCAACTTCGATAACGAACTGCTGGACAAGATCGCTGCCAAAAGCACCGTAGCTATCCCGGAGGCCTTGGTCGAAGAAGAAATCGACCGCATGGAAGAAGAAGAGAAGCGCAACCTGGCCTACCGCGGCCAAACCTGGCAGGAGCACCTGGACGCCGAGGGGCTGACCGCCGAAGCCCACCGCGAACAGAAACGCGAAGCGGCCGCCGGCCGGGTCAAAGCCGGCCTCGTGCTCGGCGCCATTGCCGATCAGGAACGCGTCACCGTTACGCCCGAAGAGCTGGAAATCCGCATGCAGCTCCTCAAGGGCCAATATCCCGATCCGGCCATGCAGGCCGAACTCGACAAGCCCGAGAACCGCCGAGATATCGCCACCCGCATGATGACCGAAAAGACCCTGGACCTCCTGCGCGCCGCGGCCGGCGCCGGCCCGGCCAAGTAAGCGTAGCCGTTTTACAGATAAGATTATCTAATATATAATAAGCGGTAGATTATTGAGAAAGGAGCGCTATGATAAATTTCACGGAATTTGTATCGGCCGGCAGGAAAGGTGATTTTATCGTAGCGGACCTAGAGGGCGAACGGGACGGTACCCACTGGATAGCCGAAAAGGGCCGGTGGGAGCGCACCGCCACGCCGGCCGCCGACGCCGAGGGCCGGCTTCTGGGCCGGATCAAGGTGCCGGTAGGCGACGGTTTGTCGGTGGCAGGCCTGGAGTCCGGCGAGCAGGAACTGGGCCCGCACGCGTTTGAACATTGGCCGCCTCAAAAGCCCGGCGAATATGCCGTTCGCGAAGGCGTAGAACTAACTTTCATTAACGGTTTCTCGTCGGGGGGCACCGAAGGCGGCAGCATGAATTTCCGGGGCCCGCTGCTGGTCTTGCGCGAACTCGTACCGCCGGAACATTAAATTAGCACTCTGACTTGACGAGTGCTAATTCGCGGCGTATACTATCTGTTATGAGCGTATTGATCCCAACCGTTATCGAAAACGAAGGCCGCTACGAGCGGGCCTACGACATTTACAGCCGGCTGCTCAAGGACCGGATTATTTTCCTCGGCAGCGACGTCAACGAAGCCAGCGCCAACATAGTTGTCGCCCAGCTGCTGTTTCTCCAGGCCGAAGACCCCAAGAAAGATATTTTCTTCTATATTAATAGCCCCGGCGGCAGCGTTTACGACGCCTTGGCGATTTATGACACCATGCAATATGTTACCAATGACATCCAGACCGTCGGTATCGGCGTCCAGGCCTCGGCTGCCGCTTTCCTGCTGAGCAGCGGCACCAAGGGCAAGCGCTTCGTCCTGCCTAACGCCACGGTTATGATCCACCAGCCGTCATCCGGTACCCGCGGCAAAGTCACCGACCAGGAAATCGACCTCCGCGAATCGCTCCGCATCAAGAAGCTGCTGGAAGAAATTATGGCCAAGAACACCGGCCAAAAAGCCGCCAAGATTCACGAGGACATGGAACGCGACAAATGGCTCGACGCCGAAGAAGCCAAGAAGTACGGCATAGTTGACGCCGTCATCAAAAGCCCGCCCAAAGCCTCTGACAAGTAAATCCGGCCGGGGCTTGACAATCACGACGGCTTGCCTCAAACTGGTAAATTAAGAAGTAGTGTAAGTTCAGGGCGCTTATGATTTTGTCATGCTAAACACCCCTGCTTAGGATCTTCGGCCGAACCCAAAATAAAACAAAGATTTGAGCAAATACTAAACCAACCATAATCAGCGAGCTGGGCTTGCTGGCTATTTTAACAAGGGGATTTCATAGCGCTTATGGCGAAAGCATTGACCACCAAGAAGACACAACGAGTACATTTCACTAACACTGACGACGCTTTGCAGCTGCCTAGCCTGGTCGACCACCAAAACCGGTCGTTCCAGTGGTTTGTCGAGGAAGGTCTGGGCGAATTACTGGCCGAAATCAGCCCGATCGACGACTACACCGGCGGCAAATTATCCTTGCGGTTTAAAGACTATCACTTTGGCGACCCGAAACTGACCGAAGCCGAAGCCCGCGAGAACAACGTCAGTTACGAAGCTCCCCTGATGGCCAACGTCGAGTTGACCAATAAAGTCACTGGCGAAGTCAAAGAGCAAGAGATTTACCTCGGCGACTACCCGTGGATGACCAGCCGCGGCACGTTCGTTATTAACGGTGCCGAGCGCGTCGTCGTCAGCCAGCTGATCCGTTCGGCTGGCGTCTTCTTCACGGCCGATCCGCACGGTTCGACCAACCTGTACGGCGCCAAAGTCATCCCTGGCCGTGGTGCGTGGCTGGAATTCGAGACCTGCGGCCAACGGCGCGCTGTTCGTCAAGATCGACCGCAAGCGCAAAATCGCCGTTACCACGCTGCTAAGGGCCCTGGGCGTGACCGAAAGCCGCATGCGCGAAACCTTTAAGCACGTCGATACCGGTACCAAGAACTACCTCGACGCTACCCTTGAAAAAGACCCGACCAAAGGCCAGAATGATGCCCTGATCGAAGTTTACCGTCGTTTGCGCCCGGGCGATCTGGCGACCGTTGATAACGCCAAGTCCCTGATCGAAAACATGTTCTATAACTACAAGCGTTTCGACTTCAGCCGCGTCGGCCGCTACAAGATCAATAAGCGGCTTGAATCTCGACGTGCCTAACACGATCGAAAACCGGGTTATGCGCTTGGAAGACATTGAAGCCATCATCGCCGAGATTATCCGCCTGAATAATACCCAGGAACCAGCCGACGATATCGACTGCCTGGCTAACCGCCGCGTCAAACTGGTCGGCGAACTGGTCCAGCGCCAGTTCCGCATCGGTCTGCTTCGCATGGAGCGCAACACTAAGGACCGCATGTCAGTATGAGCTGAGATTGAAACCGTCACTCCCGGCCAGCTGATCAATGCCCGGCCGATTGTTGCTGCTGTTCGTGAATTCTTTGCCAGCTGCAGCTCAGCCAGTTCATGGACCAGATTAACCCGCTGAGCGAACTGGCCCACAAGCGCCGCCTGAGTTCCATGGGCCCGGGTGGTCTGAGCCGTGAACGGGCCGGTTTTGAAGTCCGTGACGCCCACGCCACTCACTACGGCCGTATCTGTGCCGTAGAAACACCTGAAGGCGCCAACATTGGCCTGGTTCTTAACCTAGCCAACTATGCCCGCGTCAATGACTACGGCTTTATCGAAACGCCCTACCGCAAGGTCATTAACGCCGTTACTGCCAAAGATAGCGTCGGCCACATCGCCTCTGTAGACCTGACTGACGACAAGGGTAAAGTCATGGTTAAAGCCGGCGCTAAGATCAAGGCCGCCGATGCCGCCAAGCTGGCTAAAGTTACCGACAAAGCCACCTGGCCGGTCAAAGCCAAAGTTACGAGCGAGATCGTCTACCTCGATGCCTACGAAGAAGAGTCGGCCATTATTGCCGGCGGTGGTAGCGAAATCGACGACAATGGCTACTTTGTTCAAGACCGCGTCAGTGCCCGCTCGCACCTCAAGTCCGGCGAAGTCGACGCTAACGATGTTACCCACATTGACGCTGCCCGCAACCAGATTATTGGTTCAGCAGTGCCGGTCTGATTCCGTTTATTGAAAAAAACTACGTCTACCGTTCGCTGATGGGTAGTAACCAGCAACGCCAGGCTGTGCCTTTGATTCAGCCGAGCAGCCCGATTGTCGGTACTGGCCTCGAAGCCGATGCCGCCCGTAACACCGGACAGGTTATTCTGGCTGAAGATGCCGGCGAAGTCATCAAAGCTACGGCCCAGGAAGTCGTCGTCAAGTATAAGGACGGCAACGTGACCTATGAGCCGCAGCGCTTTGTCCGCAGCAACGAAGGCACCTCGATCAACCAAAAAGTCGTTGTCAACACCGGCGACAAGGTCAAAAAAGGCGATGTGCTGATAGAAGGCATGTCTATTGCCAGACGGCGAATTGGCCCTCGGCAAGGACCTCATTGTCGCTTTCATGCCGTGGGCTGGCTATAACTTTGAAGACGCCATCATTATCAGCCGCAAGCTGGTCGAAGACGACACCCTAACCTCCGTCCACATTGTCGACTTCATGATCGAAGTCCGCGAAACCAAGCTGGGCCCGGAAATCGTCACTCGCGATATTCCTAATGTTTCCGAAGAAACCCTGCGCCACCTCGATGAAGACGGCATCGTCCGCATCGGCGCCGAAGTCCATCCTGGCGATATCCTGGTCGGTAAGATTACGCCTAAGGGCGAGCAGGAACTTAGTTCCGAAGAACGTCTGCTGCGAGCTATCTTCGGCGAAAAAGCCAAAGAAGTCCGCGACACCTCGCAGCGCATGAGTAACGGCAAGCACGGCAAAGTCGTCGGCGTTAAAGTCTTCAGCCGCGAAAACGGCCACGAACTAAAAGCCGGCGTCATCATGCAAATCCAGGTCTTTGTCGCCCAAATGCGCAAAATCGCCGTCGGCGACAAACTTGGCGGTCGCCACGGTAACAAGGGTGTTATTGCCCGAATCCTGCCAGTTGAAGACATGCCGTTTATGGAAGACGGCACACCTGTCGACATCGTCCTTGAACCCGCTCGGCGTGCCGTCGCGTATGAACGTCGGCCAGCTGTTTGAAACCCACCTCGGTATGGCTGCCCGAGCCCTGGGCATGAAGGTTGCCAGTCCGTCATTTAACGGCGTGCCGGTCGAGCAAGATTCAGGAACTGCTTAAAGAAGCCGGCCTGCCCGAAGACGGCAAGCAACAGCTTTTCGATGGTCGCACCGGCGAAGCCTTTCAGCGAACGCACCACCGTCGGCAGCATGTACATGATTAAGCTCAACCACATGGTTGCCGACAAGATCCATGCCCGCTCGACCGGTCCATACACCATGGTTACCCAGCAGCCACTGGGCGGTAAAGCCCAAAACGGTGGTCAGCGCTTCGGCGAAATGGAAGTCTGGGCGCTTGAAGCTTACGGCGCCGCCAACACTCTTCAGGAAATGCTGACCATCAAGTCCGATGATGTTTACGGCCGCAGTAAAGCTTACGAATCGATCATTAAGAAGACCGCAATTGTCGGACCAAAGGTTCCCGAAAGCTTTAACGTGCTGGTTAAAGAACTGCAAGGTCTTGGCCTAAAGTTGACCTGGTTCATTCCGACACAGGTAGTCGATGCCGAAGCAGTCCTGGCCAGCAATATCCACGAAGAAGCGACCCACCCGTCGGACGTCGATGTGCCGCAGCCGTCAATTTCCGATATTGATGTGACCGAAGAAGTCAGCGGCGATGAATTCAGCATCGTCACGGCTGACGAGAACGGCAGCCCTGACGCTGCCGCTAACGCCGACGACCTGGCTATGGTAGCCGCCGATAACGATGACGGTGATGATACCGCCGCAGACACTAACGAAGAGGAGGAGGCCTAACATGACACCGCAACGCTATTCCAACACCGGTACCGACATTGCCGACTTTGACGCCGTCCGCCTGGCCGTTGCCAGCCCCGAGGATATTCTAGACTGGAGCTATGGCGAAGTTACCAAGCCCGAAACGATTAACTACCGTACCCAAAAACCAGAACGTGACGGACTGTTTTGTGAACGGATTTTCGGACCGTCAAAGATATTAACCCGCATGACGCCAAATATAAAGGCGTCCGCAGCCGCGAAGCAGCCGTCGATAAAAACGGCGAGCTGGTCACCCGAGCATTGTCCGCCGCGAACGCATGGGCCACATTAACCTGGCCGTACCGGTTGCACACATCTGGTTCCTGCGCGGTACGCCCAGCGCCATGGGCCTGTTGCTTGGCATGACTGTTAAGAACCTCGAGCGCGTGGCTTACTTCGCCAGCTACATCATTAAGAAAGTCGATGTAGACAAGCGCGACCAATTGCTGGCCGACAAGGAAGCCGAATTTGCCGCCGCCAAGGAAGCTATCAAGCTCCGCTACGAAAAAGAAGCCGAAGCTGAAAATGCCAACGTCAAAGCGCTGGCCGAAATGCAGACCAAAGAGACTGGAGCAGGTCACCAAGGACTTCGAACTCTACCGCGACCAGCTGACCGCCCTGGACAAGCTGAATCTCATTAACGAAACCGACTACCGCAACCTGCCGGACGAACTGCGCTCCCTGATCGAACGTCGGCATGGGCGGCGCGGCCCTCAAAGACTTGCTGACCGAGATCGATCTTAAGGAACTGATCGACGACCTGAGCAAAGAAGCCGAAGATGCCAAAGGTCAGCGCAAGAAGAAACTGATGAAGCGTTTGCGTCTGCTCGAGAGCATGGACCGCGCCGGTATCAAACCGAGTTCGATGTGTCTTAGCGTCCTGCCGGTTATCCCGCCCGACCTGCGCCCGATGGTGCAGCTGACCGGTGGCCGTTTCGCGACTTCCGACTTGAACGACCTTTACCGGCGCGTCATTAACCGCAATAACCGGCTTAAGAAACTGATTGAGCTAACGCCCCGGAAGTTATCCGCCGCAACGAGCAGCGCATGCTTCAGGAAGCCGTTGACGCTCTGATTGACAACAACAGCACCCGTTCCGGCCGCGCCGTAGCCGCCACCGGCCAACGCCGCCGCCTGAAGTCGCTTAGCGACATGCTTAAAGGCAAACAGGGCCGTTTCCGCCAGAACCTGCTTGGCAAGCGTGTTGACTACTCCGGCCGTTCGGTCATCGTGGCCGGTCCAGAACTTAAGATTAACCAGTGCGGTCTGCCGAAAATGATGGCCCTAGAGCTGTTTAAGCCGTTTGTAATCGGTGAACTGATTGCCCGCGAACAGGCCCACAACATCCGCAGTGCCTCGCGCCTGATCGAAATGGGCGAAACCGTCGTTTGGGACGCGCTTGACGAAGTTATTAAGGGCAAATATGTCCTGCTTAACCGTGCGCCCAGTCTGCACCGCCTAAGTATCCAGGCTTTCCAGCCGGTCCTGATCGAAGGCCGGGCCATCCAGCTGCACCCGCTGGTCTGTAAAGGCTTTAACGCCGACTTCGACGGTGACCAGATGGCCGTCCACTTGCCGCTGAGCGACAAGTGCCCAAGCCGAAGCCCGCGACATCATGGCGGCTAACCGCAACCTGCTTAAACCGGCCGACGGTTCGCCGATCCTGCACATCGAACAGGATATCGTCCTTGGCTGTTACTACCTGACCTACGAGCGGCCGCAGAACTCGGACGAGGCCCCGGTGGCCTTCTCCGGCATCGATGAAGCGCTGATGGCCTTCGATAACGGCAGCATTACGCTGCAAAGCCAGGTCCGCTTGTATTTCCGCGACAAAGTGCGCGAAACGACGCTTGGCCGGCTCCTGTTCAACGAAATTTTCCCCGAAGATTTCCCGCTTCAGGACGAGACCATGACCAAGAAGCGCTTGCAGCAGGTTATGGCTAAGGTTTACGCCCGCTACGGCCAGGAGAAGACCGCCGAAATCGCCGACGACCTTAAAGACCTCGGCTTTTACTACGCCACCATTTCCGGCCTCAGTATGGGTATGGGCGACTTCTCAGCCGATTGAGGGCATGGCCGACGTCCTTGATGACGGCGAAGACCGTGCCGCCGCCATTTCCAACCAGTACGAAGAAGGCTTCATCACCGATGATGAGCGCCACCGTTTGACGGTCGACAACTGGACCAAGGTCGAAACCAAAGTCCAGGACATGTTGTCCGAGCAAATGGTCGGCCAAGACACCTCGATGGCCATTGCCATTAACTCCGGCGCCCGCGGTAACATTTCGCAGCTTAACAACGCTGTCGGTATGCTTGGCGTTTTGCAGGACGCCGGCGGCAACGTTATCGAGCTGCCGATTAAGTCCGGTTACATTAACGGCCTCAGCCCGCTGGAATACTTCACCGGTACCCGCGGTACCCGCAAGGCCCTGATCGACATTGCCCTTAAGACGGCCGATGCCGGCTACCTGACGCGCCGCCTGGTCGATGTTTCCCAAGATGTCTTTACGCTTGAAGACGACACCAGTGACCCTGGCTTTGCCATGATGCGGGCCGACGCCGCCTACATCGGTGTTCCGTACGCTTCGCGTTTGATTGGCCGCTTCGCCGCCGAAACCCGCAAGGGCTTCATCAAGAAGGGCGAACTGATTACGGCCGAGACCGCCGAGAAAATCGAGGCCGACGAATCGCAGGACGGCATCAAGATCATGAGCGGCTTAAGCTGCACCAACGTGCGCGGCGTTTCCCAGAAATCCTACGGTATTGACCCGGCCACCGGCGAACTGGTCGCCAAGCACCACCCGATCGGCGTTATTGCCGCCCAGAGTATCGGTGAGCCCGGTACTCAGCTGAGCCTGGACTCCAAGCACCGTTCCGGCGGCGTTATCGCCGACGATACCGCCCAAGGCTGTCGCGTGTTGAGGAGCTTTTCGAAGTCCGGACGCCGAAGGGACAGGCTTACCTGACCGAGATTTCCGGTGTTGCCAATACGTGGGAAGAGGGCGACCACTACGTCGTCCAAGTAACGGCTGACGACAAAGAAAAAGTCACGCTTAAGCTTGGCGAACGCAAAGCCACGATTGCCAGCGGCACCGACGTGGTTGCCGGCGATGTCGTCGCCGCTCTGGAAGACGCTTCCGAACCGCTGATCGCGCCGATGGCCGGCAAGGCCCAAGTGACCAACAAGGCCGTCGATCATTACCCCGACCAAGCAAAGCGTCGTCCGTTACGAAATCCCTGGCTTTAAGCAGCTGACTGATCAGAAGACGGCGAAAAAGTCGTCGCCGGCCAGCGCCTGACTAACGGTTCGATTAACCTGCATGACCTGATGCGCTTACAGGGCGTCGAGCCGACTCAGCGCTACATCATGAACGAAATCCTGAAGATCTTTGCCGCCCAAGGCCAGAACATCGCCGACAAGCACCTGGAAATCATTGTCCGCCAGATGTTCAGCCGTGTTCAGATCGAAGAAGCCGGCGACAGCGAGTTCGTGACCGGCGACATCGTCAGCAAGCTGGCCGTCGTCGAAGCCAACGAAGCTTTGGTCGCCGAAGGCAAGAACCCGGCCAAGTACAACCAGTTGCTGCTCGGCATCACCAAAGCGTCCCTGAGCACCGATTCATTCCTCAGTGCCGCCTCGTTCCAAGACACTACCCGCGTGCTGATCGCCGCCGCTACCAGCGGCAAGGTCGACAAGCTTTACGGCCTTAAAGAAAACGTCATTCTCGGCCGCAAGATTCCGGTCGGTACCGGCGTTCGCCAAGAGGGTGATGACGAAGCCGAAGACGACGTAGCGGCCGAAGCCGAGCACATCATCGGTCAGACCGAACCGGCAGCTGTTGTAAGCGAAACCTAATTCTGTTACAATTAAGCCCAAGTTAAGTCAATTTAAGCGATCCGAGCCAGGGAAGTTGGCATGCTCCCCGCAGCAGCAGATCGCATCCACGAAGGAGAACCAATGCCAACAATTAACCAGTTAGTGCGCAAACCCCGCACCAAAGTGACCAGCAAGAGCAAGTCGCCGGCCATGCAGCGCGTCACCAACAACCTCAAGACCCGCAACTACGAGAAGCCAGCGCCTTTCAAGCGCGGCGTCTGTGTCAAAGTCACCACCAAAACACCTAAGAAGCCGAACTCCGCCTTGCGCAAAGTTGCCCGTGTCCGTCTCAGCAATGGCTACGAAGTCTGGGCCTACATCGGCGGCGAAGGCCACAACCTGCAGGAACACGCCGTCGTCCTGGTCCGCGGCGGCCGCGTCAAAGACCTTCCGGGCGTGCGCTATCACATTGTCCGCGGCTCGCTCGACCTCCAAGGCGTCAATGACCGCAAACAAGGCCGTTGCAAGTACGGCACCAAGAAAGGCGGCAAATAATGCCGCGCAAAAAAACCGCCTCGCTAGTCCGTGACATTCCGGCCGACCGCATGTACAACAGCGTCCAAATCCAGCGCCTGATTAACCGTGTCATGCTCAACGGCAAGAAGCAAGTCGCCGAACGCCTGGTTTACGGCGGTATGGAAAAAGCCGCCCAAAAGCTCAAAGTCGACAATCCTCTAGACGTTTTCGAACAGGCTTATAAGAACGTCCAGCCGCACATGGAAACCCGCAGCCGGCGCGTCGGCGGGGCCAACTACCAGATTCCTTTCGAAGTCAAAGGCCAACGCCAGCAGCACCTGACCACTATGTGGTTTGTGGCCGCTTGCCGGGCCCGCAAAGGCATGAGCATGCAAGACCGCATCGCGGCCGAGCTGGTCGACGCATACAACAATCAAGGCGCAGCCGTTAAGAAGCGTGAAGACGTTCACAAGATGGCCGATGCCAACCGCGCCTTTGCCCACTTCGCCAGCAGCAATGTTAACATTCATCTAGATAACAATTACTTTGAAACGATACGCCGCTCGACCGAGTTCGGTTAAGATTACGAAGTAAATAGGATGATACATGGCAACCAAGAAAACACCAATGGACAAGATTCGTAACATCGGCATTATTGCCCATATTGACGCCGGTAAGACCACCACGACCGAGGGTATCCTCTACCGAACCGGCCTGAAGCATAAAATCGGCGCCGTTCACGAAGGCGAAACGACCACCGACTGGATGGCCCAGGAGCGCGAACGCGGCATTACCATCGTGTCGGCCGCCGTGACTTGTTACTGGAAAGACCATCAGATCAACATTATCGATACGCCGGGCCACATCGACTTTACCGTTGAAGTCGAACGCTCGCTGCGCGTACTCGACGGCGCGGTCGTGGTCTTCGACGGCAAAATGGGTGTCGAGTCGCAATCCGAAACCGTCTGGCGCCAAGCCGACAAGTACGGCGTACCGCGGATTTGTTTTATCAACAAGATCAACCAGACCGGCGGCGACTTCTATAAGTCGCTGGACACGATCCACAACCGCCTGAGCAAACGGGCCTTCCCGATCCACCTGCCGATCGGCTTTGAGCAAGTCCATCAATGGCGTCATCGACCTGGTTGACATGAAGGCCTACACCTATAAAGAATTTACCGATCACGAACTGGTCGAGGGCGAAATTCCGGCCGACATGCTGGACCAAGCCAAGAAATACCGTCAGCTGCTGGTTGAAAACGCCGTCGCCGAAGACGAAGCCATGCTTGAGAAGTACTTCGAAGTCGGCGAAGAAGGCCTGAGCGAAGAAGAAATCAAGCAGGCCATTCGCACCGCCGTGCTGACCGGTAAATTCTTCGCCGTTACCGGCGGCGACGGCCGCGGCGTGATCGTCGAAAAAGTTCTTGACGCCGTCAACGAACTGCTGCCCAGCCCGCTGGACCGCGGCAGCACTTGGGGCACCCATCCCAAAACCGGCGACGAAATCGAACGCAAGCCCGACGAAGGCCGAACCATTTGCCGGCCTGGCTTTTAAAATCGCTACCGACCCGTTTGTCGGTAAACTGGCCTATTTCCGGGTTTACTCCGGCAAGCTCCAGGCCGGCTCGTACATCCTGAACAGTTCGACCGGCGAAAAAGAGCGTGTCGGCCGCATCGTCCGCATGCAAGCTGATAAGCGTGAAGACGTCGACCGAAGTCGGTGCCGGCGATATCGCCGCCATTGTCGGCCTCAAAGGCACGACTACCGGCAATACGCTCTGCGATCCAGAACAACCCGATCGTTCTGGAAAGCATTACTTTCCCGGAACCGCCGGTCTCGATCGCTATTGAACCGAAAACCAAAGCCGACCAAGAGAAAATGAGCATGGCCTTGCAGCGCCTGGCCGAAGAAGACCCGACTTTCCGGATTCACGTCGACGACGAAACCGGCCAAACTATCATCTCCGGCATGGGCGAGCTGCACCTGGAAATCATCGTCGACCGCATGAAGCGCGAATTCAACGTCGAAGCCAATGTCGGCCAGCCGCAAGTCGCCTACCGTGAAACTATCCGCAAAGACGGCGTCGAAGTCCAAGGCAAGTTCATCCGCCAGTCCGGCGGCCGCGGCCAATACGGCGATGTCTGGCTGCGCCTCAGCCAAAACGAAGCAGGGCGCCGGTTTTGAGTTCATCAACTCGATCAAGGGCGGCGTCGTGCCCGGCGAGTACATCAAGCCGGTTCAGCAAGGCATTGAAGAAGCCATGAGCAACGGCGTTATTGCCGGCTACCCGGTAGTCGATATTAAGGCCGAGCTGTATGACGGCAGCTACCACGAAGTCGACTCCTCCGAAATGGCCTTCAAGATTGCCGGTTCGATGGCCCTGCAAGAAGGCGTCAAAAAAGCCAATCCGGTACTGCTCGAGCCGATCATGAAAGTCGTCGTCGTCACGCCCGAAGAGTTCATGGGCGATGTCATCGGCGACCTCAACTCTAAGCGCGGCCGCATCGAATCCATGGAAGACCTGACGCGCCGGCATCAAAGAAATTACCGCCTTCGTGCCTCTTGGCGAAATGTTCGGCTACACCACCAATCTGCGCAGCTCGACCCAAGGCCGGGCCAGTTCCAGCATGGAGCTTGACCACTACGCCGACGTGCCCAGCAACGTCGCCGAAGCAATCATTGCCAAAAACGCCAAGTAGTAATATAGTGACATAAGTCACATAAAGGGTGGGACAAAGAGACCCCTTAAATGCCTAGACAAATAATTGACCATTTCGAAGACTGCGCTGAAATAGCGCAGTCTCTAAGATTAACCGACCAGCACCGCGACCGGATCAGGCAAGCCCCGCAGGGCGAATTCACGTCCGTCGGCATTGGCCATATCGCGGTGCTTGACCATGACGCAGCCTTGGGAATTAAGAAGAAGGGCCCGGGCTCGGCGCGCGAGCGGGTCGCCCGGGAAATTGTAACTTTGGGCAAGATCCTGGCTCACGCTCCGGATCTGGCCGGCCGCGCCCCGATGTTTTCGGCGCTGGTGCTGGACGGCTTTGGCCGCGAAGAAGGGGTTTTGACGGAGGATATGAGCCCCGACGGACAGGCAAGCCTGCGCGAGGCGTTCGTGGCCGTACCTCTTATGGGTCCCATACCGACACCGACGCCCTTGCACGAGGCTGTCCGGGGAGCTTTGGGCGAAAATAACGTCGAACGAAGGACTTTCGGCCATATGACGGCGACTACCGGCGGCTTTGAGCCGCAAGAGTTCCTGGTCGGCTTTCATGACGTTTTGCGCCGCGACCAGGAGCCGGACCTCGTGCGCACCGTTCTGGAACGAATGGAAGAGGTTACGATAAGAATTTGAGGTGGACGGACGGGCTTGAGGGTCCGGCCGTCAAGCTTTCAATCTTTTGACCCAATGAATTAAGAGTTGTATAATATATTAATTATGCATGGTCCTGGGACGCAGCCGCCGGAACTAACCAAAGCCTTGGCCGGCGAGGGCCGGCTTGAAGGCCCCGCCTGGGCCCGCGCCGTCAAGCACCTGCTTAACCTGGCGACCGAGAGGATGGGCGGCGAACCGCCGTTTAAGCCGGTGCAGCCGGGTATGGTAATTGCCGAGCGGCCGGATTTGCTTGACCGGGCCTTACGCGGGGCCGAAGTCGTTTATGACGAGCCCCTGACCGAAAGAGTCATGCAAGAAGGCCGGCCGCCGGATCCGGGCAGCAACTAATTAAACCGCTAAGACACTTTACAAAACCCCTTGTATTAGATAAGATTATTCGGTAACTTGCGTGAGTTCTATTATTCTCATGCAAAACAATTTATAAGTAAGCCACAAAACAGCTAATCTTAAGGAGTAAATTTTATGGCAGACAAATTCGACAGAACCAAGCCTCATGTGAACGTCGGCACTATGGGCCACGTCGACCACGGCAAAACCACCCTCACGGCAGCGATTACGGCCGTCTTGGCAAAAAAAATGCCGAGCGCCGTCAACAAGCCGATCGCTTACGACCAAATTGACAACGCCCCCGAAGAAAAAGCCCGCGGTATTACCATCGCCACTTCCCACCAGGAATACGAGAGCGAAAAGCGCCACTACGCCCACGTCGACATGCCCGGCCACGCCGACTACGTCAAGAACATGATTACCGGTGCCGCCCAAATTGATGGCGCTATTCTTGTCGTCGGCGCCAACGACGGCCCGCTGCCGCAGACCCGCGAGCACGTCCTGCTGGCCCGCCAGGTCGGCGTGCCTTACATCTTGGTCTTCCTGAACAAGATGGACCTGGCCGACCCCGAGCTGGTCGACCTCGTCGAAGAGGAAATCCGCGAACTGCTCGAGAAGAACGGCTTCGACAAGAATGCCCCGATCATCCGCGGCTCGGCTACCAAGGCTCTAGAAGGCGACCCCGATTCCGAACAGGCTATCCTCGACTTGGTTAAAGCCATGGACGAATCGATTCCCGAGCCCAAGCGCGAACTCGACAAGCCTTTCCTGATGCCCATCGAGGACGTCTTCTCGATTAAGGGCCGCGGCACCGTCGCTACCGGCCGTATCGAAACCGGTATCGTCAAAATCAACGACGAAGTCGAAATCGTCGGTATCCGCGACACCAAGAAAAGCGTCGTGACCGGTATCGAAGCTTTCAAGAAAAGCCTTGACCAGGGCCAGGCGGGCGACAACGCCGGCATCCTGCTGCGCGGCATCGAACGCGACGACATCGAGCGCGGCCAGGTCCTGGCTAAGCCCGGCACCATCACGCCGCACACCGAGTTCGATTCCGAAGTTTACATCCTGACCAAGGAAGAGGGCGGCCGCCACACGCCGTTCTTCAAGGGTTACAAGCCTCAATTCTACTTCCGCACGACCGACGTGACCGGTGAAGTCGAACTGCCGGCCGACAAAGAAATGGTCATGCCCGGCGACACCATAACTTTCAAGGTTAAGCTGCTGGCTCCGATCGCTATGGAACAGGGCCTGCGCTTCGCTATTCGCGAGGGCGGCCGCACCGTCGGCGCCGGCGTCGTCACTAAGATCGTCAAGTAAATAGCCAGTACGAAACCCAAAGCACAAAATACGCTTGTTTAAATTACGAAAACGTGATATACTATGGCGTATGAGTGAACCTTTACCTGGTTTGACCGGTCTTGATTTGGTTGCAGCCGCCCGTGAGATAGCCGCGGCTGTGCACGAAGGCGAAACTTACGGCGGCGCTCCCTATATCCAGCACCCTGAAACTGTCGCCCGATTAGCCGGCATGCAAGGCTACGCTTCGGAGGTCATGGCGGCTTGTGTCCTGCATGACGTACCGGAAGCCCGGGGCACCAATGGCAGTGAATTGAAAGACGAGATATCGTCCCTGGTAGTAGTTGAGGCGGTTATGGCCGTCACCTCTTGGGCCGGCGAAGACGAAGATGATAAGCTGGCCCGGGCTAAAGCCCACCCCGTCGGCAGGGTAGTAAAGGCCCTGGACGCAACTCATAATATAGCTACCACCTTGCAAAACCCCAATCGCACCACTGACCAGGATAGGTTTGGCGCCGTTCTTAAGTATTCCCGCTATCTTTCAAAACTCGGTGTCGTACCTACGCCTGACCAGATAGCCTACTATCTCAGCCTGCGCCGCCATACGGCATAAGCCCTTTTCAAAAGCTTCTTCCCCTGTTATAATCAAAATTATTAATAAATTCGCTGACTAAAAGTCGTTTTTGCAATACAAATCGATGTTACAGCGGGCTAGCGACAGCTAGGAAGGAACAACACCTATGGCAGATGCCAAAACACCAGACGTCAAACAGCGGATCAGGATCCGCCTTAAGGCTTATGACCACAAGGTCATCGACCAGGCGGCCAAGCAGATTATAGATACGGCTTTGCGCACCGGCGCGACTTTGGCCGGCCCGATTCCGTTGCCGACCCGGCGCAGCACTTTCACGGTCGTCAAAAGTCCGCATGTATATAAGAAGGGCCGCGAACAGTTCGAAATGCGCGTTCACAAGCGCCTGATCGACGTGTTCGAGCCCACCCCCAAGACTATCGACAGCCTGATGAACCTGTCTCTGCCGGCCGGCTGCGACGTCGAAATCAAGATGTAAAACAATCCAATATTAAGCACCTAAAATTGACCATCCTGCTTCAATATGTTATATTGAAGCAAATCTGATAGTATATTCAGTCTAAGAGGAGCCAATCTAGGTTATGAAGCATTCGACGGTCGCGATTGTGGCGGCCTCAATAGCAGCTGGCGGTACGGCAATAGGAATGGGCGAGGCCGAGCATTTTCGGCCTGTCACCGATCCGGTAGCGGTAGCCGGCAAGGTCGTGGAGATTGGCGTGCTGGACAGGCTCGCGGACGTTTCGAGCACGACAGTCAATCTTGTTTCTGACCCTAGCGTTTATGTAGGTCAGCCGCCAGCTACAGAGCACCTCGAGCATACCCATAGCCGTGATTCAGCCGAGTCGCCGAGGGCCGAAGCCGAGCCGGCACCGAAGCCTGAGAGTTTTCAATGGCTGGTAGCTAAGCTCATAGAAACCACCGGCTTTTATTACGGTGCTGCAAAATTTGCGGGCTTCGCCTTGCGTCGCCGACGGGCGGCCCTGGCTCGGGCGCATGCACCGGCAGACCATTGAACTAAGTAGGCCGGTTTAGTTTGTAGAATTTGCAACAGGTTGACAGGGGTAAGTTTGGCGTGTTAATCTATTATGGTATCTCAGTAAGACTTGTACTTGGTTAGCGCTTGTAGGTCTACCGATAACAGAGGTAGAAACCACTCGCCACCAGGTCTTTTTATGTCAAACTCAGACACGAAGAAACTATATGAAAGCATTAATTACCAGAAAAGTCGGCATGACCAGTACCATCGCGGAAGACGGTGCGGTTCAAGCCGTCACCCTGCTGGCGGTCGACGAGCACACCGTGCTGCACCACAAGACCGCTGACAAGGAAGGCTACACCGCCGTCCAGGTCGGCACCGGTACGGCTAAGAAGCTCAGCAAGAGCGTGGCCGGCCATGTCAAGACGGCTAAGGTGATGCCCAAGCTCATTCGTGAATTCCGCATTGATGACATACCAGAAGAACTCAACGTCGGCGCCAAAATCAGCGCCGACGTTTTCGATGTGGGCGACACCGTGCAGGTGACGGGCCTGACCAAGGGCAAGGGGTGGGCCGGCACGATTCGCCGCCATAACTTCCACCGCCAGCGCAAGACCCACGGCGGTAAGGGCAATACCCGCAAACCCGGTTCTATCGGGTCAATGTATCCGCAGCACATCCTCAAAGGGACCAAAATGGCCGGCCAGTTGGGCCACGAGCAAGTCACCGTTCGCAACCTGAAAGTTGCCTTGGTCGACACCGAACTGGGAGTCATCGGGGTAACCGGTGCCGTTCCGGGTCCGCGCAAAGGCATCGTAGTAATTAAGGAGGCCAAATAATGGCAGCCGAAGCCTACACCAAAGCCGGAACCAAGTCGGCCACCGCGCCTAAGCTGGACGCCACGGTTTTCGGCGTGCCGCCGGAGAACCATGCCTTGTTGAAGGCTGCTTATACTATGTACCTGGCTAACGGCCGCGATAACCTGGCGGTCACTAAGACCCGCGGCCTGGTCAGCGGCGGCGGTAAGAAGCCATGGAAGCAGAAGGGCACCGGCCGGGCGCGTTTCGGCTCGTCGCGCGTACCGATTTGGCGCGGCGGCGGTATAACTTTCGGTCCTACCGGCCAAGAGAATTACAGTAAGCAGATGAATACCAAGGCCAGGCGTTTGGCTTTGCGCCAGGCCCTAAGCCTGTCGGCCGGCGAAAAGCGTGTCAAGGTGATCGAAGCTTTTGATTGCAAAGACGGCAAGACCGCTCAAACGGCCAAGTTATTGAAGAAGATCGACGCCCGGGGCCGGACGCTCATCGTCGTCAAGGCCAAGGACGATTTAATCGAGCGGGCGACGCGCAATCTGCCCGGTGTCAAGGCCGTAGCTGCCGATTACTTGAACGTTTATGACGTGGTTAACGCCGACAGCTTGGTTTTCAGCAGCGAAGCTTTAGCCATCGTTTCGGAACGGCTGGGAGGTAAGAAGTAATGAGTAAGACTATCGCTCTCCGCCCTCGTTTGAACGAGAAGACTTACGGCTTGGCCGCCAGCCGGGTCTATGTTTTTGACGTCGAGCGGTCGGTCAACAAGCACCTCATCGCCCGGGCTGTCGAGGCTCAGTTCGATGTCAAGGTCATATCCGTCAACACCACCAATATCGGCGGCAAGGCCAAGCGGGTTATCAGCATTACCGGCAAGCGGATGAAGAATACCGAGGGTAACCGCTCCGACATCAAGAAAGCCTACGTTACGCTGGCCGAAGGCCACAGCCTGCCGTTCTTCAACGCCATTGAGGAAGAAGAGCAAAAAGAACAGGCTACCCAGGAGAAAATCGACAAGGCCGCGGCCAAACAGGCTGACAAGCAAGCTAAGAAGGCCGACAAGGAAGCCGACAAGCCGCGCCGGGGTTTCCGCTTGCCGAAGAAGTCCAGGGCCGAAAAGGATGACAAGTAATGCCTATTAAGACTTACAACCCGACGACTCCCGGCCAGCGCGGCATGACCACGCAGGACTTCGACAGCATTACGACCAAGAAACCTTTGCGTTCGCTGCTGGTACCCAAGCGCCGCGGCAACGGCCGCAACAACCAGGGCCGCATTACGACCCGACACAAGGGCGGCGGCGCGCGCAAGTTCTACCGCCTGGTCAACTTCAAGCTGGCCGACGGCGTAACGGCTACTATCGAGCACATTGAATATGACCCTAACCGCAGTGCCCGCATCGCCCGCATCAAAGAGGCCAACGGGACTTACCACTACATCCTGGCTGCCCAGGGCATGAAAGTCGGCCAGCAAATCGTCAGCGGCGAAGAGGCCGCCATCGAAACCGGCAACCGGCTGCCGCTCAAGAATATTCCGGTCGGCAGCACTATTCACGCCATTGAGATGAAAGTCGGCGGCGGCGCCCAGATGGTTCGCAGCGCCGGCAACAGCGCGCAACTGATGGGCCGTGACAACGGCTACGCCCAGGTTCGTTTGCCCAGCGGCGAAGTCCGCTTAATTAATGAGAATTGCAAGGCTTCGATGGGCGTCATCGGTAACGAACAGCACCAGAACGTCAAGATCGGCAAAGCCGGCCGCAACCGCCACAAGGGCAAGCGGCCGTCAGTCCGGGGTGTCGTTATGAACGCTGCCGACCATCCGCATGGTGGCGGTGACGGCGGACGGCACGGTATCGGTGGCGGCAAGAACCATGGTGCCGCGCCGAAGACCCCTTGGGGCCAGAAGACGCTTGGCTTTAAGACCCGCCGCCGCAAGAACACCAGCCAATTTATCGTAAGGTCGCGTCACGCGAGCAAGAGGAGATAGACCATGAGCCGTTCACTCAAAAAAGGACCGCATATAGATTTCAAGCTCGCCAAGAAGGTAAATGCCCTTGGTGACAATGACCGCACGATTATTAAGACCTGGGCCCGGGCCAGCACGATCGCGCCGGAATTCGTCGGCAAGACAATCGCCGTCCACAACGGCAAGGTCCACGTTCCGGTTTTCGTCACCGAAAATATGGTTGGCCACAAGCTCGGCGAGTTCGCCCCGACCCGTAAGTTCCGTTCCCACGGCGGCAAGTTAGCGAAAGGTAAATAAGGATAACTATGGCAGTTCAAGCAATAGCTAAAGGCGTTCAACTCAGCCCCCGCAAAGTAGCGGTGGTAGCTGCCCTGGTGCGCGGCCGCAGCGTGGCCGACGCCTTGACGATCCTGGAGCATACGCCCCGCCGCAGCGCGACTGCCGTTAAGAAGGCCGTTATGAGCGCCCAGGCTAACGCCGACCACAACCATGGCTACAAACCCGCGACTTTACAGATTACCGAAATCAGCGTCACGCCCGGTCCGCGGCTGAAACGCTACCGCCCGGCCGCCCACGGCCGCGCCCTGCCGTTCCAGCGTAAAACCTCGCACATTAAGGTCGTCGTCGACGGCGAGAAACGAGAAGTTAAGAAACCGGCCAAGGCCAAAGCCGAAACCAAGCCAGCTAAAACCGAGGAGAGCAAGTAATGGGCCAAAAAGTCAATCCAATCAGTATGCGTCTCCAGGTCAACAAGGACTGGACCAGCAAATGGTTCGTCGATAAGCGCGACTACGCCAAGTTCCTCAAAGACGACCTGGCGGTCCGCCGCTTGATTTCATCCAAGCTCGGCAGCCGGGCTTCGATTAACAAGGTCGAAATCAGCCGTACGCCCAATCTGGTGACCGTTACTATCGCGACCGCCAAAGCCGGCGTGGTAATCGGCCGCGGCGGCGTCGGCGCCACCGAACTCAAAGCCGCTATCGAGAAGATTTACGGCGTCCCGGTCCGGGTCAACATCGAAGAAGTCAAGAAGCCCGACATGTACGCCAAGCTGGTCGCCGAGAACATCGCCCACCAGCTGGAACGGCGTATGAGCTTCCGCCGGGCTATCAAGTCGACGGCCGCCGCCACCATGCGGGCCGGCGCCAAGGGCGTGCGTATCGAAGTTTCCGGCCGCCTGAACGGCGCTGAGATGTCCCGCCGCGAAAAAGAAGTCGCCGGCAGCGTACCGCTTCACACCCTGCGCGCCGATATTGATTACGCCCAGGTCAACGCCCAAACCGTCGCCGGTATTATCGGCGTCAAGGTCTGGATTTACAAAGGCGAGGTGCAGTCGTAATGTTAATGCCGAAACGAACCAAGCACCGCAAGGTGCGCAAGGGCCGCATCCGCGGCGTGGCTACCAGCGGCCACTACATCGCCTTCGGCGATTACGCCTTACAGGCCCAAGGCCAGGAGCGTATCACCTCTAGGCAAATCGAGGCTGCCCGCCAGGCGATGACCCGCTACATTAAGCGCGGCGGCAAGATCTGGATCCGGGTTTTTCCGCACATCGCCGTGACCCGCAAACCCCAGGACGTGAAGATGGGCAGCGGCAAGGGCAACCCCGAATTTTTCGTCGCCAAGGTGCGCCCCGGTACTATCCTGTTTGAAATGCAGGGCGTCAGCGAAGAGACCGCCCGCGAGGCTATGCGCCTGGCCGCCCACAAGCTGCCGGTTAAGACCAAGTTTTTGACAAGGGAGGAGGCTTAAAGCTATGAAAGTCGTTGAAATCCGCAAGCTATCAACTGCCGAGCTGACTGCCGAAACCACCCGCCTGCGCGAGGAAATCGTCGAGCTGAAACGCCGCCTTTACCTGGGGGAAATTCAAAACAACCGGCTCATCCGCACCAAGCGCAAAGATCTGGCCCGCCTGCTGACCGTTCTCGGCGAAGCCTTAACCAAGGAGACCAACTAATGGCCAAGCAACTTATCGGTATAGTCTCATCAGCCAAAGGCGATAAAACTATCGTCGTGACCGTCCACACCCGCAAAACCCACCCGCTGTACCGCAAGCAGTACACGGTGAGTAAGAAATTCATGGCCCACGATGAGCAGAACGAAGCCCAGCCGGGCGACAAAGTCGCTATCGCCGAAACCCGGCCCCTGAGCGCCCGTAAACGCCACGTCCTGGCCCGCATCATCGAGAAGCCGGCGCTGCGTGCCGACTCCCTGGCCGTGACCAAAGCTGACGAACCCGACAAACCGGCCACTAAGGCCAAAGCCAACAAACCGGCCGACGCCGCCGAGCCGGCTAAGCCCGCCCCCAAGGCCAAAGCTGACAGCCAACCCGCAACCGAAGAGGAGGCAGCCTCATGATTCAGCAGGAATCACGTCTCGTAGTCTGTGATAACAGCGGTGCCAAAGAGATTCTTTGCATCCGCGTGCTGGGCGGCACCCGCCGGCGTTACGCCAATGTCGGCGACACTATCGTGGCCACCGTCAAACAGGCCAGCCCTAACGGCCAGGTTAAGAAGAAGTCGGTTGTCCGCGCCGTTGTTGTCCGGACCCGCAACCAGATCCGGCGCAAAGACGGTTCGACCATCAAGTTCGACGACAACGCCGCCGTCATAATCGGCGATGACAAGCTGCCCCGCGCTACCCGCATTTTCGGACCCGTGCCGCGCGAGCTGCGCGACCAGGGCTACGCTAAGATTATTTCACTGGCGCCGGAGGTACTATAATGAGTATTTCAACCCGTAAGTCCAAGTTGGCCGCCAAGCCTTTCAAGATTCGCCTCAAGAAAGGTGACCTGGTTGTCGTCCGGGCCGGCAAATACAAGGGTAAGACCGGCAAAATCACCGCCACCCACCCCAGCGAGAACAAGGTCACGGTTGACGGCATTAACATTGTCAAAAAACATGTTAAGCCCAACCAGCAGCACCCCCAAGGCGCTATCGTCGAAATCACCAAGCCGATCTGGGTCAGCAAAGTCAGCATTGTCGAGCCGACCACCAAGAAACCCAGCCGCATCGGCTACAAGCTCGACGCCAAGGGCAACAAGGTCCGTATATATAAGAGCAGTTCCAAGGAGATCAAGTAATGGCCACCGCTACCGCTAAGCCAGCCAAACAGCCCGAACCGGCTAAACCGGGCGGTACGCCGCCGGCTGCGGCCAAGGCCGCTAAGGCTGCCACAGCCGGCGCCCGCCTGCGGGTTCAGTACAATGCTACCTTGGCAGCCGAACTCCGGAAGGAGCTGGGCCTCAAGAATCCCCACCAGGCGCCGAAGCTCGAGAAGATCGTGGTTAACATCGGTCTCGGCAAAGCCAAAGACGACAAAAAAATCATGGAAGTAGCCACCAACACCCTGCGTAAGATTACCGGCCAGCAACCGGTCCAGACTACCGCCAAGAATTCCATCGCCGGTTTCAAGCTGCGCGAAGGCAACAAGATCGGCCTTAAAGTAACGCTGCGCGGCGACCGCATGTACGAATTCATGGACCGCGTCATCAACGTCGTTCTGCCTCGGCTACGCGACTTCCATGGCGTCAGCGCCAAAGCTTTTGACCGCCAGGGCAATTACAGCCTCGGCTTCACCGACCAATCGGTTTTCCCGGAGCTTAGTTTCGAGGAGACGACCACCGCCCACGGTCTGCAGATGATTTTCGTAGTTAATTGTGAAGAAAAGGCGCATGCCCGGGCTTTGCTAGAAAAGTTCGGCCTGCCTTTCGAGAAGGAGGATAAATAATATGGCCAAGAAATCCATAGTCGCCCGCGATGCCAAGCGCATCAAGATGATCAACCAGTACGCCGCCAAGCGCAAAGAGCTCAAGGAGCTCGGCGACCAGGAAGGCCTGGCCACGCTGCCGCGCAATTCGTCGCCGACCCGGCGGACCAACCGTTGCATCGAAACCGGCCGCTCCCGCGGCTACATGCGCCAATTCGGCCTGAGCCGCCTCAGTTTCCGTGAACATGCCGTCAAAGGCGAAGTGCCTGGCATAACGAAAGCCAGCTGGTAGGGGATATATGAGCAAGACTTCGACAGACCCGATAGCCGACATGCTGACCCGTATCCGCAACGCCATTATGGTGAACAAGAGCGAGGTTACGTTGCCGTATTCCAAGCTTAAGGAATCGGTTGCCCGTTTGCTCCAAGAGAGCAATTTCGTCGACGGCGTCAGCGTCGACGGCGCCGAAATCGGCAAAACCCTGACAGTCCGGATTAACCCTGACGACAGCAATGCCCGCATTACGGAAATTGTCCGCCTCAGCAAACCCGGCCGGCGCTACTACGTCAGCGCCCAGGACATCCCGGTCGTCAAGCGCGGCCGCGGCATCGTCATCATCTCGACTTCGAAGGGCCTGATGACCGGCGAGCAAGCCGTTCGGAACGGCTGGGCGGCGAATTAATTTGTAAAGTATATTAAGGAAGAAGTAAGGATAAATCCATGAGCCGAGTAGGAAAACTGCCGATCGCCATCCCGAGCGGTGTGACAATCACTATCGACGACAATGAGATTACCGTTGCCGGCGGCAAGGGCACGCTCAAGCAATTCACGATGCCCGGTATCGCCGTCAAACAAGAAGGTGACGAGCTGATCGTCACCCGCGCCAATGACGAGCCTAAGATCAGAGCCAAGCACGGCCTGATGCGCGCGCTGCTGAACAATATGGTTACCGGCGTCAGCCAGGGCTTCAGCAAAAAGCTGGAAATCAACGGCGTCGGTTACCGCGTGGCCGCCCAAGGGACCGATCTGAAGCTCAACCTCGGGTTTTCGCACGACGTCATCTATAAGGTCCCGGCCGGTATTACGGCCTCGGCTGAACAGAATACTATCACCGTCAGCGGCATTAGCCGTCAGCAAGTCGGCCAGGTCGCGGCCGAAATCCGGGCCCTTAAGAAACCCGAACCCTACAAGGGCAAAGGCATCAAATACGAAGGCGAACGCCTTATCCGCAAGAGCGGTAAAAGCGGCAAGGACAAATAGGAAGCATCATGAGTAAACAACTAGCCCACAAATTAAATAACCGCGCCCGGCGACAAGGCCGCATCCGGTCGGTCGTCAGCGGCACGGCCAAGCGGCCGCGCCTGAGTGTTTTCATCAGCAACCTGCACGTTACCGCGCAGCTCGTTGATGACACTTCGCACAAGAGCCTTGGCTACGCCACGACCGTCGGCCAGAAAGCCGCCAAAGGCACCATGACCGAAAAAGCCGCCTGGGTCGGTACCGAAATCGCCGCCCAAGCCAAAGCCGCCAAGATCAAAACCGTCGTTTTCGACAGGGGCGGCAAACTATACCACGGCCGCGTAGCCGCCCTGGCCGACGCCGCCCGTAAAGCAGGATTGGAGTTCTAGCATGCCAGATACGAAACCCCAGGAACGGCGCAACCGCCGCCCCGAAATTCAACAGGAAGAGAAGCAGTTCGACGAACGGACGCTGCACATTGACCGGGTTGCCCGCGTCGTTAAAGGCGGCCGCCGCTTCCGCTTCCGAGCCCTGGTCGTGGTCGGCGACCGCAAGCACAAAGTCGGCATCGGCAGCGCCAAAGGCGCTGACGTTACTGCCGCCGTCACCAAGGCTACCGAAGTCGCCAAAAAGAATTTCGTTACCGTATCGCTATACAAAGGCACGCTGCCGCACGAAGTCGAAGCGCAAGGTTAGCGGCGCCCACATCCTGCTCAAACCGGCCAGTCCCGGTACCGGCTTGATTGCCGGCGGCGTGGTCCGTACGATCCTGGAAGTTGCCGGCGTCCACAACGCCCTCAGCAAATCGCTTGGCTCGTCCAACAAGACCAATACTGCCTACGCGACCATCGAGGCGCTCCAGAGCCTGGTACCGGCCAAAGATTGGGTAACTGCCAAGACCCCCAAGGCCGCTAAACCCGCGGCCGCCAAAAAACCGGCCGCTCCCAAGAAAGCCAAGGCTAAGGTCTAACTATGAAATACCACGAACTACAACTCGCCAAAGATAAGTCAAGCAAGCGTGTCGGCCGCGGCATCGCCGCCGGCAAGGGTAAGACCGCCGGCCGCGGTACCAAAGGCCAAAAGGCCCGTACCGGTTCCAGCGCCAAGCCGGGTTTTGCCGGCGGCTCCAACCCGCTGATGCAGAAGCTGCCCAAGCTGCCCGGTTTTCGCAGCCACCGCCCGGCCCCGGAAAACGTCTACACCGGCCAGCTCGAACGCTTCGGCGGCAAGACGGTTGACGCCACGCTGCTGGCCGAAGCCAAACTGATAAGCAGCCCCTACGTTAAGGTCAAACTGATCAGCAAGGGCGAACTGACTAAGAAAGTTAACGTCAAGCTCACGTCTGCCAGCGAATCGGCCATTGCCGCTATTCAGGCTGCCGGCGGCACCTTCGAGCCGACCGCCCGGCTGGCGCGGCCCAAAACTTCAACCAAAAAAGCCAAAAAGTAATCAATCAACCGCCGGCACTTACTGTATAATGTAAGTTAAGCGGAGACATTTAAAGAGGGTAAAAGACAGCCATGAACTGGAAAATAATTATGCGCTCGCTGACGCATAAAGATATGCGAGGACGTATCTTAGCCGTTTTGGCCATTCTGTTGATTTTCCGTATCCTGGCTCATATTCCGGTCCCTCTCAGCAATCCCCAGACCCTCCACCAGGTCCTGCAAAACCTGTTTAATTCTAACAACACTCCTCAGCTCTTGAGCTTCATCAACGTTCTGAGCGGCGGCGCTCTGGCCAATTTCTCGATTATGATCGCCGGTATGGGGCCGTACATTAACGCTTCGATTATTATGCAGCTGTTGACCAAGGCTATCCCCCAACTCGAAGCTCTGCACAAAGAAGGCGAGTTCGGCCAGAAGAAGATCAACCAGTATACCCGTATCCTGACGTTTCCCTTGGCTATCATCCAATCGATCGGCTCGATTTACCTGATCCGGCAAGCCGCCCAATCGATCGGCGGTATCGGCGATATTACCGCCAACGCCTCGCTCATGCAGTGGGTGCTGATGGTTTCGGCCCTGACCGGCGGTTCGATGCTGCTGATGTGGCTGGGCGAACTAGTAACCGAACAAAGTATCGGTAACGGTATATCGCTCATAATTACCGTCGGTATCGTCAGCCGTCTGCCGTCAACAATTTCACAAATTATCGGGGCCGCGCTCAACACCGGACACCACTGGGTGTACAAGGGCCACAAGCTGCCGATCAACCGCGATGCCGTAATCGCCGGCGCGGTAATGCTGGTGGTAATCCTGATAGTTACCTGGTTAGTGGTGATGCTCAACGAAGCGGCCCGCAACCTGACGGTCAATTATGCCAAACGCGTCCAGGGCAACCGGACTTACGGCGGCATAACCACCGTCTTGCCGGTCAAACTGATCACCGCCGGCGTGGTGCCGATTATCTTTGCCGTCGCTTTTCTGAGCGTGCCCAGTTTCGTCGGCCAGCTGCTTAGCGGCAGCCATACCGCCCATTGGGCGCACCTTGGCTCCAATCTTGTCAGCTGGTTCCAGCCGCCGTCGGCCACGACTTTCGCGACCGAGGGGCTGAAAGCTTACATCTATCCGGTAACGTATTTCCTGCTGGTCTTCATCTTCACCTTTTTCTACACCAGTATTACCTTTAACTCCAAAGAAATAGCCGAGAACCTCCATAAGCAGGGCGGTTTCATCGAAGGTGTCCGCGGCGGCGAGCAGACCGAGAAGTACCTTAGCAAGATCGTTAACCGCCTGACCTTCTTCGGCGCCCTTAGCCTGGGCCTGCTGGCGGTGCTGCCAATCATCGCCCAGGTATTTATCAGTACCAGTATCACTATCGGCGGCACCAGTGTCCTGATCCTGGTTTCGGTCGCGCTGCAGACGCTCCGGGCCGTCGAGTCACGGGCCTTGATGGTTACCTATGACCAGTACTCGCAGCCTGACTTCTTTTACGATACCGACATTAGCGGGGCCGGGGCGCCTCCTGGCGGCGGGCGGCTGCGTTTCGGAGGGCGCCTGAAGAACCGGCTGAAGTCCGGCAAGCCTGACAAAACGTAGACGTTTGTGGTATCATAAAAATAGATGATCCGACACGTGGGCGGCCGGAACTGCTAGAGTTAATAAAAACCCTTTACAAACCGTTGTACGGGCTGCTATAATTACACCTTAGTTATATTTATGGCAGTCAATAAGGAAGTAATCGAGCTAACGGGCACCATCATCGAGACCCTTCCAGGGACTCAATTTCGGGTCGAGCTCGAGAACGGCCATCAAATTATAGCTCATGTCGCCGGCAAGATGCGGAAACATTTCATCCGCATCGTCCCCGGGGACAGCGTTACGGTCGAGTTGACCCCTTACGATCTCACTAAGGGCAGAATCACCTATCGCAAAGGTTAACTATATTAAGAGCAGTGAGTCATTGCTCCCGGAAGGAGCAATGATCCGCATGAAAGTGCGTGCCAGTGTCAAGAAGATCAGTCCAGATGATAAAATTGTCCGCCGCAAAGGCCGGGTTTATGTTATCAACAAGCTTAAGCCTAAGCATAAGCAGAGGCAAGGTTAGCTCATGGCAAGAATTTCCGGTGTTACTATTCCCGCTGAAAAACAAGTCTGGGTGGCTTTGACTTACGTATACGGCATCGGCCCGAAGAGCGCCAATGACATCCTGACCAGGCCAAGGTTGAACCGACCACCCGCGTTAAGAACCTGACCGACGCCGAAATTTCCCAGATCCAGGACGTTATCAACGCCGATTACGTGGTCGAAGGCGAACTGCAGCGCATAGTCAGCGGCAACATCAAGCGGCTTAAGGACATCAAATCCTACCGCGGCTACCGCCACACCGCCAACTTGCCGTCCAGGGGCCAGCGCACCAAGACCAACGCCCGTACCCGCCGCGGCAAGAAGGTTACCGTCGGCGGCACGGCTAAGAAGGTAGCCTCTAAGACTTAGGATTTATATATGGCAGAAGACACTACAACTACCACCGAAGAAACTAAAGCCGAGCAAGCTGTTGCGCCGGCGGCTGAGGCTGGCGCCAAAGCTGCTGCCGATACGGCAGCCCCGGCCGAAACCGCTACCGCTACCGCCGCCAAGCCAGCCAAGCGCAAGAAGTCCAAGCGCAGCGTTCCCAGCGGCCAGGTGCACGTCCTGGCGACCTTTAACAACACCATCGTGACCTTCACGGACGGCAGCGGCAATGTTCTGACTACCTGCAGCGCCGGTGCTTGCGGCTTCCGCGGATCCAAGAAGGGCACGGCCTATGCCGCCCAAGTGGCTGCCGAACGGGCCGCCCAAGCTGCCAAGCAGCAATACGGCTTTGCCAAGGCGGATGTCTTTATCAAAGGTATCGGTCTGGGCCGCGACGCTGCGGTCCGTGTCCTGGGGACCCTGGACATAGCTGTCGATAGCATTACCGACGTTACGGGCGTGCCGCATGGCGGTGTCCGCCCGCGCAAGGCGAGAAGGATTTAAGGAATCATATGGCAAGAGACAGACAGTTCTATCGTCAAAATGAGCCGCCGTGAAGGCTACGCTCTCCACCCCAAGGCCCACAAGGCACTGGTCAAACGGACCTCCAAGCCCGGGCAGGGGCCCAACGCCCGCGGCCCGCGCGGCGGCAAAGCCAGCCAGTACGCGCTGCAGTTGCGCGAGAAGCAAAAAGTCAAACGGCTCTACGGCCTGCTCGAAAAGCAGTTCAGCAACCTGATGAAAGAAGCGTCACGCCGCCAGGGCCAGTCCGGCCAGATCCTGCTTCAATTCCTTGAGCAGCGTGCCGATAACGCTATTTACCGGGCCGGTTTCGCGCCCAGCCGCCGGGCCGCCCGGCAGCTGGTCACCCATGGCCATTTCCTGTTGAACGAAACCCGTGTCGACGTGCCTTCGATTCGCCTGAAACCCGGCGATACCCTGGCAGTCCGTCCGCACAGCCAGAAAACCGAGTATTTCAAGAAGCTTGACGAAACCAGCCCCGCCCCTGGCGAAATTCCCGGCTGGCTAAAAGTTGACCGCAAGAAAGTTACCGTGTCAATCACTGGTTCGCCGTCCCGCGACGACGCCGAGCCTGATATTAATGAGCAATTAATTGTTGAGTATTACTCACGCTAAATAAGGAGCAACGCCCAATGTCAAATATTATTCACACCCCAGGTCTCGTCAAAGTCGACGACCACAGTGCCACCAGCGCTTCCTTCGTGATTGAGCCGCTGCATAACGGCTACGGCATGACTCTGGGCAACAGCCTGCGCCGGGTGCTGCTCTCCAGCATCGCCGGTGCCGCCGTCACGGCATTCAAGATCGAAGGCGTCACCCACGAGTTCACCAGCGTTCCCGGTGTCAAAGAAGACGTCGTTGACATCATGCTGAACCTCAAGAGCGTCCGGTTCCGCGTTTACGGCAACGAACCTCAGACGCTGCGCATCGTCAAACAGGGCAAGGGCGCCGTCACGGCCAAAGACATCCAGACCAACGCCGACGTCGAAATCGTCAACCCGGAGCACGTTATCGCCACCATCGACGACGCCAAGGCCAAACTGGTCATCGACCTGACCGTCGAAGTCGGCCGCGGCTACCGCACCATCGAAGAAGGTACGGCCAAGCAAGGCCAGCGATATGATCGCTCTCGACGCCATTTTCAGCCCGGTTCTCCGTGTCCGCTACAAGGTCGAGAACACCCGTGTCGGCCAGGCTACCGACCTTGACCGCTTGCTGCTGACCGTTGACACCGACGGCTCAATCACGCCGCAAGACGCTTTCGAAGAAGCCGCCGCCATCCTGGTTAACCAGTACACGGCCCTGGCCGGCAAAACCCGCGTGGCCAGCAACGAACCGGTTGCCGACAGCTCCGCCGCCCAGGACAGCGGTTTCAGCAATGACATGATGGGCGAAGAGGCGACTGCCCTCAGTACTTCAATCGAAGACCTGAACCTGTCGGCCCGCACCACCAACGCCTTGATTAACAACGATATCCACACTATCCGCGACCTGTTCGCCCTCAATGACGCCGAACTGCGCGACCTCAAAGGTTTTGGCAGCAAAGCCCTGGACGAAGTCAAAGATAAACTGGCGGAGCTGGAGCTTTAAGCATGCATCGCCACGGCTACCAGGGCAGAAAACTGCACCGCGAACGCGACCAACGCCGCGCCTTAATCAAAGGCCTGGCCGATTCGCTGGTTAAATATGAGTCGATTGAGACTACCTTGCCCAAGGCTAAAGAAGTCGTGCCCTACGTCGAGAAGCTGATTACCAAAGCCAAGAAAGGCGACCTGCACAACCGCCGCCAGGTCTTAAGCGGCCTGCAGACGGTTGCCAGCGCCCACAAGCTGGTCGACGAGATCGCGCCTAAGCTGTCGGGCCGGGTCAGCGGCCACCTCCGGATCGATAAAACCGGTTTGCGCCGCGGCGACAATGCCCAGCTGGCCCGGGTCAGCTTTGTTGACGACCTCAAATCCGCCCCCGTCGCCCGTCCGGCCGCCGCCGCTCCCAAGCCTGAAACTACGGCTGCCAAGCCTGCCGCCGCCAAACCAAAACCGGCCGCCAAGACCAAGCCTTCGGCCGCCAAACCTGCCAAAGCCAAGGAGCCCAAATAATGAAGACCTACAGCGCCAAGCCAGCCGATGTTACCCGCCAGTGGTACGTCGTTGATGCCGCCGAAGCCCCGCTCGGCCGCGTTGCTACCAAAGTAGCCACCTTGCTAACCGGCAAAGGCAAACCGCAGTTCACCAAGCATATCGATTGCGGTGATTTCGTCGTTATAATTAACGCCGCCAATCTGGTTACTACCGGCGACAAAGCAGACAAGAAGATGTACTACCACCACAGCGGCTACCCGGGCGGCCTCAAGGAGACGACCCTGGCCGAAAAGATGGCCAAGGATCCGGCTTTTGCCATCACGCAGGCTGTCCGCGGCATGCTGCCGGCCAACCGTCTGCGCGACGGCCGTTTGCAGCGCCTCAAAGTCTACGCCGGTTCCGAACACCAGCACGCAGCTCAGAAACCAATGCCCATATCAGTAAAGGACACCAAATAATGGCCACTAAGAATAACTACTTCTATGCCCTCGGCCGCCGCAAAAGCGCCACCGCCCGCGTCCGCCTGCAAACCGGCAAGGGTGCTATAACCATCAACGGCCAGCCGGCCGCTGAGTATTTCTCGGACAGTAAATACCTGTTGACCAAGCTTCAGCAGCCCTTCGTAGTGCTCGACCAGGTTAACAAGTTCGATGTCAGCGCCGTGGTTTCCGGCGGCGGCCACGAAGGCCAGACCGAAGCTATCCGCTTGGGTATCGCCAAAGCCCTGACGGTGATGAACGACGAGCTCAAGAGCACCCTTAAGCGGGCCAACCTCCTAAGCCGTGACTCCCGCGAAAAGGAACGAAAGAAGTTCGGCCTCAAGGGCGCCCGTAAGCAGCGCCAATTCACCAAGCGCTAAGCCTTATTTGACTCGCCTAATTCGGCATGCTATATTACCCCTCATGTCAAGATTCCAGGACGGCAGCCCGTATTGGTTTAGCGGCTCGGCCCGCGGCGGACGGTTGCGCCTTAATGCCTGAATCACTTGAACCAAGCATTAACCAAACCGCCGCCTGAGGCGGTTTTTAAATACCATAAAGAGCGAGACTTGAACGTATGCCCCAACCGACAAACCTATCTGACTCTGACATCCTGGCCGAAGCAGGAAAGATTAAAGATGCCTTGCTGAAGGTGCAGGCCGGTGTTGAGGCCGCGGCCTCGGCTGCCGAATCCGAGTTATTGGAGGCCTGCCGGAAACGGCTGGACGGCAACGGTACTGTCAAGGAGGCCGCCGGTATAAAAAACCTGGTCGACACCCGGATAGCTACCGTCACGCCGGTTATCACGCCTAAAATGTTGACGGCTGTCGTACCGGTTTCGGCCGCCTCGGCCGCCACCACTAGCCGGGGCCGCCAGGCCATTACCGATATCCTAAACCATAAATCGTCAAAACTCCTGGCCATAGTCGGCCCTTGTTCCGTCCATGACCCGAAGTCGGCCCTGGAGTATGCTGGCCAGGTCGCCAAGTGGCGCGAACGCTACGGCGGCAATCTGGAGATTATCATGCGGGCCTACATGGAGAAGCCCCGCACCGAACTGGGCTGGAAAGGTTTCATTTACGACCCCTTGCTTGACGGGTCCGACGACATCAACCTTGGAGTGACGGCTACCAGGCTGCTGGCCTGCCGGATTACCGAACTCGGCGTGCCGGTTGCCATGGAACGCCTTAATGCCTTAACCCCCCAGTACGTTAATGCCCTTGTGGCTTACGACACCATCGGCGCCCGCAACACGACCGACCAAAAGGCGCGGGAATACGCTTCCGGCACTTCTTCACCGGTCGGTTTCAAGAATACGCCCGAAGGCAGTATCGAAGCCGCCGCCCAGGCAGTAGTGTCGGCCAGGGGCGGCCATGCCTTCCTCGGCATGGGCATGAACGGCGCTCCGACCCAGGTTAACAGTACGGGCAACGACACGGCCCACGTCATTTTGCGCGGCGATGCCAGCGGGCCCAATTACTCGGCCGAACATATAGCCAAGACCAAACAGATTCTGGCCCGCAAATCATTGCTGCCATCGATTATTATCGACGCCTCGCATGGCAATAGCCTGCGGCAGGCCGCGCGTCAGAAACTGGTAGCCGAGGATGTCGCCCGGCAGGTCGCCGGTGGCGAAGCGGCCGTTTGCGGCGTCATGATAGAGAGCAATCTGGTTGCCGGACGGCAGGAACTCGGCGACCCGGCCGACCTGGTTTACGGCCAAAGCATCACCGACGAATGCGCCGGCCTGGCCGAGACCGAAGCCATGCTGGCCCTGTTAGCCGAAGCCGCTGCCAGCCGCCAAAAATAACCTTGCCCACAGTGTACTAGTATGCTAGTATGGCATAATGGCTGATTTTAATGACTTTATAGAGCTGGTCAATTCGATTGGCGACAAGCGGCTGCTGGAAGACTTTCTGGCCGGTATCACGACGGCCAAAGAACGGGCGGAAATCGGGCAGCGCCTAGAGATAATCAAGCGCTTGCTGGCAGGCGAGCCGCAGCACAAGATAGCCCATGACCTGGGTGTCGGAATCGCAACCGTTACGCGCGGCTCCAAAGAGCTGAATGCCGGTAGGTTTAAAGTCTTGAGGCGGGACCATGAAGCGCACTGACACCATCCTGGATAAAATCGTAGCCAGCAAGAAGCGGCACCTGAAGCGTCAGCAGCCGCTAAGGCCCTTGACGGCCTTGGAAGCCGAGCTGCGGCGCCAAAAACCGTTTGCCGGTCCGGGCTTTTTCGAGGCGCTCAAAGCCGGGCCGCCCAGTGTGAAGCTTATCGCCGAGGTCAAGCAGGCCTCGCCCAGCCGCGGCGTGCTGCGGCAAGACTTTTCCCCGGCCGCTATCAACCAGGCTTATCAGGCCGCTCCTCAGGTGGCAGCCATCTCGATCCTGACGGAAAGCGACCATTTTCTCGGCAGCGACGATACCCTGGAATTTTTTGCTCGGCATAACCCTAACAACAAGCCCCTGCTTAGAAAAGATTTCATCTTTGACCCGTACCAGATCGTTGAGTCTAAGCTGCTGGGCGCCCAGGCTTACCTGTTAATCGTCTCCTTGTTTGAGCTAAACGAGCTCAACGAGCTGGTAAACCTGGGGCTGGAGCTTGGCATCGAACCGCTGGTCGAAGTCCATAACCGCCAAGAGCTGGCGCTGGCGCTTAAGACCAAGGCCCGCTGCATCGGCGTTAACAGCCGCGACTTGAAGACATTCCAGGTCGACGTCAAGCGCCACGAATTATTGCGCGAAGTTGACACCCATTACGCCCGCGTGGCGGAGTCGGGTATAGACAGTCCCGAATACCTGGCCGCGTTATCGGACTTTGCCGATGCGGCCTTGGTCGGCAGCCATTTTATGGAGGCCGGCAGTATTGAGGCCTCAATCACGAAACTGGTAACGCCCAAAGAGGCGGCAAAGTCATGAAAGGCTACTTCGGCGATTACGGCGGCCGTTACGTGCCGGAAATGCTCCAAGGCGAGCTGGAAGCGGTAGCCGAAGCCTACGACCGTCTCAAGAACGACCCGGCCTTCAAAGCCGAGCTGCATGAACTCCAAACCGCCTACAACAGCCGTCCGACACCTCTGACATTTGCTAAAAACTTAACGGCGGCCGTCGGCGGCGCTCAGATTTACCTCAAGAACGAAGGGCTAAACCACACCGGCGCTCACAAGATTAACCATTGTCTCGGGCAAGCCCTGGTAGCCAAGAACCTTGGCAAGACCCGGCTAATTGCCGAAACCGGTGCCGGGCAACATGGGGTGGCGACAGCTACCGTGGCCGCCAAATTCGGCTTCGATTGCACTATTTACATGGGCGAGGTCGATATGAAGCGCCAGCGGCCCAACGTCGTTCTGATGGAATTGCTGGGCGCCAAAGTCGTGCCGGTGACACATGGCTCCAAGACCCTTAAGGACGCCGTTAGCGCTACTATCCGGGACTGGCTGCAGAATTCCCAGGACACGCACTATATTATTGGTTCTTGTCTGGGCCCTGATCCCTATCCGAGAATGAACCGGGACTTCCAGTCAATCGTCGGCCGGGAGATCCGTTCGCAGCTGGGCCGCAACCCCGACTACGTTGTGGCGTGCGTTGGCGGCGGCAGCAATGCGCTGGGCGCGTTTTATGCTTTTGTAGATGAGCCGGCAGTCGAACTGGTCGGCGTCGAGGCCGGCGGCAAGGGCAAGAAGCTAGGCCAGCATGCGGCCCGCTTTCCGGACGCCGAAACCGGCATCATGGAGGGCTACAAGTCCTACTTTCTGCAGGATGCCGACGGTAACACGGCACCGACCAGCAGCGTCGCGGCCGGCCTCGACTACGTCGGGATCGGTCCCGAACTGGCCCAGCTTAAGGATACGGGGCGGGTAAAGTTCGACCGGGCCAGCGATAAGGAAGCCCTGGCGGCCGTCGAGGCATTAGCCCGCAGCGAAGGCATAATTCCGGCCTTGGAATCGGCCCATGCCGTAGCTCACGGCATGAAGCTGGCCAAGCGGCTCAATGCCGGCCAAACGGTCGTAATCAACGTTTCCGGCCGGGGCGACAAGGACCTTTTCACGCTGGCCAAGCATTTTAGCCGGGAGGAGTTCGGCGAATTCCTGAAGCGGGAGGTTAAAGGCTATGAGTAAAGCGTTGATGTGCCATGTCGTAGCCGGTTTTCCTAATGAGAAGTCCTGCCTGGAGCTGCTCGCCGGCCTGAACCGGGCCGGCGTCGCGGCCATCGAAGTCCAGATACCCTTCTCGGACCCGATCGCCGACGGCGAAACCATCATGCGGGCTAATGACACCGCCCTAGCGGCCGGTATGACCACGGCCGGCAGCTTCAAGCTGATTAAAACGGCCCGCCAACAGGGTGTCGACACGGATATCTACATCATGAGCTACCTGCAGAAAGTCCGGCACTTCGGCTTGGACGAGTTTTGCCGCCAAGCTGCCGATTGCGACGTCAAAGGCCTGATAGTCCCCGATTTGCCTTATGACAGTCCCGAATTCGACAATCTGCGCGGCCTGGCAGCCAAGTATGGCATTGAACTCGTACCTGTTCTGAGCCCGGGCATGCCGGACAGCCGGCTGAGGGCCGTACTCGATTTTAAGCCCGGGTCCGTCTACGTTACCAGTCAAAGGGGCATAACCGGCAATAAGTACGCCCCGGCCGAACAACTTAAGCAGCTGGTAGATACTATCAGGGAACAGTCTACGGCCGAGGTGATGGTCGGTTTCGGCATCGCGTCGGCCGCCGATGCCGAAAGCGCCTTATCGATAGCCGACATGGCTGTCGTCGGCAGCGCCATTGTCAAGGCCGTCCAAACCTCCGGCATTGCCGGCGGCCTGGCTTACGTCAAATCATTGGCGGCGGGGTAGGGCGGTGAACTTGCGGACGCGGCCCACCGGCTTAAGCCAAGACCCCTTAGACGTATTCGAGCGCTTGGCCGGTGAACACGATTACTGTTTCTTGCTCGAAACCTTGGCCGACAAGTACCAGCCCCAAACCAGCGGCCAGAGCTATATCGGAGTCGCGCCGGAACAGGTGTACGCAGCCCGGGGTAATAAGTTCTTCACCGACGGCCGGGAGCACGCCGGGGTCAAGCCTTATGATGAGCTGCGCCGCCAAATCAGCTTCGACAGGCAGCTGCCGGGCGGCTATGTCGGCGGTCTGGTCGGCTACTTTTCGCACGAAGCTATTCATTACCTGGAGCCTAGCCTGAAGTTTGGTTATGACCGGGATTTCTTTGATTTCGAGTTTGGCCGCTATAACGACGGACTGGTTTTCCGGCCTGGCCGGCAGACCGAGTATTTTTATTACGGACAAGACCGTTCGGAGTGGTATGAGGGGGCCAAGGCACCGGCCGGCCGGCTCTCGATTAAATTTACCGGCACGGCCAAAGATAACGCCGACTACGACAGGATGATCGAAAAAGCCCGCGGCGATATCCGGAACGGCCGGGTTTTTCAGGTCGTACTGGCCAACCGCTACGAGTATGACTACAGCGGCGACCTGCTGGCCCTGTACCGTGAGCTGCGCCGTATCAATCCCTCGCCATTCATGTTTTTCATGAAATTCGGGCCTATCGTCACGCTTGGCGCCAGTCCCGAGTTGCTAGTCCATACCAATCCGCAAGACGAGGTTTACTTGGAGGCCCTGGCCGGCACCATCAGGCGCGGCAAGACTGCCGCCGAGGACGCCGAATTGGCCCGCCGGTTGCTTGATGATGAAAAGGAAGTGGCCGAGCACAGCATGCTGGTCGACCTGGCGCGCAACGATGTCGGCCGCATCAGCCGGATCGGTTCGGTACGGATTGACGACCTGATGTACATCAAGAAACTCAGCCACGTCCAGCATATATCATCGATTGTCTCCGGCCGGCTTGAAGCCGGCCGCGACGCTTTCGATGCCTTGGCGGCCAGTTTCCCGGCCGGTACGCTCAGCGGTGCCCCCAAGATCGAAGCCATTAAGATGATTGCCGAGCTCGAGGGCTACGAACGCGGCCCTTATGGCGGCACGATCGGTTATTTCAGCTACAACGGCGATTCGGTGCACGCCGTCAATATCCGCTCCGTCAGTGCCTGCCGCGGCAAACTGGTCCTCCACTCCGGTTCGGGTATTGTTTACGACTCGCAACCGGAACGCGAATATCAGGAAGTCAGCGACAAAAAAGCCGCCATGGACCGCGCCATGAAGCCCTTTATCAGCGAGGAACGGTCATGAAGGTCCTGCTGATCGATAACTTTGACTCCTTTACTTATAATTTGTACCAGTATTTGGGCGAGCTGGCCGACGAGGTGACGGTTGCCCGGAATAATAAGATACCGGTTAATAGGATCAAGGCCGGCGACTTCAGCCACATCGTCATATCGCCCGGCCCGGGCGACCCTACCGATCCGGATTATTTTGGCGGCAACCGCCAGGTTATCGAAGAGTTCCACCAAACCTACCCGATACTCGGCATTTGCTTGGGGCATCAAGGCATCGGCGCCGCTTTTGGCGCCTCGGTTACCAAGGCGCCGGTTATTATGCATGGCAAAACCAGTGACCTAAGCCATAGCGGGCAAGGGCTGTTCGCCGGCCTGCCTGACAAAATTACCGTAATGCGCTATCATTCACTGGTCGTCGACGCCAAGACTTTGCCTTCGTTCCTGGCAGTTGATTCGGTGGCCGGCGACGGGTCGGTGATGGCTTTCCATCACCGGAATTACCCGACTTTCGGGTTACAGTTCCACCCGGAGTCTTTCCGCACCGAAACCGGCAAAGCGCTGCTTAAGAACTTCCTGAAGGAGGCCGTAAAATGAGTTTCGAAGAGTACGTCAGGCATATAAAGATGCGGCAGAACATGGGCAGGGCCGAAGCCCAAGCTTTCTTGTCGCTGATGATAGACGACGGCAGCCTGGGCGATGATGATATCGCCGAGGCGTTAACGGCTTTGACCAAAAAAGCCGTTACGGTCGATGAGGTCTGCGGCTTCGTCGACGCTATGCGGGAGCGGATGGTCCGGGTGCCTTACACCGGGCAGGCTATCGATACTTGCGGGACCGGCGGCGACCAGCAAGGGACCTTTAATATATCTACGGCCGCAGCCCTTTTGCTGGCGGCCGGCAATGTCAGCGTGGCTAAGCATGGCAACCGGGCGGCGACCAGCAAGTGCGGCAGTGCCGACGTGTTGGAAGCCCTTGGCGTACCGGTCGATTTGCCGCCTGAAGCTGCCGTCCGGGCGCTAGCCGACCACGGCTTCGTCTTCCTGTTCGCGCCATTGTACCACCCGTCGCTTAAACGTTTATCGCAAATACGCCGGCAGCTGGGTTTTCCGACCGTTTTCAATCTGCTAGGCCCTCTGTTGAACCCGGCCGGCGTCAAACGCCAGATTGTCGGCACGTTTTCCTTAGCCAACGCCGAGCTGCTAGCGAGCGTCATGGCCCAGATGGGCTATGACCATGCCATCGTATTATCCAGTCAGGACGGCCTAGACGAAGCCAGTCTGTCCGCGCCGGTCAACCTGTTTGAGATCAAGCAATCGATAGTAGTCAAGAAACGGCTGCAAGCCAGCGACTACAAGTTGGCCGCGGCGCCGCTGTCCGAACTGGCAGGTGATGACGCCGCCCAGAACGCCCTGCTGATTACCGAAGTCATGCAGCCCGCAGCCGACCTAAGCCCCAGGCAACGGGTAGTGGTGCTTAATGCCGGGTTGGGCTTTTATGTAGCCGGCCAGGAACCCTCGATCGAGCTCGGCATCGAAAGGGCCAGAATTATCCTGGCCAGTGGTGCCGGCAGTGCTAAGCTCAAGGAGTTCCAGGCCAGCCGATGAGCGCCGCCAAGCTGAAAATTTGCGGTGTCAAATCCGTGGCCGAGGCCAAGCTGCTGCGGGCTAGCGGGGTTGACCTAGTCGGCCTCAACTTCATAGCTGCGTCCAGCCGGTGCGTATCGCTTGAAACGGCGGAGGCCATCATGGCCGAGCTGGCCGGCAGCAGCCTTCAGGTCGCGGCCTTATTCGCCGGCCGGCCGCTTGGCGAAGTTAATGAGTATGCCGGCCGCCTAAAAGTTGACTACGTTCAGCTGCACGGCAATGAGGCTGCCGACTATGCCCGGGGCGTGGACTCTGAAGTCATCCGGGCTATTGCCGTCTTGCCGGGCCAAGCGGCAGCCGACATCATTGAGTTCGTAAACAATTTTCCGGCCGCCTACTTCGTGCTTGACCGGCCGCGGCAAGGGCAAGGTGAGCTTGTCGACGCCGAACTGGCAGCCGAGGTAATTGCCGCCGAACCGGGCAGGCTATTCCTGGCCGGCGGCCTGTCACCCGACAACCTGGCCGTCAGGCTGGCCCAAACCAACCCCTACGGCATCGACATTGCCGGCGGCGTTCGCGACGGTAATGACGACCTGGATATTACGAAGGTCGAGCGCTGCCTTGAGATTATAGACAGCCTGGGCTCGGTTTAGCCGATCAAGGCGTTCCAGTCTGCCGAGAAGCTGTCAATGCCTTTGTCGGTCAGGGGATGCCGTATGTCAAATGACTGCCATGGCTGGTCCAGGTCAATCTGTTCGTACGGTATAGCTTTGAGACCCGGCGGGTGGTAGCTGAAATCAGGCCCGGGCAGCGGCCGTCCGGCTTTGGCCCATTGCTCCAGTATGCCGAAAGGGGCCGTAACGATGTCCGCGCCGGCGGCCAGTGACTGCATAAAGTGATCATATGTCCGTATGCTGGCCGCTAAAACTTCGGTGTGGCCGTCACCTTTGGCATACATCCTGACTATATTTTCGACGGCCGCCATACCATTCTCGCCGATATCGTCCAAACGGCCGGCAAACGGCGAGACGAAGGCGCCGCCCGGCTGGGCGCCCTTCGTGGCCGCGTAAACGGCTGCCGCCTGGGCTTGGGAGAAGCAGAGCGTTAGATTGACCCGCAGGCCCGCCTTGACACTCTGTTCCGCGGCCGCCAAGCCAGCTGCCGTGACAGGATACTTAATATGGGCGTTCGGGATCCAGCCGTACATCTTGCGGCCTTGCTCCAGCATGGCTTCGGCCGAGGTCGTCTTATCGGCGTAGACTTCGATCGATACCGAACCCTCGGGGATTAGTTGTGATATGTCGCCGACCACCTGCTTGTAAAAATCATAAATCTCGTCCGCCGAAAATTTCTCGCCTTTGTCGAAGCGTTCGCGGGCGTGGGGGTTGCGCGACACCAGTGTCGGATTAGTCGTTTGACCATCCAAGAAACCCATGAGTGACAATATCCGCTCAGTTTCGGCCGGGTCGCCGCTGTCTAAGAAAATCCTGGTCTTCAGGTCTTTAGGTTTCATGGTTTTGCTCCTCTCTTAACTAGTAGCTGTTTTGCCCGTTTGGCGACGTTTTCGGGCGTGAAACCGAACTTTTCCATCATCACGCTGCCCGGTGCCGACGCGCCGAATCCGGCAATACCCATTATGCCACCGCCCGGCCCGGCATACTCGCGCCAACCAAACGGCGAAGCGGCCTCAATGACCAGCCGGGCGGTTACCGCGGGCGGCAGGACGCTGTCCTTATATTTTTGGCTTTGCCGCTCAAATAAGCCGGTGCTGGGCATGGCGACAACCTGCGCGCGCATGCCCTGCCTATCCAGTAACGCCGCGGCTTCGAGGGCTAGCGGCACTTCCGAGCCGGTCGCGATTAAGATTATGTCGGGCTTGTCCCTGCAGCTCCGGATAGTGTAGCCGCCGTAGCGCAAGTTATCGGCCGCCGCCAGTCCGGCCGACCGGTCAATTACGGGCAATTTCTGGCGGGTCAGGACCAAAGCCGTCGGGCCGTCGGACGATAAGATGGCTTGCCGCCACGCTTCGACCGTTTCGGCGGCATCCGACGGCCGGATAACTGTCAGGCCAGGCATAGCCCGGAGCGAAGCCAGGTGCTCGACCGGCTGGTGGGTCGCACCGTCTTCGCCCTGGCCGATTGAGTCATGCGTCAATACGTAAACCACAGGCAGTTTCATAAGGGCGGCCAGCCGGATCGAGCCGCGCATATAGTCCGAAAAAACCAAGAAGGTGCCGCCGAACGGCCTGATGGCCTTTGACAGGGCCAAGCCGTTAAGGATGCCGCCCATGCCATGCTCGCGGACGCCGAAATGCAGGTTGCGGCCGCCGGATTCCCATTGTTGGGCGCTGACATCGCCGAAATCCTTCAGCCGCGTGTTGTTTGAAGGCCCCAAGTCCGCCGACCCGCCCACGAATAACGGTAGGTTGGCGGCGATGGCGTTCATGGCAGCCCCGGAGGCCTCCCTGGTAGCCAACGGCCCGTCGCCGGGCCTGAAAACCGGCAAGCCGGCATCCCAGCCGTCCGGCAGTTTGCCCTCAAGCCGCGCCTTGAGCTCGGCGGCCGGCTCCGGAAAAGCCCGCTCATAGGCCTTGAAGCGCTCGTTCCATTCGGCCTCCAGGCGTTTACCCCGTTTGACGCTGCCGCCGCGCATATGTTCCAGAGCTTCGGTCGGTATCCGGAAATTCGGTTTGGCGGGCCAGCCGAGGTTGCGCTTGGTTTTGAGCAGTTCTGCCTCCCCCAGCTCGCTGCCGTGGGCCGAGGCGCTGTCCTGCTTATTGGGGCTGCCGAAACCGATATGCGTCCGCAGGATTATCAATGACGGCCGGGGATCTTCTTGGGCGGCTTGCAGCGCCCGGTCAACGGCGTCCATGTCGTTGCCGTCGTCGACGACAAGAGTCTGCCAGCCGTAGGCTTCAAACCGCTTGGATGTATCGTCGCAGAAGGTCAGGTCGGTCGAGCCCTCAATCGAAATTCGGTTGCTGTCGTACAGGTAAATCAGCTTTCCCAGCCCCAGGCCGCCGGCAAACGAGGCCGCCTCGGCCGCGACGCCCTCCATCAAATCGCCGTCCGACACGATAGCGTAGGTACGGTAGTCAATAATCCGATGGCCGGGCCGGTTATAGCGGTCGGCCAGGAAACGCTCGGCCAAGGCCATGCCGACGCCGTTGGCGAAGCCCTGTCCCAGCGGCCCGGTCGTAGTCTCGACCCCCGGTGTCAAGCCATGTTCGGGGTGGCCCGGGGTCCGGCTACCCCATTGGCGGAAGCGTTTGAGTTCGCCCAGGGGCAAGTCATAACCGGTCAGGTGTAGTAAACTATACAATAACATTGAACCGTGGCCGGCCGACAAGACGAAACGGTCGCGGTTGGGCCAATCGGGATTCTTAGGGTTGAACCGCAGCCGCTTCATCCAGAGCGTGTAGGCAAAGGCCGCGGCGCCCATCGGCAGCCCCGGATGGCCCGATTTAGCTTTCTCGACGGCGTCGGCCGACAGCATGCGGATGGTATTTATACAGAGGGCGTCAAGTTCCTCCCGGCTCATATTAACGGCTCACCAATAAAAAGCTTGTGTAATTCTCGTCGGCGTCCTGCAGGTTATCTTCCACTACCTTGAGATTATACAGGCCGGCCAGGACTTTGCTGCCCATGGTAGCGATGTTCTTGGGCAGTTTGTGGTCCGCCATGTGCTTGGCAACGTTAGCATGGTCGATCAATTCGCCTTCGCCGGCTATCAGTTTAAGATTCGGATATTTCTCCGGCAGCGTACGCTTGCACTGCGCGAAGACCTGGGGATGGGCCATAACGGTCGTAATATCACTATATTCGGCGTCGTCGCGGATCATCAAGGCATGCGCGATTACGATAGCGAACTCCTCAATGATCGTGAACTTGTACCTGGCCATGGCTTCGACGCTTTCGCCGACGATGCCGCCAATCGAGTTGTGGATAGCGAACTGTCCGCGGTCGATTTCACCGGCGTGCAAAGCTGCCAGCACTTTCTCGCTGGTGTAGAGGTACCTAATCTTGTAATCCTTGATACCGGAGCGCTGCAGCCAGTACATCACGGCTTCTTCGTTGAAGCTGCCTTTGCCGCCCTGAATGCCGATCGTCAGGTAGCGGGGGCTGACCTGAGCCGGCAGGAGCTTGTTGTAGACGACATCGTAGGCCTCCCCCAGCTTGAGCCGCATTTTCTCGGTGTAGGGGTTGTAATGCTGCAAGTCGTTAAACAGCTGCCAAGTGTCGCGGCAAGTCTGCTCCTTGATTTCAAGTAGTTTCTTGGCGCCGACCGTGTCGATCGGTGTGGCCGCGAATTTATACTGTTCCAGCAAGCGGCCTAGGAAGTGTGTCAGACCGATGGAATTGGCGGCCATCTTGTCGTGGGCTTCGGGCGTCAGCTCGACCACCCGGAGCTGCTTGCCGGCGAAGTAAGTTTTCCAGAATTTGAAATTCCGGTCGTCGGCCGTAAATTGATTGACTATTATCGGCAAACCGGCGAAACCGTCCTGACTGCTATCGGGCCCGAACATCGGGTGGGTCAGCATGGCTTGGACGGCGGTGCCTTTGAGGTACTTTTCGAAAACTTTGGCCGGGTATAGTTTGACGGCCAAGACGTCAATCAGCAGCTGATCCGGCCGGAAAAGGTGCCGGTGGGCGGCGATAACGGATTCGAATTCCGAAACCGGTACGGCGTAAAAGACAACGTCGCTGGCATAAACTTCCGCCAGGTCATTGGTGATAACGGTGTCTTTAGTGAACTTGCCGCTGCCCGGCTTGATCCCGGCCTTATCATATAGGACCACCTTGAAGTCGTCCTTAACGAGACGGTAAAGCGTACCGCCGAACCTACCGAAACCGATTATGCTAATCTGCTTCATGGCTTAAAATTGACTGCCAACCCGGCCGCTACAGCTTGGCGGCCCCTCATGGGGTTTCGGCCTCGATACTTATGGTGTGCTTATAGATGACCTCATACAGTTCACGCACGAAGTCTTCAGGCAGGTTGGCTGCCGACGCCCGGGCTAGTTGGGTTGCCAGCACGGCTTCCATCCGTTTTTGGTCGGTCAGGCCGAGGCCGCGGGCTTTCTTGTAGGCACCGATTTGCCGGGCTACATCGGTGCGCTCCGACAGGATCCGCAGCAGCTCCTCGTCGAACCCGTCAATCTGCCGGCGGAAGGCTTTCAACCGGTCATCCTGGGTATCCATAGCTATGAGTTCTGGGCTTTCTGGCGCAAGTAGTGGTCCATGATGACGAGCGCCGCCATTGCGTCGACGATAGGAACGGCCCGCGGCAAGACACAGGGGTCATGCCGGCCGGTAGCCTCCAAGGTTACGGCTTCTTCACTGGTATTAATCGTCTGCTGCCGCTTCTTAATCGTTGAAACCGGCTTGATGGCGACCCGGAAATAAACCGTCTCGCCGTTCGAGATGCCGCCGAGCGTGCCGCCTGCATAGTTGGTCCGGGTCCTGACTTGTTCGTGCTCATCAACGTAGAACTCGTCGTTGTGCTGGCTGCCGCGCAAACTGACGCCGGCGAAACCGGAGCCGATTTCGAAACCCTTGACGGCGTTGATGCTCATCATGGCTTTGGCCAGGTCGGCCGGCAATTTATCGAATACCGGTTCGCCCAGTCCGACCGGGACGCCTCTGATAACGCCCCGGATGACGCCGCCGACGGAGTCGCCTTCGTCGCGGACGGCTTCAATCAGCTTAATCATTTCAGCGGCGGCCTGGGGGTCCGGGCAGCGGACGATATTCGCTTCGATGTCCTTGGCCGCCACTTCATTAAAATCGATCCCGGTCTTAATATCGCCGACCTGCTCGACATAGCTGATGAACTCGATACCCAGTTTTTCGCGGAGATACTTTTCGGCAATCGCCCCGGCAGCCACCCTCCCCAGTGTCTCGCGGGCCGAAGCCCGGCCACTGCCTCGCCAGTCCCTGATACCGTATTTCTTGAAGAACGTGTAATCGGCGTGGCCCGGACGGTAGAGATTCTTGAGCTCGGCATAGTCTTCGGGCCGGGCATCTTTGTTATGGGCCAGCAGCAGAATCGGCGTGCCGGTCGTCAGGCTGTCGGATACGCCGGATAGTATATGTATGGCATCCTGTTCCTGCCGGGGAGTGGTGATGCTGCTCTGGCCGGGCCGACGCCGGTCAAGCTGGGCTTGGATATCGGCTTCGGTTATGGCTAAACCCGGCGGGCAGCCGTCGACAACTACGCCGACTGCGCCGCCGTGTGACTCGCCAAAAGTCGTAATTCGAAACAGTTGTCCAAAAGTGTTGCCAGCCATAACGCTAAACCCCTAATTCCTTAAAAATTACCTCGAGCTTCTGCCGGCTCAACTGGCCCGGTGCCGACTCTTGACCCTCGGCCAAAGGCGCGAATGTCATCTCGTTACCCCACAGCGCGCCGAAAACTCTGGTTACCAGTCCGGCCGGGCCCATGCCCAGGACTATAGCCGCCCGATCTTGCGCTTTCAGGGACAGGAGCTGCTGCAAAAGCCGCAGCGCGTCCTCTTGGTTGCCGCACTTGACAGCCAGCTTATAAACGGCCGGCCGATACGCTTCCATTGTAGCAATAATCGCCTCTAGCCGCACGGTGTCGGGCGTCTTTTCGTAATCGTGGTAGGAGGTAATGATTTTAATGTCCAAATCATTATCGCGCAAGTAGTCCAGCTCAGCCGTCTGCGTGGTGATGTCCAGGTCGGCGCGAGCCGGGGTTTGGTCGAGCAGTTGCAGTATCTCCAAGCGCCGCGCCAGGGGCATTTTAATTGGTTCGAGGTTCCGGCGGCGAAATAGCAGGATTAACTTTTCGCCCGCCAGGCCGATTAAATCCTTAATGAAAACATCATCCACCGGGTCGATATAGTCCAGCCAGACTTCAAAGTAACTGTAGCTGTCGCCGTTAGTCCGGATTGAGTCGAGTATTTCGGCCCGGTTGTTCTTTATAAGCGGCAGGCAGTAATTTATAGCCATTACTTATCCTCCTTAGAGCCGAGCGCGGCCATAAAAGCGGCGCGCATGGCCGATTCGGGTGCTTCCCGGCCGGTGAAGAGCTTGAATTGCTCCATGCCTTGGTGTAACAGCATTTCGGTGCCCGGAATAACCTGCGCCCCGATTTCGCCGGCTTCTCTCATGAGGCGCGTCGGGCCGCCGGCGTAGACGGCGTCGAAGACGATATGGCGGGGGCTTATGAAGGCCTGCGGCAAAGGCGTCTCATTATCCGAAAGGGGGACCCCGACGGAGGTGTTGTTAATGACGACATCCATAGACTTAACTTCTTCAAGCCGGCTGAGCGGCCGGGCCTGGCCGCCGAATTGGCCGGCGAGCAAACGGGCTTTCTCGAGGGTGCGGTTATAAACGGTTAGTTCCGCGCCTTGCTTAGTAACTCCGTAAGCCGCCGCGCGGGCGGCACCCCCGGCACCGAGCAGGGCGACGCGCTTGCCTCGGAGGCCGGTTAGGGCCTCGAGAGGCCTAACGATGCCGATCCAGTCGGTGTTGTAGCCGGTCAGCCGGCCGTTATCATTGACTACCGTATTGACGGCGCCGATTGTCTTGGCGACAGGGTCTGTTTCATCCAGGTAGCGCATAATTTCGAGCTTGTGCGGCATCTTGCAGCAAATACCGCGGATGCCCATGGCTTTGGCGCCGGCAACGAAGTCGGCCAGCTTTTCGGAGCTGATCAGGCAGGCGGTGTAGACGAACCTGTCATCGATACCGAGCTTCTCGTAGCCGGCATTGTGTATCTGGGGCGACAATGAGTCTTCGACCGGGTCGCCGATGACTACGCAGAGTTTGGTCGAGGCATTAATCTTCATGAATTTTTAACCTTATTGACTTGGTTGGTAATGGCTTCAACGACTTGGTCTACCGTTTTGCCGTCAGTCGCGACGCTAATAGCCGCATACTTACTATAAAGCGGCCGGCGCAGGCCATATAGCATTTCGGCTTGGGCTTGGTCCTGGAAAAGCGGCCTGGGCGTTGTGGGGTCTAGCCTCTCCATCAGGGTATTGAACAGTGCCTTTAGCTCGACGACAACCGCCTCCTGCGTTAAGTAACCCATTGTCACCGGACTTGTAACCACGCCGCCGCCGGTTGAAATAACGACGTTCCGGCTGCCGGCCAGGTCCTTAGCGACCGCCATTTCCAGCTCGCGGAAAGCCGCTTCGCCGCCGGCTTCAAAAATAGCGGCTACGCTTCTGCCGCCGGCTTTGGCGACAATCAGGTCGTCCATCTCAACAGCTTCAAGACAGAGGTTGGCGGCTAGCCGCGGCGCGGCAGTTGTCTTACCCGTACCCATGAAACCGATTAAGACTATTTTCATGGCTCCTCCACGATATTTATGCCGACACCGACAGACTCAAGCTTTTGCCAAAAATCCGGAAAAGTCTTATTGACTACGGCAGGATCTCCAATGGACAGGCCGGACAGTTTAGTGCCGGCAACCGCGAAGGCCATGGCCATCCGGTGGTCGTTATAGGTAGCTATGGCCGCCGCTTGCGGGCGTCCGCCATACACCGTTAGGGTATCCGGTGTAGCGGCCGTTTTTATGCCCATTTTAGCTAACTCCTGCTGCACCGCCAGGACTCGCTCGGTCTCTTTGATGCGCAGTGATTTAACACCGTTAATAGTGGTAACGCCGTCGGCAAAAGCCGCCAAAACCGCTAAGGTCTGGACCTGGTCCGGGCAGCCGCGCATATCGGCGTTGACCGGCCTAACACCTTTGCCCGTAATGGTTACTGTGTTGCCGCTGCCGCTCACGGTGTTGCCCATCAAACGCAGAATGTCCAGAAAACCGATGTCGGCTTGCAGTGAATCGAGGCTTATATTGTCCAAAGTGAAAGTCGACTCCGTCAGGGCGGCGACGGCGCAAAAATACGATCCGCTCGACACGTCGCCCTCCACTTGGTAATCGGAGCAGCCGTAATTCTGGCCAGCGGTAACCCTGTACTGGCGCTTATCGCAAGCGGCCTTGACGCCAAACTGCCGCATGGCCTCAATTGTCATTGCGACATAAGGCCCGGAAATAAGCTCGCCCTCGACCTCGATGGTCGTGTCTCCGACCAGCGGCGCGACCATTAGCAGAGCCGATAGGTATTGGCTGCTTTCTTGGCCGCTGATCTTAACTTCGCCGGCGGCGAGCTTTGGCGCTGCCACCGCCAGCGGCGGGTAGCCCTCTTCGGCGAGGTAGTCGATATTGGCGCCAAGCTGCCTCAGGGCCTCGACTAGGGCGCCGACCGGCCGCTCATGCAGCCGCTTTTGGCCGTGCAGGGTTTGGCGTCCGGGCAGCACCGCGCAGAGGGCCAGCATGAAGCGCATGGTGGTGCCCGACAAGCCGGCGTCCAGGTCATAGTCGCGGTTGGTTACCGCCGTTATGTCGCCGCTGACATTGATAAAGTCTTCACCGCTGTCAATCCCGACGCCCAAGGCTCTCAGGCAGCCAATCATAGCCTGCGTATCGTCGCTAAACAGCGGCCCGGTTATCTTAACGGGACGCCGGGTCATGGCTGCCAGTACCAGAGCCCGGTTGGTATAACTCTTAGAACCGGGCAGTTTTAGGCGGCTCTCGGCCGGCCGGTCTAGGGGGCGCAGCTGGGCGTATTTCACGGCTTTTCCCTGATAACCAGCTGCAATGCTTCAATTACTACCGGCCGGCCGGCCGCTTGGTTGTAAAGGGCCCGGCCGATGCCGTCCAGCAGGGTGAAGTTCACGCCGCCATACTCATTCTTTTTATCGGATTGCATTTTGGCCAGAATATCGTCGACCGCCAGGCCGGAAACGGCTACCGGCAGTCCGGCGGCGCGCAAAACGGCTGTTATGCGCCTGAACTCGTCCCCGGATAATTTACCCAGGCTTTTCGAGATTCCGGCTTCGGCGACCATGCCGATGCTGACCGCTTCGCCGTGCAGCAGGGGTTTGCCGGTTTCCAGGCTCAACGATTCTATGGCATGGCCGACGGTATGGCCGAAATTAATGAGCCGGCGGCTGCCTTGCTCGCCGGCGTCGGCTCTTACGACGCCGGACTTAATGGCGCAGGAGAGCGCGATGATCTCCTCCAGCTCGGGCGGCGTAAACTCCAGCGGCGGCTTGGCGGCCACCGCCTCAAAGTAGGCCTTGTCCGCGACAAGACCGTGCTTAATAATCTCAGCGAAACCGGACAAGAACTCGCGTTCCGGCAGCTCCTCCAGGGTTTGGGTGTCGATAATTACGGCCGCCGGCTGGTCAAACGTTCCGACCAGGTTTTTGATACCGTCGAAATTGAAGCCGGTCTTGCCGCCGACGCTGGCATCGACCTGGGCCAGCAGGGTCGTCGGCAGGTTCAGGAAGTCAACGCCGCGCATGTAGGTCGCGGCCGCAAAGCCGCCCATGTCGCTGACCAGGCCGCCGCCCAGGTTTATAACCAGCGATTTGCGGTCGCACCCGGCCGCATGCATGGCCGTCCAAATTTTTTCGATGTTATCCAGGCTCTTTTGCTGTTCGCCGGCCGGCAGGACTGTCGAGGCCGGTTTGACGGGCAATGCCGCCTTCAGCTTCTCCAGAAACAAGTGTCCGACAGTGTCGTCGGTAACTATAAACACTTTGGAGTAGCCGCTGAAGTCATACAACGAAGCAATTTCGCCGATCGCGCCGGCAGAGACGTAAATCGTATAATCCTGTTTGGGCGGCGGCGTGAGGAGGCTGACGGTGATTTTCTTCATGTAATTTACCTTATTTAGCATATCATCTTAGGTGTCGGCGATAGTCGAAACAAAAAACCTCCCTGGCGGGAGGTTTGTGTTTTGTCTAAGCGGTTATGACGGCTTTAACAAAGACCTCCCGGGAAGCGGCCCGTAAACCAATAGTTGTTCGCCATTAAGTCTTTACTCATAACAATGATTATTATATACCATTAGCAATCCAAAACAAGCATGACTTCTGAAACGCGCCGCCCATAAGATAACTCACAATAAATCAAAACTCCGCTATAATTAAGGCCAAGCCATGAGCAAACCAGTTATCCTAACCGGCCTGAGAGCCAACAACGACCTTCATATCGGCAACTATCTCGGCGCTTTGCTGCCGCTTGTCGACCTGGCTAAGCACAGGGCCGGCGAATACCAGGTCAACCTCTTCGTGCCGGACCTGCATAGTTTCACGACACCGATTGACCATGCCGGCTTGCAGGCCGGCATCAGGCAGAACCTGCGGGTTTTCGCAGCTGCCGGGCTGCCTCTCGATAATCCCGATGTCCACCTTTACCGGCAGAGCTATGTGCCGGCCCACAGCGAGCTGACTTGGATCTTAGACTGCTTCACGGGCTTCGGCGAAATGAGCCGCATGACCCAATTCAAGGACAAATCAGGCCAGGCCGAAAACCAGGCGTCCGCGCACCAAGCCGCCGACCAGCTGGCGGCCGCCAGCCGGGTCAGCGTGGGCCTATTCAACTACCCGGTCATGATGGCGGCCGATATTTTGCTGTACGGCGCCGAATACGTGCCGGTGGGCGATGACCAGACTCAGCATTTGGAGTTCACGCGCGATATAGCTGAACGGCTTAACAATAAGTTCGGCGAGCTGTTCACGGTGCCGAAACCGGTCAAGCAGCAGCACGAATTCTTCGGCAAAGACCAGGGCCTCAGGATTAAAGACCTGGCCGACCCGGCCAAGAAGATGAGCAAGTCCGGAGCTTCCGCTAAAGGCGTTATCTTCCTAACCGACACGCCGGAAGAAGCCCGGCAGAAGATAATGGCCGCTACAACCGATAGCTTGGGCAAAATCGCTTATGACCCGGCCAACCAGCCGGGAATTGCTAACCTGATGGATATATTAGCTTTGTTCGGCGGTCAGGACCGTGCTGCTGTGAGGCAGGAATATGACGGCCAGACCCAGTATGGCCCGCTGAAAAGCGCCGTTGCCGAGGCCATCGGACAATTCCTTGCAGGCTTCCAGGCCGAGCTGGCGGCTGTTGACGACCAGGCAATTGAGGACAAGCTGGCGGCTTCTGAAAGGTTGATGAACGAGCAGGCTAACGCGGCGCTTTTGAAGGTTCAAAAGGCCGTCGGCCTGAGGGGATAGTGAGTAACCTGGAGATTAGCAGGGCGGAGAGGTTAGACCAGTATGTCGTACGCAAACAGCCCGGTCTCAGCCGCGGTTTTGCGGCCAGGCTAATCGAGGATGGCGACGTGCTGGTCAACGGAGTTCCCCAGCTCAAGCCCGGCTATAAGATACGGCCGGCCGACCGGATCAAAATAGTTTTCGATGAGGCCAAAACGGTCACTTTCCCGGAGATCGATTTACCGGTCATCTACGAAGACGATGACTGCGTCGTCATCAATAAACCGGTCGGTTTGCTGACCCACAGCAAAGGCTCCTTTAATCCCGAAGCTACGGTTTCGACCTGGCTGCGCGGCCGGATGCTGGCGCCCAAAGGGGAGCGCGCCGGCATAGTCCACCGTCTGGACCGGGCGACCAGCGGGGTCATGATTTGCGCCAAAACTCCGCAAGCGCTCCATAAGCTCCAGAAACAATTTTCAGAGCGCAAAACTAAGAAAACGTATATGGCCGTCGTAGACGGTACGCCCAAAGCACCGCAGGCCCTGATTGACATGCCGATTGAGCGCAACCCCAAGCAGCCCCAGACTTTCAGGGTCGGCAGCAACGGCAAGCCGGCCCAGACGGAGTACAAAGTCCTTAAGACTGACGGGCGTCTCAGTTTGCTGGAGCTGAAGCCGGCCACCGGGCGGACCCACCAGCTGCGGGTCCACCTGAAGTATCTCGGCCACCCGATTGTCGGCGATACTTTGTATGGCGGCCGGCCGGCCGAGCGGCTGTTCCTGCACGCCCTGAGTCTTGAGATAACGCTGCCCGATGGCGAACGCCATACCTTTAAGGCGCCTTTGCCGCCGGAATTCAATAGGCTGGTGCCGGCATGAATGATTTGGTCATTCACCCGGTTACGCGCCGGCAGCTAACCGATTTCGCGGCCGCGCCGGCCCACGCCCTGTTGCTTAGCGGCCCGGCCGGCAGCGGCAAACAAACCTTGGCGGTCCGCCTGTCCGAAACGGTTATCGGCCTGCCGGCCGACGGCTTGGCCGCCTATCCCTATAAGATGCTGGTAGCTTCCGAGGAGGGTAAGGCTATAGGCATTGAAGCGGTGCGTGCGATGGAGCATTTCCTGAGCCTCAAAGTCCCGGCCGGTACCCGGCCGGGCCACAGCCGGGTGATTATCGTAGAAGGCGCCCATTTGCTCAGCCACGAGGCTCAAAACGCGCTGCTCAAAACACTGGAAGAGCCGCCGGCCGGGACGTTCATAATCCTCACGGCCGACAACGAAAAGGCCCTCTTGCCGACAATCCTCTCCCGCGTCCAGTCGATACAGGTCAAACGGCCGGGCTGGGACGCCGTCGAAAGCTACTTCCGGGCCCGAGAGCTTGACGGCAAAGACATCAAGCATGCTTACGCGGTCAGCGGCGGCCTGCCGGGCCTGATGTTGGCCCTGCTTGACTCAACCGACCATCCGTTGGCCCTGGCCACCCAATACGCCCGCCAAATCCTCAGCCAGCCGCCCTACGGCCGGCTGCTGCTGGTCGACGAACTGTCCAAACAGCGGCAGCTGGCCATCGACACGGCCCGCATCCTCCAGCAAATGGCCAGCCTCAGCCTGCAGACCGCCACCGGCCGGACCGCCGATAAATGGCAAGCCGTTCTGAGTGCCGCCTACGAGGCCGCCGAAGCCCTGAACAATAGCGCCCAGCCCAAACTGGCTTTGACCAGCCTGATGCTGGCGTTCTAGCCTATGCTAAAATAAAACGATAGATGTATGAGCTATTAATAGTCGCGGCTTTCGTCGTTCTGGCCTACCATAGCGGGCAGATCCGTGATGACGAGTTCGCCAACGTTTCGCGCAAGGTAGGCGACCGGCTGGGCAAACTTTGGGATATCGCCCACCAGGGCATGCGCGAAAACCGCTTCTTACGCGCCGAAAAAGCCCTTTTAACGATTCTCAAAATCGACGAAAAGAACGCCGCCGCCTACAACCGTCTCGGCATCCTATACGCCAAGCAGAAGGAATACCGTGACGCCATCGACTGCTTCGAAATCGCGTCCAGTATCGAAGCCACGCCGTCCAGCCTGCACAACCTCGGCCTTATCTATTACGAGACCGAGAACTACGAAAAGGCAGCTGTCGCCTTCGAACAGGCCCTCAAACTTGAAGATAACCTGGCTGCCCGTCATGTCGCCTACGCCAAGGTCCAGGAAAAGCTGGGCAACGACAAGCTAATGTTCCAGGAACTCGAAAAAGCCGCCGAGCTCGAGCCCAACCGCGAGACTTACACTTTGCTCTACAAGGCCTACATGAACCACGACATGCAGGCCGAGGCCGACCTGATCGCCGACCGCCTCAAGAAGCTGAAGGTACCCGCCGGCCGCCGCAAGCGCATCCTCCGGCCGCGCCGCGTCGTCGTCTGACATCTTTTACATATGACATAATAAGTTGTATATATAAGACATTTTATGTTATAATTACAGATAACGGCCTCCGGGCTGTTTAATTATGAGTGAACAGGAATACCGGCCCGCTGCCGAGGTTTTGGCCCCGGCAACCGAAACAATGCCCCGTGAAGTTACGCTGGGCGGCTTGGTCCTGGCCGTCGCTTGCTACTACGACCGTCCGGTCCGGGAGTTGGTAGACGGTAGCCATACCCGTGACCCGCAACTGCAGGATGCCAGAAATGCCATGCTGACGTTAATATCCGATAACGGTCTGATGGATGACCAAGAGTTGGCCCAGCAGCTCGGGCGTAAGCCCAACATGCTAAAACGCCGTCTCGACCGAACCAGAGATAGGGCCGCCGAAGACCCCAAATTCAAAGCGCACCTGGAAGGGCTGACGGCCGCAGCTACCGGCGAACCGCTCCTGGAGACGGTTTCGTTTTGGCCCGAACTGGTGGCGATGCATTATGATGACCTGACAGCCGAACAAATTGCCAGCAGCAGCCAGCACAAACCCAGCGAAGCCCGGCAAGTCATAGCCTACCTGCTATCAGAAAAGACCGTTATCAGGCCGTCGGTTATTATTAAACGGGCCAACCTTGGCGGATACAGCGAGGTTCCCCACGCGGTAAGACGGATTGCCCGACTGAGGCAGGCCGATAAAGTCTTTGACCGCCAGATAGCAACCCTGGAAGACGGCTTACTGCCGGTTCCGCCTAAGCTGGAGGCCAGACGCGTCATGGTGAACACTCACAGCTTCTATGGCGTCAACCCCGAAACCGTACCGGAAGGCAAGTCGCCGACTAGTCTGGACCGGCCTAAAGCCGTCAATGCCTACTTGTTGCGCGAAAGGCTCGGTCTATCGGTTCAGGAAACCAGAGAAGCGCTGGATATCAGCAGTTCCACGGTGACCCGATTGACCGGCATCATCAAAGATGAAATGGCCGACAATCCGATGCTGGCAGCCGAAATTGACTACATCGAAAACGCCGAGGCCGTGGACTTCTCAATTAATGACCGGATCGTCGAGCTGGTAGCCCAAGTTACCGGCAAGGATAAGGCCGATGTGATGGCCGGACTGGAAGCGGATGATCTGTATGCCCGTCGTATGGCGATGTCGCTAATAGCCGAAAGAGGCCATGCCTACGCGCCGGAAATAGCCAAGTTTTTTGGTTTCGCCAGGGAAGGCGTAGTCCGGCGGGCCAGGTTCTTAATTAAACGGCAGCTCCTGGAAAGTCCTTTGCTGAACGAACAGATGGCATGGGTCCGCGGCCAAATTTTCAGCCAGAAGCCCGCACCATTTGTCTTCCAGGACGGTGAGCCAGGGGAGGCTAAGGCCGTGGCGCTGGTAGGCGAGGGCGACTTGCCGGATATTGACGAACGGCTGGTCCACCCGAACATTAAAGAGGCCGTTTATGAAATTATCAGGGATACGGCCACCTATTATAACCGGCCGGCCATCAAGGTAATGGGCCGCGACGTAAGCGACTTCATGACCCGCCGGGCGCGGCGGGCAGCGATGCTGAGGTGTCAGCAGGCCCGTTTGCCGATGGCCGAAGTAGGCATTTGTTTTGATAACCGAGAGCACAGTTCGGCTTTGGATTTGGCTAAAACTGCTGCCGACGTGGCGGCCCGCAAGAGGGTATTCGCCGAAGAGATCGAGGCTTTAGCCAGGGGCGAGAAGCCTAGAAACCGGGTGGCCGAGACTCTGGGTTCGGTCAGGGGCTATTATGAAATTAATCAGGCTGAGTTAAAGCGGGGCCGTACCCGTAAGGCCATTCGGGCCCGGGCGGCCTTTATTGCCATAATGAACGAGTACGATTGCGTTGGCCGGGATCAGCTCGGCAAAGCTATCGGCAGTAAGCGCGGAACCATAAGCCCGCTTCTTCGTACTGCTGCCAAGCTCCTGAAAAACAATTCGCGCTTCCGAGCCGAAGTCCAGTATCTAATGAGTCCGGATAACGCTCCAAGACCGCCGGAAGCCGAAGACATAGTAATGAAGATCTACGAATCTTACGGCGTGGCGGCCGAAGACCTAAGCCAGCCCCAAACTCCCGAAGCACTTGAGGCCGCCCAGATGACGGCTTATATATTGGCCGACGAGCTGCCGATTACGCCTAAAAAAGTCGCTTCGGTGCTTGGCTGCTCGCAGCGTGAGGCTTCCGACCATATAGACCAAGTTAAACGCCAGATAGCGGATGACCCGCGCCTGATCCTAAAGATCGACGCCTTGCGCCCGGCAGGCGCGGCCAGCCATTCAATGGTCGGCAAAATATTGCGTTTCACAGCCGGCCGCCACAAGCTGGGAGTCGCTGAACTGCTGGATTCCGCCCCGTCACCGCAAACCCTCAAGGCTCGCCGGGAAGTCGAGCAGCTCCTCGGGCGCTACGCCGGCTATTCTGCCAGCCAGGCGGCCAGGCTATTCCCCTCTATACAACCTTCGCACGTGAATGGTAACGGCAATGGAAACGGTAACGCTAACGGCGCTGTCGCCGTCGCGTAATAAAACGCTGGACATTCGGATAATCGTATAAGCTATTATGACCCGCGCCAAATATAGCAGGCGTCACCGCCCTATTTTGCGCTGCCCCTCGCCGGTTTTTCGACGATTGGAGTTTCCGTAGTCACCCAAACATCGTCGTCTTTGCACTCATACGTAAACTTATCATATTCCTTGAAGTCTTTTCCGACTTTAAAGTTATTGGTAATTTCCCAACGAACTTTACGCATGAGCTTGTTGCATGATGGACAATTCATGGTCATATCATACCATGCAAAATTCTGGCGTACCGAATACTACAAATAAAATAACAGAGGTAAAATGTGTGGTGCAGGGTGAGGGATTCGAACCCCCGAACCCGAAGGGAGCTGATTTACAGTCAGCCGTGTTTGACCGCTTCACTAACCCTGCACGCGGTGTGTTTGGAGCCATCTCGGGGATTTGAACCCCGGACCCCGTCCTTACCATGGACGTGCTCTACCCCTGAGCTAAGATGGCATACAACGTCATTTAGTTTAACAGAGAGAAACAGGCAAGTAAAATAGTGTAATTATTCTTACAGTCAACCTACTCGTATTAAAATAATGTTATAACGTGCAAACACGAGGATAGATTTCTCGGGCACACCAAAGCACCCCGTCAGGGGTGTTTCTAGTTGCGGGACATTAGGTCCGGGCCGCTTTATGGCCTCGGGCGGACGAGCTTCCGGTAGTAAATTATCCCTGTTTTTGCTACACTTTATGACTGTTAGCCAATAGTTTTTCAGGCCGGCGTAGCTCAGTGGCCAGAGCGGCTGTTTTGTAAACAGCGGGTCGTGGGTTCGACTCCCTCCGCCGGCTCCAAAGGTTGACAAAAATTTTTCACTGGATTACCATAAGCGCTAGGATAAGCGTAAATCCAAAAGAAATACACTTATCAAACTGTCCTTCTTGCAAGAAGAAAAGCATTAATACCGGTTTGATCAGCCGGTATTTTTGTATGACGGATATTTACAACCCGTTTCACATCTGTTAAGATAGATATAATTAAGTTTTATTAAGTAAAGGCGCAAACAAGTTTATGGCAAAAAAAGGCGACAAACGCAAGATTATCGGCCTCGTTTCCGAAGAGAGCGGCGAGCGCCTGTATTACACGACCAAGAACACTATGAACACGCCCGACAAGCTTAGCCTTAAGAAGTACAGCCCCAAGCTGCGCCGGCACGTAGTCTTCACCGAGACCAAGAAAAACCTCGGCCGCAACGAAGCGCCCAAGCGCTGAGACCTAACTCTTGCTCAGGTCCAGCACCGTGTTGACCGTTTCGGCGTGGCTCCAGACCAACGGCGTTACGCCGAGGGCGATACCGGTGTCCGGGTCAAACTGTTCGCTCAGGGCGCCGCTCGGGAAGCCGCGGTCGGCCGCCCACTCAAGCAGTTTGGTAGCATCCTCGACCCGGCCGACGGCCTTATAATACTGGGCCAGCCACAGCGTGCAGACAATCCAGGGGTTGCCCTTGTACTGGTGTTTCTTCAGGAAGTAATTGTCATGTTCGTAACGAATGACGCCGCCGATGGGAGACGAGTTTAACAGACGCGACTCGACATGCTGCAGCGTGCTGAGCAGTTTCGGGTCGTCCAGCTCCAGCTGGCCGAACATGAACGGCCCGAAGAAGCTTGAGATGTCCAGCGTGTCATCATAGCTAAGGCTGCCGTCGGGTTGCAGCAAAAAGCCCTTGCGGTAATAGCCGTCCGGGTGGTAGAGCTTGTCCATAGCGCCTTTGATGCGTTCGGCGGCCCTCTCCCACACTACCGCGTCATCGGGGTGCTCGACGACGGTTGCCAGTTCGGCCGCGGCCTCCAGGCCGGCGATAACCGTGCAGGTCGTATAGGTACTGGTCAGGAACTTCTCTTCCCAAAGGTCATAACTGGCATGCGGCAGGTCGGTCGCGTCATCAATGAAATTGGCGATAAACGTGGCGCACGGCTTGATGAAGGTGTGGTAGAAGTTCATCACCAGGGTTTTGTCCTGGCTGTACTTGTAATATTCGCCGATCATGTAAATCACGCTGGCCGTCTCGTCTTCTTGGATGGCCAGCTCCTTGTGCCGGTTGTGCACCAAAGGGTGCCAGGTGCTGCCGATGGCGCGGTCGGGCTGGTATTTGTGCATTAAGTAACCGTCGCGGTGCATGGTATCGCGGGCGAATTCGAAGAAGTGCTTAGCTTCGTCGTAAATTCCCAGCCGGATCAGCGGCCAAATGGCGTACGCGGCGTCGCGCGGCCAGCAGTAGCAGTAATAATCGCGTCCGTAATTGAAGATATTGGAGTCGCCGCTGGCCAGTACCGAGCCGCGGTCATCGCAGTGGGCCTTGATGATCAGGAGGCTTTTGGTGGTCAGGGGCAGGGCGTCGGGCGGAATTTTCTGAAGCTGTTTGGCGGCCGGCGCCAGCCATTCCTGCCAGTGTTTGCGAACGCTGTCAATGCGCTGCTCAACCGGGTAATACTTGAAGTAAGTGTGGGCTACTTGGGCGTCAGACTGGCTATTGGCGGCCACTACCCAATAATCGATGCCGAACCACTCGTGGGCGCCGGTAACGTTGCGGAAGCGCAAAACGCTGTCGACTCCGCCGTGTTCGACCGGGTTGTCCGATAACTCGCCGTCTTCGGCATCCTTGAAGGTGCCGACTTTGCCCTCGACTTCATAGTTACCGACGGCGTACTGGTCGAAAGTCTGGCCGGCGCTGGTTTTGCCGGCTATCAGCAGGCAGCAGCGGCCCTTATAGTCCAATATGTAGTTATCTTCCGGCACGAACAGCGCCGTGTCGGCCCGGCCGGCCCGCGAGATCTGAAAAACCTGGTGCATGAACACTCTTATATCCCGTTCGCTATCGTGCTCGTTGGTAACTTTCATGCAGCGCACCAGGGCGTTATATTCGATGTCGATAAAGTCCAAAAAGTCTATGGTGATGCCCAGTTTGGGGGATTTCATCCGAACGTTACTGATCAAGGCGTCCTGCTCCATGTCAACGGTTATGTCCCAGGAGCCGTCGTCGGTCCAGCTGAATTGGCCGTCTACCCAGACGCCGATCTTGTGCTGGCTGCTGCGGGCGTTAGTCAGGTTGTCCAATCCGACGTAAGGATAATAAAAGTCATGGACCAGGCCGCGCTCGTCAAGCCCGACAAACACCTGTCCGTTACTCAAAACTACCGGTCTAGCCACAACCCACCCCCTTTGCTCATAATTGGACGCCTTTCTCGCCTAAGCGGAACTGTATATCACGGTAAGCATTCATGAAGTTCATATAAGCTTCGTAAGGCGTGTCATAAGGACTGAAATAAGCATGGATGTCACCGTCGTTAAACCACTTGGTGCACATATAGTAGAAATGGTCGGATGTCTGCAGCCGCCGCCAATCTTCGATAAGCGCGAAGTCGCCGGTACCGATAATCTTGTCGCTCAGGCCGTAGAGAGCGTCGATGGACGAGGTTTGCATGGGGTTGCCGAGCCACGCAGACAAGTCGCGTTCGGTGTCGGCCCACGTGATGGTGTGAGGCACGTCGACCTGGTCGACCGGCTCGAAGCTGTCAATCGTCTCGCTGACCATCATGAAAGTGTGGCCTTCGGTTTTGAGCCACTCTCTGGGCAGGTGGTCCAAGAAATTGAAAATTCCCGAATCGTCCCATTGGTGTTCGCCGAAGGTCTCATAATCCATGAACAAGTTGAAATTCGTGGCCTTATCGTCGGAACTCAGCCAGTGCGAGAACTTATCGGCGGTCAGCGGCCACTCCGACCAGTCATGGTCGCCGAAGCGGAAGGCGATGTCATCGCTCAGCTTATAATTCTTCATCAGCAGACGGATACGGTCGGTATAAGCCGGCCGGTAAACATAGTTAGGGCTGCGCCAGCCGAGTACGGGATCCCAGCCTTCGGCCAGGACGCCTTTGTAGCCGGCTTGTTCGGCCCAGTAGGCCAGGTCATTGTTATACGCCAGCTCGGTGTTGCGGAAGACCTGCGGCGTCTGGCCGAAAACTTCCTGGACCTTGCGGGCGTGCATGCCGACCTGGATTTCAAATTCCTCTCTGGAATAGAAGAAAGCCAAGCTATGGTGGTATGTTTCGGCCAGTATTTCGACGCGGCCGGTATCGGTCAGCCGCTTGAATGATTCCAGAGTTTCAGGCGCCCAGCGTTCCATCTGTTCAATAATCGTGCCGGTGATAGACAGGCTGAGTTTGAAGTCGGGGTTATCTTGCAGCAACTGCAGGAGCCTGGCATTGGCCGGCAGGTAAGACTTTTCGGCTACTTTTTTGAGTATCCGTTCGTTGCTGGTCTGGTCCTCATAACCCGCGTCAAAATAATCATGCTTCAAGCCGCTGTCGAACACCGTGTAGTGCCGGACACGGTAGGGCTGGTGGACGTGCAGGTAGAGGACTAGGGCCTTTTTCACGCTGCTACTCCGGCTAGCTGTTGGTGGTAAAGGTGGCTGACCTTGTCGGCGGCATCGTCCCATGACAGGCGCAAATACTCACGGTGGGCATTACGCCAAAGTTCGTCGCGCAAAGCATCGCTCCGGACGGCACCGGTAATCTTGTTGGCCATTTCGTCTATGTCCCAATAGTCGACCTTGAGACAGTTATTCAGGACCTCGCTGACGCCGGATTGCTTACTGATTAAGGCCGGGGTGCCGTAGCTGATTGCTTCCAACGGCGTCAGGCCGAAAGGCTCGGACACCGACGGCATGACAAACAGGTCGCCAATCGCGAAAGCATCACGCCACCTCTTGCCGCGCTGGAAATCGGCGAAGAGCACGTTCGGCCCGATACCGAGTTTGGCAGACAGCTTTATCAGTTCGTTATACTGCTCGCCGCTGCCGACCAGCAATAACAGTGTCTTGGGCTCCTTGGCGATGACTTTTTGCATGGCGCGCAACAGGTTAGGCAGGCCCTTTTGCACGGTCAGTCGGCCGACATTGACTACCACGTGGTAGCCGAGGCTCTTCATCAGGCTGAGGTAGCGGTACGAGTTGACGTCATCGAGCGGCGTTATCTTGGTGACGTCAATGCTGTTGTGGATGACCCTGATTTTGTCAGCCGGTATGCCGTAGTCGCGCATAATGGCGCGTTTGGTGTGCTGGCTGACGGCGACGATCTGGTCGGCCAGCTGCAGGGCAATGGCCTCTATCTCCTGGACCTCCGGGTTGCCGTACTGGCTGCCGGCCCGGTCGGACTCGACGGAGTGGACGTGCAGTACGATAGGGCAGTTTCTCATCGCCCTGATACGCAGGGCGGCCCGGAAAGTCAGCCAGTCGTGGGCGTGGACGATATCGAACTCTTTCTTTTCGGCCAGCCTGGCGGCCGCCTCTTCATATAACTGTTGTTGCTGGTGGACATTGAGCCACTGCTCGCTGCCGTCTTCTAAAATATACTTGTAACTGTCATAGGCGATACCGGCCCGGACGACGCTGGCCACGTCCTGGGGGTGGGCGGCGGTAACGGTCATAAAGTCAATATCATGGTCGGCCTGGTAAGGCAGGATGAATTCGATGTCGACGCCTTTTACGGAAAGGGCTTTGCACAACTGGTAGCATGCTACCCCTAGCCCGCCACTGTTATAAGGCGGCAGCTCCCAGCCAAGCATCAGTATCTTCATCAACCCCTTTTGCGCGGTCTCCCCGCTTTTTAGTTTTACGCTCCTAAGTATAGGCATTTAAGCTGGCTAGCACAAGCATATTACCAGATGATTTATATCAATATGCCGGCTGGTTTAAAGCAAGTTCGGCAAAGTCGCCGATGACACGGTCGGCCCGGGCCACGACACTGGGCCTTTCCACGGTTTCGATAAAGGCCCAAAACTCATCGGCCGCACCCTGTTCGCGGATTTCCAGGTCGGTATAACCGTCGCCGACCGCAACCTTCCGGCCGGCTATCTGCAGCTTGGCTGCCTGCGCGGCTTTGCCGCCGGCTTGGGCGGTCAAGCGGCCGGTGTCGTGGCCGACAATATAGCCGTCTTCGTCAAACAAAAACCGGTTGGCGTAAACATGAGTCGCCCAAATGCCAAGCGGCGCGACCGTCGGTATGATAATCTCTTCGAAACCGCCGGATATGACATAAATATCGCTGGCGTTAGCCGTAAACCAATCCGAGGTAGCCTCGGCTGACGGGCTTAAATTTCCGGCCAGCTGCCCGTTCAGTTCGTCGATGTGCCGGCGATGCGCTATTCCCTCAAGCAAGGCCAGCCGGGCGGTAAGCGAAGCGTCAAAAGGCATTGAACCGGCCATACCGTGAGCGGTCAGGGCTTCCAGCTGCGCATGACGCGTCTCGCGTTCAGGGTGGCTGTCCAAGGCCAGCGCGGCCAGGTCGTCAAGAGTCTCGCGCGGCACCAACGCGCTGTCGAAATCTACGAAAAAAGTGGTGTTTTCAGGCATATCTACGTCTGGCAGGGGCACGTGGAATCGAACCACGATCTAGGGTTTTGGAGACCCTTATACTAGCCGTTGTACTATGCCCCTAGGCCTGGCTATGATACTGTAAAAAAAACGAATTGTCATCTGTTTTAGCTTTTCAAAGGCTGTGAAATCTGCTATACATAAGGGTACTATGGCCAAGATATACCCCACGAAACCCTTTTTGTTGTTGTTCTATGGGTATCCGGGCGCCGGCAAAACTTACTTTGCCCGCCAGTTTTGCGACAACGTCCAGGCCGCCCATTTGCAGTCCGACCGCATCCGCGGCGAACTTTTTGAATCGCCGCGTTACGACAAGCAGGAGAACGACGTCGTCAGCCAGCTGATGGACTACATGACCGAAGAGTTCCTGTCAGCCGGCTTGAGTGTCGCTTACGACGTTAATGCCGGCCGGCTCAAGCAGCGCCGCCACTTATACGAAATGGCCTATAAGTACGGCGCCCAGCCGCTATTGGTCTGGTTCCAGATGGACCAGGAGACGGCTTTTGGCCGCAATATCAAGCGTGACCGCCGGCGGGCCGACGACAAATACGCGGCCCAGTGGGACCGCACGACCTATGACAACGTCGTTGCCCAGATGCAAAACCCTTCGCCAGGCGAAGATTATGCCGTTATCAGCGGCAAGCACTTGTTCAACATGCAGCAAAGCGCCGTTATCAGCAAGCTTCGCAGCAAAGGCGTTCTTGACCACAACGATGCCAGCTCGCGGGTTATCAAGCCGGGCCTGGTTAACCTCGTTCCCAAGCATCAGGGCCGTTACAACACCGGGCGGCGTAACGTCTCAATTCGCTAGTTGCCGGATAATTTATGCCAAGCAAAGATTTCACGCTTGACGGCGACCTGGCCGTCACGATTTACAAACGCCGTACCAGCCGGCATCTGCGACTGAGTATTGCCCCTTCGGGCCACGTGAGGGTCAGCATACCCGCTTGGGCACCTTACCGCATGGGCTTGGACTTCGCCAAGACGCGCCAAGCGTGGATCCGCAGCCAACTTGTAGAGTCGGTACCCCTGCAGCCCGGGCAGGCCGTCGGCAAGGCGCATCATTTGCGGTTTGCGGCTAAGCCGGGGGCTACAAGCGTCACCAGCCGCGTGGCCGATACCATTATCATTGTTAACTATCCGCTAACCGCCAGTTTCGACAGTCCGGCCGTTCAAAAGGCCGCCCGTGAAGCTGGCGTCAGGGCCCTGCGGCGCCAGGCCGAACAGCTTTTGCCGCAACGCCTGGCCCGTTTGGCCGAGGCTAAAGGCTTCCGCTACTCCGACGTCAGCATCAAGCGGCTTAAGAGCCGCTGGGGCAGTTGCGACCAGCACGGCCACATCGTGCTTAACCTGTTTCTAATGCAGTTGCCCTGGGAGCTAATTGACTATGTTCTGCTGCACGAGCTGACGCATACGCGCATACTCCGGCACGGACCGGACTTCTGGCGGGCCATGGGCGAGGTTTTGCCGGCGACACCAGAGCTCAAACGGGCCCTCAAGCAGCACCAGCCGGTGATGAAAGCCATTGAAGCTGCCGGCTAGACGGACATATGGCATAATGTAGACAGCATGACGCTTAAGCCAAAAACCACGGCCAACGCCAAAAACGACCAGTTGGAGCACCAGCGTTTAACCAGCCTTATCAACAGTATGGCCGATGCCGTGATTGCGGTTGACGAAGACATAAAAATCGTCATGTATAACGGTGCGGCCTTGAACATATTCGACGTCAACACCATCAAGGTCGGCAGCCGTCTGGACTTGTTGTTTAAGCCGCTGGACAAAGATAACCAGTCCCACGATATAACGGCGATGGTCAAGGACACGACCATGCCCGTTGCCAGCCGGGATTTGCGCTTGCGTTACGGCGACGGCAGCCTGATCAACCTGTACCTGAGCATTGCCCCGGTCCGTTTGGGCTACGGTTCGGAAGGCCAGCGCGGCTATGTGCTGTTGCTGCGCGACATAACCAGGGAGAAATCACTGGAAGAGGAGCGCGACGAATTCATCAGTGTCGTCAGCCATGAACTTCGGACGCCGATCGCTATTGCCGAGGGCAATATCGGCAATGCCCAGTTCATAGTTGAGAAGTCGGGCGACATGGCGGCTATCAAGCAGGCGCTCAGGGAGGCCCATAACCAGGTTCTGTTCCTGGCCGATATGATGAACGACCTGTCGACCCTTAGCCGGGCCGAACGGGGCAAGCTTAAAATCGAGGTCGAACCGATTAACGTCCACGAACTCCTGACAGAGCTGGCTAGCAATTACGCCCCGCAGGCCAAAGCCAAGGGTCTGGCGCTCAAGACGGCGCTTGACCCGAAACTCGAACTTCTCTACACCAGCAAGCTTTACGTGCGGGAAATTCTCCAGAACTTCATTACCAACGCGGTCAAATATACGGCTAAGGGGCGGGTGACCTTAAGCGCGTCGGCCGAGCCCAAAGGCGTGCGTTTCACGGTGCAGGATACGGGCATAGGTATCAGTAAGAGCGACCAGGAGCGGGTGTTTGACAAGTTCTTCCGCTCGGAGGATTATCGGACGCGCCAAGCCAACGGTACCGGATTGGGCCTCTACGTAACTATGAAACTGGTTCGGTTAATCCACGCCGAGGTTGATCTCAAAAGCGAGCTTAACAAGGGCTCGACATTCACGGTCTTTGTACCTAACTTACAGGATACGGGCCCCCAGGCCCGGGGGTGAGCGGTCAGTTAAGTTTGGGCAGATCGGGCACTACGCGCATCACCGGAATACAAATATTCCGGCCTTTCCAGATAACCTCCCGAAACTCGTACTGCCACATCGAGTAATTCAGAATTCCGATATCATAAATGGCCGCCATCGGGAATAGCCACAGGCTCCTTACAAGAAACTTGCGGTAGGTGAGGCTGACCACTTCGCCGTAACCGGCGGCTCCCACGGCATAGGCCGCGGCCGACAAGACCGCCAGGAGCCAGTGCCGTGACGCCACAGCGCCTGCCGCCAGGATCAGCGGCGCCGCCAAAACGCTGAACTCAGCCAAGCTGACCAGGGCCACCAGCTCAGGCCGCCGGTGCAGCTGCGGGTAGCGGGTCCGTACTGTGGTTGCCAGCTGTTCGGCAGTTTCTTTCCGGCTGGTGATACCTATGGCGGTATCCGAGCGCATGAAACTATAGCCGTCCTGAGACCCGGCCGCCTGCCTGGCGAAATAGCTCTCGGGTATGGCTTTGCGCTTGACGGCGGCGAAACCGCCGGCCGTTTGGAGCGTTTCCCGGCTGATCAACCAGCAGCTGCTCAAAACCGGCGGCCGCCTGAGCAGCCGCCGCGGCAACCCCAGCTCCCAGGCGTAGCGGGCCGGCTGCAGCAGGACCGGCTTGATGCTCCGGCGGCCGGGCAAAGCGTTCTTCGGGATGATGCTGACCATGCTCTTTTTCTTCTCCAGGGCGGTTTCCACGATTGACCGCAGGCTGCTCGGGCTAAAGCGCACGTCAACGCCGCAAAACAGCAGCAAGTCGCCGTTAGCCTCTTCTGCTAACTGGGCGTAGGCGTAGTTTTTGGCCAGCCACTGGCCGGGCGGTTCAATCCCGGCTACGAAGCGCACCCCGTCGTGGGCAAAGCCTCGGATTATCTCCGGGGTGCGCTTGTTCTGGGAGCAATCATCGAGTACCAGTATTTCAAGCTTCGGGTAGTCGCTGGCGGTTAGTGACTGCAGACAGTCCTCCAAGTCGGCAGTTTCGTTACGTGCCGGTATGGCCACGGTTAAACTCGGCAGTTCGTGGTCGGCGTAGGACCGGGTCAGCTTAACCGGCTTGGTAGTCCTAAGATGCCGCCTCACGGTTGCCAGCAAGACTAGGCCGGCGGCCAGCTGGGCCGCCGCCAAGATGTAAAAGCCCTCCATCAAGCTTACTTGGTAATAGTTTGCCAACCGCGCCGACGCCAGGTCGGCGCCCTGCAAGGCGACTAACCAAACGGCCGCCCTACGGGAAGAATGATATAAATAGTCGGCCTGAATCCGGCCCTTGGCTAGCCTTAACAGGTTAAGCATTCTATAGAGGCTCAACAAGGCCAGAAGGCCCGTCCATAGCCCGGGTTCGATTACGACGATTGCCAGGCTGGCCATAGCTAAAGCGGCCAGTATTACTACCGATAGCGGCCGGCGCCGGCGCCAGACCGGCGGCAGCCAAACCATAAGCTCCAGACCGCTTAATACGCCGAAAACGATAAACAAAAGCTCCATACCAACCTAAACTATAGCAAATAAAAGCATTAAGCCTTGACCTCTGGCGTGCCGCCTGCTAAACTTGACAACAGTTGCCTACAGAAACTGTAGGCTTTTTAATTTGAAAGAATGGGACTAGACAGTGGCAGACAAACCGGCCAACAAGAGCAAACGACGGGTTAAAAACCCGGAAACGTTTCGCGAGCGAGCCGTTAAGGCGGCCGAGACTTCCGGCAAGCCTAAGCGGTCTGCCGGTCTGAGACGGGCCGGCAGCAAGGTGACAGGACCGGTCTTCGGGCCGGCGGCGCAAGCCCTCGGCAAGCTTTTTTCGCTTAAGCCTTTCAGGCTGGTTGGAAAAATATTGTTGCCGGTTTACATTCGCCGCAGCTGGCACGAGCTGCGCCTGGTAACCTGGCCCAGCTGGAAAGAGAGCCGCCGCCTGACGGTCGCAGTACTGATTTTTGCCGTCGTCTTCGGCGCCTCCATAGCCCTGGTCGATTATGGCCTCGACATCGTTTTCAAGCACATACTATTAAAGTAAAGGGATAACAAGAGCAATTATGAGCAGTATCAAACGTTACGACACCAGTAAACAGTGGTACGCTATCCACACCTATAGCGGCTACGAGGAAAAGGTGGCCGAAAGCATCCGCCAGCGGGCCGAGAGCCTCGACATGAAAGACAAGATCTTCGAAGTCCTGGTGCCCAAGGAGAAAATGATCGAAATCAAGAACGGCAAGCGCCGCGTCGTCGAGAAGCGTATTTTCCAAGGCTACGTCCTGGTCCACATGAAGCTCTCCGAGGACGCTTGGTATATCGTTCGCAACACGCCTTCGGTTACCGGTTTCGTCGGCAGCGGCACCGATCCGACACCTATCGAGCAGGACGAAATCGAGAAAATCCAGAAGCGTATGGGCCTCGAGCAACCCAAGCACAAGATCGACTTCAACATCGGCGAAGTCGTTAACATTATTGATGGACCGTTCAAGGGCTTCGACGGCAGTATCAACGAGATTGACGCCGCCAAAGGCAAACTCAAAGTCCTGGTCAACATGTTCGGCCGCGAAACGCCCGTTGAGCTCGACGGCCTCCAGGTCAAACGGGTATAAGATGCCTCCGCGGTCCGTTACGGAACGCCAAGACTACATTGTAGGCATGCGTGACCCTGTCTACGCGGCCGGCGTAAGCGCTTCGGCCTTAACCGGACTAGCCCTGAGCGGCGCTTTGGTAAGCTTACAAGCCAGAGAGTTCCAACAGGTCGGTGAGTGTTTGAATTTAGCGATCCGCTTCGGCAGTACGGCCTGCAGGCTGTACGAGCAAACTATCAGACTGCAAATGGACAGACAATTTGAACGGCTATTGAGAGGAAGAGAAGCCGACCCAACCCCTGGACTTCAACAGTAGAATAGAGTAAACTAAATGGGTTACGCACTTCTGTCTTAATGCTTCATTAATTAAGCAGTAATAAGAAAGGGAAGGAGAACGTTGAGCTAAGCTCCGTTCGACAATCACTATGGCAAAAGCAGTTAAAGCTAATCTCAAAATGAAAATTCGCGGCGGCCAGGCTTCCGCGGCACCGCCCGTCGGCAGCACGCTCGGTCAGTACGGCGTCAATATGATGGATTTTATCCAGCCGTTTAATGATGCCACCAAGGACATGCAGGGCCAGACGGTTACGGCCCATATCACGATTTATGATGACCGCAGCATGGATTTCCGCGTCGTCGGTGCGCCGACAGACGACCTGATCCGGGCCAAGCTCGGCATCCAAAAGGGTTCCGGCCGGCCCAACACCGAGAAACTGGACAAGAAACTCAGCCAGAAAGACCTCCAGGAAATTGCCGAGGCCAAGGCCGCCGATATGAACGCCGAAGACGTCGAAGCCATCAAGAAGATGGTTGCCGGCACGGCCCGCTCGATGGGCGTCGAGGTCGAGGGCTAACTATGGCGGCGGACGAGATCGGCCGGGTTTTCGTGGCGGAGGGGTCCGATGTAGACAGATCGGGCCACTACGCGTTTAACGCGGACCTGGTTGACGCGGCCCATGCCGCCGCGACCGAAGGAGTTGACTCCTCCGCGCCTAACGCGGAAGGCGGCCGATCCTCCGAAGCGGTGGTCATTGATAGCGCCAGACGGCTAAGCTTGGACGGCTTTTTGCAGAGGGCACCGGGTCGCGCCGTTATGCCCGGCGAACAATAATCACTAATTTGTGGGAGAGCGCACAGCTCGCCAGCACCACGAAAGGAATAAATTATGGCAAAGACTAAGAAAGAGCTCTTGGAAGAGGCGAAAGTCCTCGGTATCGAAATCGATCCCAAGAGCAAAATATCTGAAATTCAGGCGCTGATTGACGCCAAAGCCGGCGAACCCCTAAACGACGCCGAAGAACCCGCCGCCGCGGCTGGCCAGGAGACCGAATCGACAATCCCGGAAGCCGATAAGCCCTTGGCCAAGGCGGGCAAGCGCAGTGCCAAAGCCTTGGAAGAGGCTGCCGAGAAACAGGCCAAAGAGGAGCGCAAGGCCGGCGGCGAGGCGGCCGAGGCCAAGCCGAAAGCGCCTGTTAAGCCAGCCCGTTCACGTCTCGAACGGCGGGGCAAGCATTTCCGCAAGAACGCCGAGAAAGTCGAAAAGGGCAAAGCCTACACGCTTGAACAAGCTTTGGAACTGGCCAAGCAAACCAGCCATGTCAAATTTGATGCCACCGTCGAGCTGCATATCAACTTGGGCGTAGACCCCAAGCACGCCGACCAGAACATCCGTGACAACTTAGTATTACCGGCGGGTACTGGCCGGCAAATACGGGTCGCCGTGCTGACCGATGATGCCGCGGCAGCTAAGAAAGCCGGCGCCGACGTAGCCGGCACGGATGACCTGCTGGCAGCACTCGATAAGGGCAAGACTGACTTTGACATTCTGATTGCTACCCCGGCCCTAATGGCCCGGCTCGGAAAGTATGCCCGCACCCTCGGCCCCCGGGGCTTGATGCCGAACCCCAAAAGCGGCACGGTAACCACCGACATTAGCAAGGCCGTTGCCGAAGCCAAGGCCGGGCGAGTCGAATACCGTGTCGACAGCACCGGCATAGTCCACCTGGGCATCGGCAAGGTCAGCTTCACGCCGGCCCAGCTGCTCCAGAACGCGCAAGCCGTTTTGGCCAGCGTAAAGGCTAACAAGCCTCAAACCGTCAAAGGCAACTACGTCAAAGCCGTGCACTTGGCTACGACTATGGGTCCGTCAATCACGGTTGACCCGTCCAACGTTTAAGATTGGCTAAATAGCGCTGCAATCTGCCATAATGGCTCAATGAGTTTGAAACCCGATAGGATACCTGGCGGTTTGCTGGTAGTTTTCGAAGGTGTCGACGGCGCCGGTAAAAGCACGCAGCTGGAGCTTGCCTGCAGTACCCTGCAGGCCGAAGGCTGGCCGGTCTACACGACGCGCAACCTTGGCGGTACGCCTATTGGCGAGGAGCTGCGGAAGATCATCAAGTCGCCGCTTGAGCGCCCGAATACGACCAATCTTTATATATCGGTAGCTATCCAGGAGGCTTTGGCCGACGCTATAGAATCGGAACGCCGCCAGGGCCGGCTGATACTGATGGACCGGGGCCCGATGTCGCTGGCCGCCTACGAGATTTACGGCGGTCAGCTTGACCCGCAATTGGGCTGGCAGCATGTTGATAACGGCATGAAGCGGCTTAGGCCGGATCTGAACATAATTTATGCTACCGATGTAGATACGGCTTTGGCGCGGGCCAAGGCCAAGTCGGATGAGACCGACTACTTCGAAAGCCAGCCGCGGGATTTTTTCGAAAGGGTGGCCAACGGCTATGAGGCGGCCGCCGAACGCTATGCCGCCGGCACCATAGTCATTGATGCCAACCGCCCGGTCGAAGCCATACAGTCTGAAACCATTGCCGCTATCCGTCAGGCGCTGGAAGCTAAGCTACAAGCGGCCGCCTAGACCTTCATAGTCCGCATCAAGGCGGCCATAGTCCTCGAGAAACCGCGGACGCCGCCTTGGTAGGCAAGGTAGCGGTCGCGCCATTCGGGCTCATATTTGGCCTTGAACCGGTGCAAACCGCTAAACGAGTAAAAACGGTCTCCGTTGGCATAAGCGAAGCGCATAACACCGTCGATCAGCCGGTTCTTTTCTTCATCGTCGTCGGATTCTTCAAGGCCCACCAGGGGGCATAAGCCTAAGTTAAGCCGCTTATAACCCTTGGCCGTCAAATGGCCGACCAGGTTCATGAGCAAGAAGTCGTTGACGTTGCCCATACTGCCCGAGGCGTGCCGGAGCAGGTCATAAGTGGCTTCCGTAGGGTCAAATGGGGCCGGTGCCAGGCTGACAAATGCTTGAATCGTGCCGGCCGCATCGCGTGCTACCAGCAGCTCGCACAGCTGCATGTACTCCGGCGTGTAGTATCCCATGACGAAGCCGCGTTCAACCCGGCCGTCCTGCGATAACCACTCCCTCGAAATCGACTCCAGCCGGTCCAAAACTGCCTGGTGGTGCGGCGGCGACAGTAGTTCGCAGGTGAAACCGTGCCGCTCGAACTTATTGCGGATTTGGCGGAAATACTTCTTCCCGGCGACTTCGGACGTAAAATGCTCCAGGTCGAGCACCGCTTCCTGGCCCAATTTCTGCAGGCTGAAGTCGTTTTTCTCGTAGAGTTTCCTATTGTTGTCGGTGACGTGTATAAAGGCCGGCAGCCAATCATTGCTGAAACACAGGTTACGGAAGTCGCGCATCAGCAGCGCATAGCGCTTCGGGTCACCGGCCGGGTCGCTTAAGCAGAGTGCCACGCCGCGGTTGACATGAAAAGCCAAGCCGCTATGGCCGGTTTCATCAAAGAAGAACTGCTTGTCATGCGGCCAGAGCTTGAAAAACTCTTCGCTCGGACCGCCGTAGCGAGCCAGCAAGTCGGCCATCCGCTGGCGTTCGGCCCGTTGGTCCGAGAGCCGCAGCCGCAGCGGCTGGAACAGCGCTACGCCGGCGTACACTACCGCCCCAAGGCTGACGAATGACAAGGAGTCAAGGAAGAGGTGGGCCCGCTTGGTGTATGCCTGGACCGGCTTCTGGGTAGTGATATTGAATTGGTCAATCGTGTAATGTATGGCGCTGCCGAAGCCTATTTCCTGATGAAAATCCGACTTATCAAGCAAAGTAAAACCGGCTACGCCGTAAACCAGCGTAGCCGCCAGCATAATCGCTATGAACCGGGCCGCGAATCCGAACCCCTGGATGTCGCTCTTAACTACAAACTCCTTCTCGAAAACGAACAGCAAGCCCAATACGACCAACGGCAACAGTAGCCGGCGGATAAGGTCGTCGGCATCGGCGGTATGAACGATATTGCGGTTAAGCAGCTGGGAGACGCCAATACCCAGGTAAAACGTATAGGCCAGAACAGTGACTAGCCAGGCCGTCCGCTTGCGCCGGCGCAGCAAAGCTCCCAAATACATCAAGCTCAGGCCGATCAACAGCGGGACGTCGACTGACAGGTCGGTTAACATTGAACCGTGATGGGCGGCTATTTGGTCCAATAGGCCGGCTGCCAGAATATAAGCGCCGTTGGCGGCCACCAGGATACCCAGGAAACGAACGGCAAACTGACGGTGCACCCGCAATTGCCGCTTAAGGAAGCGTTTAATGTCCATGTACCACCATTGTACTAGAAACCCGGCCGGCTAAACATAAGCATTTATACACCCTATTTGCGTAAAAATCACATTATATTCATGCTTGCTTTAAAACTGTTGGTTAAACTAAAATAAGATGAACTGAGAGGTAGTATGTCAGTCTATAGCAATACTCAAATCCGCCAAGCGATCGATGACGGCCACATCGTCTGTCATCCGTTTAACCCCAAACATGTCAGCCACGCCAGCATGGACGTTACGCTCGGTTACTACTATTACCGTATCGAGCGGATGAATGAGCGGACTATCTATAATCCGTTCGACCCGGAAGACGTGGAGCGTTACTTTGACGGTCCGTACAAAGCCATGCCCCATGGCGAGTGGTGCAAGCTGAACGGCTTCAGACCGGTCAATAACATTCCTCTCGACCACCCGGTCATCAGCCTCAAGCCGCGCGAACGAATCCTGGCCCACACCCATGAGTTTTTTGGCATCAAGCCCCCGGGCGCTTATGAGGTAAAGTCACGTTCCAGCTGGGGCCGCAACGGCGTAGCGGTCTGCTTTGATGCCGGCTGGGTCGACCCCGGTTATATCAATCGCCTGACGCTGGAGATTTACAACCTCAACGAGCGCGAAACGGTCCTGCTGCCGGTAGGCGAACGTATCGCCCAAGCAATATTCTTGGAGACCGGCGAAGTCGACGGCACTTACGGCAAGGGCCGTGACGACGGCTTCAGCGGCAAATACCAGCAAGGCACCGACCTGGATATGATTATCAAGACCTGGTCGCCGGACATGCTCCTGCCCAAGGCCTACCGCGACCAGCGCGCGCTGCCGCAGAAGATCGAGGGCTTGTCCTATGAATAGGGGCAAGTACATAGTCGTAGAGGGTGCCGAGGGGGTCGGCAAGACCACGCAGCTGTATGAGCTTGCCCGCCGCCTGCAGGCCGCCGGTTTGCCGGTGAGGACTTTGCGGGAACCCGACAGCCAAAGCGACCTGACCGCCCGGGCCATCCGCCAGCTGACGCAGGACCCGCGCTACCCGATGAATACCCGGACCGAGGTGCTGCTCTATAATGCTGCCCGCGCCCAGAGCCTGCAGATCATTAAGCAAAGCGTCGAGCATGGCATTATTTGCCTGGTTGACCGAAATTACCTGACGACTTTGGCAATCCAATACTATGGCCGCGGCGATGTGCCTGACTACCAGACTATCAATAGCATCATTAACTTTGCCGTCGGCGGGATAGAGCCTGACCTGTGCATCGTTTTGGATGCACCGGTTAATGTCCTTCGGAGCCGGCTGGATAACCGCTATAACGGTGACCGGTTCGACAACCTGTCGGACGCTTTTCTGGAACGGGTGCGGGCCGGCTACCTTTGGGAGGCCAAACAGCGCGGTTTGCCTGTAGTTTTTGCCACCGACGAGCCGGGGGTAGTCGCCGACAATATCTGGAAGCTGGTTTCTAAGGAGCTGGCCATCCGCGAGCCGAGTAAGGCCGCCGACGTTAAGCCGCCGGCTTCAGTCAAGGAAATCATCGAACAGAAACAAAAGGCCGGTACTGACACGCCGGCTGGCTCTTCCGACAAGCCGTTTCTCACGAAGTCGGCCGGCATGCCGCCGGCCATAACCGAAGCCGGCCGCGACTATTTGGAGCAAGCCGTTACCGACGTTGACGGTGATGTCTATGCTTTCACGGACAAACTCAGCCCGGTTACGATTGCCGCAGCCATGGCCCGCCTCAGCCGCCGGGCCGATGATATGCGGGTTACTATTTTGGATGAATTCGCCGGCAAGGCCGATAAGGACGCGCAACTCCTAAAACGGGTTATCACTGCCTATGGGGACGATTCCGTCCAGCAGCTGGCCGGACTCCACGTCGTCGTCGAAAACGCCTCCAACTTATTAACCAAGAAGCTGGAATGGGGCCGCCTGGCAGCCTATCTCGAGCAGTCGACCCGTTATATTTATTTCGACCAAAAGGATGCGCAGGGCCAGTACCGCTATTACACGCCTGGCCACTTCAAACCCAGCCTCAAAAAGCAATACCAGCAAGCCATGGACAGCATCTTCGATATTTACTCGAAGATGGTCCGCGAGCTGACCGAATACGTGCGCAACAACTCCAGTACGCCCCAAGCCGAGCGTGATGTTGCCTGGAAGGGCGCCACCAAAGCCCAAGCCTGCGATGCTATCCGTACCGTTTTGCCGGTTGCCACCAAGTCTACGGTCGGAATTTTTGCGTCCGGCCAGGCTTTGGAGAGCCTGATCATGCACTTATTGAGCGATGAACTGCCTGAGGCCCGGGCGGTCGGCCAGAGCTTACTTGACCAGGGTCGTAAAATCGTGCCGATGTTCCTTGAGCGTGCCGATAAGCCGGAACGCGGCGGCGCCACTATAGCCTACCGGGCCGGTACTGCCCAAAACGTCAAAGAGCTGGCCAAACAATACTTGCCCGATAGCCATGCCGGCACGCCTGTGGAGGCGGTCAATCTAGTGGATTATTGGCCTAAGAACGAGCTGCTGCTAGTACCCGATATGCTTTATGAGCACAGCAACCTGTCATTAGAAGAGCTGCAGTCCGACGTTAACGCTTGGCCCTACGATCGCAAGCTGGAGGTTTTCAAAGCCTATGTCGGCGAACGCCTCAATCGCCGCCATCGTCCGGGGCGGGCTCTGGAGAAGGCCCATTACAGCTGGGACCTGGTCTGTGACTACGGTATTTTTCGAGATTTGCAGCGCCATCGCATGGTTGACGATATGAACTGGCAGCTCCTAACGCCGCGCTATGGCTACGAAGTGCCCAAGCTGGTCGAGGAGGCCGGGCTGGCCGAGGACTTTGAGGCCTGCTTCGACATCAGCCTTAAGCTGTACAGCACCTTGCAGCGCGCCGGCTATCCGCTGGAAGCCCAGTACGCCACCTTGCTGGGCCATAAGCTGCGCTGGAAGGTCACCTATAACGCCCGTGAAGCTTTCCATCTGCATGAGCTACGAACCACGCCCCAAGGCCACCCCGGTTACCGTAAGCTTGTGCTTCAGATGCATGAGAAGCTTGCCGAAGTCCACCCGATTCTGGCCGAGTCGATGAAATTCGTTAACCAGGACGAAAGCCCCGAGCTTACTCGTCTGGCAGCCGAACGTTACACCCAGTTTAAGCTTCAGCAGTTGGAGAAGTGATTAGCTCGACGGAAGTTGCCGGCGCCGGGCGTCGTTTATTGCCGTGAAGGCGATTTTCATAATCTGGCCGCTTACTATTTCGATCAGCCGTGTCTCGGACTCCAGGTTAGGCATGTCGAGCGCCTGTTCTCCGCCCTCGGCGGTTTCGCCGAAAAGAGCAAACGGGTTCTTATTGCCGTGCGAAGACTCGACCTCAGCTCGCAAAGCCGCAAAGCCATAGCGCGGCAGGCCGGCGTAAACCCTCTCGTCGCGCTGTCTTATAATAGGCACGCCAACGGTTCTACCTTCGGGAGGTGTCAATCTGACGGCGAATTTATGCCGGTCCAGAGCCTCGGCTGCCAGCCCGAACTTATGAAAGGTAAAAGGCTGGCCGATGTGTTCAATCGCGCCTATCAGCGGGTGCAGCTCTTCGGCCCTCTCAAAGGTGGGCACGGCGGCGTAAACTACCTCCAAAGGCGAATCTGCCAAGGCCTCGGCGGCGTTCATGGCTTTTTCTACGGTAACTGATGAAACGGGCATATCATTAATATAGCATATTTATCAATAAAAAGCAAAAGATTAAGGCCGGGATTTTAGTCCCAAACCGGCTTGCGTGACTACTAGAGAAGTAGTATAATCTTATGTAAGTTGCCAGAGACAGCGACGGGCGAAAGCCTTAATTATGTCGCCTAGGTACAAACAATCTATTGCGATAGTTTGAATGCCTCTGGTCCTAACGGAACCATAGGCGTTTTTGTTTGGCAACGATTGAGCAGAACTTTGGTCGATAGTTCACTCAACAATTTACAAATAATTCGGAGAGAATTAGATGGCTTTAACCAAAACTCAGAAGCAGGACGTCGTCAAAGAAGTGGCTGATTTGCTCAGCGGCTCCAAGATGACGGTCATTGCCAAGTACGAAGGCACGGGCGTCAAGGCTCTGCAGGCTTTGCGTCGTGACGCTAAGGCTAACGGCACCAAGGTCAAGGTTGTCAAAAACCGTCTGGTTATACAGGCCCTTAAGGCAACCGACAACCTCAAAGACACCGACACCGGTGTGTTGCAAGGCATGCTATTGTACGCCTTTAACAGCGAAGACGAAGTAGCGCCGGCTCAGAGCTTGCATACTTTCGCTAAGCAGAACCCTACGCTGCAATTCGTAGGCGCGATCAGTGCCGAGGGTAAATTCCTTGATGCTGAAAGCGTAAAGGCCTTGGCTGTTCTGCCAAGCAAGAACCAGCTGATAGCCGGTCTCATAAACACGCTTAACGCGCCTGTTCAAGGTGTTCTAAGCGGTTTAGGTGGTAATCTTCACGGTCTATTACAAGGCCTCGAAGCCAAAGCAGCTAACTAAACTATAGAAGGAGATATAACATGGCAACAGATCTAAAGAAAATCGCGGAACAGTTGGTCGGACTGACCGTCCTGGAAGTTAACGAACTAGGTACGATCCTGAAGGATGAATACGGTATTGAACCGGCCGCAGCCGCCGTAGCTGTCGCAGCCGGCCCGGCCGCCGGTGGTGATGCCCCGGCCGCCGAAGAGAAAAGCGAATACGACGTCATCTTGAAAGACGCCGGCGCCCAAAAAGTCGCCGTCATCAAGGCCGTCAAGGACATCACCGGGCTCGGCCTGGGCGAAGCCAAGGCAATCGTCGACGGAGCCCCCAAGCCCGTTCTCGAAAAGGCCAAGAAAGAAGACGCCGACGCTGCCAAGACAGCCCTCGAAGCTGCCGGCGCCACTGTCGAACTGGCCTAACAGATCCACTCATACTACTTAAAAGAGCCGCGGTTTTCAGCTAAGCGGCTCTTTTAAGTAGGCGAATTCAGCTTTGACAAGATATATAATATTTGCTATAGTATACTAAATTACAGTCAGGGAGAACAGACCATCAGAAACTTTAATCAGCCTTTAGCAGTCGCCATAGCATCAGCGGCAGCTTTTATCGGAGGCAATGCCTTGTCTGCTAGCGTTGCGGCTGCGGATGAATCGGCCGGCCTTCCCCAGGCTACTTTTGCAGAGTGTGCCAGCGCGACGACCCACAATGTGTTTTCCAACAATGCGTCGAGTGTCGATCTATCGCTTAACGTCGACCCGGGCAATTCCAAGCAGGATTCGGACTTTACGCTCGATGTGTCTCAGATCGGAGGATTGACAGTTGGAAGTTTTGATGATCCAAAGGCGTGTACCGGCTCTGTTAAAGTCAAAGAAAATCTTCAGCTTAGAGCCGGCGCGTTTGTGGAATCTGTACCCGGAATTTCCGCTCAGATAGTAATCAGTAATGAAACTCTTCAAGCAGGCGATGAACCCGAAGCCGCGGCTTCAGGCTCGTTCTCATTTGCAAAGGCCTGTAAAGTAGCCAAGCAATTAGTGGCCAAAGGCCGGAAGCCTTTTGTCCAGCTCAGCGTTATCGAAACTGATACCTATCTGCAGCCCGGCTACCCTGCCATAAGCGCTAAAAGTTCACTCTACGGTGAAGAGGCGCTGTCTTGCAATGGCTACTCAGGTAATGAATTGGTACCTGCCGGTTTCCAAAACGCTTAGATTTATCCACAACTTAATATATTTTTTTGACATGACCTGTTCTACGTGTTATTTTGAGGGGGAAAAGTGTACCAATAAACACTTGCAAGAGAGACAGACAATATGCCTGACATACCCGATAAACAAGTAAAGCGTTTACGCGCCTTAGTCCAAGAGGCGGAGACCAGCTTGGCCGCCGCTACCGAGCTTCTGATAAGTTTAGTGGGTGACGATGACAAAGTTGCCCCGGTAGCCCGCGAAGACACTCTCGGCAAGGTCATCGAGGGTGTTTTTGACGGCCAGAACATGGTCGGCTCCGACGGCAAAACTTATCCCGTACCGGCTAACTACGCCAGTAAGTCCAAGCTCGTGCAGGGCGATATCCTCAAGCTGACTATAGCCGAAGACGGCGCCTTCTTGTACAAGCAGATCGGCCCTATCCCGCGCAAGCAAGTGGTCGGTACGCTAATGCTCGAAAACGGCCATTATTTCGTTGAGGTTAATGGCCGCAAACTGCGCGTACTTCTAGCCAGCGTTACTTATTTCAAAGCTAAGCCCGGGGACCAGGTCAGCGTCAACATACCGGAAGACGATTCAGCGGCCGAGTGGGCCGCGCTCGAAGCCGCCTTGTAGCAGGCAGCCTCTATATTTGACTTTAATCCTATACTGTGATATAGTATTGGGATGAAATTAGCCTTGCCTGATTTGCACCGTTCGGGCCAAGTGGCCGACTGGGAAACTGTTCCGTCTGCGGAGTGGAATGACCACCAACGCCGGGCCGCTGCTACCAACGGCTGGGACACGCCCGGCAACCGCTTGTCTGCCGGCGGCGCCTTGCTGACTATGAGCGGCTTGGCACTAATGAATCGCGACACGCCGTTTAGCAGCCTGGCCGGCACGGCCCTAATCGGTGCCGGGCGCGTACTGGATCTGAGGGATGGCAAGATAGCCGACCAGACCGGCACTAAGAGCCCGAAGGGTAAACTGATTGACGCCAGCCTTGATGCCGGCCTGGTAGTTTTGGCGGCTGTCACGCTTAAGCCTAAGGGTGTCATACCGGAGGCCGACGCGGCTGCCATGCTGGATGTTACCATCCAAAAAACCGTCGCTAACGGTATTGCCAAAGCCAGGGGTCTTGACCCGGAAGTTTCCCGTTCCGGTAAGTACGCTATGTTCGGCGTATGGGGCGGTGTCGGCTTCAGGTTGTTTGAGAGGACGGCCCGCAACTTTGGCCAGGAAGACCTTGGCGCTAAATTCGGCAAGGCTGCCGGTGCGGCTACGGATATAGGCCTCAGGCTTAGCCGCCGTTCTACGGCCGGCTATATGAGGGCCGCCCTAGCGCCTAAGCAGTAGTACCTGTTAGTCGCGGTTGATTACGGCGGCAGTTTCCATAGGCTTTATAATTATCGTTAAATAGTTCATACTTATTTGATACATGGGACAAGCTTTGTATCGCAAACACAGGCCTAAAAGCCTGTCTGAAGTCATCGGCCAGGAATACATTACCAAGACTTTGGAACAAGCCATTAAACAGGGGCGGATTAGTCATGCCTATTTATTTACCGGGCCGCGCGGCGTAGGCAAGACCTCGGTTGCCCGAATCCTGGCCCACGCTATTAACGGCCTCCCGTATAACGACGATAGTGCCGACCTGGATATTATCGAAATCGATGCCGCCAGCAACCGCCGGATTGATGAAATTCGCGAACTGCGGGATAAGGTTTATGTCGCGCCGACCAACGCTAAGTACAAAGTTTATATTATCGATGAGGTGCACATGCTGACGCGTGAAGCCTTTAACGCCTTGCTTAAGACACTTGAGGAGCCGCCGGCCCATGCCGTTTTTATCCTGGCTACGACTGACGCGCACAAATTGCCGGACACGATTGTCAGCCGGACTCAAAGGTTCAGCTTCAAGCCGGTTGACGCCGACCGGGTGGCGTCTCAACTCAAGGCTATCGCCAAAGCTGAGAAAATCGACATCTCGGACGATGCGGTCCGGCTGCTGGCAGAGTATGGCGAGGGCAGTTTCCGTGACAGTATCAGCCTGCTGGACCAGGCCGGCAGCAGCGCTAATAAGATAGAGCTGGCCGACGTCCAACGGCTGCTTGGGCTGCCGCCGGCTGAGGTGATTGGCAATTTGCTTAACCAGTCACTCGGCGCTGCCGAGCCGGCCACTTTGATGCAAAGTCTTACGGCCCTCTACGACCAGGGCTACCAGGCCGCGGCTATAGCTAAAAAGCTAGGCGAGCTTATCAGGCAACGGCTTATGGAAGGGGCTGTGGATGCCGACTCGGCTTTTCGGCTAATGGATTTTTTGATAGAAGTGCCGGTTTCACATGATCCGGAACGTTTCTTGGAAATCGGACTGCTGAAAGCCCGGCCCCGGACCGGCTCAACCAATCCGATCCAGCCTACTAAACCGGCGCCGGCGGAGACACATGAGCTGCCGAAGCCCGCTGAGGCTGGGCATGACAAGCCGGTTGCGAAACCGCCCCGGGCCGCCGCTATCGACGAGCCCGCCCCGCCGAAAACGGCCGAACCTGGCACTAAGCCAGGTACTAAGACCTCAGACGGCGCAAAACCATTTGACGCAAGCGTCTGGCCGGCCGTACTCCAGGCCCTAAAACAGCAAAATAATACGCTCTACAGTATCGTTAGGATGGCCGAGCCCGAGTTTTCGGAGGATAGCTTGAAACTTACCTTTGCGTTCGCTTTCCATCAGAAGCGGATTAATGAAGACTCCAACCGCAAAAAGATAGCTGCCGTAATCAAAGAGCTGACAGGCCGCACAGTGGCCATCGAGTGCCTGCATGACAAGCGGGCCTCGGCGCCATCCGCCAAAGCTCCTATTGAACCGGTCGCCGAAGCGTCTGACGACCAGGACCTAACAACCATAAGCAATATTTTTGGTGACGCCGAACTGTTAGAATCATGAGTATGGACCCATCGCCCGCCACCGGTACGCCTCCGCAAAACGCCGAAGCTGAAGCCAGCCTGCTGGGAGCGCTGCTCATTGACAGTGACGCCATTGTTAAGATAGCCGATAACGTCAACACGTTTGACTTTTTCGATAAGCGGCATGAGCGCATTTATGAGGCTATTATCTATCTCTATGAGCACCACGAGGCGATTGACGTACTGACTTTGGCCGACCGCTTGCGCAGCAGCGGCCACCTCGAAAGCATCGGCGGCCCGGCATACCTGACCGAACTGACTAATTTCGTACCGACTGCAGCTCATGTCGAGCAATACGCCGATATTGTGGCCCAGAAAGCTTTGCGTCGGCGCTTGATTGCCGCTTCCAAAGAAATCGGTGGCCTTGGTTATGACGAATCAAGACAGCTTAGCGAACTCGTCGAGGAAGCCGAGACCAGACTGTTCGAGGTCAGCCAGCAACACGTCAAGCAGGATGTCATCAGTCTGGAAGCCATTTTGGCTGAAAGTTTTGACCGGCTAGACGACTTGCATAAGGATAAGCAGAAAATCCGCGGCGTGCCGACCGGCTTCAAGGATCTTGATAACCTGCTGGCCGGCTTCCAGAAGTCCGACCTGGTGATCCTGGCAGCCCGCCCTTCGATGGGCAAAACGGCTCTGGCCCTTAATTTCGCTCACAATATCGCCGTCCGGGCCAACCAGCCGGTATTGGTTTTTAGCCTGGAAATGAGTAAGGAGCAGCTGGTCGACCGCTTGCTCTCGATGGAATCCGGCGTTGAAGCCTGGGCCCTGCGTACGGGCAACCTGACCGACGCCGACTTCGAGAAGATCGGCCAAGCTATGGGCACGCTCAGCGAAGCCCAGATCTATATTGATGACAGCCCCGGCATTACGATCAGCGACTTACGGACCAAAGCCCGCCGCGAAGCTCACCGCCGGCCGTTAGGTCTGATTATAGTTGATTATCTGCAGCTTATGAGCGGCCCCAACCGCTACGGCAACGACGGCAACCGGGTACAGGAGATATCTGAAATTTCGCGCGGGCTTAAAGGCATAGCCAGGGAGCTGAACGTGCCGATTCTGGCGCTCAGCCAGTTAAGCCGCTCCGTCGAAAGCCGCAGTCCGCAGATACCGCAACTGGCCGACTTGCGCGAATCGGGCTCGATTGAACAGGATGCCGACGTCGTGGCTTTCATCTACCGCGAAGAGTACTATAACCCCGATACGGAGCGCAAAAAGCTGACGGACATTTTCATTAAGAAGCACCGTAACGGGCCGACCGGCGGCTTGGAGCTGACTTTTGACAACGAACGCCAGCGCTTTCACTCGGTTGATACCCGCCACAAAGACCAGCCCTTCAATACTTAAACCTGATCCGGGCAGGACTACTATAATAAAAAGCCGCCTAAGGCTATAATTAAGCGAACATGGAGAAAATCAACGGTTACGTAAGTGAGCGATGGCGTCTGATCGGCTGGTCGCTGCTGGCGCTGGTTGCGGTAGGCTGGCTGATGCTCTATAAGCTGGGCAGCTTGACCGGCGGTTTAAGTGCCGGTGAGTTGGCGGCGGCCGCCGCTCCTGTAGGCTGGCATGGCATTTACCATCAGCCGCTTGATCTGCCGCTTAACTTCGCGCGGTCGGTCGTCTTCGCCTTGTCGCCGGGCCACGGCCAAACCCTGACCAGGCTGCCCAATACTATATTTGGCGGCCTGGCGATAGCCGCCTTCGCCTGGCTGGTGTGGCTTTGGCACGGCACCCGTACGGCAGTTCTGGCCGGCTTACTGTTCGCGACCGGGGCATGGACGCTTCATGCCAGCCGGCTGGCCAGTTTTGACGTACTTTACCTCTGGGCTATGCCGACACTTTTGCTGCTGCACGTAATGGTGGCCAAGCACGGCCGGCGGCCCTTGGTCTGGTATGGCAGTCTCCTGATCTGGGGTTTAATGTTGTATATTCCGGGACTGGTCTGGCTAATCGGTATCGAAATCTGGCTGCAGCGGTCGGTGCTGGCCGGCTCTTGGCGACACTTCCGGGCCTGGTGGCAGCGGTTACTTTACGGTCTGGCCGGAGCTGTCTGGCTGCCGCTCTTAGTCTGGGGACTGACGCGTCCGGGCAAGTTGGTGTCTTGGTTGGGGCTACCGGCGCATTTTGCTTCGCCGGCCCATTTATTGAAACAGTTCGCCGCGGTGCCGGTCCATTTATTTATCAGGGGGCCGCAATATCCGGATATCTGGCTGGGACGGGCGCCGGTGATGGATATTTTTACTCTGGCGGTTTGCCTGGCAGGTATTTACTTTTATGCCAGCCGGCCTAAAGCGTCCCGTAGCCGTTTGCTGGGGCTGTTCGCCCTTGCCGCTTTCGTCCTGGTCGGGTTGGGCGGCCCGGTCGGCTTGAGCCTGCTCGTGCCTTTACTCTATGTCATGGCCGCAACCGGCATCACGTACCTGTTGCACGAGTGGCTCCAGGTCTTTCCTAACAACCCGTTGGCCAGGGGCTTGGGCCTCGGTCTGGTAGCCTTAGCCGTCGGCCTTAGTTGCGTTTATAATCTGCGGGCTTACTTTGTCGCCTGGCCCCATAATCCCGAAACCCGGGTTGTTTTCCAGCACCGCCGGGATTAACAGCCGGTTTGCTATACTATTAAGATACAAGATGGAGGAAGTATGAGCCGATTTGACCAAGCTAAGATGTTAATGCGCGTCAAAAAGATTCAGAGCGAGTTACAGAAGATGGTGATCAGCGTTGAAAAAGGCGACGGGGCCGTTACCGTTGAAATTACCGGCGAGCAAAAGATTAAAAAAGTCCGCATCGACCCCGAATACGTTGATTTGGATGACATCGGCCAGCTGGAACGCTGGATCGAGGACGCCGTCAAGGAAGCCATTAGCGAAAGCCAGCGCGTAGCCGCCGAGAAGATGCAGCCCATGATGGGCGCGCTGGGCAACCTGGGCCTATAGGCCCTTGGGGCAGCGATGCAGATTTTACCGCCGGCATTGAGTGATTTGATTGAAGCTTTCGGCCTGTTGCCGGGTGTCGGCCCGCGCACGGCCGAGAGGTATGCCTATTATCTGCTGCGTCATGGTAACGACACGCCGCAGAGGCTGGCTGGCGCCCTCCAGGCTTTAAACGGCGGTATCGGCTATTGCTCTAAGACTTTTGCCTTGGTGCCTGCCGGCCAGGACTTGTCGGACCTCTATACCGACCCGAAGCGGGATAAAACGCTGGTCGCGGTCGTAGCCGAGCCGTTTGACCTGGTGGCGCTTGAGAAAACCGGCCAGTTCCACGGTACTTACCATGTTCTGGGCGGCCTGGTCTCGCCAATCGACAACATCGGCCCGGAACAGCTGCATATCGCCGAACTGATCAAGCGAATCGACGAAGACAAAGTCAAAGAGGTCATCTTGGCTACTAATGCCAGCGTCGAGGGCGAGTCAACAGCCCTTTATATCCAACAGCAGGTCGGTAGCCGGAAAGTCAAAATGACCAGGCTGGCCCGCGGCTTGTCGGTTGGCGTGGACCTGGAATACGCCGACCAAATTACCTTAGCCAGGGCGCTGGAAGGCCGCCAAGCTATCTGATTTGGGATTCGCCGTCAAAGAACCTACAATTATAAGATATGTATAAACAAGCCGAACAGATTAAGAAGCTGCTCGACGAGGCTGATAAAATTGTCATTATTCAGGCAGACAACCCTGACGCCGACAGTTTGGGCAGCGCTTTGGCGCTGGAACATATCTTGGGTGATATGGGCAAGCAGCCGTACATGTATTGCGGCGTCGACATGCCTGGCTATCTCCGCTACATGGCCGGCTGGGACCGGGTTGGGACCGAACTGCCGAGCCGGTTTGACACCAGTATCGTGGTTGACGCCTCGACTATGACCCTGCTGGAGCGGCTGGTTGATGCCGGCCACCAGCGCCAGCTATCGGCCAAACCATGTATCGTGCTTGACCATCATGCGGTTGTCGGCCATGAAGTACCTTTTGCCACCGTGATGATCAATGATCCGTCGCGGGCTTCGGCCGGGGAGCTGATCTACTTGTTAAGCCGGCAGCTGGACTGGCCGTTGTCGGTCGAGGCCCAAAGCTGCTTGATGAGTTCAATCCTGGGCGACACCCAAGGCTTGACCAACCAGCTGGCTTCGGCCGAAACTTATCGTATTATGGCGGCTTTCGTCGAAGCCGGTGTCGACCGGCCGGCTATGGAAGAGTTGCGGCGCGAATATGGCAAGATGCCGCCTCCGATTTACCGCTACAAAGCCGACCTTATCAAAAGAACTGAATTTAGCTCTGATGGCCGGGTCGCTTCGGTAGTAATACCCCAAACCGAAATTAACGAATTTAGCCCGCTTTATAACCCCGGCCCGCTGATTCAGGGCGACATGCTGCAAACAGCCGGCGTGGAAGTGGCGCTAGCTTTCAAGGTCTATACCGACGGCAAAATCACGGCTGCCATCCGCTGTAATCCGCGGGCGCCGGTCGCCGCAACCCTGGCTGGGCGCTTCGACGGCGGCGGCCACCCTTTTGCCGGCGGCTTCAAGGTTACATCCGGCCGCGCAATCGCCGATGTCAAGGCCGAATGCCTGCAGCTGGCCGCCGAATTACTTGATAAACTAGAGACTGAAGGATAGCGCCTAGCATGAAACTCTATAATACCTTGACCAGACAGATCGAGGAACTTAAGCCGCAGGCTGCGCCGGTCGTCACGGTCTATACTTGTGGCCCGACAGTGTATGATTATGCGCACATCGGCCATTGGTTCAACTACGTGCGGATGGATACCCTGATCAGGGCGCTCAAAGCCAACGGTTTCGAGCCGAAGTGGGTTATGAATATCACCGATGTCGGGCATTTGACCAGTGATGGGGACGAGGGCGAAGACAAGCTCGAAAAGGGCGCCCGGCGCGAAGGCAAAACTGCCTGGGAAGTAGCCGAATTTTATACGCGCGATTTCATAGACGGCATGAAAGCGCTAAACATATCCGACCCCGGCCACCTGGTCAAAGCTACGGATCATATACCGGAACAGATTGACCTGATTAAGCGGCTTGAAGATAAAGGCTACACTTATATCATTGATGACGGGGTTTACTATGATACCGCCAAATTTGCGCATTATGCAGACTTTGCGCAGCTGGACCTCGACGAACAGCAGGCCGGCGCCCGGGTAAACTTTAACCCCCAGAAGCGTAATGTTGCCGATTTTGCCTTGTGGAAGTTTTCACCGGCCGATAGCCGGCGCGATATGGAATGGGACAGCCCCTGGGGCAAAGGTTTTCCGGGCTGGCACATCGAGTGCTCGGCCATGAGCATGAAGTACCTGGGGCCGACATTGGACGTACATACCGGCGGGATTGACCACGTACCGGTGCACCACACTAATGAGATAGCCCAGAGCGAGGCGGCAACGGGGCAGCGGTTTGCCAATTACTGGCTCCACAGCAACCACGTTACCGCCAACGGCGAGAAGATTTCCAAGAGCTTGGGCAACGGCATCCGGCTGCAGGATATAGCTGACAAAGGTATCCCGCCGCAAGCCGTCCGGCTGCACATACTAGAGTCACATTACCGCAGCCAGTCTAAGTTCAGTTGGGATGGCCTGGAGGCCGCCAAAAACCGCCTGCAGGATATCAAGGCAATGGCCGTGCTGCGCTGGCAGGCCCGTCCGACGGTCGGCGATTCCGCCACCTTTGCGCTGGAGGACGTGCCGCTAGAACTGAAGCGAATCGTGGCGGACGACCTCAACACGCCCCAGGCTATGGCTTTCCTAAGCCAGATTACGGGCCAATTATTAACTGTGTTGATTGAGACTGACATGGTCGAGCACTTTGAAGCTATGCTTAGGGGGATTGACGAGCTGTTCGGGCTTGGCTTAATGGACTTGCCGGATATAACCGAGAGTCAGAAGCGCCTGATAGCTGACCGCGAGCTGGCCCGTTCTAGTCAGGATTGGACGAAGTCGGACGACATACGTGCCGAATTAGCCTCCCAGGGGGTCGGTGTGCGTGACACGCCGCAAGGCTCTATTTGGTTTCTCCTGTAGCTTTCTCGAACCGCGGCGTGTCTATAATTTGGTGGCTGCGCAGGTACTCGAGCAGAGCGATCCTAAGGCAGCCGGCTGCCGGTATCGCAACGAGACCGCCAAACAGGCCGCCAAAGCTAACGCCGACGACCACGGACATAAAGACCAGCAGCGGCGACATGTTAGTCGAGTTGGCCTGAATACGAGGTTGAATCAAGTAGTTCTCTATCTGTTGGTAGAGAATGTAGTAGGCCAGAATAATGACGGCTGCCGAGGTTGAGTGGAAGAGCGCGACCGTCGTGACGACAACCGCGCCAATGGTGTGGCCGACCAGCGGGATTAGGCCGCAGACAAAGATGACCACTACTAATGCCGCCGGATAGCCGATGTGCAGCAGCAGAACGGCCGGCATAATCAAAACCGAAGCCAGAGCCGCAAGCGTGACCTGCCCGTTAACAAAGCCCTTTATAACCTTGTACATGTCGGCCGCCAGGCGGTCGGCCAAATCATGATGCCGGTCCGGAATAACTTCGCGTATGAACCTTAGCCAACGGGGGCCTTCGACCAGCATCATGAACGTCAAGACCAGGATAGTTAACAGCGAGAAGAAGCTGCTGCCTATCTTCTGGACGGTTGAAAAGGCGGCTCCGCCGGCATTCTTCAGGCGGGCCGAAAGCTGCGACGAAAACGTGCTGACCTGTTTCTCCAAGTGATGCTTCCTGATAAGGCGGCCGACTTCGCTGTTCTGGCTTCTCAGGTCCTGGACCAGGTTGGGGGCTGCGTTGACCAGGTTCTCCGTCTGCCGTACCAAGGGTGGCGCAATGCTGGCGACGAAGCCCCCCAGCAGGATCACTACGACCAGGAATGACAGGGTAGTGGCAAGCGACCGGCTGCCCCGCTGCTTGCCGGGCAGGTGCTTGGCCAGCCAAAAAACGGGTCCGTTGAGGGCCAGCGTTAAAAAGAAAGCCGCAAAGATTAGAAGCAGGGCGTGCGAGGCCTTGTGCAGGGCGGACAGCAGAATTATAGTCGCCACCACCATCAATGTCAGCCTCGCAAAAGTCTGGAAAGAAATGGTTAGGGCCACCTCGGGAAGTTTCTCTTCGGACTTGCGGATATGCAGCATGGCTTTATTATCTATGCTCCACGCCTTTTACGCAACGCTTCGTAATAAATGTTTAACAATTTGGCGCCCACAATATTGACGTCGAAATCTTTAACATAGTTGGCCTCCCATGCTTGAAGCCTTTGGCGTTGCGGGGTGTTCTTCATATAGTAAGCCAGCTTCCGGGCTAAAGCTTGGGGACTCCTGGGGTCAAATAATAAATCGGCCTGCGGGGCCATGACTGAATGATAACCGGGGTTATCGCCGGCCAAGACCAGCGACCGCCCGCCGGCCATAGCCTCCAGCAGCACGATACCGAAACTTTCGCCGCCGCTGCTCGGGAAAACGGCTATGTCGGCCGAAGAGTAGTAGCGCGGTTTATCGGCTTCGCTGACGAACCCGGTAAAATCGACCACATCACTCAAACCCTGGCTGTCGGCATAGCGCCGAAGTTTGGCCTCCAGCGGGCCCCGGCCGCAGACCAAGACCCTGAACTTTGGCAGATCGGCCCGGTTGAGCAGCGCTATGGCCTGCAGTAATAGCCGGCAGCCTTTACGAGGCACCAAACGCCCCAAGAACAGTATGGTAAGAGTACCGTTATCATATTCCGCAAACGGCTTAGCGTTGTGGAAGCGCCGGTAGTCAATGACGTTAGGCAAGACCTCGGTTTTGATGCCGAAAGTTTGGTCGGCGAAGCCGGCCGCCGCCGATGAGACGCTGATTATTTTGTCAAACCGCCGGAGCGAGGGCCTGAGCCAAAGTCCCAGAGCCCGATTACCGATGGTCACGACGCGGCTATACGGCGCTATATGGAAGGTGCCGATGACCGCCGTACGTTTGTCGGCGGCCATGATGATACGCTGCGCTAATAAAGGGTGGTGCGGCATCTGCACGTGCAACACGTCAAATTTCTCAGATGCCAAAAAGTTCCTGAGCTTAGCCTTGCCGGCCATTATAGGTATCGAGCCGTCGTTACCGTTAAACCTGATTTTGACGCTGCGGCTAAGGCTGTGTACGCCTTGGATATCCTGGCGCCGGGTCTGGCCGACAAGGTAGTGTACGTCGTGGCCCTGGCCGCGCAGCCACTCGCCAAGCGCTAGGACGTATTGCTGTACGCCGTCCGGCTTATCAAGGCCGCTGTCCAGTACCAGGCCGATTTTGAGCGGTTCAGCTGCGGCGGCCATGCTGCTTCAAAGCCTCTTGGTAGAACTCTTCGTAGCGGCCGACTATATCAGGGTAGTTGAAGCGTTTAACATACTCTTTGGCCCATTTCCGCCAGAGCGCGCTTAGCTGGTCGTCATGTAATAAAACGTCAAGACGGCGGGCGAATTCCCCGGTATCATGCGGGTTGACGATCGATATCGCACCGGTTTCTTGCAACAGGTCGACATAACCGGAGTTGTTGCCGGCCACGCAGACGGCGCCGCTGGCCATAGCCTCCAGCAAGACAATGCCGAAACTCTCACCGAACACCGCCGGCGAGCAAAACAGGTCGGCCTCCGATAATAGCTGCAGTTTTAGTTCCTCGCTGATAAAGCCTAGAAAATTAACATTTGGCAGTTTGAGGTCCTCGGCCATAAGCTCCAGCCGCTCCCTTTCTGGCCCGTCACCCGCAATCACAAGCTTGACCTCGGGGTTGTCCTGGGCCAGGCTGCTATAAGCTTTAAGCAGATACTGGACGCCCTTGCGGCGCTCGAGGCGGCCGATGAATAGAATTGTCTTGGCGGTATCCTTCTTCGGCTTATGGTGGCTATGGTATTTGGTAAGATCAATGCCGTTAGGAATGATGGTTATCGGCTGGTCGGTCAGCCCGGCGGCGTACTCGGCACCGGAGGCGGAGACGGCCGTCAGTTCGTGGAGGTATTTCATAACCGATTTGAGGTAGGGCGTGACGACCTTGATGATCGTCCGGCTCATCATCGCTTCCGGCACTTTGGCATGGAAAGTACCGATGTTAACGCTGGTTGAACGCTGCAGCAGCTGGCGGCTGAGCAGCGGCATCCAGGGTTCGTGGAAGTGCAGAATGTCGAACTTCTCGGCGGCCAGCATGGCATCAATCTTGTCGGTGTCGGCCGTACTTGAAACCTGCGAGGTGGTATGGGTAAAAGACAGCGTCCGAAAATCGGTCGACGTGCCGGCAAAAATAACGTCCGGATCAGCTTCCAGGTCATGGTTCCGCGGGTAGGGCGTAATGATCTTAACGCTGTGCCCGCGGGTCTCCAAGCCGGCCTTCAGGGCCAGAATAACTTCGAGAACACCGCCATTCCTATCAATGTTGTACGGACAGACCAAGCCTATTTTCATCTTCTCACAAGTATACCATTATTGGCGGGCGAGTATACGCCGCAAGCCGGGCGGCAACATGACGCCGGTCGCTTTCTTGTCGGCCAGGATATTGGGCGTGTGGGCCTTGCTGTTCATGTCGAACCGGCGGTAACCCTTGAAGACTACCAGCATGTGCTGCTTGACTATCTCGTTATTGAAATAGTGGTCGCTTTTGGAAGCGACGTGGATAACCTGTAAATCTATCTTCTTGGTGCAGTTATCAAGCGTAAAGAACTGGCTGGTGGTTATCCAGTGGGTGCGGACGTCATTGGCCTGCCACATTTTGACTTCCATATCCATGGTCGCTTCAAACTCCTCCGGCGTGACTTCTATCATCCGGCGCCTGGAATTGGGCAGCCGCGAGTAAAGCGTCTTGAGAACAAACCGGTTAAGCAGGCAGTAGCGTGTAAAAATGGCGTACGGCCGGGTACCGAAAAACCGGGTCGCCCAACGGTAAATGTCACGCCTCGGCCGCGGATACAGGAAATCATCCTTGTGCATGAAACCTACCAGGCTGACCAGCAGCACGACTTTCTTTGACAGTTCCGGGTAGCGTTGCAGCATCCTGGTCACGATTACGAAGCCGAACGAGATAGCCACGATCGTCACTTGCTTGCGCTTGTAGCGCAGTTTGATGAAGGCCGCCAGATAATCGGCATAGGCATCGATATTAGGCTTGACCCCGATCTTGGCGAAGCTGTCCATGCCGCCGAACCCGGGCAAGTCAGGCATCGTCACGGCCCCGTAGGCATTAAGGTTTTGGACCAGGGCCCACCAGCGTTCCAGCATGGCATGGTGCCCGTAAACCAACAGGATTTCCCGCTGGCGCTTGGGCGGTGCAGGTACGCGCAGCATCCGGCCCTCCAGACCGTTGATATCCAGAGGAACTATATAGTCAGCAGGGTTTTGAGGCTCTTTTTTGGGCATAAAAATAGGCTTTTGTTAGGTGTAACTGTAGCACCAAGAAGTAATTTCGTCAAACGACGGCCCGCGGGCCTATAATTTGTGAAAGCCGCCCGATTACGTTAAAATTCAATCTGTTCGTTGGGGCGTCGCCAAGTGGTAAGGCACCAGTTTTTGGTACTGGCATCCGGGGGTTCGAATCCCTCCGCCCCAGCCATACGGTATTTAAGGTATAGACAGGCTGTGGGATCAGTAAAGGAGGTGAAGTTGGCTAAATCCTTACAGTATTACGACGTTTTCGTGCCAGGTGGCTACCCAATCCACACGTATAACCCCAGATCGACCCTCTCGCTTGAGGAAAGCATTCATAGCGTAATGCAAAATCTTTGTAAGCTGGTGGTTGTTACGGGGCATACGAAGTCGGGCAAAACGGTGTTAGTTCAGAAGATCCTGCCTCGCGAGGATTCAGTGTGGATTGACGGGGGTGGTATCAATGATGAAGAAGACCTTTGGACAAATATCATCGATCAATTGGAGCTATTTCAAGGCATCCAGATGGAGAGCAAGACTAGCGTGGGCGGCGAAGTGTCTTCAGAGGTTTCAGCCGAAGGCGGGGTTATCGTGGCCAAAGGTGGAGTAAAGGCTGCGGGCAAGGTTAGTGGTCAGCGTGATTCTAGCAGTTCACATGAGCGATCAATATCCTCCAGGACGACTGCCCTGACTGGTCTTCGCAACTCTCGTACGCCGCTTGTGATAGATGATTTTCATTACCTGCCAAAAGACATGCAGGGTGATGTCATTAGGGCATTGAAGCCGTTGGTATTTGCTGGCGTTCCCGTGGTAGTAATCGCGATACCTCACCGTCGTTACGACGCCGTTAAGGTGGAGCGCGAGATGACCGGCAGGATACTGTCGGTCAATGTACCTACATGGGACGAGGACGAGTTAGGCTATATCCCTCGGACAGGATTCCCGCTATTGGACTTTGTAGTACCTTCTGACATTGTCAAACAGTTAGCGGCCGAAGCAATTGGTAGCCCTCACCTGATGCAGGAATTTTGTAGAGCACTCTGCCAATCGAGTCCTGACACGAAATCCACCCTGCGGCCGGGTCTGAACACTAAGGCTATTTTCCACGAAACTGCCGAGACAACAATAGGCCGGCCCATATTCGAAAAACTCGCAAGAGGTCCTAGACAGAGGTCTGACCGCATCCAAAGAGGCCTAAAATCAGGCGGCAGCGTGGACATATACGGCCTAATACTCGGTGGCCTGGCACATATAAAGCCAGGTCTGATCACCTTGGAGTACGAGGATTTGAGAACTGCGATTAGGGAGATATGCGTACCCGAGAATATTCCGAACCTGCAGGAGGTGGCCCGTGTCCTTAAGCATATGGCTGAGATTTCTGCGACGGACGAAAGCTCAACCCCGGTTATCGATTTTGATGAAGACGAGAAAAGACTACATATTACAGACCCCTTCTTCGCTTTCTATCTCAGGTGGGGCAATATCAGCAAATAAGGTTGCCTCAAGGACTGACAGGGCCGGAAGGATCTTCGGTGGTCTCGAGTTCTATGTCCTCTTGCTGGCCGGCAGGTTTGAGGATGGCGTCGACTAGCTGGTCGAGTTGGTCGTTGGACAGGTTGGCCTTGACGGCATAGCCTTCGATGCCGAGGTCGCGCAAGCCGACCGGGGCGTCGGCTTCGTTGAGGTTGGAAATGATGAAAACCGGGATATGCTTGCCCCACTCGCTGGAACGCATAATTTCCAGTATCTGGTCGCCGGCGACCTTCGGTACCATCAGATCCAGCAAGACCAGAGCCGGCAGCTCCTTCTCGATAAGCTCGAGGGCCGTTCGTCCGTCGTAGGCCGTAAAGCATTTGTAGCCAAGCAGCTCCAGGCGGGTTTTGTAAATTTCTGCCAGGCTGGTGTTGTCTTCGACTATGACTATCTTAGGGGGTTCGGCCGAGGGGTTCATATATTTATGATTCTAGACTATAAAGCCGGCTTTGGCTATTGATAGTATCCGGCCGTCCACTTCAAGGATTCTGGTATCTTATTAAATTGATCTTAATCATAAGCATGGTACTGTATTCATGCTATGTTTTCAGAATGGTGGCGGGCGAAGAGATGTTAGGGCCGCGCGAAATGCTGGACCCGGATGCTTTAGTGATTCTACTTATAGGCTCATCGGCCGTCGGTAAGTCATCGCTGGCGGTTAAACTTTATGAGGACGGTATTGTCGAGCCTCAGCCCACATGGTCGACCCGCAAACCCCGTCCCGGTGAAACCGATACGTGTTACGACCACCACTTCGTTACCGAACAGGCCTTTGACATACAGAGCCGCAAAGGCGGGTTTCTGGCCGAAGAACCGTTATATGAGGCCCGCTACGGCGTGCCTTTCCTGCATAAGCCGCCTGACGGCACGGATGCGCTTATGGTCCTGAAGCCGGTGTTCATACCTAAGTTCAAAGCCTACTATCCGAACACTCGGGTATACCAAATCGAAGCCTCGCCGGAGATCCTGCCGGCCCGGATGCGGGCCCGCGGCCAAACCGAAGATGAAATCGCTACGCGGATGGGTCTCTATGAGCAGGAGGTAGCGGCGGCGCGCCACTTTGCGGACGTGATTTTTGAGAACGACGGCCCGTTAGTTGAGACTTACGGCCAGGTCCGGGCTCAGATATACTTAGACAGGCAAGCGCACTTGGCCGAAAAGGCTGCCTAAACAAGGGACACCTATGCCATCAGGCCCGTACGGGATCGACCTTAGCGGTTCGGCCGCGGAAACTGCTCCGCGGCTGCTTGGCTGTTTGCTGGAGAGAACCATCGGCGGCCATCGGTTGAGGGTCCGGATAGTCGAGACCGAAGCTTATGACCAGACCGACGTCGCCAGCCACAGTTATAACGGGCAGACGCCGCGGACCAAGGTCATGTTTGGCGCGGCCGGCCACCTGTATGTCTACTTCACTTACGGCATGCATTACTGCTGCAATATAGTAGTCGGGCCGGCCGGCCATGGCGCGGCTGTTTTGATACGGGCCGTCGAGCCGCTGGCCGGGGAAGACATAATGGTTGATAAACGAGGCGGCAAGGGCGGCCTTGAACTGACGAACGGTCCGGCCAAATTCTGCCAAGCGCTGGGAATCGGCAAGGAATTGAACGGACATGACCTTAGCCGGCCGCCGCTTAAGCTGTTAGCCGGCAGCCAGGTTCCTGATGATCAGATAATCCAAACTACCCGCATCGGCATCAGCCGGGGCCGGGATGTGCCTTGGCGGTTTTACATAGCCGGCAACCCCTATGTCTCCAGACTTTAAGCGGCAGCGGCCCGCCATTCCCCAAAACGGCCGCGTATTATACAATTAAGGCAGTGGACGAAACTTCTAAACCTCAAGCGGATATTGCTGTCATGGGCCTGGCTGTCATGGGCCAGAACCTGATTATGAACATGAATGACCATGGCTTCACAGTCGTGGCATTCAACCGCACGCTTAGCAAAGTCGACGATTTTCTGGCTAACGAGGCCAAGGGCAGTAATGTCATAGGGGCGCATTCTATTGAAGAAATGGTCGCTTGCCTCAAGCGCCCCCGCCGGGTCATGCTGATGGTCAAGGCCGGTGAAGCCGTTGACCAGACGATTGAGCAATTGCTGCCACATCTGGAGGCCGGCGACATTATTATTGATGGCGGCAACTCCTTGTTCACAGATACCATCAGACGCGTCGCATATGCCGAGTCCAAAGGCTTGCTCTACATCGGGGCCGGCGTATCAGGCGGCGAAGACGGTGCCCGCCACGGGCCTTCGATCATGCCGGGCGGCTCGGCCGAAGCCTGGCCCCATGTCAAGGAAATCTTCCAGACGATTGCCGCTAAGGTCGAAGACGGTTCGCCGTGTTGCGAGTGGGTTGGCGAGGGCGGGGCCGGACATTACGTCAAAATGGTCCACAACGGCATCGAATACGGCGATATGCAATTGATTGCCGAAGCCTACCAGTTGATGAAAGATTGGGTAGGTCTGGATATTGATGAGATGGCTGCCGCTTTCGCCGGCTGGAACCAGGGCGAGCTTGACAGTTTCCTGATCCAAATCACGTCTGAAATACTGGCTTTCAAGGACACTGACGGGCTGCCCCTGGTTGATAAGATACTTGACTCGGCCGGCCAGAAAGGCACCGGCAAGTGGACCGTCATCAGCTCGGCGGAGCTGGGCCAGCCGGTCAGTCTGATTAGCGAGGCTGTGTATGCGCGCTGTATCTCGGCTCTGAAAGACCAGCGGGTAGCCGCGGCCAAGGTTTTGTCAGGACCGGAACCGGCGCCTCCGGCCGAACCCAAAGCGGCTACCGAAAGCATCAGGCAGGCCCTGTATGCCTCCAAGATTATTAGCTACACCCAAGGTTATATGCTAATGCAGGCCGCGGCTGCCGAATACGGCTGGAAGCTTAACTACGGCGGTATCGCCCTGATGTGGCGCGGCGGCTGCATCATCCGCAGCCGTTTTCTCGAGGATATTAAGAAAGCTTTTGATAACCATCCGGCTCTTAATAACTTGTTGGTAGACCCGTTTTTCGCCAACGCCGTTCAGGCTAACCAGGCAGCTTGGCGGACAACCGTAGCCAACGCCGTTCAGGCCGGCATCCCGGTACCGGCTATGAGTACGGCCCTGGCCTTTTATGACGCTTACCGGTCGGGTAGCCTGCCGGCCAACTTGCTGCAAGCCCAGAGGGACTATTTCGGCGCGCATACTTACGAGCGGCTGGATAAGCCGCGCGGTGAATTCTTCCACACTAACTGGACCGGCCACGGCGGCAGCACCAGCTCCAGTACCTATAACGCTTGATCAGCCTATGCTGCGGCGCAAAGCGGCCGCTTTGGCGATCACTTCGGTTAGCATGGCCGGGTCGTCCCGCAGGGCCAGGACCGCGGCAGTCAGCTTGCGGTGGGCCTTTTCGTCGTCGGTTTTGGGGCCCAGGTCGATTTCCAGAACCGCTTGAACCGCCGATATGTCATCCTGTATCTGCTGCCAGGCCGTGTTCGTCTTGGCCAAGGCGGCCAGGTTATCAGCGTTAAAGTAGCGGCCCGCCGCCTCCAGGTCTTTACTTAGGTTGGGATAAACGGATTTAAGCAAATCGAGGTCAGACTGGTTAAGCCTGGCCAGGCTGCGGCCGAAAGCGATAAACTCCGGCGGCACGCCAAGCGAATAGAAAGCCGCCGTAAAAGTTATCGCCCGCGGCAAAGTCTGCTCGCCCATGGAACGGGCGTAAGCCACCAGGCCGATATGCTGGCGCCTGTCACGCCGCTTCGGCACGGCCTTGAAATAAGGCTGCATATCACCGGCAATCTGTTTAATCGTACTGCGGTAGAGTTTAGCGGAGGCCTCGCCCAGCTTGACCAGGCGGTCCTGCTTAGCTGCGGGAAGCGTCGGTATGGGTGTTTTTGGCAGTTCGGCTTCAAGCTTGGCGATGGCCGCTTTGACATCTTGAATCGGGTTGTCGTAGCGGAAAGCCGACTGGACGGTCACCGTCCGGACACCGCTGTACTCCTGCAAGAACCGGTCGACGGTATAGGGTGACAAGCCGCCGCGGAAACGCAGGCTGCCCGGTCCGGCAAACGGGAAGACCTTGATCCCGGTACGCTTCTGAAATTCATACAGGCGGATGACCAGCAGCTTGTTGGCCAGAATGCCGGCCAGCAAGCCCGAAGTCAGCGACGAATCCGAACAGGCAAAGAATACGCGGAGATACTCCGGCTGGCGCTTGAAATGCTTTTTGTGCAGCGCCACGTACTCAGTCAACAAGTCGGCTACCGCCAATTGGCTTTCGACACTCTCAACCAGCGGAATCATTTCCAGGTAGTCATTATTAGGCGGCCCGTCGGCCGTAAACTGTTCGGACTTGAAGCGGGCGAGCTTCTGGAAGAGCTCCTGCATGTGCTCTATTTGCTCGGCCCTTTCGGTCATCGGCAGGATCATTTCGAATAGCGGCCGCTGTTTAAACTTGAGGTCGCGCGCAAAATCCTCGCCGCTTAAGACGACCGACATGGCCTGCAGCAGGCTGTAGCCCTTTTCCTCCCAGATATTAGGGATACGGAAAGTCAGGAATTTGTCACGGCCAAGCTGCAACTTGGAAAAGTAGTCATAGTACTCGCTGAATAACCTGTCTATAACCGCCGCGTCGGCATGCTTGCCCTCCCAATCCCACATGTATTCGCTGACTCCCAGCTCCTGGAAGCAGCTGACGGCCTCTTCCATTTCGCTGGCTGCGCCGATAAAAGCCTGCTTGGTTTTGGACCAGTAGGGCGGCAGGGCGTTATCAGGGTGCTGGCTGGCTATTGTCGGTGGTATGCGTCTCATTATTTGGCTCCTTTTTTGACAAACTCACCGATTAAGTCGAGCGCCTTCCGGAGGGTCGCCTCATCCGTAACGAAGCTCAAGCGGGCAAAACCCGGCGTACCGAATGCCTCGCCGGGCACCAAAGCCACGCCGGTTCCCGCCAGCAACCGCTCGCACCAGGCCAGGCTGTCGTCAGTGATTGAACGAAGGTCAAGGAAGAAGTAAAAGGCACCGCCGGGCAGGCGGTACTTCAGGCCCGGCACGTGCTTCAGGGCGCTGTCGACCAACTGCCGCTGGCGTTTAAGGGTTTTGCTAATCTCAGCCGGCGGTATATCGCCTTGCTCCATTATCGCCAAGGCCGCCTGCTGGCTTGGCATCGGCGCGTTGCCGGTTACGTGGCCGAGTACGTTCATAATGGCGTCAGCTATAGCCGTATGGGCGATGGCGTAGCCGATTCGCCAACCGGTCAGGGCCTGGCTCTTGGAAAATCCGTTGACGATGACGATCCGCTCAAAACCGGCGCTGGGTACTGGCATGAAGTTCTTGTCGTAGAGCAGTTTGGCGTACATATCGTCCGAGATCACGGTGACGTGGCTGCCTTTCAGGCCTTTGGCCAAGCGCTTAAGCGCGGCCTCGGAAAAAACCGCGCCGGTCGGGTTATGAGGCGAGTTGAGAATAACGGCCTTGGTACGCGGCGAGACCTTGGCCAGGATAGCCTCCGGGTCCAGGTCGAACTGGTCGGTCAACGGCACCGGCACGACCGTAGCCCCGACCAGTTTGATTAATTCCGCATGGCTGACCCAGGCCGGCAACGGCAGAATGACTTCATCGCCTTTATCCGCCAAGGCCATTAAACTGGCATACAGGGCCGGCTTGGAAGCGGCCGTCACGACTACGTTCTCGGCTTTGATCCACGGCAAGCCGTAGAATTCGCGCGCCTGCTCGGCAATGGCCTTGCGCAGATCGGCCAAGCCGCCTACCGGCGTGTACTTGTTAAGGTGAAGCTTTTGAGCAACGGCGGTCTGAATGTACTCAGGGGTATCGGTTGCCAGCTCGCCGGCGGTAAGGTTATAAATGGTCTTCCCCTCGGCGGCAAGTTGTTTGGCGCGCGCATTCAGGGCCATAGTGGCACTCTCGCTCACGCCGGACATCCGTTCGGCTAGCAAAATTTGATCCATTAATTTTAATTATACCCTACGCCAGCTCCAGATTCACCACCAAAGGCAGATGGTCTGATATGTCGATGTCCGGGCAGGCGGCCGACAGCACTTTAACCGAGGGGCTGACATACATGATGTCGACCGCCGCCGCCGCGTAGCCGGGGTTATCCTTGCGACGCATATTGAAAGTGCTTTTGGGGACCGGGTTGAAGGCGTTCTTTAGGTGTCTTCCCAATTCGCTCATCAAAGGGTTGCCGGCTGAGGCATTGCTGTCGCCGCCCAGGATGACGTTCGGCTTGCCACTGGTTTCTTCGATAATCAGCTGTCCCATTTTTTGCCGTTCCGGGCTGTAGCGGTCACCGGCTAAATCCCAGATGCCATGCAGGTTGAAAACGTTAACTTGGCCGGCCGGCGTGTCCAGGGCGACATGCTGCAAAACCCGGGGCTCGACCGGCCACTCTTCCGGCAGGTCCTTATAAGAAGCTTTCGCCGGCTCGGTAATGAAGCGTGACGAACGGCCGGTAATAGGAAACTTGGAGAACACGGCGTTGCCCTGGGGCAGCAGGCCGGCCGGGCTGTCATGTACGAATGCCTGAACGAAGTCGGAGTGAGGATAGTCTAAGCGGCCGCTCAGAACCTCGACCGACCGGTACCTGTCATCCAGTTCGGGCCGGCTGCCATTATAGACTTCCTGAAGCATGATTATGTCCGGCTCTTCGGCTTGCAGGAAGTCCAGGATGGCAGGGAACAGGTAGCCGCCCCACCACAGGTTCAAGCTGACAACCTTGATTTGCATAGGCCTATTATAAACGGCCCTGGCCAGGACGCGCCAAAAGCCGTTATAATTCTAGGCATGAAGAAGATCGGGGTGGTCGGCACGGGCATTATGGGCAGCGGTATAGCCGCCAATTACCTAAAGGGCGGTTATGAAGTTGTGGTCTGGAACCGCTCAGCCGCCAAAATCGAGGCCCTGTTGCAGGCCGGGGCCGTCGCGGCGGCTACACCCAAAGCGGTCGCCGAACAAGCCGACATAGTGTTTGAAGTCACCGCCAACGACCGGTCTTCACAAGCCGTCTGGCAAGGTGATGAAGGTATCCTGGCCGGCGCCGACCGGACCAAAGTACTGGTTGCCAGCGCCACGCTTTCAGTCGGCTGGACAATCGGCTTGAGCGAATTGTGCGCCGGACAAGGCTTCGTATTTTTTGACATGCCGCTCACCGGCGGCCGGGCCGCAGCCGAGGGCGGAACGCTAAGCTTGCTGGCCGGCGGCGAAGAAGACCGCCTGCAGCAGCTTAAGCCCGACCTGCAGGCTATCAGTTCCAAGCTGTTTTACTTCGGTCCGGCCGGATCGGGCATGAAGTACAAGCTGATTCTTAACAGTCTCCAGGCAGCGCACTTGGCCGCTTTCGGCGAAGCCATGCGCCTGGCCGAAGCCGAAGGCCTCGATGCCGCCCAAGTCGGTCCGGCACTGTGCGACCGGCCGGGCGGAGCCGTTACCAACCTGGCCTGGACAGCCTACCAGCAGCATGATATACCCCTGACATTTTCGGTCGATTGGATTACCAAAGACCTGGAGTATGCCCGTCAAATGGACGATAAGATTGAATTGCCGATTCTTGACGACGTGTTGTCTATTTACCGGAAAGCCAAGGCCGGCGGCTTGGGCGACCAGGACTGGGCCTCGATCAACCGGCACTAACTGACGGTATACAAAATATAGCCAGGCCTGTATAATTGTAAGCAAGATATGGCGAAATCGATTATAGGCGCTAAAGGCGTTACGAAACGTTTCGGCGACATTGTTGCCGTCGATAATATAGACTTTGACATCCAGCAGGGTGAAATTTTCGCTTTTCTGGGGCCTAACGGTGCCGGCAAAAGTACGACTATCAAAATGCTGACGACCATGCTGCGGCCGACCAGCGGCCGTCTGACACTTGACGGCCACGACGTAGCCAAAGAGCGCGACTCGGCCCGCAAAGCCTTTGGTATCGTCTTCCAGGACCCCAGCCTTGACGAAGAGTTGTCGGCTTACGAGAACATGGACCTGCACGCCGCGCTTTATAGCGTCCCCAAAGCCCAGCGCCGGGAGCGTATCAAACAGCTGCTGGAGCTGGTCGAACTGGGCAACCGCCAGGACTATATGGTCAAGACTTTTTCCGGCGGTATGCGCCGCCGTCTGGAAATTGCCCGCGGCCTGCTTCACGAACCGCGCGTCCTCTTCTTGGACGAGCCGACACTCGGGCTCGATACGCAAACCCGGAACCTGATGTGGGACTATGTCAAGAAGCTGAGCCACGAAAAGGGAATGACGATCTTCTTCACCACCCACTACTTGGACGAAGCCGAAGCCGTAGCCGAACGCATAGCCATTATCGACCATGGCAAAATCGTCGCCCTCGGCACCACTCCGCAACTATGCAAGCAGACCGGCACTAAAAGCCTTGAAGAAGCCTACCTGAAGCTAACCGGCAAAACGCTGCGCGACGAAGCCAGCAGCGGCAACGACGGCTTGAATTTCAAAACCGCTTTGCGTAACCGGAGGTTGAGGTAAGCCATGGATATACTTTACGTTTTGTGGCTTAGGCAAGTCAGGCGCTATTGGCGCAGCGGCTCCCGCCTGCTGGGGACGCTGGGACAGCCGATCTTGTTATTGCTGGCACTCGGTTACGGTATCGGCGCGATCTACCGCCGGGCCGGCGAAGGCAACTACCTGCAGTTCCTGGTACCTGGTATTATTACCCAGACCGTTCTGTTGTCGGGTATTTTCTGGGGCATGATTATCCTCCAGGACAAGCGGTTCGGCTTCTTGGCCGAAATGCTGGTCGCGCCGGTATCACGGATCAAAATTCTGCTGGGGAGCGCCCTTGGCGGGGCTACCATTTCGATATTCCAAGGTATCCTGGTTTTCACGATCTCAATGTTCCTGGGTTTCCGGCCGCACGACTGGACGCTGGTTCCGGCGGCTTTCCTGGTGTTGGTACTGATGTGCGTCGCTTTGACGAGCTTTGGTGCCGGCATCGCCTCCATGGTCGATGATTTCCAGGGCTTCCAGGGCATCAATAACCTATTGGTCATGCCGATGTTCTTCCTTTCCAGCGCGCTCTACCCGCTGACCAATGTCCCGGTCGGCCTTAAGATCGTCAGCAGTATCAACCCGGTTACCTATATGGTTGACGCTTTGCGTTATCTGCTGGCCAACCAAACTCACTTCGGCATTGCCAAAGATCTGCTGGTCATGGCTGTGACTTTCGTGGTCTGCCTGTTGTTCGCGGTTAACCGCTTCAACCGCATACAGATGTAGGCTTTCTATTTTCACGGGGTATGATTTACAATACCTTGAGATGACTACCTTTTTGCGCAACAAGAACCGGCAGCACGAGCCGGTCTGGCACGTCCAGGTAACGATGCTGGTGGCCATTTTCTTGCAGCTGCTGCTGCCGGACAGATATGTTTTCGGTTCACGATACATTCTTATCGGCATCGAGGGCCTGCTGCTGGTGGCGATGTCCTTTACGACGCCCAGAGAACGAATCTTTAAATCGATCAGCCGCCGGATTAACGTTTTCTTGCTGATTTTCCTGATTAGCGTGGCTAACGGCTACGGTCTGGTCGAAGTGACCAGGCGGCTCCTCCAGACCGGCCAGGTTAATAACGGCCGCGAGCTGATTCTGACGGCGGTTAACATCTACATAACCAATATTATTATTTTTGGCCTGTGGTACTGGGAAATGGATGGCGGCGGGCCGGGACAACGGCTGCTGGCTGCTAAGAACGAACAAGACTTCTTGTTCCCGCAGAATCAGCATGAAGACTACCGGCATCCCCACTGGCAGCCGACCTTTATTGATTACTTATATGTCTCATCGACGAACGGCATGGCCTTCAGTCCGACCGATACCATGCCCTTGAGCCGCCGCGCCAAAATCCTGATGCTGGCCCAGGCCACCTTATCACTGGTATCAGTGGCGCTGGTCGCTGCCCGGGCCGTCAACATCCTGCATTAGCCCCAAGCCGCTAAAACCAGCTTCGCCGGCGGCAAACCACCAAAGCCGGCGCGCCGAAAATTATCGGCAGCCAGTAGCTGACCAGCCGGTAGAGCAAGGCGACCGCCAGAGCTGCCGAGCTGTCCACGCCGTAAGCCACGAAGCCGGCTGCCAGCCCGGCCTCAAAGCCCCCCAGGCCCCCGGGCGTAGGGGTGGCCGCCCCGGCGCCTACCCCCAGAGTCAATATAAGCAATATAATGGCGAACGGCAGGTGTACGCCTAACGCCAAAGCACAAGCCCCTAAACACAGCACGTTACCCAGTGTCAGCAGCATGGAACTGCCTAACGCGGCCGGTAATCGCCAGGGCTGGCGGCGATAGCCGCTCAACTGAGCCCGCAACTTAACAAACTGCTTCTTATACTTCCCGGGCCCGAGCGCCAGCAGGACAACTACGAGCACTATCGCGGCCAGCAGAGTTACTTTCAGCCACGTACCGACCGTGTGGCCGTAATCCGGTTGTGTTGAGGTGCGGGCAAATAAAAATACCAGGCTGACGACAAGCAGCCCGTTTCCCGCTACCCCCATTAGGTTATTTAGAGCGACGACACTGGCGGCATTGGTACCGCCCAGGCCCTGCCGCCTAAGATAGGCATAGTTAACACCTAGCGCGCCTACGCCGCCGGGTAGCAGGCGATTGATGAACATCGCGGCCAGCTGCACCACAACCGTCCGGCCGTAGCTCAAGGGCCGTAAAGCCAGCAACCAGTAGTTAGACGCCGCCGACAGATACGTCGTCAGGGTGAAACCGATGGCCGCGATAGTCCAGCCCGGCTCAGGCCGGCGCAGGAGCCGCCAGCTGGAGTGAAAATCACCAACCTGCGGTGCCAGTACGTACAGGGCCAGCAGCAGTACCAGAACTACAAGTATGTAACGCCTACTAGGTCGCAGCTTCACGGCTTCCGGCTTCATATGAGGCTATTATTACCGACCCGGACGGCAAGCACAAGCAAGCCGGCTGCCGTCTGTTGAAAATCTTACCAACAGCCGCTACCGGCTATGTTTTAATAGTATGGAAGGTTAGGCGAGATATCGCCTATTAAATATTGAATCGGCGGACAATGGCAACCAAACGACAAACTGCTCAGTTGACTGCTCAGGCCCTGCGGCGAGGCTGCGGGCTGGCCCTTGTCTACGCCGTCTTGATCTTCGTGCTGCCGCCCAGCCAGGCTACCATAAACGCTTACGGCCTGTCGCCACTGGAATATAGAGCCATCCTGTTCATTATCGGGCTGCCCTCGATAGTAGCCTGGCTGGCGGCTTTCGTCGGCTACGCCAAGCTTCGCGAATATGTCAGCCTGGTCCGGAAAACACCTGAGGGGCCCTATCTGGACAGGCTCGCTACCGGCTGCGCCTGGCTGGCTTGGAGCCTGCCCGCGGCCACTATATTATCACTGTTAATCAGCACCATCGGCGACCAGCAGGCCGGGTTTTATTCGGCTTCTATTATTATAAATAATTACTTGGGCCTGCTGCTGCCGCTGGTGGCCTTCAGTATTATCGGCGCGGCCTCGCGGGGCCTCGTCGCCCAGGCCAAGCTCAGGCTCAGCCTGACCAGTATCCGCCTTATTATGACGCTTTTCCTGGCAGCCGGTATTCTGTACTGCTATATGACTTTCCGGCGTTTTGACCTGAGCAGCTTATCGTCGACCCAGAATCCGTATTTCTTGCCGATTTGGTTAATGGTTATAAGCGTCATTATTCCTTACCTCTACATGTGGTTCATTGGCTTGCTCGCGGCCTACGAAATCACGCTTTTCAGCCAACATACCGAAGGCGTCCTATATCGGCAGGCCCTGCGCTTGCTGGTTGTCGGCCTGGCTGTCATCATCGCCAGCTCCATTGCCCTGCAGTACATGACGGGCATCCAGCCGCGTGTCGGGCGCCTGATGTTCGGCTACCATCTGGTTTTGGCCTCAGTTTTCCGGCTGGTAGGGGGCAGCGGCTTCATTCTCCTGGCCATCGGCGCCACCAAACTAAAAAAGATCGAGGAGATATAAGGTATGTCCGCGCCGGCCGGCTCTACGATCTATGACCAGGTGGTGCGGGTGACGCACGTGTACCTCGGCCCGGCCGCCGACCGCTTTATCGCCCGACAGGTAGAAAACCACTTGCACAAGTCACCCGACGAATTATCACAAGCCGACCTGCTCAGCTTAATTGACTGGATCAAAGTAGTCGTTTCGCTCCTAACTGAAGACAACGGACTGGTCGAAGAGTATACTAACGAGTTACAGAAACTGGCCGGTGACCACGCCAAATCTAAACGTCCATAGGATAATAAACCCATGCCCCATCAGTTCGACGACCCCTCGCCCAAGTCCAAGCTAACCGCCCACGAGCAACGCGCCGAAGCCGAAGCCCTATTCACCAGTATCGGTGACGGCGCCATTTCAACCGACGAATTCGGCCGGATTACGCGTGTCAACCCGGCCGCCCAAGAGTTATTGGGCTACAGCGAGAAGGAGCTGATCGGCACCTGGTTCCCTAAGAAAATCGTCGCCGTCACGGCCGACGACAAACCCATCACGCTTATCGAGCGGCCAATCACCAAAGCCTTCCTGACCGGCAAGCCGATTGCCGAAAAGACTTATTACCGGCGCAAGAACGGCCAGAAAATCGCCCTGGCTATCAACGCTTCGCCGATTCTGCTCAATGGCAAGCCGCTAGGCGCGATCGAGGTTTTCCGCGACATTACGCTGGAACAGGAGATCGACCGCATGAAAAGCGAGTTCATATCGCTGGCCTCCCATCAACTGCGTACGCCGCTATCGGCCATTAAGACCTACACCCACATGCTGTATGACGGCTATTCAGGCAAGCTCAACCAGTCCCAGAAGAAATCGTTGAGCACCATTATCAGCGCTTCGGACCGTATGAACGAGCTGATTAGCACCTTGCTCAACATAACCCGTATGGAGAGCGGTACTATCGGCGTAACGCCTAAACTTTTGCGTATTGATAAGATCGCCGAGGAAGTCATCAAGGAACTGTCCTTGACGGCCGGCAGCAAATCAGTCCGGTTGTCGACCGTTACCAAAGGGCGGCACAGCACCAGCATCAAGACGGACGCCTTGATCGTCAAGGAAATAATTACCAACCTGGTTTCCAACGCCATCAAATATACGCCCGAAGCCGGCAGCGTAGAGGTAGTCGTGCGCCCGCAGGCGGCCAGCATTGTCGTCGATATCGTCGACCGGGGCTGGGGCATACCCAAGGATTCCCAGGATCAGGTTTTCAGCAAGTTTTTCCGGGCCCACAATATAGTTAAGCGCGAAACGACCGGCACCGGCCTCGGCCTATACCTGGTCAAAGGCTTGGTCGACGCTTTGGACGGCCATATCTGGTTCGTCAGCGACGAAGAGAACGGAACGACCTTCTCCTTCAGCCTGCCGAGGCAGAAAACCCGGCCAAAACGCGCCAAACCGGCCGGACTTCATTAAACTTGGATGAATTTGTAAAAAATCAGACACTTCTCAGCCCGGGTTATGCTATAAATAGATGGTAAACACCTAAGCCGGAGACAGCCGTGGCCAAGATTTTAGTTGTAGAAGATGACCAGGACCTGAACAGGGCATACGGCATCATCCTGAGGCATGAAGGCCATCAGGTGGTGGCAGCCTTTGACGGTCAAGAAGCCCTTGATAAGTTGGCTGATTTCACGCCGGACCTGATCCTACTCGACCTGCTAATGCCGGTGATGGGGGGGTTGGAGTTCTTGCAGCAGTGGAGCAGCATGAAGAAAAATCCGCATGCCAAAGTCCTGATTTTTACCAATATGGAGAACTCCCCCGAAGTAGCCGAAGCTTATAAGCTCGGTGCCCACCGCTGTATTATCAAATCCTGGACCGCGCCTCACAACCTCGCCAAGGTCATCAGCGACAGCCTGGACGGCAAAGGCAGCGGCCTTAAGCAGAAGCAAGTAGCGAAGTAGACTGCAAATCGGCTATAAACTCGTCATTAAGCAGTTTCATCAAGCGGCTGACATCCAACCTGTACGGGGTTTGCTTGCCGTAATCTATAATACCCTGTTTCTTGAGCTTATTGAGCTCCGTGGCTGCCGTTTCTCGGGTCAGCCCGGTCAAATTGGCCAGGTCCTGGTGGGTCAGGTTGAGGGTTAGTTCAATGGTGTCCTTGCCGGCCGGACGGCCGTGCGATAAGGCCAGGTAGTGGAGCGTATAAACCAGTTTGTCGCTGGCCCGCGAATGCTGCAAGGCGTTCAGCCGGATCGAGCTGCCCAGCTGTTCGGCCAGCAGCCGCTCCATCTCCTGATAAAGCAGCTCCGGACGCTTCTTAATGAAAGTAACGAACTCTTGCCGGTCAATCAGGTAGACCTCTGCGGTCGGCGTAAAGGCTTCGTAATAGTAGGTCGCGCTAGCCGCTTTGCCGTAGACCCAGGACGCCGGAAAAACGCTATCCGCCTCATAGAACGCCACCGGTTTCTCATCGCCGCTGACACTCAGGTTGTACGCCTTGACGGTACCGCTTTTGACAACGAAAGCCTGGCGGGGCGCTTCGCCTTGGAAAACTATAATCTCTTTTTTCTTAAAAGTGCGCGACGGATGGCGCTGGAGAAACGCGTGCAGATAGTTCAATGCTACTTGGTCGCTCATAGTCTTATCTATAATACTACTTTTTGACCGAAGTAGACGACTATTGGCCCGATGTCGTCGTCGAACTGGCCGGCGGCGTCGTCTGGTCGGTGCCTAAAATGATAATAAAGTCGGCATTGTAATTGAGTCCGTAAACGTTTTGAGTTGTCAGGTGGTTACCAAAAATCTTAACCAGCGCAGCCGAGGTAGCCGGCTTCTTGCCGCCCGAATCATCGATAATCGCCGTGGTGGTCTGGGAAGTTGTCGGTGCGTCGCCAACGGACGAGACGCTGATCTGTTTGGCCGTTAATTCGGTTTTGACCTTTTGGGCTAGGCCGGTCGTGTTGGTGCCGTTCAGGACAACTACCGTAGCGCCTTCTTGAACGACCGGATTAGACGAGGTTTGCTGCCTGACAAAGGCCTGAATAGCGCTGAAGTTATTGATACCGGCCGCCGGAATCAGGGCCGACTCGCCATCCGGCGCCGAATAACTGGCCAACAGGTCCTTGCCGTTAGCCTGGTTCAGGCTTAGGGACTGGATATTCGAACCGCTGATGTTCTTGGTCAAGTCGTACAAGCGGTGGACTTCACTGAGCTTAAAGTCCGTTTTGACGTTGCTGCCGATGGCATCGAACAGGCTGCTGAGTTTGGCCGGGTTGGCCAGGACGCCGGCCGTAACGGCTTTGTTTTTGAGGGCAACCAGCATCTCGCGCTGGTTCTGGGTGCGTTCAAAGTCACTCCCCGCGAAACCGTAAGAGCCGTAGGCATCGCCTCTGGCGCGGGCAAGATCCAAGGCTTGCTCGCCGTTTAGCACGTGCTCGCCGTTGGTTAGCCTAACCAGCGGGCCGTGGGTGGCGTAGTCGATGCTGGGGTCGTACAGCCCCCTGGGGTCGGTACTTTGGATATTGACCTGTATGCCGCCGACGGCGTTGACGGCGTCACGCAACGCGCTGTAGTCAACCAGGGCATAATAGTTGAGTGAAATCCCGAAATCCTGTGAAACTATCTGCTGCAATTGGCCCATGCCGCCAGGGAAGTAGCCCGGTTGGCTGAAATTATCGGCTTGGCCCTGGACATAGGCGTCATTGATCTTCTGGTAGCCGGCACCCGGAATATGAACCCACAGATCACGCGGCACGCTAAGCAGGAAAGCCTTATTGTGCTGAGTATCAATGCTGATAATCATAATCGAATCGGTCAGGTTAGCGCCGTCATGGCCGGGATCGTCGGCCGAGTTGCCGGCCAGCAGGATATTGACCCGGCCGGTGTCTTCACCCCTTAGCTTGGTCGTCGTCAGAACGCTAAAGATATTGCCGCCAAAGAGCTTGTGGGCATTGTAGACGAATTTGCCACCTACCCAGCCGCCGATCAGCAGCAGTATTACGACTATGGTCAGGATGGTCCGCTTCCAGGTGATTTTGTGCCAGAAGCGTTTCCAGCGGCTACGATTGACGACTACCGCCCCGCGGCCCGGCCGCTTGTGATAGTCCCCGGAGTCATATTGGTAGCTGCGCAGCGTCATTCCGACACTTGGGAACTGGCCGGCCTGCTGTTTGGCGGTGACGATATCCTTAACCGGCCGCGCTCTAGCGGTACGGACAGCAGCAGTTGTAGGGCGTGGTTTTTGTGGCATTGAAGTGGATACTATTATACCGGTTCGGCGGCCGGTATGCGAATCTTTTTTGAGCCGACTTTGTTTCCGTACCTCTGTCAGCTATACTGTAGGGTAATGAAGGTAGTAGTGCAGATACCCTGCCTCAACGAGGAGGCCACCTTGCCTCTGGTTTTGAAGAGCATTCCCCGCAAGATCGACGGCGTCGACGAAATTATCACGCTGGTGGTAGACGACGGCTCGACCGATAAGACGGTGGCGGTAGCCCGCCGGCACGGTGTCAAGCATTTCGTACACCACACCCGCAACCAGGGCTTGGGACGGTCGTTCCATGACGGTGTCATGAAAGCCTTGGAACTGGGGGCCGACATTGTCGTTAACACCGACGGCGACAACCAGTACCCCCAGAACCGGATAGGCGACCTGGTGCAGCCGATTATCAAAGGTGACGCCGACATCGTTATTGCCGACCGGCAAACCCATACTATCGAGCATTTTTCGGCCGGCAAGAAATTACTGCAAAAACTAGGCAGCGCCGTGGTCAGCAAAGCCGCCGGCACCAAGCTGCCGGATGCCGCCAGCGGTTTCCGGGCCTATAGCCGCGAATCCTTAATCAGGCTTAACACCATCACCCGTTTCAGCTACTGCACTGAGACCATTATTCAGGCCGGCAACAAAGGTCTGCACATTGACAGCATTCCGGTCGAAACCAACCCCAAACTGCGGGATTCGCGCCTGTTCAAATCCACCGCCGAGCATGTCCGCAAGTCGGCCATCACCATCATCCGCGCATATATTATGTATAAGCCATATATAATTTTCGGCTGGATGGGCGGCATTCTGTTCGCCATCGGTCTGATACCGTTCGCCCGCTTCTTCTTCTTTAGCCTGGAAGACGGTACTACCCGCGGCCACATTCAGTCCTTGCTGGTAGGGTCTTTACTGATGATCAGCGCCTTCCTCTGCCTGGTGCTTAATATTATCGCCGACCTGATTCGTATCAACCGGGTACTGATAGAAGACAACTTGGAACAAACCAAGCGCCAACGTTTCATGGCCTGAACGGGCCCCTTAGTGCATGAACTGCGTCGGGTCCCGGTAACCGGGCGTAACCGGTCCTAGAACCCGCTGAACGGCGTGGTTGGCCGTTCTGACGGCCGGGCTGGGCCAGTACCAGGCATCGTTGCTGCGCAATATATACGTCAAGGCGCCGCCGCCCCAGGCCAGACAAAGTACCACGACGGCGGCCAGGTATAGCTTGAGAACCGCCTTATGCTTCAATAGTTCGCCGGCGGAAGCGGCCACCAGCAGCAGTATCGGCAGCAAAACAGGCAGCAAGTAGCGGCCGTTAATGGCCACCGCTTGGCCGGTTTGTACGAAAGCCTTGTAGTCGTCGAGCCATAGGGCCCCGGCGTAAACTATGGGCGCCGCCGCGAAAAGCCACAAAACCGGCGCATTATAACGCCGCAGCAGCTTAGGGCCGGCCGCCGCCACGGCTATAACGCCCGCGGCGGCGAAAACTATAGCGCTAATCCCGGGCACTAGCAGCGGACCCCTGGTCTGAAAATTAGTGGCCGGCCCGTCGACGGCGAAGAACGTCCTCAGCCACATGCCATAAAGCCAGTCGGCCGTAAAGGTCAGCGGGCTATGCCGGCCGCCGATATTGGCCAGTTCAAGGTTATAATTGCGTATCCACGGCCCGTATTGGCTGCATTCCTTGACACTTAGAACCTGGCTGCAATCCGGCACCGGTTCGTGGTAGCGGACGATGTTGATGCCGTAGCGCTGAACGAACAGGCCGCCCGAGACTATCAAGGCGGCCACCAGGCCAGCCTGGCTCCAGCCGCTAAGCCGCCGCCAACCCGCTAGCAGCTGGCCGCCGATAGTTCTGGGCGACCGATAACGTTGCCACAGCCGGACTGCGATAAAGCCGACAATAGCCGCGAACAAGGGCAAAAACGCGTATTTGACCAAGCTGGACAGCAGGCAGACAATCAGCAAGCCCGCCAGCAAGCCGGTGTCCAGCTGCTTCTTTTTGGCCAGCCGGGCATCGAAATCCAATGTCATTAGCAAGGCTAAGGCCGTAACCGGCAGGAGCAAGTTATCATAGTTGATCTGCGCCGCCAGTAAAGGCGTTATCGGTATCAAGACGAAAATCAGCAGGCAGAGGTTGACCATTGCTACCGAAGTGCCGGCTTTCATCATCAAGCGCCGGTAAAGGGCGACGCCGCCGGCAAATAAGCCTATGTCTATAGCCCGCAAGATCAGCACCTGGATTGTTTGGTCGCCGGTAAACAAGCTTATCAGCCGGTAGGGGAAACTCATCAGGTACTGGTAAAGGTAGGACGGGTCGCGGGCGACGGCGCCAAACATATCGGCATTTTGGGGCTGGCCGCTCCAAAACGGGGAAATATGATGGGCATAAAGCCGGATAATGCCCAGATGGAAATCTTCGTCAAAAGCCATCGGATAACGGCCGGTCAGGGCAATCCAGGCCGCTTGAACTACCAGCAAGGCCAGAATGACTCTGAAAAACCGGGGATTGCCGAACACGGACATAGCCCGCCTCGCTAGTGAACCATTGGTCTTATTCATATTAAATTCTTGCTTACAGTATAGCCTGAAACTTTAAGGAACGCTTAAGATACCTGAACAGCTGCCGGACGGCCGGTGTTATACTGTCGCTATGGTTGCAGAGACGCTTGCTTCGGTGCGCCGAGTCCTAACCGGCCGCCGCACCAAAAATATCTTGATCGTTCTGGTGCTGTTAGCGACGGTGGCAGTCTTTGTCCGCTTTTTTGCCCAGCACCCCGACTACATTCGCCAGCTGGGCCGGACCAACCCCTGGTGGATCGTGGCCGTTATAGCCCTGAATATCCCGATGGTCGGGCTGCTGATGCTGGTTTATGACAATTGCCTTAAGCTCTGCGGGAAACAATTGGCCTGGAAAGAGAATTTCTTGCTGACTTCGTACTCGTCGATCGTTAACTTCTTCGGCCCGCTGCAAAGCGGTCCCGGCGTCCGGGCGGCCTACCTCAAGACCCGGCATAAGGTGAGGTTGCGCGACTATACTTTGGCGACCTTGCTGTACTACGGGCTGTTCGCGTTTTTCAGCGCTTTGTTCCTGCTGGTCGGAACCCGGCCGTGGTGGCAAACGGTTCTGGCGCTGGCTGCCGTGGCCGGCTTCAGCTTTTGCGTCATAAAGCTATTTCTCAAGCGCGACAAACGGCCGGCCGCCTCGCAGTTCAGCCTGCGAAGCGACATCCTGGCCCGGTTGATGGTCGTGACATTCCTGCAGGTGCTGCTGACGGCCGTAACGTATTTCGTCGAGCTGAAAGCCGTTAATCCCCATATATCATGGGGCCAGGCCGTATCCTACTCAGGTGCGGCGAACTTCGCCCTGTTCGTGTCCTTGACGCCGGACGCCATCGGTTTCCGCGAGACGTTCCTGGTGTTTTCGCGCCGGCTGCACCACGTCTCGACGGCCAACATATTGTCGGCCAACGTAATTGACCGCGGGGCATACGTTATCTTTTTGCTGCTGCTGTTCGCCGTCGTCCTCAGCCTGCACGCCAAACAGCGGCTGCGCCTCGGTTCGCTCAAGCTGGACGACTAGGCTAGGACTGAGCCGACCGCCAGCATGGCTGACAGGGCCAGAATTATAATTAGCGAGTAGAAGAACATTTGGCGGGCCCAAAGCTTATCATCGGCAACCCCAAAACCCTTAACGCCAAACCATAGCCAGGCGACGCCCAGCAGCGTCATGACGACCAGGTAAGTATAGCCGGCATAGCCGAAAGCGCTTAACAGGATATTGGCAGCGATAAACGCCGTGACGTAGAGGGTTATCTGGATTTTGGCCGGCCGGAGGCCTTTCTTAACCGGCAGGACGGGCAAACCGGCGGCTTTGTAGTCGTCAAACCGGTAAATGGCGATAGCGTAGAAGTGCGGCATCTGCCAGGCCGCCAGGATCAGGAATAAAATCAGCGCGCCGCCGTCCAAGCGGCCGGTAACGGCGCAGTAGCCGGCTACCACCGGTGCCGCCCCGGCTATGCTGCCGACCAGGGTGCCATGGACCGAGCGGCGCTTGGACAGGCCGTAAAAAACGACGTAATCGACGAAGGCAACGCTGCCGATGGCAAAAACCAAGGCGTTAACCCACAGGCCAAGCACCAGAAAGCCCAGCAAGCCCAAGACCGCGCCGAAAACCAGAGCCGGCCGCGGACCGACCGCACCTTTGGCCAAAGCCCGCCGCCGTGTCCGGGCCATCCGCCGGTCGATACCGCGGTCGATATAGTTATTAAAGACGCAGGCCGAAGCGATGACCAGGCAAGTGCCCGCCAGGGTCGCAACCAGCAGGCCGAACTTAACGTGGCCGGCCGAGGCCAGCAGAAACCCGGCGGCCGCCGTCAGGGCATTACCGTAAATAATGCCGGGCTTGGTCAGGCCGTAATACTTTTTGATCAACTACTATAGCCCGTCTTGGTTTTGCATGTAGGTGTTAACCTGCTCAGGGGTCATGCGGTAGTTCAAATTCGACATAATCCACAACGAACCGAACACCAGGACGACGACAATCATTATCATAAAGAGAAAAACCATCAGCTTCCAACGCGGCCTGGCTTCCGTACCCAGGTGCAGGAAGTAAAGCAGCTGGACCAGGAACTGCGCCAAGGCCAGGCCGACGACCGCGGTAATGGCCGGGCCGCGGTCAAGCCAATGATGGGCCACCAGCAAATAGGCCGCCAGCGTCAGTACTATAGATGACACATAGCCGGTGACGTAGGCCTTTAGCGTCGGCCGGCCGGCCTGGTGGTGCGATACGATTACCGGCTTGGGCTGGCTCATATCTTCAATGCCCCCAACAGATAAACGATCGTGAAGATAAATATCCAGATCAGGTCCAGGAAATGCCAGAACAGACTAAAAAGCGTCAGCCGCTTGACGGTCGCCCGGCCCAGGCCCTTCCTGAGCACCTGCAGCATCAGCACGGCCATCCACAGCAGGCCGATAGTAATATGCAGCCCGTGGGTGCCGACGAGCGTGAAAAAGGAGGACAGGAAGCCGCTGCGCGTCCAGCTGTTGCCGTCATGAACCAGGTGGTTGAATTCAGTCAGCTCCATCGCCAAGAAACTGGCCCCCAGCAGAAATGTCACGCCGAACCAGGCCACAACCTTGTTCTTGTGGCCGTTGTAGGCCGACAACACGCCCAGGCCGCAGGTGAAGCTGCTGGTTAAAAGAATGAGCGTCTCGGTCAACACGAATGGCAAGCTGAACAGCTGGCTGCCGGCCGGGCCGCCGAAAGTATTGTTGTGCAGCACGGCGTAAGCCGCGAACAGACTGGCAAACAGCACGCAGTCGGTCATCAGGTAAACCCAGAAACCGAAGATCGACTTGCCCTCGTTATCTTCTATCTCGGCAGCGGCCTTGAGCTTGTCAGCCTTAGTCATGCATAATTCCCCTTCTTGGCCGTGGCCTCAAGCTGCTTGACTTCGGCGGCCGGCAGGCAATATTCAGGCTCGTCATCGGAAGCACGGACAATGACGCAGACAATTATACCGAAGAGACCGGCGACGGCCAGCCATATGATGTGCCAGATAGCCGCGAAACCGAAGGCAAAAGCCGAGGCGGCGATAAATAGCCCCAGCGGGGTATTCTTGGGCAGCACGATGTCCTCGTAGCGGGGTTTGGGCCGGTCGTCGTCATCTTCGTCCGCGGCGGCCTGTTTGGCGGCCCAGAAAGCGTCACGCTGGCTTACCTCCGGAATAACGGCGAAATTATAAAAGGGCGCCGGCGAAGCGGTGGACCATTCCAGGGTCCGGCCGTTCCAGGGGTCGCCGGTAGTATCGAGATTAGCTTTACGCCGTTTGATGCTTAAAACGAATTGCAGGACCTGAAAACCGACCCCTATCAGTACGACCGCCACGCCGACGGCGGCGACAATGAACAGCTGCTGCCAGCCCAGCGAGGCGCTGTAGTGGTCGAGCCGCCTGGTAGCCCCCATCAGTCCGAGTATATACAGCGGCACGAAGGCCAGCAGGAAACCGATGAACCACCCCCAAAAAGCTTTCTTGCCAAGCGCCTCGTTGAGCCGGAACCCGAAGATCTTCGGGAACCAATAAGTAATGCCGGCGAAATAGCCGAACACCACACCGCCGACGATCATCATATGGAAGTGCGCCACCAGGAACAGGCTGTTGTGTACCTGGAAATCAATCGCCGGCACCGACATCAATACGCCGGCCACACCGCCGATCGTGAAGATAACGACGAAGCCCATGAACCAGAACATGGGCGTGGCAAACAGAATCCGCCCGCGGTACATGGTTGCCAGCCAGTTAAAGATCTTGACCCCGGTCGGTATGGCGATTACCCCCGTCATAATACCGAAGAAAGCATTGACGTCGGCTCCGGCACCCATCGTGAAGAAATGGTGCAGCCAGACCGAAAACGACAGAAAAGTAATCGCGATTAAAGCCCAGACCATCGACGTATAGCCGAATAAGCGTTTGCGCGAGAAAGTCGCCACGACTTCGGAGTAAACGCCGAAAGCCGGCAGCATCAGGATATAGACTTCGGGGTGTCCCCAAGCCCAGATCAGGTTGACGTACATCATAGCGTTGCCGCCGCCGCTGGCAGTGAAAAAGTGCATCCCCATAGACCGGTCGAGGAATAACAGGGCCAGGGTGACGGTCAGGATGGGGAAAGCGAAAATGACCAGTACCATAGAACACAGGACGCTCCAGACGAACATCGGCATTTTCATCAAGGTCATGCCGGGGCAGCGCATCTTCAGGATAGTGACCAGGAAGTTAACTCCGGCTAACAGGCTGCCGACACCGGCAATCTGCAAGCTCCATATCCAGTAATCGACACCGACGCCCGGGCTGAACTGCAGCTCGGACAACGGCGGGTAGGCCAGCCAGCCGGCGGCCGAGAATTCGCCTACTACGAGAGACAGGTTAACCAGCAGCATGCCCGCTACGAACAGCCAGAAACTGGTCGCGTTCAAAAACGGGAAAGCCACGTCGCGGGCTCCGATTTGCAGCGGTACGATCAGGTTGATCAGGCCGAACATCAGGCCCATGGCCACGAAGAAAATCATAATCGTGCCATGGGCTGAGAAGATTTGCTGGAAGTGGTTGGCCGATAGAATGCCATTAGAGGCGCCGACCGAAGTCGCCTGCTGGGTCCTGACCAGCACGGCATCGCTCAGGCCGCGCAGTAGCATCAGCAGCGCCACGATTATATACATCACGCCGATCCGTTTAGGGTCGACGGTAGTCAGCCATTCCCGCCAGAGCCATTTCCAGCGTTTGAAATAAGTTAGCAGGCAGGGCACCAGGATAGCGCCGCCGACCACGGTCGAAGCGCCGAAAATCGTAATCGCGTCATGCGGAAAAGCGCTCCAACTAAGTTTGCCTAAGAATGCGCTGGCGAAAAGTATGTTCATTGAGCGGCCATCCCCGGCATACTCATGCCCGGCATCGAGCCGGCCACCGGCATGTATTTCATTATGACACTATCATACAGCCCGGACTGGGCGGAAGCATAATAAGTTACCGGGTTATATGAGCTCGGTTCGGCCAGTTTGTCATAGGCTTGCATACTTAGGTCGGAACCGGAGTTTTTGACTGAACGGACCCATTTATCAAAGTCGCCGTCGGAGCTGGATTTAGCCTTGAAAGCCATGCCGGCGAAGCCCGAACCGCTGATATTGGCGGACGAGCCGTTGTAGGTGCCTTCTTGGCTGGCCATCAGGTGCAGCTGCGTCGCCATGCCGGGCATGGCGTAAATCTGGCCGCCCAGCTGTGGCAGCCAGAACGAGTTCATCGGCGCGTCGGCCGTTATTTCGAAGTCCACCGGCGTGTCCTTGGGGAATTGGACGAAATTCACGCTGGCGATATTTTGCTCGGGGTAGATGAACAGCCATTTCCAGTCCAACGCCACAACCTGGATAGTCATTTGCGGCTTAGTGGAGGTTAGCGGCTTGTAGGGGTCCAGCTGGTGGCTGCTGTTCCAGGTCAGTATCGAAATTATCAGAATCAGGATGGAAGGCACAATCCACCAGACGGTTTCGGCTATGCGGTTACCGTCCATATCCGGACTGTACTTGGCCTTGCGGTTGCCTTCGCGGTATTTCCAGGCAAACGCGAACAACAGGCTAAACACCGGGACGACCACGACCAGGCTTAGGGCCAGGCCGGTCATCAGCAGGTCAAATTCCTGGCGCGCTACCGGACCCCGTGGCTCCAGAACCGGAATATCGGTCCGGTGCAAGTACCAGGCGGCCAGCGCCAAAAAGCCTAAGACCGGCGTACCGATCAGGACCGCCCGGGATTTTTTGGTCATTTTCTTGCTCCACGCGTAAGGACAAGCATCTTGCCCTTACTATAGCAGTTTTTGTAGCGGTTGTACCCGGCCGGCGCGGCTCATGTGATCTTGCTTTCAAGACGTTCGAATAATGATGCCGGAGACTCCGCCGGCGGTTTGGAGCTCGGCTGGACCGATGACAGTAGGGCAAGTCCCAGAAGCACAAACAGCGGCGCCGCGTTCGGATCGGTAGCAGTGCCGGAGTAGTAGTCGCCGAAGCTTTGGCCGATGGCCCAAAAGCCCAATGACACTATGATGCCGGCCATTACGGCCGTCTTGCGGGCATAGCCGGGCAGCAAGGCGCCCAAACCGATCAGCGCCTGGATGGCGGCCAGCAGGAGTATAAACCACAGGCCTGACGAGCGGCCTGTCTGGGCAGGCATAGCCGCCATCTGGGCGGCCGTCATATGCATTTGGGCTGCCGTCTGGCTTGAACTTCTGCCTATGCCCTGAACCACGTTTGCCACGTGCCCGTCTAGAGAGGCCAGCCAGCCTGGCGCTCCATCGGCGTTACCTCTAATCATTGAGCTCATATCGACGGTGGTGTTTTGACCAGGCAGCAACTGGTAGATCGCGCCGCCCACCCATAATACGGCCCAGAACTTAGCTAGCCAGGCGGCTGGACGAATTTCGCCGGAACTTTTAGGATTCCGCGGCGGCAGCACGGCCAGCGCCAGGACCGCGTAAAGCAATACCGCGCCCGGTGCGCCCATCAGCAAAAGAGTGTGGAGACCGAGCAAACCGCCCAAGCCTTCGCCCATATACCACACCGCCATAGCCCAGGCGACGGAGGCCATAAGTGCCGGCCGGGCCGTCCTTCTCCACAAAATGAAGCTGCCCAGAGCCAGCTGTATAAGTGCGAAAAAGGTATCATAAACAGCCGGGTGCGTAAGCACCAAATGGATGCCAAAACTCATAGGACCGCTAACGATTCGTGGCTGGCCTTGGGCGGCAGGCGATATGACGTTATTAACAAAACTGCTGGTGAACATCTGGTGCTGCAGCTGCAGGCCGCCATCCAATAGCCATAGCAGCCCCAGGGCTACTTGTACGCGTCGCCTAGTAACCAGCGGCTGCTTTGGGGTAGACATTGGTTCCTCTTTAAACCTAAAAATGGTCGCGGATGTGGGAGAACGAGTACTCCCAATCGGCGGTGGCTTTCTTGTGCGGGTTGAAGATATGGTCCGGGTCCATAATGTCCTTGGCTTCGCGGAAAATTTTGAGCATCCGCGGGCCGTACATCATTTTCAGCCACGGGCCGCGGACCAGGCCGTCGTTGTGTTCGCCGGAGAGCGAGCCGTGGTATTTCAGGACCAGGTTGTTGACGGCCTTCATGGCCGGCAATAGCTTGGCCCGGTCTGCCGGGTCTTCGAGCTTCATCAGCGGGATGACATGGAAATTGCCGTCGCCCATGTGGCCGGCGATGGTCGCAAACAGTTTGTATTTCTTGATAATTCGGCGCAGCTGCGGCAAGAATTCGGTCAGGTGCGGCGGCGGCACGACGAAATCGTCAATGAAGGGCGCGGTATGCTTGTCCTTGACCTTGCTCCTGAGGAGCTGGAAGCTGTAGCGGCGCATGATCCAGAACTTCTCGGATTTGCCCTCGGTCGGGTCTTCTTCGAAACCGTTGATCTCGTAACGGGCGCGGTGCTTTTTAAGCTCGCTATGCAGGGCATGGACCTTGGCCCGGACCTCGTCCTCGGTTTCGCCGTTGAATTCGACCATCATGATCAGCTTGGGGATGCCGCGCAGCAACTGGATACCGTCCGGAATTAGCGTGATTAACAGATGGATAAAACGCTTCCAGCCGAGCAGCTTGAGGAAACTGGGCATGAAACGGATTGACAGCCACAGCGTCGCGTCGTCGAACGACTCGAAAGTCGCCGGCTTGGACTTGAGCACGGCCGGAATGACTTCGCCGAGGTCGTCGATATCTTTCATGAACAGCACCAGCAAACCCGAGTGCGGCCGGGCCGGCACCAGGCGGAAATGGATGTCGGTGACGAAGCCAAGCGTGCCTTGGGCGCCGACAATCAGCTTCGTCAGGTCGAAGATGCCGGTCTCGCGGTCCCACACGTCCCAGAGGTTGTAGCCGGTGGAGTTCTTGGTGACGTGCGGCTTGGCGGCCTTGATTTCGTCATAGTGCGCGTCGACCAGCTTGAAGAGTTTGTTATAAACTTCGCCTTCGAAGTCTTTTTGCTGCATTTTTTTCTTGAGTTCGGTCCTGTTGAGCGGCTTGACGGTACGCTCGATGCCGTCGGCAAACACGAATTTAAGCTCGGTCACGAAATCTTCGGTTTTGCCGAATTCGAGCGACTTCTCACCGCCGGAGTTATTGTTGACCATGCCGCCGATGCTGGCCAGGTCGCGCGAAGCCGGGTAAGTCGGCATCAAGGCTTTGTGCTTGAGCGTTTGGGGCTCGAAATCGCGGTAGAAGACGCCCGGCTGGGCTTGGGCCGAAGTCGACGTGACTTTTTCGATCTTCTTAAAATGCTCCAGGAAATCGACGATGATCGAGTCGTTAATCGCGCCGCCCGACATGTCGGTACCGGCGCTGCGGGCGGTCAGGCTCAGGCCGGGCAGGGACTTTTTGGCGGCGGCGACCAGTTTGACAAGTTTTTCGACGTCCTTGGCGGTCTCCGGCTTGACGACCAGCTTAGGCCGCAGCTCAAACATCGAGGCATCGTGGCTGTAGAGGTCAAGCGTTGCCGGCGAGCTGTCGGTTTCACCCTTGAAGCCGGCCTTTTTCAAGCCGGCGGTTATTTCATCCATCACCTAAGCTTAAGGGCTTTGGGGCCTTAAATGCAAGAGACTTTGTTAAACTAGGGCTACAGTGAAGATCGCCATAATTACCTGTTATAAACAAAACGACTATGTCCGGGCCCGCAGCCTGCGGACGGCTTTCGGGTCCGTGCCGGGAGTCGAAACCATCATTATCCGCAACCGGCGAACCGGCTTTATGCGTTTCTTTGAGGTGCCGGCCAAGATTATAGGCGCCCGGTTGACGCAAAAGCCCGATGTCTATGTGATTACTTTCCGCGGCTACGAAATGCTGCTGTTCATGGTCCTGACGTTTGTCCGTAAACCGGTCGTCTTTGACGAGCTGGTAAATTTTACCGAGTGGATGGAGGAGCATGGACGCTTGAAGCCCGGCACGTTGCGCTACCGGCTGTTCCGGCGGTGGTATGGCGGTTTGGCCGGCCATGCCCGCTTTATCCTGGCAGACACCGATGCCCACGCCCGTTATTCGGCGCAGCTCAACCGGTTGGACGGCGGACGCTACCGGACCGTGCCGGTCGGAACCGACGAAGCGGTTTTTTACCCTCGGCAGCCCGGGCCGGCAAAGAAACGTCCGTTCACGGTCTTTTACTACGGCCATATGCTGCCCTTGCACGGCTTGTCATACCTGCTTGAGGCTGCCGTCTTACTGAAAGACCGGCCGGACATTAACTTTCGCCTGGTTGGCGGCAAGCACCAGGGTGCCGTAGCCGCAGCCTGCGCCGCGGCCGCCAGCCGGGGCGCCAGAGTAGAACACGAAGCCTGGTTGCCGTTCAACGAATTGCCGCAGGCGGCCCTAGAAGCCGGCTTGTGTGTCGGCGGACCGTTCGGCGATACCTTGCAGTCGCAATTCGTCATAACCGGCAAGACTTACCAATTTCTGGCCATGGGCGCGCCGGTGCTGGTCGGCAAAAACCGGGTCAACGGCAGTTTTCATGACAAAGTTAACTGCCTGATGGTGCCGCAGGCCGATGCCCAAGCGATTGCCGAGACTGTCAGGTGGGCTTGCCAACACCCCGGAGAGATGGCGGAAATCGGCCGAGCCGGCCGGGAACTGTATGACAAAAATTTCTCCCAGGAGATTATTAACGGCTTGGCGCGGCAGCTCGTAGAAGACCTTGGGGCCGCTCAATAAGACACCTGGTATTGGACGGGCAGGCTCTGTATAATCATAAGCAATATGTCAAAAAAGGAACGGGTCCTAATCATAGGCGGCGGTTTTGGCGGGGTTAAGGCGGCTTTGGAGCTGGGCAATGACGAACGCTTCGAAGTGACATTGCTCAGCGAAGAAACCGAGTTCCGTTATTATCCGACGCTGTTTCATACGGCTACCGGCGGGCGCCGGGCTAATTCCAGTATGCCGCTGGCCAGCCTGTTCGCTGGCAAGCCGGTCAATCTGGTCCAAGGCTCGGCCACGACGGTCGACCGCAAGGCCAAAACGGTCACCACTGCCGCCGGCCGGTCTTATGGCTATGACAGCCTGGTTATCGGGCTCGGCGTAGTTACCAACTACTTCGGTATTACCGGTTTGGACGAGTATTCTTACAGCATCAAGTCGCAGGCCGAAGTCGAACGCTTCAAGGCCCATCTTCACCAGCAGCTAACCGATGAGCACCGCCCGGACATGCATTATGTCATCGTCGGCGCCGGGCCGACCGGCATCGAATTGGCGGGGGCCCTGCCGGGTTACCTCAGGTACATCATGAAGAACCACGGTGTCAGCGGCCGCCGCATCCACGTCGACCTGATTGAAGCCGCGCCGCGCCTGTTGCCCCGAATGCCCAAAGACGTTTCGCGCCGGGTCGCCCGGCGGCTGAAGAAGCTGGGCGTCAAACTCTATGTCGGCAGCGCCGTCCAAGGCGAGACGGCCGACGAGCTGACGGTCAACGGCAAGCCCATCCGCAGCCACACCGTCGTCTGGACGGCCGGTGTCACCAACCACCCGTTTTTCAAAGATAATAACTTCGTCATCATGGGACGGGGCAAAGTCGGTGTCGACGCCTATTTGCAGGCCGAAGAGAATATTTTCATAATCGGCGACAATGCCAACACGCCGTTTAGCGGCATGGCCCAGACGGCTCTGCACGACGGCGATTTCGTGGCCCACAACCTGCGCCGCCGGGCATCCGGCAAGCCTTTCAAAAGCTACATCGCCATCCAGCCGATTACGGTCATTCCGGCCGGTCCGCACTGGGCAGTCGTCCAAGGCCGGCATTTGCGCCTGAAAGGCGTTCTGGGCTGGCTGACCCGCGAAGCCGCCGACATTATCGGTTTCCATGACCTGGAGCCCTGGCCCAAGGCCGCCAGGCAATTCCTGACCGAATTTACGACCGATGACAACTGCGAAGTTTGCGCCGCCGCCAAAGCGGCCTGAATAATTAGCCGGCGACATCTGTTTCCGTATACAATATGGGTATGGATGAGAAGTTTAAGGCCGACTACGGCCGGCTGAATGACGAGCAGCGCCAGGCCGTCGATGCCCTGGAAGGGCCGGTGCTGGTAGTCGCCGGGCCCGGTACTGGCAAGACCCAGCTGCTCAGCACCCGTGTCGCCAATATCTTGAGGTCGACCGATACCAGGCCGGCGAACGTGCTTTGCCTGACTTATACCAACAAGGCCGCCATCAATATGAAGGAGCGCATCATCCGGCTGGCCGGCCCGGAAAGCAGCAAGCTGCCGGTTAAGACTTTCCATAGTTTTGCCGGCGAGATCATGAACCTCTACCCCGATTACTTCTGGAACGCCGCCCGTTTGAGCGTAGCGCCCGATTCGGTACAGCTGGAAGTCATCGAATCGATTGTCGGCCGGTTGCCGCTGGATAACCCGCTGGCCCTCAAGTTTGCCGGCCAGTACACCTTGCTCAGCGATATCCGGCGGGCCATCGGGCTGGCCAAGGACGCCGGCCTGACGGCAGCCAAGCTGCGGGCAATTATAGACGTTAACCAGGCTTACCTCGATGAAATCGAGGCGCCGCTGGCCGGAATCCTGGAGCCGCGCTTATCCGCCAAGCACCTGGCAGCCGTGCGGGCCGATGTCGCCGCCTTGCCGCAGCAGCCGATCGACGAGCTGGTCTACCCTTTGGTGTCTTTGTCGACAGTTCTGCTGGAAAGCCTGGACGAGGCCATCGCCGCCGACGCGGACACCGGCAAGACTGCCAACACCGGCAGTTGGAAGAAGCGCTGGCTTCAGACCGAAGCCGGCCGGAAAGGCCTGTTTAACGAGCGCCGCCGCAACCGCTGGTGGCTGGAACTGGCCGGCGTTTATGCCGACTACTTGCAGCAGATGCACGAGCGCGGTTTTTATGACTATGCCGACATGCTGGTCGAGGTTATCACCCAGCTGGAGCAAAACCCCGAAATCCTGGCCGACCTTCAGGAACAGTTTAACTATGTCTTGATTGACGAATTCCAGGATACGACGCCCGCCCAGCTGCGGCTGGCCCATTTAGTAGCCGACCACCATAGCCTTGACGGTCAGCCCAATCTGATGGTGGTCGGCGACGACGACCAGGCAATTTATAAATTCAGCGGCGCCGAACTTAATAACATGCTCGGCTTCAAGCGGCGTTACCCGGACGCGAAACGTATCATATTAGTAAAAAACTACCGCTCGACGCAGGCCGTGCTGGACAGCTCCAAAAGAGTGATTGAGCAGGCCGAAAACCGTCTGGTAAAGCAGGATGCCGGCCTGAACAAGGACCTGGTAGCCGCCAACCCGCCGGCCGGCAAGGGCTCCATCAGGGCGCTCAGCTATAACTCGCGCGAGCTGCAGCTCAGCCAAATCGCCCGCGATATCCAGGGCGCCTATACGCCGGAAAGAGAGCTGGCCGTGCTGGCCCGCGGCCATGACAGCCTGATCAAGATGGCCGGTATCCTGCAGCAGCTCGGCGTGCCGGTACGCTATGAGCAGCAGGCTAACATCCTGGAGCACGAGGTGATTAACCAGGTTTATCTGGCAGCCCGGCTGCTGCAGGCGATCCAAGACGGCGACAACCAGGCCGCCGACGCGCTTATCCACCAGATTATCCGCCACCCGATGTGGGACATTGAGCCGTCAGTGCTTTGGCGGCTGGCAGCCGACAATTATAAGCGCGGCGACTGGCTGCAATCATTGTTAGACAGCGACCGTCCCGAACTGAAGCAGCTCGGCGAATGGTTCGTCTGGCTGGCCGGACAGGCCGCCAACCAGCCGCTGGCTATTACGCTGGAACACTTAATCGGCCTCAGGCGGAGCAAGGCTTACGGGTCGCCGCTGAAAGACTACTTCGCCGGCGGCGGTACCGAACTGGCCAGCCGTTATTTCCACAGCCTGTCGGCCATACAGCTGCTCCGGGCTTTGGTCCATGATTTTGCCAAGACCGGCGAGCCCACCCTGGCCGAGCTGGTTCGCTTCATCGAGATTAACCGTGTCAACGGCTTGGTCGTGGCTGACGAATCGCCGTTTATTACCGGTGACCGGGCCGTCCAGCTGCTAACCGTTCATAAGGCTAAAGGCCTGGAGTTCGACGGTGTTTACGTCATTGACGCCATAGAAGACAATTGGCGGCCCAAAGCCGGCGGCCGCAAACCGCCGGCCAACCTGCCGCTCCAGCCGGCCGGCGACGACCAGGACGATTACGTGCGGCTGATGTACGTAGCGCTGACACGGGCCAAATCGTCGATTACGGTCAGCGCTTATCACCTCGACCACGCCGGCAAAGACGTGGCCGTCAGTCCGATTATCCAAAGCGCGTTTGACATTAGGCAGATCGCTGAAACCGACAAGACCAAACTGGTCGAAGTGCTTGAAGAGAACCTGCGCTGGCCATCCCTTGACGGCGGCCAAGAACAGGCTATCCTCAAGGCCCGTCTGGAAACTTACAGCCTTAGCGTTACCCACCTGCTTAACTTCTTAAATTTGCGCAAGGGCGGCCCGCAGTATTTCAAGGAACGCAACCTGCTCCGGCTGCCGGAAGCCAAGTCGGTCAACCTGGCTTACGGCACGGCCATGCACAGCGCTATGGAAACCGCCCAAAAACTGATTAATAAAGATATGTTCGAACTGGCCGCGGTCAGTCGCGACTTCACGGCGTCACTGAAAGCCCAGCAACTGGCACCAAGCGAATACCGGCGTTTCGAGCAGCAGGGCAGGCAGGTACTGGACAGGCTGTTCAAAGACTACGGGTACATATTGCCCAAGGGTAGTTTGCCGGAACAGGACCTGCGCGATGTCCGCGTCGGCCCGGCCCGGCTGCGGGGCAAACTCGACCGGGTTGACTTAGCCGGCAACTCGATGACAATTATCGACTATAAGACCGGCAAACCGCTGCCCAGCTTCGACACCAAAGATAAGAACAGCGTCATTAAGGCCCATAACCAAAAACTCCAGCTGACATTCTACGCTCTGCTAGCCGGCCAGCACCCCGGCTTTAGCCAGTACGGCACGGCCGGCGGCCAGATGGTCTACCTGGAAGCCGAAGACCCGAAACAGCTATCCAGATCGTTCACACCGGACCAAGCCGACATCGACCGGCTCAAACGGCTGGTCACGGCCGTCTGGCAGCACATCATGGCACTGAACTTCCCGGATACCGGCCATTACGGCCAGGACATTGACGGCATTAAGAATTTTGAAGACGACCTTCTAGAGGGCAAAATTTAACTGAAAAGTTTAAAGACTGGCTTCTGCCCCGGCCGTACGGGCCACCATCTGCGGAGCGCTGTAAGCCAGCAAAGCCGAGCCGATAGCCAAGCCGGCTTGCACATATGGTAGGGCGGCTTCCCGGCGCCTCGCAGCTCTGGCCATGAAATCAGCATCCATGTTTATAGCCTTGCAGTGTGGCGACTCTTCACCGTACCGAGCCGCATGACGGCGCTCTTTGATAGTATTAACGTTGCCTGATGCCAGAGTAGCGCTAGCGATGTCAGCCGCGTCTTGGTGTCTATTGAGGCCCATCCCAATCCCAATCGTAATACCGCGGCCGAGCCTGGTGCCGATACCGCCTTCTGCCACTATAAAGCCGGACGACTCAGCCTCAGCCCTAGATGAAGAAACTACGGCCGTAGTCATGATAGCCACAGCATAATTGGTGGCAGCCACCATATTGCCACGCTTGAGAGCTATAGCGCCTAGGGCCGTCAAGGCTGCCACTTGCTGCTCTAGGTCGGCCTCTAAATCTTCTATTTCGCCATCGATACCATCTTCGCCTCTGGCTCGGGCCAAGGCCCCGTCAAGGGCATCGCACACACTGCCCACGATATATATGGCAGTCGGCAAAACAGGGTTATCCGGCCTCAAGAAGGCTAAAGCCGATGATCCTTCGACTAAGCGTTTACCGGCATAAGTAACATCGGAAGCTCTTAGGTTGGGAGCTTTTTTGGCCACCAGTTCGGCTAGTTTGTTAAGCCGGCCGGCCGACAGCTCTCTGGCTCTACTGTTACGGGCGGTGGCAGGTTCGTCGCCCTTATCGTCCTTCTTCATATAGTCAAATACTGTTTCAGCAAAACTCGTCAACTCTAGAGCAGTGCCTAGCGAAGCTCCCCATCTGATAAGATCGCCCCTTTGGGCAAGCGGCGAGTTAGCCGCGCTTAGGGTAGTCATTTCGACTGTGGTTTTTTGCTTGCCGCGCCAGAGCGACGCAGTGCTCTTGCCATTTCTGGCCCCCCAATCCCTTAACTCGTCCATGGCTATTTCACGAGCTTCTTTGATCAGAATGTGAGTAGGCGAGACTTCGCCATTGGCGGTTAATGACTTTTGCTGGGAAGTAACGAAATTTACGTCAGCGTCGCGGTCGAGTTCCTGGCCGTGCTCGGTAGGGCCCTTGCGGCTCCGGCGCGCCGCCAGGCCGTCCCCCTTGTCGGTAAGACTAAGTACGGCGACTATAGCGCCCTCTGTCCAAGTACGGTCTTCCGGGGGTGTTTCCGACAGGTGGTCAGCTATAAGCGGTCCGGCCCACGACCTTACTTTGGGCAGGGTATCAGCCACAGCCCCCCAGGGATCGTCAACGACGGCTTGCAGAAGTTCGTTCATTAGGGAAATCCCTACTTTTTTAACTTGTTATAACCACCCTGATAAACCAATTAAACCAAATCATATCATTTTGTTTAAATGTTTTCAACTTATTAGACGGCCCAACATAAAAGCTGCCCGGACAAACCAGGCAGCTTTTGGCGCTAGAATTTAGTAGAAACTATTTCTTAGCTTTTTTCTTGGCCGAAGACTTAGCCGCCGGAGCGGTTGAAGCGCTGACGACTTTAGCCTTGGCAGGCTCTGCGTAGAGCAGGGCGTAAAGGTTGACACCGATGATGGCACCGACTACCGGGCCAAGTACGTATGTTCCCCAGACCCAGGCGCGTACGCCCAAGGCAACCGCCGGGTTAAGCAGACCGATAGCAGCCGGTGAAGCCGCTACGATACCGACCATTAATGCCAGGCCGGCAAATGAAGCCGTCACAGCCCGGCTTAAGCCCTGGTAAACAGCAGCGGCCACGCCGAAGCTGAACACAAGCGTACCGACGGCCTCAGCCACCAGGATACGGCCGGCGAAGTGGCCGCCTACCGGCTGCAACGTACTCTTGACGAGGTACGTGTAGAGGTAGTAGGCTCCCCAGCCGCCCAAGAATTGGGCTGCGATGTAGACAATCGCCGTAGCGGACTCGAGCTTCCGAGCCGTCCAGAGGCCCAAAGTCACAGCCGGGTTAAAGTAGCCGCTCGAAGCCTCCCCCAAAGCGAATACCATTAATGCCAGCGTCAGACCGGCCGCGGCCGCTACAAAAAACGGCACGCCTATAGTAGAGCGCTGTACGCTCAATATCAGAAGCGTCAACGCTCCCGTTCCTAGAAACTCAGCCACAACGGTGGCTACCTTGCGTCTTCCAATAAACATTTGGAACCTCCACTTATTTAATGTCATAAGAATAGCTGTAGTTACCACGTTTGTAAAGCTTTTGCCATCAGGTGCCGGTCTTTGGGTTTATTTATCCGTTATGGTTAGCAGCCTGATTGAGCCGTCGGTCAGCCACTCGGACATCGGGAAGTCATTGACGGCAAACACGGTCCCGAGTTCCGGCAAGTCCAAATCGCCGCCTAAGAAGCCCCTGCGAAACCGGCATTGCTATGTCTCGGCAGGTGGAGTATAATTCTTTATCTGTGATAAATATCATCCTTACATATTGGTCTTAAGCAGTCCGATATGCCGCCGCGCCGAGTGCCGGCCAACAGACATCAGGAGAGCAAAAGAATGCAAGATCGGGATATCATCCTAACTATCAACACGGTTGAACCTGCCCTCGTGGAGGCAGTCAAAACCTTAAGCGAGACGATGAACCGCCAGCTGAAAGGCCTGTCGCTAGTCCATTCGGGCTATGCCGGTTTTGCGGGCCGGCCCAAGGATGCCAGCGGCCTGTTCGAGGAAGTGGTTTGCGACTTCGATAATCCGGACGAGCTGCAACGGACGCTGAAGCCCTATACCGACCGGCTGCTGGCCGTAACCTGCCGCTACGAAGACGCTATGCACCGCTTCAGGCAAGTCGTGCCGTTCGTGCCATACGTCAATACCCCGTCCGAGAGCTCTTTGCTATGGGCGACGGAGAAGCCGTTGATGCGCGACCGCCTTAGCAATTACGACAAGGATTTGACGCCGCTTTACCAACACCTCGAGGAGACCGACTTGCCGAAGCTGGAAGAGCTGATCAAGGACTTTACCTATCCGCTAATCGTCAAGCCCAGCGACCTGCAAGACGCCTTGCTGGTAACCGAATGCCACAACTTGGACGAGCTCAAGACCTGCCTGCGCCATACCTTCCAAGTTATTCACGAAGTTTACTCGCGCAAACACCGGCACTTTACGCCGAGCGTACTGGTCGAAGAGATGATGCAGGGCAAGATGTACTCGACCGACGCTTACGTTATGCCGGACGGCGAGATCTTCTGTCTGCCGCTGGTAGAAGTAGTTACGGCCCACTCGCTCGGCCTGCCGGGTTTCTACAGCTACCGGATACTGGTACCGACCGACTTGCCGGACGCCGAATCCGAGGCCGCCTTCAAAGCCTCGAGGGGTGCCATCAGAGCCCTCAACTTACGGGCCACGACCACGCATATAGAGCTCTTCCGGACCCTGCAAGGCTGGAAAATCATCGAACTGGGCGCCCGTATCGGCGGCTACCGCGAAGCCATGTACCGCGAGGCGTATGGGATTAAGCACTTCTATAATGACCTGGCCGTCAGGCTGAACATTAAGCCGACCATGCCCGACAAGCTGCTGGCCCACGCTTACGCGATTAATATCTATGCCGACCAGGAAGGCGAAATTACGGCCATCGAGGGCCTTGAAGAAGCCGAGAAACTCGAAAGCACGGTCAGCCTGGTCTGCAAGGCCAAACCGGGTGATATCGCCCTATTCGCCAACAACGGCGGGGGACTGATTATTGACGGTATCTTAAGCAATAAAGACCCCAAGCAGCTCGAAAAGGACGAGGCCAAACTCCGAGAACTGATCCAAATCAAGGTCCGGGCCGGCGCCTTTTAGCGCTTGCGGTGCTGCTGGCGCCGCAGGCCGGCGACCTGCAGCCGGACGGCTTGGCGGTCGACCAAGGTCTGGGCGTGCTCCAGGCTAATCTGGTCTTTGGCTTCGGCTTTCATCTTCTGGGCCCGCTCCAAGGCTTTTTGGACTTCGGCTTCATTGATATCGTCGGCGTGGTCGGCCTCATCGACCAGAACCCGCAGGCTGTTGTTTTCAACTTCTATAGCGCCGCCGTTGGTGGCGAAGTAGTCCCGTTGGCTATCAGGGTCTTTGGGGTTGCGGCGGACGGCGATAACGCCGGTTTTGGCGACGCTGACCAGCGGCATGTGGTCCTGGAGAACACCGATTTCACCGTCCAGCGTCGGCAGAATGACCTCATAGACGTCTTCATCGAATTGTTTGCCGCTAAGGCTGACCAGCTGGAAGTGGAACACCTTTACTTGTCTCCGGCTTTGGCGGCTTTGACGTCCTTAATGCTGCCCTTGAGGTAGAAAGCGCTTTCCGGCTTGTCGTCGTGTTTGCCGTCGAGGATTTCTTTGAAGCCTTGGATAGTGTCGGCCAGTTTAACGTACTGGCCGGGGTTGTTGGTAAACTGTTCGGCCACGAAGAACGGCTGGCTGAGGAAACGCTGAATCTTACGGGCCCGGTAGACCAGTTGCTTGTCCTCGTCCGACAGTTCTTCCATGCCGAGGATGGCGATGATGTCCTGCAGGTCCTTGTAACGCTGCAAAACGCGCTGGACTTCGCGGGCGACGGTATAGTGGTCTTCGCCGACAATTTCCGGGTCTAGGATGGTGGAACTGGAGTCCAGCGGGTCGACGGCCGGATAGATGCCGATCTCGGTCAAGGCGCGGTTAAGTGTGATCGTCGAATCCAGGTGGGCGAAAGTCGTCGCCGGCGCAGGGTCGGTCAGGTCGTCGGCCGGCACGTAAACCGCCTGTACGGAAGTGACGGAGCCCTGGCGGGTCGAAGTGATGCGCTCCTGCAGCTGGCCCATTTCCTGAGCCAGGTTAGGCTGGTAGCCGACGGCTGAAGGGAGGCGTCCTAAAAGCGCCGAAACTTCGGCCCCGGCCTGGGTATAGCGGAAAATGTTGTCGATGAACAGCAGCACGTCGTTACCCTTGTCGCGGAAACCTTCGGCGATCGTCAGGCCGCTCAAGGCGACGCGCAGACGGGCTCCCGGCGGCTCGTTCATCTGTCCGAAGACCAGCGAGGTGTTCTTGAGCACGCCCGACTCTTCCATCTCATAGTACAGGTCGTTACCCTCGCGGGTCCGTTCGCCGACCCCGGCGAAAACCGAATAGCCGGAGTGGAATTTGGCGATATTGTTGATCAGCTCCTGGATTAATACGGTTTTGCCGACGCCGGCCCCGCCGAAGAGGCCGGCCTTGCCGCCTTTGGTCATCGGGCAAATCAGGTCGATGACTTTGATCCCGGTCTCCAGGATCTCGACCTGGCCGGACTGGTCGATAAGCGGCGGCGGCGTCTTGTGGATGACCGAGGTCTCGGTAAATTTGTCTTCCTTGCCGTCAATCGGCTGGCCGGTAACGTTAAACATCCGGCCCAAGGTCTTGTCGCCGATCGGCACACTGATGGCGGCGCCGGTATCGGTAACTTCGGTACCGCGCTTCAGACCGTCGGTCGAACCGAGGGCAATAGCCCGGACGCTGGACTCGCTCAGGTGCTGGGCGACTTCAAGTGTCAGCTCCTTGCCGTCAAGCTCCAGTTTGAGGGCATTATAAATCGCCGGCAGGCTGTCGGTCGTGAACTGGATATCCACCACCACGCCTACGATTTGCGTGATTTTGCCGGTCTTGGTCTTAGCTTTGGTTGGGGCTGCCATTATAATTCTCCTTCTTCTGTCTTAAGCTTAGCCATTGAGTGCCTCCGCGCCGCCGGTAATCTCGGCCAGTTCCTGGGTTATGGTAGCCTGTCGGGCGGTGTTCAAAGCCAAGGTGTAATCATCAATCAGGTCATTAGCGTTATCGGTAGCATTTTTGGTGGCGATCATGCGCATGGCGTGTTCGGACGCCAGGCTTTCCAGGATAGCCTGCCAGATCTGGGCTTCGATCAGGCGGGTGGTTACTTCCTGAATAACGGTTTCGACGTCCGGTTCGAAGTTGCTGATCGGCGCGGCGGCGCTGTCAACGTCCATCAGCGGCGCCGGCAGCAGCTGCAGGTCCTGGACTTCCTGGACCAGGTTGGACCTAAAGTTGGTGTAAAGCACGTGGACTTCGTCAATCGATTCGTCGGTGTATTCGTCAATGACCATGTTGAGGATGGGCCGCACGTCGTTGGCCGTCGGCTGGTCGCCGAACGGCGGATAAACGGCCATCAGGTCGACATCGCTCAGGCGCCGGGCCAGCTGGGCGGCCTTGCTGCCGACGGTTATTACATGGCTCTTGACCTTGTCGGCCCGGTCCTTTTGCAAACCGTGGGTCAGAAGCTTCAGGACATTGGCATTGTAGGCGCCGGCCAAGCCGGTGTTGCTGGTAATGACGATATACAGCCGGTTTTTGACCGGCCGCTTGCGGAACAACGGCAGCCGCTCGACTTCGCTCATGGCGTTAAGCTTCTTCAGCAGGTCATAGGCCAGGTCGCGGTAGTCGCGGCTGCGCTTGGCGTATTCCTGGGCGCGCCGCAGCTTGCTGGCGCTGACCAGCTCCATGGCTTTGGTGATTTGCCGGGTACCTTTGATGGAGGCAATCCGGCGTTTAAGGGTAATCGTGCTGGCCACTGGGTCTACTGCTCCTTGCCGGCTTTCTTGGCGGTTTTGTAGCTGTCGGCAATCGCTTTGGCGACTTTCAGGACGGTGTCGTTCTGGGCATCGGTCGGCTTGTCCCCGGTGTTAAGAGCCTCGGTCAGCTTAACGTGCTTGCTCTTGAGCTCGCGGTGGAGAGCCTCTTCGGCCGGCTTAATCTTCTCAAGCGGCACGCTGTCAAAGGCGCCCTGCGTGGCGGCGTAGAGGCTGGAGTACATTTCCCAGATAGAGTAGGGGGTGTACTGCGGCTGCTTAAGCAGTTCGGTCAGGCGCTGGCCGCGTTCGATGGTGTGGCGGGTTTCGGCATCCAGGTCGGTCGAGAACTGGCTGAAAGCCGCCAATTCACGGAACTGGGCCAAGGCCAGCTTCAGGCCGCCGCCGGCCGCCTTGATAGCCTTGGTCTGGGCGCTGCCGCCGACGCGGGAAACGCTTAAACCGACCGAAATAGCCGGCCTTATGCCCTGGTAAAACAGGTTGGTCTCGAGGAAAATCTGGCCGTCGGTGATCGAAATGACGTTGGTCGGAATATAGGCGCTGATGTCGCCGGCCTGGGTCTCGATAATCGGCAGAGCCGTCAGCGAGCCGGAGCCAAGCTTGTCGCTAAGTTTGGCCGAGCGCTCCAATAGGCGGGAATGCAAGTAGAAAACGTCGCCCGGGTAGGCTTCGCGTCCCGGCGGCCGGCGCAGCAACAGCGACATCTGGCGGTAAGCCGCGGCATGCTTGGTCAGGTCATCGTAAATAATCAAGGCGTGCTGCTTGTTATCACGGAAATATTCGCCCATCGCGCAGCCGGCATACGGAGCCAGGTAAAGCATGGCGGCCGGGTCGGCCGGGCTGGTCGCGACGATAATCGTCTGGTCCATGACGCCCTCGCGCTTGAGGCGTTCTTGCAGGGCGGCTACCTTCGATAGTTTCTGGCCGATAGCGACGTAAATGTTGATGACGCCGGTCTTCTGCCTGGCCTGGTTGACCATAGTGTCAACGACTACGGCTGTCTTGCCGGTTTGGCGGTCGCCGATAATCAGTTCGCGCTGGCCGCGCCCGATCGGCACGATGGCGTCAACCGCGGTTATACCGGTCATTAACGGCTCATGGACGCCTTTGCGGTCCAGTACGCCGGGGGCAGGGCGCTCGACGCGGCTGGTGGCTCTGGCCTTAATCGGCCCGGCGCCGTCGAGCGGATTGCCCAACGGGTCGACGACCCGGCCGACCAGTTCCGGCCCGACCGGCACTTCCAAGACTTCGCCGCTCAGGCGGACTTTGGCGCCGGCTTTGACCTCGGTGTCTTCGCCCAACAATACGGCGCCGATCTCATCCTCGCCTAGATTAAGCGCAAAAGCTGTTACCGGCTGGCCGTTGACGCCTTCGATTTCCAGCATTTCGCTATAACCAGCACCGCTAAGGCCGTAAACCCAGGCCACGCCGTCGCCGATGCGGGTCACGACGCCGACGTTCTCGATCTCCGGCCGTTGTTTCAAGTCGGCAATCGCCGCCCTGATGTCATCTGATAATTCGGTAATCGATAGTTCTGGCACGCTTTAGTCCTTTCCTGTAGCCGCTAATTGTTTAAATCTGTTCAGTTTCGCCTGGACGCTCAGGTCAAGCTGCTGGTTAGCGAAACTTAGCCTGACGCCGCCGATCACTGCCGGGTCGCGGACTTCGGTTACGATAATCCGTTTGGCAGCCGGCTGCAGGCGCTTGACCCGCTTGGCAATATCGGCCTTAACGGCGCCGGTCAGTTCGTGGGCGCTGGCTGCCAAGACTTCGACATAGCCGGCGGCAGCCCAATCGGCCTGCACGTCGCGCAGCACCGAATCCAGCTCGTTAACACGGCCTTCTCTCAGCAGGTAAGCCGCTATTTCGCGGCCGAGCTTCTTTGACGGGCCGTCCTGAAGCGTCTGATCGGCGATAACCCGGGCGATTTTGGTACGGGGCTGTTTCATGCCGTCTGCCGCTCCTTGAGCGCACGGTCAATCAGCTGGGCGTCCTTCTTGGCGTCGACTTTTTCGTCAATAATGGCTTCGGTCGCGTCGGAAATCAAACCGACCAGGTCCTTCTCCAGTTTCTGCCGGGCGCGGGCCGTGTCCTGGGCAATCCGCTCCTCGGCGTCCTTGAGGATGCCGGCCGCTTTTTCGCGGGCCTTGTCTTCGGCCTCGCGGACGGTCTGGCGGGCCGTGTCCTGGGCGCCCCCGATGATGGCGTCGGCCTGCTGCCGGGTTTCGTGCAGGGTCTTTTCGACTTTGGCCTCCAGTTCGGCCTTGTCCTTCTGCATTTGCTCGCCGAGCTTGACACCGCTCTCAATGGTTTCGCGGCGTTCGCGCAAGACCTTGAGAATCGGACCGAAAGCCCAGCGCTGCAGCACCAGGAAAGCCAGTATGAAAGTAATCAACTGGATTAGAAAAGCCTGGCCGTCGACGCCCAAAGCGCCGAGACCGGAAGAGCTGTCACCGAAGTTCATGAAAGCGTGTAGCATTTAGTCTCGAATTAGTCCTTTATTTGACGATGAAAATTGATGCGAAAGCCAGAAGCCCGAAAAGCTCGACGATGGCCACGAAAATCAGGGCCTGGCCAAGGAACTTAGCCGCTTCCGGATTGCGCCCGACGGCCTGCAAATAGTTGCCGCCGATCAGGCCGATACCGATGCCGGGACCGACGAAACCGCCGCCGATCATCAGGCCTTTACCAATAATTGCTGTGTTGACTGCGTCTGCGATTACCATTATTTGATTAACTCCTTATTTAACTTACTTATTTCGATGCCGTCCTTAAGCCTGCCCATGCGCTGCTCCCGAGGCTGTTGCCCCCATTGTTTCAGGAACGTCATCTTCGGTCAAGTCCACGTCCCCGGCGTGCTCGCCGGCGTGGTTAACGGCGATAGCCAGGTACATGGTCGCCAGAACGGTAAAAATATAGGCTTGCAGGGCCGCAATGAACAGTTCGATGAGCGTAAAGGGCAGGGCCGTCAGCGGCGCCAAGACGTGGCCCAGATAAGCGAACACGGCGATTACGATCTCGCCGATGGTCACGTTCAGGAAAAGCCGGAGCGACAGGCTGAGCACCCGAGTCAGATCGGTAAACATTTCCAGGATGCCGATCACCAGATACAGGGGGTTGGCCGGGCTGCCGACGAAGAAATGCCGGAGATAACGGCGCAGGCCGCCGGATTCACGAATCGAAGCCCCGTAGACCAGCGCCATAGTCACCACGCCCATGGCGAAAGTCCCGTCAAGGTCACCGGTGAAAGGCCGCAGCAGCGGGTTGCCGCCGGACTGGAAGCCTTCGCCGACGATTGGCAGCAGCCCAAGCCAGTTATTAAGCAGGATGAAGAAAAATATAGTCACGAAGAACGGCACGTACTTGCGCCCGACTTCCTTATTGTCAAAGGCGCTCTCGACGAGGTTGGTAATAAAGTCGACGCCGACTTCGATGAACTGCACCAGGCCGCCTTTAGGCTTGACCGTCACCCGGCGGGCGGCCGCAATCATCAGCACGCAAATGGCCGCGGCGCAAACCCAGCCATAGAGAATCGAGTTGGTAATCGTAAGACCGCCGAGGTGAAAAACCGGCAACGGCGAGACATGTACCACCGGGCCGCTGTCGCCGAAATGGGTTAGCAGTCCGCCGATCATGAGTGCTGCCCCTTATTCGTTACCGGCATTTGGCTGACTTCGCGGAGCATCTGCCTGATAACGCCAATCACGCCGGCAACCGCCAATCCGCAACCGGCAAGGCTCCACAACGGGCTGGTGTCAAAGTGGCGGTCAAGCGCAAAACCGCCGATGACCGGCACCAGAACCACGATAGCCAGCCGCCAGCTCATATCAAGTGCTGCGCCGATAAATACCATAGTCGGGCTTTTGGTGTCGCCCATCGCGGAGTGAGGCTTTGCCGTTTCGGCAGGCGAGGGCGTCTTGCTAGGCGCGGTCGTCTTAGTCATTACGCTTAGTATAACAGATGTGATCTATATCACGCAACCCCTAGTCCCAAAACCAGAGGTGATTGACACTTTACAAAGTATAGTGATACTATAAGGGCATGAGTAACCCGCAAGTAACCGTCTATAGCGCGACATGGTGCGCCTTTTGCCACGCGGCGATGGAATACCTCGACAAACTCGGCGTTAAATACACCGATAAGGACGTCGAGAAAGACCCGGCCGCCGGCCTGGAAGCCGTCGAGAAATCCGACCAGCGCGGCATCCCCGTCCTCGACATCGGCGGCGACATCATCATCGGCTTCGACCGCCCGCGCATCGACGCCGCCCTCAAAGCCCACAAACTCGTTTAGCTATACTATATTAAGTATGGCTTTTGAGGATTATAAGACCAAGGACTCGGTCGTAATCATTTACACCGGCGACGGCAAAGGCAAGACCAGCGCCTCGCTCGGGCTGTTGGCCCGCGCGCTCGGTAACCGCTCCAAGGTGGCCTTTATCCAGTTCATCAAGTACTGGGGCGTCGGCGAGCACGTCTTTATCCGCGACATCCAGCCCCTATTCAAGGACCAGTTGCACTTTTACAAGGGCGGCAAGGGCTTTTACCAGGCGGGCGACCTGAGCGAACAGCATATCAGTGACGAGCAGCATCGTGCCGCCGCCCTCGAGACCTACGCCGAAGCGCTGCACTGCGCCGCCAGCGGCGACTACGACCTGGTCATCTGCGATGAGATCAATAATGCCGTCAACGACGGGCTGCTAAGCCTTAAGCATCTGGAAAAACTTATTGATAACCGGTCGCCCAAGACCAGCCTGTGCCTGACCGGCCGGAACTTTCCGGAAAAGCTGCTCGGCCAAGTCGATATCGCCACCGACATGCACAAGCTCAAGCACCATTTCGACGACAAGTTCTTGGCCAACAAGGGTATCGACTTCTAGAAATATATTTAAGAAATACGTTAACACGACTTGTCAAGTCTGGGGCCGGCTTTGCTACAATAATGGTTATGACTAAACCGAAGCTGTACCTGTTCATCGGCTACCCGGGTGCCGGCAAGACTACCGCTGCCAAAATAATCGCCGAAGCCACGGGGGCGGTACACGTCTGGGCCGATGCCGAGCGGCACAAGCTCTTCAAACAGCCGACGCACTCGCAGGCCGAAAGCCTGGAGCTCTACGACCGGCTGAACCGGCGGGCCGCCGAGCTGTTGGCGGCCGGCAAAAGCGTTGTTTATGACACGAATTTTAACTTCTACGCCGACCGGCAAAAAATGCGCGACATCGCTGCCCGCAACGGCGCCGAAACGGTCTTGTTATGGATTACGCTGCCCAAAGAAACCGCCAAACGCCGGGCCGTCAACGCCACCGACAGCCGCAACGGCTACCAGGTCGGCATGACCGAAGAGCAGTTCGAATCGATCGTCGCCAAGCTTGAACCGCCCGGCGAACATGAAGAATACATTAAAATTAACGGTCTGAAACTTGACCGCCAGGAGGTAATGTCGTTAGTTAGTGCCTAGCATGGGCAAACGCTACTACCGCCAACCTTACGTCTGGACCTTAGTACTGCTAATCGCGGGCAGCCTGCTGGTTGTCCATAGGGCAGACTGGCTCGGCCGGGCCGGCCGAGCGGCAATCGGCGCCCAGCCCGGGTTGTACGGCATAAACCATTTCGTTGACGGCGATACCATCGCAGTCAACATGAACGGCAAGGTCGAAAAGGTCCGTTTCGTCGGTGTCGACACGCCCGAAACCCATAAGCCCGACACGCCGGTCCAGTGCTACGGTCCGGCCGCGGCCGCTTTCACCAAGAGCATTATCGGCAGCCGCCCGGTCAGGCTGGTTTCGGATTCGTTAAGCACCGACCGCGACCGTTACGGCCGCCTGTTGCGCTACGTTTACCTGCCGGACGGCACGCTGGTCAATGAGAAGCTGATCCAGGAAGGCTACGGTTTTTATTACCCCTATTTCCCATTTACCAAATCGGCGCAATTCTCAGCCGACGAACAGTCAGCCATGGCTGCCCGCCAGGGCCTCTGGGCCAGCTGCCACCCGATACCGACCGATAGCGGCGGCTACGTTTCCAATCCTCAGGCCTAGGCGACGTTGATGGTCGGATCGACGCGCGAACTGCCGGCAGCCAGCAATTGGTTCCACGAAAAAGTGCCCGTCGCCGGGTCGTAACCGCGGTAGATCACGCGGCCCGGCACGTAGATCAACCAGCACAGCGCCAGAACCGGGTACATATGGCGGCGGCTGCGCAAACCGTGCAAGGCATAAGTCCTGGGACTGGCCAGGGTGTAGCGGACATAGTCTACAAAACTGGTATCGAGCCGCCGGGACGACACGCCGGCCAATAGCGTCTCGTCATAAGCGACTTTCAGGCCGATGGCCTGCAAGTGGATGCCCAGGTCGAAATCCTCGTGCATCTGGCCTTGGTCGCACAACAGGGAACGGACTTTGCGCCAGTCCGAACGGCGGACGGCCATGTTGGCGCCCCACAAGAAGTTAGTGTCGCCAAGCTTGCGTGCCAGCCGGGCCCTGACATAAAAGTCGGCCGCGTCAGCCAAGCCGGCCAAGGCGAAATCATAATAATGCGGTGCCCCCGACACGGCACTCACCGTTTCGTCCTCGAAAATAGCCAGAACCTGGGCCGCCCAACCGGCCGGCAGCAAAGTATCGGCGTCAATCCGGCCGATGATGTCGCCGCGGGCGGCATCGAAACCGCGGTTGCGGGCATGGACAACGCCCTGCTTAGGCTCGCGCAGCAGCTTGACGAAGCCGAAAGCCGCGGCGATGCCGGCCGTCCCGTCGGTCGAGTTATTGTCGACGACGATCACTTCGTAGGGTGCAACGTCCAGGGCGGCAATCGCCGACAGGCAGGCCCCAAGCTGGGCCGCTTCATTGTATACTGGGATGACAATACTTATTTTCATTGAAACCTTAAACTTATTATATGGCAAAGCCTGTCCCAATGTATATCAACCGGCTGGCATCCAGCTTAAAACGTTGGCCGGGCCGCTACTGGCGTAAGAACTGGTGGCACAAGATCGTCAGCGTTATAGTTATCATCGTTTTCCTGCTGGTCAGCGTGATGTACGGCATCGCCCAGTGGTATATCCATACCGAATCGGGCAAGCCGCTGCAGCTGGGCGTCAGCTTCATCCCCGATTACGCCCAAAGCCTCGGCGTCAACCCGGAGCAGGCCATGGATGCCCTGATCGGCATCGGCGTCAAGCAGTTCCGCCTGGTCAGCTACTGGAGCGACATGGAGCCGGCGCCGGGACAGTACGACTTCAGCCAGCTGGACTGGGAATTCCAGAAGGCCGAAGCCGCCCACGCCAAGATTATCCTGACCGTCGGTCTGCGGCAGCCGCGCTGGCCGGAGTGCCACTCGCCGTCTTGGGTCAATACCAATGCCCCCGACAGCCAATGGCAGCCGCAACTTGAAGCCTTCATGCAAAAGGTCGTCCAGCGTTACAAGAATTCGCCCAGCCTGGAAGCCTACCAAGTCGAGAACGAATACTTCCTGCAGGGTTTCGGCACTTGCACCAACTTCGACCGCCAACGCCTGATCAGCGAATACGACCTGGTCAAGAAACTTGACCCGAAGCACCCGGTTATTGTCGCCCGCAGCGACAACGCCGTCGGCATTCCGGTCAAGCAGCCGCAGCCGGACATGTTCAGCATCTCGATTTACCGCCGCGTCTGGGATGCCGGCGTGACGCACCGCTATTTGGAATACCCGTTCCCGGCCTGGTTCTACGGCTTCCTGGCCGGCTGGCAAAAACTGGCCGACCACAAGGACATGATGATCGGCGAACTCCAGGCCGAAGCCTGGGCGCCGGACGGCAAAACCGTCCCCCAAACCAGCCTGGCCGAGCAGAACAAGTCATTCAACGCCCAGCGCTTCAAAGCCGTCGTCAATTACGGCAAAGCCACCGGCATGCGCAACATCGACCTCTGGGGCGCCGAATACTGGTACTACCGCGCCCAAGTCCTGCACGACCCCAGCCTGATGAACACTGCCAAGCAGGAATTCGCCGCTAACCAGTAATAATTTAAAGGAAGGGAACGGTGACTGGAACCTGGTCAGCCGGCATTCGTCCCATATCCTCAATCGGCGCTGATGGTACCCACAGCCTTTTATGAGGTAGGTACAGCCCGGCCGTAGCCTGGAGGACACCCTTGCCGATACCCATCGCCACTCTGTATTGCTCGCCATCCTCACTGACGCCGAAGATTTCATCTTCTAGCATGGTACCTATAATGACCCGGCTCCCCAGGACATACGCGACGGCGTGCTGGCCGCCATGTTCAGCAGCGTAAGCATCGACTTCTTCTTTCGAAATCCCCAGTATAGCGGCTTCCGGATAGTCCTTGGGTCGCCGGCCGGACTCAGCAATACCCGCGTAGCTTACCCAGTTCGTAATCGCCGCGGCCGGGACTGATGAATGACGCCAGCGCGCCGAAACGTGAGAAGGCGAATCAAGATTCTCGCTTATATGGCGCAGGCTAGGAAACCGCGTTACTACGCCTGACATAACATCGATTAACTCGGCCCGGGCATAGTCTGCGGTCTCAGCGAATATACGGTTCACATAATTATTATATAATTAAATATACCTCTTGTCTATAATCGGCTCCTCAGTTACAATAAGCGTTATGGCCAAGAAGAAGCCCCACCAGACCAAGCGCATCACCAACCGCCGCGCCAGCCACGATTACGAGCTCGGCGACTCTTTGGTGGCGGGCCTGGAACTGAGCGGGGCCGAGACCAAGGCCCTGCGCATGGGCCACGGCCAATTGCGGGGCGCCTACGTCACCGTCAAGCAGGGCGAGCTCTTCCTGATAAACGCCACTATCTCAGGCACGTCCGGCATCCCGATTAACGAAACCGACCAGACCCGGGCCCGCAAACTGCTGGCCAAACGCCGCGAAATCGAAGCCCTCATAGCCGCCAAACAACAGGGTAAAACCATCGTCCCGCTGGAAATCCTGACCGGCGGCCGCTTCATCAAACTCCGCCTGTCGGTCGGCCGCGGCAAGAAACGCTACGACAAACGCCAAACCCTCAAGGCCCGCGACGACGCCCGCCGCACGGCTGCCGCCCTCAAATCCGTCCGCTAAGGCTTAGGCGGCGCCTTTTGCCCTTGGCCGGACTGGCTTGGCCGGGCTAGCGCCAGGTCAGGCGGCTGGATAGCCGTACCGCGGAAACAGCTGACGGAGTACGGAAAATCCTCCGTCATGACATAGTGGTACATCGTAACCAGCTTGCCGTCGAGGTTAATCTGGCTGGTCAGGCCATGGCACTCGTCGAGGTCCGACGTCGTCAGGATATTATTCGGCCCGACCTCCGGCCCGGTAATCGGGAAGCCGTCGAGGGCATAGCCGATGACGGTCCGGACACTGGTGTCTTTGATGCAAGCGCTCAAGGTATGGTAGTGGTAAATGCCGTCCGTTTGCGGATGCCCGTCGCACGCGTCCTGGACTTCCCAGGCCCCGGCGTCACGCCCGCCGGCATCAAAGGCGTTAAACAGCGCCACGCCGGTCAGCATGATGCCCGATTCGCCGCCCATACAGCTGGGCGAACCGTAAACCGGGTCGGCATTGAGGACGTAGGTCAGGGTCTGGCCCTTAATGGTATTGGGGTTGTGGTCATAAGCGTAGGCCGGGTCGGTCGTCATAATCGGGAAAATACCGGTCGGGTGGTCGGGCAAATCATTAGTAATGATAGTCCGCGTACCGCCGGACAGGACGTCCGAAAAGCTGGCCTGCCACATGACGCTGCCCTCGACATGCAGCTTCTCGTTGACGTTATACTCGGTGTTATTATCCGTGAACCACGGCCCGCGGGTACTGGCGCCGCCCTGGCCGCCGGACAGGTTCTGGGCATACTGGCTGCAGGCATAGACATAGCCCTGCTTAGGGCCGGACGTAACGTATTTGCCGTCACCGACGGGCAGGATGCCGTTGGCGTATTTGTTGCCGTAATCCTTGTTCGGGTCGAGCTGGACGCCTTGGACTTTGGCCGCAGCCGCCGCAGTTTTCTTAGGCATCGTTACGGCTTGGCTGGCCGTCGAAGCGGCTTTTTTGGGCGGGCCGCCATGCCGGCCCCACAGCCAGGCCCCAACCGCGACGATAATAATCAGAACTACGAGGCCCGCTACTTTGCGCCATCGCTTCCAGTTGCGCGGCGGTTTGGGCGCCGGAACCGGTAGCGTTTCTTGCGGCCCGGGCAAGGGCGTAACCGCGGATTTGCCGGTTTCGTCTGTCGGTTCGTCGACGGGCTCAACGGTCGGTTCATCTGGCGGCGGATTCGGCGCGTCATCCTGCATAGCATTAATTATTGTACCAACAAACCGCGCGGTCTTCAGCAAGAGCATTTACAATCTGTTATTAAGCCGTTAGAATAGACAAGTTCAATCACTATTCCGGGGTAGCTCAGCGGTAGAGCGGGGCGCTGTTAACGCCTAGGTCGCTGGTTCGAATCCAGTCCCCGGAGCCATAAATTGCCAAATATCACTTTTTATGGTATTTTAGTTTTATGCCGGATGTCTATGAAGCTCCCCGTTTTGAAGGCGATTATCTTCAGGATCTTAGAAACTTCGTCCTATTTAATGCACTTGAGCATCCCCAAACCCGCACGGGAGACTTTGGCACTAGAATAGCTGATATATTACTTGAGCCGTTACGGCCTAAACTATTGGCGGGATTGGCATTTGCTCCCGAGCAGAAACGTTATGCATTTTATCTAATGACCGAGACGTCCGAGGCTTTGGATTACAATAATCACGACATAGCCCAGCTTTCGCTGCATGACGATGAAATAGCCGAAGGACACATCACGCTGAAAGATGACGGAAGGGTGCACTATGACGAAATGGATGAGGATTGCAATAGCACTTTTTCTGATTTCATTGACGACAGACGAGCATGGTTTCTTCTTCAAAGATTGAAGGCGGTATTCCCGCAGGATGAAACAGCAGAATATTAGAAACTTGGCAGTTGCGAGACTCGTCCACTAGGTGGAGCCATACCTTGTCAAATATCACTTTTTGTGATATTTTTAGTTTTATGCGTGAAAAAAAGTCGCTCTCAAAAAGCGTTTGACACTTGTCAAGTACGTGCCGTAGTACAAAGACCATACTCTAATGCAAACGGTAATATGGTCTGTGCCAAATACCCTACCGGCTTTGAAATAACTTATAACGAAATGAGTGCGGATTATCAAAGGGCCACACTCGCTTTAACTCTAGGCTGCTTGGCTTGTCCATATAGAAAAACAGATTTGCAAACCGGTGAATCTGCCATTGAGGCAATCGAGCGACTCAGTTCACAAGAAAGTATTAACCAGCTTAATCGTTTGCTCGATGCTGCTGATGCACCTGAACCTCCTCATTCACCAGATGTAAGTTAATAATGAATTCTGCTTCACAAAAGTTGCGCAGCTCGTCCATTAGGAGGGAGTCAGGAAAGCTCGCCTCTATTAATCTCTAGGAATTTATTCGGTTCAATTGCAGTATGGTCGTTTGATACTATAAATGACATGGGCAAACATCACAGTAAACAAGAAGGTTTCGGAGTTGTTAGCATTTTATCAATAATAGCTCTGCTTGTTCTTATAATAGGCGCTGGCTGGTACGTTTATCAAAAAGACCGCAAAACAAGTCCTATTTCAGTAACCGCTACAACTACAAGCAAAAAGCGGGCTACTGCCAGCAACAATTCTAATACTGCAGAGAAGGGCTCAGACACAACAACTAACACGCCAAGTCCTGTACTTGGGCAGCTATGGGGGCCGCCTGACACGGGTCAGCAAGGTTACGGCACCGTGAAGCCTCAAATAATCAATAATGGAGGTGACCCCACTGGCATAGTCACTAATATAACCTGGCAGTCATGGGGAGGCACACAGGCTACAGGCACAGGAATGACTGACTACGTAATGGGTAATGAAGATGTGGCCGATGGCACTACAGAACAAGCAACTGTCGTAGCGTTCAATCTAGGTATGTGCCAGGGCAAACCGTCCTATAACGCTGTTGAATGGTATTTCCCGCAATATGGACAGACTTTTAATCCCAGCCAATATAGAAACATTTGCACGGGTAAAGTTGTAGGTTCTTAACTTCGGCTCTGAATACTTACCCGGATTCTAGCCACGGCCCTCAGCTTCTTTAATATTAAACTGCTGTGAAGTTTTAACTACCCGACACATCTCTATTATTTCTGACTTAATCTGGTCCCAATTGATCAACGTCATGGGAGCCAAGCCTTGTCAAATACTGCTTTTTGTTGTATTTTATTTTTATGGCTTTCGAAGCGTTTATGCAAGAAGCTGCTGACTCAGAAGCTTTTTCTAACGACCTAGAACAAAGAATAGCAGATGCCAAGTCTACTCCTCATGCAATAGGCCGGCTTTACCCAGACTTTGATACGTACATGTTAGCTCCCCTAGGTTATGCTGTTGCGTCAGAGCTTGCTAGGTCGGTGTCTAAAAGTGATCATGTTTTCAGCCGCTCTACTAGTGCAGCTGCGAACCAATATGTACCTATCTGGATGGAGATGGGCAGGGATTATTACTATTTTGGACGGTTTCCGGACCCAATTGATAATGGATTGACTAATCCGTTCCGGGAGGCCATGGCAGGCTCCATTGATGCGACGCAGCAGCAGGCTGTCCGCATCGCGAGAGGCTGCCTGCGCAATGCTAGTGCAGCCGTGCAGGATGCCAATTTAGCTATACGGAGCATATTTAATTTTCTTCTACAAGACAGTGGTTACGAGCAGTCGGCCAATGAACAAATTGTCAGGAATAGCAGCAGATTAATATCTCGTCTGGCGATGATAAATGACACTGTCGAGGGAAGACCCGGCCGGCCTGAATTTAGCAAGTTTGTCGGCATACCTTCTAGGCTGATGAGTGAATCTCGAGCAAATGATGTCATAGATCCCGAGCATTTAGTATTAGATGCCCGCCAAGAAAGCGTAGATCTAACGCCCTGGGCCAAACAAAAGGCCAAAGAATGCAGCTCGGGCAGCGGCTGTCCAACACTTCGCCTAGGAGTTAGATGGCGTGGCAGCATTATGCCAATGCTCCTAGCCTTCTGGGACGGTAGTACCGAAGTAGCGATCGATAGAATCGAGCAGGCCCGCGCAATCCCGTCCATTTACTAAGTTATTGCGCAGCTCACCCACTGGGGGAGCCGCATCGCAAACTCGACGAAACACCCGGTCCGCATTCACGCTGCCGGATTTTTTATCTTACCCTTTAATTATTGACAATTATTGAAGTTTTTTATATAATATGATAATTATGGCTGCGGATGCAAGATTTGAAGGCGGACGAGAAGTCCTTAAGCCCGTAGGGGAAGCCAAGGATGTATATGAGGCTATAGGACTTTGGTGGGCCAAGGCAATCCTGGAAATCCATACTGACAACGGAGAAGATAGGCTACCAAACGCCGAACTTATAAAAACATCGCTTGCTGTTGCCGCTTTTAGAAACTTGGAATTTATTACGCCTAAAATCGGCGGTTTTGCTAAAGCGCTGGAGAGTGTAGCTCGAGAAATAGGATGGAAGGCGGAATTTATACAATCAGACTATGGTCCGGATGAGCATCTGGCTAGAGCGGCGGAGTTGGCTGATATGCCTTGGGATCGACTTACGACTTTTCCGATTCACGGTAGTACTTGCATAACCTATCAAGGAATGGACCAAGTACTTATGGCTCGAATTGAAGGAGACCCCGAACAAGTCTGGCCGCCGGTACAATAGTACCTATACGTAATCATCAGGCGCGCCAGGGACGTAAAGGCAGCTAGCCCAGACCTATATCTTGAGCCAAGCATAATCACTATACAAATACCACGTTTTGTGGTATTTTATGTTTATGTCAACGCCTGGGGTTGCGGCTTTGAATCCGGTCGACAAGGAATTAGGAATTAGGCAAGCGCTTGAGATAAATCCAAGCGATCTCATCGATCCATTCGAGTACGCCGAATACAGAGTAGCCGCACCGGTCTGGTGCCTGGTTGAAATAGGTCCCGGCATGCATCCCAACGGTTTAAACCGTAATTTCGGCGGGCTAAGTCGCTATATAGGTCTGGAGAACTTCAGCTTCGGATACTACGAACTCGGAGCGAAAGTCGCTTTTGAGAGATTGCGAAGTCAGAGAGCCGGCGAAAATATAACCCTCCAACGGGAAAGGTCATTTGGCAGAAACTTAGACGACCCCTCCGAGGAAAATTTAAGGTATGGCCTGCCCGGCGCGATCGCTAACGAAGTTTACATTTCCCGCGTATACGATAAATCATCCGCTCCGAGCTGCGAACATAATCATGACGAGCAGGTTATGACCAACGAAGTCGCCAGGCTGCTTGCTCCGGACGGCCGGGCCGTAATTTTTGATTACGATAGAAATGCCCAAGCCATAGCCGAGATGTTAAAGATGGCCGGCTTAAGGCCGCGCTTCGCTTCGCGCGAGGCTCAATTTGATATCGAAGCTGGCGAGCCCGACGATACTAACGCCGAAAGGCACGAAGACATAATAAGAAAATTAGGCGGTCATGCCGGTAGTCTACTGATAATCGCCTCACGATAATCCGGTTACTCATGACGTAAGCTGCGAAGTGCGTCCACTAAAGGCAGCCAGACCAAGCACCAACAGAGACAGGCCAGGTTTCGTGGCCGGCTCTTCTACCTAGCTTTCCTGCTGAGCCTGCATTTTGTAGACCTTACGCGTGATAGCCGAATGAGGATGGACAGGTTCATAGGCAGTACCTATGTTTTCGGTACTAACAAGCTCATTCAGAATGGCGTGTATTCTCTCATGACCGATCATGCGGCCGTACCGATCTACTAGTTCGGCTCTCATACTCTCAGCAGTCTGTGGCCCGGTTTCCAAAATGCTTCTCATTTGATTAGTCAGCCGCTCACTGCCATGAAAGTGCCCAGCCTTTACAGCCGAAAACCTACCGGCTTTAGCAATTAGCTCGCGCACTTGCGAGGGGTTACCCATAATTCTTTGCGCTTCCTTAACATAAGGAAGCAGACCTTCGCCGGCTAAAATTTTGCCCACGCCAATTACAAGCTCGCCAACAGCCTGACGCACGTCAGGAGATAGCTCGACAACACTGAGATCTGAAATCGGTATGCCCAACCTATCGACAGGCTGCAAGCCAGGGAAGTGATTGGTTCCCTCGCTGAAACTGCCGATTATATACTTGCGTAATACTACTGGGTCAGCACCGGGCATTTGTTCCATAGCCTTATTAACAAAGTCGTCAACAGTTATGGTGGCGTCGATGCCAAGTTCTTGAGCGGCAGCATATGCTGCTTGCGTTTCCAAGCTAGTGTCTAAGAAGCCGATCGCTACGTGGCGGTATTCGCTATCGGTGACTTTCATGACAGGATTGTAACCGATGCTTTTCGACCGAACTTCTATAATCCCTTCCTGGTCCAGACCCTCAAGCTTCCTTGCCAGTGTTGTTGGGTGATGGCCTTCTCTTACCATGACTTCGTTGAGGCCTTCAATTGAGTAACCAGTAGTGCTATTCCAGAGCAAATCATATAGCCGGTGTCTGACTAGTGGCGCTTTTGCACGATCACCACCGCCAACCCTATAAAGTTTTTGCACCGATTGTTCGGGTGACTCGAGACTCCAGTTACTGAAAAAGCCAACCATGGCCCGCTGCACCAGTAAATCAGCCGGGCTTGCCATTGCTGCCCAGGCAGTAACTTGATGACCGCGTTCACCATCGATTAAACCAGGCTCGACGATACCGCCTTTTGCCAAACTGCGCTCACTGTATTGGATAACGTCTTTAATGGGTATCTTCCACGCGGGCTCAGGTCCTTGCCAGGCGATAACGGTTTTAGCTACCGTTACTGGGCGCAACAGCTCGCCTGGCTGCTGCAAATAAACGTCGCTGAGGACAGTTTTTGCCTCGTGGTTGGCACCATAATTAATGAAACCTGATACGACGGCGGCATTAGGCGCACCCTGATATGGGGCAAAGTCTGTAAAGTCTGGGCGGTACATAAATATATTATAGCATATTTTGGCTTATAATGCCATGTACCTATGGCTTGTTGAGCTCTTTACCAATTTCAGGCCTATTTTAATTTGTTCAAATCCAGTCCGGGAGCCAAGCATAAGCCCTATGCAAATAATGCTTTTTGTGGTATTATTTTGTTTATTATGGCGCAGCTTGCTATCAGCCCGGAGGTTGCAGTTACCTATAACCGGCTGGAGCTGCCGGTCGGTTACTATTTTGCAAGCGGTGCAGAAGCCGGAAGAGAAGAGCTGCGTACACTCGACGAGGAAGTGAACGGACCATCTAGCTCTGGGCTTGATCGCGCCAGTTGGCCCTCTGGAAGTCCTGATATCTATGGGGATCATATTATTGAAGTAGGGGTAAGAACCTCAAACGAGAACGAGCTTGTCGGTATAGGGCTGTTAACGTTGAAACATATAACCGTCTTTGGCGAATTGAGCCACTTAATGATAAGTCCTCGGCATAGGCATAGAGGCTTAGCCAGAACTATAGTTCGGGAAAGGGTTCGGATTGCCGATGCCCTTGGGGCTAAGCGATTAGCTACGGAATTAGCGCCAACCAATACTTTAATACCCTTATACCGGGAGCTTGGCTTTACGAATAACGTGGGCGATAAGCTGCTACGGGAAATCCAAAGCTAAATTTAAGAATTTCGAGACCCAGAAGTATCTAGACTAGGGAACCGGTTTCTGAAAGTGCTGATAGTCAACGTAGCCGTATTCTTCTTTCCAGTGGCCGCCCCATTCCCAGCCGCAATCAAGAAATAGACTTACGGTTTTGTCGCCGTCGGCGATGGCGCCTTTGGCGGCGGGATCATATTCCGGCCCGGCGGGCCTGACTATGCCGTCTTCGGTCACATAAGGATTTACCAACGGATTGATGTCTATGGCTCTGCCGTAGGAATGGTTGGAGAGCCGGTTCGTGGCGAACACGTTCCGGTAGTTAAAAGCCGAGGTATTGTTGTCCTTGATGCTCTTGTGGTCATCCCAGCCATAAGCCACGATCGGCACGGCCTTAAAGATAGGGAATTTATTGAGCAATAGCTGTTTGAAGATGCCGGCTACTTCGGCTCGCAGCGCTTTGTGTATTACTATTTGGCCTTGATGGATTCTATTATCAAAGCCGAGGTACCTTATGTCTACAATCGCAAGGGCTGCGATAACCTCTTCGGGTGCCGCCGAACCGTTTAACGCCTCCGAAAGCGTCAGCTTACTATCGATAATAATTTGGGCCATAATCAAATTATAACCAAATCATCTGGGCAGGCCCCGGAATAGGAGTTAAGATTTACTATATTGTATTTATATGATATAATATAGATATGGGAGTTTCTTACCAGGGCATTTCCCCGCCAGAAGGCTTTACGCATGATGCGGCCGAAGCGGCTGCAGGCTTGCATGCTCAAAGCGATACTTGGTTAAGGCCGGATGAAGGAGTACGGTTCATAGCACCGGCCTACGCAGACACTTCACCTCCCTACATTGGCGAGGCCCTCCTCCGAGATATAATTTACCTACAGGTGCCGGTAATGGGTGAGACCTATACCGAAAGGACAGCCCCAAGCGCCTTGGGCGAGGTAATGCACGGGGCGCGTTTGGCTCAAGAGGTATTTTGGTCCATGGTTCTTGGGGGTGACGTAAGCTTAGCCGAACCGGAGCTTCGGCCTTTATTAAGAGGCCCGTCGGGAAGTATAGAGAGTGTTATGGGCGTAGCGCCGGCAGACGGCCTAAACGAGTGGGGGGCCGGCCAAATGATAAGTATCGGCCGTTAAACTAAGCCTTTTATTATTTACAAAGACTTTATTGTTCGCAGCCAGGAAAGCTTGGCGTTCACGACACCGATAGAAAAGACTTCGGAACTAGATTATTCACTACGCATAGAGTCGTAGCCCACCTCCTAGAGTCCGAACCCGCAGAGTAAATTAAAGCTGGCAGTGCCCGCGCACCGGCAGCATTGCCTGACGTTTCGTTCTGCCTGTATAGTTAACATGTTGAAGCAAGGAAAGGCTGCGAACCGCTAGCCTAAGCTAGGGCTTATAGGTATCTGCTTTATTATGGAAATTATCGGTGAGGGCCACGGAGGGATTGTCGTCGCGGACTCGGCCGGCGCGGTCAAGAAGTTTTACCTTGTCGAAGCTAACGGCATAAACGAACAGCAACAGCTAAGCTTTTTGGGCAGCCTGAAGGGCGAAGGCCTAAGCATCGGCTGTACCATTCCAAAGTTATTGGAAGTCGTAGGTGCAGGCAACTGGAAAATAGACGGCAAGGCCTACGTTTACTGCAACCGTATGGAACGCGTTCCGGGGACCAGCGCCCGGGCGGCGATACTTGATTTCGATGAGCGGCAAACGAAAAGGCTTGGTGAAGATTTAGGCAAGATTATCTTCGCCTTGCATACCCGGTCCAAAACCTACGTCAGGCGCTGGCAAAGCACCTTCGGAGACAAAGATAAGTTATTGGCACATATCCTGGGAGACAAGGCCGGCCTGGTCATGCGCGAAGAACCTGATCGGGGCGTTAATGCTCGGGTCAAAAAGGCCGCCAGCTACTTGGAAGACAAGCTCCTGAAATCGGCCTCCGCAAACACCCTGAGCCATGCGGATTTTACCCTGAGCAACACGCAAGTAGACGGCACCGGGCATGTCCATGGCCTGGTTGACTGGGGCGATTTCACAGTCACGAACCCCTCTCTCAGCTTGTACCAACTGGCCGACCGGCCGGTCTGGCCCCACGTCAAACGGCAGTACGAGCAGCTGGGCGGGTCAATCCGGGAAGACATCGCCTACGCGGCCTCGGCTATCAACCTGGCCTGGGCGCCGATATTTTGCAAGCGGATCGGCGCACCATTAGAGGAAGAATACACCCAGGAATATTTCGAGGCCATGTACGCCCAGTTCGAGACGCACGCTTTGGGTTGATACAGACAACAACTAAGTTGAGAAGTCCACTTGTTATAATCTCCTTGCCCCTTGCTTGACTTTTTTAGCTGTTTCTGTCATATTTGTAAACATGTCAGCCGCAGCTATAGAGTCCCGGAATGATTTTCGCACCGATACCCAACCTAGTTTGTTCATAGATAACTGGGGCCTTGATGTCGTTGCAACACACGGCGATAAAATTAACAGACAGATTGACGCTGCCGTAGAGCTAGCGCAAGTCTTATCATCCATCCGCACGGGAGAACCGTTGCAACCGGATGAATTGGATACCGCTGTTTTAAATGGGGCGGTTTTCTTTGATGGCAGCGGCAAGACCGAAGACCATTTTTTCTTTATTGAGATGAGGCCTAGATTTCAAGGCGGTTCCTACCGAGAACCCCGGGTGTCCGTGACCTTTAATACAGGCTTTCAGCGGCATAACTCTAGCGGAGATGCCGACCCTTCAGACCCTACCGATGGCAGCTATGATATGCCTTGGTCAACGTTACGCGGAGACATAATAGCTGCAAGGCCGGCGAGCCGTTTCGAGCAAGACCTGGCTAGAATTATTCGTGCCACACAAGTCCTGCAAGAGCTGGACGGAGGAGCTTTGCCAACCGAAAGACCTGAGACTTGGCCTGGCGTTATACGTAACCAAGAGGCCTATCAAGCAGGCGCTGACCAGAGATTTGTAGGCCCGGACGTACAGATAATATATGTCGGCTCTGAACCTCTGCACGACGTGGGGCCTGAGCCTGCGCGAAAGATACATATTCCGACGCTAGACGGTTAATCTATCACGTGCATACTCCCTCGTTAGGCGGTGGCTTAGACCATGTCTTACGCTCTCATGAGTTACCCGTTGGCATCTTTGAAAGCATGGTGGTTTACGACTTGGGGTGCGGTTATAACGATCTTGCGTCAGACCTTGCGGCACGAGGAGTAAAAGCCACCGTTACAGGATTTGATGAAAACCCCGATGTGCTGCAAGAAGCCAGGCAAGGCAAGTCTGCCACACGTCTAATCCTCGCTCAACTGGATGACTTACCTGTGCCTGATGCATCGGCTGATATAGCTCTGGCAACCTACAGCTTACCTTTATGGGGCAAAGATCCTGGGGAGATAGTCGGTTTCTTTCAAGAGTGTACAAGGGTGATCCGTCCGGACGGCATACTGTCTATCTGCCCTATAGGAAGAACGGCTAGAGAAGACGCCCACGAAATAGAACAAACGATGGTAGCCTGCGTGAATGAAGTCCTAAAATCACCGGACTGGATTTTCTTAGATACAAAATCTGAGATTCTCACTGTTATTAAAAAATAATATTAGGGTCATTTATATACCCTCATATCCAATAGCAAGCCTATGAAGACATCCGTCTGCTTTTTCTGGGTGTAAGAACAGGCAAATCTCGGCCTAGACCGACCGGCTTCTGACTAAGCTGTCGTAAATAAACACGATGACGGCTATGGCCAACAACGTGTAAATGAAGCCGCCGGCAATGTGCGCCAACAGACCGATTATCCAAAAAGCTAACAGTACTCCAACAATTATTCGTAGCATGTAATCCTCCTTATTGCTTAGGCGGCTTGGCGCCGGCTTTACGAGCCTCTGACATGTCAGACCGCCAACATCGATATCAAAGCTTCGTTAAAGGCCGGAATGTCGTCCGGCTTACGGCTGGTAATGATATTGCCGTCAACCACGACCTGTTCGTCAACCCAGTCGGCGCCCGCGTCGATAAGGTCGTCCTGGATAGTGAAATAGCTGGTCAGCTTGCGGCCTTGGGCCAAGCCGGCGCTGACAAGTACCCATGGGGCGTGGCAGATGACCGCCAGCGGCTTGCCATCCTTGGCGATGCTTCTGACCCATTCTCGGGCCTTGCTTTGCATACGCAGCTGGTCGACATTGATGGCGCCGCCGGGCAAAACCAGAGCGTCATAATCTTCGACTTCGGCCTCGTCCAAAGTTTTGTCTATAGGAAAGCTTTTGCCCATCTTGACATGGTTAAGCGCCTGGACCTTGCCGTTCTTGGGCTCGGCCGCGACGACTTCCACCGTGGCGCCGGCTTTTTGGAGTGCCTTGAGCGGCCCCGTGAACTCCGCCTCCTCGAAATAGTTGTCGACTAAGATAGCTACTTTCTTGCCTGATAGCTGTGCCATTGTGCCCTCCTTGCGTTACGATACAGTCCCAATCCTATCGGAGTAGGGTAGAAGGCTCAATGAATAATATTACAGCGGCCTTGTGCTAACGGCGGCCCGCGGATTTTGATATTATTAAACTGGGCATAACCCCCTAAACTAAGGAGTCAGCACCATGCCGTCAATTCGTTTCGAAGCCAAGCTGTCCAAAATCGGCTCGTGGACCATCCTGCGGCTGCCGGAGAGCGCCAGCGCCAAGCTGCCGTCACGCGGCCAGGCGATGGTCGAGGGCACGATCAACGGCTTCCGTTTCCAGACCCCGCTTGAACCGGACGGCAAGGGAAGCCACTGGTTCAGGGTCGACGCCGGCCTGCTCAAAAACGCCAAAGCCGATGTCGGTGACACGGTAATGCTGGCAATCGAACCGATGAAAGACTGGCCCGAGCCCGAACTGCCGGCCGACTTGAAGAATGCCCTCGCGGCCGCCCCGGAACGGGTGCAGGACCTCTGGCAGCAAATCACGCCTATGGCCCGCTGGGAATGGATGCGCTGGATACGTTCGACCGGCAAGTCCGAAACCCGCCAGAGACGCATAGAAGTCGGCTGCTCGAAACTCGAAAGCGGCAAACGCCGCCCCTGCTGCTGGAACCGCAACCTCTGCACCGAACCCTCCGTGTCGAAGAACGGCGTGCTGCTTGAACCCGCTATTTGATCTGGCCGATACTCGGAAGTAATATACTTGTCAAATAGCAGGTTTTGTGGTATTTTATATATTATGAGCAGTTTGGATGCAAGACTTGGCGAATTGGAGGCCGCCAGCCAGCCTTTCTCGGCTAAACTCATTGGCCTAGGGGAGTTAGCTATTGCCGAAAACCCTGACTTGGCCCAAGTACTCAGAGTTATGGCCACGTCGCTTGAGCCTGCTCCTGATAAGGTGCTCGCACTCCGCAGTGTCGGCCGCATTCTGGGGGACGAGCAAGCATTACAAGAAGCGGCGGAGCTTGAGCAGGAACTAGCCGTACCTATACTTTCCGATGAACACTGGAGCGCTCTCAGAACACTTACCCCGAAAGGCAGCACATATAACCGAGAGGCTTCCGGCGAACCGCTTGAAGGCGTAGGGTCGACTCCTCTAGGACCGGTACTCCATTTCCGCTTTGATAGCCATACTCCGGCTTACGTCAACCAAGGCCGCAAACGCCGCCCGGAACGCCGGCTAGAAGAGTGCGGGTTTGCCGTATATCCTAGCAGCGAGTCTCCCGTCGCCCCGGTTATCGTTCAATATGACTATGAAAGGTTTCGTTTTGACCGGGATAGATATGTCGAACATGCTCCGTTTGAAGTAGTCGCTTCGATTAAACCGGATGCGCGGCCGATCGACTTCTTCTTAACCGATAGAGGGGCAGCTAAACTAATCGCTTCGGTACAAGTAAGTCTTCGTAATCCGTCAAACGACATTCGTTAAAACCGTGATATTGAGGAGCATCAACAGAGATGTAAAAACTATACAAACATGCGTTTTTATGTTAAATTATAGTAGCCTAATGAGGACATCGATCATATGAGCGAAACTGGACCTTACCCGGCCGCTTTTGCCGGCAACTTGATCAAGCACGCCCGCGCAGCAAGCGCTACCGTAATGTCGGGCATGGCTATTATTACCCCGCTGGCTGCCACCGAAGCTTTAGTATTTACGCCTGATTTAGCTGCAGCAGATGCCAGCACGCCTCACGAAATAGCTACCATGAGCCGGACGCCCCAAGTCCAAGAGTACGGCAAGGTAATAGTTAGGAGTTCCGAAAGCGGAGCCGTTATACCTAATAATCAGACTTTTACTTTGGTTGAAGTCTGTAAGGATGGCGCCAGAAAAGTCCATCGTGCTATTAAGGCCAAAGCCAACTCTCAAGAAGCGCTCGGCGACTGTAACGAAGATAAACCCGTCGAAGTTGAACCCGAAGAACCGGCGGGCGGCCAAATTAAGCCGGCCGTAAAGAGGATTCTGAAAGCCACGCGCCATAATAATCATTTCGTTTTTACCGAAGTCGCGGAAGAGACTCCGACTTCGCCGGCACCGGCCGGCGGCAGCCAGACCGGCAGCGGTTCTGGCAGTACCGGTGGCGGATCGACAGGCACAGGAAGCGGTGGCGGCAGTGGCGGTGGGACCGGCGGAACTGGCGGCGGAGGTACGGGCGGAAGCGGTGGCGGCGGAGGCACGGCAAACCCGTTCGCGCCGGGCAATATCGGCGCTGACGTCGGCCCTTACCAATGTGACGGGCCAGGCAACAGCGATACGACCATAGAGGGCGTCATCCCAGCTATCAGTTATGCCATGGTCGACCTGGAAGACGGCTTGGGCTATTCGGTTAATCCTTGTTTATCCGCCGAGGTGTCAGCGCTGACGGCGGCCGGCGTTACGGTAGATTACTATATCAACACCGGCTGGTATAGCGGGTCTTCACACCTCGATACCAACACGCCTAAAGTTTGCGCCCCCGGCGACTCGGTCTGCGACGCTTACGATTATGGAGCCGGCAACGTATCTTATGTGGTTGGAGCCGTCAGCAGTTTGGGCATCAGTATTACCGGCAAACGGGTATTCAGAGACGGCGAAACCGACAATACCTGGGCCACCGGTTCGGGCGGCCAGGCCGATAGCGAACAGGCCGCCGAAAACGAATCCAGCCTGCAAGGCGCCCAAGACACTTTAATTGCCGACGGCGCGGCCGACAGCCTGTTGTACGAAAACCCGGACTTCGAGAACACGGTCTTAGATGGCTTACAAACCGATGAGCCTATCTGGCTGGCTACCGGCGAGGACTCGGCGGCCGCGGCCGAACCGTCCTGTGATACTGTCGGCCCCGATGGCGGCACGGTGGAACTGGTGCAATATAACGGCTCAGCCACTGACGGAAGCGCCCTAGATATGGACGTAGCCTGCGCCGTTCCCGCCAGTTAAGAAAGCCATGTTTGTAAAACGGTAGTTTTTGTGGTATTTTTAGTTTTATGCCGGGCCCTGGAGAATCCCCAGATATAGGCCGCTTGCAACAAGTTAAAGCAGTCTGCGAACGCGCCTACGCCACCACGGCCGTAGCAGTCACAACTATGGTTTTAGCAAACACGGTTGATAGAGAAGCCCTTGTAGTCCACGCCGACGACCCATTATTGAAGCAAGCCAAGCGGTCCGTACTCTCCATCCTGCCCGCGCCCAGCCTTGGCGATTACGGCCGGACAGCTAACGTTGCCGCCCAAATCACCACCACGGTTATCAGTTTCGAAAGCGCCCGCAGTACTAGCCGGCCGGCCGGCTTAATCGGCACGGCCGCCGGGGCTATAGTCGCAAGCGACAGTGCCGACGCCTTGGCTGACCGCTCTGGTTGGCTTACCCATGCGGAAAAGGCGCAAGAAGACGTCGGTTTTTCGGCCATCGGCGTCGCCTGGTTCACCAAATTCCTACTGGACAGAGCAGGGGCCAGTAAAGACAAGGGCCGGCGCTGGCTGGCGGCTGCCGGAGCCTTCGCGGGCACCGTGGCGCTAGGATTGCCCCTCTACGAAGGCAGCCAGGGCGGTAAACTGGATGCCGTTTCACACACCGCCGGTTTGGCGGTCGGCCTGGCTGCCCACAAACTTGGCGCCCGCAGAAGGGCCTGCGCCCAAGCGGCAACCGAGATTAGCAGGGTATAACTACGCATGCCGGGACCTATAGGCAGTCCGGACTTCAGAAGCTTAATCGGCCCCTATACCGAGTGGGCTTCGGCGAAGCTTCATAGAGGCGCCGGTATTTAATTATTAAGGGGCGGTTATACGAAAAAGAGCAGAATGGCGATAAGCCAAACGTTGATAACGGTGAAAAAGACCGGGTCGGCCCTGAAACGCTTAATCGTTTTGACGATCAGGAAGCCGCAGAGAAGGTAGAACGGGAAATTCTGGAAAGCCGAAATATGCCATAAGCCGCCAGGATAATAGTAATAAACGTACTTGCCAAGCACCACCCTGGAAGCCAGCTCGGCCGAAGCCTCCATAACCAGTGCCTCGACAGAGAAGATGAGCGCCAGATGGCGCTCCCGGCTAACCGACCACTTGCCCAGGCTGTCATGCAGCAAGTACAGGTAAAAGCCATAGATTCCCCATAGGACGGCCGCGTAATAAGAGGTATAGGCATGGTGGATCGGCAGGACATTGTAGCGCCAGAGCGGAGTATGGAAAAGGTGCTTGTATATGGTATCGACGAATACCTCGCCGAAGACGCCGATCATGGCGACCGTCGACATATATAAAAGCGCCCGGGCCGGCTGGATTTTTTTGAAGCCTCGGGCAATAGCCGAGTTAAACAAATAAACTATAGCCGCCAACAAAACGCCGAAAAGGAAGAGTCTGCTATTAGTCATGGCTTCACGCTTATGCTAGCGTACGCCCGGACAAACTCCAAATCGGTTGCGCGCCCGGTTAGGCCTGCTTTACAGACATACCTTTTTGTGTTATTTTATATTTTATGGTAAGTGCGGTTATGATTTCGGAAGCAGAGGTGAGGGCTGGCATTATGCCCGCCGCCCAGGCTTTTGTTGGCCAGTCAGAAGAATATACGGCTATGGCGCCGGAACTGTTCCAGGGCGTGCTAGAGAAGGGACAAGCCGAGGCTTTATACGTGCCGGCGGTCAAGCTGGTCGTTGATTCGACGCTGGGTATACTGACCCAGCCGGAAGTAGAAGCCCGGCTGCCGCGCGAAGTCGCTACCCGCCGCAAAGTGGCGGTCCATTTTGGCGAATACGTTATCGGAGTAGCTGTCCACTCGGATATTTTTAGGCATTTTTATACTAAGAATCAAAGCCTGGCGCCGCTGGCCCGGTCTATTCTCGGCGAACTGACTAACCCTGATGACACCAAGTACATATCGGCTCTCTGCCTGGCGCCGTTTTTCGATACTTCGGTCGTCGCCGGCGGCGCGCTGGGCTTTTTGCAGCGGCGGGAAATGGCCGGGCAGAATCCGGCCGAGGTTATAGGCCGCAGCCGGGGTTTATTAATGATAGCCGGCGTCGAAAAGGGCCTTTCCGGCAAGGCCTTTGACTACCTGGGCGCGCCTTATGCAGGCGACGCCCACTATACGCTGGACGAACGCCAGGACGAGCCAGCCGTGACTTTCACCGCCGAAACCCGGGATTATCTGCACAGTCTGATGACAGAAGACAGCGGCTGCCCAACCGGCCGGCTGGCCGAGTTCGGCCGTCCCGACGTAAGCCTGCTGCAAGCCTCGTGGGAGCGCCTGGTCAATTATCTGGTACCGCCAGACGCTACGGTTACCGCCAAGCCCGGCCGGACGGGGCGCCCTAGCCCCGCGTGAAAGAGTAGTCGATGGTCAATTCGGCGATATTCATGATGTAGCCGCGCAGCCGGTCGAGGCTATTTTCGATCAATAGCCTTTCGGATGACTTTTTGGCGCCTGCCGGGCCGCCGACCAGCCGCCTGAGGGCTTCGTCCTGGTCGAGGATCTTGTGGGCCAGGCTTTTGTCCAGGGTAGTCACGACTTTGTCGGTGTCGTCAAACAAGTCTTTGACCTGCGTTTGTATGTCCTGGAAGTTGGCGTAAGGCGACAGCGGCTTGCTGCTGGCGGCCGCTACCTTGGCGATCTGGACGGCATGGTCGCCGATTCTCTCCAACTGGATAGCGACATCAACATAGTAGCCAAGTTCGGCTACGCTGCCCTCGGTTTTGCCCTTAAGCAAGGAGTAGAATTGGCGGCGGACGACGCACAAAAGCTTGTTGACCTCAAGATCGCGCTGTTCGATTGCCAGGGCCAAATTCTGGTCGCCGTTAGCGGCGGCCTTGAGCGCGTCCTCGAACATCGTCCGGGCAATCAGGAAGATCTTTTGCGTGCTCTCCGGGACCGACAGCTTGGCGTCGTCAAAAATATTCTTAATATATATTTTCTTGGAGGTTTCCTCGAGGATTTCGAAGCCGAACAGCAGCTGCAGGGCTTTTTGGATGATGGCGCGCTGGGCGGGGGAGATCTTTTTGCTCCTGAAGGTTATTTTGTCGGCACCGGAGATATAAGCCGAGACCAATTCACGGGCCAGCCAGTCGCCGGTCAAGCTATCGACGTCAATATCGATCTTGCTCTCGGACGCCTGGGCCGATAAGGGTTTGACGACCAAAGCCTGGCCGTCAGGTATGATTAGTACCTGGTCCTTGCTGCGCAGTCCGTTATCACTGACCCATGCCTTGGGCAGGGTTAGGGTCAGGCTAGCTCCACCGGTGGCCTGTAGTTTGCGTTTCTCCATTATCTTATATATATACCAATCTGTAAGAATAGTCTAGTGTTTCCTGGGTATATCTGATGTCTAAAATACATATTGACTTTAAAAATTGCTGAAAATATACTCTATATATAATAGTAATTTAATATATATTTGGCAGCAGCCGGGCAGCAGCCGGATTGTACGGAGGGTAACATGAATAAGACAATAGGGGCGATAATCGCCATTGTAATAGTGATTGCCATCGGGCTGGGAATAGCCAGCGACCACCGTAATAATAAAACTACCCCTAAGACCGCCGCGTCGAACACGCCGGCCATTAAGAGCGAGGCCGTGACGATTACCGGCGCCGGGTCGACCTTCGCAGCGCCGTTATACGGACAGCTGGGTAGCGAATACAAAGCTAAATACCAAACCACTATTAATTACCAGTCGGTCGGTTCGGGTGCCGGCGTAGCGCAATTCATAGCTAACACCGTCAACTTTGGCGCTACCGACGTAGCGCTGGCTGACAGCGAAGTCGCCCAGGCCAAAGCCAACGGTACGCCGCTCAACGTGCCGGTAGCCTTCGGTGCGGTTACCGTTTCCTACAACTTGCCGGGTATCAAGTCGGGCCTTAAGCTAGACGGGCCGACGATTGCCAGCATTTACCTCGGCAGCATTACCAACTGGAACGACCCGGCTATCGCCAAGCTTAATCCCGGCGTCAAGCTGCCCAATCTGCAGATTGCGCCGGTTTACCGGTCTGACAGCTCCGGCACGACCGGACAATTCACCCAGTTCCTGACCGATACCAGTCCGCAGTGGGCTCAGCAGATTGGTACCGGCAAGACCGTCAAATGGCCGACCGGTACCGGCTCTTCGGGCAACCAGGGCGTTGCCGCCACTACCAGCCAGACCAAGGGCGCAATCGGCTACGTCGAGCTGGCTTACGCCTTGCAGAACAATTTCACGACGGCCGCCGTCAAGGACAAAGCCGGCCAGTATGTCACCCCGTCGCTAGCCAGCACTTCCAAGGCCGGCCAGAACTTGCCCAACCTGCCCAGCGACCTGCGTTTCACGGCGATCAACTCGCCTAACCAGGGCGCCTACCCGATCGCTTCGGCGACCTTCATTACCGTCTACCAGGATACTTGCAAGGCTAACGAAGTTAAGACCAGCCAGGAAGCCCAGGCCCTGTCCGGTTGGCTGAACTACGTTCTCGGTCCCGGCCAGCAAAGCATGAAGAAACTGGAGTACGCGCCGCTGCCGTCAACGCTCCTGACCAAGGCCCAGGCCATGGTCGGCACGATGACCTGCAACGGTACCAAAATCGCCAGCTAAACCGTAAATGAAAACCGGAACAAAAACGCCCTCCTTAAGCCAAGCGCACCCCGATACCGAGGGTGCGCTGCGCGTTGACGCCGCCCTCCGGGGCGGCTTGCGGGCTCTGGCGGTCATCGTTCTGGCGATTGTCTGCTATTTCTTCGTCCGGCTGGCGATTGCGGCCGAGCCGGCCCTGTCGCGTTTCGGGATATTCGGTTTTATTTTTACCAATAACTGGGATGTTTCGCGCAACATCTTCGGGGCTTGGCCGCTGGTGGCCGGCACCTTGATTACTTCGGCGGTGGCGCTGGTAATCGGTATACCGGTAGCCGTGGCGGCAGCATTGTACGTCACCGAATTGGCACCGCGGCGGCTAAAAGGCCTGCTGGCACTGTTGCTGGATCTATTGGCCGCTATTCCATCGGTCGTTTACGGGCTATGGGGCGTCTTCGTCCTGATACCCGACCTGAAGCCGGCCGAGCAGTGGTTCTCTAATACTTTTTCTTTCTTGCCGTTCGTCGGCGGGCCGGTCACGGGGCCGAACTATTTCATTGCCGGTTTAATCCTGGCGATTATGATTATCCCGATTGTTTCGGCGGTTTCGCGCGAAGTCTTGGCGACCGTACCGGTCCAGGAGAAGGAAGGCGCCCTGGCGCTGGGCGCTACTAGGTGGGAAATGATGCGTTTGTCTGTCCTGCCGCACGCCCGGGCCGGTATCATCAGCGCCGCCATGCTGGGCCTCGGCCGGGCCGTCGGCGAAACGATTGCCGTAACGCTGGTTATCGGCAGCGCGCCGACGATCGGCCACCAGATATTCAACCAGGGCTACACCTTGGCGGCCGTCATCGCCAACGAGTTCGGCGAGGCCAGCCCGGGCAGCCTGCATGTCTCAGCGCTAATCGCGGCCGGCTTGGTACTGTTCGTCCTGACATTGATTATTAATGGCATTGCGCGGGCTATCGTGCTCCGTTCCAGCCGTACCAGCGGCAGCATTGCCGACCGGGCGGTGGCATGAACGCCCTGGCAGCTACCTCGGTCCGGCGGCAGCGTACCGACAAGTTCGTTCGCGGCGCGCTGCTGGCCGGTTTGTTGCTGGCCTTCATTCCGCTGGTATTGGTACTGCTATTCGTTATCGTGCGCGGCGCCGGGGCCCTGAGCTGGAGCTTCTTTACGACCGACCCGACCGGGGCTTTCTTCGGCGACCAGGGCGGTATCAAGAGCGCGATCCTGGGTACGCTGGAGATCGTGGCGCTAGCCACCCTGATTGCCGTGCCGGTCGGTATGGCGCTGGCCGTTTATTTGAACGAGGTCGGCCGGCAGTCCAGGCTGGCTACACTGGTAAGGTACTTCGTAGACGTGCTAACCGGCGTGCCGTCAATCGTGTTTGGCCTGTTTATCTATACCGTCCTGGTCGTCAGCGGCCTGGTCGGCGGTTTCGCCGCTTGGAAAGGTTCGATCGCGCTGGCGCTGCTCATGCTGCCGGTCGTGACCCGGGCCTCAGAAGTCAGCCTGGCACTGGTACCGGATAACCTGCGCGAAGCGGCTCTGGCCCTTGGCGCGCCGCGCTGGCGGATGATTACCCAGGTGGTTTTGCCGACGGCGCTGCCGGGCCTGTTAACGGGTTCGCTCCTGGCGGTCGCCCGGGCATCCGGCGAGACGGCCCCGCTGCTGTTTACGGTACTGGGGGCGCAGGCTACCACTTTCTCTCTCGGAGCCCAGATGAACTCGCTGCCGCTCCAGATATTCGACGATGTCCGCGAGCCCAACCCGCAGCTGGTCGCCAGGGCCTGGGGGGCGGCGTTGACTTTAATCGTGATGATTCTTTTAATTAACATAGCGGCCCGATTGGCCGCGCGAAGGAGCAACCTGTCATGAGTCCAGTCCTATCCGCCAGCCGCCCGGCGGCCAAAGCATCAACCAAGGCCCGGTCGGCCCGGACGACACAAGCTAAGGCCAAGAGCCGCAAGACGGCCAAAGGGCTTGGCATGCAGGTTCGTTCGCTCCACGCCTTTTACGACGGCGTAGAAGCTGTCAAGGGCGTCGACCTGGATTTCCCGGCCAACCAGATTACCGCCATTATCGGCCCGTCGGGCTGCGGCAAATCGACGCTGGTACGCTGCCTTAACCGGATGCACGAAGAAATTGACGGCGCCAGCGCCAAGGGCCGGGTAATGCTGGATAAGCTAAATGTCTACGGTACCGATGTCGACCCGGTTGCGGTCAGGCGAACGGTCGGTATGGTTTTCCAGAAGCCAAACCCGTTCCCGACGATGTCGATTCTGGATAATGTCACCGCCGGCCTGCGTTTGACCGGTATGAAGCAAGACAAGCTGCGCGAGCGGGCCGAAAGCGCCCTGCGCGACGCCGGCCTCTGGGACGAAGTTAAGGACCGGCTTAACAAACGTGCCGGCAGCCTGTCGGGCGGCCAGCAACAGCGCCTCTGCATAGCCCGCATGATCGCCCTGGAGCCGGAAGTCCTGCTGATGGACGAGCCGTGTTCCGCCCTAGACCCGCAGTCAACGCGGCGGGTAGAAGAGCTGATCGTCAAGCTCAAAGCCCGGTTCACGGTCGTACTGGTTACGCACAACCTCCAGCAAGCCACCCGTGTCGCCGACCGGACGGCCTTCATGCTCGACGGCAAACTGGTCGAAGCCGGCCAGACCCGCCAGATTTTCCTTGACCCCAAAGACAGCCGTACCGAAGAGTACGTCACCGGCAAGTTCGGCTGAAACCCATTCCACGCTCTAATCTAGCATTTTTGTAATAATATCTTATTTATGTTACTGTTTGCTGATGTCAGCTGACGGTTTGCAAAAAGTTGAGTTTCCGGGCCTTTTTCATGATATTAGAGGGCGGATGCGTGAGGGGCCCGAGGGCCCGGGCAGCAGCGTCCATTTAGGACGCGACGAAATGAGCGGTTTTGAAGACATCGTACCGGAGGGCTTAGGCAACGGCTACTGGTATAACACCGTGCCAAGTATCAACCAGCTGGTAGTAGCGCTGGCCGTAGCGCCTAGCCCGGCAATTAAGCGGGCAGTCCAGACAGATGTAGGTGCCGGAACTAATAGGCTGGTTAGGGCATTGCGCGATGAACAGGTATTGGCCGGTTTCAAGCTGTTAGACCTGGGCTGCGGCATGGTGCCGGGACTAGCTATAGCAGCCAAGTCGATGGGCGCCGAAGTCCACACGGTCGACGGCGAGCCGCTTGACCTTGAGTACGGTAAATGGGTCGACACCCACACTATCGCAGACTTATCCGACCCTGAAAGCATATCGGTGATTGAAGCTGCTAGCGGTGGTGACTTGGATTATGTAACCGAGAATATACTTGGCACAGTGCCCGGCCACCCCAAGTGGGAAGTCCCCAGCGAACATAAGGTCAGGGCTTTCGGTGCCCGTTTGCTCAAGCCCGGCGGCCACCACTATCATGCCGGCAGCGATTTGCTGCAAAAGGTTTAAAAACTAGGTAAGCTAAAGTTACCGTTGTCCAGCAGCATTCCGGTTAAACCGTTAGGCGTCTGTGAGTGCATCATGATTACCTCGCCCTCCGGCCAATTCGGATGAGCCGTTCCCGTACCAGACCCCTCGATCCTGGCCTTAAAATACTCACCTAATTGCCTAGCTAGGCGCTACGGCCAGGCGCAAGACCCGCTGGAGCACCAGCATGAAAGCCGCCTGGTAAACCAGCTGGGCCTGGAGCAGGAAGCCGCCGGCAGTCGGCAGGTAAAAGGCTGATGCCAGGCCCGAGAAGAACTCCAGCATTAGGAAGGCAAAAAGCCGGTTATCCCGCTTGCAGGCCAGCCACCAATAGATCGACAATATTAATTCCACGGAGAAGATGGCGCTGCCGATTGATTCGTGGATGTCTTCGAAGGCGCGCCCGGCGTTGGACGGAACCAGAATCAGCGCAATAACCAGTATAGCCACGATGTCCAAGGCCTGTTTAACATAGCCGCTCAAAAACTTGGCCCGCGGCAAATGGTTGGTCAGCTGGTACAGGAACCAGGCCGTTAAGACGAACGCCCCCGAATAGGGCAGGAGGGTTTCCTTGTAATTGCCGAAGTAGCTGATGCCGGCATTGGCCGATAAGCCGCCCGGCTTAATAATGATGCAGATTACCACCAGGCCGAACAAGCTGACCGCGGCGTTGAGCAGCAACCGTTGCAACTTATTGTCCATGGGCTATTTATCTCCGCGCGTCACAGCCTTAGTTTAGTTATCAGTAACGCCCTCAGGCCCGGCCGGAGGGTCCTTATGGGTCAATATATAGGCTATCGGCAAGATTCCGACGGTGTTGATGACTAGTATAACCACGAACCATGCCAGGTGCTTATTCTTGGCGGCCTTCCAAAGGGCGATAGCTTTCCATACCAGTTCCCATATCGCCAATAGGCTAATAACCGTTAGCTCGACCGTTGTTAGATGATAGGTCATAATACCTCCTTACTTACTATAACCCTTAGTCTGGCGTCCCGGCAGTATTTTATCCAGGGCCAGGGTCAAGCCGGAGCAGTGACTTCCGACACACTTGATTGCTCCCTATCGAGTAAAGTCCTATAATAGAAACGAAATGAGGGCGTATGACGGCTCCATCGGTATCTGATAAGATTCAACGGCACTTCTCGCAGTACCCCAAACGGTCATACCCGAAAGGCCAGATCCTGGTGTTCGCCGACGAGAGCCCGGCCCACATTTTCTATATAGTCAAAGGCCGGGTCCGCAAGTATGACATCTCTTATAGAGGTGACGAGGTTATCGTTAATATATTCAAGCCGCCGGCGTTCTTCCCGATGTCGTGGGCCATTAACCGCAGCCCCAACCGCTACTACTACAAGACCGAGACCGAGACCGAGCTGCACGTCGTGCCGGTAGATGACGCGCTCGACTTCGTCAAGGACAACCCCGACGTCATGCTGGACCTGTTAAGCCGCATTTATAGAGGCATGGACGGCTTGCTCGGCCGGATCGTCCACCTGATGTCCGGTTCGGCCAAGAGCCGCTTATTATACGAGCTGATTATCGAGTGCCGCCGCTTCGGCAGCAAGCAAAGTAATGGCAGCTACAAGCTTCCGGCCAGCGAGGTCGACCTGGCAGCCCGTTCCGGGCTGTCACGGGAAACCGTCAGCCGTGAAATGCACAAGCTCAAGGCCGACGGCCTGGCAACCGTCAACAGCCAGGGTATCACAGTAAAAAACCTCGAAGACCTGGAAAAAAAGCTCGGTATGGCCCTCTAATCGGCTTTCAGGTCAAACGATTCTATGGAATCGAATATCTTGTTGCTATGTTCGGCCGGGTCCGGGCGGCCGTAAATGGCGATTCTGATCTGGTCGGGTGTGATCCTGAAAGCCGTATATTCGCCAGAGCCCAACTTGGCTACCGGCGGAACGCTGCCTGAGCCGCTCTTAATGCCCGCTACAAACACGACCGAGGCGATCCGGTTGACTTCATAACTGTCCTTGACCTCCACCGCTTTGCCTATGACCTGGGCTACGGTTTGGGCCGCCACATCGTAAACGACCAGCATAACGTTCTTATGCCTGACCAGGTTGTCATATTTCTTAGTGTTGGATTTGGTCAAAAACGAAACATTGAAACGCTTGTCGACCATGTAGTAAACGACCGAGCCGTGCGGCTCGCCATCGGGATCCACGCTGGCCAGTACGCCGACGCGGTTGTTGGCCAAGAAGTCATAGATTCTCTTCTGCCGGTATGACAGGCCTTTAGCTTCTTTTATATTCATCGTGTTTTATCCTCCAGTACGCCTAGTCTGGCGCTTGGGGCCGGAATCCGACATGCCGATTGTCAACCGCGGGCTGTGATTCAGCTCAATGCCCGGCCGGAGCCGGCGGCAGATACTGGGAATCAGGTAAGGAGGGCACGCCTATGAACAAAGCGCAGGAAATAAAGAGACTGTAAAATAACCAGCTTTAATAGGAGGAACTCATGAAAAGACTACACATACACACGGTACCTGAAAGGGACGGCGCCACGGATTTCGAAGATTTCTACGACGCCATCAGCCGGGACTGGCAGCACAAGGCCGAGGCCCTGCAGGCGCGGCGCTGGCGAAAACTAAAACAGGAAATCACAAGCGACGAACGATAGGTTATACGACTAACGAAGAAGGAGCACTACTATGAAACTTTCATGGAGAGACGCAATCAACACCCTAATGTTAATAGCTGTCGGGGCAATCGTCTACGCCCGGCACTACAGCTACTCATGGACCGGAATAGGCACCTGGCAAAGCTCGGTCGCCTGGCTGGCGATTATCGGCTTGGTCATGTTCGCTTTTAGCAGCTTTGATTTTGCCAACCGGAGTATCCTTAATATCGGCGAAATGGTTTTCGGTTCGGCAGCCATCATTCTAGCCGTAATCGGAGTTTTGACGGCCAGCGGGCCGGTATTCTACAGCTTAGCCGCCGTTTTGGGGGTACTATGGCTGGTCAACGTTGCCCGCCATGTCCGCCACAGCGTTATCGGAAGCGGTCCGGCCGGCCCGCGCCACGTGCCGGTACACTAACAAACTAAGAGGAGATAAGCCATGAAAACGGCAAGAGCCACCGCCACCGCTACTCTCCCGGACCTCCGGGGCTTGGGCATCCTGGCGCTTATGCACACGATGCTCGAGCCCCCGTCCGATACGTCCGATACTCAGGACCGGCCGCCCCAGGCGAACGACCCGACGGTTTTAAAGGGCGTCCGGATCAGGCAGGACCTGGTCAGGGCCGGCATGACGCCTTACGGCCTGCGCAAATTTAACACGCGCTACCTGCCGTCGATTATCCAAGACGACGAGTTTATAAACGGCGTTATTTACGGGCGGGTCAGGGAAGGGCCCGGCCTGCTTAACTTCGTCGACCGGATGATAGTAGCCACTAACCTGCGGGTTATCTCGTTCAACCATAAGCCGGGCTACAATGATATCACCGAGTACACTTATGACGTTATAGGCGGTGTTGACTCGTCGACGGCCTGGCTGTTCACGGCCGTCAGCCTAAGCACCAAAGTCGGCAATACCACTATCCGCTTCCTCAACCGGCGTTGCGCCGACATTTTCGTAGATTACGTCGAGAGGCGGCGGCTGGAGGACTACGAGGAGAACATGATGGAGACGAAAGTCTTGGCAGACTGAGTTCAGGGCCTGACAATAGTTTGCACGGTCCGGTCTACAAGGCGGGGGCTGTCGGCGTGCGCGGCGATAACACCGAGTTCTATTTCAAGAATTTCACCGTTACGGCGCTCTGATTATGGGCAGGGGGCGGCTTTAGTTTGACGTAAGTATTCTTTAATGTTAGTTTATACGGAATATGTTGACTTTTACGCCTGGTGATGTGCTAGCCTCACATAGCGCTTTCCGCGAGACGCGCCATGTCGATTCGGTGGTGCCCGAACCGCTGGATTTGGCGGTCGATCCGGCCGATTTGGTCGACCTGGCCGGGCGGCTCGGCACCGGCGGCTTCTCGCGCAGCGGCATAATCAGGGACCGTCCGGTCAATTTGCTGGCCGGCCTGAAGTTCCTCTATTCGCGCGATGAGGGCTACGCCGACTTGCCGGCCGGCGCGCGGTATGACGAAGCCGAGGCCCAGGCAGCCGTCGACCTGCTGCGGCCGATAGACGAGCACTTTCGCAGCTGGGCCGGCGTAGCGGACGATACCGTAACCAAGCCGGCGGTGTCGCTCATCGCCGGGCGCTTCGACGGCCGAAACGCCAGCGATACCAATAAGCACTTCGATTACAAAGGGCGGGTCCCGGGTGTCAGCTACAAAATGTACTTCTTAGGCGACCCGCGGTTCTCCTCGGTTTATTATCCCGGAGCTTACCGGGCGCCGGGCCGGCCAGCCCAGTTCTTCCGGGTGCTGGGCGGCGCGAACCCGGACCGGCCGACGCCGCTTTTCCGCCATCGGGATGCCCAGCGACACCTGATGCCGGCCGGGGTCGTCTGCATTGAGCCCTGGAACGCCTACCACAGCGGCCCGACCGACAAGGCGGCCCGCGGCACCGAACGGGGTATCCTAAGCGTCAACTACAACCTGGCCCGGCTAGCCGTCGGCGCGGCCAAACATTAGACAAAGACCTTTTACCTTTTACGTAATGTCATCTGCCAACCTTGGGGGTTGATTGGTATATCGAGTGATTGCCCGGGCTTCAAGTTGTTAAATTTCTGTGCGTAAGCCGAGAAGTGGAGGTCTTTGTAGCTAGCCAGCTCCCAGTTTTGGGGCACACCGACGGCTAAGAACAGCAACAAGCCGCTAGCACCCAGCAGTCTGAGCGCCTTATTGCCGCGCAGAGCCAACCACAAGAGCGTCACTAGCCAAACGAAAATCGGTATGTACCAGTAACGCTGGCCGCCGCCCGGGTATGTCAGGGCCTGCCAGTCGTCAAAACCTTTGTAGGGTTTAAGGCCGATCAGCATAAGGGCAATTATCAAGCCGGCGCATAGGTTAGCCAGCTTAAGCCAATAGGGACCCCTGACGATTACAAAAAGTATTACGTATATAAGAATAGCCAGCAGAACAAGCATGGTTAAAGGGTGGCCGTAAAAGAGACCGACGTGTTTCTCGCCCAACAGGCCGCCGGTCATTATCTGGCCCGTAAGCATCTTCAGGAACTTGAGGCCGCTGGCGTATGGCTGGCCATTGACCCGGTTGCCTGCATTGATGATGAATAGACTGAACAGTTGCGGGATAGATGTCAGTACTAAAGCTACGAGTTTCCGAAGATTATCAGCCGTCCGATTAGGCCACCATACTAGTGCCGCGGCCGGGAGCAGGACCAAACCCATTGGCCCGGTCAAACCGACAGCCAAAAGCAGCGCCACGTCGAATATCTGCCAGGCTTTGTTGCGCCCGGGCCCCGCAATCAGGACTAAGAAACCGGCAATTGCCAGATGCCATTGGATGTTAGCCAGGTCTATAAAGACTTCGTCCGAGTTAGCTATGCCGACATAAAGCAAGCTGACAATTATAGGCAGGGACTTATAGGGCATAATGCTTTTGAGGCGGCCGCTATTAATTATGGCCAGCGGCAACAGCTGGCATAAGAGAGCGAAGATGTTTAATAAAAGCGGGGCAAAAGCCAAGGGAACCATCAAGGCCAGCGAACCGGCCAGACGAGTTAATATGCTAAAAGTTCCGGCATACGTGCGAAAGAGAGTAACAACCGGGCCGCTGTTGTGGGCTTGGGCGTACCAAATTTTGCCGCCCTCAGCCCAGAATTGAGCATGCAGCAGGGCAAGCGGGCGGCGGGATATTATTAATAACGTGCAGATTGCCAGTGTCAGCCAGAACGTCAGCCGCGGATGGTCGCTTAGGTGCTTATCGAAGTTTTTCAGTCGATGCTGCAAGGTCTTTATCACGGCTCCATAGTACAGGAGTTTAGTAATTGATGTATAATATAAGAGTTCCTTTCGGGGTTGGGTGCAAGTCCCAATCGGTGGTTACAGCCCACGAGCCTGCCAAGGCACGATCCGGTGCAATTCCGGGGCCGACCGTATAGTCGGGATGAAAGAAAGGAAAACGACAGCCATAGTTTTATTTGGCGTTGTTTAAAATCCCCGAAAGAAGGGGATTTTTTATGTTCACGGGTATTATCAGCGAACTTGGAACTTGTGCCGAACGCTCGGCCGGCAGCTTGCGGCTGGACTGCTCGAAAGAGTTTGCCGCTAAGCTCCAGATCGGGTCGAGCGTCGCCGTCAACGGCGTCTGCCTGACCGTGACAGTGCTGCACGAAACCGGCTTCGAGGCCGACGTCATGAATGAAACCTGGCAGCGGACGGCTCTGGGCCGCCTCAAACCGCGCGGCCGCGTCAACCTCGAGCTGCCGCTGGGCGCCGACGGCCGGTTCGACGGCCATATCGTCCAAGGCCACGTTGACGGCACAGGCGAAATCCTGGCCATCGACAAATCTGACAACAGCTACTTATTCACCATCGGCATCCCGGCCGGGCTGGCCGCTTACCTGATCGAGAAGGGCGCCGTGGCCGTCAACGGCATCTCTCTGACGGTTATCGACGTGACGGCTGACAGCTTCACGGTGGGCATTATTCCCCATACCTATACGCACACCATGCTGCGGGACGCGGCCGTCGGCGACCGGGTCAATATCGAGGTCGACATTATGGCGAAGTACTTTAAGAAATTCATGAAGGAGCAAACCTATGCCAAACGGCAAGACTAAACGGATCGCCATCATCGGCAGCCGCTACCGGCCCGACATCACTGACGCGTTAATCAAGAACTGCCTGGCCACTTTGGACGAAAAGGGTGTCGGCAAAGACCAAATCGACGTCATAGCCGTGCCCGGCGCGCTCGAAATCCCCCTGACCGCCAAGAAATTGGCTCAAAAATCAATCTACGGCGCCATCATCGTTTTCGGCTCCGTCCTTAAAGGCAAAACCTACCACTTCGAGCAGGTGGCCGACGAGTGCGTCCGCGGCTGCATGAAGGTCGCCTATGATTTCGAGGTACCGGTAGTCTTCGAAGTGTTGTGCGTTTATGATATCCAGGACGCCCTGGACCGGGCTAACGGCAGCGATGACAACCGCGGGGTCGAGGGGGCGCTGACGGCTTTGGCCATGATTGAACTCGGGGACAGCCTATGAGCGCCTTTTGCGGTGTCGAGCAGGCTCTGGAAGAGGTTAAAGCCGGGCGGCCGCTGATTATCGTCGATGACCCCGGACGGGAGAACCAGGGCGATTTGTTTTTCCCGGCCGAGCTGGCCAACGCCGAAAAAGTTAACTTCATGATCCAGCAGGGCCGCGGCTTGATCTGCGTGCCGGTCACGCGCCAGTACGCCATCCGTTTGGATTTGCCGCCGATGGTCGAACCGGGCCTCAACACCGAGTCGACAGGCGTGAATTTCTCGGTCTCCGTCGATGCCAAGGCCGTGACAGCCTTCGGCATATCGGCCGCCGACCGGGCCGAAACCATCCGCACGATTATCGATAAACGGTCCAAACCCGGCGACCTGGTGCGCCCGGGACACGTTTTCCCGCTGGTGGCCCGCGCCGGCGGCGTCCTCGAGCGCACCGGCCACACCGAAGCCGCCAGTGACCTGGCCGGGCTGGCCGGCTTCGCGCCCTGCGGCGTGATTTGCGAAATCCTTAATGACGAGGGGGAACCGTCCGAAGGCAAGGAGCTGGTAGCTTTCGCCAATACACATGGCCTCAAGATCGTATCGATTGCCGACCTGGTCAGCTACCGGCGCGGGCAGCCGAAGTCTAGCGTCAAGCCGGCCAAGACTATCTTCGAAGCCGCCGCTTCGGTTTTGCCGACCGCATACGGTGAATTCCAGTTGCGGGTTTACAAATCAATCCTTGATAACCGGGAGCACTCCGTCCTGCTGCTGGATAATGAGCCGGGGTCCGCCAAACCGATGCTGGCGCGGGTACACTCCAAGTGTCTGACCGGCGACACCTTTTCGTCGCTGCGCTGCGACTGCCAGGCCCAGCTGCAGAAGAGCCTGTCAATGATCCAGGCGGCCGGCCGCGGCGTGCTGGTTTACCTTGACCAGGAAGGGCGGGGCATCGGGCTGGCCAACAAGGTCAAAGCTTACGCCCTGCAGGACGCAGGCTATGATACTGCCGAGGCTAACCAGGCGCTTGGCTTCAAGGCCGATAGCCGGAGTTATGAAACGGCCGCCGCCATCCTCCAAGACCTCGCAATCCGTAATGTTAACCTTTTGACCAACAACCCCGAGAAAGAAGAGCAGCTTAAAGCGCTCGGGATCAGGGTAAATCGGCGCGTGCCGCTGGAAATCCCTGCCAATGGCGTCAACGCCAAGTACCTGGCCACCAAGAAGCTTAAGTTCGGCCACAAGCTAACCGGAATATAGTCCCGATGCCCGCCAAGCTTTCGCCGGATGAAAAATTCATGGACCAGGCCCTCAAGCTGGCCGCGCGGGCCAAGGGCCGGACCAACCCCAACCCGATGGTCGGCGCGCTGGTTGTCAAAGACGGCCTGGTTATAGGCCGAGGCTACCACCACCGGGCCGGTTCGCCCCATGCCGAAATCGAAGCCCTGAGGGACGCCGGCCCGGCAGCCGCCGGCGCCACCCTCTACGTCAATCTCGAACCATGCTCGCACCACGGCCGGACGCCGCCCTGCGCCGAGGCTATTATCGAAGCCGGAATCGGCCGGGTGGTCTGCGCCATCACCGATCCCAACCCGTTGGTCGCCGGCCAAGGCATCACGCGGCTGCAGGCGGCCGGGATCGAGGTGGCCGTCGGCCCGCTGGCCGCAGCCGCCGGCAAACTCAATGAGGCCTTTTGCGCCTTCCACGCCAACGGGCGGCCCTTCATCGTCCTCAAATTCGCCGCCAGCCTGGACGGCAAACTGGCCACTGCGAGCGGCGATTCGAAATGGATCACTAACGAGCAGGCCCGGGCCTACGCCAGGGGTTTGAGGGCCGAATACCAGGCCGTGCTAGTCGGTATCAACACCGTATTGAGCGATGACCCGCAACTCGGCCCGCGCCGGGCCGGCCGGCCGGACCCCTTGCGCGTGATTGTCGATTCCCGCCTCCAAATTCCGCCGGCGGCTCAAGTTCTCCGTGACAATAATGTCCTTATAGCTACGGCCGACGCTGCGCCGGCCCTCAAACGGCGGCGGCTCGAAGAACAAGGCATCCAAGTTCTGTCTTACCCGGGCAAAACCGTACCGGTCGAACGGCTGGCAGCCGACCTCGGCGAGAGGGGAATAATCAGCCTCCTGGTCGAGGGCGGCGGCGAGATCTTGGGCAGTTTCGTCGATGCCGGCCTGGCCGACAAGGTTTACGCGTTTTACGCGCCGCTGCTGGTCGGCGGCTCGGCGGCCGTTGCCATAGCCGGCAAGGGCGCCACGACAATCAGCCGGGCCATGCGCCTGAAAGCTATCAGTTTCAAGCGTTTCGGGGATAACTTCATGGTCAGCGGCTATCCGGAGGCCCGGTGAAACGCTACAAAGCCTTAATCCTGGACCTGGACGGCACGACCATCGCTTCCCGGGGCGGCAGCCGGCCGAGCCCGGCGGTAGAAGAGGCCGTCCGGGCCGCCCACCGGCTAGTAAAGATAGCCGTCGCCACCGGCCGCTCCTGGCACCTGGCCGAAACCGTCATCGGCCAGCTCGGCATTACCGAACCCTGCATCCTGGACGGCGGGTCGCAGATTATGAATCCGGTGACCGGCGAAATCGTCTTCAGCAAAACCCTGCCGGCCACCAAGCAGCAAGAAGTCTTAGCCGCCTGCCTCGGGCTGCCCTATAAAATCTTCGTTACTTTGGATGGCCGCACGACTTACGTGAGGAACCTATCGACCGTTAAGCAGCCTGTCGGCAAGATCGAACTCGAAGACGTCCCAACCGGCAAAGCCGATGCCGCCGTTGAAAAACTGTCGGCCATCAAAGGGGTGGCGGTGCATATTGCCTCGTCGTGGAATCCCGGTGATTTCGTAGCCATACACGTCACTTCGCCCGACGGCACCAAAGAACATGCCTTGGCGGAGCTGTTAAAACTGATGGACGTAGCGCCATCCGATGTAATCGGGGTCGGCGACAACCCTAACGATCTGCCGCTGTTTAATGCCGTCGGCCTTAAGGTCGCCATGGGCAACGCGCCGGACGGGCTCAAAGCGGCGGCCGATTACGTGGCGCCGGACCTAGAACATGACGGCGTGGCCGACGTCATACGCAAATTCATCCTGGTTTAATAATTTATTGCTAATCGTCAAAACGCATATGTTATAATTTAAAAACCGTTCAAAAACAAAAATCCTCACACGTGCAAAGATCTTTTCACAACCAAGCGCCCCGGTCCGCGCCTAATCAGGCCGGCGCCGTACGCTACGTCTTAATCCTGGCGCTGCTAATCGGCACGTTCGCCACGTTCCGGTCGGTCATCGGCCATGCTTTGGCCGGCGGCGCACCGGTTAAATCCGGCATTGCCGGCTACTGCTTGGACGACCGCCACGGCAGTACCGTTGCCGGTACGCCCGTCGAAGTTTCGGCTTGCAACGCTACGGCCGCCCAGGACTGGACGGTTACTTCGGATACCATTACCCGCGACGGCAACCGCTGCCTCTCCGTCCGGGACAACGGCCAGGCGGCCGGCCAGCAAGTAGTTTCGGATAATTGCTCGGGCGCCCCGGGACAGGTGTGGCTGCGGGACAAGAGCGGCTTTATGAACCCCAACAGCGGCCTGTGCCTTAATGTCCCCGGCGGCAAAGCCGGAGTCCAGCTCGACATCGCTGTCTGCGCCGCCTTGGCCGGACCCGATGAAACATGGTCGCTGGCGGCGGCCAACGGCAATAGCGGACCGGGCAGCCCGTGCCAGGGCGGTGAAGGCCAAAAGGTAGCCTGTTACGCCGAGCAGCAGTGGACGGCTTGGCAATCCGGCGCCCCCAGCCACGAAGCGCTGCTCAATAGTTACACCGACGGTGCGCCATACGAAGAATGGTGCGCCGATTTCGTCAGCTACGTTTACAGACAAGCGGGCCATCCGTTTACGAAGGGCGAAGCCGACGGGTGGGACGAGAACATCGCCGGCAACATCCAGAACATGGGCTTCACCAAGCATTCGGCCGCCAATTACACGCCGAAGGCCGGGGACGTCGCCTATTTCGACTATGACGGCGGGCATGTCGAGATCGTTATCAGCGGCGGCCCGACCCCGACCTTCATCTATGGCAACTCGTCAACCGTCGATCCGGCTACCGGCAACGGCCAAATGGCCGCCAATACGATTACTCAGAACGGGGCCGCCGGCCAAGTGGTTTACTACCTATCGCCCGACGGCTCCTGACGAACCGTATATTTGACAACTGTCAGTCATCCATGGTCAAATAATAGCCTATGGATTCGCGCGATGTCCGGGGAAACGGCCATTTACCCCCTACGGAAGCTCTTGTTTCTTTTGAAGCCTCAGCAGAGCTTATTCAGCCTGCCGGAAACGCCTTGCCGGATGAAGATAAGGCCGCTTCGCGCGGTGCCGTGACCGCCGTACTTAGCAAAGGCTTCAGCCCGGTCCGAAGCCTTTATAGAATCGTAAAAGCCGACTTCGGCAAAGACGGCCACCCGGCCGGCGATGCCGCCGTGACGACCGCGTCAGCCGGCGTCATAGCCGTTGGCCTATCGCGCCTGCCCACGGTCATGGTGCCCAAAGTGACCGCTGAAATCATTCAGCATACCCACAGCGCCGTCGAAGTCGCAGCTGCCACCGGGGCCATGGTCGGTGCCTGGTGCTTCACGTCGGGTCAAACCCTCAACGAAGGCATCAGCCGTTATCCGACCGGCGTTGCTGCGGTCAAAGCAAAAATTGCGGCAGTGGCCGGCTTATTCTCCTCGAACTCGCCGCCCGTTTTGGAAACCACGGCAGCCGAGACCGATAACGTGCGGCGGCGTTCAGTTGCGGCCCATATCGGCAGCACGCTCTCGGCCCACGGCCGGCGCGGCGTGAAAACGATCGCCATAGGCGTAGCACCTTACGTCGGTATGGCGCACGTCAAGGGCGTACCCAAGCCGGCTATTCGCCGGCTGGTGGCCAAATCAGCCGTCGACAGCGGCGCCATAACCGCCCTGGTAACCGGCAGCGTCGCCGAGGCCGTCATCAAGCTTGACCATAGCGACCCGGCGCTGGCCCACGGCATCCAGCATGGCCTGGCCGATACCAAATTGTGGTGGATCGCCGCCGGCAGCCTGACGATAGGTGAGGGCGCAAACAAACTACGGGGCCGCCGCAAGGCCAACAGAAGCATGCGAGCCGCCGAAACGAGCCAACCCGGCTCCAGTATCGGCGAAGCCTACATGGACGACGACCGTTACAGTAGCGCCGAGCTGCGTTTGCGGGCTAAGTTGGAGCAGGAACTAGGCAGCTATTAGTCTAAGTTGTTTGACATTACCCCTGTAATCAGGTAAAATAAATTTAATGACAACAGGCATCGACTCGGCTCCGCAAACGGCCGAAGCCGGCGAAGGACTCCCTATAGGACCCGGTTCGCTATTATGGGAAAACCTCGGTCTGCGCTATAACTTGCTGACAGCCGCGTCGGCCGGTATCCTCCAGAACATGCTGCCCGGCCTCGGGGCCGGCGTAGAACAATATTCCGAAGTCCGTAATGACCCCGGCAAGCGTTTGGCCGTCTCCGCCGACCGGATACTTGAGGGCGTTTACGGCCCCGAGGCCGAACAAACCGGCCTAGAGATACGCGATATCCACAAACATATGGGCGGCCGTGACAGCAAGGGCCGGCCGTTTCATGCCCTTCATCCCGAAACGTTCTGGTGGGCCCATGCCACATTCGAAGAGGCAACCGTAGAAGGCAACACCAGGTTTAGCGCGCAGCCCTTTAACAGAGATCAAAGACGCCAGCTTAACCGCGAGTCGATGACCTGGTTCATCACGCGCTACGGTATGACCGCCCGGCCGGTACCGAAAACTCTCGAAGACTTTGAAACCAAATACCAGCGCATCTGCGAAGAAGAATTGGAGATGACCCCGGCGGCCGAATATCTTATCGGCCTGTTCCAAGAGGGCGATATCGAGAGCTTTGTCAAGGCTTTCAAGGTCGACCCCAGGATATGGAAATACGGCCGTAAGGCCGTTGCCGGCGGCGCCAGGCTATTTGCCATCGGCGGCTTGCCGGAAACGGTGCGCGAACGCTTCGACATTCCTTTTTCAAAGGCCGACCAAGCCAAGCTCGCCGGCCTTGATTGGAGTGTACGCAAGGCCGCCGCTTCGCCTCGGCTCACCGAAGAACGGCTCTACCTGCCCGTAGCCCTGGACGGCATCCGCCGCGAGCGCGCCAAGCAGGCCGAACAGCCGCTGGCCGGCTAAGCTTTAGCCCTTTGATTTTGCTTTAGCGGCGCCGAAGCCGGATAATAGGAGACTGAATGGGGATAATTTATGCGGTTTAAAGATTTCGTGACTTTGCAGCGGGCGGGAATCTTCGTCATCGGTTTCATAACCTTCGGCGTGTCGCTGGGCATAGCGCACATTACCGGTTTCGCCACACTGTGGGGGGCGTTATTTATCGATCTGGCGGCTTCGGCCACGACCGTCGTCTTCACGGCCCTGATTATCGACTACCTGGGCGTACGCGAAGAGAGCAGCAAAACCCGCAATGCCGCCGGCCTGGCCGAAGACGAGATCAAGGCCACCTGTTTCCGGATAAAATGGCGCATGGCCCGGCTCTTCGGCCTGGAACGAAAAAGTTCCCGACGGGGTAATATAAGTAACCGCGAAGAAGCCCGGCAGTACCTGGACAGCGCCGGCAACGAAGTCGACGACTACCTCGAAAGCCACCGCCTGACCAGCAAAGATACGCCGCTCGACGCCGCCGGCCTGCCTAAATACCTGGAGCGGCTGGAGCTGTCACGGGCCGAGCTCGAACAGACCCTCATACTATACGAATATGCTATGTCTTATAGCTTGCGCGAACGGATCCTGAACCTGCGCAGCGAACTGCAGGTCGCCGAGAATATCTTGGGCTTTATCGACTTTTCGGAGGAGCTGAACAAGGCTAACGTTTCGCTGATCAGGATCCTCTCGCAATCTATCTACGACGAAATCGAGCAGCTCCTGGACCATGATTCGCGGACGGAGCTGGGCACGCCGATCAATGCCAAGGACAGCAGTCTGGTCTGACCGTTACGCACATCTAGAACCTGTATTTGCTACAAGGTCTTTTTTATGTTACCGTGTAGATTATGTTTGAAGACGGACACCAGGAAGAACAGCCCGCCGCGCCTCGAGAACCAAGTACCTTGCGCGACTTCGGCCGGGTAGCTTTAGAAACGCCGGCCACGGCCGTTTTAGGGGCTATAGTCGGCGTCGCCACCGGCGGCGATGAAACTTCCGGACTAATAGGCATCACCGTTTTCGGCATCGCCGGGTTAGGCCATGCGCTGTATGACATCATACAGGCCCGGCGGCATCGCTGATATTTTATAAATAACTAGACCAAGCTGGGGACGCGGCCCGAGCCGCCGCTGCCGCCCCGGCCGCCATCCAAGTCGTCCCCGGGACCGACCAGCACAAGAGCACCGTCCGGTTCGTCCGGCGGGTCGAGGTCTACAAATAGCTTCTCAAAGCCCTCCAGCAAATTCTGGACGTCTTCTGGCACCGTCATTTCAAGCAGCATAGCCGGAGCCTTGTCCAAGCCATCAGTTTCCAACACTAGCTCGTCGTCAATCTCCAGGCGGTCTTCCAGGCCTAAAGCCCCGAATTCGCGCAGAAAATTACTGACGCCCTCAAGCTCCAACTCCACTTCCAGCGGCGTATCTATCGACACCGTGGGGTCGCTCTCGAGATAGTCCCTTATCGCACTGCTGCGGTGTACTTCAGACATAACTACTACATTTATACAATTAGCTTTATATACTTGTCAAGTTTATGCTCTTTGTATTACTTGTACTTTAGCAGCTTACTGCATCCTATGCTGTACGATTTATCACTGTTGCTGACTGCGTATCTTGAACGGCCGCCGGTCAGCCGTTCCAGCGGTGGTGGCGCGGGGGTTCGGGGATGAACTTGATGGTCACGGCCGAGGGGTCCTTAGGCGGCTCAATCTGCCGGCCGGGAACCTGTATTTCAGGCCGCCCGAAAGGCAGCTCGTCGTGTACGGCGACATGCACGGCCATGCTGGAGACTTCACCAAGCGATGGCCGCTCGCCAACTCCATGGCCGTTTTCAGTTCCGGCTTCAGCCGAAGGCCCTAAGCCCGATCCGCCCGACAGTTCTTTTGAAGCTGAAGCCATTTTTTGCCCCCTGAGCTCTGTATTGATATATTAAGTATAGTATATAACACTAGACCAGGTTCCGGGGCATGTCAAACTTTTTACGCTTTGCCCGAACTCCGGTCCTGACCTAAACGCTTATGCCGGCACCCCGTTGACAAAATAATTTTGGCGTTCATAATAGTTACGATATGAAAGCCCCCGATATGGTTGCGAGTGCGTACGAGCAGGCTAAGGCCTGGGCGACACCCCTGGTGACCGGCATAACGATTGGCGCCAGTGTCCTGGGCGGCGTACTGGCCGAAACGGCCTCCGCCGCCAACCCGCCCGGCGGTGCCGAAGGGCCCCAAGCGACCGCCCCGCTCGAAAATGTCGGCCAGCTGCCAGGCTTCCGGTCTCATATCAGCAGGCATGAATCCGGCATCCTATCACAAGCTACGGTCACGATTACCGAACGCACCGTCGTCGACGGCACGCCGTCACTTGAGTGGTTCGAAGAATGCACCGGCGACAAGGTTTCGGCCGGCGGCGGTTCCGGCATCCTGACAGCCGGCAGCTGCGTTAATCCGGCCGACACGCCGGCAAACTTGTTTACCAGTTTGAACAAAAGCGGCGGCGCCGATCCGGCCGATAGCCTTGGCAACGGCCTTTCCGTCGAAGACGCTATTGTCGACCCGGGGTCGCCCTCCAAGGCCCGCGACGCGTCGCCGATTGCCGTCGTCGACGGCATGACGCTCGACACTGCCAGCGGCACGGCCGCCTTGAGCGTGCGGACTGCCGGATCGGCTGACGAACAAACCAGGGACACCAGGCAGCGCCCGCTCAAAAACATACCGTCCATACCGGTTAGCGCCCCTCAGCCATACAAACAACCAATACCCGGCGAACTGGTAGCGCTCAGCGGCTTGGCCGCGCCCGGCGGCAAACCGGTCAGCGAGCTTGGCCGGTTCATCGGCACTTACTCGATGTCGGCCGCCGACGGCCTGGGCATTGACGGCGACGTGGAAATCGTAGGCATCAATCCGCCGTCAAACAGTCTGGACGCCTGCAGCGAAGCTTCGGTCGGCGGCGCCGTCGAAACGCCGGCCGGCGGCGTGCTGGGTGTCGTCCTTGGCAGCATCGGCAACGGCGAAGATTTCGAGGTGGACGGCGGATCGGCGAGCTCACCGGCCCAAGACGGCGAATTGATGCAAACCGTGCAGGCCAGCCTTGGCGTCCAGCTGGTAGGCCGCTATAGCACCCTGTGCGTAGTCTCAACCATGCCCGGCAGCACGGCGCCGGCGCCGGCTCAAGCCGCGGCTCTCAGCCGATAATACCGCTCTCCATTACTTATTATAATTGCAAAGGCGGCTTAGCCATTAGACGCGTTTGGGCGAATAGCTCAACTGGCGGAATGATTACGGCTTTGAGCAGGCATGATTTTGGTTATCGTTTTAATTGATTTAATAACTATTTAATAAAAGGGTTCTAGAATCAGCTCAGAAAGCTTGATTTATGATTACCGATCAGCCAAACCTGGCAAAGCCGTTCGAACAAAGCCGCCGCCTCCTGTACCAGCGGGATGACATCATCGTCCGGGCCGGCGATATGCCTTCCGGCGTTTATTACATAGTCTCGGGCTCGGTGAAGGTCTATTCGTTATGCAAGGACGGAGAGCCTAATATCCTGATGACGCTCAACCCTGGCGAAATCTTTCCCGTCGCTTGGGCCGTCAGCGGCATTACCCGCGACGTCGGTTTCGCGGCGCTGGACACGACCGAGCTCAGGCGGGTTCCGCGCGAGCAGTTCATCGGGGCTATCCAGGCCGACGCGGCCATTATGCAAGCCACGCTGCAGGTCCTGGCCGGCCACTTCTTCGCGCTGACCAGCGAGATCGATAATCTGCAATACCGCAGCGCCCGCGAGAAGGTCGTTTTCCGGCTGCTTTTCCTGGCTTCGCGCTTCGGCCGCTGCCAAGGCAACAGCGCCACCATCGCCATGCGCGTAACCAACGACTACATAGCCCGCTCGACCAACATGACCCGGGAGACGGCCAGCCGGGAATTGAGCCGCTTGAACCGCAAACAGCTCATCAGGACTACCAATGGGCAGATTACGATTCCGGATTTATTGCGTTTGCGTAACGAAATCAGCCAGCGTTTTAACGTCACGACGCTGAGCTTGGACTAAAGCCGGCTGATTTGTTTAATTATTAAATCTGTGTATAACTTTTTAATAAGGATTTAATAATTGGGCTGTTAAATAACGGGTAGGAAGTGACTGATGACATGAAACTCTTACTGATTGACGACAACCTGGCCTTAATAAAGAGCATCAAGGATTACCTGGGCGACAGCTGGCAAATAACGGAAGCTACCAGCGGCTATGAGGGCGCCAAGCTGGCGAAAGGCGACAAATACGACGTCATCGTCCTCGACCTTAACTTGCCCGACATGAGCGGCCACGAAGTTTGCCGGCAGGTGCGCAAAGCCGGAGTATCGGCGCCGATACTGGTACTGAGTGCCATTATCGAACCTGATACCAAGGTCAGCCTGTTCCAAGCCGGCGCCGACGATTACGTGACCAAGCCCTTCGACATCAATGAATTCCGGGCCCGGCTGCTGGCCCTGTTAAGGCGCGGCCACCTGGAATCAAGGGAATCCTATTTGCTGAAAGCCGACGGCCTGGTCCTCGACCCGCTGAAACGCGACGTCGAACGCGACGGTAAGAAGATCGCTCTCAGGCGCAAGGAATTCGACGTTCTGGAATACCTGCTGCGCAACCGGGGCCGGGTCGTAACCAGGGCCATGATTATGGACAACGTCTGGGAGGCCAGCAGCGAATCCTGGAACAACACGATTGACGTTCATATCAAATGCTTGCGCGACAAAATCGACCGGCCGTTTAAGCGGCATCTTATCCATACTGCTTACGGGGTGGGCTATACTATTAAGGAACGGGCATAGCCGGCCGCTAATCGTAAGGGAAAGGAGAAGCCGATGAAAGATGTCATTACCAGCATACTGACCGACGCCAGCATGCGCGATGACGCCGCCATTGAGGCCGCTCTGATGCAGCAAGCCGTGGCCGTACCATGGGCCGACGTCAGCGAATAAACGCCGTCCGGTAAACGCGCAGCGGCCGGACATGAGCGTTAAGCGGCATGTCCGGCCTAAATTTTTGAGGGACGCTTTGAACATTCACCGCCTATACAACATATTTATCGCGCCTCGGGCCACCGACCCAAACGTCCAGAACCAGGAAGCGGTGCTCAACTGGCTGCTGGCCGGGTCGCTCGGCTTGGCGCTGGCGGCTTTTATCAATACCCTGGCCAGTTTTTTCATGATTCACGCGGCCTACCTGGCCTTGAGGCTGGCCGTCGTGGTTTGCCTCTTCGGCTTCATAGCTTTGCTGCTGGCCTTATCAAGGGTCCGCCAGCAGCTCCTCGTGCCCTCGGTCGTCCTGGTAGGAATCTTTTTCGCAGCCGCGGTATCGGTCGTTTACCGTTGGGATATTATTAACCCGGTCGGGATTTTGCTGTTCAGCGTGGTTATCGTTATGGCCGGCATCCTGTTAGGCGCCCGTTTCTCGCTCTACGCCGCGCTGCTGACCGGGCTGGTTCTAACCGTGCTGGTGTACGGCAAAGCCCACCATTTTTGGACACCCGACCTGGCTTGGATATACCGGCCGTCGCGGCCGACCGACGTCGTCAGTTTCACGACTATTTACGCCATTCTGGCACTGGTTTCCTGGCTGTTCAACCGACAAATGGAAATGGCGCTCAAGCGCGCCAAAAATTCGGAGCGAGCGCTCAAGCGGCAGCGTGACTTGCTGGAAATAAAAGTCGAACAAAGGACCCGCCAGCTGCAGGCCGCCCAGATGGAGCAGATACAGGAATTTTACCGCTTCGCCGAGCTCGGCCACCTCAGCACGGCTTTATTCCACGATATGGCCAACCACCTGGCTAGCGTCAGCATCGACATCAGAGGCTTGAGCAAAGACCCCCACTCCGACATTGCCACCCGGATTCAGGACAATATCAGCTACATTGACGAAGTCGTGCGGCGCGTGCGCCGGCAAATCCAAGGCCAAAGCGAGGTCGAACGCTTCAACGTCAGAGAAGAAATCGCCGAGATTATCAAGATCCTGAGCTACCAGAGCAACCGGGCAGAAGTCGGCGTCAGTCTGGATAGCCCGCCGGCGCGGCGCCCGATTATGTACCGGGGCGACTTGACGCGCTTCCGGCAAATCATAATCAACCTTCTGTCCAATGCCATAGAGTCCTACCAGGGCGCTAGGCCGACGTCCGAAAGCCCGGCGGCAGTGACGGTAGCGGTTGACAAGACAGGGGGCGATTTGCGAATTACGGTCAGCGACCGCGGCAAGGGTATCCGCCGGGCCGACCAGGCTAAGGTTTTTGAACCCTTTTACAGCACCAAGGATAAAGGCATGGGTATCGGCCTGTTTATCGTCAAGCAAGTAGCCGAAAAGGACTTCGGCGGCACTATCAACCTAAACAGCTCCAAGGCAGGCACGACCTTCGTTATAACCATGCCCTTCAAACGCCATGCCAAATAATCTACGCTCCGACGGGGACTTGACCATCGCCATCGACAAGGCGGCGGCCTACCTGGCGGCGGCCCAGCGCCCGGATGGCGGCTTCGACAGCTTCTCCAGCCCCTCGGCCGGCCGCTTCGAAAAAGTTTTCACCTATCAGACTACTTTCGTGCCCAGCCTTATACTGGCGGGCCTGGCCGGTTCGGATACGCCGGCAGTCCGGCGGCTGAAACGGCGCCTGGCGGCTTTTGTCAAAGCCCAGGCCGGCCCGCATTGGTCGTTTAACTATTGGAGCAAGGCATCGGCCGAACGCGCCGAACAACCTTATCCCGACGACCTGGACGATACCAGCTGCGCCCTAATCGGCTTGACGCTCTACCAACCAGGGCTGGTAGGAGCCGAAGCCCTGGCGGCGTTCGTAAAATTGCTGCTGGCAGCTGAAACGCGGGTCGGCGGCCCTTACAAAACCTGGCTGACGGCCGGCAGCGCGGCAGCCTGGCAGGACGTCGACCTGGCGGTTAACGCCAATATCGGCTACCTTTTATTGCTTGTCAGCCAGCCGCTGGACAGCATTACCGGCCTCATCGAAAAGGCCATAAGCCAGGGCCAGCTAGCCTCGCCTTATTACGCCTCGGCTTATCCGCTTTTTTATTACCTTTCCCGGTCGTATAAGGGGCCGTTGGCTGGCAAGCTACTGTCAGCCATACGGCAAACACGTGACCAGGATAACAACTTGACGCCCCTTAAAAACGCCTTGTCGGCGACTTCCTTGCTGCGGCTGGGCGCTAAGGATGCCGGCCCGCTGGCCGGACGCTTGCTGGCCGCCCAAGCGGCCGACGGCTCGTGGCCGGCCGAAGCTTTCTGCCTGGATCCGGCCCGCGACGGCATAACTTACTACAATGGCTGCGAGAGCTTGACGACAGCACTGGCAATAGAGGCGTTGGAGCTGTACCGCCAGCAGGCCTTGCGGACGGAACCGATCCGGCCCGAGCGGCAAGCCGGCCCGGGCTATACCAGCAACCGGCCGCAAGTGTTGGCGGCCGCCAGGCGGGCCTGTAACGGGCTGGAGCCGGAATTGCGAACCGTGACAGTCGGTTTCCTTGACAAGCTGGCCCGCAGTCCCATAGGCGCCGAAATAGTCGACTTGCCGCAGGCCTTCAACCAGTCGCTGGCCAAACCTTTAGGGCGGGCGTGCCAGCCGCTGTTGCGTCAACTCGGCTTAGCCAACCTTTACGGCTGGGCGGCCTACACGATTTTTGACGACTTCCTTGACGAAGAAGGCCGGCCGGGTTTATTGCCAGCAGCCACCTTGGCCTTGCGTTATTCGATTGCCGGGTTCGGCGGCGCGTTGCCGGCCGACAGCGGCTTCCAAGACCTGGTAAGGCGGACATTTGACACTATCGACAGTGCCAACGCCTGGGAATTAAAACACTGCCGCTGCGTTATCCGCGGACAGCAGTTGGCGGTTGACGACCTGCCGGATTACGGCGACCTGTCCAAGCTGGCGGAACGTTCGCTAGGCCACGGCCTGACGCCGCTAGCCGTTCTGCGGGCCAGGGGAGTCGGCCCCGACGAACCGCTTTTTGACAGCGTGCGGCAGGCTTTTAGCCATTACTTAATAGCCAGGCAGCTCAATGATGACGCCCACGACTGGCAAGAGGACCTGCGTAACGGCCACCTCACTTATGTGGTAGCCGCTATCTTCGGTGACGCGGGCATCGGCCCCGGAAATTATAGCCGGCCCCAACTGCTGCCGCAGCTGCAGCGGCAATTCTGGCACTCTACGTTGCCGCGGATTTGCCGGACGATCCGGCAGCAAACCGCTCTTGGCCGGCACAAACTGCAGGGCTGGCCGGAGCTGAAAGCCAATAACGCAATCACGGGCTTGCTTGATAGAATCGACAGCTCGGTTGCCGACACCCTGGCAGCCCAGACCCAAGCCAGCCGCTTCATCAAGCACTACGGCCGGCACGGCAAGGCGGCCAAAGTATGAAAAATATCGACCCTGTCACAGCTTACCGGCCGGCGGTGCTGGCCGAACTGGAAGCTTTTATCGCCCGCCACCGCAAGCTGTCGGGCGGCGGCCTAGCCTGGAGCGCGGACTTCATCGACCGGTTGCGGGATTTCGCCGTTGCCGGCAAGCTGCTGCGCGGCAGCCTGATTTGCTACAGTTATACGATCTGCAGCGGCAACCAGCCGGGCCAGGAGCTGCCGCCGGCCGTCCTCAATGCCGCGGCCGCCATCGAGCTGGTCCACGCCGGACTATTAATCCATGACGATATTATCGACCAAGACGAACTCCGGCGCGGCCGGCCCTCGATCCACGCCCAGTACGGCAAGCTGGCAGCCCGCCAGGGCCTGGCCGACCCCGCGCGGCTCGGCGAAGGGCTGGCATTGTGCGCCGGCGATATGGTACTGTTTCTGGGGTTCGAACTGCTGGCGTCGGCGAAATCCCAAACCACGGGCAGCCTGCAATTAAGCCGGCTCTTCATACGCGAGCTGACTACCGTCTGTGCCGGCCAGATGCAAGACATCTATTTGGGGTCCTTGCCGGTGCCGCCGCCCAAGCGCGACATTTACGCCGTCATGCGCGCCAAAACGGCCACTTATTCGCTAGCCCTGCCCCTGGAAGCCGGCGCCATCCTAGCCGGACAACCGGCGGCTACGCGCCGGCGGCTGCACGACATCGGTATGGCGGCCGGCACGCTTTTCCAGATAAGGGATGATGAGCTCGGCAGTTTGGGCTTGGCGGGAGACATCGGCAAGCCGGTCGGCTCGGACATCCGCGAAGGCAAAAAGACGCTGCTCTATTACTACCTCTGGCAAGCCGCCGGTGCCGCCGAACGGCGCCGGCTCTTGGCCGTCTTCGGCAACCCGGCTGCCGGTGCCGATGATATAAGCTACGTCCAGCAAGCCATGCGCCGCGGCCGGCTACAGGACCGCCTCAAACAGGACGTCTCGAAGCTGGAGCAAACCGCCTTTCGGCACATCGACCGGCTGGACCTTGACCGGGGGGCCAAGCAAGAATTACGCCAGCTGGTCAGGTTTTGCGGCGCCCGGAAATTTTAAAACATAAAGCCCAGTGCAGCCTTATGAGCTACGGCCCTTCCCCCCAAAGCACAAGTAGCCCTAAACTTATCCATTTGAATGGATAAGTCGTGCAGTTTTAGAAAAATATCGGTACAATTGATACACTAACCAGAGAGGTGTTTCATAAAGTACCTATGTCCGCTCAAACTACCATAAGATATCTGATACCTACCGAGAATGCCATTCGTGATGCCGCAACCGGTAAATGGTCGTATATAGACATCTTTAATGCTGTTAGCATATTTGAAAATCAAACAAGTACATTTCAGTCTTTTTTTGTGGTGGGCAGTATTAATAATGTTACTGCTGGCAAGTCACAAGCTGAAGTTAGGATAATTGCTCCGGACAAAACCGTATTTGCGACTTCTAAGCTTATAGGTGAATTTACTGAGGGAGATGCAGATTTTGCTGCGAGGTTTATGCTAGTTGAATTTAAAAAACCTGGCCGTTACTACCTGCGTTTTTATGATAATGGTAAGCGTCTTCAGGATGATAACAAGTTTTATTTTTTAGTTAGAAAAGTATGAGTGACGATAACATATTTCAAGCAGCCGATGAAAATAGTATTGATTCTGAGAGTCAACAAGTCCTATCTGCTCTTGCAACTCAAATAAAACAAACTCAAAACCAAGCAGAGGATGCCATAAAGAGAATAGAAAGACAGGATTCTCAAATCTCGACAATTCAAGCAATAACTACATTAGGTTTTATTATTGCTCTTATAACCCTAGCTGGAGTTATTATCGCTTTCGCTGCTTTCGTGTCGAGCCAAGTAGACCAAACCAATAAGCAAACACAACTTCTCCAAGAAATTAAAGACAAACAGTAACTACTTCTTCCGTTTAGGCCCGAATACCTTATCCAAAGCTTTATCAAATTTAGTTTTAGTCATGAAACTACTATAGCCTAAAGAAATTAAAAACAATTAGTAAAAGTCGTATTGGGTAAGGTATTGCTGGTACAACTAATTGGCCTACTAGCCTGGTACTGAGCCACGCTTATATATTTAAGAACTGAGTTTCTTAGGTTATTGTAGTTATCCGATAGCTGGTTATATTGATCTGTAAGCTTCGTATTAGCGCTGTAAGCTGACGCAAGAACAGGTTTGTCGTGCGCTACTTGTAGTGCAGAGCCTCTATCTTCACCTGTCGTATAGCCTGTAGAGAAGCCTATGTGATGGCCGAAATAGTAAGAACCTATGGAGCATAGGAGCACAAGGAGTATGACGGCTAACGCCTCTTCTACTTTTATCTTCACTAACAAACCTTTGCTTGAACAGAAGCGTACTGAGCTTTTAGAGCGGTTAACTGGCTTTGAAGAGAAGCTGTTTGATCTGTGATTTCAATTGCCATAACTGCCGGTGTTACAGCTTCTCCGACTATTTCGCCCCGTATTCTTGCAGTGATCTGGTCTATTTGCGCCTGAACTTGGGTTTCTTGGGTTTGGATAGAGACTAACTGTGAAGCTTTTTGACTAAGGCAAGCAGGATCGGGCGCAGTAGAAGCGGTAGCGACTTGAGCGCCAGGCGTAGCAGTAACCGTAGGTTGGCTGACGGGCGCTTTAGCTTGTATCGGTTTGCTTACAGTAATGAGGTTCTGAGCCTTTGGTTTAGGCTTTGAAGACGTAAGAGCCATCACTCCGCCTGTCAAACCGATGATAATTACTGCCGCTAGGATTAGGACCTTCTTCATAAAACCTCCCTTAAATAAAAAGGACAACCCATTTCTAGGTTGTTCTAGTTCCAGCAGTAAATTTACATTCACTGTGTTCGAAATAGGTTGCCCATTTCGAATGTAAATAAAAAAACCGCCAAAACTAGAACAAAGCGATTATATCACAAACCCCTGTGATACGGCTCTTTGGGGGATTATTAAATAGTTATTAAGAGGAGGCTATGAGGCCTAAAGTGAAGTTACAAAGAATCTGTGATCATTCACATCTTTTATGCTTAAACTTGACAAAACTATTGACTTATTTCTTTGTGATGTGTATAATTAGAGATGTAATTACCACGAAAAGACCCCCTTAAGGTTCCGTCCTTAAGGGGTGCTTTTCATTTAGGGATGTATTCTAGCCTCTTTTGAAGACTGCTAATTGAAGCCAACTGGCTGGCTGCTGCCTTTTTGAGTAGTGCAGAATATTTAGCTTCATTGGGAACAAGAAGCATTTGTAACTTATCTTGTTTCTTTAAATAAGTGATAAGGCAAGCGAAGTCCCCATCACCAGTTATGATTACCGCTTTATCATAATTCGGGTATTCTATCATAGCGTTCAGAACTAATTCGGCATCAACATTACCTTTAGATGAACCATCAACTCTCTTCTGGGTCTCCTTAAAAATAAGTGTAAATCCAGCTTCTTGTAAGAATTTATATAATGGTTCTTGAGCTGAAATATAACCTATGAATACGTAAGCATCAGTCACTGCATACTTTTCTCTAAGATACGTTCTGAACTTTCGCCAGTCTAGCCGCCATCCGCACTCCTCAAGACTCATATATAGATTCTGAGAATCTATGAAAGCATAATTACCTATAGGTCGTCTCGGCTCCATCCCCCTATTATCTCATAATATTTAGAAATAACTGTGATCTCTATCTACCCACCTGAAAGGTCTACTTGTGCTTTGGGGGGACATGCCTGAGCTACTACTTGTCAAAGTGATTATTTTATGTTAATGTTTATTTATGAACAGTTTGGCCAAACGCCGGGAAGCCGAGCGCCGCTTTATACTGAACGATCTTCAGAATTGTCCGGTAGAAGCTTCATGGTCAGACGATACCTCGATAGGCAAGGTCCGTTTGGGGCTTAAGCTGCCATATGGCTGCACTTTCAACGCCGCCATGGGCCGGGATGATGCCGACGGCAATACGCGGGAAATGGTATTTTTAGGCCTAAGGGTTGACCCGTCCATCCGCGAAGGCGGCATCGGCAAGCGGTTGATCAGCGCTCTGGGCTACGTAGCCAAGCAAAACCAGATCGAAAGCCTCAGCGGCCAGGCCAACTCCCAGTACACCGTCATGGCGCTGCGCCGGGTATTCGGCGAAGATAGCCTGAGTTTTACGAATGCCGACCCGATCGACGGCCACGAAGCCGAACTGCCCATATCGGCCGACGAGGCAATCGCGCTGCTGGAACGGTCAGGGCAGTTTGAAGCGGACCTTGAGCATCGCAAGATAGGTTTCGGTGTGGTTATCGACCTTAGCCGGGTCGGGGTGGCCGAACTGGAACAGCCCTATGAGCTAAACAGCCGCTTTGACATGCAAACGCAGGCAGCCTAATCCGACTGCCTGCGCCTTATTATTTATCTGAATTGTTTATTTGCTGCCGCTGGACAACTCGGTAATCTGGATCGTACCGACGATAATCGCGTACAGACCCAGGATCCAAACGAAGGACACGCCTTGAGCCTGCTTGGCGAACAGGATGGCGATACCGGCTACCAGCGCGCCGAGGCCGCTCAGATAGCTTAAGGCCCGGGCCCGGGCGGCCAGACCGGCGTTAAAGTAAGCCCCGACGGCTTCAATGACGCCCCGGGCAATCAATACGAAACCGATCAGTACGATGAAGGTACTGAACTTCACGGCCGTGTGGCGGAGCAGGTACACCCCGACACCCAGTTCGAACGCGCCCAGCGCGACCGGCAGGAACCACGAATCGACGCGGCCCAGCGTGCCAAGACCGGCCGTCACGTTAACCACTCCGCTGACCAGCGCGTAGGCACTGAACAGATAGAGCAGCACTAGCAGTGTCAGCCCCGGCCAAAAGACCGCTGCCACACCGAAGATAATAGTTGCCACACCCCCTAGAACCAGAGCCCACCAGTTTTCTTTGGTTACGCTTGCTGTGCTCATAGAGACACCCTCCTTAATTGACATTTTCATCATCCACCCAAATAGTTTTTGTGTCAAATAGCTTATGTGGATAACTATGCAAGCCGAGGGTTTCATTATGACCGAGGGGCTAGGTTTGACCGCCTGTCAAAAGCCTTGGGCTAGACAACCGGGCGTTTCGGCAGCATGCGGCTTGTCCTGTGTAACGAATTATAAGATACTGTCTGTATTGATTAGCTGACAAGGAGGCATGATGGGCGAAGCGGCCGGCGTGGCGTTGATTTCGGTTTATGACAAGTCGGGTATCGATGAGTTCGCCCGCGGGCTGGCCGAGCTGGGCTGGCAGGTTTATGCTTCCGGCGGTACGGCCAAGGCTATCGAGGCGGCCGGCATTAAAGTTACTGACATCGCCGGGCTGGTCGGCGGCGGCGCGATTCTGGGCCACCGGGTCGTGACCTTGTCGCGGGAAATTTCGGCCGGACTGCTGGCTAATAAATCCAGTGACGCCGACCTAGCCGAAATGGCCGAACTGAAGCTGCCGGTTATCGACCTGGTTTGCGTCGATATGTACCCGCTCGAAGAAATCATCGCTAAGCCCGGCGCGACCGAGCAGGACGTTATCGAGCAAACCGACATGGGCGGTCCGACCATGCTGCGCCTGGCGGCCAAGGGCCGGCGGGTGGTCCTGTCGCATGCTTCGCAGCGGCAGCCCGTGCTGGAATGGCTCAAGGCCGGCAAACCGGACGAGGCGCAATTCGTCCACGATCTGGCCGCCCGGGCGGAGTACGAGGTCGCCCGCTATGTCCTGGCTTCGGCCAAGTACCTCGGCGGTACGGACATCAGCGGCTTCGCCGCCCGTTTAGCCAGTCCGACCAAATACGGCGAAAACCCGCAGCAAGCCGAAGCCGGCTTCTACGCCGACAACCGCATTGCGGCCGACCCGCTGGGCCTGGACAAATTCGAGCATGTCCAGGGCATGGAACGCAGCTTCATCAACATCACCGACATCGACCGGCTGCTCCAGACCGTCACCCATATAGCTGCCGGTTTTGATAAGAATTTCGACGATGTGCCAGCCATAGCCGTCGGCGTTAAACATGGCAACGCCTGCGGCGCGGCCGTCGGCGAGACGAGGGTCGAGGCTATCCAAAAAATGCTGACGGGCGACACCCGAGCGATTTTCGGCGGCGTAGTTATGATTAATGGCGAAATTGACGAAGATGTCGCCGAAGCGCTGATGCACTATGCCATGGACGGCGACAAGCCGCGTTTATTGGACGGGGTAGTCGGTTCAGGCGTTAGCAAAGAGGCTTTGGAGCTGCTAAGCCGCAACAAACTGCGGGTCGTGGTTAACCCGGCGCTGGCCGAGCTGTCCGCCGGGTCGCTGGATGGCGGCCGCCGTAGCCGGCCGGTCCGCGGCGGCGTTCTCGAACAGCCGAATTATGATTTCGTCATCGACCTGTCGGCCGATTACATGCAGCTGCACGGCCAGCCGACTGAGCAGCAGAAACGCGACATGGTACTCGGCTGGGCCGTCGGCTGCACCAGTAACAGCAACACTATCACCCTGGTCAAAGACGGCCGGCTTATCGGCAACGGCGTCGGCCAGCAAGACCGAGTCGGGGCCGGACAGTTGGCGCTGACCCGCACCACCAACGCCTTGCCGGAGCTGGAAGAACAGGGCGGCAACTTGGTCCTAAAAGTTATTCTAGACAAGCAAAAATTGGCAGGTGCCGCCGCCTACAGTGACAGCTTTTTCCCATTCCCCGACGGGCCAGAGCTCCTAGCCAAGGCCGGCATCAAGGCCGTCCTGACCTCCAGCGGGTCGGTCGGCGACGAACAGGTAATCAAGACACTGGCCGATGCGGGTGCCGTTATCGCGATGGTACCGGACAAAACCGGCCGCGGCTTCTACATGCACTAACGGCCCGGCAAAGAGCAAATGTTTGCAAGAACTATAATATAAGTGTATAATATGTATTATGTCCCACCCTGATGCCGCCGGTTTCTCCACGCTGCTGCCCGCTTCCGAAACTCCGCCCCGTGAAGCCCTGCTGGCACACTCTGATAGCCTCGGCTCGGATATTTTCCCGGAGACTTATCCCGAGAAAAGCCGGGGTATACTCGGAGATTACCTTAGCCCAACGCTGCCTGGGAACAGCCCTTTGCAGCCGCTAATGGGCACCCTGATTGCCCGCAGCAACCGGCTCAAAGCCGAAGAGAGGCGAAACGGCTATATCCCCACCGAAGAAACGGAAAGCGGGCTGTCAGTCGTTAATCTCCAGATTCACCTGGCTCTGTGTATTGACAAGGGCTACCTCAACGTGCTGAAAGGCAGCGCCGGCAATGATCCGCGCATAGCTTTCGCAATCTTAGCCGGCTACATAGACGAACGGGATGAAATGAGTTATGACCGCTACACCGACCAGGTAGGCACTTTGGTCGCGGCCCAAGCCAAAGCTGAAAGCTTCAGCGGCCGTTCGGAACCGGCCGAGGAGCAACAGGGGACAAGCGGCCCGCGACAGCAAATCAGGCAAGCCGAGCTGCGTTTAGAGCGGTTGCGTTTCGAATGGTTATCGGCTAGGGCTATCGAGCAGATAATGAAGCGGTCGGTATTGGCTCACGCTGAGGAATGACAGCTTATAAACCTTAAGTGATTGCATACTTTCATGATTAAAGAGCATGCCCTCTTAATACCCCAGGCGCTTACTCCGGCCGCGGAAGTGCTGGTCGCCGGCGCCGGCGAAGAGCCGCTATCGGACATATTCCCCCTCCAGACCATGTTCGTGGCAGGTGCCGATAATCCTCTGGGGAACTATAGTGGCGGCTACGTGTCTGAAGACAGTCCCTTGCACCGAGTGCACGAAAGCATAATGGCTTATCGAGCCGGTATCTACGAACAGGAGCAGGAACAAGGCGGAAGAAGCGAAGCTACCCGGCAAGGCTTGGCGGTCACGCTTTTACAGTCCCATCTGGCGCAATGCGTAGACCGGGGCTACCATAATTTACTAGAAAGCGGCTTGGAACCCGGTCCGGCTATTGCCAAAGTCGGTGCTTATATAATCGAAAAGGAAGGCACGGTCGCGTCGCTGCGCAATCAGCAAATCGCCGGCTTAACAGTTCGCTTGGCAGCGCTTGACCGGCAAGAGGAAGAGTCTAAGCCGGAGACGATTGATGGTATCCCGGTTATTAACCTACGCGATCTCTTAGAGGCAATCGGTGAAGTACCGCCTTCGGAAGAAGTTGAACGCGAGAATACCAGAGACTTTGTCAGGGAGCAGTTATCCGTAATGCGTTTCCGGGCAGAACGTTTGAAGTTTGAGCGCTTGTCGGCGACGGCTATTTTGCGTCTGCTCAAGCCCGATGTCGAAGCTATGGCCCGGCTTAATTAGCCAGCTTATCTTGCCAGTAGTCGTAAACAGCCAGGGCTTTTTTGGCGGCCAGGCCGGTGTAGTACTTTTCGGGTTCCTGCAGAATTTGCTTTTCGCCATCGGTAAACTTGGCGAAGTAGTCGCGAATACCGTCGTCCTGCGAAGCGACTTCGTATAACGGCTTGCCGGCTTCCAGCGCCTGGTGGGCCAAAGCTTTGGAAGCTTCATGGGCCGTGGTGTGGCCGTATTTCTCGAGCAGCAAATAAAGCGGTTCGGCCGCTATGGCGCCGCCGCTCATGTACAGGTTCTTTTGCATGTTGTCGGCATCAACTTCAAGCTTGCCCATAACCCGGTCAAGGCGGCCGGCCATTGAGGCCACGCTGGCTATGACGACGGGGTAGAAACGGGCCGAAGCCGAGTCGGTCAGGTCGCGCTGGTGCTCGCTGCTGATGTTGAGGTTGGCGTTGACGACTTGGGCCAGGACCTGCTTGTGCATGCCGATAACGTTTTCGAAATTCCAGGGGTTGCGTTTGTGGGCCATGGTCGAGCTGCCGGTTTGGCCGGCTTCGAATTGTTCGCGGACTTCGGCGATTTCGGAACGCTGCAGGTGGCGCATGTCATGGCCGAGGTTGGCCATGATGCCGGCCGTAACGGCCAGTTCGTCAATCAGGCGGACGTAGTTTTCGGCCGGTATAATCTGTGTCGAGTAGGGAGCCGGTTCAATGTCGAGGTAGCCCAAAACGGTTTTCTCGAATTCCAGCGGGTCGTCAACGAACAGGCTGAGCGCGTTATAAGCGCCGACGGCCCCGGAAAACTTGCCCTTGAGCTTGCCGTTGAGCACTTTGATAGAACTGATGCTGGCACCCAAACGGCTGGTATATTCGGCCATGGCGAAGCCGAAAGTTACCGGCACGGCGTGCTGGCCGTGGGTGCGGCCGATCTGGATGGTTTCGGCGTAATCTTTGGTCAGGCGCAGCAAGGTTTTCTCGAGGGCCACCAGGCGGGGAATTAATACTTCGTTGACGGCCGCCCTAAGTTGCAAGCTCATAGCCGTGGCGACGATATCATAAGACGTAGCGCCGAAATGGACATAGGGCTGGGCGGTTTCCGGCAAGCCGGCCTTGATGCAGTTGACCAGGGCTTTGACATCATGCTTGGTGGTTTTTTCTTCTTCGGCGACGGCTTCGGCCGTGACTTTGGCGGCAGCTTCTTCGATCTGGCCGGCTATTTCCTCGGAGCAAATGCCGAATTCGGCCAGGCCGCGGGCCAGCGCCGCCTCGACGTAAGCCTGGTAGGCGATACGGCTGGCTTCGGATAGGTATTTGGCGATTTCGGGATCGTAATAGCGGCCGTCCAGCGGGTCAATCGCGTTATAGTTAGCGGCTTCGGAGACGGCAGGCAAGTTGATTGGTTTCATGAAGGGCTCCTTTGCAAATAATTTTTGACGTTGGTTTCGATGCGCCTTAGGATGTCGGCAGTATCGGCTTTAACGAAAGCCTTACCCGTCAACTTATCATACAGCTCAATGTAGCGTTCCGATACCGACGATACGAAAACATCGGTTAATTCGGGTACCGCCTGGCCGTCTTGGCCGCTGAAGCCATGCTCCATCAGCCAGGCGCGGACGAATTCCTTCGACAAATGCTTCGGCGCTTCGTCTTTGTGTCCGGCCACGTAGGCATCATAACTGTCAGCGTAGAAATAGCGCGAGGAGTCAGGCGTATGAACCTCGTCAATCAGGATAAGCTTGCCGTCCAGCCGGCCGAATTCGTACTTGGTGTCGGCCAGCACCAGGCCGCGGTCGCGGGCCAATTGCTGGCCGCGGGCAAACAGCTTCAAGGCGTAGTCGCTCAATTGCTGCCACTCTTCGGCCGTTGCCAGGCCTAGTTTGACGCACTCCGCGCCGGAAATATCCTCGTCATGGCCGGCATCAGCCTTGGTCGTCGGCGTAATGATAGGTGATTCGAAGCCGTCATACTCCTGCAAGCCTTCAGGCAAATCAACGCCGCAAAGCTGTCTTTTGCCGGCCTCGTACTCGCGCCAGGCATGGCCGACCAGGCAGCCGCGGACTACGATTTCGATCTTGACCGGTTCGGCCTTGCGGCCGACGCTGGCGTTCGGATCCGGCACGGCCTGCAACCAGTTTTCGATAATATCCCCTGTCTGCTCCAAAAAATGTGCGGCTAATTGGTTAAGAACCTGGCCCTTATAGGGAATTGCCCGGGGCAAGACAACATCAAACGCCGAAATCCGGTCAGTCGCAATCGAAACCAGGCAGTCATTACCGATGGTATACATGTCCCGGACTTTGCCGTGGTAGACCGCAGTCTGATTGGGAAATTGAAAATTGGTACGAGAAAATGATTGCGTATCGATACCTTATATTATCCGTTACAACAGCCAAAATCGCAAGCATACGGTATGATAAAAGCATGCAACATAAGGTGATCGGCATCGTCGGCGGCGGCCAATTGGGCCGCATGCTGACCGAAGCCGCGCTGCCGCTAGGGTTCAAAGTGATCGTGGTCGACCCCCATGACAACTGCCCGGCCGCCCAGGTCGGAGCCACGCAGATCAAGGCCGGTTTGCACGACGCGGCCGCCCTGAGCCGGCTGGCCGCCCGAACCGACATCATGACTATCGAGATCGAACACGTTGACGCCAAACTGCTGAGCGAAATCGCTGCGCTGGGCAAGCCGGTCCAACCGGCGCCGGACACCATCGCCATGATCCAAGATAAATTCCGCCAGAAGCAGTTCCTGGCCGAGGCCGGCATTCCGCTGGCCGATTTCGTCGAAATCACCGATGAGGCTTCGGCCAACCAAGCCCTCCAAGCTTTCGGCGGCAAAATGCTGGTCAAAACCCGGATCGGCGCCTACGACGGCCGCGGCAACATGGTCGTCAGCTCCGGCGAAGACTTGGAGAAAGCCTTTGACCGTTTCAAAGACCAAAAACTCTACGCCGAAAAGTTTGTGGCGTTCCGTAAGGAATTAGCCGTCATGGTCGCCCGCGGCACGACCGGCGAAACGGCGGTTTACCCGGTGGTCGAAACCATCCAGCAGCGCAATATTTGCGTCGAGGTCCTGGCACCGGCCGCGATTGGCGAATCACTCTACCAAACGGCCGAACAAGTAGCCTTAAGCGTCGTCGAGCACCTGGCAGGCGCCGGTGTCTTCGGTATCGAAATGTTCCTGACCGATGATGACGAAATCCTGGTCAACGAGATCGCGCCGCGCGTCCACAACTCCGGCCATTACACGATTGAGGCTTGCGCCACCTCGCAGTTCGAGCAGCACATCCGCGCTATAGCCGGTTTGCCCCTGGGACCGACCGACTTAACCGTACCGGCCGCCGTTATGATCAACATCCTCGGCGAACGAGACGGTCCGACAGACATCAAGGGCCTGGACGAAGCCGCCGCGCTCTCCGGCGTTACCGTCCACTTATACGGCAAATCGCCGACCAAAATCGACCGCAAGATGGGCCACTTGACCGCCACCGCCGACAGTTTGGAACAAGCCCGCCGGCAGGCACGGTGGGCCAGGCAGCTAATCGATGTATAATAGGAGTAAATATTATGAGCAACCCCGTCGTCGGCATCATCATGGGATCGGATTCGGATCTGGATATCATGGGCCCGGCCGCCAAAACACTCGATGAATTCGGTGTCGGCTACGAGGTAAAGGTCGTTTCGGCGCACCGCACTCCGAACGAAATGGTCAAATACGCCGAAGAGGCGCAAAGCCGGGGTTTGCAAGTCATTATTGCCGGCGCCGGCGGCTCCGCCCACCTGCCGGGCATGACGGCCTCCAGCACCATGCTGCCGGTCATCGCCATACCGGTTAAACGAGAGCACCACGGCCATGAAGCTTTTTGGTCAAATATCAAAATGCCGCCTGGCATACCGCTAGCCACCATGCCCGAAAACGGCGCCAAGAACGGCGCCCTGCTGGCTATCCGCATCCTGGCTCTAGGCAACGGGGAACTGGCCGAAAAGTATGAGGCGTACGTGCAGGAGCAGCGTGACGGCGTTCTCGACAAAGACGCCCAAATCCAAACCCAAGGCTGGCAGCAATTCCTGGCCGACAAGGATTAAAGCATGCTACAATGCGGTTATTAACAACAGCCGCGCGGGCGGCGGGTCTCAGGCAAGCATTTGATGATTAGGGTTGGCTCATCCTATTTGCCTAGGGGCAAGGAGGATTAATCATGGGCCGAACGGCAAAAAAGAAGGCACAAAGCCAGGTATCAAAAGTAATTGTCAGCGTCATCGTGCTCGCCGGCCTGGTCGGCGGCGGCATCGGCGCCTGGTACCAGCTGCACAACCCGGCGCACGTCCAGGTAACGACCAACTCCGAGCAGCAAACCACGCAAATCAGCTACCGCGGCCAGCAGGGCGTCGACGCCTTGACGCTGCTCAAGCGGCACGCCCAGGTCCAGACCAAGCACTATTCGTTCGGCGACTTCGTAGTTTCAATCAACGGCACCGCCGGCAACGGCCCCAAGTACTGGACGCTTTATGTCAATAACAAGGAGTCCAGCCTCGGCGCCAGCGCCTACGTTACCAAGAATACCGACACCGTAACCTGGAAGCTCCAATGAACAAGGCCGGTGGGCAACTCAATCTGGCTATCGCCCTGTGCCTGATTACGCTAGGCGTAGTCATGCGTCTATTGCCGCACCCGGCCAACTTCGCGCCGATCGCGGCCATCGCCATTTTCGGCGGTTCGGTCCTGCCGCGGCGGCTGGCGGTCTGGGTGCCGGTCGGGGCCATGATGGTGTCGGACCTCATCATCGGCTTGCATAATCTGATCCTGCTGACTTGGGGATGTTATTTCCTAATCGCGCTGGCCAGTTCACGCTGGCTGCAGAAACCGACTTTGCGCCGCGGAGCGCTCCTGACGGTTAGCGGTTCGGCCGGTTTTTACGTGATTACCAACTTCGGCGTCTGGGTGACCAGCGGCATGTACGCCCACACCTGGAGCGGTCTGGTCAGCTGCTATACTCTGGCGCTGCCGTTCTTCAGGAATACGGCCTTGAGCGACCTGGTTTACACCGGCGCATTGTTCGGCCTATATGCCTTGGCTACCGCCGAAGCCCGGCGCCTGGTCAAGCCCTCTACGGCCGGCCTGAGCGACTAAACCGGCCGGCGGCCGATGTCGGTGCGGTAGTGCATACCTTCGAAATGTATAAGTTTGACGGCGGCATAGGCTTTGTCCAAGGCCTGGTCCAGCGTCTCGCCGGTAGCCGTAACGTTCAGCACCCGTCCACCGGCCGTTACCAACTGCCCGTCTTTGATAGCCGTGCCGGCGTGAAAAACGACTATGTCAGCCAGCTTTTCGGCTTCGCCGATGCCCGTAATCGGCAGGCCCTTGCTATATTTGCCGGGGTAGCCGCCGGAGGCTAGGGCAATGTCTACGGCGAAGCCCGGTTTCCAGCCGACGCTGGCCGGGTCCAACCGGCCCCGCGCACAATCGCTCAGAATTTCATAAAGGTCGCCGTCCAGTAAACGCATATAGACTTCCGCCTCGGGATCGCCGAAGCGTGCGTTGAACTCGACGACGTTAACGTCGTCACCGTCGATCATCAGGCCGGGGTACAGCACGCCGCTAAATTTCGAACCTTTTTGATCAAGACCGCGCAAGGCCGGCTGGACGATACGGTCCTTGATTGTTTCCAGGTGCTTAGGCGTAACCCAGGGCACGGGCGCGATGACTCCCATGCCGCCGGTGTTCGGACCCAGGTCGCCATCGTTAATTTGCTTGTGATCCTGCGAGGCGGGGAAGATTGCCGCCTGCCGGCCGTCGCATAAGGCGTGAATCGAGACTTCCCGGCCTTTGAGGAAATCCTCGACTACGACCTGGTTGCCGGAGTCGCCGAAAGCCTTTTGAACCATGATCTGGTCGATGGCGGCCTCGATTTGGCCGGTCTCGAAGCAGACGGTAACGCCTTTGCCCTCGGCTAGGCCGTCGGCCTTGACCACTACCGGCAACGGGCGGCTTTTGGCGTAGGCTAGAGCCGCGGCGGTATCGGTGAAGGTTTTATAAGCAGCCGTCGGGATGCCCTGGTCGGCCATCAGGTCCTTGGATAGGACTTTGGAGGTTTCAATCCGGCCGGCGGCTTTGGTAGGGCCGAATATCGTCAGACCGGCTGCCTGAAAGGCGTCAACCACGCCGGCTTCATAAGCCGCTTCCTGGCCGACGACGGTCAAGCCGATCTTTTTGGTCCGGGCGAATTCCAGCAGGCCGTCGACATCCAGCCAGCCGATGTCGACGTTCTCGATCCGGCCGCCGCTGCCGCCGTTGCCGGGCGCCACATAAACCTTATCGACGGACGGGGATTGGACCAGTTTCCAGGCTAAGGCTTGTTCGCGGGCGCCGCCGCCGATAACCAAAACTTCCGCCATTATTCGGTCTCCTTTTGCTCCATACTATACGCCTGCCGGGCCTGGATAAAGGCCTCGATGTCGCCGGGCAAATACTGTTTCTCGACGGCTTGGACCCGTTCAAAAAGCTTGGCCGGCGTATCGCCCGGCTCGACCGGCACCTTATGTTCGGCGATAATCGGGCCTTCGTCATAATCCTCGGCTACGACATGGAGTGTCTGGCCGCCATATGGCAGCCGGTGGTCAAGAACATACTCTTGGATCTGCAAGCCGTACATAGACTTGGTGTCCGGCAAAATACCGGGGTGGGTGTTGACCATGCGAGCTTGGTAAAGGCTGGTGTACTCGATCCGCCAGCCAAAGGCTTCGACCAGATTGGGCCCCATTTTTTTCATATAACCCATCAGTGCCACCAGGTCAAAATGACCTGCCAATAACGCCGCCAGAATAGCGGCTTCCTCGCCGGCCGTCTGGCCGCCCGGTTCGACATTCTCGTCAATCGCGGCCGGATGAGTTTTGTGGTTAATCAGAACGCAGTCTATTTGCAGTTTGAATTCTTGGTTGAGCTTATCGATCCGCTGAAAAACGCCGGCATCCTGGCGGCTGGCAATCACCAAGCCGACGTCGACATTAATCTCGCCTTTTTGGCCGGCCCGGATGAAGGCTTCGGCCGTCGTCCCACCGCCCGAAGCCAGGACAGCGATCCGCGGGTTCATGATGAGGCGCTGCGGGCCGTGGCCCTTTGAGGCGGCGTGTGGCTGGAGCGGGGCAGGACTTCGCCGGGCTTGAGCTTGACGATTTCGTTGGCGCGCTTGCCGATCGGGATCGGGTAATCGCCGGTGAAGCACGAGGCCGTGAAGTTCGAAGCCGGTAAGCCGGTAGCTTTCATCATGCCGTCGAATGACAGGAAAGACAGCGACGTGGCACCGACGTAATCACCCATTTCTTTTTCCGTCATATAAGCGGCCAGCAGTTCGGACTGTTTGGGAGTATTAATGCCATAGAAATCCGGATAGCGTACCGGCGGACAGCTTATCAGCAAATGAACCTCTTTGGCGCCGGCCTCAAAGACCATTGATACCAGGTGGCGCATGGTCGTGCCCCGGACAATCGAGTCGTCTACTAAAACAACCCGCTGATCTTTCAGGAGTTCGATCACCGGGTTGAGTTTCATCTTCAGGTCTCTTTCGCGGAGCTGGGCCGTCGGGCGGATAAAGGTTCGATGGATATAGCGGTTCTTGATGAGCGCCATCTCGAACGGGATACCGCTGGCCTGTGAGTAGCCGAGGCCCGCCGGAATCCCGGAGTCGGGCACCGGCACGATCACGTCGGCCTCGATCGGGAACTCGCGGGCCATGACCCGGCCGAACTCCTGCCGCACCATGTCAACCCGCTTGCCGAGCAGCAGGCTGTCGGGCCGGGCGAAGTAGACCATTTCAAAGATATCGAGTTTTTGCTCGCCCTTGACGACCTGGTGCGATTCAATGCCGTCTTCGCTGAGGACGACCAGCTCGCCCGGTTTGACGTCGCGGACGAATTCCGCCCCGACCGTATCAAAGGCACAAGTTTCGGAAGCCACGGCATAGCCGCCATCCAATTTGCCGATTGACAGCGGCCGGATACCGCACGGGTCACGGAAGGTGATAAGCCGCTCGGTATCCATAACTACCGCCGAGAAAACACCCGTGAACAGCGGATAGGCCCGTTTGATGGCGTCCACCAAGTCCAAACCCTCGTCCATGTAGCAGCCGATTGCCGCGGCCATCATGCTGGAATCGTTGAGCTTGTCCAGGGTAACGCCGCGCCCGGTCAGGAATTCTTCAAGCTTGGTCCAGTCGGGCAAGTTGCCGTTATGAGCAAAAGCGATCTTGCGCTCGTGGTCGACAAACGGTTGGTTGTAACGGTCATCGGTCCCGCCCGACGTCGAGTAGCGGTTATGGCCGATGGCGATATGGCCCGGCAACTGCTCCAGGTCCTCTTCGCGGTAAACCGTGGCCACCAGACCGGGGGCGGCGTGGCGGTACATCGCTTTGCCGTCGGTACTGGCGATGCCCGAACTCTCCTGGCCGCGGTGCTGCAACGCCCATAGGCCATAAAAAGATAAACGGGCCGCTTCCAGGCCCGTTCGTTGGTCGGTTTTCGGTCCAATAATACCAAACACCGCACATTTTTCCTTGAGTTCGTCCATCACGTGGTTTGCCAGTGGCATTTAGTTTCCCCCTTTTATTGTTCGGAAGCGGCAAACGCGCCGGCTAGGGCTTTCGTGATAGCGGAAATAGCGAAAAAGCTGTCACGCGCTTGCAACTTTCTTATTCTTATAATAAACCATAACAAACACGCCTGACAAGCCTTTAATAAGCTGGCGCCGGCAGAGGAGGCAGACCTTAAGATTTTTGGTATAATGAATCAGTAAGAGGAGCCGGCGTGGCAAAGAAGCTATCCTATCATAAGTCCGTTAACTATTCCCAAGCTGACCCCCTGAAAGTCCTGGCCCAAAAGCAGGGCCTGGCTACCGCCGGCAACATGCCGGCCGGCTACCGCGAAGTCGACGGCACCAGGGGCGAATCGGCCTACGTTTTTGACATGGGCGGCACCTGGGGGGCTTTCGTACAGGAAGGCCTGGGCACTAAGAGCCTGATCGCCCAAGCCGTTTACCGGCAAACCGGCCAATCCTATTTCGGCGAGGTCGCCCAAGATACGGTCGCCTGCGTTATTAATGACCTGGTCAGTGTCGGCGCCAGCCCCGTAGTTCTGAACGCCTACTGGTCGTCCAGCTCTTACGAATGGCTGACCGATGAGAAATTAGCCGGCGACCTGATCAGAGGCTGGCGCCGGGCGTGCGACTTGGCCAAGGTGGTCTGGGGCGGCGGCGAAACCCAGTCGCTGCCGGGAGTAGTCGAAGACGGGGCGCTGGAACTAGCCGGCTCGGCCTTCGGCATTATCAAATCCGCCAAGCACCTGGTCCAGGGTAAAAACCTGCGCGCCGGCGATGCCATAGTCCTAATCGAGTCCAACGGACCCCACGCCAACGGCATCAGCCTGATCCGCGAAATCGCCGCCGGGCTGCCGGACGGTTACCAGACCAAATTGCCCGGCGGCCGGACTTTGGCCGAAGCCGCGCTGGCGCCGTCTTATATATATGCCGGCCTGGTCCAGGCCTTGCAGGCCGACGACATCGATGTCCACTACCTGTCAAACATCACCGGCCACGGCTGGCGCAAACTGATGCGGGCCGAAGTCGAATTCAGCTACGTTATAAGAGAACTGGTGCCGGCTCAAGAGATTTTCGCTTTCATTGCCGACCAGGCCGGCAATGACGAGACCGAAATGTACGGCAACTACAACATGGGCGCCGGCTACGCCGTTTACGTGCCGGCCGGGCAAGCTGGGGCGGTCGTCGACGTCGCCGCCAAGCAGGGCTTAAAAGCCTGGGCCGCCGGCACTGTCGAGGCCGGCCCCAAACAAGTCGTCATCGAACCGCTCCAGATCACCTTCGCCGGCGATAGCCTGGGGGTGCGCTAGTGCAGACCTTCCGCGGAATCTCGGCACTGTCGGAGTTTCGCAAGGCCAAACTGCTCAGCCGCCTGCAAGCGGTCGACAACTCGATTCAGAACGTCGAGGCTGAATATGTCCATTTCGCCGACACCGAAAGCCGGCTGGACGCCGGCAGCGAAGAACGGCTAAGGCAACTGACAACTTATGGCACGCCTTTTGAAGGCAGCGGGGATGGCGCCTTATATCTGGTAGTTCCACGGCCGGGCACGATTTCACCCTGGTCGAGCAAAGCCACCGACATCGCCCATAACTCCGGCTTGACAGCCGTTAAAAGAATCGAACGCGGCGTTGCCTATTACGTCCGGGGGGCCGCCCCGGCCGACGCGGCCATAGCCGAAATACTACATGACCGAATGACGGAGGCGGTCCTGACCGACCTCGAGGCCGCCAAAACCCTGTTCGCCGAGACCGAGCCGGGCAAACTCCGCTTTATCGACATCCTAAAGTCCGGCCGGGAAGGGCTCATGACGGCCAACCGGCAGTTAGGCCTGGCCCTCGCCGAAGACGAAATCGACTACCTCTACGAGGCTTACACAGGACTGGAACGCAATCCGACCGATGTCGAGCTGATGATGTTCGCCCAGGTCAACAGCGAGCATTGCCGCCACAAGATCTTCAATGCCGATTGGGTAGTCGACGGCGTGCGCCAGCCTAAAAGCCTTTTCAAAATGATCAAGAATACCTACGAGAAGGGCGGCCAGGACGTCCTCTCGGCCTATAGCGATAACGCCGCCGTCATCAAAGGGCCGGCCGCCGGCCGCTTCTTCACCGACCCGGCGGACAACACCTACCGTTACCACCAGGAACCCGTCCACAGCGTCATTAAGGTTGAGACCCATAACCACCCGACGGCTATCGCGCCGGTGCCCGGCGCGGCGACCGGTATCGGCGGCGAAATCCGCGACGAAGCCGCGACCGGGCGCGGTGCCAAGTCCAAAATGGGTTTGGCCGGTTTCACCGTCTCCAACCTGGAGATACCCGGCCTGAAACAGCCCTGGGAACAATCTTGCGGCAAACCCGACCGCATCGTTTCGGCGCTTGATATCATGCTGGAAGCCCCGATTGGCGGCGCCGGCTTCGCCAACGAGTTCGGGCGGCCTAATCTTGCCGGCTATTTTCGCACTTACGAGCAACAGGCCGGCGGCCGGGTGTGGGGTTACCACAAACCGATCATGATTGCTGGCGGCCTGGGGAATATCCGGGAGCAGCACATCAAAAAGAAACAGCTGCCGGTCGGCTCGCTGGTCATCGTGCTGGGCGGACCGGCCATGCTGATCGGACTCGGCGGCGGGGCGGCTTCGAGCCAGAATGTCGGCAGCCAGGAAGCGACGCTGGATTTCGCCTCGGTCCAACGCGGCAACGGTGAGATTGAACGCCGGGCCCAAGAAGTAATCGACACCTGCTGGGCACTCGGCGATAAGAATCCGGTCATTACGGTCCATGATGTCGGTGCCGGGGGCTTGTCCAACGCCCTGCCGGAGCTGGTGCATGACTCCAACCGCGGCGCCGTTTTCCAATTGCGCGACATCCCAAGCGCCGAACCTGGTTTGTCGCCGCTGGAGATTTGGTGCAACGAAGCCCAAGAGCGCTACGTAATCGGTATCGCGCCTGGCGACTTGGAGCGTTTTACTAAGATTTGCGAGCGCGAGCGGTGTCCCTTCGCGGTTGCCGGAACCATCACCAAGGACCGGCATCTGGTCCTGGAAGACAGCCTATTCGACAACCGGCCGGTCGACCTGCCAATGAGCGTATTATTCGGCAAACCGCCCAAAATGACCCGCGAAGTCAGCCGCCGGGAGACGGAGACGGGCAAACTGGATTTCACCGGCCTAGAGCTTGAAGAGGCCGTTAAACGCGTCCTGCAGCTGCCGGCCGTCGGCAGCAAAAAGTTCCTTATCACCATCGGCGACCGCACGGTCGGCGGACTGGTTACCCGCGACCAAATGGTCGGTCCCTGGCAAGTTCCGGTCAGCGACGCAGCCGTTACGGCAGTCGGTTTTGACAGTGATGCCGGCGAAGCCATGGCCATGGGTGAACGCACGCCGCTGGCCGTCACCAACGCTCCGGCCGCCGCCCGCATGGCCATTGGCGAGACCATCACTAATATCGCCGCTGCCGACATCGGCAAGCTCCAAGATATCAAATTATCGGCCAACTGGATGGCCGCCGCCGGCGAAGGCGACGAAGACGAGCGCCTGTTCGACAGCGTCAAGGCCGTCGGCGAAGACTTCGCTCCGGCCCTCGGCTTAACCATACCCGTCGGCAAAGACTCGCTCAGCATGCGCACCCAGTGGCAGGACAAGGGCCTGGACCGCGACGTTACCTCGCCGGTATCGCTCATCATTACCGGTTTCGCCCCCGTCCAAGACACCGGCAAGACCTTAACGCCGCAACTGGACTTAGCAGGCGACACCTGCCTGATACTGGTAAACCTGGGCGGCCCGGAACCGCGGCTCGGCGGCTCGGCCCTGGCCCAGGTCTTCAACCAAACCGGCGGCCAAACGCCGGACGCCGACCCGGCCGTACTCAAACAGTTTTTCAAAACCCTCAACCGGCTCAAGCGGCAAAACAAAATTCTGGCCTACCATGACCGCTCTGACGGCGGCCTGCTAACGACCGTTCTGGAGATGGCTTTCGCCAGCCGCTGCGGCCTGGAACTAAACATTAGCGGTCTTGGCGGCCACCCCCTGGAGAAACTATTTAATGAAGAGTTAGGCGCCGTCATCCAAGTAGCCGAATCAGACGCCCTGGCCGTCATCAAGCAATTTGGCGCTTCAATTGCCACCAACATCGGCCGTCCGACCCACAAACAGGAAATCACCATCAGCGAGAGCTTTGAGCTATACCGCAATACCCGCGCCGAACTTGAAAGCTGGTGGGGTCAGACCAGCTACCAGCTACAGAAGCTGCGCGACAACCCGGAAGCCGCCGACCAGGAATTCGAGGCCATCAGCGACGACAAAGACCCGGGCCTGTCAGCCAAAGTCAGCTTCAAGCCGGAATCAAAGACCTACAAGACCAAGCCCAAGGTCGCTATCTTCCGCGAACAGGGCGTCAACGGCCAAATCGAAATGGCCGCCGCCTTCGACCGGGCCGGTTTCACCAGCGTCGATGTCCATTTGAACGACATTTTGGACGGCCGGGTCGACTTGAAAGACTTCGCCGGGCTGGCGGCTTGCGGCGGTTTCAGCTACGGTGATGTACTCGGGGCGGGCGAGGGCTGGGCCAAATCCATCCTCTATAGCCCGAAGCTGCGCACAATTTTTAGTAAATTCTTTGCTCGGACCGACACTTTCAGCCTCGGCGTCTGCAACGGCTGCCAAATGCTGGCGGCCCTCAAAGAATTGATTCCCGGCGCCGAAACCTGGCCGGCTTTCCTGGGCAACACGTCCGAGCAGTATGAAGCCCGCGTCACGCTCGTGAGAATTAACGAGTCGCCGTCAATCCTCTTCAAAGGCATGGCCGGATCGATCCTGCCCGTTCCGGTCGCCCACGGCGAGGGCAGGGCCCAATTCGCTAATAAGCAGCATCTCCAATCAGCCCAAAAAGCCGGCCTAGTCATTGCTCAATACGTCGACAACCGCGGTCAAACGACCGAAACCTACCCGGCCAACCCCAACGGCTCCCCGCAAGGCATCACCGCGCTGACGACGCCCGACGGCCGTGCCACGATCCTGATGCCGCACCCCGAACGCGCCTTCATGACCCGCCAACTGTCCTGGCATCCCGACAACTGGGGTCCGGACTCGCCCTGGCTGCAAATCTTCTATAACGCCCGCGCCTGGGTCGACCAAGTTTAGCCCGCTAAAAATTCAATCGATTGCTTATGCTTGGCGTCATCGATCTTGCCCTCGGCATGCATGATGTCGACCATTTCGCGCATGGTCATGAAAGCGTGCAATTTGTAGCCTTTGGCCTCAAGCGCTTGGCCGCCGCCCTTGCCGTAATCCAGTAGGACTACGGCATCCTTGATAATCAGCCCGTGTTCCTCTATAGCCGGTATAGCCTCGAGCAGGGAAGTAGCCCGGGTTACCAAATCCTCGATCATTACTACCGTTTCGCCCGGCTTATATTCACCTTCAAGGCTTTTTTGCAAGCCATAGCCTTTTTTGAGGCCTTCCTTACGCATGAAGATCCAAGGCCGTTCAAGCTCCAGACTGATGGCGCCGGCAATCGGCAAGGCGGCATAAGCTACGCCGGCTAAGCGATCATACTTGACTGATTCCAATTGGGCAGCATAGAGCTTGGCCACTTTTTTCAGAATCTTCGGGTAGCTAATGAATAGTCGGAGGTCCACATATATGGGACTGACAATTCCGCTCTTGAAAGTGAATTCGCCAAATTTAAGCGCTCCGATATCATGCAGATCAAGCGCCAGCTCGATCTTTTGCTCCCGGTTAGTCATATCGTGCCTCCTCTGTACTTGTTAATCGCATCGCGTGATTCCGAAGCTTTTTGGCGGGCCGCCTCGGCAAAATCCGGACCGCCGGCGGCAAATATAATGTCCCGTGACGAATTGATAATCAGGCCCGTGCCGTCAGGCGTCAAACCGGCGGCCAGCATAGCCTGCATGTCGCCTTGCTGGGCGCCGATGCCCGGCACCAGGATCGGCATGGATCCGGCTATCTTTCGAACGGCTGCCAGTTCCTCCGGGTAGGTGGCGCCCACCATGAGCAGGCAGTTGCCGTTTTCATTCCAGTCTTGCGTTACCTTACGCGCCACGTATTCGTATAGCTTCATGCCTTCGACCGTTAGATCCTGCAACTCGCCGCTGCCCGAATTCGTCGATTTGCACAGGATGATCATGCCTTTGTCCTTGTACTCCAGAAAGGGCATTAACGAATCTTTACCAAAGTAAGGGTGCAACGTCACGGCGTCGGCTTGCAGAACGTCAAATACCGCCCGCGCGTATGCCCGATTGGTATTACCGATATCGCCGCGTTTGGCGTCGAGAATTATCGGTATAGCCGGGTACTTTTGCTTGATATAGCGACAAGTGTCCTCCAAGTAGCCTATACCTTCAACCCCTAAGGCTTCATAAAAGGCGGGGTTGGGCTTGAAGGCGCAGACCAGGTCCGCAGTAGCGTCAATGATGGCTTGGTTAAAGCTAAGCTGGTTAAATCCTTCGGGCAGTTTAGCCAAGTCCGGGTCAAGGCCGACACACAGCAAAGAGTCATTTTTGGCCACGGCCGCCCCAAGTTTCTGCAGAAACGTCATCTGTCTATATGTTATCATATAAAAGATATGGGAAAGACGGTTTATCAGCCAATTTACGACATATCCAAGACTTATAACGACAATCTCGAAGCCGGCCCGTCTAAAAAATTCAAAGCCACCCTAAAGGCCCCCGCCAAAGCCGGCGATTACCAGGCCCTCGGTTTCAAAGTCAACTCGCCCTTCGGTTCGGCCTCGTGCCCGACAGGCGCCGACAGCCGCTACATCAAGACCATGTTCGATAACGGCTACGACATCGTAACCACCAAAACCCGGCGCAGCGTGCACTTCGCCCCCCAGCCCTTCGCCAACGTCGTGCACATCGTGCCCGGCAAGCTTTTGCCGCACCACGATTTTGAAGCCTTGCCCAGCCGCACGACTACGTCTGACAGCGACTATAGCACCCTGACTATAGCCAATTCTTTCGGCAATAATTCGATCGACCCCAGCTACTGGATGCCGGATGGCCGCAAGGCTAACAGCTATAGTCTGGAGAAGCGGGGGCGGCTGTTGATTAACAGCATTGTCGGCACTATCCAGCCGGGCTTCACGACCGATGACTATTACGAAGACTTCGCCAAAACGGCTTTGCTGGCCAAGGGCAGCGGCGCCCGGGCAATCGAAATCAACCTGTCATGCCCGAACGTCTCCAACGAAGGCGTTTTATGCTACGACCCCGAGGCCGTACTTCAGGTCTGCAAGCTGGTCAAAGAGGTCGTCGGCGAAACGCCCGTCATCGCCAAATTCGGCTATTTCCCGCAAGCCGTGCAAGGCCTGTTCGAGGAGATGTTCATCGCCGTCGACCCTTATGTCGAGGCCATCAGCGCCATCAATACTTACGCGGCACCGGTAGTAGACGATGCCGGCCAGCAGGCCCTGCCCGGCAAGGGCAGGCTCAAGGCCGGCGTCTCCGGCCACGCCATAAAAGAGATCGGCCTGGATATGACCCGGCGCCTGTTCGAGCTCCGTGAGCGGGAGAGGCTGCATTATGAAATTTTCAGTATCGGCGGCGTCCTCAACGCCCGGGATTTCATGGAGTACCGCCAGGCCGGGGCCGACGTAGTTTTGTCAGCTACCGGCGCCATGTACAACCCCAACCTGGCCGCCGAGATCAAGTTGGCGCTGAAAGCTTCAAAGAGCTAAGCAGCTTTTCGACCAGCCGGCCGGCATCACCATCAAACAATAACTCGCCTTGGCCGGCTTTTGATATTTTCCGGCTTAGCGCGGGCAGCTCGTCGGCGATGCCGCCGCTGCCGGTCAAGACGCCGACAGTTTTGCCCATATCAATAAGATCTGTGAATTCGTTCAAACTGCCCCAACGCCCCGACATGATGATAGCGGCGTCGCAATTGGCCGTCGAAATAACGTTGCGGTACTTTTTGCAGGCCTGGTCACTATCCGCAAACGGGAAGTCTTGGGGCACGTAGACCAGCTTGGCGTAAATGCTCAGATCGTCGGCGGCGTATTCCTGGCGTTGGACGGCCTCACTGGGTGATGACGAAAAGCCCCATACCTCAACCCCTTGAGCGGCGGCCGTCTTGGCCGCGGCGTACGGCAGGCCGGGACAGGCTCCGGTTATCACGATTACCGAATCGGCATGTTCGGCGAGGGCCTGACCGACTTTCGCCGCAATCGGTAAAAAGGCCTCGTAATCCCCGGCCGCGGAACCGTAAACGCCAACCTTGTATTTCATAATTTTAGTCTAGCACCGACGCCGGAATAGGTAGCTACAAAAATAAGGTTTTCAGGCCGTTAACGGTCGCGATGTCAGCCAAAACATCGAGGTCCCGGATATAGCAGGCCTCCAGCAGCACCCGCATTTCCGACCACATGTCGCCATCGGCGAACGGCATATATATGTCGTGGATGTTGTCGGTGCCCATGCCGACCGTCAATCCGGCTTGGATCATTTCTTCAACCGGCGCGATGGAGTTATGCAGCGGCGCCAATTCTTCGCTGCGGTGGCTGGCGATGTAGGCCAGCGGACAAGTAACGACCAGCAGTCCGGCTTCGTTCATCAACTTGTACAACTTTTCGCGGTAGTCCTTAGTCTGGGCAGCGATGGAAATGCCGTGCACGGCCGCGACCTTGCCTTGGTAGCCGTGCTCGATTGTCTTTTTGGCCAGCAGCTCGGTATCACGCTGCGAAGGCAGACCGTACTGGTCGACATGGACATGCAGCGGTTTGCCGCCATACTTCTTAGCCGTCTCAAACAATATATCGAGGTGTTCGGCCTCGCGGCCTTCGTCCTTTTCGGGCAGACCGCCGATAATGTCGGCGAACTCGGCACCGATTTCAAACCATTTACGGGCTTCGGGGTCGATTACGCCTTTGACGACCTGGTTGACGAAGCGTATTTCGATTTGGCCCTTGAAGTTATCACGGACTTTTCGCGCCGCTTTGATGGCCTTGTCCTCGATAACCGGATCAACGTCGATGAACGAGGCCATGGCCCGTACGCCCTGGGCGCACATGGTTTCGACAGCCAAGGTCATATTGCCGTAAATGTCGTCAACGCTGGCCTTGGCTTTGAACTCGTCGGGCAAAGCCCATTTCTGCTGTAACGAGGCGTTGGAAAGCTGGAAATTCTCTTCAGTCAGTATGTACGCCCGATCAATGTGGCTGTGGGCGTTAACCCAGCCGCCGCGTTGCCGTATTTTTTCTAAAAGGGCTTGCTTGGGGTCAAAATAACTCGGCTTTGTCATTTAGGCTCCACCTCGGGCATAGCACCTACACCCGGGCCTTCTCGAGCTTGGAAACGACTTCTTTGGCGACCGAAACGGTAGTAATCAGGGTGACGTTGGCCTTAACGGCCTTTTCGCGGATGGTCTGGCCGTCGGTCTTTTCTTTGGCCTTGCTCTCTTCGCGGTCGGTGCCGGTCGGGATATTGATGATGATATCGAAACGGTTGGCATCGAGCAGGTCGGCCAGGTTGGGCTTCAGTTCGGGCGAGCTGATCTTATTGACCAGGATGGCTTCGATACCGTGGCTCTTGAGGAACTTATGGGTCTTGTAGGTCGCATACAGCTGGTACCCCATACTGTTGAGGGACTTAAGCTGCGGCAGCAGCTTAAGCTTCTTGTCGCGGCCGCCGATAGCCAGCAAGGCGGTATGCTTGCGGCGCTGGGCCAGTTTCATTTGCAAAGTGTAGTGCTCGATGAAGCCGGCCGAGGCGTTCTGATTGAAGTGGCTGCCGTCTTCCATGAAAGTCGCTAGCTTCTCGTCGAATATGGTGTTAGGCGTCTCGACGGCGACGGCTTCGACATGGCCCTTGAACAGCTTGACGGTAACGGTGCCTGTTATCTTTTCATTAACTTTGTCCTCGTAGGCGTTGAGGTCGTCCATCAGCGGCTCGAACCACAGGGCGCCGTAACATAAGTAAGCCCATTTCTCATCGACAATGCTCTTAAACTCGTTCTCCAGCCGGGTCGAGGTGTAGCGCTCCAAGGCCTTGTGGGCAGTGATGATGGTTTCGGCGGCCGGGGCCTCGTAAATGCCGCGGACCTTGAGGCCGATAACCCGGTCTTCGAGCAAGTGGACGATACCGATAGCATGCTGGGCGGCGCGTTTGTTGAGCTGGCCGATGATCTCGACCAGACCCATTTGCTTCTTGTCGACGGCTACCGGCAGGCCCTTTTCGAATTCCAGCTTGATGTACTCCGGAGTGTTCTTGGCCTTTTCGGGAGTCTTGCAAACCTGGAGAATCTTTTCGAGCGGCGGTACCAGGGCCGGGTTTTCGATCTCGCCGCCTTCGCCGGTCACGCCCCACATGTTGTCGTCATAAGAATAGGGTTTGTCCTTGGTTTGCTTGACCGGAATGCCGTGCTGGCGGCAATACTCCAGCTGTTCGTCGCGGCCCATGCCCCATTCGCGGACCGGGGCGATGATCTTGATATCGGGGTTAAGCGCCAAGGCAGAGCCCTCCATGCGGATCTGGTCGTTGCCTTTGCCGGTGGCGCCGTGGGCGATGGCGTCGGCGCCTTCCTGGGCGGCAATCTTGACGGCCCACTTAGCCAGCAGCGGCCGGCCGAGCGGCGTCGACAAGTAGTAGCGGCCCTGGTACATGCCGTTGGCCTTAATGCCGCGGGCGATGTACTCTTCGGCGAACTCTTCGCGGGCGTCGATGACTATGGCTTTGGCGGCACCGAGGTCGAGCGCCTTCTGGCGAATGGCTTCCAGGTCGTCGGTCTGCTGGCCGATGTCGATCGTCAGGGCAATGACTTCGGCTTTGTATTCTTCCTGGATCCATTTGACCATAGTCGAAGTGTCCAAACCGCCGGAATAGAGGAGAACTACCTTCTTGACTTCGCCTTTACGGCCCTCGTGGGAAGCTACTTTGACATACTCATTTTTGCTCTTTAGTGCCATATTTGCCTCAAAAATTAAGTTTACATGCTCTGAAATGAATCATTTTTGCAAAATTATCATCTCAATTACACAAAAGTTTAAGCTTTTATCGGTGTAAAGTCAAGTTTTTAATAATCCGGGCTTGCGCAGGACGAACACGCTAGCTACACTGGAAATATGAATCGTGTCGGGACCACTCATCGCTTGCAGCTGCTTAGTGGTCGCGCCCATCCCGAACTGGCCGCCGAAATCGCCGCCTGCATGGGCATGAAATTAAGCAATATTAAGGTGAGCAACTTCGCTAACGGCGAAGTCAGCATTCGCTTCAACGAGTCATTGCGCGGCAATGACGTTTTTATTATTCAGAGCCATGGTACGCGGGTCCACGAATCGATTTTCGAGCAGCTTTTAATGATTGATGCCGCCAAGCGGGCGTCCGCCCGCAGCATTACGGCCGTGTGCCCCTTGCTTAGCTATGCTAGGCAAGATCGTAAATCAGCGGGCCGCGAACCAATCGGGGCCCGTTTACTTGTAGACATGTTATCGGCCGCCGGCGCCGACCGCATCATGAGCGTCGACCTGCATTCCGGACAGACGCAGGGCTTCTTCGACGGGCCGTTCGACCATTTGATCGCCATGCCGTTATTCAAGAAGTACATCAAAGACAACTTCGGCAACGACATCGTCTTCGTGTCACCGGACGCCGGCCGCGTCAAGATGACCGAGCGCTACAGCAGCTCGTTCGGCGCCGACATGGCCATCATCCACAAAACCCGTTCCACGACCAAGCACAACAGCGTCGAAGCCAAACAGCTGATCGGCAACGTCCGCGGCCGGGTCTGCATTATCGTCGACGACATGATTGACACGGCCGGCACGTTCTGCGCGGCGGCCGACATGCTTAAGGACAAAGGCGCCAAATCAGTTTACGGCCTGGCTACGCACGGCATCCTATCCGGCACAGCCTTGGAACGCATCGAAGCTTCGGCGTTCAAGAGGGTAATCGTTACCAATACCGTGCCGGTCGACAGCAAAGGTATCACCGACAAAATCGAAGTCCTGTCGGTAGCCCAGCTGGTAGCCGACGCCATCGACGCCGTGGCCAGCGGCAACTCGCTTTCGGCTATTTTCGAAGGCCAAAACCAGATCTAACCTTGATTATTCAAGCTTGGAACGGTATGCTCTATCAGGTATGCCTTTAGATGTGATTGTTGGGTTGCAGAGGGGCGACGAGGGCAAAGGCCGTTTCGTCGATCTCGTGGCGGGTGATTATGCCATTATCGCCCGTGCCAACGGCGGTGCCAACGCCGGCCATACCGTCATACCCAAAATCGGCGACGAACCGCTGGCTTTGCACCAGATACCATCAGGCGTAGCTTATCCCGGCAAGCTGAACATCATCGGCAGCGGCGTTTACCTGGACCCGCCGAAACTCATCGAAGAGATGGCTACCATCCGCAGCGGCGGCTTGTCCGTGTCGCCCAAAAACCTGCTTATCAGCGATGCCGCCCACCTGGTTCTGCCGCACCACATTATCCTCGATAGTTTGCGCGAAGCCGGCAAGGACGCGCAAGGCAGCACGAAATCCGGTATCGCTTACGTGGCCGCCGACAAGTACCTGCGCGAAGGCGTCCGGCTGGAATCAATCGCCGAGCCAAAAATGCTGCTCAAGCGCGTCTACCAAGGCCTCGAAAAGGTTAACGACCTGGTGCCGGCCGCCCAACGCCGTTCCCAGGCCGCCATGCAAGCCGAAGCCGAAGCCTGGGTCAAAGCCGCCGAAACGCTCAAGCCCTACATGGCCGACACGACCGAGATAGTTAACGACCGTCTCCGGCGGGGCGAACGGGTGCTGGCAGAGGGGGCGCAGGCCTTTTGGCTGGACATTAACCACGGCATGTACCCGGCAGTTACTTCGTCTTCGACGACGGTCAGCGGCTTGCTGGACGGGCTGGGTGTCTCGGCTAAGTACTTGGGCAAGGTCATCGGCGTCACCAAAGCCGTCAAATCGCACGTCGGCGGCGGCCCCCTGGTCACCGAAATAGCCGATGAGAAATTAGCTACAGCCATCCGCGGGCCACTGGGCAAAACCGACAGCGAGTACGGCGTGACGACTAACCGGCCGCGGCGTATCGGCTATCCCGACCTGGTTGAACTGCGCAATGCCATCTTTGTCAATGGCGTCGACGAACTGGCTATTTCCAAACTGGACCACGTACCGCGTTTCGGCCCGACGGTGCCGGTCGCGACCAGCTATACCTACCGTGGCCAGCGCCGCCAGACGGCGCCCTCTTCAGCCCTGGCCCTGGCCCAATGCGAACCCAACTATAAGAATTTAAAGACTTGGAAACAGGAGCTTAGCGGCGTCCGTGACTATCAAGAGCTGCCGCCCGAAGCCAAGGCTTTTGTCGAACTCTTCGAAACCGAATTGGGCGTGCCGGTCACCAGAATCGGCGTCGGCCCCCTGCGCCAACAGGTCATCTTCAAGTAAGCGGTTTGCTATAGTATTAGTTATGAAATATATCCTAACGGCCGGCTGGGAGGATGGCGTGGCCGATTTGACCGAAAGACTGGTCCGTGAGCTGGCCGGCGGCCGGCAGGTACTTTGGCTGGTCAGCGGCGGCTCGAACGTCATGCCCAGCGTCCAGATCATGGGCAATATCCCCGAGAGGCTGAGGGCTAAACTGAGCGTCATGCTGATTGACGAGCGCTACGGTGAGCCGGGCCACCCCGAGTCTAATTGGGCCCAGCTGATGAAGGCCGGTTTTGAAGGCGGAGACGCGACCCTGCTGCCGGTTCTGGAAGCCGGCTTGGATTTTGACCAAACGATCGTGCGTTATAACCAGATAGCGGGCCGGGCTTTTGACGCTAACCAGGTGATTATCGCGCAGCTCGGCGTCGGGGCCGACGGCCACATAGCCGGCATTTTGCCGGGTTCGCCGGCTGCCGACGAAACCGACGCTTTGGCCGTAGGCTACCAGAGCGAACCTCTTACGCGTCTGACCTTGACTTTCACCGCCTTGCGGCGGGTCAGCGCCGCTTACGTCTTCGCCTTCGGCGACACCAAGCGCCAAGAGTTGAAAAAACTCCAAACTCAATCAATACCGCTTAACCGGCAGCCTGCCCAAATCCTGAAACAGCTGCCCGAGGCCTACTTCTACAGCGACCAGTTCGGAGACAACCGATGAGCCAGGCCGGCCCAGACCAAAATCCCCATCTGGAACCGGCTATAATCGTTATTTTCGGCATTACCGGCGATCTGGCGCAGCGCTATTTGCTGCCGGCGCTTTATCACCTGATTAAGGATGGCTTGCTCGATGAAAAGACGGAAATAGTCGGCATCACGCGGGGTACCACGACGACCGAAGAATTGTTTGAGAAGGTCGAACTTTGCGTCAACGAAGTCGACAAGGTTTGCGACCCTGTGGCCCTGAAGGCCATGCACGAGCGGACCGGCATGTTCCAAATGGACCTCGACGACCCCGAAGCCTATGACGCCTTGCTGGCCAAGCTCAATGCTTTGGAGGATCAAAAGGGCGTCTGCATGAACCGGCTCTACTACTTGTCCATACCTCCGCAAGCTTACCTGGACGTCGTCCGCTTAATGGGCGAACGGGGCCTTAACGCCAGCTGCCAGCACGACCGGGCAGTGACCCGGCTGCTGGTCGAAAAGCCGTTCGGATTCGACCTAAAGTCGGCCCGCCAGCTAATTGATGAAATCGCGGCCGTTTTTGACGAGGAACAGATTTTCCGGATCGACCACTACATGGCCAAAGAAACCGTCCAAAACATCCTGACTTTCCGCTTCCGCAACCCGATCTTCGAAGCCCTGTGGAACCGCCGGCATATCGCCGGCATCGAGATCAGCGCCAAAGAGAAAATCGGCATTGAGGGCCGTAAGGCTTTCTATGAACCGCTAGGTGCGCTGCGCGACCTCATCCAGAGCCACCTGCTGCAAATCCTGGGCATTGTTGCCATGGATGAGCCGGAAGCGTTTGACAGCGAGCATATCCACGCCGCTAAACAGGCGCTGCTGGAAAAGGTCGAGCCGGTAGGCGACGGGCCGTCGGCAAGCGTGGTCCGAGGCCAATATGAGGGTTACCGCCAGGAAGTCGATAACCCGGAATCGTCAACCGAAACTTATGCTTCGATTACCGTTTTTATAGATAATGAACGCTGGCGGAAAGTACCTTTCACTCTCTTGACGGGCAAGGCCCTTGACGAGCGCAAGACCGAGATATGCGTAACTTTCCATGGTACGCCAGAGGCCGCCAGCAACCAGCTGCGCTTCCGGATTCAGCCCGACGAGGGGATCGAGCTGGACCTGGCGACCAAGAAGCCCGGTTATAGCCAGGCTTTGCAGACGACCGTCATGGATTTCTCCTACCGCAAAGACTTTGACAACCATGGCCACCCTAATGCCTACGAAAGGGTACTGGTCGACGCCGTACGTGGCGACCATACGCTGTTCGCTACCAGCCGGGAAGTCCTGGACAGCTGGCGCATCGTCCAGCCGACATTGGACAACTGGGCCAAGCAGTCCGACGACTTGTTATTCTATGAGCCCGGCAGCCGCGGTCCGCACGCGGGAACGAGCTAAAGCCGTCATAATTTGCTAAACTTAGGCTTATGATTACTTACCTCCAAGCGATCATCATGGGTCTGCTGCAAGGCGTCAGCGAACTGTTTCCGGTTTCCAGCCTGGGCCATTCGGTGCTTGTACCTTGGCTGCTGAACTGGCACGTCCTGTTAGTCGACCAGAGCAAGAGCGAATCCTTCTTCTTGTCTTTCGTGGTCGTCTTGCATGTCGCCACCGCAACGGCTTTGCTAATCTTCTACCGGGCTACCTGGTGGCGGATCATTAAAGGGTTTTTCGGCTCCTTAAACACCCGACGGATTGACAACCCGGATGCCCGCTTGGCCTGGCTGTTGATTGCGGCGACCATTCCGGCCGGTATTACCGGCCTGGCCTTCGAACACGAGTTGCGGACACAGTTCGCCAAACCCTTGTCGGCGATTATTTTTCTATTTATCAACGGCTGTATTCTGCTGCTCGGGGACTACCACATCAAAAACGCTTCCCGCCGGCGCCAGTCCTACAAGCAATCGACCACCACCGAGAACGTAAGCGCCAAGCTGACACTTAAGCGGGCCGTCATTATCGGCATCGCCCAGATCGGCGCCCTCTTCGCCGGCATCAGCCGCTCCGGCATTACGATGGTCAGCGGCATGTATAGCGGCTTGGACCACGAAGACGCGGCCCGGTTTTCGTTCCTGCTGGCGACACCGATTATATTTGGCGCCGGCCTGGTTAAACTGCCTGATTTTTTCAGTAACCTTGACGCCGGTGTGCGCAGCCAGATCCTGGTCGGCGGCCTGGCCGCGGGCGTAGCGGCCTACCTGACAGTCCGCTACCTCGATAAATATTTCCAAAACAAGACCCTGAGACCGTTCGCGATCTATTGTCTGGGCGCCAGCTTAGCGATGCTCCTACTCGGTCTGGTACGCGGCCATTTCTAAGCGTTAAAGATGTTATTTGATATCTTAATCACCCTGTTCGCGCTCAGCGCTATGGTGCGGGGCCGCGATATTGGCTTTGTCAGGCAAATCGGTTCGACGGCCGGCTTTTTCGGCGGTCTGTTTTTGGGGGCCTGGCTGGAGCCCCATACCGTCAACCTTGTCCATAGTCAAACCGCCCGCGTCATAGTCACGTTGGTGACAACGCTCGGCTGCGCTCTGATATTGCTAAGCGTGGGCGAGTACCTGGGGATGCGCCTTAAGCGCCGCGTACGGCTGCGGCTGCAACGGGTGAACAAACTTGATAATGGACTGGGCGCCCTGCTTGGGGCAGTGACCTTGCTGCTGACGGCCTGGCTAATGGCATCCGCCGCCGGCGCGCTGCCGTTTCCGGCGCTCCAGTCGGACCTGCGAGACTCCCGAATCCTGACTACGCTGAACGACGACTTACCGGCGGCGCCGGTATTGATTGCCGGATTGGGACACTTAATTGACCCTAACGGCTTTCCGCAGGTTTTCGTCGGCAGCGAACCCAGCCCGCCGGCTAATGTCAGTACGCCTTCGTTTGGCAACCTGCAAACGGCCGTGAATAACGACCGGGCTTCGGTAGTCAAGGTCGAAGGGCAGGGCTGCGGCGGCATAATTGAAGGTTCGGGTTTCGTCGTCGGGCCGGATGAGGTAGCCACCAATGCGCATGTCGTGGCCGGCATCCGCTGGCCTTACGTGCACGATGGCAACGGCACGCATGGGGCGACTGTCATCTGGTTCGACCCCAATCTGGACTTCGCCGTACTACGGGTTGACAACCTGGCCGGCCACCCGCTGCGGATCAGTAGCGACCAGGTCGGCGCCGGTACGGCGGCAGCCGTCCTCGGCTATCCCGGCGGCGGCCCGTTCACGGCCGACACCGCGACTTTGCTTGACGAATTCACCGCCACCGGCCGTGATATCTATGGCCAGGGCAACACCGACCGCGACGTTTACGAAATCAAAGCCAACGTCATGCCGGGCAACTCCGGCGGCCCGTTGATAACGGGAGATGGCAGTGTCATCGGTGTCGTTTTTGCCAGGTCATCAACTTACCAGCAGGTGGGTTACGCCTTAACCGCCGGCCAGGTCAAAACCGAGATCCGGCAAGCGGCCGCCCAGAACCGCTATGTCGGCACCGGGCAATGCGCCGAGTAAAGCTTGTTCTTTTGCTATAATTAGGCCTGGATGACCAGCAAGAATCTGAGCCTTGAAAAAACGCTGCCCTACCTCCTATTGATAGTCGGCCTGATTGGTTACGCGTGCTCGTTTGTCATCATGTTCGACAAAATCCAGATCCTGAAAAACCCCGGCTATATACCGTCTTGCAGCCTGAATCCCATTATCAGCTGCGGCAGCGTCATGCAGAGCAAACAGGCCAATGTGTTCGGCTTTCCCAATCCGTTTATCGGCCTGGGAGCATACCCCGTACTGGCCGCTATCGGCCTCGCCATGCTGGCCGGCGCCCGCTTCAAGCGCTGGTTCTGGCTCACGCTGAACGCCGGCATCGCCTTGGGGCTTACCTTTGCTTACTGGCTGCTCTGTGAAAGCGTCTACCGGATCCACGCCCTATGCCCTTACTGTCTGGCCATAGACGTCGTGACGATAACCATCTTCTGGTATGTCACGCTTTACAACATCGACCGGAAACATTTGCGTCTGCCTAAGGGCACGGCGACGGCAACCTACGTCTGGATCCGGCGGCACCATCTTGATATCCTGGTAGCCTGGTTCATAATAATCATCGGCCTGATTCTCAAACACTTCTGGTACTATTACGGCAAGGGCTTCTAAATCCCGCTCGGTCCTGTTAATATATAGAAAACTCCAACATGAAAAAACACACTATAGAGAGAACTATAGAAGCTCCCGCCAAGGCGCTTCAGTATGGCGTCGAGGGCGGCCAGAAAATCGCCAAAAACATGCCCATAACCGGCCATGAGCCGCTCAAGAAAGCTAAAGATTACTGGTACTTGCTGGGGCCCGGCCTGACAACCGGCGCTTCGGACGACGACCCATCCGGCATTGCCACTTATTCGCAAACCGGCGCCCAGTACGGCTTCGGGCTGCTGTGGCTGTCGGCGTTTACTTTCCCCTTGATGGCCGTTATCCAGGAAATGTGCGCCCGGATCGGCCTGGTGACCGGCCGGGGGCTGGCCGGCAATATCCGTACCCATTTTGGCAAAAGGGTCCTCTACCTGAGCACCCTTTTCCTGTTCGCCGCCAACACTTTTAACATCGGCGCCGACATCGGCGCTATGGCTAACGCCGTGCAGCTGCTGAAGCCGGGGGCTAATTTTGCTATCCTGGTTGTCGGCTTGACGCTGTTTATACTCTTGCTGCAGATATTTACGCCCTATGTTAAGTACGCTCGCTACCTTAAGTGGCTGGCTTTGATACTATTCGCTTATATCCTGTCAGCCGTCTTAGCCCATCCGGACTGGCATACGGTTATCAAAAATTCCGTTCTGCCGCGCGTCACGTTCAGCAAACAGCAACTGCTGCTGATCTGTGCCATCCTCGGCACGACAGTCACGCCATACCTTTTCTTCTGGCAAACTTCCCAGGAAATAGAAGAGGAAATTGCCGTCGGCCAAGTCACTATTAAACAGCGCATGGGTGCCACGGCTGACGAAGTCAAGAAGATGCGGATTGACGTTTGGTCGGGCATGTTCCTGTCAAACGTGGTCATGTTCTTCATTATTGCCGCTTGTGCCAGCGTGCTGTTTGTCCACGGTTCGACCGATATAACCACGGCGGCCCAGGCGGCCCAGGCTTTGCGCCCGTTCGCCGGCAACGCCACCTATTGGCTATTTGCCATCGGCATTTTGGGTATGGGACTGCTGGCCATACCGGTACTGGCGGCTTCGAGCGCCTACGCCATCAGCGAGAGCATGGGCAAGAGGCAGGGCCTGAACAACAAACTCAAGCAAGGCTACGCTTTCTACGGCGTGATTATTATTTCGATGCTGGTCGGTCTGGGGCTGAACTTCGTCGGCCTCAACCCCATCAAAGCGCTTATTTACTCGGCCGTCCTCAACGGCATGGTAGCGCCCGTCATATTAGTCCTGATCCTGCTCATCGCCCGCAACAGGCGGGTTATGGGGGAGTGGAAAAACGGCAAACTTTCGGCCGGCCTCGGCTGGTTCCTGGCTTTGATCATGACCGGTGCCGGCGTAGCTGCCGTCTACTCTTTGTTCTAGTATAGGTGCTTACTCACTGCGCAGGGCGTCGATTGGAGCTTTGCGGGCGGCTTTGATGGCCGGTACGGTGCCGAACACAATGCCGACCAGCAACGATACGCCGGTGGCCAGAACAACGATCTGCCAGCCGATACTCGGCTGAAGATCAGTAAAGGCGCGAATTATCAGGTCGGCCAAAAACGCCACGCCGATACCGATTACGCCGCCGGTCAGGCTAAGTACGGCCGACTCTATCATGAACTGGCCCATAATCTGGCGGTTGGTTGCGCCGACCGCTTTGCGGATGCCGATCTCGTGCATCCTCTCCGTTACCGACACCAGCATGACGTTCATGATGCCGATACCCCCGACCAGCAGCGAAATCGCCGCCACACCGGCAATCAATCGAGTCAATAGGTCAAGTATACCGTTGCTGGCCGCCACGTTCTGGTTGCCGGACAGAACGCTCAGGCCGCTCTGGCCGCCGTGGGCTTGGTCAAGCGCCTTTTGCAAGCGGCCGGCCACGGTGCCGGTAGTTTGCCCTACGGCAGGCCGGGCCAGTATTTCGTAGGTCGGGGCCGTGTTGTTGGTCAGGCTCTCGGCTACGTCATTTGGTATGAAAACGGCGTTGTCGAAATCGACCTGCTCGCCGAGCGGCGTGCTTTCAAACTGATTAAATATGCCCCGGACAATAAACTGCTGGCCGTGGAAGGTAATGCTCCGGCCCAACGGCACGTCCTCGTTGAACAAAACTTCGCTGGCATGCTGGCCGAGCACCGCGACATTGCCGCCGTCATCCGAATCGCTGAAAAAGTTGCCGTAAGCCATGGACTGGTTGAGCAAGCCGGGCAGCGCGTCGGTGGTACCGATCACGAAACCGCCCGAATAAGAATGGTCCCCCTGGACCGTAGTGCCGGCAATCGTCAACGGAGCACTGCTGGCCACGCCGGGCGTGCGGCCGACCAAGTTTATGTCTTTGGTGCCAAGCGTGCCGCTGACATTCAAACCGGAAAGCGTATCGCCGTTGGCGGAGCTGCCGCCGGCGTGCAGTTCGGCCGGCCGGATCGTGATAAGGTTATGGCCCAAATGGTGAATTTGGCCGCTGATCTGCTGCTTGATACCTTCGCCGATACCGACGACCGTTATGACCGAAGCGACACCGATAATTACGCCCAGCATCGTCCAAAAGCTCCTAAGTTTAGCCCGGCGTACCGAATCGATGCCGGCCCTAAGATGACCGCTGGTTAATGACTTCATTTGGGCCTCCCGGTTCGGGCGGCCGACCGTTTGGGCTTGGTCCGGGTAGTCGACTTGGCTTTGGCGCTGGCTTTTTTGCGCCTGGGGCGGGGAACTGGTTTATCCGGAAAAGCCTTCATCATAACCGATACGCCGGCCAGATCGTCTTCTTCGCTGGTCGTCGGAATAGTATAAAGTACTTTGCGGGCCCGCGGCGCGACCTGGCCAAGGGCGGTTTTCTCATCATGGATGATGCTGCCGTCATGCATGTAAACGACCCGGGTAGCGAACCGCGTCAGCTCCGGGTTATGGGTGACGAATAGGACGGTATTGCCCATTTTGTGGATGTCGGATAGCAATTCCATAACCAGGCGGGAACTGGAGCTGTCCAGATTGCCGGTCGGTTCATCGGCGATAATGAGCTTGGGGTTGTTAACCAGGGCGCGGGCGATGGCGGCGCACTGGGCCTGGCCGCCGCTAAGCTGGCCGGGCAAGAAATACTCCCTGTCCTGGACTCCCACCCGTTCCAGCATCTGGCTGGCTTGTTTAATCCGGCGCGAGCTGGACACGCCCTTGTAGGCTAAGGGCAACGCGACATTATCAAGCACTGTCAGCCGCGGTAAAAAGTTGAATGACTGGAGTATAAAACCTATGGTATCGCGGCGCAGCTTGGCCGCCTGGTTCTGCCGGAGGCGGGCAACCGACTTGCCGTCCAGCCGGTAATCGCCATGGCTTGGCCGGTCGAGCAGGCCGATAATGTTCATCAACGTGCTTTTGCCGCAGCCGCTGGGCCCCATTACGGCCACGAATTCACCCTTCTCAATAGTTAAGCTGACCTCGTCGAGTGCCAGGGTAGTGGCATCGCCGAAGCCGTACAGTTTACTGACGTCTTGCAATTCAATTAAGGCCATTCTCTCTTTTAGTCTAAACCCGTTCTTGCCATTCTTGCAAGGTATTTTGTAGTAATTATTCGCACAGGCCGGCCTTTTGGTATACTGGCCTAAGCCCGGCCTGGTTTTTGGAGGGGTCGCATAGTGGTCTAGTGCGCCGTCTTGGAAAGGCGGTATAGGGGCAACTCTATCGAGGGTTCAAATCCCTCTCCCTCCGCCAAAACGCTTATTCATTAGTGTGTTACACTTGATGTATTAGCTCGATCGGTGCGACACATGTTCAAGCAGTATTTCTTAAACAAAAGTAAACAAACCCAGCGGCTGACGGCTGTCCTCACGGTACTCGTCGTGGCCGGCATAGGAACCTACTTATTGACCGGCTCGCATGCCGCTACGCCCTATGTGTCACTCAATGCCGACAGCGGCACGCTGACCAGCGGCGCCAGCCAGAAAACTTGCAGCGGCGCCAGCGACGGCAGCTGCGTGGTGTTTGGCGGCGGGGGCGGTACCACCGACACGGGAGTACCGTGGATCGGCTTGAACGACTTTATCGGCTGGGGGCCGCCGCTAACGCACCAATACCTGAGCGACGGCTTCAGGTGGGCCAGGATATCGGTAGACGGCAGCTACGCGGCCAACAACGCTATCGATGCCGTCATGGCGCCCGGTTGTGATGACGGCATGTCTTCCGACAGCTCGCTCCTGTGCAGCGCCGTCGTGATAGTGCCTGACAACGCTACCCAGGCCATGACCTGGATGACGCATTACGCCAGTTACGGTTCGCGCATTATTTGGGAATTCGGCAACGAACAATACCTAACCAATTCCGGCTACACGATGACGGCCCAGGCCTACGCCCAGGCCTACGAGGCCGCCTATAATGCCAAGCACGCCGCCGGCAGCGGGATTACGTCGCCGCTGCTCTTCATGACGACCGGCGACCCTTGCTGGAGCAGTGCCGAAGACCCCTGTACTAACGGCGCCGAGCTATACTTGGAAAAGGCGATGAGTAACACGGCCGATGCTAACGGCGTAAAGGGCGTACCCAATCTCCAGGTTGACGGTTTCTCGACCCACACCTACGGCGGGGCCGACAGCAATACCAGCAACGATAGCAACGGCGTCGACGGTTTAATCGCCCAGCACCAGGACGCCGTTAACCACGGCTTCACCAATACCCCCTGGTACGTGACCGAGTGGGGCGTTACCCTGGATCCTGTCCAAGCAGAGGACGGGCCTTCGGTTAACGACGGCTATTACGCGCCCAGCTACGCCGACCAGGCGGCCGATATAACCTCGGCCTATAGCAAAATGATCAGCTACGGCGACGGCACCAACGGGACCTGGCTCAAAGGGATCATGTATTACCAGACCCATGATGACTCTACCGGCTGGTTCGGTTTACTGACTTCGCCAACTCCCGAATCAAAAGACAACGCCGGCGAAGCCACGGGCGCCGATAGCAGCGGTGCCAATACACCGATAACCCTGCGCCCCTCATACACCGCCCTCAAAGCTTTTCTGACGAATCATTAATCTACCAGCGGCCGAAGTTAAACCCAGGCCGGTTTACTAGGAAGAAGTGTTACAATTGGGGTTATGCTTGTGTCCTCGTTTTTCTCCTGGTGGTATGGTTCCGGCTGGCAGCACGTAATCAAGAGTTTCAGGCCTAGGCTGCACCAAGTAGCAAATGCTTTCTCGGCCAGGCAGCTCTTGCGGACGTTGTTCGCGCCTTGGCGACGGATTATCACCTATCCGGGCGCCAGCCTGGCCGAACGCTTCCACGCGTGGGGGGATAATATCTTCAGCCGGATAATCGGGTTCGTGGTCCGTTTCTTCGTTCTGTTGGCAGCCCTTATAGTACTGGTCACGGTGGCTTTACTAACGATTTTGGAAGTCATCATCTGGCCGCTGCTGCCGCTAGCGATACCCGGATGCCTCATAGCGGGGTTGATAATATGAGCGAGTTAATCGACCTGCGCAGCTCAAGAGCCCGGCAGGCGAATCTTAGCCGGCGCATCGGCAAAACAGGTTATTTAATCCTGTTGGGGCTGGCCCTAGCGGCCGCCGCCGGAGCTCTGGCACTTGGCTTCACCGCCGGCTGGCGCTATGCACTCCTGCTGGCGGCACCCGGCTTGCTATGCTACCTGCCGGCTGTCTGGTGGAAACGTCAACTGTCGGTTTTGCCGCCGGCCGGCAACGACTTGAACGGCCGGTTATCAGTGGATATATTGGCGAGGTTGACGCCGCAGACGCCACAGCAGCCGCAGGCCGTGTGGCAGGCGATTAACAACCACTGGCAGGCATTTTTCTTCTTGAACCACTTGTTGCTGGACCAAGCTGCGGTCGGCTCGCAATTAGGTACCGACCCGGCCGAACTGGCTAACGCTCTGCAGCTGGCAGCTCGGATAGCCGACAACAATGGCAGCCAGATCATTGAACTCGGTTTCCTGGTCGCCGGCCTGATGCTGTCGGCACCGGGTTTTCAGCAGCTGCTGGCCCAGATCAAATCCCAGCCGGCCGATGTCGAAGCCGTCGCCAACTGGCTGGGCAGGGGATTGGCCGAGGAACGCGAGGATAAACGCGACTTCGGCGGCATCGGCCGGGACTGGGCTTTCGGGTTTACGCCGCTACTGGACCGGTTCGGCGAAAACATCAGCCTGTCTATCGCCAACCATGGCGCGCATTTCGGCTGGCTGACCAAATCCGACGGCGTCCTGGCGATTGAGGCGGCTTTTAATAACCGGGCCGCGGCCGTCGTGCTAATCGGTGCCGACGGTATCGGTAAGAGCCAGAGCGTCTACGCGCTGGCCCAGCGCCTGATCGAAGGCAACACCGTGCCGAGCCTGGCCTACCACCAGATAGTCGGCCTCAATGCTACCAACATCACCTCGCACGCCCAGCAGCCGGGTGAGCTGGAACAGATCATGCTCAGCCTCTGCAACGAAGCGGCAAGAGCCGGCCACATCATTCTGTTCCTGGATGACGCCCAGCTATTTTTCAACGACGGACCAGGATCATTTGACGCGTCGCAAATCCTACTATCAATTATCCAAGCCCGTTCGGTGCCGATTATATTGGCCTTGTCGCCAAGCGACTACCAGCGGCTCAAGACCAAGAACCAGAGCCTGGCCGGACAACTAACGCCGGTAGTCTTGCAAGAACTGCCGGAAGACGGCATTATGCGCATCCTAGAAGATACGGCTATCAGCCTGGAACGGCGCCACCACATTCTGGTAGCCTACGAAGCCCTGCACGAAGCCTACCGGCTAAGCGGCCGCTACGAACAGGACGAGGCTTACCCGGGCAAAGCCATTAAGCTGCTTGAACAAGCCGTCACCCACAGCGAGAATTCCGCCCTCACCGCAGCCAGCGTCCAGCGCGCCATTGAGCAAACCCGCGGCGTCAAAGCCGAAAGTGCCGCGCCGGTCGAGGCCGATTCCTTGCTCCACTTGGAAGACAATATCCACCGGCGCATGATTAACCAGACCCATGCCGTCAGCGCTGTTTCCAATGCCTTGCGGCGGGCCCGGGCCGGTGTCACCAACCCGCGCCGGCCGATTGGCAGCTTCCTGTTTCTCGGGCCGACGGGCGTCGGTAAGACCGAACTGGCCAAGTCGGTCGCCGCGACCTATTTCGGTTCGGAATCGGCCATGATTCGCTTGGATATGAGCGAATACCAGCAGCCGGATGATGTCCAGCGCCTGCTGTCTACCGGCGAGGCCGACACGGCCAGCCTGTTGATGTCCGTTCGCCAACAGCCTTTCGCCGTAGTCCTGCTGGATGAAATCGAAAAAGCCCACCCCAATATCTTGAACCTCCTGCTGCAGCTGCTTGACGAGGGCCAGCTGACCGACATGTCGGGCCGCTCGGCATCATTCAAGGATTGTGTAATCATCGCCACCAGCAACGCCGGCGCGGCGACCATCCGCGACCATATCAGCCGCGGTGAAGCCTTGGAAAGTTTCTCGGAGCAAATAACCGACGAGCTGATCAACAGCGGGCAGTTTAAACCCGAACTGGTTAACCGTTTCGATGAGCTGGTGCTGTTCAGGCCGCTTAAGCCGGAGGAGCTGGCCCAAGTAGTCCAGTTGATGGTCGGCGAAGTCAACGAAACTCTGGCTAGCCAGAATATCTCACTTGAACTGACGCCGGCGGCCATCCAAAAGATCGTTGAGCAAGGCAATGACCCGCGCCTCGGCGCCCGCCCGATGCGCCGAGTACTGCAGCGGGCCGTCGAAGACACTGTCGCTCAGAAAATCCTGCGCGGCGAGGCCAAGCCCGGCGACAAAGTCACCCTGGATGCGCCGGACCTAGTCATCCAGAGTTAATCAGCCGGCAGCGATCAACTTAACTCTGCAGTACCAGAATCCTCTAATCCGTCTGGAGGCGTATTCATAGCCTGGTGTGCCACCAGCAGTGTCTCTGTCCAATCAAGCAATCTAAGAATATCTAGATCAAGCATATCCTCTTTATCTTCCGGTGTATATTCTTCTGCCCCATATTCTAACGGCGGAACTGTTAGGTGTCTAAAAAAGCTTCCATCTTCCCAGGCCGATAAGGAATCATTCCAGCCCTGCGGGTGAACGCTCACTTTTACGTTCGGAGGGCGCTCGGCAAACCCTGTCTGCCATAAATGACGCATCACAGAGAAAGCACGTGGATTGCTCGGTTGCGTGGTATTACCTAACATAATTAGGCGGGCACGATGTTCGGGCCGAAACGCCTTAACCGTTACCCTTAAGTCTCTATATAGCAGCCCATAATGCGGCTTCAAATTATCATGCTCAGTCGCCTTCAAACCTATTACGCCAAGTCCTTCGGTTGAAAGGTCTATACTTTCATCCGCCTTATCATATCTTTCAGAACGGACTAGGGTTTGCGCTAACTCCCAAGCCCCATTAAAGCCGTCTTTATATACCTGCGCCCTTTCTTCGATAGGTAAGCCCTTTATAGCTTCCCAGGCAGCCAGGACATCAGGCGAGTAATAACCGCCATCAAAGTGTCGGTCTACCACATCAGGGTAGATAACACTAGCCTCAATAGCTTTTCTATCCATAGCTAATAAAATACAATAATTTAAAAGGTCCGTAAAGAAAGTGTGCTAATTAATCATCGTGCCGACAGCTTCGCCGGCGACTATCTTGGCCAGGTTGTCGGGTTTCATAACGTCGAAGACGACAATCGGCTTGTTCTGTTCCATGGCCAGGCCGATGGCGGCCTTGTCCATGACTTTGATCGAATTATTTTCTACGGCGTCCTGGAAAGTGACATGGCCAAGCTTGACGGCGTCTTCGAATTTGGCCGGGTCCTTGTCATAAACGCCTTCGAATTTAGTAGCCTTCAGCACTAATTGGCAGTCCAGTTCCAAGGCGAAGCTGACGGCGGCCGTGTCATGGGTGACATAAGGCCGGGCCGTACCGCCGGCGACGATGACGACGCGGCCTTTTTGGAGGTGCTTTTCGGCCAGCCGGTAGGAGTAGGATTCCGAGACTTGCTGGGCGAAAATGTTGCTCAGGCAGCGGGTCTTGACGTCGTTGGCTTCGAAGATATCAGTGATAGCCATGCAGTTGATCAGGCCGCTGAGCATACCCATTTGGTCGGCTGTGACACGGCGGATACCATGGCCGGCCAGTTCGGCACCGCGGACCATGTTGCCGCCGCCGGCAATCATTACGACTTGGCAGCCGCTGTCGACGACTTTTTTGACTTCGGCGGCCAGGAAAGCCGCGATTTCGGGGTCAACGCCAAACTCGTATTTGCCAGCCAGCTGTTCGCCCGATAGTTTTAGGAGGACTCTTTTGTAAGGCGGTGTGCTCATCTAAGCACCAAGTCTAGCAAATTCCCCGGCCCAAAGCTATACTTATGCCAAATGCTGAAGCTATATTCATGGAACGTGAACGGCATCCGGGCGGTTACCAAAAAGGGCCTGTTCCAGCCGTTCCTCGACCAAGAGCAGCCCGACATTCTGTGCTTGCAGGAGATTAAGGCCAAGCCCGAGCAAATAGAGTTTGAGCTCGACGGCTATGACGCCCTCTGGTATTCGGCCGAGAAGCCGGGATATTCCGGCACGGCCATCCTGAGCAAAGTCACGCCCCTGCAAGTCGTGAACGGCTTCCCCAAGGATATTATCAACAAGTACAAAGTCAGCGGCGACACCTACGGCGACCCCAATCTAGAGGGCAGGGTAATCGCCGCCGAGTTCGACAAGTTCTGGGTCGTCACCGTTTACACGCCCAACGCCAAGGACGACCTCAGCCGGATTCCCCTCAGGCACAAGCATTGGGACCCGGCCTTCCTGGCTTACTGTAAGCAGCTGGAGCAGATCAAGCCGGTAGTTTTCTGCGGCGACCTCAATGTCGCCCATACCGAAGACGACCTGGCCAATCCCAAGCCGAACCGGGGCAAAAAAGGCTTCACCGACGAAGAGCGGGCCGGCTTCCAGGCCTTCATCGACGCCGGCTTCATCGATACTTTCCGATTGTTCAAACAGGGCAACGGCTACTACACCTGGTGGAGCCATTTCGCCAAGTCGCGGGAACGCAACGTCGGCTGGCGCATAGATTATTTTTTGGTTAGTGCCAGCCTCAAAGCCAAGGTCAAAGCCGCCGCTATCCACGCCGGCGTCATGGGCTCAGACCACTGTCCCGTATCTGTTACAATAGATGTATGAAGGTTGAGCTAGTCTCGTTTGTTTCCACCGATCAGCTGAAGCTGCCGGGTCTTTTGTATACGCCGTCCAAGCCTACCCAAAAAGTTGCCGTGTGGTTACATGGCATGGGCGACAACGGCGTCTTTTATAGTCCTGACCGCGTCAATGCTCTAGGCCGGGCCTTAACCGACAATAATATCGCGTTGCTGGCTTTTAACAACCGCGGCGCTCATAACTCCAAGAGCTTGCGGATTGTCGATGATAGCTTGCCGGATAATGAACGAAGCTATCAGGGCGGCACGAACTATGAATTAATCATTGATTGCGTAAAGGATATCGACGGGGCAGTGGCCTTCCTGAAACAGTCCGATTTTTCTACGTTTTACCTGTTAGGACACAGCACCGGCGCTAACAAAATTTGCGCCTACCATGCTCGGGCAACCCATAACCCGTTCAGCAAATACGTCCTGGCCGGAGCGTGCGACGACAGCGGTATATTTTTCGTCGAACTGGGGGAGAAGAAATTCTGGCAAGCTTTACAATATGCGGCGCGTTTCATTAAAACCGAACCGCTGCGCGTCATGCCGGTCTACACCGGCATGTACCCCTTCAGCGCCCAATCGGCTTGGGACATATTGAACCCCGACGGCGCCTATAACACCTTCCCGTTTTATGAATATACGACTGAGCGGCTGGGCAAAAAACGGCTGTTTGACGAATACCAAAAGCTTAACCTGCCGACCCTGGTCATATTCGGTGAAAATGACGAATATACCTTTACGGCCGGCGGGGCTGACAAGGCATTGGAAATATTTATGAAACATACCAGTAACGCCGGGCTGAAACGGACCGATTTCAGTCTTGTGCCCGGTACGGACCACGGTTTTCACGGTGCCGAAGAAACTTTTGCCGAACGGGTGGCGGACTGGTTGGCGCGTGGCTAAATCATTCGCGGTTTTTGACATTGACGGCACCATCATCCGCTGGCAGCTCTACCATGCCCTGGCCGATGAACTGGCCCGGCGCGGGCACCTGGACCCGATCCAGTTTCAGAAAGTTCGTGAAGCCCGGATGAATTGGAAAAAACGGACCGACTCGTTCACCAGCTATGAGCGAACCCTGATTAACCTTATCAATGTGGCCATTACGGGTATTTCGGTGGGCGACCTGGAGCAAGCCTGCCGCAGCGTTCTGGCCGAATACAAAGACCAGGTCTATGTCTACACGCGCGACCTCATTAAAGATTTAAAGGCAAAAGATTACCTGCTGTTCGCCATCTCGGCATCCCAGCATGAGATCGTCGGTCTCCTAGCCGATTACTACGGTTTCGACGACTTCGGCGGCTCGACTTATGAAACCAAAAACGGCTATTTTACCGGGAAGAGCAATATCCTGGTCAGCGAGCGCAAGCCGGCCTACCTGCGGGAACTGGCCGCCAAGCATAGTGCCTCCTTGGAAGGCAGCGTAGGCGTCGGTGACAGCGAAAGCGACATTCCGATGCTGGCCACCGTCGAGCGGCCGATTGCCTTCAATCCCACGCGCGAACTTTTCGACCATGCTCGCCGGCAAGGCTGGCCGGTGGTCGTCGAGCGCAAAAATATGATCTATAAACTGGAGTCCGAAGATGGAACGTACCGCCTCGTCTAAGCCTGCCTTAACCTACGCTATTAGCTACGGCTTGGGGGGCGGCCCGTTGCACGCCAGGCAACTTGAGCGTCAACTACGTCGGGCGGGCTTGCAGAGAGCCGGACGGCTCGACCAAGCCGACATTGTCATCGCCCATTCGGGCGGCTGCTGGCTGGTTCCCCAAACCGCCCGGCCAAAGCTAATTATTTATATAGGCATGACCTTGGCTCAATCAAAGCCGCGCCAAACCTGGCTGGCCGCCAAAGCATTAATGGCCAAGCATAGCCGCCGGGCACGAAGACTAAAGACTATGGCCAAAAATATCTTCTACCTCATGCGCCAGCCCAGTCGTAACCTCAACATGGTCCGTCAGGCCAAAACCGCCACGCCGAGCATTTTCCCCGGGCGTCCCGCAGTTTTTATCGTCAACCGCCACGACCCGTGGCCCAAAGACAAAAAAATCCAAAACTATCTCGACACCTACGACTGGTCATTCATCAGCCTACCCGGTGCGCACGATGATATCTGGGAACACCCCGGGCGTTACGCCGCTATAATTGAGCATTATGCGAGATTACTGGGTTAGGCAAACGGCAGGGCAGCCGCTGTATCCGGACCTGCTGTGGAGCCGGCCGGAGAACAAGAACCAGGCCGGCAAGCTGCTGGTCGTCGGCGGCAACGCCCATGGCTTCGCGGCTGCCGGTGACGCTTACGCCGAGGCTGTGAAAGCCGGTATCGGTACCGCCAGAGTGCTGCTGCCAGACAGCTTGCAGAAGACGGTCGGCCGGGTTTTTGAAGCCGGCGAGTACGCACCCAGCACGCCCAGCGGCAGCTTCTCGCAAAAGGCTTTGACGGAACTGCTAAATATGGGCGCCTGGGCCGACGCCGTGCTGTTGGCCGGCGACCTGGGCCGCAATTCCGAAACCGCCATCCTGCTGGAGAGGTTTGCCGACAAATACGCCGGGCTGCTGACCGTCACCAAAGACGCCGCCGACTATTTCATAAAAACGCCCGAACCATTGTTGGGTCGGCACAAGAGCTTGCTCGTCATCAGTTTCGCCCAGCTTCAGAAACTGGCCGTTAAGGCCCGCTTCCCGCAAGCCCTGACTTTTGAAATGGACTTCTTGCGGCTGGTTGACGCGCTGCACGATTTCACTCTGGAACACCGCCCGGCTATTGTCGTGAAGCACTTGGAAACCATCTTCGTCGCAACCGACGGGCGCGTCAGTACGACCAAGCTGGCCGAAGACGCCGATATCTGGCGAGTCAAAACCGCCGCCCATGCCGCCGTCTGGTGGCTCCAAAATCCCGCTAAAACTTTCGAAGCTCTGACTACAAGCGTCTCTGCTGCTTTTTCGGTCTAAAGCCGGGCGAGTTCCGCTTCCAGCAAGGTGACGTTATCAATAATGTGCCGCACGCCAAGTTCTTCCGCTTGACGCCTGGTGAGGTGTCCGGTCAAGACCGCTATTGGCTGTACGCCGGCATTCCAGGCCAATTGCATATCACTGGCGGCGTCACCGACCAATACAGTTTCTGACGGAGTCACGCCAAGCTCCCCCATAACCTTATTAACGATGGCCGGGTGGGGCTTGGCATGGGCTATATCTTCCAGGTCATAGATAGTTATGATCCGTGCGAACACGTCCGGAATATTAAATTTCGGTATCAGGCGTTCTTTTAATATTCTAGGGTGAGCCCCGGTGGCAATTGCCAGCTGGTACTTTTTAGCCAAACGGGCTAGAAACGCCTGGCTGCCCGGCACTATGGTCAAGCAGTCGACGAACGTATTGCCAAACAAATTTTCTTGATAGATTTCGACCGCCCGGGGTACAAGTTCAGGATGCTCTTGCAAGATATATTCGAGCTGTTCCTCGTGGCCGGCTCCCCATCTGGCTTTGATACGCTTTTCCTCTTCCATAGGGTCAAGGTTTATACCGACCCCCTCCACGGCTTTATGGTAGCACTTGTAGTAACCCTCTATGGAGCCCCGAGTAAAGACATCGTCCCAATCGAATATGACAAGCTTGATCATACTTCTGCTTATAAAGCATGCTTACTGATGATGGTGGGCGAGGAGGGAATCGAACCCTCAATCCGTGAGGAACACGATTTTGAGTCGTGCGCGTATACCAGTTCCGCCACTCGCCCGCAGTCGGCTATCAGGTAGGTTACAGGGGATAATTGTACTATAATTAGGCTGGCAGAGCTAGATTAGCTTTTGTTTAGTTATGGCTACAAATTCTTCTCAAACACCGACTGATGACGACGCGGCCGAGGCTAGCGCCAAGCCGTACGGAGCCGCTGACGCCCAGGCCGCGGCCGATTTGATACGCCAGAAAGTGGCCCGGCTTTACGCCGAAGAGCCTGATGCCGAGCAGCAGCTGACAGAGGCCGAAGCCGCCGACCACCGTAGCGACCACCAGCAGTTCATGTACCGGCTGGGTACGTCCGGCAAAGACCTGGCGGCCATTCAGACCGAATGGCATGATTATTACCAGTCTCTGCCGGCCGCAGAAAAACACCGGGTCTGGCAGGAATTCTACGCCAGCCAGCCGCTGCTGACCACGCGGGCTCCGGCCGACGACGGAGCCGCGGCCCAGACCCTGGCTAAGCACAAGCAGCAAGCCGCCAAGCCGCGCAAGCTGCGGGACGCCCGTAGTGCCGGCCAGGTTCAGTCGGCCATTAGGGACAAAGTCACCGCCGGCGGCCAGCTGCAGGCCAAACACCACTTGCAATCGTTGCTGTTCGGGCTTGGCATGGGGGCCGTCGTATTGCTGATTTTTCTGTTCGGTTTCTTCAATGAAGTCGTGATCGCGCCGTTTATCCAGCCTAGCCGGGCCAGCAGTTCGACACCGCTGATCATCGCCAGCGACAGCACCGCCCAAACCGCCACTCCCGAAGTCATAATTCCAAAAATCAACGTCGAGATACCGGTAGATTACAGCGAGACTTCAACCAATGAAAATACGATTGAGAATGACCTGGAAAACGGTGTCGTCCACTATCCGACAACCGTGCTCCCGGGACAGACCGGCAACGCCGCCTTTTTCGGCCACAGCAGCAACAACATCTTCAATAAGGGCAAGTACAAGTTCGCCTTCGTCTTGCTCCATACTTTGGTGCAGGGCGATACTTTTTACTTGTCATACAACGGCAAAATGTACGTCTATAAGGTTATCTCGCGCAGTATCGTCGAACCTAACGACGTCAGCGTTTTGAACTCCGTGGCCGGCCAGACGGCCACGGCGACGCTGATTACCTGCGACCCGCCCGGTACCAGCTTGCACCGGTTGGTCGTAGTCGGCCAGCAAATCAGTCCCGACCCGTCCGCCAATACCGCCGCCGCGGTCACCTCGTCGACGCCGGCCCAGCCCGTCTCGCTGCCCGGCAACGGGCCGACGCTTTGGACACGCTTCATCGGCACCGTCGCCGGCAAGATCATCACGGTGCTGGTCCTAGGGCTAGGCGGCCTTCTGGCTATCCGTTGGGCGACCAAACAAATTGACGAAATCCTGAGCTGACCGGCTAACGGTCGGCGGCAGTCAACAATGAGGTCTGGGTGAGGTATGACTGCGCCGACGGGCCCGGTGTCAAGGTATAAACATCTTTGTAGTCGGGAGCGAAGGCCGGCAGGTAGCGGCTATCGGCCGCCATCAGCGTCTGGTGGTTGGTGTTGTCATAGTCAAAAACAACCAGCTTGCCGCCGCTGACATAGGTTAGGCGGTCGCCGTCCATCCAAGTGGCATGCAGCTGTGGCGAGTCCATCTTCTCAGTGGTAGTATAGTTGTAGCCGTTGTCATTCTCGATGTCATAAACACCGAAATAGTTGCCGTTGCTGGCAACTATGAACTGCGTATTGGGCGAAAAGCTCAGATAAGTTGGCTGCGGAACGTGTAAAACCTGTGCTGGCACCGGGGCATGTCCGGGCAGGGCGGCCAGCTGGGCCGCCGGATCTTGAAAGATATAGACTTTGCTCCCGGCCGTGTCGCCGGCGGCGACGTACATCACGCCGTTATACTTAGTCAGGTCAACCAGGTAAGTCGTACCGGCCGGCAGGCTGCGGATTGTCGATGTCGTGCTGCCGGCACGCAGTTTGACCAGGACCTTGCCGCTGGACGCGCCGTCGGCAGTCACATAAAGCATGGTATCGTCACCATAAGACTGGTAGGCTTGCACGTGTTCCAAAAACGGAGCCGGCGCGGGGGCCTTAAGCGAAGCGGTTTGCAGCTCGCCGTTTGAGCTGTCATAGAGGTAGTACTGGTCGTACTTCTTGTTCTTCAAAGTCAGCTTGGTCGGGCTGGCGGCCAGACTGTTATTAAGGTTGAGCGACTGGCTCGGGTCCGTCCGGTCCAGCAATATGAATTCGGTTTTACCGTCGTAGATATGCTGCAAGACGACGTGCTGGTTATCATCGGCCCACTCGCCCAGCTGCCAGCTTTCGCTGCCGGTAGGCTTGGACAATAAGTTGGCGGGGAGACTGATGCTGGCCGGCGCTTTAGTCGGGTTTTTAAGGTCATAGACATCAAAATTGGTCATCGAATTCGGCGCTTCGACAAGCAGCCAGCGCTGGTCCGGGCTTTGGGTCACCAGGCCCGGCGCGGCCGCGTATGTCTGGATCTTTTTAGGTGTCAGCGTAGACGGGAAGAGGAGAGGATAGTCAAAATGTTCGACACTGCCGCCGTCCAGCTCGATAGTACGCTGCCAGTCACGGTAGCCGGCACGCGTCAGTTTGACATGGTAAATACCGGCCGGCAGTACCAGGCGGGTATTGGTCGTGGCCGATTCGAGCTGGTTATTGACATAGATATTGGCCGGGTTCGGCTGGCTAGAAAAAAATGTCAGCCCGTTCTGGATGACCGTACCGTTCTTGCCAATACCGAACCCATAAGCCTGGTAGAGCAGGATAAGCGTAGCGATAGCTATGGCGATAGCCACCAGCACATAGCCGGTTAGCAGGATAATACGGTGCTCAATTTGTTTTCTGGGATCAAGATAGTCCATAGGGCGGCACAGACTAGTATGGATTGACTTGCCTCGAATCACAAGAGGGTTTAAGATGTAATCATCGATTAAAACTCATGTGCCAAGCAATACATGCGCAAAAACAACAACACTATAGAAATCAACGGTAAACGTTATGACGCCAAGACGGGCGCCCTGTTGAATATGGACTCGGTTAAGCCGGCTCGGCCCCGTCCGCAACCGGTGGTTCGCCGCACCCCGCCGGCTCCGCCTATCCCAAAAACGGCCGCACGGGTCAGCACCAGACAGGCGGCCAAGCCGATAGCTTCACGGTCTCCGGCACCGTCCCGGACCCTGATGCGCAAAGCCGTCAGCAAACCCGGCGCCAGCCTTAAACGCCGCCACAAGGCCCAAGGCGACACCGATGCCTTGGCGTCGCGGCGACTTGGCGAAGTTATCGTCAAGCCTTCGGCCCTAAGCCTCGACGAACAGCGCTTGCGCCACGCCAAACAGATACCCAAAAGCCAGCTAATCAGCCGTTTCCCGGCAATCACGTCGGATTCCGGCAGCACCGCCGGCCGCGTGGTCACGCCAGCCATGCCCTCCGGCCAAGCGCCGCAGCCGGCAAGGCCCGTAGCCGCCAGTCCGCTCCCCGCCAAACAGCCCAAGACTACCGCCGACCTGCTCCAACGGGCAGTCGACCAGGCCTCCAGCCACCTGGAACCGCCGGTAAGGCCGCAGAAATACCGTCGCCACGACCGCCTGAAACGCAACACCGGCATCGGTGCCGCCATAGCTTTATCAGTGGTATTGCTAGGAGTTATCGTGACCCAGAACCTGGATAACGTTCGTTTGCAGATGGCTTCCTCGAAAGCCGGTTTCAATGTCAGCCTGCCCGGTTACCATCCGGCCGGTTACGGCCTCGGACAGCTTAACTACAGCCAGGGCGCGGCCGATGTAGAGTTTCATAGCAACAGCAATAGCGACACCTATACGATTACGCAAAAGAGTTCGCCTTGGGACAGTTCGTCGCTGCTGAACAATTTCATCAAGCCGTCTTACGCGCAATATCAAACCGTTACGGCCGGCGGACTGACGATTTACATTTACGGCGATAATGATGCTACGTGGGTCAACGGCGGCATTTGGTATGTCATCCAGTCCAACGGCTCGCTCAACGACCGCCAACTGGTCGACCTGGCGACTTCGCTTTAATTTCCCTGTAGGCGGTTTTCTCTTATAATAAGGCTGATGAAAACAGTGCGTACCCGTTTCGCGCCCAGTCCGACCGGATTTTTGCATGTCGGCGGTATCAGGACCGCCGTTTTTGCGTGGCTAGTAGCCCGGCAGGGCCGCGGCCAGTTCGTACTGCGGCTGGAAGACACCGACAAAAAGCGTGAAGCCGCCGGCTCCGACCGTCACGTCCTGGATAGTTTGCGGGCACTCGGCCTGGACTATGACGAAGGGCCTGACAAGGAAGGACCATACGGACCGTACCGCCAGAGTGAACGGCTTGATGTTTACCAGACCTGGGCACGCAAACTGGTTGAGGCCGGGCGGGCTTATGCCGATCCCTATACGCCGGAGGAAGTGCAGGCCTTCCGCGAGCAGGCCCAAGCCGGCAAGCGACCCTTCTTATACCGTAACCACCGGCCCGATGCGCCGCCGGCCTGGGACGGCAGCCAGCCGCTGCGTTTCAAATCGGAGCCCAAGCCCTACAAATGGCACGACGCCATACTGGGCGACCTATCGACCGGGCCCGAGGTAGTAGACGACTTCATCCTTATCAAGTCCGACGGCTACCCGACCTATAACTTCGCCCATATCGTCGACGACAGCGAAATGCGCATCACGCACGTCATCCGCGGCCAAGAGTTTACGGCCAGTGTGCCGAATTACCTAAATCTTTACGAAGCGCTGGGGCTGGAGCCGCCAATACTGGCGACCGTACCGCACATCCTGGGTCCGGACGGCAAGAAGAAGCTCAGCAAACGCGATGGCGCCAAAGACGTACTGGACTACATTCGCGACGGCTTCCTGCCGGACGCGCTGGTTAACTTCATCGCCAGCCTGGGCTGGAATGACGGTACCGAACAGGAGATTTTTTCGCGTCAGGAGTTAATCGACAAGTTCAGGCTCGACCGGGTCCAACGCGGCGGGGCGCATTTCGATGAGCGCCGCCTAAGCTGGATGAACGGTGTCTGGATAAGGCAGATGGCGCCGGATAACCTGTATGAACACGTTGCCGGGTTCTGGCCCCCCGAAGCTGCCGATTACGACGAGGCCTACAAAAAGCAAGTGCTCGGTCTGGTCCAGGAACGCCTCAAATACTTCGCCGAACTGCCGGAGCTGACAGATTTCTTCTTCGTCGACCGGCCGGTCAATCCGGAGCTTATCGGCCAGCACAAACAGCTTAAGAAGCTGTCAAACAACGATTTGAAAGCTATGCTGGAGCAGGCTAAAGCCGCGCTGGCAGACAGTGATTTCTCGGCGGGCGACCTGACGCAGCGCCTCAACCGCCTGCTTGAACAAACCGGCCAAAAACCGGTGGTCCTATTCAGTCTGATCCGGATCGCTACCACCCAGGCGGCAGCCAGTCCGGCCTTGGCCGACAGCCTGGCCGTGCTAGGCAAAGAGCGCAGCCTGTCGCGCCTTGACAGCCAATTGTCGGCCTTAGCCTCTAGCTGATTAGCATAAGCGTTGTTACAATGGAGAGTATGGATAGCGACTTCAGGCCGTCTAAACGGCCGGCCGAATCCGGCCAAAATAAGCCGTATATTTTCCCGGAAACCAAGCAGCCGACCACGGTTGAAACGGACCGTAGCCTCGCGCCCGATGAAGACGAGGATATGGAGCTAGTTTCGGATGGCGAAGCAGTAACCGAGGAACAGCCTCAACCGACCGGAGAAAGTCCGGAGGCAATCCGAGAGCAGGCCGCCACTCCGGCCGAAGAGCCTGCCGCATCAGGCTGGCGCCAAAAGCTTAAGCTGAGCTGGCCCCCCGGCAAGAAAGAGTGGTCAGTCATCGCCGTCGTGGTCTTGCTGGGCTTGGCTGGCGGCCTATTTATAGCCACCCGCCACCATGCCAAAAACCCCGCTCCTCACGCCGTCAAACAAGTTATTAAACCGCAAGCTCCCTCGACCGTCGCCTCGAACCTCAGCGGCCTGCAGGTCGACCCCAGCCTTAACAAATTGCCGGTAACCGGCGTCATGATCGAGAACAGCACCGAGGCCAGGCCGCAATCAGGATTAGGCCAGGCTATGGTAGTGTTCGAGGCTGTTGCCGAAGGCGGGATTACCCGGTTCTTGGCCCTTTATCAGGACACCAGCCCCAGCAGCGTCGGCCCGATCCGCAGCGCCCGGCCGTACTATATTCAGTGGGCCTTGGGCTTTGATGCCGGCTACGCTCATGTCGGCGGCAGCCCCGACGCCTTAATCGATTTGAAAGGCTGGAACGCCCGCGACTTGGACCAGTTCGCCAACAGTGCTTATTACCAGCGCATCTCCAGCCGCCAGGCACCGCACAACGTCTATACCTCAATAGCCAGGCTCAACCAGCTAGAAGACAGCAAAGGCTACACCAGCAGCAACTTCACCGGCTTCCCGCGCAAGGCCGACGCCGCGGTCAAGCAGCCGACAGCCGGCAGCATCAATCTGACGCTTTCCGGAGCCGCCTACAATGTCCACTATGACTACGTGGCAGCTACCAACACCTATAACCGCAGCGAAGGAGGCGCACCCCAGATCGATGCCAACACCAATACCCAGATCAGCCCGCGGGTAGTCGTGGCCATGGTTATCCCGGAGAGCAACGGCGCCCTGGACAGCAGCGGCGCCTATTATTCGGACTATGCCAGCATCGGCAGCGGGCCGGTCTATGTATTTCAAGACGGTACGGTAACTACCGGTACCTGGACCAAAAGCACCAACGGCAGCCAAATCACATTCGCCAACGGCGCCGGCCAGCCGATTAAATTCAATGCCGGCCAAACCTGGTTAACCGCCGTCAGCAGCACTGGCAAGGTCAGCTACACGCCTTAAGCCCCCATGGACTACCTGCACAACCTCATCCGCCAGACCAAGCTGCGTATATTTATAGTCGTTCTGATCGATAACGGCGTCCTAATCGGCGGCTGGTGGCTAGGCAACAAGATATTGGGATTGAACGGCCCGGAGCTGCTTGTCCTGCTCGTAGTCCTAGCCGGCTTGGAAACCACTCTTATAGCCACCAGCCTCGGGAACCATCTGACCCAGCCGCTCAAGGCCGTCTGGCAGGCCGTCCTGCACCTCAGCCCGACCGACCAGGGAACGGCCGCGCCCAACTTCGAGAGCCTGCACCTCGGACGCGACCTGGTGGCCAACCTGACGGCCCGGATTTACCAACTGGTCAGCAGCGCCGACCAGGCCAAGCAGGAACTCAACCGCCACGCTAGTGATTTGCATGAAAATTTCATCGCCCAGAACCTGCCGCTGCCGCTCATCCTGATGGACGCCACCGAAACCATCCGCTACGCCAACGAAGCCGCCGCGCGCTACACCGGCATCGCCGCTGGCGACATGGTCGGCAAGAACGTCTATATGGTAATGGACATGTCGTTTCCCAGCGAGGCCACCTTTGACAGCTGGCTAAAATCCGTCAAGACCAAAACCGCCACGGCCGTTTCCACGTGGGAACGGGTCCGGCTTAACGTCCGCGATAACCACCCGGCCCGATTATTCGACCTAGCCGCTTACTACAACCGCGACAACCCCGACCACAACGAGACGATGATCGTCCTGTTTGACCATACCAAGGAGTACAGCCAGGACGACCAGGCCATCAGTTTCATTGCCTTGAGCGTCCACGAACTGCGCACGCCGCTGACCTTACTGCGCGGCTACATAGAAGTTTTCGAGGACGAAATAGGGCAAACCATAACCGATCCCGAGCTCAAGAGCTTTATGCTCAAAATGCGCGCCCAGGCCGAGCAGCTAACAGACTTTGTGAATAACATTCTGAATGTCGCCCGCGTCGATGACGACCAGCTGGAGCTCAAGCTCCAATCGGAAGATTGGAGCAGCACGCTCAAAAGTTCAATCGAAATGATCAGCCTGCGCGCCAAAGTCCGCGACATCACCCTCAAATGCAGCATCGCCCGCGACCTGCCGCCGGTCGGCATCGACAAGTTAAGCATCCGCGAAGTCATCAACAACCTCATCGACAACGCCATCAAGTACAGCGGCACCAGCAAGGTCATCAAAATCGACACCTACCTCAACCAGGAAGGCCTAGTCGAAACCACCGTCCAGGACTTCGGCCTCGGCATCCCGACCAGCATCCTGCCGAACCTGTTCACTAAATTCTATCGCGACCACCGCAACCGCGCCCAAATCGGCGGTACCGGCCTGGGCCTTTACCTCAGCAAAGCCATTATCACGGCCCACGGCGGCAGCCTCTGGGTCCGCAGCAAAGAAGGCGAGGGCAGCACCTTCGGCTTCACCCTCGTGCCTTACGCCCAGCTGGCGGAGAAGGTCAAGCAGAACGGCGACCAGGAAATCACCCGCGGCGCCCACGGCTGGATTAAGAACCACTCGCTTTACCGCCGCTAAAACCGCTAATCATGATAAAGTAATAAACATGGAACCGCCCTCCGCAACCCCCATCAGCCCGGCCGCGCCGGCCGCCGGCCGCAAGGTCCTCTGTATCGAGGACGAGCACTTCATCAGCGAGCTTTACACCCGTGCCCTGACCAAGGGCGGCTACGAAGTCGAGACGATAGCCGACGGTAAAGAAGCCCTGGCGGCCGCCGAAACCGACAAATATGACATCATCCTGCTCGACCTGATGATACCGACCGTATCCGGTATCGAGATCTTGCGCGTCCTGCGCGACCCGGCCCGCGTACCGCCGATACGGGCCAAAATCGTCGTCACCACCAATCTCGAGCAACGCGAAGATGTCCGGGCCGACATCGAGAAGCAGGCCGACGGCTACCTGGTCAAGGCCGAACTGACGCCCCACGAACTGGTCGACTTCCTCAACACCATCAAATAGCCTGCATATATTTGACTTTTAATAGGATATTGTGTATAATATTCTAAATGTCTACTGTTGAGCAGCTTTATTCCCGAGAGCGAGACGAGCAGGCGAGAGAAGCCGGCTTGGTATATATTGAAGACTTGGCTCTCAGCAGCACCATGATAGCTTTAAAAATTGCCTGCGCGCCCCTAGGCAGCGGCTTTTTTGGCCACCAGCCAATCGGCGAGCAAGACCTTAGCGAGCTTCACGCTGATCTGGTAACCGGGATCGCCGAGGTTAGCGCGGAGCCGGAACAGAGTTTCCTGTCAAAGCTGTTAAGGGTTCAAGCCGGCCCGAATACTCACTATAGGAGCGAAAGGGATTTTTACCTTGAGTTTTCAAGGTTTAACGGCAAGGTAGAGGTTGCGGCGGGCAACTCCGGCTACTGGGACGGCCGGCCTTTTCAAATCAGAAAGTTTACCGCCGGCGAAGACCTGAATCCAATCACCCTCACCGGGTTTGAACCGTTTAATCCCGAGGGCTTTGACAGTTATCAAGATACGCCCGGCATCGCCCAAAGCACCATAGACGCCTTACGCCGGACCGGCGACCCGTTATCGATAGACGTCGCGGTCCATGAAGCCGGCCGGACACTCGAACGGGCCAAGGCTGTCAAAAACGGCGTCGACCACCCCGATACGGACCCGGAACTGGCCTCGGCCATGGACGCCGCTCTCCGCGACACCCTGGGCCTGACCGATCACTAAACACGGTTGACAGTCGTGTATAATAAACATTAGCCATGTGGGGACTTGCCTAGCATTTACTTCACAGACTTATATATAAGAAGATACACTTCGGTCCCTGTTTTCTTCCAGAGTTCAAACTTTAGTTTCCAACCTATAGAGGCCAGCTCCGAACGGTAGCGGCGCCCCTGGTTAAGAAGCTTCAACCCGAAACCCGTTTACTGGCCTCTGTCAGTTTCTATTTTTATTACTAACGATCAGGAGTTTGAACCATGGAAGCAACTATTCTAAAGGAAAAAGAAATTCAAATCGCCGGTGTCCGTTTCCGGCATGACTCGAACCAGGTGCGGTTCGAAAGCTACCCCAAGCGGTTAATCTACAAGGGCCACGAATACACGCTGGTCGAAACATGAGTAAGCAGGAGACAGCTTTATGGACGACGGTTTTTCAGCTATGGCCGACGGCGACGGAGTGTCGGTGCACAGTGGCTTTCCCAACCCGGCACTGGACCGGCGAGGGCAAGGCGGACGCCTAGCCCTGGACCTCAACCAGCTGCTCATCAAGCATCCCAGCAGCACGTATTTATTCCGGGTAGCCGGGCACCACTGGAGCGACCAAGGTGTCTATGACGGTGATGTAGCCGTTATCGACCGGGCCAGGACGCCGCGGGCGGCCGACCTGGTAATTGTTTGGCACGAAGACGGCTCCACGCTTTGCCGGCAGCGGCAGCTAAGCGATAGGGACGAGGTCTGGGGCGTGGTAACGGCTATTATCCACCAATACGTTTAAATGTTCGCTTTAATCGACTGTAATAACTTCTTCGTCAGCTGCGAGCGCCTGTTCCGGCCGGACCTGGAAGGCCGCCCGGTCGTGGTCCTCAGCAGCAACGACGGCTGCGTGGTCTCACGCTCCAACGAAGCCCGGGCGCTGGGCATTCCGATGGGCGCGCCGGCCTTTAAGTACCGGCCGATATTCAAGGCCGAAGGCGTCGTGCAGTTCAGCGGCAATTTCGAGCTCTACGGCGATATCAGCCAGCGGATTACCCGTTTATTAACGGCTATCACGCCGCGCACCGAGGTCTACTCGGTTGACGAGTCCTTCTTGGATCTCAGCCAATTGGCCATAGATGATTATCAGGCTTGGGGCGGGGCGGTCAGGCAAAGACTGCTAAAGGAAGTCGGGATACCGGTTTCCATCGGCCTGGCCGAGACCAAAACACTGTCCAAACTGGCCTCCGAGCACGCCAAGCGCGACAGCGGCTCGTCGGGCATCGTCGACCTGATAAGCGCCGATCGGAGTAGCCGTGAGGCCTACCTTCTAAACACGCCCGTCAAGGATATTTGGGGCGTCGGCCGGCGCCTGGGCCCGCGGCTTAGGGCCGAGGGCGTACACAGTGCCTTGGATTTGAGCCGGATGCCGCCGCGGCTGGCCGGACAGCTGATGGGCGTCCACGGCCGCCAAATGGTCGCCGAGCTGAACGGTACGCCGTGCCATGAGCTTGAGCCATTCGGCAAGATCCGCCAAACCATCATGCACGGCCGCATGTTCGGCGAAGATACCAGGCAGTTTCCGGTGATAGAAGCGGCTATCGCCAGCCTGACCGCCCGGGCCGCGGCCCATCTGCGGGCCGACCATTTACTGGCCGGCAGCGCCGCTTTTTATCTCAGGACGAATCGGCACAAACCGGGCTATCGAATCCTTAGCCGGCATCTCGGCTTCGCTACGCCGACCGCCGATACCGGCAGCTTGACCGGCCGGCTAGTCGAAGCCGCGGCCGGGGCCTTTAACCCGAACCTCGACTATCACAAAGCCGATATCCTGCTATACGACCTGGTCGGCGAGCACAGCCTCCAAACCGACTTGTTTAATAACCTCGACCTGGCGGAATCAGAAGCCAGCCAAACCCGCCTGCGGGCCTTTGACGCCATCAACGACCGCTACGGCCGCCGCACCATCCGCTACGCCGCCGAAGACCTGTCAGCCGCCTGGCAACCCAAACACCGACACCGCAGCCCGCATTACACCACCGACTGGGACGACCTGCCCAGCGCCCGCGTCAAACCTATATGAAATTCGTGAAATAGGCCCACGGAAACCCGTGCAGGCAAGTCGCTATGTAACGTGCCAGGTAGTCTTGCTCCGGTTCATCGGGCAGCCTTTCGACCATTGCCTGGGCTTCGTACTGTCCCATAAACTGCTCGTTCCAATAACGGTCGTCAAGATGACTGAATTGCTGTCTGTATCTGGGCAAAACAACGCCGGACCGTACCAAAAGACCCTCGGTTATGGTCCTAGGTTTTTCGGGGCCATACTTCTTGCGTGCTACGCCCTCCATGCCTTCGTAAAGCCGGTCAAACGCCTCTCGAATCACGCCAACGTCTATATCACCGCCTTGGGTAGCAATACCGGCGACATCTTGACCGTATTTAACAAGTGAATCCCGGACCACCGACTCGTCGCCCGGCTCTTCGCCCAAAGCGTAAGCTTCCAGCTGTTCGTCAAGGCCTAAGCTCGCATAGGCTATATAGACCATATCTATGGGTGTAACAACTTCGCCTTGAGCAGTGAAGTCGCTTTCTATAGGAGGTAAAACTCCTGCCGGTTGTAGATCTGTCATAAATTCTATATTATACAATAATGAGTAGCTACTTGTCCAATTTAAATGTCCGGATTGGGCTGCAACCAATTAAGAAATTGCCTAAAACCCTCTTTCGATAACGTACTCTGACGGTGCGATTGAAGCAGGCGTCCTTTGTACCAGGCTGATGGTGACCTCACGGGGAATCGAACCCCGGTTGCCAGGATGAGAACCTGGTGTCCTAGCCGCTAGACGATGAGGCCGCATGGCAGCTATCAAGCTGCGGTCGGGCGGGGAAAACTCGGCCGCACCATCTTACCATATCTGTTATGGAGCGTCCAGCCGCTGGCAAAAGCATAAACAGATTGAGAAATTTTTGCTAAACTGTAAAGTAAAAGCAGTACTTATGCATACCTATGAATCGAGCATCGTTAGCGTGGGCCTGACGGCGTCATTTCCGCCAGAGTATGGCGGCCTATGAAATTGCCCGGTTTCCTCAACCGGCCGGCGGGTTCGGACGGCCAAAAAACCGACCACTTGCCGGCGGACCTGCGCGACGAAACGCTGAAGTTCAAAGTCATTATCGATAATATCGAAGAGGGCGTGATCCTGATCGATGACCAGCAAACGATCCAGCTTATCAACCCCGGCGCGGCGAATATTTGCGGCTGGAACGCCGACGAGGCTACCGGCATCAACGTCAGGGCGGTTATCCAGCTGGTCAACGATAAAGGCGAAGCCTACCCCGAAGCCGACAACCCGTTCCAGCAGATCTTCACGGCCGGCGAGAACTTAAGCGTCAATGACGCCTTCCTGGTAACCCGCGGCAAGAAACAGATCCCCATCAGCCTCAGCCTGTCATCGCTAATGGACGACAACAAACGGGTAACGGCCGTGGTCGCCGTTTTCCGCGACGCCAGCAAGGAACGGGCCGAGGAGCAGCAGCGGGCCGATTTCATCAGTACCGCCAGCCATGAGATGCGCACCCCGGTCGCCGCCATCGAGGGCTATCTGGCCTTAGCCCTGAACGACAAAGTCGCGACGATTGACAGCCGGGCCCGCGACTATCTCGAGAAAGCCCACAGTTCGACCCAGCACCTCGGCCAGCTGTTCCAGGACCTGCTGACCAGCGCCAAGGCCGAAGACGGGCGGCTGACCAGCCACCCGGTCGTGCTGGAGCTGGGCGAGTTCCTGGAGCAGTTGACTAACGATTTACGGCTGGTCGCCGAGAAGAAAGGCCTGTTCGTCGAGTTCGTGACCGGCGGCAATAACACCATCAACGCCACCAGCGACCACGGCGGCGAACGGACTATCCGGCCGCTTTACTACGTCCGGGTCGACCCCGACCGTTTGCGCGAAGTTATTACCAACCTGTTTGATAACGCCGTCAAGTACACGTCCGAAGGCAAGATCTCGATCGGGCTGACCGGCAACGACAAGGTCGCCCAGTGCTATGTCAGGGACACCGGCCCGGGCATCCCGCCGGACGATGTTTCCCACCTGTTCCAAAAATTTTACAGGGTCGACAGTTCAGCCACCAGGACGATTGGCGGCACCGGCCTGGGCCTTTTTATCTGCCGCAAAATCATCGAGCTGTATAACGGCCGGATCTGGGTTGAAAGCCAGCTGGGCAAGGGCAGCAGTTTCTATATAAACCTGCCGCGCCTGAGTACCGAGCAGGCCAGCCAGTTCCAAGCAAATGATAGGGGTAATGCCGCTGCGAAAACGGTTAATCCGGAGGCTGGAGCGTGATACAATGAAAACGAACCTAAGCGTAAGCAAAATTATACAGGGGCTATTACCATGGCAAAACTGATGCTCGTCGAAGATGACAATAATTTGCGCGAGATATATGGAGCACGTTTACAGGCTGAGGGCTACCAGATAGTTTCAGCCAAAGACGGCGAAGAGGCTTTGGTACTGGCCAAGGCCGAAAAACCCGACCTTATCATCTCGGATATCATGATGCCCAAAATCAGCGGCTTCGAGATGCTCGACATCCTGCGCAATACCGACGAGCTCAAGGCCGTAAAAGTCATCATGCTAACGGCCCTCGGCCAAAGCGACGACCAGCAGCGGGCCAACAGTCTCGGTGCTGACCGTTACCTCGTTAAATCGCAAGTCACGCTTGAAGATATTGTCAAAGTCACCCACGAACTGCTTAATGACAGCCCGGCCGCGGCCTCAACCCAAGAGACTCAGGCACCGGCTCAACCCGCACCAAGTCCGGCAACGCCGCCTGCAACCGAAACGGCCGCCCCTCCGGCAGCTCCAGCCATACCGGATCCGGCGCCAACCGTTCCGGTTGCTGACACGACGCCGGCCGCTCCCGCGCCTGCGCCGGTTACCCCGGCCGCCGTACCAGCCCCTCCGGCCCCGGAACCGCCAGCCCCGAGTCCCGTAGATCCGCCGGCCTCAACACCGGCTCCGGCTCCGCCGGCGCCGGCCGTTTCCATACCGGTCACCAGCCCGGCCGCCGACGAGCCTGACGAGCCCAGCTCAACCTCGACCGGCAGCGATACCGCCCCTCCGGCAGCCACCGAAACGCCCGAATCCGAAGCCCAGACAGAGCCAACACCCGAACCTCAACCCCAATCCGAACCTGACACAAAAGTTGAAGCCGATACGGCGGCAGCTGCCGTATCAGACAGTAGTGCCCAGTCAACAGCTCAGGAAGAAGCCGGTGTCGAAAGCCGTATAGAAGATTTTGTAGCTGGTGCCAGCGAAGAGGCAACACCGCCATCGGCCGAGACGGCTAGCCAGCCTGAAGATAATGACGCTCCGGCCGAAGCCGAGGCGGACAAGCCGTCAGCCGCCGATACGGCCAATGACGACAAGCTGGTAGTGGACGCCGCCCAGGCCTTGATAGACAGTACCGAGGCCGGCAGCCAGACCGAAGCCGCCAGTAACGAAACTGCGTCCGCCACCGTAGTCGAACCGACTGAAGCCCCTAAGCCGCCGGAACCGGCAGACCCGGCTAAGTCATCGACCGTAACGATTGCCCACAAAAAAGTCATTACGCCGCTCAACGACGAGCCTAAACAGGACCTTGACACCTTATTGGCTATCGAAGCTGCCAAGGAAGCTAAGGCCAAAGAGGTGACCGGAACACCCGAACCGATGTCCATCGTAGTCAATGGCGAGCCCGACCAGCCGCCGGACCCCAAGATCGTCGCCACCCCTTCGTTGACGCCTCCGGCACCGCCTACCGGCAGCACGATTACGCCCACCGCAGCAGAAGCCGAGCCGGCGGCCAGTTCCGTCTTGCCAAACAACCCGGCCGACCCCGGCAGTATTGCCCTATAAATCCAGCCTATGCGGATTAATAAATTCGTGGCTCAGGCGACCGGCCTCAGCCGCCGGGCGGCCGACCTGGCAATTCAAGAGGGCAGGGTGGCTATCAACAAACGCCGGGCGGCGACCGGGGATAGCACTGACGCCAACGATACCGTAGAGCTGGACGGCAAACCTATTAAAGTTAACCCCGTCAGCCTGACCGTTATGCTTAACAAGCCGGAGGGCTACGTCTGCTCGCGCGCCGGGCAAGGTAACCGGACCGTTTATGAACTACTGCCGCCGGAATACCGGCGACTCAAGCCGGTTGGCCGGCTTGACAAGGAATCTTCAGGTTTGTTATTGATGACTGATGATGGAGACTTGGCCAACCGGCTGACACATCCCCGATATGCCAAAACCAAAATCTATGAAGTCCGTCTCGACAAGCCGCTGGCCCCGGCCGATCGGACCAAGTTGGAACGGGGCGTTGAAGTTGAAGACTATGTCAGCCGGCTGGAGTTGGAGGCCGTTGGCGGCCGCCGTTGGCGAGTCAGTCTGGGCCAGGGCCGTAACCGCCAAATCCGGCGCAGTTTCGCCGCGCTTGGCTACACGGTCGAGAAACTCCGGCGCGACCATTTCGGGCCATATGGCCTCGAGGGCCTGCCGAGCGGCGGATACCGCGTTTGTTATGATTTAGGTAAGGACTTATGATTCGCCTGCCGATTAATTCAATAGAGTGGACCGTGGGCGCCGTAGCGCTCTATACTTTCAGCTTCAAAAGCTGGCGCAGTTACCGCCGGACCAAGAACCTGCTGGCCCAGATGTATTACATCCTCGGTACGACATTCGGGACGGCCCTGGTATTTTTCGGCGTCCCCGGTCTCTTGACCCAGGACGCCCATATCTTACGCTATACTTATTTTTCAGCCGATTTCCTGGTCCAGGTGTCGATGCAGGTACAGGTTTGGATATTGTGGTTCATCGGCCTGCGCAACCGGGCAAGACTAAAAACGCTGTTGGCTTTTACGATACCGGTGTCGGTACTTTCAATCACATGGGAGGTCCTAACCTCCAAGGTCACGGTCAGCCAGTCGCCGTACCTGATCGTTTACACCGACAAAACCCCGGTTTTGGTGCTGAAATCGATTATATACCTGACGATCGCCATGCCCTTAGGCTACTTTTTCTTGCGCCAGGTACCGCTTCAAACCACCCGCCAGGCCAAGGTCAAGCTGATGGCCAGCGGCATGTTTTTTATTGTCGTCTGTCTGGCGGCCACCAGCAACAACATCTTCGACAAAGGCAGTGATACGCCGACTTCGGCCCTGACCGTCACCATTTTCTTTATTATCTTCCTGCTGGCCCAGCTGCCGCGACCGCGCCAGTAGTAGCCGGACGGCAGCTAGACCGTATTGAAGAAATCTTTGGTTTCGGCGGCCGCGACCTTGCTGCGGTCTTTCTTATCCTTACTATAAGGCGGCACCCAGATGTAAAAACTGCTGCCTTTGCCCAATTCGGTTTCAAACCACACGCGGGCCGTAATCCTCGCCGCCAGCTGCTTGGCGATATAGAGCCCCAAGCCGGTACCGCCGTGGACGCGGGTAGTGTATTCTTCGGACTGAAAAAATTTTTCAAATATCTTATTCTGGTCCGACTGGGCAATGCCGGAGCCGGTGTCGGTAACCACAAAAGTCACGCCGCGGGAACCGTCATCGGGGCTGACGGCTGACAGCGTAACCGAACCATTGTCGGTGAACTTGATGGCATTAGTTACAAAAACCGATAGGATCTCGCGGACTACGTAGCGGCTGGTCAGGACGGTTGCCGGACTAAGATCCGGATCAACCTTGACGTGCAGTTCCAGGCCCTTGGCCTTAGCCTGGTCTTCGTAATCCGACTGGAATTCCCGGAGCAACTCGCCGGGTTTCAGGGGCTCCAGGTCAACTTCCAGCTTCTCGCTCTCGACCTGCGAGAGGTTAGTCAGGTCCTTAATAATATGCGACAGCTGCTTCAGACTGCGCATGGTGCTATTAAGCATGCTGACGGACTCCTGGTTATCCGGCAGGTAAGGCGGAGTCAGCAGCGTTGATACTTCGCTCTGGGCGATAGTCAGCGGCGTCCTTAGCTCGTGTGAGGCCACGGCGATAAATTCTTCGCGCTCTTGGTCAATCGTCTTGTCCTGGCTGACATCGCGGATTATCAGGACATGGCCGCTGCTGCGCCGGCCGACGATGTAGGGGGCCACGCTGACCGACACATTGACCAGGCTGTTATCGGGCGCCCGCAGGCGCAAATCTTTTCTCTCGAAGGCGGTCTCGGTATGCTTCACCTTCAACCCGGCCGGCCGTTCGTCATTATCGACGAAACGTATCGAGTCATTGACCGAACGTCCGTGCAACGGCTCGTCCTTACCGGCCAGCGCGGCCGCGGCTTCGTTATATATAATTATATTTTCATTATCATCAACCACTAGCACGGCATCACGCATATTATTGATCAAAGCCAGGAGCTGCTGGCGCTCTTTCTCGGATTTAGTACCCAGGCTTATCAGCTCGGAGCGTTCCGAACGTTCGGATTGGCTAAGCCAGGCTACATAGACCCCCAGTGTCATCAATATCGCCATCTGGGTGATAAATGTCTTGGGCAGCAGCTGACGGCCGTGGAACCAGTCAACGCCGCCAATGGCCCCCAGCTGCAACAAGCCGATGACAACGGCTGTCACCGAACCGTACCAGTAAGAACCGGAAACTATAATCAAAACCAGGATCGCCAGGTAAGGGCTGCCGGCCCCGCCCGTACAAGCCGCCAGAATTATCGTCAGGATACTGTCTACCACAATGGTCAGCACGTGGTTGGCGACGAAGCCCAGCCCGGCCTTATATCCCACCCACAGCAAGGCGTTATAAACCGTCGCGATCACTACCAGGGCCGCCACCAAACCGGTCTCTATACCCGGCAGAAACAAAAAACTGGCAGCGACGATAGCTATAATAATCCAACGGGCATACCAGGTGGCCATCAGGTAATGGGCTAGCTTGGGCTGGATTAGTTCTTCGGGTTTTGGCATGGTTTTGGCTTAGGCGGGCCTCACCCAAGATTATAGCAAAAAGCTTATGTAGGGCCCGCATGCCGCAGAGGCGGCCATAAGCTGCCTTTAATCTGTTATAATAGACCATAGTGAGCAAAAAATTACCAATCGTGGCGATCGTCGGCCGGACTAATGTCGGCAAGTCCAGCCTGTTCAATTCGGTCTTGGACCGGCGTGAAACGATTGTTGCCCGCGAAGCGGGAACGACCCGTGACAGCATCATGGCCAAAGCCGAATACAAGGGCCAGCATTTCTGGCTGGTCGACACCGCCGGCATCAAGGACCCGGAAGACGAATTCGAATTTACCATCCAGGAACAGATAACCCAGGCCGCTGACAGCGCCGATGTCATCTGGGTAGTCGTAGAAGCCGACGTCCCAATCACCGAAGAGGACCGCCGGGTAGCCAAAATGGCGCTCAAGAGCCGCAAACCGGTCTTCCTGGTCATTAATAAGCTTGATAAGGCCAAGGGGGCCGATTTGAGCGGTTTTGACCGTCTCGGCATCAAACCGATCCTGCGCACCAGCACGACCCAGCAGAAGGGCATTGAGCAGCTCCTGGACACGCTGATAGGAATCATTCCCAAAGCCACCGAGCAAGCCGATGACGACCGCTTGCGAATCGCCATTGTCGGCCGGCCGAACGTCGGCAAGTCGCAGCTTTTTAACACCCTCAGCAAGAAGCAGCAAGCCGTAGTCGCCGACCGGGCCGGCACTACGCGCGACGTCAACCGCAGCGTAGTGCGCTACAAGGGCCGCGAAGTCGAGCTGCTGGATACCGCCGGCATCCGGCGGTCCGGCAAAATCGCCGTCGGCATCGAGCGCTTCAGCGTTATCCGGGCCCTAGCGGCTATCGAAGAGGCTGATGTCTGCCTGGTATTGATGGACGTCAACGAACTAAACGTCCAGCTTGACCAAAAAATCGCCGGCATGGTCAAAGACGCCGGCAAGGGACTGGTCCTGGTCGTCAGCAAATGGGATTCCGTGGAGGACAAAGACGCTTTTACCCGGGACGCCCTAGCCCCGAAGATTGCCGCTAACTTCGACTTCGTGCCTTGGGCACCGCTTATTTTTACCAGTTCCGTCAGCGGCCAGAACGTCACCAAGATCTTCGACTTGGCCCTCGATATCGACAGCCAGCGGCACAAGCGCATCGCCACCAGCGGACTCAATAAATGGCTTCGCGAAGCCGTCGACAGCCACCCGCCGGCCGGCCTCAAGAACCGCAGCCCGAAGCTTAATTACATGGTGCAGGAGACCGACAACCCGACGCCGGCTTTCAAAATTTTCGGCAGCCACACCCGTTTCGTCCACTGGAGTTACCGACGTTACCTCGAAACCCGCCTGCGCAAGGCTTACGGCTACGAGGGTACGCCGGTCCAGCTCTGGTTTATCGAAAAACATGCCACCCACAAGCATGGGGCCAGCCCGACTTTCAGCAAGGAAGCCGCTTAGCATGGCTTGGCTCCAGAAACGGCCGCAAGTCAGCAACCCGACCATGTTCTATACCGTCGGCCTCAACAAAACCGTCCTGCTGGTCGGACTCGGCAACCCAGGCAAGCAATATGACCTGACGCGGCATAATGTCGGTTTCCTGTGTATTGACAGCTTCGTCAGCCGGAGCGACGAGATGGAAGACTGGCTGGAGAAGAAAAGCCTGAAGTGCCTGATGAGCGGCGGCCGTATGGGCGAAACCCGCGTCATCGCCATGAAGCCGACGACTTTCATGAACCTCAGCGGCGAGGCGGTGAGGGCGGTAGTCGATTTTTACAAGATCAGCCCTGAACATATCGCCGTAATTCACGACGAGCTGGACATTGATTTCGGGCAGATCAGATTGCGGGTCGGCGGCAGCAGTGCCGGCCATAACGGCATCAAATCCGTGACGCAGCACATCGGGGAAGGCTATGGCCGCATCCGGATCGGTGTCGGCCCCAAGAAACCGGCCAAAATCGACAGCACCGATTTCGTCCTGCAGAAATTTGCGGATGAGGAGCAGTCCCAGCTGTCGAACCTGACCCGTGAAGTCAACGCCATCCTAAGCGAGTACATCTACGGCGCCGAACTGCCGCACGATACCCGCAGCTTCCTGGTCTAGTTTTGCAAAACTCAAACTAGAGTATACAATTGACTCTTATTTTGAAGGGCTTGCAACATGGGTGCGATTTTAATTCTTAATGGCGGCTGTAATGAGGTGGGCGAGCCAAATCTGGACACCATGGCCCGAATTGATGTCGGCATGCGATTGGCTGCTCTCCATCCAGCCTCGCAGGTCATCATGGTAGGAGGACAAAGCGCGTCAAATATGCGTGACTTTGCGGTGGAACATTATCCGGAGCTACCGGTTCCTTTGATCGAGGATGAGTCCCGGGACACTATTGAGGGAGCCCATACAACGAAATTAAAATACCTTGTCCCGGGCGGCCACAGGGATATTGACGTCGCCACTAGCGACTTCCATGGGCCGCGTACGGAGTGGACATTCTCGCAAGTACTGGGAGGTGCCTTCAACGTTAACATGCACTTGGCACCGTCTAATCATTCAGCCATGCTAAAACACAAGGAAAGGGTGCAATTCGCGGTTGCCAGGTTAAAACTGCTGGGTATCGGGCCGGAAGATGATCAAAGACGGGAGCACAGGCTACCATATTTTCGCTTTAGGAGCAGCAATAGCCCGCTAGCTAATTTAGTTGAATTAGCCGACAGCCGGCTTAACAGGTACTTAAAAAGCTCCTAGCCGCGGTGAATTAAAAAGAGCCTCCAGAGGGGGTGGGCACCGCTGGAGGCTCATTACACCCTTCAACCCACCCCGGCGAAACATCGACATCCAGATATAAAAATGATGCGTGTCAGCCGTTCCGAAGAACCGCTACCATTTAGGCTCGCTTTGAATCGGGGACCACCGGGATTGTCGAAACAACCCAAGGAATCTAGTTAAAGGGGTTAGTTTGTTTTAGAGCGTGCCAGGCGAACCCGGCTGTGAAAGATAAAGTGGAGGGTAACAACTTTTTCTTAACGCGCTCTAAAACAATCTAACAATTTCGCTCCGGCTAACTGGGATTAAAAAATGATTAAATCAGATTACGTCTCAGCGCCAGAGGCGTTAGAATGGGGGTAAAAGGTGCGAATTCCTATTACTTAGGAATCATAAGTTGCTATTTTAGCAAATCTATTTCATTATGTCAATACTTTAAAACATTTTAATATGAATATCAAGAAGCTAACGCTTAGCTCCAGCGATTTTCCAGGGGTGCTAAGAGATATTCCCAGCCCGCCGCAAACCTTATTCCAGCTCGGCGCTCCACTAAATGGATTAATGAAACGCCCGCGGGTGGCGATTGTCGGCAGCCGCAGCGTTTCCGCCTACGGCCGGCAGGCTACCACGCGGCTGGCCGGCGAGCTGGCGGAGCAGGGCATAGTCATAGTCAGCGGCCTGGCCTTAGGCGTTGATTGTCTGGCCCACCGGGCTGCTCTGAAAGCCGGCGGCGCGGCCATAGCCGTGTTGCCGGGACCGCTGGATAGGATAGTGCCGGCCACCAACGGCCGGCTCGCAAACGCCATATTGGAACAGGGCGGAGCTTTAGTCAGCGAATATGAGTCCGGCACGCGTGCCTATAAGCAGAACTTCATAGCCCGCAACCGGCTGATGTCAGGCCTGGCCCAGGCAGTGCTAATAACCGAGGCGGCCGAGAAAAGCGGCAGCCTGCACACCGCCAACTTCGCCCTCCAGCAGGGCCGCGAGGTCTTGGCGGTACCCGGCAGTATCTTCAGCCCCGGTTCGGCCGGTACCAACAACCTGATCAAAGCCGGTGCCGCGCCGGCCACATCCTACTTGGACGTCCTGCACGCCTTAGGCGTCCAGCCCCACCAAACGCCGGTTCGCGAGGTAAAAGGCCGTAACGCGCACGAGCAAGCCGTCCTAGACCTGATGCTGCTTGGCGTTACGGGGGGCGACCAATTGCTGGATGGCAGCCGGCTATCGGCCAGCGAATTTAACCAGGCCCTGACCATGCTCGAAGTCGGCGGCAAAATCCGGCCCCTAGGAGCCAACCGCTGGGCCCTATATTAGACCGCGGGTGTTACACTGGAAATATGAAACTGATAATCCTTATCGGCATCACCATCGGCGGCACCATCGGCGGCTGGCTGGGTGCCGCCCTGCTTGACCACGGTAATTGGTTTGGCGGCTGGAGCCTGTTACTAAGCACTATCGGCTCCTTCGGCGGCATCTGGGGCGGCTTCAAAGCCGGCCAGTATTTCGGCTTTTAGCGGCCGCTTCGGCGGCTTATTCTTATATATAGTTTGCATTCTAAGCTTAAGTGCGCTTACATGGAGTACGTTATGGCGAAAAATTTAGTTATCGTAGAGAGTCCGGCCAAGGCCAAGACCATCGAGAAATTCCTGGGCAAGGATTATGTTGTCCGGAGCAGTTTCGGCCATATCCGTGATTTGCCCAAAAAGGGCCTGAACATCGACTTGGAGCATGATTTCGCCCCTAAATACGAGATTAGTGCCGACAAGAAAAAAGTCGTCAACGAACTGAAAAAAGCCGCCGCCGGCAGCGAAGTCTGGCTGGCCAGCGATGAAGACCGGGAAGGCGAGGCAATCGCTTGGCATTTGACGCACGCCCTTAAGCTTGATCCGGCAACGACCAAGCGCATCGTCTTCCATGAAATTACCAAGCCGGCTATCGAGGCCGCCATCAAACAGCCGCGCACTGTCGATATCAAGCTGGTCGACGCCCAACAGGCCAGGCGGGTCCTGGACCGGCTGGTCGGCTACGAATTATCACCCGTACTGTGGAAGAAGGTCCGGACCGGTCTCAGCGCCGGCCGGGTCCAATCCGTCGCCGTTAGGCTGATCGTAGAGCGCGAAAGGGAAATCCGGGGTTTTGAAGCTGCCAGCTCGTTCAAAGTCACGGCTGTCTTTCTGGCTGACGGCCAGGAAGTACCGGCCGAATTAAACGTCAAGCTGCCCGACGCCGCTGCCGCCCAAAAGTGGCTCGAGCAAGTTATCGGCGCTACTTACGCCATCAGCGACATCGAACAGAAGCCGGGCAGCCGCAGTCCCGGCGCGCCGTTCACCACTAGTACTTTGCAGCAGGAAGCCAGCCGCCGGCTGGGTTTCAGTGTCCGCCAGACGATGACACTGGCCCAACGCCTTTACGAAGCCGGCCATATAACTTACATGCGTACCGACAGCACGATTCTGTCCGGCCAAGCCATAGCTGCGGCCGCGAAGCACATCAAGGCCGCTTACGGCAACGAATATCACCAGGTGCGGCAATACAAGACGAAAAACACCAGCGCCCAAGAAGCCCACGAGGCAATCCGGCCGACCGACTTTGGCAAAACCACCGCCGGCGGCGACGAGCAGCAGAAGAAGCTCTACCAACTCATCTGGCAGAGGGCCTTGGCCAGCCAAATGAGCCCGGCCAAGCTGGAACGCACTGAAGTCAAGATCAGCGTCAGCACTCAGCCGGAAGTTTTCATAGCCAAAGGCGAAATACTACGCTTTGACGGCTTCATGAAAGTCTATGGCGGCGGCAAGGACGATGTCCTGCTGCCGCCGCTGAAAACCGGCCAAGCACTCGAAGCCCAGACTATAACCGCTACCCAAACCTACAGCCGGCCGCCGGCCCGCTACTCCGAAGCCGCGCTGGTCAAAAAGCTGGAGGAGCTTGGCATCGGCCGCCCCAGCACCTACGCACCGACGATTTCGACCATCCAAACCCGCGGCTACATCGAAAAAACTGATCTTGAAGGTACCGAGCGCGAAGTCACGGAACTCAAACTGGAGCAGGGCAAGGTAACCAGCCACACGGCCACGGCCGTCACCGGTGCCGACCGTAATAAGCTCATCCCGACCCCTATAGCCGAGGTGGTAACCGATTTCCTGGTCAAATATTTCCCGAGCATCGTTGATTACGACTTCACGGCCCGGGTCGAGGCCGATTTCGACAATATCGCAGCCGGCAAGCAGGCCTGGCAGGCAATGATAGGCGGCTTCTACAAGAGCTTCCACCCCCTGATAGAACAATCGGCTGACATTTCGCGGCAAGAGGTCTCGCAGGCCCGGGAATTAGGTGTCGACCCCAAGTCCGGCGAACCGATTCTGGCTCGTTTCGGGCGCTACGGACCGATGCTGCAGCGCGGTGACGTCGCCGACGAAACCAAGAAGCCGGCTTTTGCACCGATGCCCAAGAACACCACGATCGATACCGTAACCTTGGAGCAGGCGCTGGAAATGTTCAAACTCCCCAGACTGGTCGGCAAGACGGCGGACGGCCAGGAAATCAAGGCTAATATCGGCCGGTTCGGCCCGTATGTTCAGGTTGACAAGACATTCGTGTCAATAAAACCGCTCGACCCGCAGACTATCACCGAAGCCGAAGCCCGCGAGCTATATGAAGCCAAACTGGCCAAAGACGCCGCCAAGAACATTAAGGAGTTTGCCGGAGGGATCAAAGTCCTCAACGGCCCTTACGGGCCCTACGTCACCGATGGCAAGAAGAACGCCCGTATATCGAAAGATCAGGATCCGGCGAAATTAACAGAGGCGGAAGCGAAAGCCATTCTGGCTGCCGCGCCGGCTAAGAAGCGCGGTTTCCGCGGCCGCAAGCGGACCGCCAAGAAAACTAAGAAATAAACCGCCCCAGTTATGTGGTGGCAAGGCAGTGGAAAAGCGGTCCTGCGGGACTCGTCGCCCTGACGGGCTCCTTAGACAATCCTCGGACCGCTTTTCCACTGCCTTGCCAGCCCTGTGAGCCCGGCTTTTTAAACTGTTATTTGCTAGCCGGCACAGCCCGTGGCATGGTAATATTTCTACAACATCTAGTATGCACGATTGTCATGAATGTGCTACAATACGTTATAAGACCAAAAAGTATTGACTTTTAAAATTATAAGTTTTATAATACATCTAAATTTATAGATAAGGAAAGAAGTAAGCATATGGCGCAACCTGCACCTGCCACCCAACTCCAGACCGAGCAACTTGCTAACGACGTTCTGGCCACCATCGAGCGCGAGCGCGAAAGGGAAATCGTCGCCCGCCGTTTCGGCCTGTTCGACCGCAAGGAAACCCTGGAGCAGATCGGTGAAATGCTTGGCATCACAAGGGAGCGGGTGCGCCAGCTGGAAAAAGCCGTCGTAACTCGTTTGCGCAGCACGGCCGAGCAGGGCGGGTTGCCGCATATCGCTGACTTCCAGGCCAGGATTCTGGAGCTATTGCAGGAGTCGGGCGGGGTTGCCCGCGTCAGCAAGCTGACCGCCAGCCTCAGTGATAAGCCTAGCCGCGAAGAGCAGGCCCGCGTAGCTTTCCTGAGCCAGCTGTCGCCGGAATTATCAGTCGTCCAGGAAGATGACAACTTCTATTACAGCGTCGGTATCAAGTCCGTCTATGACGAGAAGGCCCTCAAAGCCCGCGTCAACAGCCTGATCGACACGATCAAGCAGATCGGCGAACCTCAGACCATTGAGCATATCGCCAAAGCCGCCAACATTGCCGACCCCAAACAGGCAGCCGCTTTGGCCAGCACTTCCAAGCACCTGGCCACCCTTAACGGCCGCTGGGGCCTGATTAAGTGGCCGATGGTCAATCCGAAGAATATCCGCGACAAGATTTACGTCATCCTCAAGGAGAACGGCAAGCACATGCACTTTAACGAGATTGCCGCCGCCATCAAAGATAGCGACTTCAAGCGCAAGGACGTCACCACCCAGGCCATCCACAATGAGCTGATCAAAGACAAGCGCTTCGTCCTCATCGGTCGAGGCATCTACGCCCTCAAAGAATGGGGCTATGAGAAGGGTACCGTGGCCGACATCATCAGCGAAGTTCTGCGCGAAGCCAACGAGCCGTTGCACCGCGACGAAATCGTCAAGCGCGTCCTCAAGAGCCGCTTCGTCAAAGAGACGACTATCCTCCTGAACCTCCAGGGTAAGCCGCAGTTCAAGCGCGTCGCCAAAGCCACCTACGCTCTCTCGGAGTAAGCAGGGCTTACTTAATTCATTCCGGAAGCCAGACTCTAGGCATAATCTAGATTTTCACGCCGGCCATATAAATATACAAAATACGAACAAGAACTTGCTAATCCGACCTGAAGCAGGCTTAACGCCAGGCCGCATATTTACGAACGGCAGAGCGTAGCAGAGCAGCAGCCATAAATAAATTTAAAAGCCGGCGGTGCTGCTAAAAATATCGGGCCGGGCATGGCAGCAGAGCAGCCCATCGGGCCATAGACATGATGTCGTACAATGTATATTTTGCGACTGCAATATATGATTAATAGATGGGTTCGTATACCCCTGCTGCAGGGGAGTATTGGGCCGGTATGCCTGCCGCGTGCAGTTTCTTTAATGCGTACTTCGTGTCCGCTAGAATACTCTTCGTTTCTAACGCTGGCTATAGGCTTGCAGCGGCCCTAAGGCTGCTCCCTCGGGCGTAGTGTTTCGGTCGGCGGCGATACGCTATTTGACTTTTCCACAGTATTGCCGTGAAACTATTGCTTTTCTGCCGGTTTATTGCAAATTACTTACTGCCCTGTCCTGCCGCCTAAATTATGAAAATTTGACTTTTGCCCTATTGTGTATGTTTATATAGTTTTTTGTGGCTTGGACGGACTTAGATAAATTGAACAAATAGCGAACTAGCGGGGTAGCGGAACAGGGGCTTCACTTATAATAGGCCCGGCCGTCGACGCGAACGTCGACATATTGGCTAGGCGTGACGTTCTGGCGGTGCAGCTGGTTTATGGTCGCCAGGAAAGTCCCCGCCTGCTCTCTCGGGTCATTGTTCTCAAGGTTAAACTTAACGAAATATGGCTGGCCGCTGATGTGCACGTCCAGCTCGCTGGCGGCAGCCGGCAAGGTCATAGCCGACACGCTAAGCTGCTTGGCCGCCAGTTCCGTGATAACGGTCTGGACGAAGCTTATGTCAGCCGTGGGCAAAGCCTGGTGATTGGTTTGGATGCGCAGCCCGCTTTGATCCGTTATAATCGGCAAATCGGGTTGGTTTAGACCGGCCGGACTGCTGCTGCTAACCAGCGCCTTGCCGGTGGTATCAATTATAAAAGCACCGTTGTCGGTCGATAATATCAGGGCCGGCTGGGCGGCTTCGACATAAACCAGCGGCCGATGGGCCAACAGCGGAATAGTGACACTGACGCTGCTCAACTCCGGAAACTGGGTCATCAAGCCGCGGCTTAGGCGGGCAGTATCGATAGTGATTTTGTTGCGGTTCCAGATCGAACTGCCCAGTTGCTGGCTGGCCGCGGCCTCATAAACCGTCTTGTTCCTGAGCAGGCCTTGGTTGGCCGCCGTCGTCAGGGGCAACACCTTGGCATCAGTTGAAAGGCTCAGCACGTTGACGGCCGAAGCCAGAATTGCCAACAGCAAAATAATCAGGCCGGCCCGCTGCAACCAGAACCGGCCCAAATGCCGGACAGCCGGCACCGGCTGGCCTATAGGCACGCCTGAAAGCTGGCGGCCGGTACCGCGTTCCGCATCCGAGCGCCGGGCTCTATATGCGAAAGCCGAGGGCTGCTTGGACAGGTCTTCGCTGCGAAGCTTCTGGCGACGGGTCGGTTCCGATGCGGCACGGCGTAGCCTCATGATGCCTCATCCAAGATTAAACGGGCCAGCTCGGCGGCGGCGTCGGGTTTGGCGAATTTGGCTAGCCGCTTGCCCAATTCACGCTGCTGCTCCGTATGTTTTAGCAGCTTGCTGGCTTGGGTGGCCAACCGGTTCGGATCGGCTGCCAGGTCGGTTTCGCTCAAAACCAAAGCCGCCCCCTGCTCTTCCAGGTACCGGGCGTTCTCGAGTTGGTGGCCGCCGGCCAAAAACGGACTCGGCACGACGATGCAGGCCTTGCCCTGGAGCGCGAACTCGGCCAGATTAGTCGCCCCTGCCCTGGTAATAATAATGTCAGCCGCCCCGCTATAGCGGTAAACGTCATCGATATAGCCCCGGACCTGCAGTCTGCCCTGCTCTGCCGGCGATAATTTAGCTTCATAAACAGCTTGGACCTGGCTTTCGTTAGCCCGGCCGGCGCCGTGGATGACTATCAGGTCCGGGAATTCCCTCAACAAGTGCGGCACGGCGGCTGCTACGGCTTCATTGACGGTTCTTGAGCCTAGGCCGCCGCCGATGACGAAGAGTACCTTGGACTCATGGGAAATTTTCAATTTATCCCTGTATTTAATCTTGAGCGCCGAGGTTACCGGCACAAAATCGGCCTGCAGCGGGATACCCGTCATGACGGTCTTGGACTCGGGGTAATCATAGGCTGCGGCCGGCAGAGCCACGGCATGTTTGGCGGCCCAATGGGCGATGATACGGTTGGCCAAACCGGGTATGGCGTCGGAGTCGTGAGTTATATAAGGCAGACGCAAGCTGGCAGCGGCCAAACCGACCGGCACGCCTACAAAACCGCCCTTGATGAAAATTACCTCCGGCCGAAGCTCCCGCAGCAGCCGCCGGCTCTGGTAAAGACCGATTAGCACATAGAAAAAATCGCGGATATTCTTAAACCAGGTCGGGAGGTCCAGCAGTTGCTTAAAGCCTTCACCGTGGTAGCGGCGGAACTTGCCTGCCCTGACGGTGTAAACCCGGTCAATTGCCGGGTGCCGGGCCGGGATGTCGCCGAGTTTGTCGCCGCGCTGGCCGATATAAACCAAGCGTGTGCCGGGCTGCAGGCGTTTAATTTCCGCGGCTACGGCCAGGATCGGCGTGATGTGACCGCCGGAACCGGCGCCGGTCAGGGCTATGGTTTTCAATAGCTGGTCCTCCGCGGCGTATTGTCGAGCAGGCCGCGCCGGGCAGCCGTTTCATCAACCAGGCGCGGGGTATTGTAGGCGGCGTACTGCGACGCCTGAAACGCCAGCCCGACGGCCGCGGCCGCGAATACCACGCTGGTACCGCCGTAACTGATAAATGGCAAGGTAATGCCCTTCAGCGGCAATAGGCCGATCATGGCGCCGACATTAATGAACGTTTGGACGCTCAGCCACGCTAGGACGCCGATAACCAGCAAACGGCTGAAATCATCCGGCAAACGCTCGGCAATGCTTTTCAGGCGCGTGAAAAAGGCCACGAACACACCCAGCAGGATGACGCTGCCGACAAATCCGAATTTCTCGGCATAAATAGCAAAAATCGAGTCGTTGGCGGCCTCCGGCAAGTAACCGTACGCCTGAACGCTGCTGCCCAGACCGAGGCCGATCGTCCCGCCCGAACCGACGGCTATCAAGGCCTGGCAGGCCTGATAACCGCTGCTTTGGCAGTTGGAACCCGGATGCAAGAAACTCTCGAGCCGGTCTCGGCGGTAAGGCGTAACATAAACGGCCAATACCAGCATCAAGAGCACGCCGCTGCCGATAAGTATGATCCGCCCCAGCGGCAAACCCGCAACGTAGGCCATCGTAGCCATCATGGCAATCATCACGCCGGCCGAGCCAAGGTCGCTCTGGACGCCCACTATGATGACGCTGACAATCCCGAGGGCCACCAGAATCGGCCTAAGCGTCAACCGGCTGTTCGTGATAGTCCCCTGCCTAATCCGTTCGGCCAAAAATCCGGCCAGCCACACCATGATCGCGAACTTGACCAGTTCAACCGACTGGAACGAGAAGCTGCCTAAGCGTACCCAGCGGTGGGCCGGATAAGACGGGTTAACCGGCAGGACCATGGCCAGCAAGGTCGCCAGACCGGCCGCGAACAGCAGCGGCTTATAGGCTTGCCTCCACCATTTAAGCGGTATCCTGGCAGTGATTAAAAAGGCCACCAGGCTGAGGCCGATAGCCAGCAATTGTTTCGTGACATAGTAGTTGCCGCTGACGTGGTTGGAGGCACTCAGAGCCGGGCTGATGGCATAAACGACCACCAGGCCGATAGCCAGCAAAGCGGCGCACCAGATCAATAGCCAATAGTCGGGCCGGTGCTTGCGGCCCAAATTTAATTCGGCCGACAATACCTGCGAACGTCGCCTTGGCCCCGTTACCGACGGCCGCATATTAGTGCTGCCCGCTCATTAAGAAAATAATCAGGCCCAGCACACTGGCTACCTGACCTAGAATCCAAAAACGCATCGTGACTTTGGTTTCGGGCCAGCCGATAGCCTCGAAATGGTGGTGGATCGGCGAAGATAAGAAAACTTTCTTGCCGTTGCGCAGCTTGCGCGACGTCCGGTTAATGATTACCGAGCCGGTTTCGACCACGTAAACCGCGCCGATAACCGGCAACAGATAGATCGTATCGGTTTGTAAAGCTATGATACCCAGCGCCGTGCCCAGCGCGAAGGAACCCGTGTCGCCCATGAAAAACCGGGCCGGATAGATGTTGAACCAGGTGTAGCTTAGCAGCGTGCCGACAACCGTCAGGCAGAAACCGGATAAGGCGAACTTGTGCTCGACGGCGGCGATAACGGCGTAGGCCGTAAACGACGAGGTCAGCAAGCCGCCGGCCAGACCGTCTAGGCCGTCGCTGAAATTAACCGATATAGCAGTTGAAATTACGACCAGCCAAAACAGCGCGATTACCAATACGCCTATATGCCACTGGTGGACTCCCGGCAAATAGATGGAGCGCACGCCCAGCTTCTCGTAAAACCACCAGCCGCCGATTAAGACCACCACGCTATAGAGGGCAAATTTGGTGCGGGCCCGCATGCCGGCCACCCCGCCGCTGCTTCGGATGTTCATGGCATCATCAACCAAGCCGATAGCGGCCGCGGCTGCGAGACCGGCCAGCGGCAGCCAGGTTTGGCCGCGGTTCAGATTAGCAACCAGTGTCACTAAAGCGATGGCCAGCACGAAAATAAGGCCGGCCATAGTCGGTATATTGCGTTTGTGCTTAGCCGCATGAAGCTTGGCATAAACCGTAGCCTTGCCCCCGGACCAGGCGTCGGTCCGCTGGCGCTTCCACCACTCGTTCTTGTAAGCCAGCGTCGTGTAGATGGGGGTAATCAGCATACTCAGGGCGAAGCCCAAAAAACCTAATGACAATATTCGGGTCAGGTTGTGGGTAGTGATGGCTAGGTGCAAGGTGTTGTTCATAGGTGTGATTTTTGTTTTATTATATCATTTCCGGAAATGTTTACTGGCTTTTCGGCGTGACGTAGGAATTATCGATTAACATATGCGCCAGGTCCGCGAACACCGGCTGGCCGCCATAGGTACCGGCATAGCCGGGTACGCCCGGTTGAATATTATAAACTACGATGACGTATTGCGGCTTGTCACCGCCGACGAAGCCGGTGTAAGTGCCGTTGAACTTATCGGCGTAGTAACCGCCGCCCGGCTGGGCTATCTGGGCCGTACCCGTTTTGCCGCCGACAATGTAGTCAGAGCTGAAGTTCATGTACGAAAAGCCCGAGGCCAAGTGCTGCTGCACGACGTACTCCATCAGCGGCTGCATTTCCTGGCTCACTTTCGGCGAGACGACATTCCTTTCCAGAACCTTGGGCTGGACTTTGGTAGCCTTGCCGTTGGCATCAATAGTTTCGTCCACCAGATTAGGCTGATAGTAAGTCCCGCCGTTTAAGATGCTTGAATCGGCGGCCGCCATTTGCACGGCGGTAATCTGGACGGCCTGGCCGAATGACATATCAGCGTAGGTAAGATCGATGCCGGCGCCATTGTCTTGGGGCTTAGTCACGGGATCGGCGATTTCGTAACCCTGCTGGATACCGGTCTGCTGGCCCAGCCGGAAGTGGTTGGTCATATAGTCGTACCACGCGTCTCTGGCCTTGGTGTTGATCTGCCCGCCGCCCATCTGCATCAGCATCCAGGTCGCGCCGGTGTTTAGGGACAGGTTGAGCACGCTGGCAATGCTCTGCTGCCGGGCGCCACCGTCCTCTTCAATGTCGGTAATATTGAAGCCGTCGACAATCCAGTGGGCCGGATCGTAGAATGTGGTGTTGGGCTGGATGACGCCTTGGTCCAGGGCGGCAGCGGTTGTCATGATTTTCATGGTCGAGCCGGGTTCGATGGCGTTGCTGACGGCGGCATTCTGGTATAGCGCCGGGTTGGTGACGTTTTGGTAATCGCTCGGGTCATACGTCGGATAATTAGCCATGGCTTTGATCTGGCCGGTGTTAGGGTCCATGATAATGGCGCTCAAGCCTTGGGATTTGGTCGATTCGTAATCTTTCTGCAGAATCTTCTCCATTTGGGCTTGCATCGATAGGTCAAGCGTCAGGACAATGTTGTCGCCGTCCTTCGGCGCCGTTTCGATATTGCCCTTGGTGGCTGCCAGCGGCACGCCGTTGGCGTCAGTTATAGCTTTGAGCTGCCCCGGCGTACCGGATAACTCCTTATTTAGTGCTTGTTCAATGCCGTACTGGCCCAAGCCGTTATTATCTACGAAACCCAGTGTCTGGGACGCCAGGCTGCCCTGAGGATAGGTACGGTAATCCTGCCCTTGGGTACCCACGCCCGGTAGTTGAAGGTTGGTTATCTGAGTCTGCTGGCTGCCGGTCAGCTTCTTGGCCAAGATGGAGTAACGCGTATTCTTGACTTTCATCCCGGCGGCGTAAGTAGCCGCGTCGCCACCGATAATAGGCACGAGCTTGGCCGCTTCTTGATTGGCATTCTTGATATTAACCGGGTCGGCATAGAGCGTATATAGCTCCTGGTTAAGGACAATCGGCAAGATCGAATCGCCTTCATGGGCTTCGATAATGCCGCGCGTAGCCGGAATCTGGTACTGTTTGAGCTGGTCGCTCAACGCCGCCGCCCGGTAATGACCATAATTGATAATCTGGACGTAAAACAGTCTTATTACGAAGATGACCAGCACCAGGACCAATAGTCCGTACCAAATACGGACTCGTTTAACGATTAAGCCGGCGGTGTCATTTTTGTTTTGCAAAGCCATGACCTCTTATATTATAAAGCGCCCGCCCCTAATCGGGAAATAGCGGCCGCAACCCGGCATGGCGCTTAGTTCTGAACCGTGGCCGACGGAGCGACGGAAACGAGGTTTTTGGCGACGGCGCTGCCGCCGACTCGGCTCAAAGATTGAAGCCGCGCGGAAGCCACTTCCAGATTGTCATGCTGGCTTTTCAGGTCGGCCTGCTGTTGCTGCAAGGCGTTGATCTGGTAACCGTAGGCATTCGTCTTAGTAACCTGCGTCAAATACAGCAGACCCAGCAAACAAGCTAACACAATCAGGATGATGGTGTTGCTAACCGGGCCGAGCGTCCGCGTTTCGGTGCGAAAGCTGACTGAGTTTTGGTTTCGGCCCTGGTACCGCGTGCGGTTCATGGCCAAAGAACTTGAGTATGTCATAGGTTTTTATTTTTGTTTTAGTTTAATGAGATTTACCTAGTTCCAGCCCCATCGCTGGGGCCGGAACCGCTACTTGCCTGTTAGACCACTTTGACGTGGATCTTATAGGCGCGGGAGCTGCTTTTTACCGGAATTGGCATAAGCGTTCCCTTTCGTTTTTATTTTCACTGCGGCTCGCAGCTTGGCGCTGCGGGCGCGCGGATTAGTGACTATTTCGGTGGGGCCGGCCGTTACCGGCCGTTTGGTCAGCAGCCTGAGTTCGGCATCGTAACGCTCGCCAGCGGCGTCATGCAGGGCCTGTTTCACCAGCCGGTCTTCCAGGCTATGGAAGCTGATGATGCCGATTCGTCCGCCCGGCGCCAACAGCTGTATCCAGAGCGGCAGGCTTTGTTCCAGCAGCTCCAGCTCGTCGTTGACGGCGATTCTTAGGGCTTGGAAAGTCCGCGTTGCCGGATGAACCCGGCTATACCCCGGCCAGGCCTTGGCTACCACAGCGGCTAGTTGGGCGGTACTGCTGAACGGCCGCCCGGCCACTATTAGCTGGGCAATCCGCTTTGACTTCGGCTCTTCGCCGTAACGCCGCAGCAAGTCGGCCAGGACCGCTTCGCTATAGCCATTGACTACATCGGCGGCGGTCAGTGCCTGGGACCGATCCATTCGCATGTCCAGTGGGCCATCCGTATTAATGGCAAACCCGCGCTGGCCCTCGTTAAGGTGCGGTGACGATACGCCCAAATCGGCCAAAATAAGGTCAAACCGGCGACCCTGTTCGACAGCGCCTGGCTGGCTGTCCGAAAATCCTGTGCAGGATGCTTATCTCGCTGCCTGCGAACTTCTCCCGGAGTGCTTCGACCGCTTGACTGTCGCGGTCGACCAACACCGCCGTTGTGAGGCTTCCAGTCCGCTCCAATATGGCTGCCGCGTGCCCGCCGTAACCGGCCGTCAGGTCAAGGTATGATTCCCCGGCCTTCGGATCCAGATACCGCAAGACTTCGCGCAGTAGTACCGGAACGTGCTGTTTGTATTTATTTTGGTTTTTGTTTTGGTGCATCTTGACTTACATTTTGTTTTGCAAGGTCACCTAATCAGTAGTCAACTTTTTGTTTTTTTGGAGTTTTTGTTTTTGTGCGGCTTAAGCAAAATGTATAAATACTTTTCGCCGAAGCCAAGTTTGAGAGACTTATGTGTGAGGTGGAGTTTTGGGAGGTGTTTTTAGAAAGGTGCTAAGCGCTTTTTTAGAGTGGTTTACTATCGAATTCCACTTGTTGACTACCGAATAGCTGACCTCGAATGTTGGTTTCTATTCTGTACTAGGTTGTTAAGGTGCGCAGCTTGCTCAGGCTTCCGGGGCCATCAGGCGCCAGTAGCGCCCGACACCGACCGCCACGACGTCGCGGTTGATGCCCGCGTAGTCGAGCAAATGCTGCTCGAGCGTTATGCGGCCTTGCTTGTCGTCGGGCAGCAGGTCGACTTTCCCCATCCGGAATTGGACGTTGAGGTCGGCTATGCGCTCGTCGAGGATATCGCCGGCCAGACGCGGCTCGACCAGGTTTTCCCAGACATCTTTGGGATAAAGATGCAGGTACCGGCCGAAGCCCCTGGTAACTACTACCCCGCTCGCGAATTTGGCGCGAAGCTCCGGCGGAATTGTCAGCCGTCGCTTGTCGTCAAGCTTGCGTTCGAAGTAGTCTACCGTGGCCATTGGTGTCCCTTAAGCTACTAGTGGTTTTTTATTTTTTGATTTGGAGCGCTATTTTGCCGTTCCATTTCTACCCACTGACATGAGTGTACTACCCACTAGCACCCCCAAGCAAGCTAAAAATATAAAAAAGTGGTGTTTCGCACACCACTTATCCACAGTTTTTCCAGAGGTTTTTAAATATACACACTATGTAGCGTAAGCTCAGACTCAGCAGACGCTAAAGCTTACTGCCCGGATTTAGATAGAATTGGAAGTTTAACAACTTCGTTGGGTTGCGGCACACCGCCGGGAGACTGGTCCCTGACCATCGCTTCAAGCTCCGACAGAACTTCCCCGTTGTCGAAAGCCTGAGGGTCAACTTCGCCTATGGCGTAATCCGGGCCTTCGCCGCCTGGTATAGCCACGGCCCTGGTCGGCAGCTTCCTAAGATCTGCAGCTGACGGTCCGGAGCTAAAAATCCTAGCTACCTCTTGACCGATGTTCTTACCGACAGATGGAAAAGCGGCGATAGCCGTTACGGCGGCGACTCCGACGGCCGCTACCAGCCGCCCCCTGGCGTTTAAGCGTATGTCGGGTTGGCTTGCTCTGTTTGGGTATGTAGACATGTTTGATCCTTTTTGTTTTAGTTTAGTGTTTGCCGGAACGGCTGGGGGTGCGTTGGCTTTCGCTATAACTGACGTAGTGCGGTGCGGCTTCGTAGCGTTCGCGCAGGATTTGGGTGGTTTGATTCTGGCCGTTGATGTCCCTGGCGGCCATGGCGAATGCCGGCTGGTTCGGTACGACCACCGCCCTGGCCGGGGTGTGGTCAGGCAGCTCAAGCATACCGAGCGTGGCAGCAGCTGCCATCAGGATGATACCGCCTTGTTTGGCAGCTTCGGTTAGCTTGTCGGTTGCGGTTTGTGGACTTTTTGTTTTATTTGACATCTACATAACTGTAGCAAATATTATGTATTTTGTCAATGTTCTGGTTTGGAATTATGCAGGCTGGCGATGTCGTCAGATGTCTATTTCTATGGGCTGGCCGGTTTGGAGCTTATGAAAAGTGATGCCCTGCTGGCCGAGAATCTTTTCGAACATGCCGTAAGTCTGCTCCCGGGCTTCGTCGCGCCAGTGCCAGTCATGGATCGGCAGTACGTGCTGCGGCTTGAGTTCCAGCGCCAGATTGAGGGCCTTGATGGTACTCCCCCAGGGGGCCGCGACCGGCAATGCCAGGATGGCCTTGGTCTCGTGGAAGCTGTGGCTGTCGCCGGGGTGGCTCAAGAGGCCTAGGTAGTGAATCCCGATCTCTTGCGGCGGCGTGCCGAACAGCGGGGCGACGCTTTCGTGCGGGGAGTCGAAGAACTCAATACCGTCGGATGGCTTGTCGGTGGCCTTAATACCCTCGGCGGCCAGCTGCTTGACGACTTCGGGCGTGGTCGTAATGCGAACGTCCGGGAACTTAGCCACTAGCCGCTTGATGAAAGGAATGTCCTTGTGGTCGGCGTGTTCATGAGTAATGAAAATGTCATCCAGCCGGGTCAGGCTGTCGATATCGATGTGGGGCGTGCTCATGGTGCCGGGGTCGAAGAGGGCTGTGCGGTCGGGCGTTTCGACTAGCAGGCAGGCGTGGACGAATTTGGTTATTTTCATTGGGGGCTCCTTTCTAAGTTAACGATATTCGGGGTTGGAGAAGTCGAAACGGGCGCCGGCATCCCATTTGGAACGCTGGTTGCCGTAGGCCGGGATGCCGCCGGCGGCCTTGAGCAGTTTGGCCAGGTGCATCAGGTTCCAAGTCATGAAAGTCGTGTTGCGGTTGGTGAAATCGTTGTCGAAACCGGTTTGACCGCCATGGCCGTCGTCATCACCATAGCTGGCGCCGGGGCCCGCCTCGCCGATCCAGCCGGCATCAGCTTGCGGGGGAATGGTGTAGCCAAGGTGCTGCAGGCTATAGAGGATGTTCATGGCGCAGTGCTTGATGCCGTCTTCATTGCCGGTAATCAGACAGCCGCCGGCTTTGCCGTAGAAGGCGTATTGGCCCTGCCCGTTCAGGATGCTGCTGCAGGCGTAAAGGCGCTCGATGACCTTTTTGGTTTCGCTGCTGTTGTCGCCCAGCCAGATCGGGCCGGCCAGGACCAAAATGTCAGCTTCCATGACTAGCTTGAAGATCTCGGGCCATTCGTCGGTCTTATAACCGTGCTCGCGCATGTCAGGCCAGACGCCGGCGGCGATATCGCGGTCTATGGTGCGGATCGACTCGGTTTGGACGCCGTGCTTGTCCATGATGTCGCGGCTGATTTTGATGAGCCGTTCGGTGTGGCTGGGTTCGGGCGATTTGGTCAGGGTGCCGTTGAAAAAAACGGCTTTCAAGCCCTTGAAGTCCCAATCCTTATCTGCCATGAAGTCCTCCTGGTCCTAAGCTTAGTATACGCCACTCCGGCCGGAATTATTTCTTTTTGCGGTCGTGGTAAGCTAGCTGGCGGCGCAGCTGGTCAAGGCGGATTATCTTGTCGTCGAAGACTTTGAGCAAGCTGGAGTACTGCCAATTCGGAGTCAGGATGTGGGCCAGTTTGCCCTGCTCTTCCAGGTATTCGGCCAGGCTGAAGAAGTCGCCGTCGCCTGAGACAATGACGGCCTGGCTGTAGTTCGGCAGCTCCTTCATAGCGTACAGGACCAGCTCGGCGTCGACGTTGCCTTTGACTGTCGGCTTGTCTCTGTCCTTGGCTTCGGTTTCTTCGGCTTTGTCTTTGGCCGAGGGCGGTTGGCTGCCCTCATGGTGGGACGGGCTGACGTCGACGGTCGGTTTCAGCACAACCAGGTAGCCGAGTTCATGCATGTATTCGTATAGCTGCTCGTTCTCGATCATGTAACCGATGAACATGTAGGCGCGGGTAACGCCGTGTTTGTCGCGTAAGTATTGGCGGAATTTGCGCCAGTCGAGCTTCCAGCCCATGCGCTGGGTGCCGAGGTTCAGGTTCTGGCTATCGATGAAAGCATAGGTATCCGGCTGGCTCGATTTGCTTGGCATGTTTACAGTCTAACACTGCCCGGTTGGCGGTCATAGGCACGGGCCGGGCTTTAGCTGCTCTGAGCCGTGCCGCTGAAGACGAAGTCAATGTTGCCCAGGGTCGCACCGGAACCGTTAACGGCGTCGGCGGCCATCGAAACCTGAAGCTTATACTGCTTGGTGTTGTGGGTGTCAATGCTGCCGCTGAGAGGCAGACCGCCGCTAGACGAAGCGGCCACCAGGGCCTGCAGGCTGAAGTTCTGGCTGCCCGTGCCGCCGCCGACTTCCGTCAGCACGACGCTGACCTTGCTTAAATCGACATTGTCGGGGTTGGTCGGCGCGCTGCTTACGGCCAGCTTGACTGCCAAAGGCGTGCCGCCGGAGTCCTGCAGGTAGACAGAATAGCCGGCCGCCGGTACCGCCGGGCCGCCCGGTATCAGGTTGTTGAAATCGAAGCCGGCATGGGAATTGGAGAAATTATTACCATCAGTGCTCAGGCGCAGATCGGCCGTGGCGGTTTCGACGCTGTTGCCGGTCAGAGTGTCGGGCTGGCTCTGGAGGGCGGCGAATGTGACGCCGACGGCCAGGATAGCGATTGATGCCGTCATTATTATTGTCCGTGCCAAATGTTTAGTGTTCCTTAGCCTCTTCATAGGTTTTGCCTCCTTGATTAATAGGTAGCGGGCATGATGGCAGGGGCGGCCGGTACCGGTCAAATCTTTGGAGCGGTTTTTAATTAATCTTTAAGAACCGGGCCGGTGGGCAGCGATTATGGCCAGGATGTCCGGGCCATAGGCTTCGACTTTGCGGCTGCCAAAACCTGACAGTGCCAAGAGTTGCTGCGGCGTCGACGGCAAGGCCGCGGCGACCGCGCTGAGCGCCGCGTTATGAGCCACCATGAAGGGCGGAACACCATCGGCTTGGGCCCGTTGGTAGCGCCAGTCTTTGAGCTTCACGAATAGGGCTTCGTCGACTATCGGGCCGGCTTTGGCAACGATTACTTCGTCGGCAACATCTTCGGTGATAGCGGCTATTTGGGAAGAAGCCAGGCGCAACTTGCCGTCCAGTTCGTGGATTTGCGGATGCATGGCCATAGCCATATTGTTAATCCCCCGCAAGTACAGGCCGTCGAGGCTGCGCACCCGGCTGAGGGCGACGTAGCCCATGCCCGGCGTGAAGGCCCGGCTGAGGTCGATTTCGGCAGCATCGAGGCTCATGCCCTGGCTCTTATGTATAGTGATGGCCCACGCCAGGCGCAGCGGCAGCTGGGTAATTTCGGCTCTGATGCGGCCGTCCTCGCTCAAGCTCCAGCCATGGGGCTCGACGGTTATGCGGCGGCCGTTCATAAGGCGGACGACCGGAGAATCATTGTCAAATTCAACTACCGTGCCGCGACTGCCGTTAACGAAGCCTTCCGCGAAATTATTGGCCACGAACATCACTTCGGCGCCGGTTTTCAGTTCGAGGATTTCGGGAGCCAGCAGGCCTTTGGCCAGCTGCTCTATCTTGGCCTTGCTGCCTTTGGTCCGCATTTCAAACCGGCGGGCCGGACCCGGCAAGACGTCCAAGTGGCGCCGGTTGATAGCGTCAACATCGATGTTGTGGGCGTAAAGCCTGGTCACGGCCGACTCCGGCGCCGTCTGCTCGAGGCGGTCTTGAAGCAGCAGCCCATGGTCCTCGCCAACTTCGCCGCGGCGCATAGCTTCCAAGAGTCCCAGCAAAGCGTCATTGCCCTGCTGGCGGTGCTGCTCGGTCAAGTAGCAGATTTTTAAGTCGAGCTCGGCCCAAGCCTCCGACAAGTAGACGAAATCCAAAACATCCGTGCCGCGGCTAATGGGCGGCAGCTGGAACAGGTCGCCGACCAGTACGACTTGCAGGCCGCCGAACGGCGCGTCCGAGCCGCGCAATACTTTGCTCAGCCGGTTGACCATATCCAGCCGGCGGCCGTGCAGCATCGAGACTTCGTCGATAATCAGAATATCGGTGCCGTTGTAACGTTTAGCCAGCCGTTCGCTACCGCCCAGCCGGCGCAGATCATCGCCTGAAAGGTCGTCCAGAATGCCCAAGCCCGACCATGAATGGATGGTCGTGCCGCCGATATGGCTGGCGGCGATGCCGGTACTGGCGGTCACGGCGACCTTTTTGCCAGTTCGTTCAGCCCCTTTGACGAACTGGTTCAAGACATAAGTTTTGCCCGCGCCCGGCGGACCCGTCAAAAAGACGCTGGCACCGCCCATCATAATAGTTAAAGCCTGCTTCTGCCGCATAGACCCCGATTGTAACACCAAGCCGGCATCGGACAAACCGAAAACATTACCGTCTTTAACGAAAGTTTAATCCGTAAGCTGCGGCTGCCGCCAGCCGCCCGGCCGGACGTTGATAATTCATGGTTAAACCACTAGCAATTTACTTTTCGATTTGCGTGTCATAAACTTTTGTGATGCCGACCATCGCAGACCTATACCGGGGCGCCCCGGAAAGCGCCGCCACCATTGATAAAGTACCGGGCCAAAGCCAGCTGGACGCCTATTTGAGCGGTATCGAAGCGGCATACGGCCAGGCCGGTCTCGCTATTTCGGTTGACGGCGCGGAGGTTTGCCCGGGCATTACCGAGGATGATGGTACCTTCAAGATTTATCAGAGAGGCCATGGCGGTACCGATACGGCCAGAACCGCCTTCCACGCGTCGGATCCGGAAAAGCTTCAGGTCGTCGAGGGTATAGTCCTCATAAGTCTGGGCCGGGTCGCCAGGTCTTTGTTCCAAGTCTCGGAAGATGGCGGCAAGACTTATGATGCGTTCCTGTTTTCCAAGCGCGCTTGGAATAACTTAATCGGCCTTATAACCGACCGGAGCGGTTCGTTCGAGGCCGGCGATAGAGACAGTGTCATACCCTACCCCTCCTCGTTAAGTCCCGACCCGTCATCGCAGCTCCAGATTAACTTGTAGCCAAGGCCCTTATTTGATACGGGCGATAAGTTTCGGCTGGGTGACTTCGTCGAAACCGTATTGGCCGTGCAGGCGGCCGATACCTGATTTTTTGTAACCGCCGAAGGGGCTGCTGGGATCGAAGTAGTTGACGTCATTCTGGGCGACCATGGCCGATTCCAGTTGGCCGGCGACCCGACTGAAGCGTTCGCCGTCATCGGTGAAAACGTGAGCGCCCAAGCCGTAGTCGGTATCGTTGGCCAATTTGATAGCTTCGGCTTCGGTCTTGTAGCTAACGACCGGCAAGACCGGACCGAAGGTTTCTTCGTGCCAGACGCGCATATCCGGCGTGATGCCGGTCAGGATAGTCGGCTCGTAGTAGGCGCCGCTAAGGGCGCCGGGCCGTTTTCCACCGCAAATAACTGTGGCGCCCTTGTCGATGGCATCCTTGACCTGGTCTTCGATTCGGGCTACCTGGCGTTCGGCTACCAGCGGGCCCAGGTCGGTCGCTTCGTCCCTGGCATCGCCGAGTTTTTGCCGGCCGCTGATTGCCGCCAGCAACTCAACCATGCGGTCAAAGCCGGCCTCATAAACCATCAGGCGCTTGACGGCGCCGCAGATCTGGCCGGAATGCAGGAACCGCTTGTCGAAAATACTCCGGGCCAACCCCTCCTCTATCGGCACGTCGTCGAAAACGATGGCCGGCGACGAACCGCCCAGCTCGGCCAGAATCGGAATGAATTTTTCGGCGGCAACCCGGGCCAGCGCCTGGCCGACTTGGGCGCTGCCGGTAAACGAAATCATGTCCACCGGCTCCCGGGCCAGCCAGCCGCCGACTTCCCCGTCGCCGTAAATGACGTTAAAAACTCCGGCCGGCACGTCCGACTGCGCAAACAGCTCGGCCATCAGCTTGGCGAACAAGGGGTTCTCTTCGGAGTTCTTATAAACGACCGTGTTGCCGGCCAGCAGCGGCGGTACGCACTGCCAAACCACGTTCATGTAGGGGTAATTCCAGGGGCAAATACAGGCCACCACGCCCCAAGGCTCGCGGATTACCTCGTGGATGATGGCGTCCGTTTCGTGCGTGACCACCGGGGCCAGCCAGCCGCCGGCCTTGTCCAAATAAGCCTCCAGGTAGTCCAAGCCGCCCTGGACGTTGCCGGTGCGGACGTTATTGATCGGCCGCCCGGTTTCTTCGGCTATCAGCTGGGAAATCTCTTCGGCCCGGTCTTTGGAAATTTCGGCGAATGACCGCAGAATCCGGCAGCGTTCGGCAACCGACAGGGCCGCCCAGCCCGGCTGGGCCTCCCGCGCGGCCGCCACGGCGGCTTTCACGTCAGCCGCGCCCGACATCTCAACCTCGCCAATCACGCTGTTATTCGACGGATTAATGGAAGTCAGTTTACCCATATCTCAATCATAGCACGGGCTTAGGAGGCCGGATGATATGCGTGGCTGCCCCATGATGGCCGCGGCATAAGTTCAACTTCTTCTCCGGATTCAGCGTAGACATATCTGAAGTTGCCTGTCGCTTCGTCAAACTCCACGTCCAGCCGCCCTTCAAGCAGCTGCCTGTCCAGCACGGCTTCGGTGAACAGAACCTGCCGCATCCATTGAGTAATATTACCGTCAGCCCTGTTATCTTGGATCAGCGTTTCATGGTTATCATTAATATGGGCGGCCAGGGGCGAACGCGGCCGGCTAATCGTACCGTCGACCGTTAACTCGGCTAAATCCAGCAGCTCGGCCGCATTAAGCGGCGCGCTTACGAGTTCCAATACCCGGGCGGCCCGTTCTGTGCGATGCAGAAAATCCACTTCGTTAAACGCAAACGTGTAATCGCCATACCCCAGGATGAAATCATCACCCGAATTGTAACCTGAAGGACTGTCGGTTTCGGCCATAATCCTAATATTATATCACTTTTGGGATATTTGTCTAAGACGAGGTTAAAGCTCTAGGGCTACCAGGGTGCGATTTTTGATTTCGACGGCCAGCGGCACGACAAACGACGCGATTTCGCCGGCACTGGGCGGCCGGTCGTCCAGGTCGCTCCTGCTATCAACATCCTCCAGCGACGCCGAAGACGACTTATCGCTTATGAATATGGCCGTTTGCAGAATGTTCAAGTCAGCCCCTCCCAAACGGTGCATATATATAAGGTACTGGGACAGCCTGTCGCCTTTTCGCTTGAATATCTTGTAGGCTTCCGACTCTTCGTCACCTCTTAGAGTTACGCCTAATTCATTCGGTTTGGCGGGGTTGTTAACGCCGGCTTGGATCCGCCCGCCGGCATCAAAACTACGGTCCGCGCCCGTGACCTCGAAAGCTCTGTTTATAACTACCAGGGCCCGGCTGGCAATCTGGTGAGATCGCGGTACTTCTTCGCCCGCCGGCCGGGCGTCAGAGGCTACTTCATCGGCATACTCTTTGCACTTTTGGGCATATCTGAAAACCCGGCCGAAACCGTCATCAGAAGTCCAGACGTCCAAAGGGCTTTGGCCCTCCAAACCGGGCACTTCCCGGCGGAACCATTTGCCTAAATCAAGTTCCGTGATGCCGACTTCTTCGCATAAATAGGCCGCGACCCAGTTGAAGTTATCGGTATTCCAAGGCTTTTCTTCTTCCCGCAGGCCAACTATCGTTTCCAGTTCAACCGGCTCAAACTCAACCGCTGCCAACCTGTTTGGCAGCAAATCCAAAGCTTCGACTCCTGACGGCTCGCTCATTATTTGATATATTATACTGCTTTTTAGTATATTTGTCTAAGATAAGCCGGTTGCTTTTCGTATCTTAGCTACGGTTTGCTCGACACTGCTGTTCTCGCTGATTATTTGCTCGAAGTCGTAGCCCATGAAATCTTGCGGGTGGTACCAGTCCTTCATGGCGGTTTCGCTCCACTGGTCTTTGTTCGGTTTGGTCCGGTGCCGCCGCAGCGTCTCGCCGAAACTTATATCAAATGTGAAAATATAGTTGCCGGCCGGATGGGCCGCGAATATCTCATCGAACGTTGGCTTGTACGATTTGACGTTAAATATACCTTCCAGAATCACGTCGTAATTATCCTCGAGGGCAATCAGCACGTTGGCTTTTATCATGTCATGAATGGCCTTGGAATTGACTGCGCCACCGGCCGGCTTGAAAATAAAGCGGTAATAGTCCTGGCCGATGAGCGCCGCCGGCCGCTTAACGCGTTTGAACACTTCCGCGGCAACCGTACTCTTCCCCGCCCCGGACGGCCCGCGCAGGATAATTAGTTTCGAGTCCTTCATTTGCTTCAATCATAGCAGGCTTCAGCCAGATTCCAGACTGCCTTAATGCACGTTAAGCAGGACGATGCCGCCGACTGCCAAGATAGCGCCGGCCCGTTTTAGGAAGCCTAGTTTTTCATTATCGACTACCGCCCCCAGTGCTGCTGCCAAAAGCGGTGATAGCGAGGATAGAACAACGGGAATGATAATATTACCTACCCGGCCCGCGCCTATGTACAAAATTATCGTCCCGGCGGCCATCAATAAGCTGGTCAGCATCATGGTCCGGTTGGTTACGGTTCGGATGACGGCCGGCCAGACGGAGCCTTTGTAGACGAACAGCATCAATAACGCGGCGATTGATAGGCAAACAAGATACAATAAGCCTGATATAACCTGCCATTGAACCTTGGGGATCAAAGGGTTGATAATGAAGAAGCCGACGCCCCACATCAGGACTGCCGCCAGAGTGAAAATCGAAGCTTTGTAAAGCTCAAAAGCCTGCTCCTTGTGCCGGTTCTTCTCATAGGCCAGCAAGACGGCGCCGAATACTATCAGTACCATAGCCGCGATCTGCAAGTGCCGGTAGACCTGATGCAAAAACACGATTGATAACCCCAATGTCAGCATCGGGTATATGCTGCTTAGCGGCACAACCGTACCGACGGCACCTATCGTTAAGGCTTTAACAAAAAGTAAATAGCCGACTGCGATTAGGGCCGAAGCGCCAACCAGCTTCATGGTTTGGCTGCTGCTGCCCATATGCGGTGACGATAATAGTAGTATAGCCGCGCACAGAGCTCCGCCAATGAGGTTAACTGCGAAGTTTATCTGCCAAAAACTGAGCTTGCCTTTACTCCGCGGCGTCAGCCAATCTCCAGCTCCCCAGCACACGGCAGTTATCAAGCCTACGCAAGTTCCGATTAAGGTATTGCTCATAATTGCTGTTACTCTGGAGTGTGCAAAACCTGGTTAAGCTCGGCTACTTTGCAGCGCTTTTGCTCCGTGGTGTCGCGGGAGCGGACGGTGACGGTGTCGTCTTCGAGAGTGTCAAAGTCGATGGTGACGCAGTACGGCGTGCCGATCTCGTCCTGGCGGCGGTAGCGTTTGCCGATGTTGCCGTTGTCGTCCCACATGACGGCGCCGAATTCCTTCTTCAGCATGGTGTAGACTTCGCGGGCTTTGGCGACGAGTTCGGGTTTGTTCTTGAGAAGCGGTGAGACGGCGACTTTGACCGGCGCTATGTGGGGCGGCAGCTTGAGGTAGGTCCGTTTTTCGCCGTTGATTTCGTCTTCGGTGTAGGCCGAGCTGAGGACGGCCATGATGGCCCGTTCGACGCCGAAACTCGGTTCGATGACGTGCGGTACGAAGGCCGGGGCACCGTCTTTGGGCCGGTATTCCATGCTCTTGCCCGAGGCTTTCTGAATATTCCGGAGGTCGAAGTCGGTGCGGTAAGCCAGGCCCAGGAGCTCGTCGCGGCCGACCGGGAAATCGAATTCGAAGTCGATGGTGCGCTTGCTGTAGTGGGCGCGGTCGGTGTCCGGGACTTCCAGTTTGTGGATTTTGTTATCCGGCAGGCCGAGTTGCCGCAGGAAAGCTTCGATGTCGGTGACCCATTTTTCAAAAGCTTCCTGCCACTCGTTTTCATGGACGAAATATTCGATTTCCATCTGTTCGAACTCGCGCGAGCGGAAGACGAAATCGCGCGGGCTGATCTCGTTGCGGAAGGCTTTGCCCTGCTGGGCGATACCGAACGGCAGGTCCGGGTAGAAGCTGTCGACGACGTTTTTGAAGTTGGTGAAAATGCCTTGGGCGGTTTCGGGCCGCAGGTAGGAAACGTAATCGCCGCCGTGGTCGAGCTGCTTTTCGGAGAGAGTTATTGCTTTTTGAGTCGTGCCCTTATCGGCGAACTCCTGGCTGACCATGTCGATGAAGCCCTTGTCCAGGACCAGATGGATGTCGTCGGCCAGCGGGCCGACCTTCGTCTTGAACATCATGTTGAATTGCCGCGGTTCGCCGAACGTCTTCTCCTGGCCGCAATTCGGGCATTTGCCAAGGTCGATCTTGTCGGCCCGGAAACGGCTGTGGCAGTTGGAACATTCCACCAGCGGGTCGGTGAAAGTGTCGACATGGCCGCTGGCCTGCCAGACCTTCTGGTTCATCAGAATGGCGGCGTCGACGCCGAGCATGTCGTCGCGGTCTTCGACGAACGTCTTCCACCACAGGTTCATGATATTGCGCTTGAGAGCGACGCCCAGCGGCCCGTAATCCCACGTGCCGGCCAGGCCGCCGTAAACCTCGCTGCCCTGGTAAATAAAGCCGCGGCGCTTACACAGGCTGACAATATCCTCAAGGCTAACTTCTTGGCTCATTGCCGCTAATTATATGCTAAGCATCGGGTGGTGTCACGCGGGAAGCGTCACCGCTACGGCATGGCCAGCATGACTTCAATATCTACACTCGGGTTTACGCCGACCGAGTTTAGGTCCATGGCCACGTCCTCGAAGCCTTCGTACATGGTGCCCCGGGCAAGGTGTTCCTTGGCCGTTCGGCTGCTGTCGAACTCCAGGCCGTCAACTGCCAGTTCGGTTACGTTGCCAATATCTTTCCAGCCGGCCAGACCCGGTTGTGCGCCGGACGGCTTATAGTCCCAGGAGCCGCCGCCGATTACAATGCGCGGCCTGGAGTCTTCGACTACCTCGGCTACCATTTCGCCGGCTCTAACCGTTTCTTCGACATGGATCAGAACGCCCCTTTCCACCCAATAAGTCTGGTCTTTCGTCTTGATAAGCAGGACGCCTTCCGACTCCGGACGGTCGCGGCCGGAGCCAAGCGACGTGTCGGCGTGGCGGCTGTCCAACGAACGCAGGCCGCCGCTCATTGACCTGTCGGCGTCAGGCTCGAAGACTTGGCCCGGCCGGTTATACAGCCGGCCGATACTTACCCGGCCAGAATCACTCGGGTCGGTCCCCAAGCAAACGATTTTCGGGGCGTCTTTATCGGGTTCCTGGCCCTTGTAGCTTTCAGTCATATTATTTATTATTTTAAATTATTATGCTTAAATTGTCAATTGGGCGGGCGGCGCTACGGCAGCCGGATGTGGGCGGCCAGCATGGTCTGCACCAGCGGTGCCAAATCGGGCAAAAGGCCTTCCAAGCCCTGGACCTGGGCTAAGGTCCGCGGCGGATGGTGGCTGAACAGCAGGCGCAAAGTCTTGATGTGGGCAGCCCCGAAACGGCCGTCCGCCCGCGGCCGGAAAGCCATGGCGTCGAAATCGAACTCATAGGCGCCCTCCTGGCTCAGCTTCTGATTGTCCATGCCGCTATGCAGGTTCGGCGAGTGCCCTGCCAGGTACAGCAGCCGGGCCTCGAACCAGACACGAATAAGGGCCCGGCTGGCCGCCGGGTCGTCCAGGGCCTCAAAAGTCCGGCGCAGCAGCTCGAAATAGTCGGCTTCCGGCTGGTCCTCGGTCGCGCGGTTGAGCATTTTGATCAGTTCGTAGCCCAGCTGGACACGGCCGATGTCCTTGACTATGCTGTCGTAATATTTGACTAGGCGGGCCGAGACCAAGGTCCCGATTTCGCCCCGCCCGCGGATGAAAGTTATATCGCTGGTGCTGAATAATTCAATGCCGCCGGCCAGCTTGCTTTTGGGCCGGCGCACGCCGCGGGCCATCAGGCGGAGTTTGCCCTGGTCCGGCGTCAACAGCGTCAGGATACGGTCGGCTTCGCCATAATCGGTACGGCTCAGGACAATACCTTTGGTGATGATTTGGTTCATGCCGGTACTGACAGCTGGTCGCGGACATTACCGAGCAGCCCGGCCAGTGATGTCCGGGGCTTGTAAAGATAAACTTCGATGCCTAGCTCCCCGCCCAGGATTTGCCAGCTGCCCTCGAACTCGCCGGGCGGCACCGCCGTATGGACCAGGACCGGTATATCCTGCCATTCCGGATAAGACCGGAACTCGTACAGGAACTCGATGCCCGAATGCTCGACCAGCTGCAGTTCCAGGATGACCAGGTCGGGCCGGACAGCATCGGCCGCCGAGACTGCTGCCTGGGCACCGGCGGCGACCGCTACTTCATAACCGGCGCCGGCCAGAGCCGCCGAATAAGTCTCGGCTAGCACATTATCGGGTTCGACCAGGAGAATTTTAGCCATCGTTAAACCAGTTGCAATTGGTGATTGGGTTGCAAAACGGTACCCAGGCCGTACAGACGGCGGTGCCGCGAAGACCGCAGGTCGAGGTTCATGGCTTTCAGGATAGTGTCGGCTACGAAAATGCCGGCGCCGCTGGTATGGGTCAAATCCATTAGCGGCTGGCGGCTGCGGCTCTGCAGTTCGCGGCCGTGCTGCAGGGCTTCGTTGCTGACCTGCTTGGTGTCGGCGTACAGGCCGGCGACGATGCCGTAGCGGCTGCGGTGGGTCGCCAAACGGAGTTTGAGCTGGCCGCCATTGCCGGCGTCGGCTTGGGCCGGCAAAGCTTCGATCAAGGCCGCCCCCAGGCTGACCAATGCCGCCTGCAACCCCTGCCGGTGCGCCAGTACCGGACCGTAACGGCCGGCAATGCTCAGTTCCAGCTCGACGCCGTAACTTTTGGCCAAACCGTCCAGCTGCTGCCCGGCGTCATACAAAACCGACGACACCGAAACCGACTCGACAGCCATCGGCTGCGGCTCCAGGGCTAACCTTATACCTAACGAATAATTATCGAGCAGCCGCAAGGCCGCTTCGGCCGTCGTCCGGATGACCGACAAGTCGGCCCGGCCGCCGTCCAGCTGGCCCTGTTCGGCCCGGCGCGCGATCTGCAACAGGGGCAGTTTCAGCTCCTCGGCCACCGTCAACAGCAGCCGCTGCGACAAAACCGGCTTGGCGTCAAACCCTTCGCTCCCCATAAACAGTTATCGAACCCCGTTTAACTATCTAGAGTATAGCTCAAAAAACGATCGATGGTTAGTTCCCGGCCAGGCCGGCCGGCATATCAGGGCGAGAAACTGAAATTGGGCAAAATATTATTGTTGAAATCGCTCAAATACTGGCTGCCTTGGGTCCATAGCTCCAGCGTGTCCGAGCGCAGCGGTATAACCACCATTGTCACCGACTGGGTGGCTTGCTTGCTTAGCAGACCGACGACTTCCACGCCGACGTTCTTGGGGAATTTCGGCAGCGCGTAAGCGCTAACCGTCAGCTTGCCGGCTTGCTGCTGCTTAGAAAAAGACTGGACAACCTGGCTATAGGCCTTGTTAATCACCTGCACCCGCAACGCGAAAACCGATGTCGGACTGGTAATCGCCGGCACCGTGCCGGGCGCGAAATAGCCGTCAACCAAGCCGTTAAGACTGGTGCCGCTATCGTCAACATAAGCGCTCCAGTTCTTGGGGAAATTAACCACCAGGCTGCCATAAGCCTGGGGACCGTCATAAGCCCTTAGCGGCTGTTTGGCCTGTTCGTCGAAAAAGCCTTGGTCGACTTTATTCTGTTCCTGTTTCGCGGCCGCCACGGCATTGTCGATCTTAACATCGGCGTTATTCTTATAATCCTGCCGGCTGCTATAGGCCCAGCCGCCAAAAACCAGCGCAGCTATCAGCAGTATGATCGCCAGGGTCAAGGATATGTCTTCGCCGCCGATTGCGCCAACCTGGTTATGTTTTAACATACTGTCAATGTTACCTCAGATGGCGGCAGCTGGCAAATAGGCGCCGGCTCAGTAGTATTTATAGAGGTAAACGCCGTCTTTTTCGGCGACTATCTTCTCGCCCGGAATCTTGAAGGCGAAGCTTACTAGTTTGACCGGTCTGTTTGAATATTGCATAACTTTTTTATTCAGCTTGGGCATGTATTTCGGCAGCAGGAAGGTGAAGATGGCTTCGGCCGGCGGCCACGGCTTACGCCAGAAATCACCCCATATGACCCTGACCTGGCGGCGATAACGGCGCGTCCGGAGCCAGGCTATAACGGCCAGCACGGGATTAAGTTCGTAGCCGACGACGTCAAAGCCCAGCCGGGCGGCGGCTATCAAGACCCGGCCGTCGCCGCAACCGAGCTCCAGCAGCGTGTCCCCCGGCCTCAGGCCGGTTAATTCCAAGGCGGCGCGTATTTGCCGGTGAAGGGTCGGCAGGTACGGCGCGCCGACCAGCAGAACGCCGGCAAAACAGATGAGCAGCAGAATTCCCAGGACCAGGGCCAGCCAGATCATTTGGCTTTGAGCTCGGCCACCCGGTTTTCGGCCTTGGCCAGGTACTCCTCCAGCTGGCGGACCAATTCCAAGCCCCGCTGATAATGTTTGAGAGCAGCGTCGACGTCCAGGTCTTCGCGCTGCAGTTCGGTCATGATGGTATCCAGCTCGGACTTGAGCGTTTCATAGTTTATGGCCGGTTGTTTGGGCTCTGCTTTAGGCATTTAAAGGCTCCCTGGCGATGATTTATTGATCTTGTCGACGGTAGCCGTGAAAGCGCCGTCGCCAAGCTGTACGTCAACTATACCACCGCCGCTTAGGGAGCCGACAGTCCGCACCGGCCGGCCGTCGCGGCGGACGATGGCGTAACCCCGGCGCAAGACGGCCTCCGGGTTAAGCGCCTCCAGCAGCCCGGCCTGGTTCTTGACGGCCAAGACGGCCCGGTCCAGGATCTGCTTGAGCCCCTGTTCCAAAGCCACGGTTTGCTGCTCCAGGTCGGCGTTGGCGGTCCGCAGCCGGCGCAGAACCGCTTCCCCTAGCCCGCCGCTATACTGGCCAAGCTCGGCCAAAGCCTTGACGCGGTCGGGGACCAACAGCTCGGCGGCGTTGCTGGGCGTACTGGCCCGGCGGTCGGCGGCCAGCTCGGCCAGCGACAGGTCGATTTCGTGGCCGATTGCCACCAGCGTCGGCACGCGGCTGCCGGCGACGGCCCGGGCAACCTGTTCGGTACTGAAAGCCGCCAGGTCTTCGGCGCTGCCGCCGCCCCTGATAATAACGACCACTTCCGGCGGTTCGGCCTCGCTATTGAAACGCTCCAGGGCAGCGGTTATCTGGCCTGGCGCGGCTTCGCCCTGCACCTGCACGTCGATTAGCCGGATATCGACGCCGCGCCAGCGGGCATCCAAGATTTTGATAAAATCGGCGTAAGCCGCCGATTGCCGGGACGTAATCAGGCCGATACGGGCCGGCGGGTACGGCAAAGGCCGCTTGCGCGCCTCGTCGAACAGGCCTTCGGCCGCCAGTTTGGCCTGCAGCAGTGCCGCCGCCCGTTTGATGCTGCCCTCTCCCGCGGGCTGGATACTCAAAACATTGACGCTGAATCCGTACAGCTGGTGCAGCCGCGGCTGGCCGCGGACCCGCAGCAGCATGCCGTCCTCCAACGGCCCCGGCAAACTGTAAATAGTCCCGAAAAACCTGACAGTAGCCAGCTCATCCTTGAGGTCGAAATAGACCCACTTGTTCTTGCTGACCCGGAAGTTCGCCAACTCGCCGGTAATAACCACGCTGGGATAGGCATATTCCAGCGTCTGGTTAAGCAGCGCCACGAAGTCGCTGACGCCCAGCTCGATATCGTTGCCAGCCTCAGGCGGCACCGGCCGCTCCGGGCGCGCCGGGCGGCTGCTCGCCCCGCCGCAGCGTCTTCTGGTAGAGATAATAACCGGGTGGGATTTGGATCAGAGTGTTGACCACCCGGTACATAATCGTCACCGGCAAGCTGACGCCGGCCGCGACGCCGGTACTGGCCAGCACGGCCGTCATCAGCGCTTCGTAGATACCGACGCCGCCGGGCAATACCGACACCAGGCCGGCGAAATTAGCCACCGCGTAGGCGAAAATGACGGCGCCGATATTAATGAATTTGTCGAACGCGATGTAGACCACATAAATCGCCATGACCTCTGTCACGTTGGCCAGGAAGGCGTACCAGAACGGCGCTTTCAGCTCCTTGTAGCTATTCTTGATTTCATCATAATTATTGTGGAAGTCATCAAATACCTGCCTGGCTTGCCCGATGTTAATCGTTTCCGGGTGTTTCGGCCGTACCAGCTGGATCAGGCGGTTCAAAACCCGTGTCGCGTTGGTAAAGAAGTTATTGATGCGCTGTTTGCTGCCGACCATATAAACGAAGCCGAACGTGCCGACTACCAGCAGCGTCGACACCACGGCCGCCACCAAGATCGTCAGGTTGCTGACCCGGCCCATAATCGCCAGGCAGAACAAACCGAAGACAATCAGCAGCTCGAACGACAGGAACGTCAAACCCAGTTTCATGACGTGGACGAGGGTCGCTTTGGCGCCGGTCAGCTTGGGACCGTCGCGCATCCGCACGCCGAAATACGACAGGCCGGTCACGCCGCCGCTCGGGAAGACGTGGTTGACGAAGTTCAGCTCCAGCGACGCCCGGTAGAGAAACTTATAATCCAGGTCGTTGCCGACAATGCCGAACAGCCGCTGGTACAGCTTGGCTTGGGCGTGGTAGTTGACCGCTTCAACCGGCACCATCAGCAAGAGCGCCCAGCCGTTGACATGCTTGAGGTCGTCAAAGGTCGCCCCCAGCTGGTGCCGGATAGCGTAGACCAGTACTACCAGGGCGGTCAGCGTGACCAGGTTCAGGATCAGCTTCCACCGCCGCCGCAAAAAGTGTTTTTCGCTCATAGACCTTCAGTATAACAGAGACAATTATAGACGCGCACGCCGAACCGCTATACTAAAAACATGCAAAGTTTGTTGATTTTGGGCCGGCAGCCGGCGCTGGGGCTGGCCGAGCTGGAGAGCCTATACGGCTCGGACAAGCTGAAACCGGCCGGGCCGGGCGCCGCCGTGGTTGACGTTGACCCCTGTTTGCTGGCCTTTGACCGCTTAGGCGGCAGCCTTAAGTTTTGCAAGATCCTAACCATGCTGGAGACTACGAACTGGGGACAGGTTGAAAAGTTCTTACTGCAAGTCTCCCCCGGCCACAGCCAACAGATGCCCGAGGGCAAAATGCAGCTCGGCCTCAGTCTCTACGGTTTCAACGAAAGTACCCAACGCATCACGGCCACCGGCCTCAGCTTGAAGAAAGCCATCCGTAAGACCGGCCGCCCCGTCCGCCTGATACCCAACCAGACCGCCGACCTCAACAGCGCCCAGGTGCTGCACAATAAGCTCGCCGGACCGAACGGCTGGGAGCTGGTTTTTATCCGTGACGGCGGCCAAACCATCGTTGCCCAAACCGTCAAAGTCCAGGATATCGAAGCCTACGCCCGGCGCGACCGCGGCCGCCCCAAGCGCGACGCCAAAGTCGGTATGTTGCCGCCCAAACTGGCCCAGACTATCATCAACCTGGCCGCCGGCCCGATCCCCGAGCAAAAGCTGGAATCGATCTGCGACATCCCGGCCGGCCAACCGGTTCCCCGCCCCATTCTCGGCCAAACCGTGCTCGACCCTTTCTGCGGCACCGGCGTTATCCTGCAGGAGGCCTTGCTGATGGGTTACGGCATCGCCGGCAGCGACCTGGAAGCCCGCATGGTCGATTACACCAGGGATAATATCAGCTGGCTGGAAGGCGTCTACGGCCTTGAAGCCACGGCTTACGACTTGGCGGCCGCTGACGCCACCCAGTATAAATGGCCCCGGCCGCCCGACCTGGTTGCCAGTGAAACCTACCTCGGCCGGCCATTCACCGCCCCGCCCCCGCCCGCAGTTTTGGCCCAAACGGCCTCGGACTGCAATTTGATAATCAAAAAGTTCCTGGCTAATATCCACGGCCAGCTCGCGCCCGGTACCCGTTTGTGCCTGGCGGTGCCGGCCTGGCAGACCAGGGCCGGACAATTTAAGCACCTACCCCTTATTGACCAGATTGCCGATCTGGGCTATAATCGAGTCAGTTTTGAGCATGCCCGGGACGCCGATTTAGTCTACTATAGAGACAATCAAATCGTCGCCCGCCAGCTCCTAGTAATCACAAGGAAGTAACATGTCCCACGTCAAAGCCGGCGGTACCGCCAAAAACATCCACGACTCCCCTGGCCAGCGCCTAGGCGTCAAGCTGTTCGGCGGCCAGAAAGTCAAGACCGGCCAAGTCATCGTCCGCCAGGTCGGCATGAGCAAGCGCGGCGGCGTCGGCACCAAAGTCAGCCGCAATTTCACGATCCACGCCGCCCGCGACGGCGTCGTCACCTACAAACAGCGCAAAGTCCGCCTCTTCAGCGGCCGTTCCGTCAGCCGGACCGAAGTTACCGTCGAGTAATAATATACTAAACTGGATTCAACAGGTGGCCTAATGGCCGAATAAGTCACGGGCTTTTTGAGTTCTTATACCTTTAAGTCGGGCTCTAAGAACGCTTCGTTCATGGTCACTGAGCGAACCGGCAGTTTGAAGATCGGTAAGATAGTCTGCCTCGCTAACTTGCCTGATTGACCTAGCTTTTACCCGGGTTCCGTTTGTGGAATTAAGATCGCGTACAGTGATCTTGCCAGAATCATCAAATGATACCTCGGCATGCTCGCGGGAAGTTTCGTCAGAATAGTCAAAGCGGTCACCGTAATGAGTCCGTCCAAGGGTTACGGGCTGGCCCTGCCTCAACGCTTTGTAGCCGGTTTCGTCAGTAATATCGGTGTTAGCTGGGTCAAAGCCCTTGCCGACCAGAAGAAAGTCGACCCCCGGGCTTAGAGCCATACTGTCACCCTCTACCGAGCCCGCAAACGGGAAAGCAAAGCGGCCTACCAGAGGGCTTTCACGCACGTCGAGCAGCAAAAAGTCATCGTCACCGCCCAGCTGGATTTCCGCTAGGACCTTATAACTTCCCTCGTCAACCATTGGAGAGCCGGGATTGATAACTGCTCTCCTTGCCGGATCAAGCGTTTCAAAGGCTAATCCGTCCGGGGCTTGGAATTCAAAGTGGTCTGATGGGAATGCTGGGGCTGTGGGTTCTGTCATAGTTTTTTCTTATTTTTAAAATTAACTTTAGACATATAATAGCAAATATTGAACACATTGTCAATAATGAGGTCTGGTTTTAGTCGGGTGACAGAGCTTGGTAAATTTAGCTGCCGAGGTGGTGGCGGATGCGGTCGATGACGTCGGCGATGACGACCTGGGATTTGACGAGGTAGTCGTCGGCGCCGAGGGATTTGGCGCGTTCCTGGTCGCTGGCCTGGCTGAGGGCGGTCAGCATGATGATCTTGAGGTTGGCCGTCTCCGGCGTATTGCGCAGGATGTCGAGGACGTCGAAGCCGCTGACTTTGGGCATCATGACATCGAGGACAATCAGATTGGGCTTGTAGCTTAGAGCGGTCGCCAGGGCCTCTTCGCCGTTGTTAACTCGGCGGACGTCGAAGCCTTCGGCCTGGAGCCGGGTAACGTAAACATTGGCCAGGGCGTCGTCGTCTTCGACGAGGAGGATACGCTGGAGGTTTTTGGAGGTATCTTTGGCGGGTTCGGCAATCGGCTGGGGGGCGGGGCTAGAGGCTGGTTCTTCCATACTGCTCATGTTAGCGTAGGCGCCGCGAAATGGCAACCTGCCGGCTAAAGCATGGCTTTGATGAAGCCGGCGAACATCGGATGCGGCCGGTTGGGGCGGCTCTTGAACTCGGGGTGGAACTGGCTGGCCAGCAGGAATGGGTGGTCGATGCCTTCGATGACTTCGACGAGGTTGTTGTCGGGGTTGATGCCGGTTGCCCGGATACCCCAGGATTCGTACTGGTCGCGGTAGGCGTTGTTGCATTCGCCGCGGTGGCGGTGGCGCTCGACAATCTTGGTAGTACCGTAGACTTTGGCGGCCAGGCTGCCCTTCTCCAGTTCGCAGTTGTAGTCGCCGAGGCGCATGGTGCCGCCGGTCATATGCTTGTCGCTCTGGCCGGCCATGGTGGTTATGACCGGGTTCTTGGCGTCGCCGTCGAGCTCAAAGGTGGTGGCGTCGGCCAGGCCGGCGTTGCGGGCGGCGGCGATGACGGCCATCTGGAGGCCGAGGCAAAGGCCGAGGTATGGCAGCTTTTGTTTGAGGGCGTATTGGGCGGCCTTGATTTTGCCCTCCAGGCTGCGCTTGCCGAAACCGCCGGGCACGACGATGCCGTCATAGCCGGACAGGGCCTTGTCGACGTCGGCGCCCGGCTCGTCGAGCTTGGAGGCGTCGATCCAGGTAATGTCGACGGCGCACTGGTTGTGCCAAGCGGCTGATTTGAGAGCTTCGAAAACCGACATATAGGTGTCGGTGTTATCCATGTATTTGGCGACGAAACCGATCTTGAGCGTGCGGTCGTAATCGGCGGTCGCCCGTTCGACCACGGCGCGCCAGCCTTTGAGGTCCGGTTTCTTGGTCTTGAGGCCGAGGTGATTGGTAATAACGTCGGCGATGCCGGTGTCTTCGAGCGTTAACGGCACCTGGTAGATGCTGCGGGCATTGGGCAATAAGGCGATGGCTTCTTCGGGGACGCCGCTGAACAGGCTGAGTTTGCGTTTGGCGGAGGCGCCGGCCGGTTTTTCGCTGCGGCCGACCAGGATGTCCGGGGCGATGCCCAGGCCCCGGAGTTCGCGGACCGAATTCTGGGCCGGCTTGGTCTTGGTTTCGTTGCTGGCACCGAGGTATGGCAAGTAGACGACATGGACGTAAACGCAGTTATCAAGGCCTACCTTGACGCCTAGTTCACGGATGGCCTCGACGAAGGCCAAGGATTCGTAGTCGCCGACGGTGCCGCCGATTTCGACGATATGGACGTCGAAGCCTTCGCCGGCCTTGATGATCCAGTCTTGGATAGCACCGGTCAAATGCGGAATAATCTGGACGTCGTCGCCGTCAAATTTGCCGGCCCGTTCGTCTTGGATAAGCTTGAGCAGGACCCGGCCGCTCATCAGGCTGCTCTTGGAAGTCATTTCCTCGTCGACGAACCGTTCGTAATGGCCGAGGTCGAGATCGGTCTCGGCACCGTCTTTGGTGACGAAACACTCACCGTGTTCGCGGGGGTTGAGCAAGCCGGCGTCGACGTTGAGGTAAGGGTCGCATTTCTGGAGGTTGACGTGGAGACCGCGGGCTTTTAGGAGGTTGCCGATCGAGGCGGCGGTAATACCCTTCCCTAATCCGGAAAGTACGCCTCCTGTAACAAAAATATATTTAGTCGTTTTAGCCACGACTGCCAACCTCTCTTAACTGCTCTATGCTACGCTATTTCTCTCTGTTTGGCAAATTAAACAGTAGCTTGAAGGCGTCTGGGGTCGGCGAGGCTATCTTCTAACCGTACGGACCGGACCAGCGATAAGAGGGGCGCCAGGAAATTTTCAGGGCTTAAGCGGGCACGTTCGTCAAAACTAAGGTAAGCCGTCTCGCCGGTCGCAGGATTAAATTCGCCGGCCCGGACGCCTCTGAAATACCAAGTCTGACGCCAACCCAGGTAGCCGGAGACGCTTAAGCCGACACCCTCGAGTGCTACTATCGGGTCTACCGGTCCGGAGCCGTCATTGCCGCCCCGCTCGTAAGCCAAGGATACCAGCGGCCGAAAGCCTCTTTCGGCGCTGTCATCGGCCAGACGGCCGCGCAGACTCAGGCCGGCGATTTCCTGGAGCGGAATTCGGACGACCTGGTGCCGGCTATCGATGCCCAGCATTGACGCTTCGTCTTGCGTAGCTTCGAAACCGAACGGGCGGATATGAGGCCGGCCGGCGATGGTCAGGGCCGCCCGATGATCTACCAAATCGACGCATATAGGGTCGGCGGAACCGGCTTCTGACGGCTCAACTTCAAGGATAGCGGGGCCACCATAAGCCGAAACGACGGGCCGGATAAGGCCGTCGCCATCGAGGGCTTCGCGGGCTCCTGGAACATTATTCATGTAGGCACAAAATATACCATTCTTGGGTATAAATGTCAAACAAGCGGCTTTGGGCGGCTTTGGCTCAGGCGGCGGCCGGCGGTTCGTCAGACGCCGCTTCGGGAGCATCTTCACCGATACTTATTCTGGGGCGCCGGCTTGCCCGCTCTGTCCGCTGCTGCCGTATGGTCCTGGCGATGATCCCGGATAGCGTCATCGGCGTTTCGCGGGCGGGCCGCATGGATGCCACATCGGGCCGGCGGCTCCTGGCCTCGGCTAAGACGGCCGAAGCCAAATCCATGTCCAAGGGCCTGACTTGCGGGGCAGCCGCCAAGCCGGCTTCCGGCTCCCCGGCTTCGGGTGCTGCCGGCTGACCGGTTTCGGGGGTGCTGCCGTTTGGTAAACCTGTTATGCCCATAAGTTTATGCCCTTTTAGCTTTTGATACTTATTAAGTATGCCGGGCCGAGCTTAAGGCGGCAGTTATAAATCTTACAGGCTAACGCTTAAGCCGGGCGGCTTATGGCGCGAGGTAGGCTTCGGCGGCTTGAAGCTGCGGGTCGTTGCCGGCTTTGGCGTCGGCGTCGCTCAGGTTAACCGTCTTATCCGGGGTGATGCCAAGGTGGTTGATATTCTGGCCATCGGGGCGGTACCAGCTGGCAACCGTGACCTTGAGCTGCGAGCCGTCGCCGAAGTTAATCAGTTGCTGAACGACACCTTTGCCGTAACTCTTCTGGCCGATCAGGTAGGCGGCGTGGTTGTCGTGCAGGGCGCCGGCCGTGATCTCGCTGGCCGAAGCGCTGCCGCTGTTGATTAGGACTACCGTGGGAATGCCGTGCAGTTCGTCGCCGCCCAAAGCGTAATTGGTGCTGACGACGGTGCTGCCGCGCTTTTCGTCGAGGATTTTTTGGCCTTGGGGCAGCCACAGGCTGGAGACGTGGATGGCGGCGTCGAGCAGACCGCCCGGGTCGTTGCGCAGGTCGAGGATAATGCCTTTGACGTTATCTTTTTTGAACTGGTCGGCGGCCTTTTGGGACAGGCTGTCGGTATCGTCCGCGAAGGTGCTGATCTGCATATAACCGATGTTGCCCGGCAGTATCTTGGTGGTCACGCTGGGCAGCGTTATGTTGTCGCGGGTGATGGTGAAATTAAGCGTCTGGGTACCGCGCGCAATCTGCAGCGTGACCTTGCTGCCTTTGGGGCCGCGGATTTTGTTAACGGCGGCGTCGACCGACATGCCGCTGGTGCTGGTGCCGTTGATGGAAGTGATGACGTCCTGGGGTTTGAGGCCGGCTTTGTCGGCCGGCAGGCCGGCGATCGGCGCGATTATTTCAAGGTTGCCGTTGCTGTCCTGCCCCAGCTGGGCGCCAATACCGCTGAACGAGTTATTCAACTCGTCGTTGAAATCACTGGCTTCTTGCGGGGTGAAATAAACGGTGTAAGGGTCGTTGGCGGCTTCGGCCAGGCCGTGTTTGAGACCGTCGAGCAGCTGGGTTTGGGTCAGCTTGCCGTCGTAATTACTCTTGAGCGACTGGTAGACCTGGTTGACGGTGGTGTAGTTCAAGCTGTTGGGCAAATTGCCGGCGACCGATTTGGTGCCCCACGGCACGGTAACACTCAGCCGGCCGTTGCCGAAATTCAGGCCGAGTAAAAAGACGGCTACCAGCAATACTAAACCGAGTACTCCCCGGAGCAGACTGCGCCTACCGACTTTTGGTTTTAAACCCATTGGTATTCAGTATAGCAAACGCGGTTGGGAGCGGACTAAAATTAACCGCCGAAGTAGATATAGGTCAGACCGGATGCGCTAACCCAGTGATCATAAAAATTGCCATCATACTCGTCGTTATACGAGTAAACATGTACTTGGTCGCCATCTACGCCGACAACCCACATCGCATGGCCAAATGCGCCTCCCGTGTAGATTGCAACTGAGCCGACTTTAGGCGTGCTTCCGGTTGGAATACCTGCCCGCGCGGCACTGCCCGGCCATTGATTGGCGTTACCGAAACCGGTAGTGTTTATGCCATACGTCTTATATACCATCCAGGCCGTATAACTAACGCATTCTCGATTGCACATGCCCCAGCTATCTTGATACGAACAGCCGGGTACGTTATCGCTCGTGTGTGCATAGTTGCATCCCCATGGGCCGTAAGACCCGGATGCCGAAGCCGGGTAGCTGCCGCCGCAAGACCCACTTGTGATGATTTGGCCTGAACCGTCCAGGCGGCGGTTTGCGGCAGCCTGGGCCGCACGAAGCGAAGCTATCTTGCTCTGGTTAGATGCAATTTGGGCATTGTAGGCGGCCTGCTGATCCTGGTTGTAAGCCAGCATCTGTTGTTGTTGGGATTGGTCGCTAGCCAGCAGGTCGTTCTGCTGCTGTTCGGATTTGACTACGACATCGAGTTGGCTTTTTTGCTGCTGCAGTTGCGTTTGCAGCTCGCCGATCTCTTGAATGCTGGCATCTAACTCGTTTTGGACAGCGGTGCGGTACTCTTCTTTGTCGACATAGTCGCTGAGGTTTTTGCTGCTGGCCAGTTCTTCGATGGTAGAGGTCTGGCCGTCTATATACAAGGATTTGATAGTAGCGCTGAGTTGTTGTTTCTTCTGGTCAATCTGCTGCTGGTCAGCCGTAATCTGCTGCTGCATGGCGGTCTGCTTGGTTTGGTTGGCTTGTATAGCTGCTTGCAGCGAACTTATTTGGCCTTGCAGGACATTGATCGCCCCCTGATAACTACCCGCCTGGGCCGCCAAGCCGCTTACAATGCTTTGGGTCTGGTTGTTCTGGTTCTGCAGAGAGTTGATCTGAGCATCATACTGGTCGGCGTGAGCAATCGCAGCGCCACCCATCAAACCGCCTAACGTCAACAGCAATAACAGGGTGCGTAGCTTGAAATAGTAACCGGCAATTGATTTTGTTTTTGACATGGTCTTGGTTTGGCTAGTTCTACTCTTTATTATACTACGGTTAATCAAGTCTGTACCCCCTTTTATTATTTAGCGGGGAGCAAAAAAGGCAAGCTGTCCGGGAAGGTCCCCTGGCTTACCGGTTCTCCCTATTAGTTTTTGGGTGTCTTGAATTTTAGGTAGCGGCGGGTCGCGATAGTGGAAGAGACCGCTCCTAACACTATACCAAGCATTAGCTGGATCCCCAAGAAGCCCCAGAAATGGGCGTCGAAATATTGGTTGGCGTAGTTGATATCGAGCAGGCCTAGGCTGCTGGCCTGCAGCGCGTTGCTGGAGGCCAAGAAAGCCGAGTTGACGATCAGGACCGAAAAGACGGCTGACAGTATGCCGTAAATGGCACTCTCGACGATAAACGGCCCGCGGATGTAGCCGGTGCTGGCACCCAGCAGGCGCATGATGGCGATATCGTCGCGCCGGTTGAAGATAGCCATCTGGATAGTATTGAAAATGATCAGCGCGCAAATCAGGGCAAAGACGGCCACGGTGACAATGCCGATCTTGCGCAGCACGTCGGTGGCATGGGTGATCTTATTGATGGCGGCTTCCCTGTCGCCGCTGTAGCTCGGCTGGTCGGATTGCAAGGCAGCCACATTGGGCTCGGTCAGGAAGTTCTTGATGTCTTGGATTTTGTTCAGGTCAACCGGTTTGATGAGGATGGTTGCCGGCAAGGGGTTGGAGGTGACGCTGACGGCTTCCAGCAGTTGCTGGTTGCCGGCGTTTTGCTCTTCGTACTGGCGGAGGGCGGCAGCTTTGTCGAGGTAGGTAACGGCTTTGACGTTAGGCAGGGCCTTAATCTGGCTGATAAGCTGCTGGGTCTGGGCCGGCGTGTCGGAGTCTTTCAGGAAAACCGAGACGTCGATCTTGTCGGTAATCTGGGCAATGGTGTTGGAAAAGGTGGCGTTGGTGATGAGCGAAAAAAGGACGATCGTCAGCGTCACCACCATGACGGCGATGGCGGCCGTGGCCAGCGTGACGTTGCGGATGAAATTAACGATGCCGGTGTGAATGATGCGCCAGAAAGTTATGAGTCGTCGCTGCATCATTATCCCGCCTATACCCTGTAGCCGGCGTTAGCGCGGTCGCTGCTGATTTTGCCGTCTTTGATAGTGACGACGCGGCGCTTGAGTTTGTTGACGATTTCCTGGTTGTGGGTGGTCAGTAGGACGGTGGTGCCGTAGCGGTTGATTTTCTCAAGGACTTTGATGACGTCCCAGGCGTGTTTGGGGTCGAGGTTGCCGGTCGGTTCGTCGGCGATCAGGATGCGCGGCTGGCGGACAATGGCCCGGGCGATGGCTACCCGCTGGCGTTCGCCGCCGCTGAGTTCCAGCGGCATGCGCTTCTCTTTGCCCTTGAGGTTGACGATATCCAGGACCTTGGGTACGGTGTGGCGGATTTCCCGGTTACTGACGCCGACGATCTCGAGGGCGTAGGCGACGTTCTCGAAGACGTTGCGGTTGGGCAGCAGCTTGAAGTCCTGGAAAACGACGCCGATTTTGCGCCGCAACATCGGGATGTCTTTGTCCTTCAGCTTGTCGTAATCGATGCCGCCGACGATGATTTTGCCGCTGGTCGGACGTTCCTCACGGGTCAGCAGTCGTAGCAGCGTGGTCTTACCCGCCCCGCTCTGCCCGACCACGATTACGAACTCTTTCGGCTCGACGTGCAGCGTCACCCGCTCCAGTGCCGAACCCAGATCGCGACCGTAGGTTTTTGTCACCCTGTCTAACAGAATCATTGACCCTATTTTAGCATAATCATGGCCGGGGCTTACGATTCGAGGGTATGTTCCAGGTAAGCGTTAACCAGCGGGTCGAGGCCGCCGTCGAGGACGGCGTCGGGGTCCGAGGTCTCGTATTTGGTGCGCAGGTCTTTGACCTGTTTGTAGGGGTGGAGGACGTAGCTGCGAATCTGGTTGCCCCATTCGGCCGATTGGTTAGGGCCTTTCAGCTGGCTGAGTTTTTCGGCGTGCTGTTCCATCTGCAGCCGGGCCAGCCGCGAGCGCAGGATGGTCATGGCGGTTTCCTTATTCTGGAGCTGCGAACGCTCGTTCTGGATAGCGACTGTCAGGCCGGTCGGGATATGGGTCACGCGGACGGCCGAGTCGGTGGTGTTGACCGATTGGCCGCCGTGGCCGCCGCTGCGGTAAACGTCGACTTTTAGGTCTTTGTCGTCGATTTGGAGGTCGTCGGGCCGGTCCAGCTTGGGCATGACTTCGACTTTGGCGAAACTGGTCTGGCGCAAGTTGTCGGCATTGAACGGGCTGAGCCGCACCAGCCGGTGGACGCCGTGCTCGCCCTTCAATTTGCCGTAAACGAACGGCCCTTCGACCTCCAGCGTGATGCTCTTCAGGCCGGCTTCGTCGCCGGGCGATTCGTCTACGGTAGTCGCCTTCCATCTGTTTTTTTCGAAATAGCGGCTGTACATTCTGAGTAACATTTGTGTCCAATCCTGAGCATCGGTGCCGCCGGCGCCGGCATAGATGCTGACGATGGCGTCATGCCCGTCATATGGGCCGTTGAACTTCAGTTCTTCCTTCAGCCCGTCAAACGTCTCCTGCGCCTGCCGGAGCTGGACCGCCAATTCTTCAGCCAGGCTGGCATCGCCAAGCTTGAGCAATTCGTTAACTTCCTCGATCGCCTTCTGCAGCGCCAGCCAGGGCTTGGTCCGGTCTTCGAGCTTGGCGATCTGCTTCATCACCCCTTGGGCCTTGGCCGAATCGTCCCAGAAACCGGGCTGGCGGCTGGCGGCCTGGAGATCTTCAAGCTGCTGCCCAAGGCTATCAATTTTGAGCCGGCTTGCAGCCTGATTGATTTGCGACTGCAAAGCTCCGGCCTGTTTACGCTGTTCTTCCATATCTCAAAGTATAGCAAGCTCATCTTTATAAAGCCCTGTTCCTTGCTTTAGAACATATTTTATGCTTTAATTAACACTTAGTTATGCGTGCCGGTCCAGATAGTTACCAAGAGATGCTTCAAGACCATAGAGACTATGTCGACTATTGGGCCGCCCGCTCGCTGGTAGTCGTTACCCTGCACCCTGATCCGTTAGAGCTGGTCCCTACGGACCACCCCATAAAATCAGCCGGACAGTCAATGTTTAACCGGCCCGGCCTGGTGGCAGCCATGGACGCCGTTTATGTGGAAGATCATCCCGAGAACGCCGAAGCGGAAGGCCACGTAAAAGCCGCTCATCCGGATGATTTCGACTTCGACGGAGCTAAAACCGGCTTGAGCTGGCTGAGAGACTATGTCTCAGAGGATAGCCATCCCTACCTGTGGCACGCCGTATTGGGCGCTAAGTCCATGCTGCCGGCCCGCCAGCGCGCCCAGGCCTACAACCGGCATGTAGCGGCGCAACGAGACGAATTGGCGATCGAGCAAGCCGCCGCTAGCGCGGCCGACAGGCGCAACCGCGAAACCACAGCCCAGCGGCAGGCCGCCTACGGCGAGCGTTTCCGGACAATGATCGGCCAAGTTCGCGAGGACTCTCCTCACCTGGACTTCGGTAACTTCACGGCCCTAAGCGAAGAGCTGGTCATAGACCGTTCGGGTCGTGATTTTTCCGTCCATGCCAAGCAAGGTTTCAAGACCGAGCTTGCCCGCCAGACGGAAACCTTTATGGATGACCCTCAGCTATTGGTCAATGATTTTGAGGTGCTGACGTTATTGCGTGCCGAAGCGGTCCGCATGGCCAGCGAACAGGCTGGCGATGATCCGTCAAAAGCCGGCATCGACGCGATATTCTCAGCCCTGTCTAACATGTTGATGGAAAGAGTATATGTAGCAGACCAGCTAACCGCCGAAACCGTGGCTAAATGGCTGGAGCTGGCAAGGCCCTTGCCGGCCGACATATCGCCCACTGAAACGGCCGACATTCTAGGCCAGGACGGCATTGCTAACGGCTATTCGGCGACCGGCTTGGCAATGTTGCACGGCCGCAAAATTCTGGCCAGAAGCTTGCACCGCGTCGCCCTACGGCAACCAGACCAGTTCATTGACAAGGCCTATATGATAGCGCAGCAAGGCCTAGACCCCGAAAACCGCGCAAAGGTGGATATAACCGTCTCCATCCTCAAATACGGCTTGGGCGCCAAGAGCCGCCTGCCCCGCCTCTATCTAAGAGAGGGCAGCGACGGCCGAACCGCAATGCGTACCCTTGACCTTAAGCTGACACTGGGGAAGTTAGGCGTACCGGAAGAGTTGCTGAGGAGCGATATCGGTTTCACCGGTCCGAAAGATTCATTTTGGAAATACGTGAATACGACGCGCGGCAAAAAGGACACTCTTTATGGACGTCTTTTGGCCTTTAACGAAACTGAAGAAAGGCAGTATGCTGAATTAATGCGTGCAGCGCTAAAGGCGCCGTTTAGGCGCTTCCTGCACCGCTTGGCAACAAGGCACTAACCTGCCGCTCGGGAAAAGCCATGGCGCTTCAATCCGGGGCCGGACGGATGGCTAGGTGTTGCATTATGAGGCTATTCATGCTTTAATTGATGTTTATATGAGTGCTGAAGTTCTGGAACCCATAGGGGATAGTAGTGGTTTGACCCCCCCCCCGCGACCGATTTGACCATGTCGGCTATGATGCCTGGACCGATCCGCAGGCCAAGCCGCCACATGTAGCCTATTCCAGCAATCCGGGCTTCACCAAAGGCACGGGCGAAGGAGACTACGTCGTCACGGCCGAATCGTCGATGTTCGCCATGGTCGGGCCGGAAAACGGTTTTGTCAGCAGCCGGGCCGTGGTCGAAGGGCTGGAGTCGGCTTATTTCCTTTCCCTGCACCCGAACGAGGCCAAGGCCAGGGCGCTGGAAGAGCCGATTGACGGCAGCCTGGCTTTCGCCGGCCTGCAATGGCTGAAACGGCAGGCGCTGGGACCCAAAGATTCGGCGTTGCGCCGCAATATTAACCGGGCCCATGCCAGGTTTAAGGGCCAAGAAGAAGTCCGGGCGGCCCGGACCGAAACCGGCGAATCCTATGCCAGCGCCGCGGCCCGGGTGGCCGCCGAAAACGGCGCCGCGGTTGCCGTGTCAGGCATCCAATCGGAGCTCGCCAAACAAAAAGCGCAGCAGGCCGCCTACCGGTCCCGGTTCGAGCATTCTGTCGCTGCCACCATCGAAGGCTTCGTCCCCAAAGGCACGGCCGAGCCTTTGGACGCCTCGAGCTTTATACTGTTGAGTAAAGATCTCGTCATAAGCGAGGGTGATGACGGCAGCCTGGCCACTAACGAAGGCAATAAAACCTACCAGGCGAACGTCGCCAAACGGGCCCGGCAATATATGTATGACCCCGCCATCATGCTTAACGACTTGATGGTCGCCAGGTTAATCGACGATGGCGGCGGCCACCAGGCGACGCCCGAAAACCCGTCTGTCGCTTATGCCAACCGGATAATGTGCGATGTTTTGGAGGTCGTGCTCAAGAGTTTCTATTCCCCGGCGGAACTGTCGCCGGAACTGGCAAGCCGCTGGATGGACATAGCTTACCGGCTGGAAGCCGATTTGACGGTCGATGACTTGGATAAATCGACCAAGCACGACGTCCACGACTGGGCACTGGTCATGGTCATGTCTACCGGCCGCGAAGTCCTGTCGACCACCATGCAGAAAATTGCCGCTGAGCAGCCGAAGAAGTTCATAGACGGCTTATATATGATAGCCGAGGCCGGGCTGGATGACCCCGCCCACCAAACCAAAACCCACACCGGCATCAGGATCATCGAAGAAATTATGGACCCGGAGCAGCTGCCCATAGCCGAGCACATATTATCGACGTCGACCGGCGCCCTGGAAGACACCGGGCTCAGGCAGAAGGCCCTCGACCTGCAGGTAGCGTTATACGACCTAGGCGTGCCGGGCCGCATGCTGGGCATTTCGGCTGTTAGCGACGCGCCCGAGGATATGGTTAGCATGACCACCTTGGACCGGGACCAGGCCAAGATAATCCGGCGGCTGGCGCCTTCGGCCATGGTGCGGCCCAAGGGTATGGATCCCAAAGAATTCCGAGACAGGCTGATCAGAACCTACCATGAACACTTGCAAGCGTTCTGGGATTACGTGCAAACGCCCGAGGGCAGCGCCAATACCATTACCGGCCGTCTGCTGGCTTATAAACGGGAAACCTCGCCGCTAATTCTAAAGGCCAAGCCGGAAGACCAGTTACCTACCCTAATCAGGGCGCTGGAGCCATAGGCCGCTGATCTGGGCCTGCAGTTCGGCCGCGAATTCCGGGCCGCAATTGCCGAGCGTACCGAAGCCCCAGATACCGGGGGCGAACATGGAATTAGAGATGTCGACGATTTGCTGTTTGGTGACCGCCCGGATGCGGGCCGGCCAGTGGTAATAGTCGTCGATGACGCCATCGAAGAAGTAGCGGCCGGCGTAGCCGGCCGCGGTGCCGCCAACCGTCTGGGCGCTGCGCTGGAAGCGGCCGAGGGCGTACTGTTTGGTAGCCTGGATTTCGTCGCGGGTGATGTCCCCCGCCCTGACTTTGAGCAGTTCGTCGACGATTATCTGCAGCAGCGGCTGGGCGTTTTTGTCCGATACCTGGGCGCCGAACCACCAATTGCTGGCATCGCGCGTTTGGCTGAGGCCGGAGTTCATGCCGTAAACCAGGCCGCGCTCGCGGGCGGTGCCGAGTATCTTGGAGTACAGCGTTTCGGTCAGCATGGTGTTGACCAGGCTGAGGGCGTCGACTTCGGGGTCGGCCAGCCGGCGGTTCATGAAAGTATCAATATAGAAGTACAGGTTCTCGACGGTGTCATTGGCCACGTAAACCGGCTGCTCTAGACGTTCCGGCCGCTCCTGCGGCAAATCGAAGCGCCGCTCGCCGACCGGTAAATCAATGTTTTCGAGCAGCGAGGTAATCGCCGCCCGCCGGCTGGCCGACAGGTTGCCGGCGATGACAAAGCGCATATTGGAAGCATAGTGCGTGCGCTCGTAATGTTCCCTGACGTCATCGACGTTGACATTGGACATCAGCTCCAAACGCTCGGTGTCGGTCTTGGCAATCAGGCCGAAAGCCCCGCGCATCTCCAGGCTCAAGCGGCGGAAGTGGTTGTTGCTGCGGGCCGCCATTTCCTCCTGGACATTGCCGAACTCGGCCCGGAATTCTTCCTCGAGAAACAGCGGCTTGGTGATCGCCACCAGCAGCAAGCCAAGCACCCGGTCCCACTCGAAGTCGGCGCATTCGGCCTCGTAATTAATGTCGTAAACACCAGTCGTGGCGTTGCTGTAAGCGCCGTTTTTCTCGAGTTCGGCCTGGAAGTCGCGGGCCCGCGGAATCAGCTCGTTGGCCCCCAGCAAAACGTGTTCCATGAGGTGCGGCACTTCCCACTTGTCAGGCTCGACCAGGTATTCGCCGGCCCGGAAATTAATGTCGACGGTCATGACCGAAGCGTGCGGAATATGGATCAGCAGCCCCCGGGCGCCGTTGTTAAGGCGGGCTTCCGTAACAGTGTGGCGCAACTACTTCTTCCTTCGTTTTTTGGCAGCGGCCTTGCGCTGGCGCTCGGTTTTGCGGGCCTTTTTGCGGCTGTCGGTCTGCTTCTTGCGGGCGGCCTGGGCGGCCTTTTTGTCAGCGAAATCGGTGGCCTCAAACTCGGTTTCGGCGGTCGTGATTTGCGAAGCGTTGTCGACCGAGCCGCGGGCGGCCAGGGTCAGTTCGGTCTCGGTCGCCCGGTCCAGCTCCTCCTGCGAAACCGGTTCGGCGTGGAACAAGTGCAGCACGACGTCGTGGCGCAGCGTGGCCTGCATGTCGTCAAACAACAGCTGGCCGCGGCGCCGGTACTCGACCAGCGGGTCCTGCTGGCCGACGCTCATCCAGTGGATGCCTTCGCGCAGGTGGTCCATGTTCTCGAGGTGCTGCATCCACAGGTTGTCGAGGATCTGCAGGTAGACGTCGCGTTCGACTTTGCGCATGATGTCTTTGGTGAAAGCCGTTTCGCGGGCGGCGTAGAGTTCGGCCGCCTCAGTCTGGAGAACCTTTTCGAACTTGGTGGCGTCGCTGTCGAATAGCCGGTCCAGCGTTTCCTCGCTGAACGGGAAAACTTCGCGGACCAGGTCTTCGAACTGGTCGGTCGTTACCAGCGGCGAAGTGGCGAGGTTATGGGCCTCGTCGTCAATCAGGATCTTAATCCGTTTGCTGATGTTCTGGGAGCGCAGGATTTCGCGGCGCATGGCGTAAATCGCCTTGCGGTGCCGGTTCATGACATCGTCGTACTGGACGACGTTCTTACGGTTGTCGAAGTGGTAGCCTTCGACCTTCTTCTGGGCGCCTTCGAGCGAGCGGCTGATCATCCGGTTCTCAATCGGGGTTTCATCGTCGACGTTCAGCCGGCCCATGAGGTTGGCGATCTTTTCGCCGCCGAAGATACGCATCAGGTCGTCCTCGGTACTGACGAAGAACTGGGTAACGCCGGGGTCGCCCTGGCGGCCGGCCCGGCCGCGCAGCTGGTTGTCGATCCGGCGCGATTCGTGGCGTTCGGAGCCCAGGACGAATAGGCCGCCCAGGTCTTTGACGCCGTCGCCGAGGACGATGTCGGTACCGCGGCCGGCGATGTTGGTGGCCAGCGTGACGGCACCCTTTTCGCCGGCACTGGAGACGATCTTGGCTTCGCGCTCGTTATTCTTGGCGTTGAGGACCTGGTGCGGCACGCCGGCTTTGGTCAGCATTTGGCCCAGGGCTTCGTTTTTCTCGATCGAGACGGTACCGATCAGGACCGGCTGGCCCTTGGTGTGCAGGGTCTTGACTTCGCGCACGATGGCCTTGAACTTGGCCTGTTCGGTCCGGTAAATCCGGTCCGAGCGGTCCTTGCGGGTAATCGGGCGGTTGGACGGGATTTCGACGACGTCGAGTTTGTAGACCTGATGGAACTCCTCGGCTTCGGTCAGCGCCGTGCCGGTCATGCCGCCCAGCTTCTCGTACAGACGGAAATAGTTCTGGAACGAAATCGTGGCCAGCGTCATGCTCTCCTGCTGCACCTCAACGCCCTCTTTGGCCTCGATGGCCTGGTGCAGGCCCTCGTTGTAGCGGCGGCCGGCCAGCAGGCGGCCGGTGAACTCGTCGACGATGACGACTTCCCCGTCTTTGGTCACGACGTAGTCCTTGTCACGGTGGAACAAGGCGTGCGCCCGCAAGGCCTGCTGCAGGTGGTAGATGGTCCGGATATTTTCGGAGCCATAAAGGTTGTCGAGGCCGAGGATTTTCTCGACTTTCTCGACGCCGGCGTCGGTCAGGATAACGGTTTTGCGCTTCTCGTCGGTCTCGAAGTGCTTCTCTTTGACCAGCTGGCGGACGACTTTGGCGAACTGGGCGTAAGCGTTGCCGCTGGTAACGCTGGGCGCGCTGATAATCAGCGGCGTCCGGGCTTCGTCAATCAGGATCGAGTCAACCTCGTCGACGATGGCGTAATGCAAATCGCGCTGGCGCAGCTGGTCTTCCTCGCGCACCATATTGTCGCGCAGGTAGTCGAAACCGAACTCATTATTGGTGCCGTACGTGATGTCGGCGGCGTAAGCTTCCTGGCGGGTAGCCGGTTTCAGGTGGCGGAAACGTTCGTCCTCGTGGTCGGTGTTAGTGAACTTGGGGTCGTATACATAAGAATAATCCCCCAGGATGACACCGGTGCTCAAACCGAGGAAGTCATAAACCTGCCCCATCCAGCCGGCGTCGCGCTGCGCCAGGTAGTCGTTGACGGTCACAACGTGGACGCCCTTCTCGGTCAGGGCATTGAGGTAGACCGGCAGCGTGGCGACCAGGGTCTTGCCTTCGCCGGTCTTCATCTCGGCGACGTTGCCTTCGTGCAGCACCATGCCGCCGATCAGCTGGACATCGAAATGCCGTTGGCCGAGCGTCCGGGTAGCGGCTTCGCGGACGGCCGCGAAGGCGTCGGGCAGCAGCGCGTCGAGCGTTTCTTTTTTGAGGCGCTTCTTGAAGACGTCGGTTTGTTCGCGCAGCTGTTTGTCCGACATTTTTTTGTACTTGTCGGCCTGGGCGTTGACCAGTTTGACACGTTTGCGCAGCCGCTTGACCGTTTTGGCCTGCGGATCCCCCAAAATCTTCTTAAAGACAATATTCATTAAGCCTTTTCGACCCCCGGTTACGAAATACTAACAAGTTATGCCAATAATTATAGCCGTTTTCGAGACTATATGCGAGTAACATTTAAACAAGCCGGAACGGCTGGGGCTTGCAACGCAGGACCAAAGGATAACCGGCCGGATCGGTATCGTCCGCGATTTCGGCTACCTGCTGGGCGGCGAAAGTCTCGGCTTCGGCCTCCCACGGACTATTTAGGTATTCCTTGTGGGTTAACGGCGAGTAATAGCGTCTTTCCGAAGACCGCATGGCCAGGAACGTACAGACCAGTCCGGCCGCCAAGGCGGGAATGGTGGTCAGCTTCACTATTTCCGGGTCGACTTTTTCGTAAGCCTCGAACACGGGTACCGCCAGACCCGCGAAGGCGGCGGCTATTAAGCCGAGGGCCCTTCTTTGGTTGTGACGGAAAAGCTGGTTGCGGTACTCTATCCGCTTCGCCATGAGTTCGGCTTCGCTTAAAGTATTGAATTCGACCAGGTGGTCGACTTCGTGCGCAAACGTCCGGTTAATCATGTAATTCACGCTGTTGTGCATGACGAGGTTTTTGTAGTCGTCCAGCGAGGCGGCCATTTTGGGGGCGGCTATAAATTCGGAGGCGGTAATGCCGCCGGCGGCGGCCCGTTCTGCTACTAATTCGCTGACTGTCTGGTCGGCTGCCACAGAGGCGACGCGAGTATGCGTTTCAACGAAAGTCGTAAGTGTTCTGGCCCCGTGGTTGTAACCGCCAAAATTAACTTTGGAATCAGGGTCGCTCAGGGCGGCATCCAAGTCATCACTCGGATGTACGCCGGCAAAATTAAACCGGGTAGCGTCGATGTCGGCTGCCGCGACGCCGCGGCCACGCAGCATTGCAGCAACGCGATCGGTATCGAATTCGAGGTCGGCGATAATAGAAGTCAAACCGGCCTCGGCGTAAACCGCCGGGCCCTCGGCACCGCCCCTGTCCAGCAAAACTCCTGTCATTACTATATTATAACATTAAAATTGAGTAATAACAATTAATGTTCAGTGGCAGTTAGCGGCGGCGGAAGCGGGCGAAGAGGTGGCGGTGGGTTTTGCCGTTGCCGTGCAGGTCCTTGTACTTCTGGAGCTGCTGCTTGAGCTTGGCCTCGACGATGTCGACGGCGGCGTACATGTTGAGGGCGCTTTCTTTGACGATGATTGTCTGGTGCGGCAGGTAGAGCGTGACCTCGCAGCGGCATTTATTGCCCGCCTTGGCCTTGGTCTCTTTGAGGTGGACTTCGGCGTGGGCGCTGGTCCGGCTGTGGCGCGAGATGTAGCGGTCGAGGCCGCCGATCTTCCTCGTCACGTAGGCCCGGAGTTTGTCATCAACCGCCGCGTGGACACCTTGGATTTCGAATTTCTGGATCATGCTCGCCTCCCTCGTGTTTTAGCTTTTTACTAGCCGTTGCCCGGCACGGCCATAAACGGCTTGAGGACTTCGGGGATGTTGAGGCCGCCGTCGGCCGTCTGGTAGTTTTCCATAATGGCAATCAGAGTACGGCCGAGGGCGAACGCCGTGGCGTCGTTGGTGTGGACCAGGTCGATGGCGCCGCTGCCGCGCTTGACGCGGATCTTGAGGTCGCGGGCCTGGTAGTCGGTCATGTAGTCGGCGGTGTGGGTTTCGCGGTACTGGCCCTGGCCCGGCAGCCAGCAGTCGAGGTCGATGCCGCGGGCGTTCGGCTTGCCGATGTCGGCGGTACACTTCTGGATAAGCTGGTACGGCAGGCCGAGCTGTTGGACCAGGTATTCCTGGATGGCGACCAGCAGCAGGTGCTCCTGGAGGCCGGTCTCAGGGGTGCTGAAAACTTCCATTTCGAGTTTGTCGAACTGGTGCATCCGGAAAATACCTTCGGTGTCCTTGCCGTAGGTGCCGGCCTCGCGCCGGAACGACGTGCCGTAGCCGATGTAGCGGATCGGCAGCTCTTCTTCGGGCAGGATTTCGTTCCAGTACATGGTACACAGGGTGTGTTCGGCGCTGGCATTGAGCCAGAGGTCGTCCTGCTCCAGTTTGTAGGTCATTTCCTCGGCGTTGAGGCGGTCGCTGGCGACGTACGGTTCGGTCCTGAGCATCAACGGCGGCAGGATCGGCGTAAACGGTTTGGCTGATAAGTTTAAGTTATTGCCGTCTATGATCTGCTTGATAATCCGTTCGTCGCCGAGCGTCCGCATGACGTACTGGACGATGGCGAATTGCAGGCGCACCAGGTCGCCCTTGAGGTAGGCGAAACGGCTGCCAGCGATCTTGGCGGCCCGCTCCTTGTCGATCCAGCCGGGCGGCTCGGCCAGCTGGTGGTGCTGCTTGGGTTCGAAATCGAACTGCGGCTTGTCGCCGACCTGCTTGATAACGACGTTGTCCTGTTCGGTAGCGCCGACCGGCACGTCGTCGACCGGCATGTTCGGGACTTTCTTGAGCAGCGCCTGGAATTCCTTGTCGATGGCCGCCAGCCGGTGTTCCAGATCGGCCAGCCGGTCCTTGAGCTCGCGCCCGGCGGCGACCTGTTCGTCGTCCGGCTTCCGGCCCTTGGTCTGGGCGCCGAGTTCGTTGCGTCGGCGGCGCAAATCTTCGGTCTGCTGCATCAGCAGCCGCCGTTCGACGTCGAAGCCGAGCAATTGCCGGATGTCGACGTCGTAGCCTTTCTGGCGCGACTTCTCGGCCACGATTTCAGGATTGTCGCGGATAAATTGAATATCTAGCATGTGGTTATTATAGCGTAGAATCCCGGGCGGGACGGCTACTTCTTCTTTGAGGTTTTAGTCTGCAGTTCTTGGAGGGTCAGCTCCGTCCGGGCGCGGGCGTAGGTGCAGAAATCGCAAGGTCCGCCCATGGCAGCCTCACCGACCGGCGGCATGCCGCCTTCCAAACAAGCTTTCATCTTGGCCAAAGCCGGCTCGACCCAGCTGTCGCTGCCGGTGTAAGGAATGACTTTTGTCTTGAATTCCAGCTTGTCGCCGAAACTTTCCGGCTCGAGGCTGGCATTAGTGTAAACGAAGTAACCGGTGTTGTTAACCTTGAAGCCGTTTTGGCGGAGCAGCCACTGGTAAACTTCGAGCTGGCGTTTATAACTCATTTGCCAATCGGAGTCGATGCCGACCTCGGTTTTTTTGGAGGTGGCCTTGTAGTCGACGACGATCAGTTCACCGTCATCATTAACCCAAATGTCATCTACGGCCCCGAAAACATGGAGGTTGGTCGGCTTATGCAAAGCCGTAATGCCGGTGAAATTGTAGCGCCAGGTGTCGAGGTCCTGGTGGGCGTAAGGCACGGCTTTGATCTGGTTGTCGGTCATCAGGGGGTGCGGTTTGCCCTGGGCGCGGTAGGCGTCGAATTCTTTTTTGAATAGTTCGTCGATGGTTTTGTTGATGTTAAACGGCGGGCCGCTGGGCCGCGCGATCTTCAAGCGGCCGTCCAGCCAGAAACAGCGCGGACACTGCATGAACAGCTCGATCTTGGAGCGTGAAACTTTGTAAACGCCGGTCTGGCCCGGCTCGTAAGCCGGCGACCGCGGTCTCGTGTATGCCATTACTGCCAGTATAGCAGCCTGCCCTGTCAGTACGAGCGTTTCAGCAGGATTGACACGGCATTGGCGTCCGGCGAGGTTATGGTGAAGACGTCGACGGTATCACCGACCTGGAGGGCGGCCGGCTGTAGCGTATCGCAGCTTTCGTCAAAAACCTGCGAAGCCGGCGATATCAGGACCAGCTGGTAGGCGCCGATGAACGGCCCGGACGTGGCGTTCAACGAAATTGACGATGACGGCGGCGTATCGGCCCGGGTGATATGGCCTTCGGCCTCGAAGTAATTGGTCTTAACACCGCAAACCGTGTAGCTGCCGTCGCTGTTCTTGACGTAAGGGGTCTGCGTGGCCTGGGTTTGGGTCTGGGTCTGGGTTTGGGTAGATGCCGAGCTGCCGTTGAGGCTGCTGATTTCGGTGTTGACCAGCTGGCAATTCTTGCCGGCGTGGTAAACCGGGTTGATTTCGAGGTCCGAGTAGCCGGAATACTCAGTGCCGGCCAGGCTGCCGGTCGCCAGGAAACTTTGGGCGGCGCCAACCAGGCCGGAACCGCCGCCGGAAGATTTGTAAGTCACGCAGAAGTCGTAAATATCGGCGCTTTGCTTGACGTAGCTGATTGATGGCGGCACGTCCTTGATGCCGGCGGCGGCCAGCGAGGGCGGCACCTTTTCCTGGCCGTCAACGTAGTTGTTCAGCTTGGTGGCGATAGCATTGGCGGCCTCCTGGGTCTTCAGGTCCTGCTTGTGGGCACCGGCCTGGTCAAGCACTACCGCGAAAGTTACCAGGGTGAAAAACGCCAGTACGGCCAAGCCGATCCGGTATTTCGCCAGCGGGTTTATCACGCTGCCGCCGCGTTTAGCGCTCATTGACCCAGTAATAAGCCAGGATGCCGCCGGCGACCGCCAGAATTACCAGCATATCGAAGAAGAACTTAACGAACGAACCGTTGTAATTGCCGCCGATCTTAATGAAAAGCCCGAACAGGAAGCCGATCAGCGTGAATAAACAGGTGGTGAAACTGATGACTTTGATGAATTGCGTGCTACGGCGCTTAGACGGGTCGAGCGCCAGCTGCGGATTGGCCAGCTCGGCCCGTTTCAGGCGCAAAAACAGCCAGGCGAAAGCCGGTACGGTGACCAGCAAAGCCGCCGTCGGGAATGCCAGCAGGCTGAAATCGATATTGCCGTTAATCAGTATGACCAGGGCGGCAATCAGGTTGACCGCGCCCGTGAACAAGACAATCGTCAAGAAAACGTATTCGACGCCGCGCGGGCTAAGCACCTGGACGACCGGCTGGGGAGCAACGGCCGGCGGCCCGCTGCCGGCGTTAGGGTGCTGGCCGGCGGTCTGGCCCGGTTCCGGAGAACCGAGGATAGATTTAAGCGAAAAGTTATCCATTGTAGCCTAGTTTACCGTGCGCTCCACTATACACTCCGCCAAGCGCCGGTACAAGAAGCCTAGAGTTCGCCTATAGCGCCGACGATATCGCCCGGCCGCTCAACCACGGCCGTCGGCTTCAAACGGATCAAACTGGACGGCCGGGCAAAACCCCAAGTCACGGCGATTACCGGCAGCTTGATCGACTGGGCGGCTTGGACGTCGCGCAGTTCGTCGCCTATATAAACGGCGTTTTTGGTCTCAATTTGCTGGTCGCGCAACAGCCGGCGCAGCGCCGGAGCCTTGCCGAACATGCCGACGCCGCCGTAAATTTCCAAGAAGTAAGTCTGCAGCCCGTGGTGGCGCAGGAACGCCCGGACGTTCTTGACGCGGTTGCTGCTGACAATGAACAGCTCGTGGCCTTCGGCGTGCAGTTTTTCGATGACATCGGCCATACCGTCGAACGGCCGCAGCTGGTTGATAACGCCGCCCATCTGCCGCCGGCCCTTGAACAGCAGCCCCGGCAGCCGCCACCAGCCATGACCCAGCTGCCGGGCCATGGCGGCCATCGACAACCCGCGCAGGTCCTGCTTGTCGGTAGCGGCCGCGGCTTCCGGGCCGGCCTCTTTGATTAAAAAACCGGCCACGTAGTCGAAGCTATCGGCAATCGTCCCGTCGAAGTCAAAAATAATCGCGGCCATCGCTTACAGTGTACCAAGTCCGCTAGTATTATCAGCCTTGCTTAAGCGGTTCGTAAGGCACGTGGCACATGCCCCGGCCGGTACGTTCGGCGTATTTTTGATGGTAATCTTCAGCCTCATAGAACTCCGTGGCCGCCGTGATTTCGGTAACGATCGGCTTGTCGAAATTGGCCTGGACGGCGGCTTTGACGGCTTCGGCGACGGCCTTTTGCTGGTCGTCGACGTAGAATATCGCCGTCCGGTAGCTATCGCCTACATCCGGCCCTTGCCGGTTGAGCTGGGTCGGGTCGTGCATCCGGAAAAACTGCCGGCAAAGCGTCTCATAACTGACTTGGTCGGGGTCAAATTCCACCAGCACCGCTTCGGCATGGCCGGTGGTGTGGGTGCAGACCTCTTCATAGGACGGATTCTCGGTGTGGCCGCCGGTATAGCCGACGGTCGTCTTGGTTACCCCCGGTACCTGGTCAAAATAATACTGAACGCCCCAGAAACAACCGGCCGCGAAAATCGCCCGCTGCATTATTCGGTGACCTGGACATCGCGCCAGAAAGCGACGTAGTTCGAGAAATCCTTCTTGACCGTGTCGATGGCGCTCGGTTTCGGCTCGGGGTAGCTCCAGGCGTTATCTTCGCTCCAGTCGTCGCCCTGGCCGACGTCGAAATACTGGCAAACGCCCTTCCACGGACAGGTGTAAGGCGTGTCGCTCTTGCGCAAATAGTCCTGCTTGACGCTGTCCGGCGGGAAGTACCAGTTCTGTTCGATATAAATTAGATCGGCCTTGTCGGCCTCGGCGATTACGGTGTCGTTCCAGATAGCTTTCATAGTTCGTCTGCCCTTTCGTTAATTAAATGTTATGGATAAAAGACATGACACTCAGGAAGAGCACCAGCAGGCCGAGCGCCCGCCGGAAGTAATTGGCGCCCTTGAAGATTTCCAGCAGCGACCAAATCACCAGCGAAGCCGAAGCCAGCCACGCAAAGACGTCGGCCTGCCGGCCGCCGACCAGCAATGACACGACCGTCAGGACCGCCCAGGCAATCAGCGGAATATTAGGCCATTGCCAGATGACAACGTTGCCGCGCCGGTCTTTCCAGGTCCTGTCCCACAGGCTGCGGTTGACGCTGCGGTTTTGCCTCTGGGTAACGTGTATTTGTCCGGTCGTCATGTCCCTACAGTATACGATACCGGGCGCCCGGCAGTCGAAATTACCGGCCGAATCCTGTGTATAATCCGTTGCAAAGTTTACATAATGGGCATACATTAATCCCAGAAAGCTTTGAGCTTGGGATAAATCTAGGAGGCTGCATGAGCGCGTTTCAACCATTGGAAAACAAACTGGAAGAGGTGTTCGTCAAGAAGGCGCCGCCGCTGCCGCCCAGCGGCAAAAAAGCCCTGGTCGAGTACCTGCCCTGGATTAACCTGGTACTGGGGTTGCTGGCGCTATTGGTAGTCGTCGGTTTGTGGAACTGGGCCCACGCCGATAACGGCCTGATTAACTACGCCAACAACCTGAGCGCGGCCTACGGCGGACCGGCCGTGGGCGGCCGCCTTAACTTCGGCATCTGGCTGGGGCTTATCGTCCTGGCCTTTGAAGCCCTGCTTTACGTGGCCGCCTTCCCGGCTACCCGCGACCGCAAAAAGTCAGGCTGGAACCTGATGTTTTACGCCCTGCTGACCAACATCGTTTACGGCGTAATCATCGCTTTCACGAGCTATGGCGGCATCGGCGGCCTGATCGGTACGGTCATCGGCTCGGGCGTCGGCCTATACCTGCTGTTCCAGATCCGGTCCAGCTACGGCAAGCTGCCGGCCTCCAAGCGCTAGGCCGCTCTTAATTCTTATTCCAATTCGCGGATCTGGTCGTGGTCCAGCCCGTAGTAATGGGCGATTTCATGCCAAAGCGTGTGCTTGATTTGCTCCTTAAGGCCGGCCGGGCTGTCGGCCCGGTATTGCAGCGGCCGCTTGAACAGCGTTATCTTGTCCGGCAGCAAATGGGTCATCCCCTGCCGCTGGCTGAGCGGCGTCCCCTGGTACAAACCCAATAAGGTCTGGTCGTTCCTTAGTTGCAATTCGTGCCGCTGCTCGGGCGTCGGCTGGTCTTCGTATAGGATAGCGACGTTTTTGATATTCTTGACGTGCTCGCCCGGCAGCTCGCCCAAGGCTTCGTCAATCAGCCGCTGAAATTCCTCGTCGGTGACTTGTATCATCGCTTAACGGCCGAGCTTGAGGTCGGGGTAAATCGTTTTGGTGGTTTCGTCGATTTCCTGCCGGAGCTGCGGGAACGGCACGCCTTCGCGGGCGCTGACACCTTCGAAAATCCAAAAAACGCGTTCGCTGAAACCCAAACCGCAAGCCGGCGGCATGCCGTATTCCAGCATTTCGACGTAATCGATATCCAGCATCATGGCCTCGTCGTCGCCGGATTCGCGCATGGCCTGCTGCTCGCTGAAGCGCCGCAACTGGTCAAGCGGGTCGTTGAGCTCGGAGAAGCCGTTGCAGACTTCGCTGCCGGCGATAACGGCCTGGAAGCGCTGCGACGTTTCCGGCCGGTCGGGGTTGGTCTTGGACAGCGGGCTGATGAAAGTCGGCGCGTTGACCAGCCAAACCGGTCCGGCGATGTCTTTGCGGATATTTTTCCAGAGCTTGTCGATGCCGCGGGCCTTGTTTTCGGTCTGTTCGACTTCCAGCTTGTGCTTGGCCAAGGCTTGCTTGATGTCGTCAAGCGAACAATTGAACGGGTCGATTTGGTAGTGCTGCTGCAGCGCGGCGGCGTAATCCAGCTCTTCCCAATCACGGCCCAGGTCGATGTCGAATTTGCCGAGTTTGAACTGCAATGTGCCGAACGTCTCCTTGATAATATGGCGGAACATGTCGGTCTGGAAAGCCATGCCGTCGCGCCAATCGGCGTAGGCCCAGTACCATTCCATAGCCACGTGCTCCGGCAAGTGCTCGTCAGAATAATTCTCGTTGCGGAAGCGCGGCCCGATGTCATAAACCTTCTCGAAACCGGCGCCGATCAGGCGCTTGAGCGGCAACTCGTGGCTGATACGCAGATAGAAATCCTGGTCCAGGGCGTCCATGTGAGTCACGAACGGCGTGGCGTCGGCGCCGCCGGTAGTGTGTTCCAGCACCGGCACGTTAATTTCGACGAAGCCCTGCCGGTTGCAGAAGTCGCGCGTCGCCTGCCAGAATTTGCTGCGGCGGACGAAGCGGTCGCGGACGTCGAGGTTGACGTTCATGTCGACGTAGCGGCGGCGCAGGCGTTCTTCCTTGTTGGTGAAACCTTCGCGGCTGACCGGCAGCGGCCGCAGGGATTTGGCCAGCAGCCTAAGTTCGCGGACTTCGACCGATATTTCGCCCGTCTGAGTCTTGATAACCGGGCCGCGGGCCTCGATGAAGTCGCCGCTGTCGAGTAACGGCAGCTGGTCGAAACCGAGCCGGCCGTGCTCGGCCTCCAGGCCGGCAACCTTGTCCCGGCCGAGGAACAACTGGACTTGCCCGCTCTGGTCGCGCAGCACGATGAAAGCGATTTTGCCGAATTTGCGGATATTAATAACCCGGCCGACGACCGAGACCTCTTGGCCTTCGAGCTCGTCGAATTTGCCGCTGATGTCGGCTAAGGCGTGCGTCCGTTCGGCCTCGGCCGGGTACGGGTTAACGCCCAGCTGCTTGAGTTCTTCCAGTTTCCTGAGGCGCTCGTCGCGCAGTTCTTTCAGTGTGGCCATACTTGCTAACAGTATAACCTATAATTCCAGGCTTATTCGTCGGAGCCGGCGGCCTCTGTAGCAGCCGGCCGGAGAGCAAAAGCTTCCTCTATTTGCCGGCCGACGATTGCGGCTTTGAGAGCGGAATTTTCACGCATCGACCTTTCCATCCTCTCCGACAGCGACAAATAGGTCCGGATACCGTTACGCACAAATCTCGCGGCGGCAGCCGCACCGGCGGCGGCTGCAACCGGCAAGCCCAACTCACCGAACCGTAATATTTCAGCGGCAAGCGCCGATGCGCCGGCGGCTAGAGGCGGCAGCACCATCGCCCGTGTAGCCAGATCCAGAGCCTGACGCCTCTCGACAAGCCGTTCCCGGGCATAAAGGGCGGGCGGCAACGCTTCCCGTAGGCCTTCGTTCAGCAAATGGGCAAAAAACATAGGGACATCCTGTTCGATATCCTCCATTAAGGGCTTTTCGGTTCCGGCACTCGGCCGGTAAGCAAACATCATTTCGGCCGGATGGCCGGTTTTACTTTCATAAAAGGACGCCATGAGCTGGGTCATAAACGACTTATCATGGCCGAACTCGGCCGTCAGGCCGACACCTTTGTCGTGCAAATAGACCTCGGAACCGGGCGCAAGCCGTTGGCTGAGAGGGCTTGGCTGGGCTTCCAGCTCCTCGACCGGCTCTGATAATTCTTTGGGGGCTATCAGCCAGATATCGATCTGGGGATCGTATTGGCGGCCCGAAGGCGCGGCAGCCGGCGCGGCTGCCGCCAAGCCCGCTTCCGGCGGTGCCGCCATAGCGTAAGCTTCGCTGGCCGCTGCTGTAACATGCAGACTGCCCCACTGCTGCGACAAGACAAAACCCACCGGCAAAGCCATAGCCGGCATCTCTAATTCCTGCGTGTACGGCAAAGCCGTGCCGATCTCCTTGGACATGTCTTATATATTACAACTTTTTGTACTTTATTTCAAGTAAATGTAGCGGTTTTTGCCGTTTTTGCGGACGGCATACGACCGGGTCTTGATTAGGGCCGGATAGAATTGCTACTAGCTGATGCTGACGATCTTGTAGCTGCTGGTATCGGTGGGCGTGGAGATTTCGACAGTGGCGCCGACGGCTTGGCCGATCAGGGCTTGGCCGATTGGTGATTCGTCGCTGATTTTGCCGTTCAGCGGGTCGGCTTCGACAGTGCCGACGACCTGGAAGTCTTTGGCCTTGCCGCCCTGCCCCTTGAGCTTGACGACCGAGCCCAGCTGGACTTTGCTGTCGCCGCGCGGTTTTTTGATGATTTCGACGTTTTGCAAAATGTTTTCGATCTCGGCGATTCGGGTTTCGTTGCGGTCCTGCTCGGCGCGGGCGGATTGGTATTCGGCGTTCTCGGCCAGGTCGCCTAATTCCCGGGCAGTCTTAATAGCGTCGGCAATGCCGTTGCGCTTGGCGTTCAAGGCGTCAAGTTCGGTTTGTAATTCATCGACGCCCGCCTGGGTCAATCGAAACAATTTCTTCATCGGCTTTCCCTCCTTCTATCGGTTACCAGCAGGTGGCTTATCCAAATACCGGCCGCCACTCGTTCAGTAACATTATAACAGCGTTTAAGCGGTAATTCCTAGTGCCTTTGCCAGTTCGTCCGGGCTGACCCGGCGGGCTTCGGCGGCCGTGCGGGCCTTGAGTTCGTAATCGCCGGCTTCGGCGGTCTTGCCGCTGACAACCACCCGGTACGGGATGCCCAGCAGGTCGGCATCGGCGAACTTCTCGCCGGCCCGCGTGTCGCGGTCATCATATAGTACCTCAACCCCGGAAGCTGTCAAGCGCTCATACAGTTCGTCGGCCTGTTTGACAACATCGGCTTCGGCGCCAAGGCGGGCCAGGTAGACTTTGGCGGGGGCTACGGCTTCGGGCCAAATAATCCCTTTGTCATCATGGTACTTCTCGACAATAGCCGCCAAAGTCCGGCCAATGCCTATGCCGTAACAGCCCATATAGTATTTCTGCCGCTGGCCAGCTTGGCTGGTATATTCGGCATCATGCATCAGGTCGCTATAGTGATAGCCAAGCTGGAAGATGTTGCCAACTTCTATACCCCTTCTTTCGACAAAGCGGTCACTAGCCTTGGCCAAGGCCACATCACCCTCTACGTCAGGCTGGTAATCACGCTCAATATTGATGTTCAGCAGATCCAGGTTTTTCTTGTTGGCGCCGCCATAGGCGTTACGAATGGTCCTCAGGCTCTTATCTGCCACTATAAATACGGGATATCCTTTTTTGCTCTTTTTAGGGAACTTGACAGGACTTATGAAGCCCGGTTCGCTGTCTAGGTCGGCCCGTATTTCTTCGTCCGTAGCAGCCCGTAGGCTCCAAGCGTCGGCGACATGGGTCAATTTAGTTTCATTAACATCGAAATCTCCTCGGATGACCACTAGTATGTAGCGCTTGCCGGCTTCATCGAAATAAAGGACGTCTTTGATTTGCTGCCATAGCGGCAAGTTATGAAAATCTGCGCCGGCTTGCATGGTCTTGCCTCTCTCGGCTTCAACCGTTTCCAGGGGCTTTAGAGCCTCATCCGGGTTTTTGTCGTCGGCTTGTACGACCGCCACATCTTCATGGGCGGCATCATCAGTCTGGGTGTCTAGGAAATACCGGCTCTCCCCTATATCGCTGTCAACGATGAACTCATGGCAATACTCGCCGCCGATATAGCCGTTATCGGCGGCTACTTTCCTGGTCTCCAAGCCCATCTCGGCAAAAATAGAACTGTAGGCATCAGCCATCTTGCCGTATATGTCTTTAAACTGGTCTTCGGCGCTAAAGCTATAGGCGTCTTTCATGACAAACTCGCGCACCCGCAACAAGCCGCCGCGAGCCCGCATTTCATCGCGGAACTTCATCGAGAACTGGTAAATATTAAAGGGCAGATCTTTGTAGCTAATATTAAACTTGCGTACCAGGTCAACCGCCATCTCTTCGGCCGTGCCCCCCAAGGCAAAAGCCGCCTCACGGCGGTCCTTAACGGTCATGAGCTCAAACCCGGTCGTGTTCGTGCGGTTAGTCTCCTGCCAAAGCTCCAACGGATGCAAGACGGGCATTACGATTTCCTGGGCGCCGGCTTGGTCCATATGTTTGCGCACAATTGCCTCGATGTTTTGGTGAACCTTAAGCCCTAGCGGCAAAAGATAGTACCGTCCGGCCGTAGATTCCCGGACAAAACCGCCCTGCACCAGCAGGCGGTGTGACGGTATGGTGTAATCCTTACCCTCTGTTTTTGATGGCTTACCGAATAGTTGCGACAAACGCATGTATTTTCTCCTGTAGTTAATAGTTATTGTATCATCCCGGTGTTAAGCTCCGTCCGAATTCCGCAGCCGTTTTTGCAAAGCCGCCAGCTGGCGCATTGTCAGCGAACGGTTAGCCTCAGCGACGTACAGGCCGCCCTCTTTGATGACATCGTACTGGGTGACGAACGGCCGGCTGGCCCGGTCGGCGATAACTTCCGGACAGTCAGCTACCAGCTCGACGAAGCCGGCGGCAAGATCGTTGATGGCGGCCTTGCGGGTCTTAAGTTCCCGCAGGAAAGCCGCCTTGTCCGAGTCGGCGCGCGCCATGTTGGCACCGAAGAAATCACGCCGGTCGGCTTCCAGACTTGCGGCCGCCGAGAAATATTCGGCGCCTTGGCCGGCCAGCTTATCGAGCGCGGCCCGGCGTTCATGAGTCGTCGCCAAAACAGCGTCGGCAGCCGGCACGATGACCACCTTTAGTAATTCGGGCAACTTGGGGCCGAAACTGGCTCTTGAACGCAGGGTCTGGTACATGGCGTTCATATTCTCGGGCAGATTGTTCTTGTAGGCATAGATATAGAATGCCGAACCGGAGATATGGAATTGGGCAGCCTCGCCGCTCTCCAAGGCCTCGATGACGAACGTCGCCAGCAAACTGGCGGCATTGGTCATGACTACGGCTTCGCCGCTGCGGGGGTCATCGTTTAGCTGCATTATCCCTGCCGAACTTATTTTTTCAGCTATGTCGCTACCGCTGCCGTAGAGTTTGGATGCTAACCCGTCCTCGCTGACAAGACGGTCAAAAACTTCGGGGAATTCGACGCTTATGAGGCCGGCTATTTCGGCGGCAACCGATTCATGCCGGCGTAAATACTCGGTGTTGGTCTCGAACCGGGCACCAGGCAAGGCCCGGGCCAAAGCGGCGTTATGGTACTCGTCCAGCCAGGTGGCGGAGCCGTCTTCCACGGTCGTCCGGCATGCCAGACGCCCGCCGGCGCGGGCTATAACCCGGCTCTCCCCGGCTTCCATCACGGTTTCCGTACGGTAGTTGTAATCAGTTGCGGCCGGCACGTAATCGACCAGCCAGGCCGGAATTCCGGCAGCCAGCAGCGCCATATTATGCGGCGACATATTCCCCACGTGCGGCGAACGCAGCACGCTCCGCCCGGCCGCCTGTTCGGCCAGCAAGTCATTTATGCTCATGTCCCACTCGGTGACCATGAGCAGGCCTTCCCGGTCCGTTAAATACTCCATATTTTTTCCCTTTGAAATTAAAAAGCCTCCGTTTGGTGGACGGAGGCGAGTTTGCTAAAAATTAAATAAAAGTAAAGCTACGCCTCAGACGGCGGCAGCGGGAGAACAGATGCGAAAAGTAATTTCTTGCTCATCACTTATTATAATATCACTATTTCAGATGCAGCGCAAACAAGGCCGTGAAAGCGATGCCGTTCTTGATGGCGTGCAGCGTGATTGAGGACCAGAGGCTGCCGGTTTTTTCGCGCAAATATATAAGAACCAGGCTGAGCACGAAGGTGTCGAGGGCGGCGATATACAGCGGGCCGGCCGAGCCGCCTTCCGGCAGGTGGGCGGCGGCGAAAATAGCGCTGGTAGCGGCCGCGGCCCCGGCCAGCGGCATGGCCTTCTTGAGGCTGCTGTAGAGGAAGCCGCGGACCATGATCTCCTCGGCCAAGGGCGGCAGCACGACCAGGCTGACGAAAGTCAGGACCAGCGGTTCGGCGCCATGGACGTTATTGAAGCCCAGCTGCTGCTGCTCATTGATATTCAAGCTGGGCACGAAATGGCTGACCACCCCGACGGCCAACAGGTACAAAATGAGGTAGAGCGGCAGCGCCGCCAGGCCATAGACCGGGTCGCTCCAGCGCGGGCGCTTCAGGCCGATGGCCGCCAAACCGAGCTTGCGGAAGCGCAGAAACCAATAAACTGAACCTATAACTATGGCCTCGGCCATCAGCACGTAAGCGAATTGGGCGCCGACCGAATTGTTGAGCCAGTCCGTTGCCCGGGCGCTCGACCAATGCATTGATAAGGGATAAAGCGTGACCAGCGAGCCGGCAATCAGCTGCGAGACGAAGAAGACTACGACTACGAAAACCACGCCCAGCCAGGGGTTCCAGGGCACCGAGGCGACGTTTGGCGAGCCGGCATCAGGCCGGACGGAACCTGCCGGGTCTTTGGGGTCCGGCGCGGGCGGTTTAGAAATAACGTTTGACATCTACGATGGTGATTAAGACGACCAGGCCGATCAGCACGACGAAACCGGCCATGTTAATGGCTTCTTCGACCCCGGCCGACAAAGGCCTTTTGACGGCCCGGGCGATGAGCGTAATCCAAAGGCGGCCGCCATCCAGCGCCGGTACCGGCAAGATGTTCATGATTGCCAGCGTCAGCGAAATAATGGCGATAATGAACAGCATGAACTGGTAGCCGAGCAGGCTGCCGCTTTTCATAATCGCGAAGATACCGACCGGCCCGGCGACCTGGGCGGTGGCCGAAGTCTGGCCGTGCTGCCGGGCGACGGTGTTGCCGGTGACGCCGCCGGCAATCAGGCTGCCCAGCCCGGCCAGCGCGTGCCCCAGACCCTGGAAAGTCAGTACCGTCACTTGCGTGCTCAGGCCGACGGCCACGATCGGCGCCGACCAGGTCGAGCGCTGGAGCGTGAACTGGGTCGGCGAGATACCGAGGTAGCCTTTGGGGTTATCGGTCTTCTGGCTGGCAGCCACGGTCTTGGCGCTCAAGAGCGTGGTCCGGGCTTCGCGCTCATGGCCGGCCCGGGTGTAATAGATAATGACCGGTTTGCCGGCGAAGCTCTTGGTTATCGACGGCAGTTTGGCGGCATTATCGAGGCTGACCGGACTGTAGCCCGGCAGGCTGATGTCGTTAAGCTGGTCTTCCGGCTGGAGGCCGATTTTTTGGGCCGGCGAACCGGGTTCTACATAGCCGATCAGAACCTCCTGGGACACCAGCTTGGTGTCCTGCTTGACGGTGAACTGGTTGGGGATCAGCGACGGCATGCCGACTACCGCCAGGATTGTCAGCAAGGCCAGCGCCGTCACCAGGTTCATGAAGACGCCGGCAGCCATGATCTGGGTCTTGACCCACAAGCTGGCAGCGCCGAAAGTCCCCGGCTCGGTGTCGCTGTCATGCTCGCCTTTGAGCTTGACGAAACCCCCCAGCGGCAAGAGGTTGATCGTGAACAGCCAGCCGGCTTTGGTCTTGTGCTGGTACAGCCGCGGCGGGAAGAAAATCCCGAATTCCTCGGCCTCGACCCCGCCCCGGCGGGCGGCGATGAAGTGCCCCCACTCGTGGATCACGACCAAGCCGATAAACAGCACTATCCCCACGATTAGCAACACAATAGACATTGCTATCCATTGTAGCAAACCGCGGCCGCCAAGCCGGCCGGTTTTAGGCTACAATAGATTCACCATGAAACGCTTGAAGCGGCTTATGCGCCGCCTGACCGCCGGCTTGAGCACCCACAAATACGCGGCCGCCACCGCCGTAGTTTTGGTTGTCTTGTTATTGGCCGGGCCGGTAGCCTACACCTTTGTAAGCACCCGCGGCCAGCGCTACGATTTGGGCCGGACGCCGGTCGGCCGGGTGCCTTTCCACCGCGTGGCCCTGGTTTTCGGCGCCGGGATCCTGCCTAACGGCACGCCGACGCCCTATCTGCAAAACCGCGTCAAGACGGCAGTCGAGCTGTACAAGGCCGGCCGGGTCGATATTTTGCTGATGAGCGGCGATAACGGCGCCAGCTACCACAACGAGCCGAGGGTTATGAAAAACTATGCCGTCAAGCTCGGCGTCCCGGCCACAGCCATCGTCGTCGACGACGCGGGTTTTAACACCTATGACAGCTGCTACCGGGCCCACGCCATTTTCGGCCTGAATAGTGCCACGCTGGTCAGCCAGGGCTACCACCTGCCCCGGGCCATGGTAACCTGCAGCCATTTGGGGGTCGGCAACAGCGGCGTGATCGCCATTCACCCCAGCCGCGACTTCAGCGTCAGCTACATCCTCAGGGAGCTGGTCTCGACTGACAAGATGGTTTTCCAGCTGGTTTTCAAACCGGGTCCGACCATCCTCGGCAAACCGCTGCCCATTACCTAGCCGGCCCGGCTTTTGTGATAAAAAACAACCTTTACAACCTGTCGGGCGGGTGTATAGTTATAGGCGTAAGAGCGATTCAAAAAGTGTGTGAAAAACAGAGGTCGACAAAATGAGCCACGGGCTTACGTCTAATGAAATTGCGGGCGGTGGTTTCGGGCTGTCCAAAATACCTATCAAAGTAGTCTCCGACATGGTGGCCCGGCCGGTTAAAGTCTCGACATCGCCCCTGCCGGCGGCGCAGGCCCTGTCCGGAGCCGGCGTTTCCCTGGCAACCGTACCGAGCGCGCCGGCGGCACCCGTGCCGCAAACCCGGGAATTCACCCCGCCGGCCGGTTTCTCGCCGGCCCCGGCGTCCCTATGGGGGCGCTTCACCGACCTGCTCCACAGCTATAGTTTGGCCGTTTTCGCTTTATTATTCTTAGCTATAGGCGTAGCCGCCGTGGAAGTCGGCGGCAACTATTGGTCGGCCCGCGTCATCAGCGCCGCTAGGCCGGCGGCCGTCGCCAAAGCCGCCGTACCGACCGTCGCCGGGTTGAACCTGACCGTCCCGGCCAACGAATTACAGTCCAAGATCCAGACCATCACCAACCAGCCGGCCACCCTGACCGTCGGCAGCCAGACCGTTCCGGTCGGCGCCGACACTATCCGCAGCTGGCTGCAAATCACCAGCAGCGCCGATAAGTCCCAGGACTACATCCGGCTCAAGGCCGGTGCCATCAGCGCCTCGCTGACGGATTTGGCCAACCAGTTCGTCAAAGCACCCGTCAATCAGGTAACGGTCAACGAGGCCGGTACCAGCCGGGTCGTCGTGGCCGGCCAGGACGGCACCGCCCTGACCGACCCCGCCGGTTTGAAAACCCAGGCCGAACAGGTAGCCAAGACCGTCATGAACGCCAACGGCTTGAGCTTCAACACGCCTTTGCAAACCGTCGCCTACCAGGCGTACACGCCCTGTAATTTCGACAAGTCGCTGGACGTTAACGTGACGACCAAGCAAATGTACGCCTACCAGCGCTGCCAGTTGGTCCAGACTTTCGCGGTCAGCGCCGGCGCGCCGGATACGCCGACGCCTCTGGGCGAATTCCAAATATGGGAGAAACTGACCTCGCAAACCATGAAGGGCACCTATCCCGTACCCTATGACCAGCCAAACGTGCCTTATGTCAACTACTTCGACCACTCCGGCGATGCCGTCCATGGCAACTATTGGCGGCCGGCCAGCGTTTTCGGCAATGTCAACACTTCGCACGGCTGCGTCAGCGTGCCGGTCGACCAGGCGGAATGGATTTACAACTGGGCGCCGATCGGCACCACCGTCATAACCCACGCCTAGCTAATCAAACGGTCATGATTTCGGCTTCTTTGGCGCGGCCGATGGTTTCGACTTCGGAGCGGGCTTTGGCCATGGCCTCTTCGACCTGGCCGGACAGGCGTTTGGCTTCGTCCTCGCCGATATCCTTGTCCTTCTTGGCTTCGTTGAGGGTGTCCAGGGCCTCGTGGCGGACCGACCGCAAAGCGATCATGCAGTCTTCCTGCTTCTGGCCGACCTGTTTGGCCAGTTCGCGGCGGCGCTCCTCGCTCAGCGGCGGAATCGGTACCCGGACTACGCGGCCGTCATCAGCCGGGTTCAGCCCCAAACTCTGGTTATTGCGGATCGCCTCGGCGATGGCTTGCAGGTTATTCGGGTCGAACGGCGTAATCTGGATTAGCTGGGCCTCCGGCGCCGTAACCGTCGCGAGCTGGTTGAGCGGCATCGGCGTGCCGTAAGCTTCAACCATGACGCCGTCAAGCATAGCGGCGCTGGCCCGGCCCGTCCGCAAACTCTTCAAACCGTCGCGGAAACGTTCCACGGCCTGGTTAAGCTTGGTCTGGGCGTTAGTAACTACCTGTTTAGGATCCATAGGCTCTATTCTACATCATCCGCGTGCCGGTTTCAGGCGACTTCGCCGAGGGCGAGGCGCGAGAAACGGCGGACGACGACGTTTTCGTTCATCAGCGCGGCGTTTTGCTTAACGTGGTCGGCGACAGTGATATCGGGGTTCTTGACGAACGGCTGGTCGAGCAGGCAGCGCTCGGCGAAATATTTCTTAAGCTGGCCGTCGACGATCTTGTCGACCATATCGGCCGGCTTGCCTTCGGCTTTGGTCTTTTCGGTAAATTCGGCCTTGGCCTTGGCCCGGTCTTCAGCCGGTACGTCGCCGGCCGAAACGTACAGCGGCGCCGAAGCGGCGATGTGCATGGCCACGTCTTTGACCAATTCGGTGAAAATTTCGCCGCGGGCGACGAAGTCGGTCTCGCAGTTAACCTCTACCAGGACGCCGATCCGGCCGTCATGGTTGTACGTGCCGATCAGGCCGGCCCGGGCTTCGCGTTCGCCGCGCTTCTCGGCCTTGGTCAGGCCTTTCTTGCGCATGGCGGCCAGCGCTTTGTCGAAGTCGCCACCGGCTTCTTCGAGAGCCTTCTTAGCGTCGGTCAGGCCGACGCCGGTCAGGTCCTTGAGGCGCTTGATTTCTGCTATGTCGATTGCCATATCTCTGGTCTCCAAAAATTAAATCGGTTATTTATCCGCCTTGGCGGTTTCGGTTTTGGGCGCGGGTTCGGCCCCGGCTTCGGCAGCCGGCCGGTCGTCGGCGGGTTTGGACTTGAGGGCGTCGGCTTTGGCCTCGGCCTTAGCGGCGGGAGCCGTCTTGGCGGCCGGAGCCTTGTCGTCGGACTTCTTGGCCGAAGCCTGGCCGGCCTCGATAGCCGCTTTGACGTAATCCATAATCAGCTGGATGGTTTTGATGGCGTCGTCGTTGGCCGGAATCGGGTAAGTTACCTGGCTGGGGTCGGCGTTGGTGTCGACGATAGCGACGATCGGGATGCCGAGCTTCTTGGCTTCGCGGACGGCGTTGACGTCGTTAACGATATCGACGACGAACAGCGCGCCGGGGCGGCTATTCATCTCTTTGACGCCGCCGTAGAGGGTGTTCATCTGCTCGATTTCCTCTTGGAAACGCTGGACTTCGAGCTTGTTATATTTGTTGGCCAGTTCGCCGCTGGCCATGCGGTTTTCGAGGTCTTGCAGGTATTTGACCCGCCCGCCGATAGTCGTCCAGTTGGTGATCATGCCACCGAGCCAGCGTTCCGTGACGTAAGGCATGTTGACGCCAATAGCCGTTTGCTTGACGATATCCTGGGCCTGGCGCTTGGTGCCGACCAGCAGGATCTGCTTGCCTTCGCCGGCCGTTTTGGCCAGGAAAGCCAAGGCCTCTTCCAGGCAAGTAACGGTCTGGGCCAGGTCAATAATGTGCGTGCCGCCGCGTTTGCTGTGGATGTACGGCGCCATTTTGGGGTGCCAGCGCTCGGTCTTGTGGCCGAAGTGCGCACCGGCCTCTAACAATTGTTTAATATCGACGTCTGCCGCCATATATAGGTCCTTTCTCTTCGGCTGGGAGCCCGGGCGGTCCGCTCAAGGTGCCGCACAGGAGGATCAAACCCCAACCTGCTTAATTGATTGACTCCCCTATTGTAACAGATAGGCGGCGAGGCGGCAATACGGTTCGGCTATTTTTCGAGACCGGCCAAGACGGCTTCGTCGAAATCTTCCAGCGAATCAAGGATAGCATCAGCCGTCTTTATAAAGGGGTGCTCCTCGAGTTCAGGATCGGTAACCGCCACGCATTTCATTCTGGCGGCTTTGGCTGCCAAAACGCCGGACGGGGCGTCTTCGAAAACCAGGCATTGGTCCGGCGCCACGCCCAACAGCTCCGCCGTGCTGATGAAAATACCGGGGTGGGGCTTGCCATAAGGTTCCAGCTCGCCGGAATGAACCTGATCGAAGAAGCCGCGAATATCCAGTCCGTCGACTACGGCATCGATAATCATCGTCGGCGACGACGAAGCGATCGCCATCGGCAGCGCAGCTTTTTGGCAGACGCCGAGCGCCTGGCGCACCCCCGGCAAAAGCTTGCCGTCGCTCTTAATCATAGCCATCATGTCGGCATGGATAAGAGACACTATGTCCTTTTGCGAAGCGCCTTTGGCATGATACTTGGAATATAAATATCTGACCGACTCGATCTGGCGAAAGCCCCTTATATCGAACATGTCCTGATCGGTTATGGTAATGCCTATGGTCCCGAAGGCCTGTTTAAACGCCCGCGACCACAGGGGTTCACTGTCGATCAGCAGGCCGTCCATATCGAAAATAACCGCTTTAATCATATACATATACTAGCAGGCGCAACCCGGCTTAATCGGCGTGGCGCACCGGCAGGCGGGCCAGCTTGTCCCACTCGACGTCGATTTCGGTCCTAAGCACCACGGCGCCCGGGATATCGCGGACGAAGGAGCGTTTCTTGCGTTCAAACTTGGCTTTGGCCTCTTCTTGAGATTCATATCCGACGACTAGCGGGACGCCGGCCGGCTCAGGGCTGGCCGGGCCCGCTTCGCTGACATGTGCCACCAGCGTCTTGCCGAGCCGGACGATAGTTATCAAAGGGTATGGCTGCTGCCTGGGCCGCACCTCGAAGCTTTCCCCGCCGCAGCGTAAGGCCAGGTCCTCGAAAGCCTCCATGGTAGGCGCGTCCACGGCGGCCGGCGAGTAGCCTTCGCATATACCCATCCGGCCGGCGGCTACCTCGCCGATCAGGTACCGGGACAGGTCCGGCTGTTCGCGGACCAGGCTGCCCGAACCGCCGGGTATCAAATCACCGGCCGCATCTTGGGCTAATAACAAATGGTCAATCGAAAACTGGTTTACGTCTATGGGACTTCCGGACACGGCAACTGCTCCAGGCGTTACGGCTTTATCCTATAATACGATTTTTTAGCATAAAGTCAAAAATCTGGTTTGACTGGCGGCTTCCCCCCGGTCCTGTTGACCGCCGGCTAACAGATATGATATTATGGACCGACATGAAAAAAGACCTGCACCCCGACAACTACCGCCTAGTCGTCTTCGAGGACCTCAACAATGGGTTCCGTTTCCTGACGCGTTCGACCGTTGCCACCGAAGAGAAAACCAAGTGGGAAGACGGCAGCGAGTACCCTTTGGTCAAGGTCCACATCACCAGCGCCTCGCATCCTTTCTTCACCGGCGAAGAGCGCATCCTTGACATCGAAGGCCGCGTCGACAAGTTCAAGGCCCGGGCCGCCGCCGGCCAGGCTTCTAAGGACAAACGGGCCGCCGCCGCCCAAAAGCAGGCTAAGCGCACCGCCGCCAAGATCGAAAAGGCCGAAGCCAAGGCCGAAAACGTCAAAACCCCCGGCCAATAGCTACCCTAGCCCTTTAATCGCCCGCGATATAATCTTTCGGGCGATTTTTATTTACCTATATACTTAAAGCCAGGCATTTACCATGGACAAAAAAGAGCAGCAACTACGAGACGAACTCCAGGAGCTGGAAACCAAACTCCAGGATCCGTCTATTTATAGTGACAAGAATTATCCCAAACTGGCCAAGCGCCGCAGCGAGCTGGAAGACCTGGCCGCCCTGTTCGATGAAAAAGCCAAACTTCTAAACGATAAGAAAGCCTCCGAGGAACTCAAACGCGGCAACGATGCCGAGCTGGCCGAGATGGCCGGTGCCGAACTTGACGAACTTGAAACCAAACTCGCCGCCAACGAAGAAAAGCTGCTCGCCGCCCTGACCCCCCAGGACCCCAATAACGACCGCGATGTCATCATCGAGATCCGGGCCGCGGCCGGCGGCGACGAATCCAGCCTGTTCGCCGGCGAGCTTTACCGGATGTACAACCGCTGGGCCGAGAACCACGGCTACAAAGTCGAGCTGATCAACGAATCGCCTAACGAAGTCGGCGGCTTCAAAGAGATAACTTTCGGCGTCCACGGCCCGGAAGCCTACAAGAACCTTAAGTTCGAAGCCGGCGTCCACCGCGTCCAGCGGGTACCGGTCACCGAGAGCCAGGGCCGGGTCCACACTTCGACCGCGACGGTCGCCGTGCTGCCGGAAGCCGAAGAAACCGATATCGATATCGACCCGGCCGATCTGCGAATCGACGTTTACCGCAGTGGTGGCCATGGCGGCCAGTCAGTTAATACCACCGACTCGGCCGTCCGTATCACCCACCTGCCGACCGGCTTGGTCGTCTCCAACCAGGACGAGAAATCCCAGATCAAGAACAAGGCCAAGGCTATGAGCGTCCTGCGTTCGCGCCTGCTGGCTATGAAAATCGAAGAAGAGCAACAACAGCAATCCGACGCCCGCAAGAAGCTAATCGGTTCGGGCGACCGCTCCGAGAAGATCCGCACTTATAACTTCCCGCAGGACCGGATTACCGACCACCGCATCGGCTACTCGCGTTCCAATATTCCCGGCGCCCTCGACGGCGATATCGACGACCTGATTACCCAGCTGCAGGCCGCCGAACACGAACTGCTCAGCAGCGAATAATCTAGCCCTTATCCGCTAGTGGAGCGGAGCTCGCCGCCACCAAGCCGCCTAAGTGCTCCATGACCCTTTGTTTCGTCTCGGTCCGGGGGTCCTTGAAGGCCTCGTCGGCCACGGCCGCGTAGGTGCTAAGCTGCTCAGCCGTCGCCCGTCTGGCTATCCTGTCGGCCATGATTCTCATGCGGTGCGTGGCTTCCTCGAACTTCCATAGGTCGGCCACCTCGGAACCAAGCACAATGTCTTTTTCGTGGGCCATACACGCGACCAAGGCACTCTGAAGCAGCGTACGCATGATTAATTCGTCAGTGACCGGTTTGCCGAACCGGAACCTGCGTATGGCTTCGCCGTCCAACCCGTAATATACCGTGCTGCCTGCCGGACTCGGTATAGGGTCCAGAAAGATCCGGCGGGCTCCGTCACCGCGCCTTAAGAACTCGTGCGAAATTCCGCTGTGCAGCGCGCCATAGACTACGGCTAGCCGTTTGCCGGGAAATTCCGCTTGGGCCGCCGTGACCTGCGCGGCGGCAATTTCGTCGCGCCCGGCGGTTGACAGGCCCTCAAGCCTGAAAAAATCCGTCTGCCACCCCTTGATTTCAGCAAAGGAACTCGGCGTATCGGAGCGCATGGCATCGTTGGCGGTCATCGCTACGACCAGCGCCTCGCGCACCTGGCCGACGATGCCGGGATGATCCTTAGGGTTGGCGTCGATTAAACGGATTGTTTTGCCGCTGTCATGGAAGCGGTCTACGATTCCCCATTCGGTTGCCACCAGCGAACCGCGAAGAGACGGCATATCAATATTTTCGTAACTCAGGTGCTCGGCATCCCGGCCATATTCATAAGCAAGTATGTTCGTCTGGCGGGCGGTCAGCGGGCCCCCAAGCAACCGGTTCAGCAAGGCTTCGCGTACTATTTTGCTTCGTTTTTGTTCCAGCGGCGTCGTTTCCAGCAAGACGACGTCGGCATCATCCAGATACGGAAGCATGTGCTCGACATTGGCATCTATATGGCGCCAAAATATAAAAGTCGTATCCGTATCTGGCGGCTGACCGGACCTGGGCGGCAAACTCTCCGGGATTCTATTCACTTATATATTTTAAAACTATTATTCTAATTTGTAAACTATCTGCCATACTATACGCATGAGCATTCACGAATGGTTGCGGGAAGCCGAGCACCGGCTTCGGCAAGCCGGGGTCGGCACGGCCCGGCTGGACGCGCTGGTCTTGCTGGAAGACGCCACGGGCCAGGACCGGGCGTGGCTGCTGGCACACCCGGAGCACAAATTATTATCCAAACAGCAGGCGGAAATCGAAAAGTTGCTCAAGCGCCGGGCGCAGCACGAACCGTTGGCCTACCTCCGCGGCAAGACGGAATTCTATGGCCGGCAATTTGTACTCACGCCGGCCGTGCTGGAGCCGAGGCCGGAATCGGAGACTATGATCGACCTTTTGAAAAGTCTGCCGCTGTTTGGTGCCGGCGGACGTAATTCGGGCTCAGCTGGGCCCAAAAGCGGACGGCCCATAACCATCGCCGACGTCGGTACCGGCAGCGGCGCCCTCGGTATTACGGCCGCTCTGGAGCTGCCAAAAACGGCCGTTGAACTGTTAGATATTGACCCTGAAGCTCTGAAAGTCGCCAAAATCAATGTAGATAAATTTACATTAAGCATAAACGTTATCAGAAGCGACCTGCTAACGGCCGCCAGGCGCAGTTATGACGTCCTACTCTGCAACCTGCCCTACGTGCCAGATGACTATGAGATAAACTTATCGGCCGCCCATGAGCCTGCCAGCGCGATTTTTGGCGGTCCGGACGGGCTCGGCCTGTACCGAAGGCTGTTTGACCAGGCAGCCCGCAGGCCGCGCCAACCGTTGTATATTTTAACTGAGGCTTTGCCGCCGCAACACGCGGCCCTGCGGTCTATCGCCGAACAGGCGGACTACCGCTTAAGCCGCTCCGACGACTTCATCCAGGTTTTCAGCAAAGCCTGAAGCGGCCGTTACGAACCGCCGTCTAAGGCCGTCAAAGACCGGTTCGTCGGCTGACAAGCCATAGGCCGGAGCGGCCCGCAGCTTTAGCCTTAGAGCTTGCAAGCATTGCAAACTGGCAGCCACCAGCCTGCCGGGCAGGTGCTGGCGCGACCGCCCGACCTGCCTTAGCGAACACATATATGGCGGGGAGCATCGTTTGAATACAAATTTGTCGGAGCTCTAACTGCTGGGCATGGTGCCGAGCGTGACGTCGATGCTCAATGTCTTGCTGCCGCGCAGGACGGTCAAAGTAATCTTGTCGCCCGGCTGGTGCTGGTCAAGCAAGCTGGTTAACGAGTGGTCCTGGTCAATGCTGGTGCCGTTGACGGCGGTGATGACGTCATTGGTCTGCAGGCCGGCCGCGGCCGCCGGACTGCCGGCTATGACCGACGGGTTGGTAGGGTCGCTGCTGGGAGCGATGAAGGCGCCGTTCTGGACGCTGAGGTTGTACTCGTTGGACACGTCAGCCGTTAGCGGTATATAGGCCACCCCCAGGTACGGCCGGGAGAATTTACCGGTTTTAAGCACTTGGGTAATCAAACCGCGGACATCGTTAATCGGTATGGCGAAGCCGATATTCTGGGCGTCGCCGGCCGTAGCCGTATTGATGCCGATCACCTGCCCGTTCAGGTTGACCAGGGGGCCGCCGGAGTTGCCCTCGTTAATCGCGGCGTCGGTTTGGAACAGGTCGTCGAGGTTTTCGGCCGTCGAAGCGTCGCCGGAGCTATCGGTGGCCTGGACGCTGCGGCCGTAACCGGAGATGATGCCGCTGGTCACGGTGTTCTGGAATTGGCCGAGGGCGTTACCGATAGCCACGACGTTGTCGCCGACTTGGACGGTCGAAGAATCGCCAATCACGGCCGGCGTCAGTTTGTGGCCCTGCGTATCATTGATCTTTAGGAAAGCAATATCCAGGCTGTCGCTGTCGCTGGTACGGCCGATGACGGAGACATTTTTTAGTTCAGTGCCGTCGCTGAGCGTCACGCTGACGCTGGTAGTGCCGTCGGGTACGACATGGCGGTTGGTCACGATCAGGCCGCTGGAAGATATGATAATCCCCGTCCCGGCCGCCTGTTCGTTTTCCGGCTGAGAGAAGCCGAAGAGGCCGAAGCCGCCGGCGTTCTGCGAGCTGGAATTGTCGGTGATGTTGACATTGACGCTGACCACGCTCGGCCCGACCGTTTTGGCGATTTGGCTGATTAGCTGGCTTTGGCTGGTAACGATTTTTTTCTGGTTGCTGAGCGTACCGCCGACAAGGACGGTGTTCTGGTTATTGCGGGTCTCCAGCCAGGCGCCCCCGAAACCGCTTAGCAGACCGGCCAGGATGAAAAGCACCAGTACGGCGACGGCTTTGGCGCGCGGATTATCGGGCGCCCGCAACCGTAATTTCGGTTTCCGAACCGACGGTACGGTGAACGTAACCGTGCGGCTGCTGTCCTTTTTGGCACTGGCGACTCCGTAGGCCCCGATTTCTTTGGCTTTATCCAGATTTTCGTCGTCTGACACGCTTGCTTCCCTCCCTTTAACCCTTGCTAAACGACCTTGTCGCCCCAGTCGGAAAACGCCAGGACGACCAGTACGATGGCTAACATGATGAATATGAATTGGCGCTTGAGGCCTTTGCCAAGACGGTCATTATGGTCCAGGTAATAAAGCAGGGCTATACCGTAACCGACCGTGCTGAGCAGCAGCGTCGGCTGGGCTACGCCCCTGTAGAACAACAGCCAGTGGCTTAGCAGCCAGGCCAGGGCGGCGCCGAAGTAACCCCAGACATAGGCCAGCATTTTGGCGTAAGGCTCGTCAAAAGCGTCCAGGAAGTGGCGCGCCGCCAGGAAGCAAAACAGGCCGCTCAGCAGCGTCAGGCCGTAGACCGGACCGTCGGCCCAAGCCAGGTACAGCGCCGACAAAGCCATGAACTGGCCGATGAAAGCCTGGGCCGTAATCATCGGCACGCCTGAACCGGGCTTAATCGCCACCAGCCATACCCCATATAGGACCGCCCAAAGCGCCTGCAGCGTAACGCTGCCGCTGTGGGTCATAAATAAGACTATCGACAGGCCGACCATCAGATCGATGGCGTTAGCCCTGATATTGGCTGCCCAGAATCGTGGTCTTACGGCAAACATACGCCATTTACTTAATACGATTATGCTGAGAGCAAGCTGAACGAAGTTCAAATTTACCAGCACGAACACCAATAACGGCAGCACCAGGACTAAACCTAGGTGCAAAAAGTGGGCAATGCCGCTGGTCGGTTTAAGATTGCGGAGTCGTAAGGTTGGCCTCATCACTGCCTATTATGATAACAAAGTCGGCGCCGTTTGTGGGTATGTTATCGCCGGGCATAGCGGTCAGGGCCTTAACGTTAAGACGCTGCTCCAGATAGTGAGCCGTATATTTATCCTTGCCGTGGCTGAGGTCGACCAGGGTCGTGGTCGTCCAGTTGGTTTCCGGCGCGTCGCCGGCCTGGATCACGTTGTAACCGTAAGTCTTGAGCAGGTCGGCCTCGTTGGTTGCCAGACCCGAGGTCGTGGTACCGTTCAAGACTATAATCGGGGCGTTCTCTTTCACTATATAAGGGTCCTTGAGCTGGCTGCGGACAAACTGCTGGATGTCGCCGTACTGGAACAGGCCGGCCTTCGGCAAAACGATTGACTGGCCGTTAATGTTGCCATCGGTAACGTACTGGGTAGCCCCTGGTACCGAGCCGCCGTCCAGGTCAATTGAACTGATATTAGCGCCGTCGACATCTTTTAAGATGTCATAAAGCCGGTCGGCGTTGCTGAGCGACAGGTCGGTCTGGACATTGTTGCCGAAGGCGCTGAACAAACCCGATATTTTGAAAGGGTTGCTGAGCGTACCGACGGTCTCGACCTTGCTCTTCAGGGCCAATAAGACGGCCCTTTGGCGCTGGGCTCTGGCGAAGTCGCTGGTAGTTTCGCGCGACCTGACGTAGAGCAGCGCCTGCTTGCCGTCGAAATTCTGCAGTCCGGCCTGGGCCAGCGTGGCGTTACCGTTGTTTTCCCAAGCCATGGTCGGGTCAACCAGAGGCGTGGGCACGTTAACGGTTACGCCGCCAACGGTATCGACAGCCTGTTGGAAGGCCTGGAAATCAACCAGCGCATTGTAATCGATATTAATGCCCAGGATACTGCCGACAGTCTGGTCAACCAGGTTGAAGCCGGCCGAAATCGCCTTGGGGTCGGTGCTGCCCGGGGCGACTTTGCCGAGATACTTGAATTCGCCGGTTTCCCAAACGGCGTTGAGTTTCATGACCCCTTGGTTAGGTACGTTGACCCAGAGGTCACGCGGCAAACTTAGAAGCGTCGCGGTGTGGTTAACCGGATCGATGCTGGCCAGCATCATGGTGTCGGTCAGGTCCGGCCCGTCGTGGTTGCCGCCGCCCCGTCCCATCAGCAGGATGTTGACGCGGCCGCTGCCCTCGCCTTTCAGCAGGTCGGGGTTAACGTTAACCTTGAGCGCGGCCGCCGTGCCGGTGCCGCCCTTGAAGACTTTGTGCAGCTTCAAATAACTCTGCGAAAACAGCAGTCCGCCCATAGTAATAAGCAAGACCAGGGCCACGGCCGTAACTCGGGCGGCATTGCGGCGGCGGTCGCGCCATTTGGCCCGCCGCCTCAAGGATTCGAAGTGGTCTTGGCTGGCACCGCCGGGCAAGTCCATATCCAGCGGCAAACGGCCGGCTTGGGGTGGGGCGGCTTGGGGCGGCGTTGCGGCAGGCGGGGGCGGCACCGGAGCGCTGCTAAGCGGCGGGCTGGCGAGCGAGGCCGCGACGGCCATCGACGGCAGGCTCCTGGCGGGCCGGGCGGCTTGGACCGGGCGGGGCCGGCGGGCCGAGCGGCGGTCATGTATATCCATGTTAAGCGGGCGTGCGGACACTACCTTCGGCACAGGTGGCGGACTTCCAAAGGGGTCTTTTTGTGTTTGGCGCTGTGTTTGTATTGCAGGCCGTTTGAATCTCGACCGGTCCATCTCTTTACAAACACCATTATAGACCCATCGCGCTTATGAGTAAACCCCCGCCGGCATATTATTTATGCTATAGTGAGAAGCTGTAATGAATGACGAAACCACACCCTCGCCGTTGCCGCCGGCTGACCCGAGGCCCCCTGTCCTTCCGGACGAACTGATAGATAACCAGTCCCAGCCGTCCGGCTGGCACGAACTGTTTTCAACGATCGGTATTCTACTGACAGCCTTGGCTGTGGCGCTGCTGATCATCGCTTTCGTCTTCCGGTCTTACCAGGTTGACGGTCCCAGTATGGAGAACACCCTCCAGAACGCCGACAAGCTGATTATCTGGAAAGTCCCGCGCACCTGGGCTGATATTACGGGGCACGCCTACATTCCTAACAGGGGTGACATTATCGTTTTCAACGAAAGCGGCCTCAGCCAGTTCGACGATACCCAGGACAGCAAGCAGCTTATCAAGCGGGTCATCGGCCTGCCGGGCGACCACCTGGTCTTAAGCAACGGCGTTTACACCATCTATAACAAGGCCCACCCCCACGGTTTCGAGCCCGACAAGACCCTGCCTTACGGCAAAAACATCCCCAACACCTCCGGCAACGTCAATATCACCCTCGGCAAAGACCAGCTTTTCGTCTCCGGCGACAACCGGCCGGATTCGCTCGATTCGCGCGCTTTCGGCCCGATTAACGCCAGCCAAATCGTCGGCAAACTGGTGTTGCGGGTCTTCCCCGTCAACCAGGCCAAAGCTTTCTGACATATGATATAGTTGGTCTATGAGCCAAACACCAAAGAGGGGCCTGGGGCGCGGGTTCGAAGCCTTGATCTCCAGTGATTTTGATAAAAGCCTGTTGCTGACGCCGGAAGACCGCATCGAAAAAATCCCCGTCGGCCAAATCCAACCCAACCCGCACCAACCGCGCAAACACTTCGATGACACCGCGCTTAAGGAGTTATCGGCCTCGATCAAACGCCACGGCATCATCCAACCCCTGGTTGTGACCCCCGTGAAAGACGGCAAATACACCCTCATCGCCGGCGAGCGCCGCTGGCGGGCCTCACAGCTGGCGGGCCTGGAAACCGTACCGGCCATCATCCGCGAACGCCAGGAACTCGAACAGCTCGAGCTGGCCCTGATTGAAAACGTCCAGCGGGTCGACCTCAGCCCGCTCGAACAGGCCCTCAGCATCGAGCGCCTGCATGAACAATTTTCGTTCTCATATGACGAGATCGCCAAACGCCTAGGCAAAGCCAATTCGACCGTGAACAACACCGTGCGTCTGCTGCGCCTGCCCGAAGCCGCCCAGCAGGCCCTGGCCGGCGGCAAAATCAGCGAAGGCCACGCCCGCGCCATCCTGGCCCTCAAGGGCGACGAACAGCGCCAAGCCTACCTTCTAAAAACTATTCAGGAACAGGGGTGGAGCGTCCGCCAGGCGGAACGTTTCGTCCTGAGCGTCAAAGCCGGTGTCAAAGAAGTCAAACAAGCCCACGCCCGTACCCAAACCGAAACCCCCGCCACCAAGCAGCTCAGCAAAAAACTCGGCGCCCCGGTCCAGCTTCGCCGCACCGCCCGCGGCGGCAAGCTCGAAATCGGCTTCAGCTCGGACCAAGACCTCGACCGCCTTTTGCGGTTTTTCGATTAGGCCGGCGCCGGCCGCGAGGGTTCGGGCCCGGCCCGGTCTTCTATCATGGCGTTCACGACAGCGACCAGATAAGCCAGCCGGCTGCCGGTTAGCTCGCGGTGGCCGCCGGCCCGGGAAAGGTTATGATAAAAACCGTCGACGTGCATCACCGTCTCCATATCCGTAGCATTAACGTCATCCGGCATCAGCGGCCTAAGCCCGGCCGCCTCTCCATCCCACACGAACATGAACGGTTCTTGCTCCGGTTCATGAGCCGGTATCGAACCGTGCTTCCGCGCTATTTCGACTACCGCACCTTTGGCTTTGGCCATTATCGTGCCCTCTTCGTCCAAGACCTCCTGCAAGCCTTCGGTCGTCAGATCGCCGTCGTGCCGCTGGGCAATCGCCTCTTTTATAACTTCGGCGCCCCGGTTGATGCTATCGTAAGCTTGCCAGGTCTCGATTTGCTCGGCGACCCGGGCACTGGCCAGCCGCATGACGTTCCAGGTATTGCTCCGTTCCTCTTCCGGCATGCCGACAGCGCCGAGCAGCCGCATCATTTGGTCGCGCTCGAGGGTACCAAGCGTTTCTTGGGTCTCGGGGTCATAGGCCCGCAAGCCGATCGCCGGTTCCCCCGAATCAGGGTCGACTATAAGAGGCGAGGCCAGCTCGCCCAGCCTGACCACCAGCGCGTCGAACTCATCGCGCCGGGCCGGATTGACGTCGCCCGGCGCCACGGCAATCACCCGGCGGTCGATATCACCGGGCCCGATAACTGGCAAACCTTTCCCTGTCATACTATAACTATACTATGCTTATTGCGGTTCGTCCACTGTCTGTCTCTGTAAAAACCGCCGGGACAAGACTTAGCCCAAACGGTCGCGGATCTCGCGTGCCAAGGCCTTGTAGGCGCGGGCCCCTTTGCTCCACCGGTCATGTTCGTAAATCGTTCGGCCATAGCTCGGCGCTTCGGCCAGCCGGACGTTACGCGGAATTATGCTGTTGAATAGTCTTTCACCGAAGTAATTACGGACCTCGGCCTGCACCTGCTCGCTCAATGAATTGCGCTTGTCGAACATCGTCAGCGCAATCCCAAGCAGCTCCAGCCGCGGGTTAGTACTGCCCCGGACCGCTTGAACCGTATCAAGCAGTTGGCTCAGTCCTTCAAGGGCATAATATTCGGCCTGGACCGGAATCAGCACGCTGCCGGCCGCCGTTAAACCGTTGATGGTCAACAGCCCCAGAGACGGCGGACAGTCAATAATTATGTATTTATAAGGGGTCGCGGCGGCTAGGGCGTCAGCCAAGGCGAATTCCCGGCGCGGGCGGCTGACCAGTTGGACCTCGGCGCCGGCCAGGTTGGCATTAGCCGGCAAAACGAATAATTGTGCGACATGGGTTTCATGGATGACATTGGCAAGCGGTGCCGCGGCGCACAGCACGTCATAAGTCGTGGCGGCGGCTTTTTCTTTGGCCAGTCCCAGTCCGCTGGTAGCGTTGCCTTGCGGATCCAAGTCAACCAGCAAAACCGGAGTCTTGGGGCCGGCCAGCTGGGCGGCCACGTTGATGGCCGTCGTCGTTTTGCCGACTCCGCCCTTCTGGTTCACGACCGCTATGATTTTTTGTGTCATGCTTACTCCGCTCTGACTCAGTATAACATTCATAGGTGATAAGCCGCTATAGCCTTATACGGCTAGCTCTATCGTACTATAATACTCTGTTGCCGCGACCCGGCTTAGGCCTGGTCTAAGTCACCCGGCTACCGGCAACCAGCCCCGACGGTTTGATGCGAGTAATTATGGCCGCTTGGCAGAGCTAAGGCCTTGCCTGTCCGGTAGCTCTTACGGCCGGGTCGCAAAATATTAAGCCCGGTTTGGTCAAGCCGTCCGAGCCGCGTTAGCCGGACGGTTTAGTTCGGACCGCGGCAGTCAGACGGTTTTGAAAAGCGGATCGACCAGAATCAGCCGCCGCAATTCTTCCTGGCGGCGGCGTTCTTGCAATGACAAGCGCTTCAATAACCGGTCTTCCTGCTGCTTCTTGTATTTTCTAGTCGGCATTTTGGTGTTTGCGCCGGCCCTTTAGCCGGTTTGCGCCGCGGGCACAAGACGAAAAGCAGCAAAAAACACCCTGCAGGCCTGGATCAGGCCGGGTGCTCTTCGACATCTCCCACTCGGGCAACACTAAGGTTGGCATTTGTTTAAGTTTTTGTATTGGTTGAATGGCAAACTAAGCAGTTTTGGGGGTCTCGCGCGGTTTTTGACGACCGGCGCGAGACCCGTTTGGCTTTTTGTTTGGTTTTAACCAATTTTTGTTGGTTAGGACCAGAACCCGTAACAGACCCCAATCCTATGTACTTAGTATGGCCTCCTCAACAGAGGTCTGCAAGGTCTTTTTGAATAAATTTGATGTGCGCTTGGAGAAGCTGTTTTAGCTACATATTGGCGGCTATGGTGTTGTTAATAAATGCACGTTGGCGGCTGGCAACCTATAGAATCAGATGAGCGGGCAATTTTAGCAGTGGCGGCATCAAAGCTGGACGTTGTTTTGCTTATAACGCTTTTTGGCTGAGTAAAAAGTTTTCCACAGCGGCTCGGGCCGGCGGCTAAGCGATTTTGGTAATCTTGAGGATGGTTTGGTGCTGGCGGTGGCCGCGGACCTTGCGGACGCGCTTCTTGGCTTTGTAACGGATAGCCGTGACCTTGTCGGCTTGGACGTCGGCCTCGAGGACTTCGGCCGTTACCTTGGCCTTATCGACCGAGGGGACGCCGATCTGGACGGTCTCGCCGTCAATCACCATCAGCGGCACGAAGCTGACGCTCTTGCCCGGCTCCTTGAGAAGCTCGACCTTGACGATCTCGCCTTCGGTGACCAGGTACTGTTTACCGCCGGTATTGATAACTGCTTTTTTCATACGCGTTAATAGAGCATACCAAAGTTCGTCCTCTCTGTAAAGTGTCGGTCGGCAGGGCCCGGGCGGAATTATTGCCTGCTTGCCTTAGCCAAGCTGAGCGTAAGGCCGTGGCCGTCGACCTGTACGGTGCTTGTGAAGCCGTCCGGCCGGTGCCGGTTCAGCGAGACGGCCAGCGTTTCCTGCTTGATCGTATCCGTTAAAGCGGCGTCTTTTAGTAAAGCGCGCAGCCGGGGGCTGTCGGACTCAAGACGGAGGTCTATGCGGTCGTCGACCTGGAGGCCGGCCTGTTTGCGGGCCTGCTGGACATGGCGGATGACTTCGCGGGCCAGGCCTTCGCGCTTGAGTTCGGGCGTCAGCTTGAGGTCGAGACTGACCGATACGCTGCCGGGCAAAGAGTTTTCAAGATGGTTGAACTTAACTTCTTTGACGTTGAGCTCTTCCCTGATTACGGCCAGGTATTCGTCCAGCTCCTGCGGCGGCCGGCTGGCGAAAGAGTCCCAGAAGACGGTAGCTGAAGCCAGCGGCTGGCGGACCTTCAGGCCGGCTTGGGCGCGCTGGGCCAAACCGACCGTGATCGCTTCCCGCGTGTTGGCCATGTCCTTGATTATCAGTTCGTTGACGTGGCCGGCGGCCGGCCAGTCGCAGAGGTGGACCGATTCGCCGCCGGTCAGCCGGCGATAAAGCTCCTCGGCCATAAACGGCGTGAACGGCGCCATGATAAGGCTTAGCTGGACCAGGACATAGTGCAGCGTGCGGTAGGCCGCGGCTTTGTCGCCGTCGTTGTCGCTCTTCCAGAAACGTTTGCGGCTGCGGCGGACGTACCAGTTGCTGGCGTCATCGATGAACGGCAGGACGGGCTTGAGGGCGTTCGGCAGGTCATAACGCTGCATGTGGCCGTCAACTTCGCCGCTAAGCTGGTGGACGCGGCTGACGATCCATTGGTCAAGCGGGTTGCCCAGGTCCGGCGCCGGGTCTTCAAGGCTGCCGTCCCACTCCCAGCCGTCGACGTCGGCGTAGAGCGTGAAGAAGTCGTACATGTTCCAGACCATGGCCAGTTTGCGGCTGGTATCGGCCACGTCCTTATCTTGGAGGACGGCGTCTTCGCCGTTTAAGACCGGCGAGCCCAGGAGCAGGAACCTGAGGGCGTCGGCGCTGTATTTGTCCATCAGTTCGTTGGGGTCGGTGTAGTTGCCGAAGCTCTTACTCATCTTGCGGCCGTCGTTGCCGGCCAGCGTACCGGTGACGACGACGTTGTTGAAAGCTTTGGTATCGAACAGGCCGACCGAGACGGCGTGCAGGTAGTAGAACCAGGCGCGGACTTGGCCGACATATTCGGCAATGAAATCACCGGGGAAATTCTGCTCGAACTTGTCGGTGTTCTCGAACGGGTAATGGAATTGGGCGAACGGCATCGAGCCGCTCTCGAACCAGCAGTCCAAAACCTTGTCGATACGTTTGTATTCAACGCCGTCTATTGTGAAGGCTACATCGTCAATCCAGGGCCGGTGGTAATCTTCCAGCTCTTTACCTGATAACTCCTTGAGCTCGGCGTAGCTGCCGATGACCTTGATGTGCTCTTTACCACTCTTATCGGTGCCTTTCCAGACCGGCATGGCCGTCGCCCAGAAGCGGTCGCGGCTGATGTTCCAGTCCGGCGCCGATTCGACGGTTTTGGCGAAACGGCCCTGTTTGATGTGGGCCGGGAACCAGTTGACCGAGGCGTTTTGCGCGAGCATTTGCTCGCGCTGGCCGTTTATATCCATAAACCAACTGGGGTGGGCGCGGTACATCAGTTTGGTACCGCAGCGGTGGCAATGGGGGTAGCTGTGCGTGATGTAGTCGATTTTCCAGATAACGCCGCGTTCGTGGAGGGTCTTGGCGATCGGCTTGTTGGCGTCCCAAACGTACTGGCCCTGCCACTCGCCTTCGGTGTAGAAACCGCTGTCGTCGAGGTTCTGGACCAGCGGGAAGCCTTCCTGCCTCGACAGCCAGTAATCTTCTTCGCCGTAAGCCGGGGCCAGGTGGACGATGCCGGTGCCCTCTTCTAAGGTAACGTAGTCGGCGGCCCAGACCCGGTGGGCGTTGCGGCCGCGGTCTTCGAAGAGCGGTTCGTAGCCTTTGCCGACCAGGTCTTGGCCCTTGTAGGTACGTAGGGTTTCGTAGGTTAGCGGCTGGTGTTTTTCATCGGTTAATACTTTTGGTACGAGCTCCTCGGCGATAATTAGGGTCTCGTCCCCGACCCTGACTTCGGCGTAGGTTTCGGCGGCATTAACGGCGGCAGCGGTGTTGGCCGGCAAAGTCCAAGGGGTCGTCGTCCAGGCCAGCAGCGAGGCGTCGCTGTCCTTGAGCTTGAGCTTGACGTACACGCTCGGGTCGGTGACGTCCTGGTAGGAGTTGTCCATGGCGACTTCGGCTTTGCTGATCGGCGTGGCGTCGCGGACACAGTACAGCAGTACTTTCTCGCCCTCGTAGATCTTACCGGCCTCATAGAGCTGTTTGAAGGCCCACCAGACGGATTCCATGTAATCTTTGTCCATTGTCTTATAAGCGCCCCGGAAATCGACCCAGCGGCCGATACGGTCGATGACGTCCTCCCACTCGTTGCCGGTCTGGACCATGTTGGCGCGGCAAGTCAGAATGTATTCCTCGAGACTGACTTTGGTACCGATGTCGCGCCGGTCGTGGATGCCCAGCTTCTGCTCGGTGAAAACTTCGGCCGGCAGGCCGTGGCAATCCCAGCCCCAGACGCGTTCGACGCGCTTGCCCTTCATCGTCCAGTAGCGCGGGACGGCGTCCTTGATAATGCTCGATAACAGCGTGCCGACATGCGGCACGCCGGTGATGAACGGCGGCCCGTCATAGAAAACGTAGGCGTCGGCGGCCGGCCGCGACTCGACCGACTTCTCAAAAGTCCGGTGCTGCTTCCAGTATTGCACCAGGTCCTTCTCGTAGACGGCGGGCTGGCGGCGGGTGGATTGCTTGAATTTCATGCGTTGTTGGCGTCCCCTGTTGTAAATAAAAATCACCTGTCGGTTACCGGAGTCCTGGTGCAGGACGGTGCCATCCGGTTTCCTTCGAGGTGACCTCAAAAGCGCTTGGTTTCAGCTGTAACGGGCTTGCCCGGCGGGTTCTACTGGGCCTTATCAGCCTTTCTTCCCGCTCCTCGCGGTTGATAGCCGCTCTTACGGATTTGCCAAATTGTACCCTAACTATAGCACAAGCTTAGACGTGGGCGTAAGAGGCGACCTCGTCCATCATCGGCAAGCTGTCGCCCTGCCAGATCTTCTGAACGTAACCGTCTGTCTCCAGAACCAGGATGGCCGGATACTGGACGACGTCGTAAAGCGTGGCCGTGGCACTGCCCTCCCTGGTATCGATACTGAGTACTTCGAGGCGGTCCGACTGGTGCCGTCGCTGGTATTCATGGATAAACTCCTCTATCGTCCTGCCATGCTCGGAATTGGGCCGGTACAGAATAAGCACTTTCATGATAAGTCCAGTTTAGCATAAGCCTGATGGCGGCTTTTAAAATATTACAACGCGCCGGACGCCCAGGCTTGTATGGCTGGGCTGCCTGTGCTATAAAAGATACTTGATATGGCTAAAACCATGAAGCACCGGTCGGAACAACTCCTCCTCAACCTTACGGGGTTGTGCTTCACCATGGTTGAAGCCTAGCCCGCGCTTAATAACGCGGCTCCAGCACAACCCGGCAAAGTAATCAGGCTTCAACCGAAACCTGATTTTTTTAATTTTGGAAGGAAATATGGGAGCTATTCGATCAGAATTATCGGCCAATCCTTATGGGGCGTCTTCGTCGAGCTTTGAAACCAGAAGCCGGACTGACGTTGATTTCGCAATGGCGCGTGCGGCAGTTGACGAGGTTCTGGGCGGTCAGGAATATAAGTTCCAGCTGCACGTCCAGCTGCCTGGTGAGCACAGCAATGACGAACTTAAAGAAGCGGCTTTGCGAGATCCCGATCTTGAAGACGTATACCTTGCGGCCGAGATAGTCTTTGCCGGTTTGGGCGCCAGAGTCGACCCCGGTAAAGCCGATCAGGGCGAGCCGGCCCGAACCATTATGGCTATCCCCGAAGAAGGGGCTGCCGAAAGGGCTAAGCGCATGCGGTGGTTTACAGATAGACCGGCTTAGCGAACATATATATCTAAAATTAACTAAACTAAAAGGAGTCAAAAATGGCAGTCCAAGAAGATATTGATTTTTACACCGGTGTCAGATCATTTGCCGACCACACCGGTCAATACAACGCTACTATCCATAAAGCCATTGAAACGGCTATGGCTTGCGCCGATACACCGATGGATGGCGGCTACAGACTAGGCGCATACCCTGTGAGTACGGCATCAGCCAATTTAGGCACGACCGTAGTAAGTAATGCGGTTAGCTTAACGTCCGGCTTTGAAGCGGTAGCTCAGGTTATAGGTTCTGAAATCGCGGCTTAAGCTAGCTAAAGTCTCTTAGCTGCAGCCGGTGGTGGAGCCGCAGGAGGTGCAGACGTAGCAGCTGCCGGCGCGCTGGGTTTGGTTGCCACAGTTGTAACAGATGGGCGCGGTGTCGTCTCTTTTGACGGCGGCCGGTTTCTTAACGGATAGCGAGGCCGGGGCCTCCGGTGTCCGGGGAGCGGCAGAGCTAATCGAAGGTGCCGGCTGGGCGGCAGCCGCGGACGGGGCCTCGGTCTTGGTTTCGGCGGCGACTACCGGATCTTCGGTCAGAAGGTCGCTTTCGGCCAGCAGGCTGGTCTGGCTGTCGGTAGGCATATCATCGATAGAGGCCATGCCGAGTTCCAGCAAATCGTCGAAACTCAGGTAGCTCAGCGCCAGGCGGCGGAAAACGTAATCTACCAAGCTGGAAGCCGTCCGGATTTCGGGATCATCGGTGATGCCGGCCGGCGCGAAAGACATGCTGGTCAGGCCGTGGACGTAACTCTTGAGGGGCACGCCGTACTGCAAACCGTAGCTGATCGAGATAGCCAGGGAGTCCATGATGCCGGCCAAGGTGGAACCTTGCTTGGCGATCTTGATGAAGACTTCGCCGGGGGTGCCGTCTTCGAATTCACCGACGGTGACGTAGCCCTTGCTGCCGGCGACCTTGAAAGCGATCGTCCTGGCGTTGCGTGACTTCGGCAGTTCGCGGCGGATGGTGCCTTTGACGACATACTTGTCATTGACGGCTTCGGTAGCTTCGACCGGAGTCGCGGCAGCGGCGGTAGCCGGCTGGGCCTCCGGAGCACCGGCCTTCTTGGCCATGCTGAGCGGCTGGGCGACCTTGCAGTTGTCGCGGTAAATAGCCACGGCCTTGAGGCCCATCTTCCAGGCGTCGATGTGGATCTGTTCGATGTCTTCGACGGTGGCTTCTTCGGGCATGTTGACGGTCTTGCTGATAGCGCCGGACAGGAAAGGCTGGACGGCGGCCATCATCTTGACGTGGCCCAGGTAGTGGATCGAGTTGTCGCCCATCGAGCAGGCGAAGACGGCCTCGTGTTCCCGCTTGAGGGCCGGCGCGCCTAGAATGGTCTTCTCTTCGTCGATGTAAGCGACGATAGCATCGATCTGGGGCTTGGTGTAGCCCAGGATCTTCAGGGCGCGCGGCACGGTTTGGTTGACGATGCTCATGGTACCGCCGCCGACCAGTTTCTTGACTTTAACCAAGCCAAGGTCGGGTTCGATACCGGTGGTGTCACAATCCATCATCAGGCCGATGGTGCCAGTCGGCGCCAAAACGCTGGCCTGGCTGTTGCGGACACCGTACAGTTCGCCCAGTTCGACAGCTTCGTCCCACGCGCTGGCGGCCGCGCTGAGCAACTCTTCGGGTACCAGGCTGGCGTCAATCTTGGAAACTTCGGCCCGGTGCATGCGCAGCACGTTCAACATGCCCTCGCGGTCCTTGGCGAAACCGCTGAACGGCCCGACACGGTTGGCAATCTTGGCGCTGGTAGCGTAGGAATGACCGGTCAGCAGCGCCGTGATGGCGGCCGCGATGGCCCGGCCCTCGTCAGAGTCATAGGGCAAACCCAAAGCCATCAGCAAAGCGCCGATGTTGGCGTAACCGATACCGAGTTCGCGGTAGGCCTTGGCGTTCTTGCCGATAGACTCGGTCGGGTATTCGCTGTAGCCGACCAGGATTTCCTGGGCGGTGAAAATCAGCTCGGTGGTGTGCATGAAAGCCTTGATGTCAAAGGTATTGTCGTCTTTGAGGAACTTCAGCAAGTTGATGCTGGCCAGGTTGCAGGCCGAGTTATCCAAGTGCATGTATTCGCTGCAAGGGTTGGAGCCGTTAATGCGTCCGGCGACCGGGGTGGTGTGCCATTTGTTGATGGTGGTGTCGAACTGCATGCCGGGGTCGGCACACTCCCAGGCGGCTTCGGCGAATTGCCGGAACAGGTCGCGGGCTTTGACCTTCTTGATGCTCTTGCCCGTAGTAACGGCGCGCAGGTCCCAGTCATCGTCGTCCTGGACGGCTTGCATGAAGTCGTCGGTAACGCGGACTGAAATGTTAGCGTTCTGGTACTGGACGCTGAAGCTGTCCTTGCCGTCAAGGCTCATGTCCCAGCCCAGGGTCTGGAGGTCGCGGGCTTTGCGCTCTTCGATGGCTTTGCTCCAGATGAATTCCATGACATCGGGGTGGTCGACATTGAGGATGACCATCTTGGCTGCCCGGCGGGTCTTGCCGCCGCTCTTAATCGCTCCGGCGCTGGCGTCGGCGCCGCGCATGAAGCTCAAGGGGCCGCTGGCCGTACCGGCGCTCTTGCCGAGGCGTTCGACGGAAGACCTGATCGGGCTGATGTTAATGCCCGAGCCGGAACCGCCCTTGAAGATCATGCCTTCTTCGACGTACCAATTAAGAATCGACGGCATGGTGTCTTCGATGCCGAGGATGAAACAGGCGCTGGCCTGCTGGGCGCGCTCCGGCACGCCGATATTGAACCAGACCGGGCTGTTGAAAGCCGCCCGCTGGGTCGCCAAGATGTACTTGAGTTCTTCTCGGAAGTCTTCGGCCTCGGTTTCGCTGCTGAAGTAACCCTCTTGGACGCCCTGGCGGGTAACGGTGTCGACTACCCTGTCGATCAGGTGGCGCAAAGAGCTCTCGCGCTCTTTGGAACCGGGGGTGCCGGTGAAATATTTCTGGGCCACTATGTTGACGGCATTAAGCGACCAGCCTTCAGGAAATTCGACGCCTTTCTGCTCGAATACAGGGGTGTCGTTCATCGGGTTCTTAATAATAGAGTCGCGCTTCGTCCATTTGAGCTGGTCGTACGCCTTACTTTTCGCGGGGGTAAAAAGCCGTGCTACCCCTAAGCTGGTTGTCTGTGCCATAGTGTGTGTCCCTCACTTCTTATAGTTTTTTAAGTTTTTATTTGTTGGTGGTTTTGATTGGAGTTTTGGCCGTATCCTGCTCTCGACGGATACGGAGTTCAGGCCGCTATATGTTTGCCCTGCTTGACTAAGGACAGTTCCTGTTCGAAACCTGCGATGTCCTTAAAGCGCCGGTAGACGCTGGCAAAACGCACATAAGCGACTTCATTGAGACGGGCCAGCTGGTCCATCACCAGTTCGCCGATACGCGTTGAGCGTACCTCTTGCTCGCCGCATTCGTAAAGCTCCTGTTCGATCGCGTTGACGACCTTCTCGAGCTGCAGGCTGGTCACGGCCGTCTTCTCGCAGGCCCGGTAGAGCCCTGCCAGAAGTTTTGCCCGGTTAAACAATTCACGTTTGCCATCGTTCTTAATAACGATCAGCTGGGGGCGTTCGAGACGCTCGTAAGTCGTGAAACGATGTCCGCAACCATTACACATGCGGCGGCGGCGAATGGCTTGGCCCTCTGCCACGTCCCGCGATTCAATGACTTTGATGTCATCGCTTGGGCATTGGGTGCATTTCATGCTGCCTCCTATTCATTGGAAACGAGCGCCCGGTTTTAGGCCCGGCGGGCGTTTCCCTTACCATTAAATGTGCTCAGCATTTACCTTGCTATATGATATTTGGTTTTCCACATATAGTGCTGCGTGTCTCTAATATACCCCCATGTATAGTGCTTTGCAAGCCATTTATCGCTGTATTATTTAGTACGTACTTTTAGGTGTAAATCTTAGGATATTCCGTTCCGGAGCGCTAATCCCTGGAGCGTACGAGCCGTAGGCGAAGTACCGCGGAGCGGCGTTCCGGACGGAATATTCTAAGATTTGCTGTCCGAGTCCGAATCCGAATCTTTGTCGTCGTCTTTGTCCTTATCGGCGTCATCTTTGTGGCGGCGGCCGAGGCGGCGCAGGAATGACGGTTTCTCTAATTCGTCTTCGAGGCTGCTGGTAACGACTTCGCCGTGGGCGTCGCGCTCACCGTTGGTGTCCTCGGCGTCATCTTTGTCCGGGCTGCCGGACGGTTTGGCTTTGTCGTCAGACTCCTCGTCCTCATCGTCATTGATAGACCAGATGTTGGGCATCGGCGTTTCGCGGGTGAAGTCATGTTCGGCGGCTTGGCCGTCGTCCAGGTTCATGTCGATTTCGGCAAGAGCTTTCTCGTCCTGCTTGGCGGTAGTTACGCTAGTGTCGTTGTCCAGCGAGGGCACGGCCTTGGGCCGGGCGGCGGCCGAACTGCCGGACTCGCCGGTCCGCTTGGCGAAGTAAGAGGCGTCGAAACCGGTGGCGACGACGGTAATAATGACCTCGCCGTCCAATTCCGGGTTGATCGTCGCGCCGAATATAATGTTGGCATCGGGGTCGGCGGCCGTCGTGATAGCTTCGGCGGCGGCGTTGATTTCGTGCATCGCCAGGTCGTTGCCGCCGATGACATTGAAGAGGATGCCGCGGGCACCGTCGATGGAGACTTCCAGCAACGGCGACTCGATGGCCTGCTGGGCGGCCGTGACGGCCCGGTTTTCGCCGGAAGCGCGGCCGATACCCATCAGGGCCGAACCGGCTTTGCTCATGACGGCTTTGACATCGGCAAAGTCGAGGTTAATCAGTCCGTGGACGGTGATGAGGTCGGAAATGCCCTGAACGCCCTGGCGCAGAACATCGTCGGCGACTTTGAAGGCTTCGGTCAGCGGCGTGTCGCGGTCGATGGTCTGAAGCAAGCGGTCGTTGGGAATGATGATCAAAGTGTCGACCGAGCCGCGCAGCTTGTCGATGGCGACTTCGGCGTTCTTGCGGCGCTTCTCGCCTTCGAAAGCGAAGGGTTTGGTCGCGAAACCGACCACCAGAATGCCCATTTCGCTGGCAATCCTAGCGACCACATGGCCGCCGCCGCTGCCGGTACCGCCGCCGGCGCCAATCGTGACGAAGACCATATCGGCGCCTTCGATAGCCTGGCGGATATCTTCCTTGGATTCTTCGGCAGCCCGTTCACCGGCAGCCGGGTCGGCGCCGGCGCCGAGGCCGCGGGTGGCTTCTTTGCCGATGTGGATCTTCTTGTTAGCCCGGGAGTGGTGCAAGGCTTGGGCGTCAGTATTGACAGCGATAAACTCGACGTTCTCGATACCGGCGTCAACCATGCGGTTGATAGCGGCGCCGCCGGCGCCGCCGACGCCGATTACCTTGATCTGCGCGAATGTCTCGATAGCTGGCTCAACTACTTGTGGCATGTATCCCCTCTTTCCCTCAAAACCTACCTGATATACGCCGTAGTATACGCCAGCTCCCCTGAAAGTTCAACAAATTTATCCGGGCGTTTTTCGAGTATTTTGGGCGGCGGGCCAGTAGTTCATTTATGTACGCGCCGGTTTGAATTTTGTATTCAACACCGGCTCTGGCCTAATAATTCAGAGAGTCTGCCTTTGACAAATACTGTATTACTTGTTATAATCTGCTATTATGAGTAGAGTTAGCCGGCCTAAGCGGCCCGTCTTAGCGGAGCGCGCGAATGTCGAAAATGGTATTAGGGCAAACTTACGCCGCGCCAATAGGGTTGCCCGGGTATCCGCTGTTATAGCCAGCGTGTCGCTATTTGGTGCTATGGAGTCAGAAAAACTGGGGTGGAGCGCTGTTTCCATACCAGGCATAGCGTCAGCTTTCGTAACCCGCAAACGGGCGCGTGCCAGTATAAACGGCCTTATAAGTGACTACAGGGCTACGAAGCCTGACGACCGCTCACCCATGGTACGTGAAGAATTGGTGGTAAAAGACGGCCGGTTATCTGTTAAATCAAGGCGCGACCCCCAAGCCAAAGTCTTAGAAGGCCCTACGAGCTTTAGCCCCCGGTCGGCTAATGTACCCTACGCCTTGTTCTTGCAACAGCTCGGCTCATTCGGCGGCGGCGCTATGGCCGGAGCTTTGGTCAAAGTTCATGAAAACCTTGAGAGCGGTAAGATTGGCCCGGTCGTAGCCAGTAATGGTACGGATGTGCTAGGTGCCCCCGCGGGAATATTTGCTCTCTGCTTAGTGGCGGGCAGCGTTCTCGAAACCCAGCGGCTGCAGATGGGCCCGTACCTTCGGCAACTCGATAATATTGACGGCCCAGCTGGCATAGCCCAGCAAAGATAAGTTCTAGCGGCGGAAACGGTGGAACATGCCGTCTAAGAAAGCGCGGGCATTTTCGGTTTTGTTGCCGGCGCCCGGCGGCAGGTTCGGCAACAGCAGCATATCGAGCAGCATCAGGCCGACGACCGTGACGAATGCCTGGTCTTCGACGGTGTCGACCAGGCCGCCGATGTTGTGGAGCTTGCCGATGCGGGCCGGCAGCTGGAGCTTTTCGCGGGCCAGTTCGTCGATGCCGGGCAGTTTGGAGGTGCCGCCGGTCAGGACGATGCCGCCGGGGAGTTTGCGCGAACGCTTGATCTTCTGCAGCTCTTTGTCGACGTATTCCAGGAGCTCTTCGGCCCGGGCTTCGACGATCATCGAGATTTCTTCGAAGTCGAAGTTGTGGGTCTTGTTGCCGATTTTGACGGTGGCGGTGGTTTTCTTGGCACCGCTGCGCAGGCTGGCGTGTTCCAGTTTGACGGCTTCGGCGATATCAAGGTCGGTCTTGAGGCCGATAGCCAGGTCGTTGGTGATATGCTGGCCGCCGATCGGCAGGACGGACACGTACTGGACTTCGCCGTCCTCGAAAACGATCAGGTTGGTCGTGCCGGCGCCGATGTCGATCAGGGCGGTACCGGCTTCTTTTTGCTGGCGTGTCATAACGGCTTCGGCCGCCGCCAGGCCGGAAACGGTGTGGTGGGTCGGCATGATCTCGGCCTTCTCGAGCGCCTGGTCAAGGTTGCGCAAATTGGGCGAAGAGGCCGTGACGATATGGGCGTCGACTTCCAGGCGGACGCCGTGCATGCCGACCGGGTCCTTGATATTGCGCTGGCCGTCGAGGCTGTAGTTCTTGGCGAAGAACTGGACGATCTCGCGGTTCGGCGGCAGGCTGACGATGGTAGCGGCTTCTTCGACCCGCAAACGGTCCTCGGTGGTAATTTCGCGGTTGGCGGCGCTGATAGCGATAACGCCTTCGGAATTGAGGCCACTGACATGGGCGCCGTTAACGTTAACCGTCGCCCGCTTGATCGACATGCCGGAAATCCGTTCGGCTTCGGTAACGGCGTGCACGATGGCGTCGGCGACCTCGTCGACGTGGACGACCGCGCCGCGGCGCATGCCCTGGTTGGGCGCCTGGCCGTGGCCGATTATGGAAGGCATGTTGCTGCCGTTGGGGTCATACATACCGACAACGCAGCGAACAGTACTGGTGCCGATATCGATGCCTATGAAGTAATCTTGGTTTGAACCGTTCATCTGGCCCACAGTATAGCGCTATTGTTTCCCCAAGGGCAAGCTTGACGCTATTAGGCCGGCCTAAATTCAGATTTGGGTCAGGACTTCGGCACCGTCGCCGGTAATCAGGATGGTGTGCTCGAAATGGGCCGACCGCTTGCCGTCGGCCGTTATGACCGTCCAGCCGTCATCATCTATATAAACCCGGTCGGTGCCGAGCGTGACCATCGGTTCGATAGCGATGGTCATGCCGGCACTCAGCCAGGGGCCGCTGCCGGCCCGGCCGTAGTTAGGAATATTCGGGTCTTCGTGAATTTCGTGGCCGACGCCGTGGCCGACCAGGTCGCGGACGATGCCGTAACGGTACTTCTTGAGGTAATTCTCGATAGCCGAACCGATATCACCGGTCCTGACCTGGTCATGGACGGCGTTAATGCCGGTCAGCAGGGCCGTTTCGGTATGTTTGACCAGCTCGATGTGGCCGCGCTGCTTGGGCCGGCCGGCAATCAGGCTGATGGCGGCGTCGGTAATCATCGATTTGTATCTGACGCCGAAGTCGAGGCTGACGATGTCGCCGTCGGCGATGATTTTGTCAGCCTTGGGGATGCCATGAACGACTTCCTCGTTAACCGATATGCAGATGATGTCGGGGAAGCCCTGGTAACCGAGAAACGCCGGCTCGCCGCCGAGCTTCTTGAGCTCGTCGGCGGCCATGTCCGACAGCTGTTTGGTCGATTGGCCGACTTCAAGATTGGCTTTTAGGAGCTGAAGGACCGTGGCCAGCATCCGGCCGCTGTCGCGCATGGCCGCGATTTCGCTGGCGGTCTTGACGCGGGTCATCATGGCCTCGGCCGCCCTATTCCGGTTTGTCCAGGTATTTAACTAAATCGTCGTTGACATCTTCGACGGAGCGCTCGGCGTTAACGTCTATAACTCTAATGCCGTGTTCCGATAACCAGCTGAGCAGCGGTTTGGTCGAGCGTTCGTATTCGCTGAAGCGGTATTCGATGGCATCCTGTTTGTCGTCAATCCGGCCACGGCTGATCAGGCGGTTCTTGACGGCCTCGCGCGAAGCTACCAGATGGAAGGCTACCTGGAGCGACCAGCGGCCGGCTTCGGCCTGCTTGAGCAGCCATTCAGCCTGGGGAATAGTCCGGGGGAAGCCGTCCATCAGGACCTGTTCGCTGTCCGGCAGTGACGTAAGTACCTGGTCGACGATCTTGATAATCTCGTCGTCATCCAGCAGCTCGCCGGCCAGCATCCGTTCGCGCTGTTTGCCCGTAACGTACATGCGCAGCACCTCGCCCATCGAAATCAGATGGTAACCGCGGGTGTCGGCCAGCATCTTGCCCTGAGTACCCTTGCCCGAACCGGCGATGCCCATAAGCAAAATCATGCCAGCTTCTCCTTGGCCAAACGGGCGATTACGGCTCCGTCCGCGGTAGCGCCGGCCTGCTGTTTGACGGCGCCGATAACCTGGCCCATGGCCTGCGGGCCGGCCGCGCCGGTCTTGGCTATGGCGTCATCGACCAGTTGGCCGATTTCGGCTTCGCTCAATTGGGCCGGCAAGTAAGTTTCGATAATGGCTTTCTCGGCCAGTTCGGCGTCGGCCCGCGCCTGGTCGCCGCCTTGGGCGTACAGGTCGGCGCTCTCTTGGCGCTGCTTGGCCTGCTTGCCCAGCTGGGCCAGGACCTCGTCATCGCTCAGGCCGCTGTCGCGCTGGCCGGTAGCTACCTTGACGTTGAGCAGCACGGCTTTCAGGCCGCGCAGGGTGCTGACCTTCCGGGTATCGCCGGCTAAAAGCGCAGCTTTAATATCCTGCTCGATTTTCTGCTCTAACATTTGATTGAAGTCCTGTTTAGCGAAGTCCGAGCTTGATTTTCTTGAGCTTGGCCGCTTTGCGTTCCTGGCGGATAATCGCTTTGCGGCGGCGCTCCGGCTTGCTAATCGGCTTCTGGAAAAACTGGTTCTGCTTGGCCACGGCAATCGCACCGGACTGCTGCACTTTCCGGTTGAACCGGCGGAGCAGGTTTTCGGTGGACTCTTTGGAATCTTTGCGGGTAACTTGTATCATGACTTGATTATTGTACAGAACAGGGGTTGTATTTGCAAGGCTTTACGCAGCCGAACTAAATTATCAGCCGGTAACGCGCTTTTGCTGAGTTGAACGTTGTGATTTCAACACGATACTCTGGAGTTCGCGGAAGATCGGGAACTGCTTGTTGGTCGAGTAGACTTTGGTGTTGCCCTGGCGTTCGCTGGTCAGGAAACCGGCTTTCTCGAGGCGCTTAAGTTCGCGCTGGATGTTGCCGGCGTCCTCTTTGATCAGCTTGGCCAAGCCTCTGACGTGGGTCTTGAAGTCGGGGTACTTTGCATAAATAACAATGATCTTGCGGCGTACTCTGGAAGTTATAAAAACATCTAACATGCTCGTCCCCATTGAAATCCCTTATTGTTATCCGAACAACGGTTTAAAATTAGTATAGCTCGCTATTTGGGCTTTGGCAACAGCTTTTTAATAATTTTGCGGCGGCAAAACCGCGATAACCTATACTTAGTATATGAATTATTATTTCGTGTGGGTGCGCAGCAACCGCTACCATAGCAGCGACCCGCTGACCTACGCCAGCGAGCGGCGCCTGCCGACCGGCAGCGTCGTCGAAGTCGAACTGCAGCGCGAATTGGTCCTGGGCCTGGTCAGCGGACCGACCAGCGAGCCGCGCTTCAAGACCAAGCCGGTGGCCCGGGTTTTTGACCTGCCGCCGGTGCCGGCCCACCTCCTGAAGCTGGCCGCCTGGCTGGCGGCTTACTACCCCGCCCCGCTGGGGCTGATTACCCAGCAGCTGTTGCCGGCCCATTTTTCAGATAAACAGCTGGCCCCGGTCAAGCCGCCCAAACTGGCCGCCCCCGACCTAAGCTCCTTGCCGACGCTGACGGATGAACAGCAGATAGCCTTGGAGGCTATGGGCGAGCGCGACAGCTACCTGCTGCACGGCATAACCGGCAGCGGCAAGACCAGGCTGTACGTCGAACTGGCCGCCCGCCAGGTCGCGGACGGTAAATCGGCCATCGTACTAACGCCGGAAATCAGCCTGACCGCCCAGCTCGGGGGCAACTTCCGCCAGGTCTTCGGCGACCGGGTTATAGTTATGCATTCCCGGCAAACCCCGGCCGAGCGCCAAAAAGCCTGGCTCGACAGCCTGCGCGCCGCCGAACCGATGGTTGTCATTGGGCCGCGTTCGGCCCTGTTCAGCCCGCTGGCCAAACCCGGCCTGATAGTCCTCGACGAGTCGCATGAGAACGCTTACAAGCAGGAGCAGGCGCCCCAGTACCAAACCGGCCGGGTGGCGGCTTATTTATCCCAGATCAGCCGTTCGACGCTGGTATTGGGTTCGGCCACGCCGTCGGTCAGCGATTATTACCTGGCCGAGGCTAAGCAGAAGCCGATTATCAAGCTGGCCCGGCTGGCCCAAAGCCAACCGCACGCCGCAACCGAAGTCGTCCTGGTCGACCGCAAGGACCACAGCCTATTCGGCAAGTCGCCGTCGATGAGCCTGCCCCTGGTCAAAGCCCTGGAAGGCGCCCTGGCCCGCGGCGAACAGGCCCTGCTCTACCTTAACCGCCGCGGCACTGCCCGGCTGGTGATGTGCGAAAACTGCGGCTGGCAGGCGACCTGCCCGCATTGCGACCTGCCGCTGACCTACCACGGCGACCACCACGAGCTGCGCTGCCACAGCTGCGACCACCATGAACCGGCCCCCGGCAGCTGCCCGGCCTGCGGCCACCCGAGCGTCATTTTCAAAACGGCCGGCACCAAGGCGATCGTCGAAGAGGCCAAACGGCTCTTCCCTCAAGCCCGGGTAGCCCGGTTCGACACCGATAACCTCAAGGCGGAACGCTTTGAAGAACACTATGAAGCGGTGCGCGGCGGCGAAGTCGACATCCTGGTTGGCACCCAGATGCTGGCCAAAGGCCTGGACCTGCCCCGCCTCAGCACCCTGGGCGTGCTGCTGGCCGACACCAGCCTGTACATGCCCGATTTCTCCGCCCAGGAGCGGACGTTCCAACTGATTAGCCAGGTGCTGGGGCGGATCGGCCGCGGGCATATCGCCGGCCGGGCCATCATCCAAACCTACCATCCCGACCATCCCGTCCTGGCTGACGCGCTGAAGGGCGACTACAGGAGTTTTTACGACCGGGAACTGGCCGAGCGCCGGCAATTCCTCTTCCCGCCGTTCTGCTATTTGCTTAAACTGTCCGTCCGGCGAGCCTCGATCAAAGCCGCCGAAGAGGCCGCCGACAAACTAAAATCGGATATAGAAGAGACCGGCTACCACGTCCGGGTCGAAGGGCCGGCCCCGGCTTTTTACGAACGTTTCCAGAACAAATACCAGTGGCAGCTCATAGTCAAAGCCCGCCAGCGCTCCGAACTGCTAAAAATAATCGCCGCCCTGCCGGCCAACTGCGCTTATGACCTGGACCCGATGGACTTACTCTAGTATTGACCGGCTTCTTCGGCTATTACAGTACTGACACTATCATAAAGACCGAGGGCGTCCTGCACGACAGTCCGAGCCGTAGCGACCGGGCCGGCTGACTTGGTAGGATCATTGGGATCGGCTACAAATAGATCAGAGTCCGAGGAATCGAAGGCAAAACCATTGGAAGCAGGACCACTCAAACTCGTTTCTCCTACCTCTTGCGCTGACCAGCCGTCAGGGTGATCGTTAGGAGAAGCGACACCGCCATAGCCATGCCGGCCGCCCGCCGGTGAAGTCATTGCCAGGCCGGTGCTGCCAGGTACTCCCTCGCCTTTTGGAGGATTGTCAAATGTGTCCAAGGAGACGGCTATCACGGCGTCAGGGTTAGGTTGGCTGTTCCGCGGTTGCGTACCGACGACTACCTGAATATCTCCCGATCTGCCATAAGCGTCGGCAAAAGGATTGGCATTAATGGCAACCAGCCCCTTGCCCACCCGCGTGATAGAAACCTCTTGAGGGTAGCGTGCCTGCAACTTGATGGCTTTTTTAGCTATTGCTACCATGGTGGGCCGGATTGTTCTCTCTAGCGAGGCTTCGGTTTTGCTGTCGTACCGCTTAGCGCTACCGCCGCAGCCGGCAAAGCTTAAGGCTGCGAGAGCCGCCATAGCCATAGGAGCAGCCAAGCCGCCTTTAGGCAGCCTGCCGACATCCAGGGCGCGCTGCTTAGCTTCACCGACAGATTGACGAATCATGCTAATATAATAAACTATATTATATAAAAAATCAATGCCTTAATGTAATCTGGCAATTCAGGTATACTTGACGACAGTATTATGACCAAAGACGACATCATCGCGCTGCCCAATCCGCATTTGAGGCAAAAATCACAACGAGTTGGGATTATTACCCCTGAAATAAAGCAGATAGTGGCCGATATGGAAAGTGCAACAATCGACTGGGACCAGAGCCGGGCCCATGAGGTCGGCGTAGCCCTGGCAGCCGTTCAGATAGACCGCTTGTACAAAATAGTCGTGGTTCGCACTAATTACAACGACAAGGATGACCACAGCTTCACCGTCTTCATCAACCCCCAGATCGCCAAGCTGGAGGGCGAAATCGTCGAAGACTTCGAAGGCTGCCTGAGCGTCCCGAATATTTACGGCAAAGTCCCCCGCCACAGCAAGGTCAGGGTTAAGGCCCTGGGCCTCAACGGCAAGGAGTTCCGGGTCACCGCCGAGGGCTTCCTGGCCCGCATTTTTCAGCATGAGATCGACCACTGCGACGGCCTGGTTTTCATTGACCGGATCAAGGACCGGACCGAAGCTTTCTTCGAACTGGATAAAGATGGTAAGTTACAACCGCTGGACTACAAAAAAGATGTCGAAAAGAATCCTATTCTTTGGTAACGAGCGCCTGGCCACCGGCGTCCACAGCGGCGTATCGACGCTGCAGGCGCTGCTGACCAGCGGTTATGACGTGGCGGCCGTCGTTGTCGCCCAGGCCGAAACGGCCAAATCGCGCAACGAACGCCAGCTCGAAGTAGCGGTCATCGCCGCCCAGTACGGGCTGCCGCTGTTGTCGCCGCCCGACCTGGCGGCCGCCGGCGGCCAGCTGGCCGGTTTCGGGGCCGAAGCGGCGGTCCTGATTGCCTACGGCAAGATAGTGCCTAAAGTTGTCTTGGACCTGTTCCCGCGCGGCATCATCAATATCCACCCTTCCCTGTTGCCATTGCACCGGGGGCCGACGCCGATCGAGAACGCGATTCTGGACGGCGATAGCCGGACCGGGGTCTCACTCATGGGCCTGAGCGCCGAGATGGACACCGGGCCGATTTACTCCCAGCAAACGGTTGATCTCGGGGGAACCGAGACTAAGCAGGGCCTGGCCAACCAATTGTCGGCTATAGGCGTCGACATGGTGCTGGAATATTTGCCGAAGGTAATTGACGGTTCGGCCGAGCCTCGGCCGCAAGCCGCCGAGGGCGCCACCTATGACCATTTAATCCATAAAGCCGACGGCCGGATCGACTGGGCCAAACCGGCCGCCAGGCTGGAACGCGAAGTCCGGGCCTACGCCGGCTGGCCGCGCAGCCGCGCCAAGCTAGGCGCGACAGACGTAATTATCACGGAATCGCATGTCGAAAAGGGGCAAGGCGAGCCCGGCAAACCACAAGCTGGTTCAGCCAACCGCCTGGCTATGGCCTGCGGGCAGGATATTCTGGTTATCGATAAGCTTATTCCGGCCGGCAAAAACGAGATGTCGGGCGAAGCCTTCTTAGCCGGCCACAAACTCAACTAGAACTGCTGGGCGGGCGGTCCGGCGGGCGGCTGCTGCTGCGGAAACGGCGGCGCCTGGGGCTGGACCGGGGCCGGACCCGGGTCAGGCATAGGGTTCGGGGCAGGACTGGGGAACGGTGACGGTTGCGGCGGCGCGGCCGGCTGGGGCTGGCCGCTATAAGGCTGCGGTTGCTGGGGCGGCGAAGGCGGCAACGGCGCAGGCGCACTGAAACCCGGGGTCGGCGGGGCTACGGGCGGCGGAGCCAAGGGCTGCTGGGGCTGGCCAAAAGACGACTGCGGCTGAGGGGGGGCCGCCGGTGCCGGTGCCTGCTGAAAAGCTGGCTGGGGCGGCGTTGATACCTGGGCTTGGGGCTGGACCGGAGTCTGGAACTGGGCCTGCGGCGGCGCCTGGGGCTGGCCGCCCTGGCTGGTGGCCAGGATTTGCGGTGCCGACTGGGCGACCTCGGCCTTGAGCTTGTCGAATTCCTGCTGGACGATTTCCTTGTAGTTCGGGAAGTTGGTCTCCAGCCATTTGAAAGCGCCGGCGTCATCTTTGGCCTCGAAGTAACGCTCAAACTCGTCAAGCTGCTGGTTGGTCATTTGGTCGGCCAGGCGGACACCGACCCGCATCTCCAGGGTTTCGTAGATGTGTTTGAGGAAATTATTCTTCTCGGCTTCGGGCAGGCTGCCCAGACCGATCTCAACCAGTAAACTGTTATCGATTTTTAACATAAAGCTATTGTATCATTGTCCCTTATTATTTTCCTCAAGCGGCCCTACCGCCCCCGTAAGACGGCCTATAGCTGGCGCTGGATAGCCTCCCGGGTGAAGACGTCGACACGGTCGCCTTCCTGGAGGTCGAGGCGCTTGGGCGTCTTGAGGCTGAGGCCGCACATTTCGCCCTCCACGACTTCTTTGGCTTCGGCCGGGCCGCGTTTCAGGCCGGTGACTTCGACTTCCATCAGCTCCTCGCCGTCGCGCGAGACGCGGGCCAGGGCCGGCACGGTCAGCTTGCCTTTGGTGACTTCCCCGCCGCAGATAACGGCAGACTTGGTCGTATTGAAGATGCCTTTGATGACCAACCGGCCGAGTTCGGTTTCGACGATCTCCGGGCTGAGCAGGTTGGACAGTTCGGCCTTGACGTCGTCAATCAGTTCGTAGATGACCTTGTAGAGATGGATCTTTATCTTGTCACGGGCGGCTTGCTGGCGGCTGCTGGCCGACAGGCCGACATTGAAGCCGTAAACGATGGCGTGGCTGGTATGGGCCAGGTGGAGGTCGTTCTCGCCGACCGGGCCGATGCCGGAACCGACTATGCGGACCGAAACTTCCTCGGTGTCCAAGGCCTTGAGGCTGTCTATAACCGATGTCAGGGAACCCTGGACGTCGGCCTTGACGATGATGTTTAGTTCCTGCATGGCGTTGTCGCGGTTGATCAGCCGGATCAGTTCGGAGCTGCCGATGTCGAGGTGGCCGTCGGTCGACTGTTTGTCGGCGGCGGTCTTGGAAGCTTCGGCACGGGCCGTTTTCTCATTGCTGGCGGCTGTGAATTCGTCGCCGAACTCCGGCAAAGTCTTGAAACCGGTAATAGTGACCGGCATCGACGGCGTGGCCTGCTTGAGCGGTTTGCCCTCGGTCGTCTCAAGGTTGCGGATCTTGGCGTAACTGCCGCCGGCGACGATGAAATCCCCCGGCTTGAGCGTGCCGGCTTCGACCAGCGCGTGGGCGACCGGACCGCGGCCCTGCTCGACGTGGGCCTCTATAATTAGACCTCTGGGCTGGACGTCGGTGTCGGCTTTGAGCTCCTCGACGTCGGTGACCAGCAGGATCATGTTCAGCAGGTCGGGGATGCCCTCTTTGGTCTTGGCCGAGACCGGCACGACGACGGTGTCGCCGCCCCACTCCTCGATCAAGAGGTCATTTTCGGATAATTGCTGCTTGATGCGGTTGAGGTCGGCGCCCTCTTTGTCGATCTTGTTGATGGCGACGATAATCTTAACGCCGGCTTTCTTGGCGAAACGGATGGCTTCGACGGTCTGCGGCTTAATACCGTCATCGGCCGCCACGACGATAATGACGATATCGGTCAGCAAGGCCCCGTGTTCGCGAATGGCCGCGAACGCCTCATGCCCCGGCGTATCGAGAAAAGTAATGTCCCGGCCGTCATGCTTAACCTGGTAGGCCGAAATATGCTGGGTAATGCCGCCGGCTTCGCCCTTGACGACGTCGGCGCCGCGGATGGCGTCCAGCAGGCTGGTTTTGCCGTGGTCGACGTGGCCCATGACGGCCACGACCGGCGGCCGGCTGGCGGCCGTGGCGCTGGCGGCCGGCTTGGCCCGCTTAGTCGCCGAAGCTTCGGGCGCGGCCCGTTTGGCCAGTTTGATATCCAGCTTGAGTTCATCGACTATAATCTGGGCGGTATCGAAGTCGATCCGTTCGTTGACGGTCGCCATAACACCGTTTTTCATCAGTTCGCCAATCAGGCTGGAAACGGGTATGGACAACCGTTCGGCCAGGGTGCCGACGGTAATCATGTCTTCGATTTCGATAGTGGTTTGGTCACTCATGCCGACACTCCTTTCTGGCCTCCCGGCCGCTAACTTTACGTACGCATGCTATTTCTTGGTTTCGGCTTTAGCTTTGGGCTTCGGCTTGGACTTGGCGTCCTTGAGGGACAGGGCAATCTTGCGGTTCTCGGTATCGATATCGAGGACTTTGAACTGCTTCTTCTCGTTCAGCTGGAACAGCTTCTCGGGGTCGACCGCGTCGTCATCGCTCATTTCCGAAACGTGGACCAGCGCCTCGACACTCGGGCTGATCTGGACGAAAGCCCCGAAAGGCGTGATGCGGGTAACCTTACCCTCGACAACATCGCCGGCCTTGAAGGCTTTGACCTGGTCCAGCCAGGGATCTTCGCTCATCTGTTTGATGCTCAGGCTGAGGCGGTCCTTGTCGATGCCGATGATCTTGGCTTTGACGGTTTCGCCGACTTTGACGTAGTTGCGGGGGTTGTCGACCCGCTCCCAGGAAATCTCGGAAATGTGGACCAAGCCCTCGATACCTTCGACGTTAACGAAAGCGCCGAAGTCGATCACGCCGGTAACGACGCCTTCGACGACGTCGCCGACCTTAAGCTCGCTGAAGCGGGCCTGCATGTCGTCTTTGACGGCTTCCTTCTCGGAGAAGATAAGCTTGTTGTCCTTGCGGCTGACGTCCAGCACCCGAACGCGCAGGGCCTTGTTAGTCAGGGCGTGCAGTTTCTGGAGAATTTCGTCCTTGTCGGCGCCGCTGACCCGCGGGTAGTGGCCGGCTGCCAGCTGCGATACCGGCAGGAAGCCGCGGATGCCTTCCAGCTCGACCAGCAGGCCGCCCCGGTTGGCGTCGTAGGGTACGACCTCGACGATTTCGTTGGCCTCGTGGACCCGTTGCAGCTCGTCCCAGCCGCGGTCCTTAACGGCCCGCTTCATGCTGAGCAGGGCGTGGCCCTCTTCGATTTCGGGGTCGATAACGCTGACCGTGACGGTTTGGCCGGGCTCGAGTTTTTGGCCGTAGCCGATCTCCCGGCGCAGGACCACCCCGACACCGGCGGCGCCCAGGTCGATCCAGACCTCGTTTTTCTTAATTGACGTAACTACGCCTTCGACGGTGTCGCCGGCGCTCAAACCGGTAACGTCGCTGCCGGCCAGCAGCTCGTCCATCGTTAATGCTTTTGTTGACATGTCCCCATGCCTCCTTCGTAAATGTATTTCTTCAGCCGCAAACGGAGGCTTCGTTCAAAAACTTCCGTTTTTCACTTAACACCAGTTAGTTTGCTGACTGTAAGATTACTTCTATTGTATCTGATAAGCCGCGGTTAGTAAAGACACCGGCCCCGGCCCTGTTGCCGGCCGGCCGGCTGACCGGCGACATTTATTAAATATGATAAACTGGCAGCATGTACGTGGGGATCGATATCGGCGGCACCAAAACACTGGTAGCCAAGCTGTCCGACAAGGGCAAGATTATTGACAGCCGCCACTTCCCCTCCAACCACGACTACGCGGCGTTCCTGAAGGACCTGGACGAGAACTTGCGCCAGCTGCAGCTCGACGGCCGGCTCTTTTGCTGCGCCGGCGTCCCCGGACTGCTGGACAGGCAGGCCGGCACCGTCCATGCCTTGGGCAACCTGCCCTGGCACGACAAACCGATCCGCGACGATATCTCCAAACTCCTTGGCGGCGCGCCGGTCACCATCGAGAACGACTCGCGCCTGGCCGGCCTATCGGAGGCCCGGCTAATCATGGACAAGTACGACGACATCCTCTTCATGACCGTCAGCACCGGCATCGGCGGCGCCTTCATCCAGAAAGGCCGCATCGCCGCCGCCCTCCGCGACACCGAAATGGGCAAAATGCCCTTGTTGCACGACGGCGAATACATCCAGTGGGAAGAGTTTGCCGGCGGCCGCGGCGTCGTCAAGCGCTTCAACCAGCGGGCCGACGAGATTACCGACCCGGCCACCTGGCGGGTCATCGGCGAGAACATCGCTTACGGCCTCGGCGCGGTTTGTTCGGTTATCCAGCCCGAAGTGATTATTCTCGGCGGCAGCGTCGGCGCCCACGCCGACAAGTTCGGCGGTATCATCCTTGAATTCCTGTCGCAGCACTTGCACCCGGTCGTCCGGCGGCCGGCGGCCATCCTGCCGGCCAAACGTCCGGACGAAGCCGTAATCTACGGCTGTTATGACCTCGCCAAGCAGGTCTACGCCGATGGATAAACTCATAGCCCGGCTGCGAACCGAATTTCCGGAGCTGGACTTCACCCCCGGCCGGCAGTTTTACTGGTCGCCGGAAACCGGTGAAATATTCTATAGGGCCGAGGCCGGCGGCCAACGCGCCGTCTGGTCACTGCTGCACGAAACCGGCCACGCCCTGCTCGACCACCGCAGCTACAAGGCCGATTTCGAATTGCTCAAACTGGAAGTTGCCGCCTGGGAGAAAGCCCGCGGCCTGGCGGCCGGCTTGGGCCTGGCGATTGACGAAGACCATATCCAGGATTGTCTCGACACCTACCGCGATTGGCTGTACAAACGCAGCATCTGCCCGACCTGCTCTACCAAATGTCTCCAACAGGGGGATTTTATCCATTATCGTTGTTTTAATTGCCACACCACCTGGCGGGTGACGGCCAGCCGCTTCTGCCGGGCCTACCGCCGCCGTAAAGACGTGCCGCAAACTTCGGCCGCCGCCCTCTAAACCCTCGCCAAACAACAAGCCCCCGCTCAAGCGGGGGCTTGTCGCAAAAAGGTCCTTAAGCCTCAGGCTTAGGCGCTTTTCTTGGTGCGCCGCGAGATGCGGCCGCCCTTGGCACCGGCTGCTCGGGCCAGTTCGCGGTTGGCGTAGAAGCCACCGGTCCGGCCGAGCCTACCGCCCTTGGCACCAATCTTGGCGTAGAAATCCGCGCCATATTTGGTCTTGTTGGTTGCGGCGGCGGCACGGCCGCCAGCTTTAGTTCCTGCCATTGTGGTTACTCCCTTACTTTATTAGCCTCTCGAGGAAATAAAAAAGGCTCCTGCCCGCGAACGGGCAAAAACCCTCTTAATTTCTTTCGAAATCATGCTTATGATACCACGCTAACCCGCTCATGTCAATAAAATTTCGGGTTGTTGGCAGCCGCCGCAACTGCTACAATTCACGGCCATGAGCGAGACAACCATCGGTGTCAACGATCACGATGCCGCCGCCGAGATTATGGCTAAGGCTTACGCGCTGCTGGAAACGATGGCCCTGCTGGGCCTGGCGGAGCCCGGCAACAAGAAACCGGCCTCAATCCACCGCTCCCAAGCCTGCCACGAGGCGTCGGACGCGGTAACCCGGACTGCCCACGCTATGGGAATCGCGGCCTCCAGGGAAACCCACCACCATCGCCGGCACCACATAACCTCGTTCGGGCGGCTGGACCGCTTCCCTAATGACAGCGACCCTGTCATCTGTTTAACCTTGGGCCAATTCGAACCGGAGGGCTACGGCGGCCCGGGGTTTTTCGGCGAACGCGGCGACCTGGCCCAATACTTCCCCTTCAGCCCGGTTTACGCCGACGGCTTCGGGGCCGGCTCGCTCGTATTCCGGCAGATAGCGCACGTCCCCCATATGGCCGAGCCGGCCCCGGCGGCCGGGGCCGCCTTGACACACCGCTGGCTGGCGACTACGGTCAGGGACGTAGCCACCGGCGCCTACCCCATGGGCGAAGTCAGCCAAGCGGCCTTCGACGACCTGCAGGCCCGCCTGCCGGCGCGGAATTATTAGGTATCAATAAGACCCCCTCAAAAAAGAAAAAGACCTCCTTTCGGAAGTCTTCTTCAAAATTTGGCACCGTGCTATTTTCCCAGGGGTGGACCCCAAGTATTGTAACCGCTCCGAGGCTTAACTGCTGTGTTCGGCATGGGAACAGGTGTTGCCCTCGGGCTATGGGCACCAATCAGGTCGTCTCTCCGTAGATGAGACGCCTGATCGGTGTCCATTGATTACAAAATCACGGCTTAAAGATCAGCTCACGCGGCGTTTTCAAACGTTTGGACGTAGGCCGTGTTTAGGCCGTAGTTCAAATGTTTGAAATATGCCAATTAAGACAAACGACTGTAATCGGTGCTAAACACCAATAACCAGCCAATTGCTACCTTTGATCCAACTCCGTAAACGAAGCGAATCAAAGGTCGTAAAAAGTCAATGGCCCTATTAGTACGCTTCGGCTGCACATGTTGCCATGCTTACACCTTGCGCCTATCAACCTGATCGTCTATCAGGGGGCTCCATAGGGAAATCTAATCTTGAGGTCAGTTTCGCGCTTAATATGCTTTCAGCGCTTCTCTTTGCCGCACGATAGCTACTCAACAATGCTCCTGGTGGAACAATTGATACACCAGCGGTGCGTTCAACCCGGTCCTCTCGTACTAGGGTCAAGTCCTCTCAAATTTCCTATCGTCCACAGCGGATATAAACCGAACTGTCTCACGACGTTCTGAACCCAGCTCACGTACCTCTTTAACGGGCGAACAGCCCGACCCTTGGAAGGTGCTCCCCCTCCAGGATGAGATGAGCCGACATCGAGGTGCCAAACAGCGCCGTCTATGTGAACTATTGGGCGCTATAAGCCTGTTATCCCCGGCGTAACTTTTATCCGAAAGCGCTGCCGATACCACACTCTTGTACAAATGTACTGACAGCGGAAAACTTACTCCGACTTTCGTCCCTGCTTGGGTTGTAGCCCTCACAGTCAAGCTAGCTTATGCGTATACACTATCACTACGATTTCCATCCGTAGTTAGCTAACCTTTGAACGCCTCCGATACTCTTTAGGAGGCAACCGCCCCAGTTAAACTACCCACCAGACACGGTCCCAGAACCAGAATCCAGCCACGATATTTGAGTTGGGGCGACCCGAATGAAATTCAACGGGAAAACAAGTGACGCACTACGTTTTCCTTATGAATTTCATTCGAATCGCCCGCTTACTCTCAATCATGAACAGATTGTGGTCCTGGTAAGAACAAGATCATATCAAGGGTGGTATTTCACTGGTGACTCCACCGAGGCTAGCGCCTCAGCTTCAAAGTCTCCCACCTATGCTACACATGATATAACCCGGCTCAATGCCAAGCTGTAGTAAAGCTGCACGGGGTCTTTTCGTCCTGCTGCGGACAGACGGCATCTTTACCGTCAATGCACTTTCACCGAGCTCTTCGTCGAGACAGTACCCATATCATTACGCCATTCGTGCAGGTCAGAACTTACCTGACAAGGAATTTCGCTACCTTAGGACGGTTATAGTTACCGCCGCCGTTCACCGGGGCTTCAGTTCGAAGCGTAAACCTCTTACCTTAACCTTCCGGCACCGGGCAGGCGTCAGCCCGTATACATCCACTTTCGTGTTAGCACAGACCTATGTTTTTGGTAAACAGTTGCATGGGTTCCTTAGCTGCGGCCCCCGCATGACGGGCACAATGTTTACCGCGAACGAAGTTCGCATAAACAGTGATACGCGGTTGATTATGCGCATCATGCGGGGGCAGGCCTTATTCCGAAGTTACGGCCGCTTGTTTGCCGAGTTCCTTGACGAAGAATCACTCGTACACCTTGGTCTTCTCGACCTGAGCACCTGTGTCGGTTTGCGGTACGGATAGTCATGAACACGCGTTTGGTAGCTTTTCTAGTCAGTACTGTTACCGGAATCGAACAATAAAGTTCTTTCATTCGTAGGTGTTTCTCCTACTTAGACGGATATAACCATGAATCCGCTCCGGCTAATATACCGCGCACGCCAAACAATTCATCACTAGTACGGGAATATTAACCCGTTGTCCATCGCCTACGCTACGCGCCTCGGCTTAGGACCGACTAACCCTGGGACGATTACCGTGGCCCAGGAAACCTTGCTCTTTCGGTGGGCAGGATTCTCACCTGCCTTATGGTTACTCATTCCAGCATTCTCACTTGATAGCGCTCCACCGGACCTCGCAGTCCGACTTCAATGCCCTATCAACGCTCCTCTACCACGCCACATTGCTGCAGCATCCTCAGCTTCGGTACTACACTTGAGCCCCGTTACATTTTCCGCGCGAGATCTCTTGACGAGTGAGCTGTTACGCACTCTTTAAATGAATGGCTGCTTCTAAGCCAACATCCTCGTTGTTGAAGAAATCTCACCTCGTTTCCCACTTAGTGTAAATTTAGGGACCTTAGCTGGAGGTCTGGGCTGTTTCCCTTTTGAGCGACGAGCTTAGCCCCGCCGTTCTAACTGCCGTAGTTCCACAGATAGTATTCGTAGTTTGTCAAGGGTGGGTAATCTTACGACCCCCAGTCCGAAACAGAGCTCTACCCCTACCTGCTACCGTACGACGCTAGCCCTAAAGCTATTTCGAGGAGAACCAGCTATCTCCAGGTTCGATTGGCATTTCACCTCTAACCACAGGTCATCCGGGCATTTTGAAACATGCTGCGGTTCGGTCCTCCACGCAGTTTTACCTGCGCTTCAACCTGCCCATGGTTAGGTCACCTGGTTTCGGGTCTATTCACTACTACTAATCGGCCTATTCAGCCTCGCTTTCACTACGCCTCCGGCAAATGCCTTAAGCTTGCAGCAGCAAATAACTCGCTGGATCGTTCTACAAAAAGCACGCTGTCACCGATAAATCGGCTCCAACTCCTTGTACGCACACAATTTCAGGATCTATTTCACTCCCCTTCCGGGGTTCTTTTAACCTTTCCCTCACGGTACTTGTACACTATCGATCGTAAGATATATTTAGCCTTGGAAGGTGGACCTTCCGGATTCAGTCAGGGTTTCACGTGTCCCGACCTACTCGACACAGTAAATGATAAAGTTCGTAAAACTTGGTATACCGGGCTATCACCGTCTCTGGCGCAGCTTTCCAACTGCTTCTACTCGCATTACGAATTTTTTACTTTATGCCAGCTGGTGTTAGCACTGGCCGCCTTATGCAGGTAACAGATCGAAATCTGTCTCCCGCAAAAGGTTATTTACTGGTCACAACCCCCATATAACATTCGTCTAACAACTTATTTGCTAGGCAATAAATTGCCAGGCAAAAGTCATAAAGGTTTGGGCTCTTCCGCGTTCGCTCGCCACTACTTACGGAATCATTGGTTATTTTCTCTTCCTCAGGGTACTAAGATGTTTCAGTTCCCCTGCTTACCGCGTCTCCGTCCTATATATTCAGACAGGCGCCACCAGACATAACTCTGGCGGGGTTTCCCCATTCGGACATCTCCGGATCAAATCATATTGGGCTGATCCCCGGAGCTTATCGCAGCTCATCACGTCCTTCGTCGGTATCTTACGTCAAGGCATCCGTTGTGCGCGCTTGAGTAACTTTTTACGATTGGTCTAAAACGGGCTCGGTGAGGAGTCGTTCTAGACCGGTGCAATTGACTGGTTATTGGTGTCTAACAGGTATCGCTACCCGTGAGAACCATAGCCGTTTGTCTTAAATAGCAAATTGCTTGCGGTGCCATATACACCGGGCAATTCGCTTAATTGCTTATCTTTACTTGGATCATCTTAAAGGTTCAATTTAGATGATCCGTTGCCAAATTTTTAAGTTGCGAAACTCAAGCTGGATTGTCCTATTGATGTTGGCGTACATACAAACGTACGCCCATCTGAATCCTTGGAGGCTTGAGTTTACGTTTAGCTCTTCTTGCCGCTTAGGTGACTGACTAGCCCTGACCTAAACTCAAGCCAGTAACTATCTTACCAAACTTAACAGAGGCGGTCAAGCATTTATTGATGTCAAACTTGCTACGGTTTGGCATCTAATACATTGGTTAAATCTGGGCTTTCGAGTGGATAAACCCGTCCCCACTTCCTAATTCCAGAATATATATCGTATTGAGGAGTATGGGGAAGAGTATGGGTTAACTGATGGGTCTCCCCAAGAAGTACTTACTGCATTATATCCTGCGCCACAGAGCTGAGATACCTGTGATACATCAGTAGGGATACTGCTTGAGGTAACGTATTCATAGCCTCCGCCACTACTTGTGCCCCATACCGGTGGACTAGTAAGGTCGAAACACACATTATAGGTTTGATTTGTGCCATCTCTTACAAGCTTAATGCTCGAGACTCCTCTGGAGTACTGCGTGTTAAGAGTACCGTCATCATTTAAGCTTACTAAGGCAGTAGATGAACCGCCGCTTTGGCTCCAGCTAATCGGTGTTTCTAGAGGACCACAGCTTTGAGTAGCACTGTCTATAATCTTTACCTTAGCTAGGACTCCGGTCGTATAACAAGCATGTATCACTCCGTTGCTATCAGGTATGGCAGCCCTAACTATAGAATCGGTTAAACCACCGCCTACAACCGCCAATACTATAACCATGAACAGGCCTAGCTTTCCCCGAAAAGACTTTTTCATGCTGCACTCCCCCGTTAACTACTAATTATGTCTTGAATTATAGAATCAAAGGGTAAGCGTGGATATGATTAAAATCATTCCTCGGTTTTCTACTTCTACTGGCCAATGAAGTAGTCGTACTGGTAGGTCGTGTTCGGGGCCGGGTTGTCGATGACGTTGAACATGAAGTCGTTGGTGGTCGTCGTGCCCTTGAAGTAGCGCAGGCCGGCGGCATTGTTATTGGACGGGCTGAGGACTATGTGCGGCGCGGCGCCGTAGGCTTTGCTGAAGAGGATATCGGCTAGCGAGCCGGATGTCGGGTTGCTACCGGTGGTAATGCTTATCGTGCCGGTGGTATCGGTGCCGGCGATGCTGACAACCGCGTCGCTGCCGGCCGCGGCCTGAATCTGGGACGTCGGTTCCCCGCCCGAGGTAATTATGTGGCCGCTGACCTCCAGGTCCGCCACACTGGTCAGGCCGGTTACGGTTAGCGAGCCGCCGATCGTGGCGTTGCCTGCTACCGTCAGGTTGCCCTGGACGTTGGCGTCGCCGGTTACGGTCAGGCCATTCAGGGTTGTGGGTCCGCTGACGTTTAGATCGCTTAGGGTACTGTCGCCGGTTACGTCTAGGTTAGAAAGTAGTGTGTTCCCGTTTACAGAAAGGCTTGCCAGGTTAGCGTCACTGTCTTGTTGCAGGTAGCTGCTGGCATCAGGTCCAGGATAGTAGCCATCACCGACGAAGACCATTACTTGACCCGGTCCGGAACCGTCGTATGAGCTCAAAGCGCGGCCAATAACATAGCCAGCTTGGGTGGCTTTCATGGCATAGCCTGGAATAGTAGCCGAAGTAGTTAGATAATCACCAGGTTCAATTGGTCCATTCTCAGTAGTAACATTCACCGGAACACGGCCGTTTAAGGCGACGGACATGGGGTTGTCTTCAGCCTTGATATTGTAACCAGTAGAGCTGAAATCGGAGTTGTTATCCGAAACAATACCGATAGCGTTCGACTGGTAAGCCTGATCAGATTGAACTAGCTGGGTAATCTGGCCTTTCACTGTACTCCAGTCAACCGACCCGTTAGGACCATCAGTATCATATGTGTTAACCATTTGGGTGCCGGTAGCTACGACATCGCCAACGCCTACACCTGCCGCGACCGGATATTCCTCGGCATAGTCAGCGGTGGGAGTATTATTACAGTCAACTAGCTCGTAGGCAGTACCGGAAGTTGGGGCCACCCCGGTAAGCAAGCCACCAATACAGAGTCCAATACTACTTGTCATATCACCAAGCGATACTTTGATACCCGTAGAGTCCGTGTCGGTAGTAGTCCTGGAACCATTAGCGACAGTCGAGCCGGAGTGGTTGCCGGCCAGGATACTAACGCTAGTGGCGCCGTTTGTGGTTGTACTAGTGCCGCCAATCGTAATCGCAGTAGTGCCGGTAGTAGCAGAAACAGTCGTACCTATCTTAATTGTTTGAGTTGCTCCCGCTGCGGGTGCACCAACACCGACATTAACCGTTTGGGAGCCGGTGGACTGGCCAAGCGTTATGGCACCTGTGGCAGTGCCGCTGCCGCCGATGGTGATAGTGCCGGCATTGGTACCGCTGGTGTTATCAATGCTTATGTTGTCGGCGTTCGCAGTAGCCGCGGAAGCACCTATAATTATGGCGTTAGTGGTGCTGGCAGTCTGGCTGCCTATTGTAATCGTGCTCCCGTTACCTGATTGCAAGATTATAGCCGAAGCACTGGTACCACCTTGGATCTTAGTAAGCGAAGTGCTGGAGAGCGAACCTAGGTTAACCGTCTGGATAGCAGCACCAGTAGTGTTAGCAATGTTGACGGTAGTGGCATTGGCTGTACTGCCAACAGCACCGAGGCTGACGGTGTCGGCGTTGGTAGTACCAATAGCAATTGTGCCCGTACCGGCGACCTGGATGGAGACGCCTGTACCTGTACCGCCCTGTATCAGGACGGTGTTGCCGGCAGCATTTGTGGCACCGATGTTGATGGTTTGGGTGGCGTTGCCGGTGGTGTTAGCTATATCTACAGTAGTCGCGTTGGCCGTAGAGCCGCTTGTGCCAAGCAAGATCGTTCCGCCGGCACCGGCTTGTAAGGATATGGCGCTGGCGCCGGTGCCGCCATTAATCAGGGTTGTAGAGGAGGCGCTGGTGTTGCCAAGATCTAGAGTGCTGGTTTGAACTGTTGTGCCGACCGCAATCGTCCCGCTGGCCGCTACCTGGAGAGAAACACCCGTACCTGTACCTCCCTGTATCAGGACGGTGTTGCCGGCAGCATTCGTGGCACCGATGTTGATGGTTTGGGTGGCGTTGCCGGTGGTGTTGGCAATGTTTATCGTACTGGCGATAGCCGTACTGCCAGTGACGCCGAGACTAAGAGTATTACCGGACGTATCTACGTTTAAGAGTGTCGTGCCTAGATTGTTTTGTACCTGAAACGCCTTATTGGAGTTACTAGTCGGCTGCAGCAGCACTGTATCGCTGTTGCTGACGTTGAAGCCGCCCCAGACGATGTTGTAAGTAGCCGAACTCCAGCCGCCGGTGGTGTTGCTGCTGGTCAGGCTGGTGCCCGAACTTACGGCCGTGATCGTGCCGGTACTGCCGTCGCTGTAGTAGATGGTACCGCCGACCATGCCGGTAGTCCAGGCCGTTCCCGAGCCGGTAACCGTACCGGAGCCGCTGCCCTGGGTGATGGTCGTGCCGCTGCCTACGGTGCCGTTGGTGCCGTAAGTCTGCGGGCTGACCGTCAGTTCGTTGGGGGCGAAGGACGTGCCGATGCCGACGGCCTGGTTGGCGCCGTTGGCAAGGCCGTAGCCCAGGATAGTGGTATTGCTGGCACCGACTTGAGTGCCGGCCCCGATGGCGTCGGCGCCGCTAAGGTTCAGGCTGCCGTTGAGCACGTTGGCGCCGTAGCCCAGGCCGACGTTGTAGCTGCCGCCGACGTCGTTTTGCAAAGCCTGGTAACCGATGGCTGTGTCGTTGCTGACGCCGGTGCTGTTGTATAGGCTGAAGACGCCGATGCCGACGTTGGCGTTGCCGTTGTTCTCGCGCAAGCTGCCGATGCCGACGTTAAACGAACCGGTGCTGTTGACGCCCAGGCCACCGATGCCGATGTTGTTGTTGCCGGTGGTGTTGCCGCCAAGGGCGTTATTGCCGATGGCCAAGTTGCCGGAGCCGGTGGTGTTGTTCTGCAAGGTGGCTATGCCGACGGCGGTGTTGGAGTAGCCCGAACTGTTGTACTGGAGCGAGTTGCCGCCTACAGCCACGTTGTAACTGCCGATCGTATTGTCGCTGAGAGCGCCGGAACCCAGGGCCGTGTTCTGGCCGCCGGAAGTGTTGAACTGGAGAGCCTCGTAGCCCAAGGCGCTGTTGTCGTTGCCGGTGGTGTTGTACTGGAGGGCATCAGCGCCAATAGCCAGGTTGGTACTGCCGCCAGTGTTGTACTGGAAAGCGTTGTTGCCCAGCGCCAGATTGTCGATACCGGTGGCGTTTGACGCTCCCGCACTGAGACCGACGAAGAGGTTGGTAGTACTGCTGCTGGCCCGGACTTCTAGGTCGTCAACGGCAGAGGCGTTGTTAACTACTAGAACTGGGTCAGTGTTCTGGGTCACCAGTTGGACCGAAACGGCCGATATGGTGCCGGTGAACAGGCCGGAGGCATCAGGCGTGAAGGTCAGGTTGGCATTATTGCTGGGGGCGGTCGCCATGACGGTGTCGGTGAAGCTGTAGGTGCCGGCCGTGTTAGCGTCGAAGTTGTAGAAGGCTATGGTAGTGCTGCCCAGGGCCACCGTCAGGCTGGTGCCGGCGGTAGTCGGGTTGGTGATGGTGTAGCTGATCTGGTAGACCTGGCCGGAGGTGGTGGCCAAGGGCGTGGTCGGCGACAAGGCCTGGGTGTGGCCGGACAGGGCGTTGTGGGCGGCAGTGGTGCTGGCGAGCGTCCAGTTGGTGCCGGTCCAGCCGGTGCTGAAGTTGGTCGGGGCCAGGTTGGCGCCAAGGGTGGCCGTGTCGTTGCCGGCTTGGACAGTCAGCGTCATATTGGCAGTATCGGCGTTGAGCAGGTCGGTGCTACTGCCGGCCCTTTGAATCTGGAAGGCAGCGGTCGTGTCGGCGTCAGGCTTGACCAGGACGCCCTGGTTGGAACTGCCGCCTGACGGGTTAAGCGTGATACCGCTGGTGCCGCTACCTATGGTGACGGGACTGGTGCCAGAGTTCGAGCCGATATTGACCGTCTGAGAGGCACCTGTAGAAGTAGCGATATTGACGGTCGTAGTATTGGCCGTGCTCCCACTGGCACCGATTGTGATGGTCTTGTTGTTGGCACTGTTACCGATTGTTATGCTGCCCGTGCCAGAATCCAGTGAGGCGCCACCGGTGCCGCCCTGAAGAGTCAAAGCGCTAACACCTGTACCGGACCCGATACTAGTACTATGGCTGGTAGCGTTATTCCCGAAGCCACAGATGCCCGTACCGCATAGGACCGACACGGTCGTAGCCCCCGTAGCATTGCCGATGGCCAGGTTCTGCGCCACGGCATTGTTGCCAACGCCTAAGGTGCCGGTGCCCTGGGTCTGCAGGGACAAGTTGCCGGTACCGGATTGTAGCAGTAATGACGAAGTGGAAGCGGCCGAACCGACCGTGACGGTCTTGGCGCCGGTACCGCCAGTGGCCAGGTTAATCGTCTGGACGCCGGTACCGATACCCAGGCTAATGGTGCCAGTCTGGGCGCCGGTACCGCCAATGGAGACCGTGCCGGTAGTCATAGCCGTACCGATGTTGACGGCACCGCCGGTTTCGGTGTTGGCGATGTTGACGGTCGTAGCCCCGGCACCGTTGCCTATTAGGACGGAGTTAGTGCCGGAAGAGCTGCCCAGGGTGATGCTGCCGGTCTGAGCCGTGCCGCCAATTAGGATAGTACCCGTGGTCGTGGAAGCGCCCAGGCTGTAGGTGGAGCCGGCGACACCGTCCAGGCTGTAGTTGCCGGTACCGACGCGCTCGGTAATACCGGTAGCGCCGGACGTGTTGCCGATGTTAATAGTCGTGGCGCTGGCAGAATTTGCCAGGTTTAACGTGCCGGCCGTCAAAGCTACGGATACCGTGCCGCCGTTAGCCCCCGTATCTAGGCTAGCCGTCCCGGTACCGTTGGCCGTAAGGGTCAAATTGGTATTAGTCCCCCCGGAGGATACGGCGACCGCGCCGCCCCCGGTATAAGTCGGCGCTATGAACGAAGTAGTAGCCTGGCCGCTACCGCTAATCCAGAAGTTGGAGGTAGTTTGGGCCGAAGCATTCTGGTTCTGGATATAACCCGCGCCTCCGGTACCCGGAGCAAAACCACAACCACTAGTGTCACCGTCGATACACAATGTTCCGCCTTCGTTAGGTAGCTGCAGCACGTTGGCGGCGGTTTGGGTAATCCAGCTTAGAGCCGCGCCAGTGCCAGCCGGATCGAACAAGCCGCCAGCCTGCCCTGACCGGAAGGAGTACGGTACACCGGTTAGCTGCAAACGGGGGTTCATTTCGCCGTCGCCGATGCCGGGGAAAGAACCGCTGCCGCCGGTACCGCCGATGTTCATCGTCACCCACTGCTGCTGGTCCCAGTTAATCGTGCCCGGGAAACTGGTAATCGAGCCCAGATTAACCGTCAGGTAGCCGTTAACCACCTTGACGCGGCAGTCGCCGGTAGCCTGGAAAACGGGTGTAGTACAGTTGGCACTGCCATTGTTCCAAGTGTAGTCTTCGGTCCACTCGGGGCTGCCGCCGCTGGAAACGCTATACATCTTGAACTCAATGTTGTACCAGCCGTCAGGCACGATCGCACCGGTGTTGGTTTCCAACCGGGCCTGGAAGTTGATACTGCTGTCAGTGGCGGCAACGGTTTGGGCCGGCCTCAACAAACTCAGGCCGACCGAAGTTAACAGGGCCAGCGCCACAATGGCCAGAATGAAACCGCGGGTACGCAGCTTGTTAATACGCGCGTACGCGCGCGTATATAAAAACACCGTCGGGGCCAGCAAGCTGCCACCAACGGCAAAAATTACCCTCTTAGCCCGTAGCCCATGGGTACGTTCGGACGCGATATGCCCTCGCGGAGCAGTTTCGTACATTTTGTTTTAGTTTTTTGTAGTTTTTTTTAGGGGAGGCACCGGTGGCGCTTCATGTTTTACCCTGTTATTAAGTATCAACCCTTTGCCGCCTCTATTCAACCCCTTGGCGAATAATAAATATACTCAAACATTATTGTAATAAATAATATGAGTTTTAATTTTTAATGTTGTAAATTATATACCAACTTGAATATTTTATCTGTAATAATCCATTATCACTACTAGATTTGTGATATTAGACTGCCTCTTATCGTTGTTATAATTATGAAAAATTATTTAATGCACGTATTTATTATAAGTTATCCACAAGGATTGGAACGTTTTTGGGCGGTTGGCCTAATCTACGCTTTCGAACTTCTTACGCAAAGCGTGAATCTGATAACTGCGGCCGATCCAAAAGGCGATGAAAATCAGCGGTATCATAGAGGTTGTTGGCCACCATAAAACTTGCTTCTTGACCAGGATACTGCTGCCGCCTTTGTTGCTCTGGATAGCGCCGGTGGCCTGCCCGACCAGCTGCAGAAAAGCCGCCTGGCCATTGGCGTCGGTCGCCTTGACTACGACATTGTAGACTCCGGCCGACTTATAAGTATGCTTAATGGTTACTGTGCCGGTGTTGACGAGGCTCATCAGGTCCGATGGCGAACCGTCACCCCAGTCAACGCTGAGGGCATAAGGGCTGCTACCGCCACTCAGCAAGATCGGCCAGTCCAACTCCGTTCCCGGGGCAGCACCGCGTTCGGCATAGACGCTGCTCAGCGTCACCTGGGTACCGAACTGGGCGAACTGGGCATCGGTGAAAGTTACGGTGGTCGTGCCGGAATCGGGCCCCGGCTGGTCAAGGGCGTCGTAAACCCGCGTCACCAGCTCGTTCTGGCCGTTGAAGAGGTTGATCTGCAGCGAGTAGCTGCCGTTGGAACAGATAACCGAGCCGACGAAGACGTTATTGTCGAAGACTTTGACCAGCAAGCCGGTCGGACAGAGGCCGCTGACGGTTATGGTGCCGCTGGTGAATGAGGCGCCGTTACCGGGTACGGCGATGGTGCCGCCGCGGCTCGGCGGCGGGCTGGGGATGACGCCCTGGACGCCGACGGCACTGTTATTTTGCACGGTTGCCGCTACGGCCGGACGAGGCGGCGCTAACAGCACCAGGCCGCCGATTAGGAGGCCGGCTATGGCCGGTCCGCTTCGTTTCAACAACCGGACGGCGGCACGATGGTTTTTCATGTCCTAACGGTGGTATTGGTGGCCGGGGCCGCGCTTGTAACGGCGGCGGGCCAGGACGGCCGCGCCGGCCAGCAGGGCCAGGACGACGATGACGGCGGCCGGCAGCCAGGCCGGGATGTACCAGAAGGTCTTTTTGCCGGTCAGGATGGCTGAACCGGAGCCGTAGGAGATGTTGGCGACTATCGTGTAGCGGCCCGGCCGTTTGATGTTACTGATGCCGTTAATGAAGAGGCGGCTGCTGTGCGGCAGGACCAGTTCGGGGGTTATACCGCCGTTGAGCTGATAGGCGTAAATCTCCTTGCCGCTGGAGTTTTGGACGCTAATCCGGCCAAAGGGCTTGGCAAAACCGTTGCCGAGGTTGGTCAGCATTATGCCGTCGGTTTTCGGCGGGCTGGTAAAGAACAGGCCCTCTTTGGTACCGAGTTTATCCCGGTAAACGTGGATACCGTTGATCTCCATCCTCTGGGTAATGTTGCCGGGTACGGTGATGAAGACCAGCTGGCTGACGGCGGCCGACAGGCCCACCTGGCTATTGCCGCCCTGGTTGGAGTTATTGACAGGTATGGCTTGGTACTCGATCAGGCCGTAATAAGCGCCGGGCGCGGCATTAGCCGGGGCTTGGACCGGTATGGTGAATGTCTTCTGCTCGCCGGTGGCCAGCGGTATGTTGCCAAGGCCGACCAGGAAGTTGCGGATGCTGGCCGGGTTGTTGGCCTTAGGGTCGGTGATAATCTTGGGGTTGCCGGTCAGGTTGTCGGATTCGAAATCCTGGACGGCTACCTTGGCGGTTATAGGGCCGCCGGTAATGTTCTTGAGGGTGATGCTGATCTCGTCAGCTTGGCCGGGCTTGAGGGTCAGTTCCTGGCGGAGGGGCGATATGCTTAGGCCGCTGGCGCTGCCGGCGGGCGTGGTGGCGGCCTGGGCGGTCAGGCCGGTCGATAAGGCCACGGTTAGGGCAAGGCCCAGCCCTAACAAGGGGCGTTTTAAGTAAAGCACGGCCTCGGCTACCCTCTTAGTTAACTTCATCAGCGTAAGTGTATCATTTTATATTAGTGAGATAAAGTATTTTTAGAATTGGGCCGAGACGAGGTAGGTCAAGGTCGTGCTATAGATGCCGGCCGGCTGGCCGGAATTCACGTTAGTGACATAGGATACTGTCATGCGGCTGTAAGCCGTCGAAGTGTCCGAACCGGCTATCATCGCCCCCGGATCGAAGCTGAATAAGTTAGGCGTGTCGAAGCCGTTAAGCGGCGTTGCCGTGCCGGCCCCGTCAGGGTCGGAACCGACGGCCGGATTGGTATTTTGGCGTAAGTTAACACCGAACTCAGAGATTCCGGGACGGCTGGCGGACAGGGCCGCGGCCGGAATAACGTTATTCCCGGATGTCATGGTCGTGCCCAGGACATAGGCGGCATAGCCGGTACCGCTGTTAGTAGAGGCGGCAAACTGGGACGTGCCGGTCCGGGCGGCCTGGGCGCTTAAGACCCCCAGATCCACGCTATCGCCGGCAGTCTGGCTGCAATCGGTGGCTACCGTCACGCCCACGCAGAGGCTCAAAAACGGCGGCACGGTAGCCCCGACCGACAACCCGGCCGATGTCGAGAAAGCCACTGCCCCGTTATCGATATAGCTGCCGGTACCATCGGTAGAGGCGTAGGTGCTAATACGAATATAGGTCGTTTCATTGCTGGTTGACGGATTGGTCGTATTGGCAAAAGTATAGCTGCTGGGAGCGGTCGACATGGCTGCCGGCACCCGGCTGATGACCAGCCGCGTAGCGGTACTATCGGCAGCGTCTATGCTGAAGCCCGTGTTGCCTGTCTGCTGGCTCAAGGCAGCCGCGCTGAGCGACAGGCCGGCCGGCGGCACGCAAGCCAGATCAAAAAGGGGCGAGTTGGTGCAGTATTGAAAAACTATCGAACCGGCGGCCGAGCCGGAGCCGGGGGTCAGCGTAAACGCTTCTGAAGCCGTGGCCGAGGGCACGGGCGTCGATAAGCTGACAGAACGGTGGGTCAGCAGCAGAGCCGACGTCTGGCCCGGCCAAAAGAAGTAAGGCGACAAGCAAAGCATCAGCACCGCTGCCAGTCTGGCGGTCCGTAAGCTTGCGCGGCTCATAGGCCGGTTAGAATGTCGGCGTGGCGACGAAGTCGGCCTGGGCGGTGTAGGTGCCGGCCGGCGTGACTATGTTAGGGGTGGCGGCGAATTTTAGGATCAGGGCTTCCTTGTCGACGATAGTTGTCGAGCTGGCAATCGTGTCCGAGGTTCCGGTCTCGTCCCAGGCGTAGCCGGCGTTGGTGGTACCGCTGACCAGGTTGGTGTCGGTCGGGTAGGTGTTGCCGCCGGTGCCGTCATATTGGGCGTTCCTGGTCAGGTTGTACGTACCAGCCGTGAAGCTGCATGAATAGGCCGTGGTGGCCTTGCAGTTGACGGCGGCGATAGTCATGCCGTAGGCTTCGGTGCCGGCCGTGATGGCCGTTTGGGTCGTACCGATAGCGTTGATGCACTGGTCGTTGGTAATGCCGGCACTGGCGTTGCAGGTGGCGCCAGCTACCCTTAGAGTGCCCTTGTGGTTGGTGCCGGCTTGCTGCACCGCGTCATAGGCCACGGTCGTACCGTTGGTGGCATTGGTACTAAGTTCGGCGATGCCGTTATTGCCGTCGCCGCCATTGCCGACCGAGACCGGCGACACCGAAGTATCGGCGGAGTTCAAGGTACCCAAGTTAAGCGAGGTGCCGCTAATACTGCTGCAAACCGGCGGCGTAGTGGTGTTGGAGTCATCAATCGTGGTGGCGCCGATGCAGAAAGTTAGCTGCTCTTGAATCGCCGCGTTAACCGTGAAGAGCTGGGTGGTCGAACTGGCGACCGTGCCGGTGTCGACCGTGCTGCCCACAGTGTAGGTGTTAAGACTATAAGTCGTTATATGGATGAAGAACGTACAGTTGACAGTGGCACAGCTGGCGCCGCTGGGGTTGGTGATGTTCGTGAAAGCTACCGTGCGAACACTCGTACCGGTTTCGTTGGCCGCCGCCGTGCGGTTGGCGCATATGACGCTGGCACTGGCCGTACAGTCGTTGGTTCCGGCACCGGTAGTGAAGTTAGTGGAAGTCGTCCAAGCCCCGGCTACCGTACCGGTAGCGCCCACGCTGGAAAAGCTTAAACCGGTCGGCGCCGTACAGGTACCTAGAGCCGTTGTACAGGCCTGCAGCTTTAGCCCCTGGATAGCAGCGGCGGTGGCTGGCACCAGACCGATGGTGTAGGTGGCCGTGGCGCTGGGTTGAGCCGTTGAAATCAGCACTGAACGGTTGGTAATCTGGGCGGCCGTGGCCGTTTGGGTGATAAGCATAACCGGGCCTGCAGTAACAACTATTGCTAACGTCAACAGGACGACCCTGTTAACCCTATTTAGGGCTTGGCGACTGATTGTGTGGATTTTTTTAATCATAATTTAATTATTATTTTTATATTATTTGGCGGCTTAAAGGGCCTTCTCCCCGTCAATATAGCATAAGTACTTAGATGCAACAACAAAAAGATTATGCAAATACCAAAAGTTATCCACAGCTAGCGCTAAATACCGGTTAGAATGTCGGCGTGGCGACGAAGTCGGCCTGGGCGGTGTAGGTGCCGGCCGGCGTGACTATGTTAGGGGTGGCGGCGAATTTTAGGATCAGGGCTTCCTTGTCGACGACAGTGCTGGCAGTGGCTATCGTATCGGGCGTGCCGGTCTCGTCCCAGGCGTAGCCGGCGTTGGTGGTACCGCTGACCAGGTTGGTGTCGGTCGGGTAGGTGTTGCCGCCGGTACCGTCGTACTGCGTATCGCGTATTAAGTGGTAGGTGCCGCCGGTGAAGCTGCAGGCGTAGGCCGTGGTGGCTTTGCAGTTGACGGCGGCCACCGTCATACCGTAGGCTTCGGTGCCGGCAGTAATCGTGGCCTGGGTGGTGCCGATAGCGTTGATGCACTGGTCGTTGGTAATGCCGGCGCTGGCGTTGCAGGTGGCGCCGGCTACCCTTAGAGTGCCCTTGTGGTTGGTGCCGGCTTGCTGGATGGCGTCATAAGTTACCGTGGCGCCGTTCGTGGCATTGGTACTAAGTTCGGCGATGCCGTTATTGCCGTCGCCGCCATTGCCGACCGAGACCGGCGACACCGAAGTATCGGCGGATGTCAGCGTGCCAAGGCTCAAGGAAGTACCGCTAATACTGCTACAAACCGGCGGCGTAGTGGTGTTGGAGTCATCAATCGTGGTGGCGCCGATGCAGAAAGTTAGCTGCTCTTGAATCGTGGCATTAACAGTCAGGCTTTGAATAGTTGAGCTGGCTACGGTGCCGGTGTCGACGGTGCTGACCACCGTATAGGTATTGGTACTATAAGTTGTCATACGCACGAAGAACGTACAGTTGACAGTGGCACAGCTGGCGCCGCTGGGGTTGGTGATGGTCGTAAATGTCAATCCGCGGACAGCAGCGCCCGTCTCGGCGGTAGCTTGCGTACGCTTGGCACAGAGGACGCTGGCACTGGCGGTACAGTCGTTAGCGCCGGTAGCATCAGCCGCGAAAGCCGTGGCAGTGGTCCAAGTTCCGGTTAGGGTACTGAACACAGCGCTGGAAAAGTTTAAACCGGTTGGCGCCGTACAAGTACCGATCGCCGCGGTACAGGCCTGGAATTTCAGGCCCTGGATAGCCGCGGTGGTATTAGGTACGAAACTGAAGTTATAAGTGGTTGAGGCGCTGGGCAAACCGCTGCCGATAGTCAGCGAACGCTGGCTAACCTGGGCGGCGGAGGCGTTGCCGGCGTTAATAATCGGAGTCAGGCCGACGGCGACTACCAAACAGGCGGACAGCAGCAGAAGTCCTCTGCGTGTTTGAGCCAGTATGTTTATATAATGTTGCCGCATCCGCCGCACTCTTTATTTCGTATCAGTTAATGTGCCCTCACGAGGCTCTTTACAATACTAGACTAGCATTAGCAAGACTAAGAATCAATTTAATAATTAGTTAATAAGTAGCGACGGCGACCAGGTCCTGAGTCATGCTGTAAACGCCGGCTTTGCTGGCGGGATTAATATTTGCCATGTAGGAAATGGTGTAATCGGTTTCGCCCCAGCCCTTGCCGTTGCTCTCGGCTATGGTGTCGCCCTTGTGGTACTTAAATAACCCGCAGGTATTATAGCCGGGGGCAGCTATGCCGTTGGCGAAGGTGCTGCTGGGTACCAGCGACGGGTTAGCTCCGTAATTGGCCGGGGCCGGATTGGCACAACCGGTGGAGTTGAGGACTAAGTTAATACCGAACTGCTCGGTGCCGACGCTGGAAGCCGTCGGGCTGGACAAGGCGCTCAGGGTTGAGCCTTCGCTATCGGTGGGCGGGTTGTTCATGCTGACTATGATGTAGCCGCTGTCCAGGTAGGCCCGGATACTAAAGGTCGCGTACCCTGTAGCAGTGCCGGTTGAGCTTAGAGTACCCAGGTTGACTGTGGCCGGGTTGACGACCATTTGCAGAAACGGGTCGCTGCCGGTCAAGAAGCCGTTGTCGGCACAGTAGAGAGTGCCGCAGGCCGAGCCGGCGACGTTCGAGCCGGCGCTTTGCTGGGCCTGGTAGTTGGGCGAACTGGCATTCAGCAGGCCGCCGGAATCGAACTGGACTTCGTTGACCTGGTAATTGGGCGAACTGGACTGGGCGGCAAAAGCCGCCGGCGTGCCGAGCAGCACGACCAGCCCTAATATAACTCCCAGCCTTAAGCGCTTCATCACGCTTAATTATAGCAGCCCGGCCGGCCGGCTGCCGGCGCTACAAAGCCTGGAAAGTCCTCATAATCCTAACAAAAGGCGAAGGGTCCGGGTCCACTGACAGATTATGGTAAATAATTATGTAATTGGCGGTCCGGCCGTCGGCGCGCTTGAGGCTGAGGTCGTAATTGCCGCCGACCTGCCCGACCACCGTGCTGAATTGCGGCGAATCGGGCACGCATAAGAAGTCGGTGCCTTCGAGCGAAACCTGTTTGATGCGCTTCGGATCGGACGGTCCGTACAAGCTGCTGCAGGGCTGGGAGATGTCGCCTTCGAGCATCAAAGCGTTGCCGTTTTTGATTTGGACCGGCAGGACGCGTGTCACCGCCAGGTCGCTGTTGAGAGGCGTTTGGTTAATATAAACCGTCAGCGAGTGGACTGGCAGGCCGCCTTCATATAATAAGTACGTCAGTTCGGTGGCAGTGCTGTCGCCCGGCGCGTAAGACCAGGCCTGGGTATCGCTGAACTCGAAGTAGGCCGACTTCGTGACCTGAAGACCGCCGATGGTCTGATGATAAGTAACTCCGACCGGCTTAGTTGTGACGCGGCTAAGGTTATACAGATTGTAAGCCAGCGCGCCGGCGGCGACCATGGCGGCTATAAAAAAGACGGCGGCCACGAAGAAACGCCGCCGGTAGCGCCGGCGGTGCCTGATATGGTCAGAATGATTGTACTGGTATTCCGGTCGGGCCATGGGTTGTTTATACCGTTTACGCTTTTCCTCGATTATACTGTATAAATAACATATGGACTCGGACCGATCTGAACCGTTAGCAGCAGACCCCCAGGAAGCTTCGCTGGAGAGTCCCCCGCCCGAACTCAACGGCAAACCGGCGCCGCCCGAAACCACCCTGGAGCCCGGGCCTTCGGTCTCGCCGCCGCCCAAGAAGAAGCGCCGCGGCATAGCCAAGCGGGTTAATATTTATTTCCTGCTGTTCATATTATTATTGGCCGTGGCGGCCGGGATCGTTCTCGTCGCCTACAACGATAGCAGGCATAATTCAGGCAGCTCCAGCGTTTCGTCCCAAAGTTTATCCCAAAGCACTCTCCAGCAACTGGCCGACAGTGACGCTACGGTCGGTAATTCGAGCCAGGTGCTGAATGTCCAGAGCAGCGCCATTTTCGCCGGTAAAGTACTGATGCGACAAGACTTGCAGGTCGCCGGCGGCTTGCAAATCGGCGGCACTTTGGGCCTAAACGATGTTACGGTTGCCGGCAGCGCCCAGTTCGGCCAGGCCCAAGTCAGCAAAAACCTAGCCGTCGCCGGTACCACCAGCCTCCAAGGCGCGGTCACTATAGCTAAGAGCTTACAGGTTAGCGGCAGCGGAACTTTCGGCGGAACGTTGTCAGCACCACAACTTACTACCGGCAGTTTGCAGCTAAACGGCGACCTGGTACTGACCCACCACATTACCGTCGGCGGCGGCACGCCCGGCCGGACCAACGGCAGCGCCCTCGGTAATGGCGGCACTTCCAGCGTGTCGGGCAGCGATACCAGCGGTTCGATCACTATCAATACCGGCAGCGGCCCGGCGGCCGGCTGTTTCATAACCGTTGATTTCACAGCCAAGTACAACGCCACGCCGCATGTCCTATTGACGCCGGTCGGTTCTAGTGCCGGCGGCTTAAGTTATTATGTCAACCGTACCACTAGCAACTTCACCGTCTGTGACTCGACCGCCCCGCCGGCCGGCACGTCTTTTGGTTTCGATTATTTCGTCGTCGATTAATCTTGCCCCGGATCTAAATTAATATGAGGTAGGCCGCCAGGATGCCAGCCAAGAAGATAACCAGGCCGGCGGCAACCGATTGGACGAGGTCACGGCTGATTTCCCGCTTGGCCAGGGGGTTGCGGCCGATGGCTGTTATGCTGCTGCGGACGCTGCCATAAAACATCACGCCGCTGATGATAAGCGTAGCCAGTAAGACGGCCGAACTAAGGTAAATCCGGATCGAGCCCGGTTTATTAGAAACGTCGCTGGCCGCCCGGCTCAAAAATCCCGGCAAGTTACTTTTCTGGTAGAGGGGGTTCGGACCGAGTCGGACACTGACTGGCACCTGGCCGATGGAGACTTTTGCCGAACGGCCGGCGGCAAGTTTGAGCGATACCGTCGATAGGGTGTTATTAACACCATCGAAATCACCGCCGGCGCGGCCGATAACCTCGGACTGGTCGCTGGCGGCTTTCATGGCGATACCAGGTAACGACGACATGGTCAGGTAGTCGCCTGATTTGACCGAACCGTCCTGGTTGCTAACCAGTACGCCGTAATTGCCGGAGGCGGCCACCAGGACCTGGCGGGATGATGCGGATTGCGGCGACAGGACAAGGGCGGCGTCGTTGGCCGGTACGACTACCCCCAGCATACCGCGGATGCCCTGGGTAGTCAGCGGAACGACGGTAGACTGGTCGCGGGCTTCGGTTTCGACGAGCATGCCGGACAGGACCGAAGGGCCGGCATTGTAGCTTTGGATTAGGACGCCGGAGGCAGCCGCCGAAGCCGCTAAGCCAATCAGGAACAGAACGCTGGCGGGACCGGCTAGGAATTTGAAGTATTTACGCATATTCCTCATCAGTATAGCCTTTTTTGCTTAAGCTTAATTTGCCTATTGGGCATTGAAGTAATTAAAGGTGTAAGTGGTACTGGTGCCGGGCGTTCCGCCGGCTATGCCAAAGCTAAAGGCGGTAGGCGTCGCGCTCATATATGGCTGGAGTGCGGCGCTAGCCTGGGTAGTACCCGATACCACCGGTCGCGGCGCCGTAGTGAAACTAATGGTAAAAGTGCACCACGCTCCCGTAGTGACGCCGGCGCTGCCGGTCGTAACGCTAATCGTGCCCGAGGTGTCATTACCGGCGCTGATACTGCAAGTACCGCCATTAGCACTACCGGCGGCGGTCTGGGCGGTAGGCAGCGTGGGCGCTGCCGACCCAGTTATAAGATGGCCGTTGACCGTTAGCGTACCGTTAATGGTCGCCGCCTTGACCGTCAAATTACCTTGGTAATCTATAGTAGCTAGGGCAGCGCCAGTCGAGTCTTGGGCCTGGAAAACGTTCCCCCCGCTCTGCCCGAGCACCGTTTGGACGACAATACCACTATTAGCCGAGCCACCGGTAGTGACAGCTATCTGGTAAGTACCGGCTGCCGTCGTCAACGCGCCGATACTCAATAAGTTACCCGGGGCATTGGTGCCAACGCCAACTCGGCCGTCTAAGGTGTCAACGTCAAATACCTTGCTCGTGCCGGCCGCGTTCTGAACCTGGAAGGCGGTCGTGGAATCAAGGCCGTTCTGGAAGAGGACGGCCGTGTTGACAGTTCCATTAATCTGTATGGTATTGCCGCTGTTGAAAGCCGTCGCCGAACCGCCAGTCTGGAGCTGCACGGCGTCGACGTAAAACGTTTCCGCCGAGCTGCCGGTCTTATTAATATAGATATTGGTCGTGCTGGTGGTACTGCCGTTTTGGGTTATAGTGCCGGTTGTGAACGTACAGGTGTATCGGGTCCAGGTCGTGCTTACGGAGTTAGCTGACAAGGTACAGTTAGTATCCGTAGAAGTCACCGTGCCCGTCCCGGTGGCCGTCGCCTGCACTTCGTATCCGGCGTCCAAGTCACTGATAGTGCCGCTTCCGGTTCTAGCGTAAAAACTCAAGGTGTACTGCGTCGAACTAACCATAGGCGACGAGGTGGTGTAGTAGGCACCGTCATTGGCCAGGGCCGAAGCCGCTATTTTCATGGAATAAAGGCCTTCCCACGCCTGGGTATTAACGGCTGAGAGAGCTGTGGTGGAGGTAGACGAGGTACTTTTCACCAACCAGCCCCCGGTTCCGCGGCTCTCAAAATCGCCATTGGCGACCAGCCCGGCCAAGGTACTGCCGGCAGTAACGTTGAAAATGCTGGTATTGCTGGCGTCCTGGATCAAAAGACCACCGCCACCAGAAGTGGCCAGCTGGCCGGAGGTGTCGCTGACTGGCGGCGCAGTAGCGGAAATAACCGGTGTGGTGTTGCCAGTGTCGGTAAGGGATAGGCTGCCGCCAGCCGTAAGCACGGTTCCGATCAAACCAGCCGTGTACGGGCTGCTTACCCTGTAAACATTGTAGCCGTAAGCGCCCGGCACGGCCGTCCAGGTAATGCTGATGTTATCGCCCGCAGTATCAAGCGACGAGCAGCCCGAAGTCGTGCTACCTAAGGCCGAGGCCGGTGTCGAACCGCCCTTACTGTTAATAGCGCTGATCTCGTAGGTATAAGTAGTCGAGGAACTCAAGCAGGTATTGAGGACGTTCGGCGTAATCGTGGGCGCCGCCGGTGTGCTTAGGCCGCTGGCGGTTACGCCGCCGGCAGCCGTGAATTGCCCGGCCAGGCTACTGACGTTATCAAGAGTATCGACGTTGAAGACCGCGGCCCCGTTAGCGTCCTGCACCTGGAAGCTAGAAGTAGTATCGACGGCGTCCTTAAACTGTGCCGAGCCGTCGGTACCACTTAGCTGAAAGACCGTCTGCTCGGGATTGGGCTGGGTGGCTAATACCAGGGCGCGGCCTATGTAACCCGGCGACCCGACTGGTTGGGTCCAATACAGGTAACCAGGCGTGAGGCTGACGGCTATGCCCTGCGGTCCATTGCCGGTACCCGAGCCGATATTGGATATCAGGTTACTGTTAGCCAGGATCGGATTCGACGGGTTGGCCATGTTCGCCGCGACACTGGCTATGTTGACGTCGCCGATGCTGTCTTTGTTGATGTTAGACCAGTACAGGTTAGTTCCATCACTAGTCAAGCCCTGGATGCTGGATGGGGAGCCCTGGGCCTGGCCGACAAGCGAAAACCAGGCCGGCGTGATGCTGGTAGGCGCGGCATTGCCCGAGGGCAGATTGGCCTGGCCGATATCAGTACAGGTCGTCGAGAACCAGTAAATCATGTTGTTGATAGAATCGACCCCCACGGAGTTCATGGAACCGTTGCTGCCACAGCCGGTAGTGCTCAAACCGCTCGTGACGAACCAGTTGTTGGTAGCTGTCAGAGTAACCGTGTTGTAGTCGCCTATTTCACTCCTGTCCGCCCAGTACATGATTTTGTTGCTAGAATCATAGGCCAGGCCTTGCAGGTTGTCGCCGCCGCCGTTAGGGCAAGAAGCGTTACTGGTACTGACGGTCCCGTTGCTCAAACAGATATAATTTTGCCAGTAGTTACTGCCTTGGCTAAACGTGGGGATAGTATTATTTTTGGTAATGGTGAACCTGTCGATAGTACGACCTCCAGTCGAGATATAAACGAAATTGCCGTCGCTCGCGAGGTAGTTGAGCTTGGTTTCAAGCGTGAAATAGTTCGGGATGATGTGGGTTGGCGTACTGCTTCCGTTAAGGGTCGCGCGGCCCACGGTACTGCCAGTAGTCCACCATAGGTAAGTACCGTCCTCGGCAACGTCGGTGGCCCCTAGCAGGCCGGTTATAAAGTTTCTAATCGTACCGGCGGTCGGCGGCGGTGATACCTGCAAGACTATGTTGCCGCCGCTGACCAGGCCCGTAGCGGCACCGCCCTGGATTGTCAGCGAGCCGCCCGGCGAGCCGTTGGTGGTATTAGCCGATATCTGGAGCGTTTGACTCGAAGCTGCCGACCCAAAGGTGAAGGTGTTGGCGGCCGAACGATAAATCTGGCTGTCGCCGCCGAAGTTAATGCCAGCCAGGGCGCTAGAACCAGTCCCGATCGTTATGGCGTACGGCGTGCCGCTGGTACCGTTCGCGGTCGAACAAAAGGTATTCGGTGCCTGGTTAAGCAACAGTTCGCTGCCGTTGGGGCAGAAAGCCGAGGTCTGTACGCCGCTGTTATTCTCTAATTGCAAGAGGTTAGCTGCCGTCCCGGCAACGCTCGGCCCCTCCTCGATGACGTTACCGGTCGTGTAAGCGGCGCTTTGAATGTTAAAGGCCGCTTGGAGCTGCTGGCCGGCGGTTCCACCCACCGGGTCGGCGTTCAGTATTACGGCCGCTCCGGTCGGCGGACCGCCGGGTTCCCCGAGACAGTTTTCGAAATCTATAACGCCGTTATTGCCGCTGCTGCCGGAAGCCAGCTTGAGACAGTCGCCGGCGCTGCCATAGTTAGTGCTGGGCAAAGTCAGTGTCGAAGCCGCGGCCAGTCCGCTTGGTGCTAGTAACGAGACCGTGTTTCCGCTGGACGACACGACGGCGAGGCTGCCGCTGGCAGTAACGTTTCCGGCCGTAAAAACATTGCCCGAACTGTCGACCCGGAGGTCGCTGACACCATTAGCCTGAAAATTCAGTAAATCGGCGCTGCTGCCGCTAGCCGCGTCAAGGCCGATGAAAGTACCGTTGGAGTTAATGTTGCTGCCGACGCCGGTGCCAAGCGCCGAGCCAAGCTGGATCAGGGACGTGGTACCGCTGGGCGGCCCGTTAATGGTCAAGGCCGTCGGGCTGGCTTGCAGCGTCAAGTTGGCGCTTAACGTCTTGGCTCCAGCAATAGTTTGGACGCCGTTAGTAACTAGCCCGTTATGCGTGGCGTCGGCGGTGTCGATCGTAAGGGTGCTGGCGGCCCCTCCGATCCCAAACGTGACGTTGTTAAGGGTTATAGTACCGCCGCGGCTGGTTCCGGCCTCGTCCTTCACGCCGGCTACCAGGCCGCCGCCATAAAGGCCGATCACGCCGGCGCTGGCTTGCAGTATGCCCGTGCCCAGGCCGCTAAAGGTGATCGTGCCAGAAGAACTGATACCTGTCGCGGCCGTAATGGCCCCAGTATTATTAACAGCAAACACGCCGCCATTGACACTGAGGGAGTTGCCTTGCAAAGCACCCGTAGCCGTAACCGTGGTACCCTGGACCGTTGCCGTGGTCTGGATATTACTGGCTGTCGAGATACTACCAAACGTCGAAGCGATAGAACCGGCGGCCAAAGCACCAGTAGCGGTAATGTTGCCTTGGACAGCTGACGGCAAGGTCTGGGTCAAGCCCGGCAAATCGCTGGCGTTAGTGGCCAGTATAGAGCTAGCGGCCGCGCCGGTAACCTGGATAATACCCCCGGAGTTGCCATACAAGATACCGTCGGACGTAAAGCTGCCTGCACCGGTGCCGCCGTTACCAACTCCAATAATAGCAACTGTCCCCAGTACGCCAGCGGACGTATTAGTAACAATGCCCGCCGTATTAAGCCCGCTGAAGGTAACCGTGCCGGCACTGACAGTCAAACCTCCGGCAGCCACAGTCAGGCCAGTGCCGATAGTAACCGAGTTAGTAACGCTCAGGCCGGTGCCGGTGCCGGACAGAGTAATATCACCGTTAAAGGACTTATCGCCGGCCAGAGTCTGGCTACCAGTAGTTATTAAGCCGGGGAAATTAGCGTCAGCCGACTGTAAATAAAGGTTAGTTCCGCTTATAACGCCACCATTAAGCGACTTAGACTGAGAGTCAATCGCTCCAATGGCCGTGGCACCGCTGCCGCTAGCACAGCTACCAAAGCTGAGATTGCCGTTACCATCAGTTTTAATACAATTACCCGAGGCACCGTCGCTGGCCGGCAGAGTAAAGATCAAATCACTGGCCGGGTCAGTCACTGGTGCCTGCAAGGTCACGGTATGTAAGCCAGCGGCATTAGCAAAACTGACCGAACCGTTATTGCCGGCCGGCCCCGGTGTACCGAGGCTCAGGCTATTGGCGGATTGGACCGCGAGCGTACCGGCGATAACCGTGTCACCGCTTTGGCCGACGACAAAAGTGTCCGCGCCGTCGCCTTGCAGCTCCAACAGGTTGGCCCCGCCGGTGTTATTGATAAAAATCGACGGTAAGTCGCCGGCGGTGTTAGTTTGTGCGGTTGGGTGCGCCGTCGGCGAAGCGCTGTCATTGGGTGCCAGCAGAATCGCCTGGCCGCCGCCGGAAGCGCAACTGATACCGGTCGTGCAGATTACTTGCGTCGATCCGCCGGAACTAGGGAGCGTGAAGTTGATGCCGTTGGCGGTGAATTCAAGCTGCTTAGCACCGGCGTTAATCGATACCGGCTGGGTACTGTCAGTTTGAACCAGGTTATTAGCATAAATCGTGCTGCCCGATTGCAGGGTCAGATTACCAGAACCGTCCACCGCCAGTTTGCCGCCGGCTACGCTAAGCGTGCCACCCGAAATAGCGTTGGCGACCGCCAGTGAGGCGGCTGACGCCGCGCTTTGGACAACGAAGGAACCGGCGACGGTCAGGCTGGCGCCGGCTTGTCCCAGTATCGAATCGCCAACGGCTTGGCTGCCGCTGAAAAGCGCAATTTGGCCGGTAGTACCGCCGCCGGTAATCAGGTTGGCTATATGGTCGCTGACCGTGTAGTTGCCCTTGCCGTCCTGGGTAATGAACACGTTCGAGCTGCCGGCCGTCAAGCTGATAACCCCGCTACTGGAGACCGTCGAACCGTTCACCGTTATGCCCGGACCGGCCTGCAGTCGCACTAGCAGCTCGCCACCACTTAGAGCCAGCCCACTGCCGATGCCGATAGAGCCGCTGCTGCCGCCAATGGAGGCCACGAACTGCTGTGGGGCATTCTGGGCCGTAGTCTGCAATCCCGCTCCTGACGCCAAACTGACAAACCGCGTACCGTCGTAGTAATAAGGCGTATTGTCAGACTGGTTGTAATATATCTGACCGGTAACCGGGGTAGTCGGGGTAGCGGTCGGGGCTAAGACCAGGGTGTTACCGATAGTTACCTGGCCGTTGATGGACAGCTGGTTGGCTTCGCTAACCTGGAGCGCCTGGTTGGGCTGAATGTTCTGGACCGGCAAGGAAGAGGCGGCATAACTAACCAGCTTGTGGTTGGTTGAGGCGTTAGTGGCCCTGGGGCCGGAAGAGAGGAAAAAGCTGACCAGCCCTATTATGATAATAAGGAGGAGTATGATGATATTGACTATAAGCAGCTTGCGGCGGTTGCGTCTGGATGACAGGCGTCTGGGCGCCTGTTCGTATTCAGGCGGCGGGTTAGCCTTAAACTGGGGCTCGCTTTGCGTCTCCAAGCTCGAGTCGACCGAGGAGCCTTCGTAGACAAGGGATAAGCTTTCGTTTTGGTCTGCCATTTGTTTGTGGTGTTTATGTTAGGGGCCGGGCCCTGTAAATACTATTTTGGTATTATCAGCCGTAAGTATATTGTATCCCTCTTGTACCAGGAGTCCAAGAAATAATGAACTGATAATTAGCATGGTCCGGACGCGGGGCGGCCGGTAACCAGCAGGCGGACCAGTCTTAGCCGGCTAACGCAACAGATAGTAAATCGTCACGCAAGCGATGGCCGTAGTCAGGAAAGCCATGCTCATAACCGAAGCCAGCGTTCGGAAAACGGCGCTTTGGGCCAAAGGGTTGCGGCCGATCGAGATAATGCTGCCGTAAATCGAGGCGTAAATGAGTGTGATCAACGAAATCAACGAGATAATAGCGACCGCCAGGCTAAGCAATATGCGGATCGTGGAAATGGTGCGGCCAGTTAATGACTTGACTACCTTTTGTAAGAAGTTGGCCTGAGAGCCGGTGCCGGGTCCGCCGTTTTTGCTGCTAATGGCTATCGTGAGCCGGATGTAGCCGACTTTTACTTCTTGGTTCGTGCCGGACGTATCTTTCACCCGTTCAGTCGTGGCCTGGCTAGTACTAGATGTGAAGGCCGTTTGGGCGATGCCGATCGTCCGGCTGCCAGGCGCCGCTTCCATACCTACCCCGCTAAACGGTGATACGCTTACCTGGTCGCCGACTTTAATATTGCCATTGACCGTACTCACCAGGGTGTCGACAGTACCGCTGATAGCCACTTGGGTCTTGCTGCTATTAGGGTCAACCGCTAATAGTGATTGGTCGCTGGGCAGCGCTACTCCCAGTAGCCGGCTGTCGTTGGAGGTGTTGGCCAGCTCGACGTAGCCGGAGTGCTGCGGGTCCAAACTGACGATAGTGCCGTTTGGGATATTACCAGTTGCCGAATAAGAGTGGGATATGTTAGCCGAAGCGGCGCTAGCCGGACTCAAGCTGACCGCCATCAGGATCAGCCCGGTTACAGTTGGTAATAGTCTCCAGTGGCGCGGTTTACGCATGTTGCTTACGATTATACCAAGCACTCCCTTACTAAGCTATGATTTGCAGCGGCGGAGAGCGGTTTTAAGCGCTAGCAGACGGTTATTGGGCGTTGAAGTAATTCCAGACGTAAGTGTGCTGGGCGTTATCGGCGGTGATGAAGCTGACGGTGAAACTGCCCGTGCCCGATGTAACGTACGGTTTGACGGCGCTGACATCTTGGCTACTGGCCGGGGTCAGGACCGGGTGCGGCGCGCTGGCGTAGCTGGTGCCGAAGTTAATCGTACACTGGATGCCGGCCGCCCAACCGCTGGTGCTGCCCGTCTTGAGGGTAATCTGACCGCTGGTGTCGTCACCGCTGACGGTACAGCTCGGGCTGCCGCCCGTACCGGCGTTACCGTTAAGCGTGGCCGTGGTCGTAGCGCCATTGCCGTTGCCGGTGATGATGTGGCCGTCTATGGTCAGCGTCATGTTAGTCGTATCGGCCGCTACCAGCAAACCGCCGGTGTTGTTCTTAATCTGAAACGCCGTAGTAGAGTTACTAGTCGGCTGCAGCAGCACTGTATCGCTGTTGCTGACGTTGAAGCCGCCCCAGACGATGTTGTAAGTAGCCGAACTCCAGCCGCCGGTGGTGTTGCTGCTGGTCAGGCTGGTGCCCGAACTTACGGCCGTGATCGTGCCGGTACTGCCGTCGCTGTAGTAGATGGTACCGCCGACCATGCCGGTAGTCCAGGCCGTTCCCGAGCCGGTAACCGTACCGGAGCCGCTGCCCTGGGTGATGGTCGTGCCGCTGCCTACGGTGCCGTTGGTGCCGTAAGTCTGCGGGCTGACCGTCAGTTCGTTGGGGGCGAAGGACGTGCCGATGCCGACGGCCTGGTTGGCGCCGTTGGCAAGGCCGTAGCCCAGGATAGTGGTATTGCTGGCACCGACTTGAGTGCCGGCCCCGATGGCGTCGGCGCCGCTAAGGTTCAGGCTGCCGTTGAGCACGTTGGCGCCGTAGCCCAGGCCGACGTTGTAGCTGCCGCCGACGTCGTTTTGCAAAGCCTGGTAACCGATGGCTGTGTCGTTGCTGACGCCGGTGCTGTTGTATAGGCTGAAGGTACCAACAGCGACGTTGGAGTAACCATTGTTGCTGCCCAGGCCGCCGATAGCGACGTTGTTACTGCCGGTAGTGTTATCGCCCAGGCCGCCGATGCCGATGTTGCCGTTGCCGGTGGTGTTGTTCTCCAAGGTGTTGTTGCCCAGGGCTATGTTGCCGGAGCCGGTGGTGTTGTTCTGCAAGGTGGCTATGCCGACGGCGGTGTTGGAGTAGCCTAAGGTGTTGGACGCCAGGCCGTTGCTGCCGACAGCCACGTTGTAACTGCCGGTGGTGTTGCTGCTGAGAGTATTGTAGCCGATAGCCGTGTTCTGGCCGCCGGAAGTGTTGAACTGGAGAGCCTCGTAGCCCAAGGCGCTGTTGTCGTTGCCGGAAGCGTTATTCTGGAGAGCGAAGGTACCGACGGCGACGTTGGAGGAACCGCTGCCGTTGTCCTGCAAGCTATAGGTACCGACGGCGGTGTTGTTGGTGCCGCTGCTGTTGGATTCGCCGGCGTCAAAGCCTAAGAGCAGGCTGTGGGTGTCGGAACTGGCCCGCAGCTGGACGTTGGGGTTGCCGGAAGCGTTGTCGACTACCAGAGCCGGGTGGGTGCTTTGGGTCACCAGTTGGACCGAAACGGCCGATATGGTGCCGGTGAACAGGCCGGAGGCATCAGGCGTGAAGGTCAGGTTGGCATTATTGCTGGGGGCGGTCGCCATGACGGTGTCGGTGAAGCTGTAGGTGCCGGCCGTGTTAGCGTCGAAGTTGTAGAAGGCTATGGTAGTGCTGCCCAGGGCCACCGTCAGGCTGGTGCCGGCGGTAGTCGGGTTGGTGATGGTGTAGCTGATCTGGTAGACCTGGCCGGAGGTGGTGGCCAAGGGCGTGGTCGGCGACAAGGCCTGGGTGTGGCCGGACAGGGCGTTGTGGGCGGCAGTGGTGCTGGCGAGCGTCCAGTTGGTGCCGGTCCAGCCGGTGCTGAAGTTGGTCGGGGCCAGGTTGGCGCCAAGGGTGGCCGTGTCGTTGCCGGTGGCCACCTGCAGGGTGGTGGTGCCGTTAGTCGCGTCGACGTTCAGGACGGCGGCGTTACTGGTGTTTTGGACTTGGAAGGCGGCAGTGGTGTTAGACACCGGTTTTACCAGCACGCCGGTGTTGGAGCTGCCACCGGCCGGCGTGAAAGTGGTGCCGGAAGTACCGGACTGGACAGTCACCGGACTGGTACCGACAGTCGAACCGATGACTAAGGTTGTCGAAGAGCTGGCGGTGGCGTTGTTGCCGATATCGATAGTCTGGGCAACGGCCCCGGTGGTGTTGCCGACCTGGATCGTGCTGGCGATGCCGGTGTTACCAAGATAAAGGTTGGCACCGTTGGTATCTACCTGGATGAAGTTGTTGCCGGCGGCGTTTTGGACTTGGAAAGCGGTAGTAGAGTTGGCTTTGGTTTGGAACAGAACCGTACCGCCAACCGTCAGGTTACCGCCGGTCGTCGAGGTACTCGGCGGCGTGCCCGAGTTTGTCCAGGTAAAGTTAGTGCCGTTATCAACTATCGAGGTCGTGCCGGAAGTGACTTCGTTATAAAACCAGGTCGTGCCGTTGGTCGACTCGTAAACTATGTAAGCCGTGGCGCCCGTCACCGCCGACCAGGTCAAGGTGTTCTTACTGGTGGAGCCGCTATCCGTAACGCTGGCCGGACTGGAAGCCACGGCGGCGGTAGTACCGTCGGCGCCAACGGCGGCCAGCTGATAGTAATATGTCGCGGCGGCCAGAGTACCGCCGCTGCCGCTGGAAGTAAGCGTCGGCGCGGTAGGCGTACTGATAGTGCTGGCAGTCAGGTTAAGGTTGCCGTTGATACCGGCGTTGCCGGCTACCTGGAGGTTAGCCCCCAGACTCAAGCCGCCTTGTATGGACTCGTCGCCGGCGACCGAGGCGTTAGAGTCAACCTGCAGGGTGCTAGCCTCGATGCCGCCGGCCTGCAGCTCCTGCGTGTAGGTGCCGCCCAAGTCGAATATCTGCAGCGTGCCCCCGTCGTTATCGCCTACGTAAGCGTAACGGCCTTGGACATAGACGGTCTTTAGGGCAAAGGTGCTACTGGTGGTCATAGTCGTGCCGATTACGTGCGGCGCAACCGGGTCGGAGATGTCGACAGCGGAGAAAGCCGGCGTGCTGACGCCGGGGTAACCGCTGGTTACGTAAGCGTAGCGGCCTTGGACGTAAATCCCCGCTCCGGTAAAGGAGTTACTGGCGATTAAGGTACTACCTACTATGACCGGGCTGGCCGGGTTGGAAACATCAAAGACCTGGAAGTTGCCGCTGCTGGCAGAACCGGATACGTAAGCGTAGCGGCCTTGGACGTAGACGGCGGCGGGACTTTGGCTGCCGGTCGAAACATCGCTGACCATAACTGGGCTGGCCGGGTTGGAAACATCAAAGACTTCAAAAGTCGAGGTGGTGGCGACTACGTAAGCGTAGCGGCCTTGGACGTAAATTGATTTTGGAACGGTCGAGGCACCTGTAGAGATGGTAGCAACACTGACCGGAGTCAGAGGGTTGGAAATGTCGAATATTTGAATATTATCGGTACCGGTGTCGGCCACGTAAGCGTAGCGGCCGGAGACGTAGAGCGGACCCGGCGTCGAACTGGCGCCCGTGGAAAGGCTGGCGACTTTGGCCGGACTGGCCGGATTGGAAACATCGTAGACCAAGAAGAGGTTGGTACCCGTACCGGTAACGTAAGCGTAGCGGCCTTGGACATAGACGCCACCGGGAGACGTGCCGACAGCGGCACTGCCGACGCTGACCGGAGTATTGGGACTGGATACGTCAATGACTTGCAAGGTGTTGGTGCCGCTGCTAACAGTGTAGGCGTAGCGGCCTTGGACGTATACCCCCTGTACGGCAGTGCCGGTGCTCACGCTACCGATAGTAGAGGCCGGCAGCAGGCCGGCTACGTATAGCTGGCCGGTCGGGGTACCGATGCCGCCGACGCTCAATTGCAGGTTGCTACTGGAAGTGTTAGTGGCGACATAAGCCGTGTTCGAAGTTGGCGGCGTGGCAGCGCCGGCAGTAACCGAACCCGTGTCAACATACGTAAGATTGCCTGCACTGGCCGTCCCGGTAGTCGTGGTCAGGTAGACCTCGGAGCCGGAACCTCCCAGAGCCGTGGTACCACGGTAAATCTTATAAGCGACGGCGCCGGTTACCGAGGTCCAGGTAAGGGTAACCGTACTTGTGGAACCGGTGGTAACTTGGCTTTTCTCGTTCGAAGGCAGGCTCTCGCCGCCGGCGGCATCTAGGGCGGTAACCTTATAGTAATAAGTCGTGGCGGCCAAGGTGCCGCCGGTAGTCGCAGTACTGGTGTTGTTTTGGGTGGGTGCGCCCATGGCCGCGTAAGTAACATCCACGCCGATGCGGCTGTTAACCGTGTCAGCCGTTAGGACGGCGGCGGCCGACCCGGCCGACCCCTGGATCTGGAAGGCAGTCGTCGAGTTGGTATTATCCTGGAAGAGAGCCGAGCCGTTAGCCGTCACATTGCCGTTGACAGCTAAGCCCTGGGCCAGGCTGGTTTGCCCCTGTACCTGCAAGCTGCCAACGAACAGGCCGTTGCCGGCCGTCAATGAACCGCCGGCCGAGCCCGTGCTTTGATCGCCGGGGTTAGACAGGTTACCGCCCTGCAGACCGACCAGGTCAAGCGAAGCATTGACCGTAATCCGGGCCAACGACGCGTAGTAAACGGTGGAAGCGGCAGTACCACTGCCACACACGTTGCTGCCAGTGCTGCCGCCGATGACATAAATGTAGCCGTTGACCGTGATGGAACTGGTGCAGGCTTCGGCAGTCGGCAAGGCGTTGGCGTTGGTCGTCCAGGTACCAGTACTGCCGTTGTTGCTTAGTTGGGCGTAGTAGACGGTGGCCTGGGCGGTACCGAGGTTACAGGCTCCGCCGGTGCCGCTGCTGCCGCCCAGGAAGTAGACATAGCCGTTGGCCGCAACCGAACTGCCGCAGGCGCGGGCGGCCGGCAAGGCGTTGGCGTTGGTCGTCCAGCCGCTGGTACTGCCGTCGCTGTTAAGCTGGGCGTAGTAGACGGTCGACTGGACGGTGCCGCTGCCGCCGCAGGCGCCGCTGGCACCGCCCATAACGTAAACGTAGCCGTTGGCGGTGACCGAAGTGGCACAGGCGCGGGCGGCCGTTAACGGGTTGGCGCTGGTGGTCCAGGCACCGGTGCTGCCGTCGGCGTTGAGTTTGGCGTAGTAGACGGTAGAAACGGCCGTGCCGTTACAACCACTGGCGCCGCTGCCGCCGCCGATGACGTAGACATAGCCGTTGGCGGTGACCGAAGTGGCACAGGCTAGAGCCGTCGGCAGCGGGTTGGAACCGGTGGTCCAGGCACCGGTGCTGCCGTCACTGTTAAGTTTGGCGTAGTAGACGGTCGACTGGACGGTGCCGTTACAGCTGCTGGAACCGCTGGCACCGCCCATAACGTAAACGTAGCCGTTGGCGGTGACCGAAGTGGCACAGTTGCGGGCGGCCGGCAAAGCGTTGGCGTTAGTTGTCCAGGTACCGGTGCTGCCGTCGGCGTTGAGTTTGGCGTAGTAGACGGTGGAAACGGCACTGACGCTGCCACAACCGGCGGTGTTGCCGCCGATGAGATAGACGTAGCCGTTGGCGGTGACCGAAGTCGAGCAAGCCAAGGCGGTCGGCAAGGCGTTGGCGTTGGTAGACCAGCTGTTGGTAGCGCCGCTGTTGCCGCCGTTCAAGGTGATGCCGTTATTAACGGTATCGACCTGGAGCAGGTTTTGGCTGCCGGCGTTTTGGACTTCAAAAGCGGTAGTCGAGTTATTACCGTTAGACTGGACGATAACCGAGCCGCTGGCACCGGTACTGGCACCGGCACCGCCCTCCAGCAATAGATTGCCGCCGGCGTTGGTACTGGCTGTGGCGGACCCGCCTTTAACGGTCAGCTGGGTGCCGGTGGCGGCCGAAGCTATGTTCACCGTGCTGGCCTGCTGGAACTGCAGGTTGCCGCCATTGTCGAACTTGGCGACCAGGGCGCTGCTGGTCTTCAAATCCAATAAGTCGGCGCCGGCGCCGGGCATGGCACCGCCCTGGATAACGGCTACCGGTACGGTGGCGCTGGCCGCGCTTTCCTGGACGTACAGTCCGCTTTCGCCGGTACTGCCGCTGACTACCGATAGCTGGCCGCTGTTGGTTGTTGTGTTAATACCGACAAACGAACCGTTGTCAAAAATCTGCGAAGTAGAAATGGCGTTACCCGTACCGGTGAATTTGGTTACGTAGTTGGCGGTAGCGCTGCCGGAAACGCTAACCGTTCCCCCCGTACAGTTGCCCAGTGTCAGCAAACAGACCGTATCGCTGCCGCCGCCGGCTATGGACGGTATGGTAATCGTGGCGTTGCCGCCGGTACCGAGGGTCGGGTTGGCGCCCTGCAGGATAACTTCACGGCCGCTGGTAGCATTGGCCAGGATGAGGTTGCCGACCGTGCTGCCGGCCACGCCGACGGTCAAACCGGTGGAGCCCTGAACATTAAGGTTGCTGAAGGTCGGCGACGAACTGCTCGATATATCCTGGATGGTATTGATGACGCCGGAGCCGTTATCCTGGAAGTTGGTCGCGTTAAAGGTCGCTATGCCCTTGGTCGAGCCGTCGGCTTTGGCATTGTTAATCGTAATCGTGCTGGGGCCGGTATAGGTAGAGTTGCTAATCGTTATGGCGCCGCTGTGGCTGGTGCCCACGCCATCGACTATACCGGTGACCAGGCCCCCGCCGTAAGCACTAAGCACGCCCGACGTGGCCTGTAGAACACCGGTGCCCAGGCCGCTAAACGTAATCGTGCCGGACGAACTCAGGCCGGTCAGCGAACCAAGCGTACCGTTAATTGTCGAGTTGCCGGTTATGGCGGCGCCGCCGGCCGAAACGGTCAGGCCGTTACCGATCGTAGCTGAGTTAGTGACACTTAACCCGGTACCCGACCCGCTGAGCGTAACATCACCTGTGAAAGTCGGATTATTAACTATATCGACAGTCACCGTATCGGTGGCACTGGCGGTTGTCGTCAAATTGCCGCTGCTGCCGGCCAGAATCGAAACCGTGCCGCCGCTAACAACCGCCTGGCTGGCGCCGCCGCTAGCTTGCAAACTGAATAATGTGCCGCTCAAGTCGCCGGCCAGCAGCGCGCTGGCGACATAACTGGTGCCGTTGCCTCTCAGGTAGTCGCCCGAAGGCGCCGCGCCATTGACCTGGAAACCGGTGCCGGCGCTAATAGTACCGGTGTTGCTCAGGTTGCCGGCATTGTCGAACTTGGCGACTACCGAGCTGCTGGTCTTCAAATCCAATAAGTCGGCGCCGGCGCCGGGCGTGGCACCGCCCTGGATAATAGCGACGGGAACGGTGGCGCTGGCCGCGCTCTGCTGGACGTAGAGGCTGCTCTCGCCCGCACCGCCGCTGACTACCGACAGCTGGCCCTTATTAGTAACGGTGTTTACCCCGACGAAGCCGTTATCGTATAGCTCGGAGTTGGCGATAACATTGCCGACCCCGAACTTAGGTACGTAATTCTGGGTCGGGCTGCTGGCCGTGACCCCTGCCCCGGCGCCGGCACAGTTACCGGTGCTAAGACAGATGTTAACCGTGCCCGTGCCCGGGTCCGGCAAGGTGTAGACAGTGTCCTGTCCGAGCGTCGCGAAAGGCTGCAGCGTGGCCGTGTGGTTGCTGGCGCCGTTGCCGTCCTCAAGCACCAAGTTGCCGGGCTGTGAGTTGGTACCGACGGTTATGCCGCCGGAGCCCTGGACAGTCAAGTTGCCACTGAAGGTCGGGCTGTTGGTAATCGTCAAAGCCCCCAGCGCCGACAGGCTTAGGTTGCCGGAAGCCGACACCGCCAGCGTGCCGGAGGCGTTCGGTACGGTAATCGTTTGGTTGCCGGTAAGGGTAGCCGGACTGAACTTGGACGTGAAGCCGTCGGCCGTGCCGTCTTTGAACATCAGCTGGCCCAGGTTGGTCGCGCTACCGATAGTCAAACCGGTGGCACCCTGCAGCGTCAGATTATTAAACGTCGGGCTGGAAGTCGTCGTAATCCCCTGTATAGTATCGACTACGCCGGAACTGACAGTGAAGTCGGAAGCGTTAAACTGGGCCAGGCCCAGTTGGCTGGTCGAAGCGTCCTGGATGGTGACCGTCGAACCGGCACCGGTGGCATCGGCAATGCTCAGGACGCCGGTCAGGCCGTTCAGGGAGGTGACGCCGCCGGCCCCGCCGCCGCCACTCGTCAAACAGGTGGCGCACGACAGCTGCCCGGTGGTCGCGTCAAGCGACAGGGGCCCGGTGGCCGACACGGCCACCGTACCGCTCTGGTTCGGCAGTTTGATAGTGACGTTGCCCGCCGGCGCAGCCGCCTCCTGGATTGTCACCAGGTTATTGTTGGTGGAGTTATTGAACACCAGCGTGCCGTCAGCGCCGGAGGCCACGCCCAGCGATAACTGGCTGGCGCCGCTCGTACCGACGGCCAGATTGCCGCCGACCGTCACCGTACCGCTGCCGTTATCGCTTATGATCGAGCTGCCGATGGCACCCGGCGCGGTAAAGACCGCCAGCTTGCCGGCCGTACCTGTCCCGGTAATACTGCCGCCGACACCGGCGCAGTTGCCGGCCGTGGTACAAACCGTGTAAGTACCGGGCGAAACGTTGTTGTCATTCTCGAACTGGTAGGTGACGTTGCCATTCGGCGCCGTCGGACCGCTGCCGATAGCGAAGCCGACCGAAGTCAGCGCGCCGCCGCCGGTAGCCGTGATAACCGAACCGCTGTTACCCTGCAGCGTGAAGGCCTGGTTGGTGGCGCCGATGGTCAGCGAACCGGTCGGCGTAATCGTGTTAACGCCAAGCGTACCGCCGACCGAGAAGTTATTCGTTACGGATCCGGTCGTAATCGTGGTGTTGCCGGCGTTATCGATCACGAAAGCGTCATTGCCGCCATCCTGCAGCTCGATCAGGTTGCCGCTGCCGGAAGCCTTGTTGACCCAGATGGCCGTGCGGTTGGAGCTGGCCGTCTGGACCGTACCGCTGCCGGTGCCCGGCTCCAGAATGACCGCCTGGCCGCCACCCGACGCACACGTTATGCCGCTGGTACAGATAGTTTGGCCGGTACCGCCGGTGGTCGGGAACATGAAGCTGTTAGCGCCGCCATCGGTATAAAAGTTTATATTGCTGCCGGCGCCATCGGAGTAAATCGAGATATTGCCGGAGCCGGTCAGCGTGGTCTTGATCGTGTCGACGAACAGCGTGCCGGTCGGGGATACGTTCAAATTGCCGCCAGTGCCCAGTGTCAAGCTGCCGAATTGAACGCTCGATCCGGTCGTAATCCCCTGTATAGTATCGACTACGCCGGAACTGACAGTGAAGTCGGAAGCGTTAAACTGGGCCAGGCCCAGTTGGCTGGTCGAAGCGTCCTGGATGGTGACCGTCGAACCGGCACCGGTGGCATCGGCAATGCTCAGGACGCCGGTCAGGCCGTTCAGGGAGGTCACGCCGCTGCCACCGGCCGCGAAACCGCAGTTCGGCGAGTTCTGCAAACAGACGGTACCTGACTCATCCGGGAAGTTAATTGTCCGGTTAGCGGTCGGCAAGACAAACCCGACCGTCGTCGTATTGCCGCTGGAACTGACGCTCAGCGTCGAACCGCCGTTGCCCTGCAGCAGGAACTGGTGGTTGGAGGCACCGAGGGTTAGGTTGGCGCCCGGGGTAATGCTAAGCGTACCGGCACTCTGCAAAGTCGAAGCCGTTATCGTACCGGCGACCAGTCCTTCTCCGCCGCCAATCGTCACGTTGGTGCCGTCATCGGTTATGCCGGAGTCGCCGACGACCCTCGAGCCGGTGAACTTAGCGACCTGGTTGGTGGTGCCGCCAGGGCTGGTCACGCCGTTGCCGGCCGCCGAACAGTTGCCCAGGCTGAAGAGACAAACCGTATCGGTGGTGCCGCCGGCAATGCTCGGGAAGTCGATAGTCGCGTTGCCGCCGATGCCGCTGGGGTTCAGGCCTTGCAAGACGACCTCTTGGCTGCCGGTCGAATTGGCCAGTTTAAGCTGGCCGTTATTCGTACCCGGAAGGCCGATTGTCAGCCCGCCGGCCCCCTGGACGGTCAGTCCGGCGAACGTCGGGGTAGCCGCTATGTCAACGTCCTGGATAGTGTTAACCACGCCGCCGGCGGCCGTAAAGTTAGTCGAATTGAAAGTAGCGATACCTTTGGTGGACCCGTCGGCTGCGGCGTTGTCGATGGTTATGGTACTGCCGGAACCGGCCGAGTTGGCCAGGACCAGGACACCGCCCAAACCGTTCAGCAAGGTTACGCCGGCGTTTGGCGTCTCGCTGACGGTGTAATTGCCGTTGCCGTTGTTGCTAACGGCAATGCTGGCCGAACCCGAAACCAGGCTTAACACCCCGCTGCTGGCAATGGTCGTACCGTTTAGGCTGATGCCGGGACCGGCCGACAAGGTGACCGCGCCGGTCAAACCCTGCAGACTGGTAACCCGCGGACCGCTTAGGCTGCCGGTAGTCGAAGACAGCGACGAAATTGTCTGCAGCAAACCCGGTGACACGTTCAGCTGGTTGCCTGACAGCGTTAAACTGCTGCCGACCCCTATGCCGCCGGCACTGCCGCCCAGAGAAGAAACGTACTGTTGCGGCACGGCGTTCGGTGCCAAGCTGACGAACTGGCTGCCGTTGTAGTAGTACGGCGTGTTGTTGGACTGGTTGTAGTATATCTGGCCGGTGACCGGGCTGGCCGGCGTAGCGGTCGGCGACAAAACCAGCGTGTCACCGATAGTCACCTGGCCGTTGATGGACAGTTGGTTGGCTTCGCTGATCTGGAGCTGCTCGTTGGTCTGGACGTTTTGGACGGGCAAAGACGAGGTGGCATAGCTGGTCGGCTTGTTGCCCGTCGAATCGTTCGAGGGTTGTTTGGAGTGAGCCGACAGCAGGAAGAAAGTTCCGCCAATCAGCAGGATGATGGCGATGATGATGGCATTAGTCAGCAGCAAAGCCCGGTGGTAAGGCACGCTAAAGAACCGCCGGAAGGCATGGCCTTGCGGTTGCGGCGGCGTATCTTGGGGCGGCGGCGTCAAGCCGGTGCCGGTTTCCAGGCTGGAATCATAATCCAGTCCCTGGTTAACCCCGTCTAAGCCGTTGTTTTCGATTGCCATTTTGATTTGTTTTGCGTGTTGTTTTTATGCCCTGCCTAAAAGCAGGTGCTACAAGACGTGATTATATTGTAGCCCCTGTTGCATAGGAGTGCAATAAAATTGAACACAATTATGGGTCGACTTATGCACAGATTATTAAAAACTCTTTAAGGCCGAGTGGCCGGATTTGCCGGTTTCACAGATGAGATAGTTGGTGGCCGTTTGGCGCCGCTAGACCTGCTGGGCAAACACGATTACCCGCTCATTAAACTCGCTGGTCCCTTTTTTGACCTGGCCGGTGCACGTAATCAGGTTGAGGCCGGACTTTCCAGGAGTCACCGGCGTTATGGCCGCCTGCATGTCAACGTTGTCGGCATTGTAGACCTGGGTCTTGACTACCTGGTAATTGATAATCGTGCCGTCGCCGCGCACGATTCGGATATTATCACCTTTAACCAGGTGCTTAATGTTGTAAAAAACTCCATGAGTTGTCCAGCTGGAAACGTGCCCGTCGATAAGCGTAGCGCCGGGCTGGCCCGGTTTGGCGCTGCCGGTGTACCAGGCCGTATCGAAAACATTATTGGGGGTGCCGAGAGCGCCGGAAGTCGTGACACCGACCTGCATCACCCTGGCGTGAACATTAAGTTTGGGAATATCGAGATAACGCGGTAAGTCGGGCGCCACCGCGTAGTTGCTGATGGCCTGGCTGCTCGGTTTAGTGGTGCTGGGCAGCGAACTCGAACTGCCGCCATTGGAGCCGCCGGATTGGTTGTCTACCTGTTTGGACAAGGCCGCCACCTGAGCCGAGGCGTTGTGGTTGGTCAGCAGCGCCTGCAAGCTGACGCCGAGACCAAGCGCGAATACCAGGCAGGCCATGCCTATGATCATCTGCTGCGGCTTGGAATAGCGCCACCAGCGCCTTGGACCGCCGTTTCGTTCAAGACCCGAAGCCGAACCGGGCGCGCGGACAAACTGGCGTTTGAGGACCTCTGAGTGCTGTTGGCGCGGCGCCGGCACCGGCCGGGCCGGCTGGGTTTGCGGTACGGCAAAAACCGGCGGCCGGGACAGTGCTGTTGGCGCTGCGGCGGGCCTTAGCGCGGGCTTGGCCTGGCGGGCGGCGGCCACCGGCACGCGGGCCGGCCTTCGAACCGGCGCGGCGGCTATCCGGGGGCGGGCCGGATAGCCTGCTCCGCGGGTGTGGCCGGCTGAGGCGGCGCCTCGGGGCGGCGTCCGGGTAAACTGAGGAGTGCGCTGGCGCAGCCGGCCGTTAAACACCGGATTATCAAGACCGATGCGCTGGCGCTCTGACATGAGGCTTCCTCCTCTGGGTACTTAATTTCTCGGGCGAGAGACTAGCGGACACCGGGCTTCAAACGGCGGGCCGTTAGAACGAGAGTCAGGGCGGCAATCGATGAAGCGGCAAAGGTAGCGGCCGGGTTGGCCAGCACGGCGCGAAGACCGGTGTTAGGCGTCTTGGGGGCGGCAGCCGATGAACTGCCGGAGCCGGAAGCGCCGCTGCCGGAGCCCGAACCGGAAGAACCGGAGGCACCGACAACCGTCAGCGTAACGTCATTGCCGTCGCCGCCGACATATGAAATCTTGAACGTCGCGCCGCCGGAAGTGAAGGTAGCGCCTTCGGGCAGGCCGGCGAAGGTACCGGTTACGGCGCTGCCGCCGGTGTTATCAATGATTTCGAAGGTCTGGCCGGCAGTCGGCGTGAAACCATTTATTACGGATGTCTGGAGCGTGCCGCCGGTCAGGTCGACAGTGCCCGATACCTGCAGCTGGTCATAGTCGGCGCAAGCGTTGGTACCGCCGATCTGGGCCAGGTAAGTACCGTTAATCGTAGCGTTGGAGGCGGTTATACAGCCCGGGCTGTGGCCGGGAGCAACCGTTCCGCCGGACTGGACTGTCAGGTTGGAGACACCACCGTCAGTAGCGTTGTCACCGCCCTTCAGCAAAGCCCCGCTGGCCACCGTTACCTGGGAGGCATTGGACAGCGAGCCCGTATCGTCTACGAACAGGGCGCCGGTGTTAACCGCTACGCTGCCCGTGAAGCTCGGGCTGGAAGCCAGCAAATCAACGCCGCTTTCGTCGGCCGGGTAGTTGGAGTCGTCGACTATCAACGAACCGCTGCCGGTGATCGGGTTGATGACCAGGACGTTGCCCAGGGTCAGGTTGTTGGCGCCGGTATTCAGGCTAAGGGTGCCGTCGCCGAGGATTAGCACGCTGTTGACACCGGCGTTGAAGGTCTGGCTGCCGGACAGCGTCAGGTTAACGTCGATTTCGTTGCCGGTGCCGAAAGTGTTGCCCGGACCGTCGGTGGTGTCGGTAATGCCGCCGCCGACGGTGATAACGTTGCTGGAGCTGGAAGACGTTATGTCGTAACCGCCGTTACTGGGGTTGCTGAACGTCCCGTCAAAGCTTATGGTCCCAACCGTTAGCGACGCGATGTCGTCTACCGGTTGAAAACCGAGCGCGGTCGCCGGAAAATCCAGGTTGTAGGTGTCGCCGCCGGTACCGGGGGCAACGTTGTTACAGTTGGACCAGTTGGTGGCGGTACTGAAGTTGTTGTCGGTGCCGCTGGCATCGGTCCAGGTACAGGTGTAAGTCGCGGCGTGGGCCATCGGTATCGATACCGTTAACAGTGCCGACAGGCTCAGCAACAAAGCCGAACCAACATTTAATAGTTTTTTGATTTTCATTTTCAAGCCTTTATAAGTTTAGTTTTTGTGTATTCCGCCTTACATTGATTGACTACATCTTAACTCCGCTTATGCATAGCTGTCAATATTTTTAGGCTGTTGAGTAACGTTTTTAATTTTACAGGTTAAATCAGCCATTCAGCAAAGCGGCCGGCCGCGGCGGCCGCCGATACGGCTTATCTTTGTATTCAAGCCAACGCTTGTCTTTAAAGTGTTTTTTGGGTAAAATACTCCGGTACTTGCTTAAGGCTCCAGGCCTTGCCAATCCAGCCAACGGGCCGGAAACGAGGGGCATTAGCTCAGTTGGCTAGAGCACCTGCTTTGCAAGCAGGGGGTCATCGGTTCGAATCCGATATGCTCCACCAAGGCAAGTTACGACAATTCGGGCGATTAGCTCAGCTGGTTAGAGCGCGTCACTGATAATGACGAGGTCGGAGGTTCGAGTCCCTCATCGCCCACCAATTTGATTACCTTATAGAGTAAACTGCCAGCCCTATCCCGCTTATGACCAGTAGCAGAAAAACCACCGTCCGGGGGCTTAAGCCTATGCGGCGGTGGATCAGGTCGGAGCAGCCGTCCATCAAAAAAGTCACGGTACTGATGGCCAGGCTGGTGTAAATCGGCAGGATTGCTATGGCATAGGCCCCCGGAATCGAGCCCAGGAACCAGAACCCCGGCAAAGCCGCCGACCGGCGCCACTGCTTGCGCAGGATCTCGGTTTCCTGCTGCCGCTTCGGCACGAAAGAAGTCCATAAGATGGCCAGGCCCAGGGTTACCACGCTGAAAACTCCCAGAACCACCGCCGGCCCCAATTCTTTCAATAATTGCCGGTACAAGCCCTGGTCAGCCGCATCCACCATCGTCTGCACGAGAATCAGTCCTATGATAAGCCTTAAAGGTATCGCGAACCGTTCCCGGGCATTATCGACATGCTGCGCGGGATGCACCACGAACGCTATAAGCAAAACCACGATGGCTAGGAAGCTATAGACGCTCGGCACGTCATGGTTAAAGAAAGTGCCGACCAGCAGTGACAGCGGTAACAGCAGTATCATTTGCAGCGTCGAAAAGGCCGACATCGAACTGACCGTATTAACTGTGTAGCTCGATAAAAACTGCTGGATGTTCCAGCCCGCCGCTAAAGCGATTACGTAAATTAACAGATGAGGCGTATGGATTATTCGGCTTAGGTCATGGCCGCGGATAAAAACCGCGCCCCAGATGAGGCCGGGAATAATGGCATACCGCTGCAGCCCGAATGTCCTTATCGGCGCCACTCCCCTCTCCTGCAAATACCTCTCGGTGAGCACGTAGCCCTTGAAGCTGACGCCCATGGCAAACACCAATACCGTCGGATAAAGATCCATCAACGCAAGTATGACCCATGCCCATAGTACCGAGCAACCGGATTAGATTATTTGACTTATGGCCAATGTTATTGTAAATTTAGTAGCAGATTATTTAGGAGAGCCTTATGGGAGACGCGGAAGCCGACCGGCAAAGAACTCAGGATAAGTATGAATACTTCAGGGGCTTGTCGCTCGAAGAGATCAACGCCCATCTGACTGGGCTAAACGAACGCATCGAAGGAGTAAAGGGCCATTATACCGGCCTTATAGGCCGGCGCCGAACCAGGATCAGGGACGAAGACATGCAGGAAGTCATGGAAGCCTTCGGGGATTTGCTGCCCATGACTACTAACCCCGAAGTCCAACAAGAGGCCCTGGACGCAATGCGGGCCGGAATGGCTACCCAGCCTCAGGATTTAACGGTTAATCGCATCACCGGCTTGATCCAAAGTTCAATGCTCTTCGTGGCCGGCTTCGAAAATTCCGGCGTCACGGCCATAGGTCTGGGCGGCGAGACGGTCGCTTAACCGCCTGTACCCGCAAATTAAAAGAGCGCTCTCGCCGGGCGCTCTTTTCTTTTGGCGAAACCGGAGTTTCGTTAAAAGTTAAAAATTGGATAGTGCAAATCAAACGTCAGGTCGTGTTACAGAAACTGAAATCTTGTCCACCGGAGTGGAAATGTAGATTGTCAGTACTGATTTAACAATCTACCAAGATCGACCTAGCTCGCAAGGGATTGCTCCGCAAGCTGCTAGTTTTCTCCCTAGAAAGGAGGTAATCCATCCGCACGTTCCCGTACGGATACCTTGTTACGACTTAACCCCAATCATCTCCCCTACCTTAGGGCCAGGCAAGCTGGCACGTCAGGTATTGGCGACTTTCATGGTTTGACGGGCGGTGTGTACAAGACCCGGGAACGTATTCACGGTAGTATAGCTGACCTACCGTTACTAGCGATTCCGACTTCAAGCAGGCGAGTTTCAGCCTGCTATCCGAACTGAGACCGGCTTTGATGGGATTTGCTCCGTCTCGCGACTTGGCTGCCCTTTGTACCGGCCATTGTAGCGTGTTTGTAGCCCCAGATGTAAGGGAAATACGGACCTGACATCATCCCCTCCTTCCTCCCTGTTACCAGGGCAGTCTGATTAGAAAAATTCAACTAATCACAAGGGTTGCGCTCGTTGATGGACTTAACCAAACATCTCACGACACGAGCTGACGACGGCCATGCATCACCTGTCACTTGGCTCAATAAAGCACTTTTTACTTTCGTAAAAATTCCAAGGATGTCAAACCTGGGTAAGGTTCTTCGTTTACCATCGAATTAAACAACACGCTCCACCGCTTGTGCGGGTCCCCGTCAATTCCTTTATGTTTTAGTCTTGCGACCGTACTCCACAGGCGGGATGCTTAACGCGTTAGCTTCGCTACTACCGGGGTCGATACCGATAACAGCTAGCATCCATCGTTTACGGCGTGGACTACCGGGGTATCTAATCCCGTTTGCTACCCACGCTTTCGTGCCTTAGTGTCAGGAATGAGCCAGTTATCTGCCTACGCCATCGGTGTTCCTCCTAATATCTACGGATTTCACTCCTACACTAGGAATTCCAATAACCTCTCTCATCCTCTAGCTTGGCAGTTCAAATAATGTGTAAGGGGTTGAGCCCCAGGCTTTCACTACTTGCTTACCATGCCACCTACGCAACTCTTTACGCCCAGTAATTCCGGATAACGCTTGGATCCTCCGTATGACCGCGGCTGCTGGCACGGAGTTAGCCGATCCTTATTCATCTGCTACCGTCATAATCGTCACAGATAAAAGCAGTTTACAACCCGAAGGCATTCATCCTGCACGCGGCGTTGCTCCATCAGGCTTTCGCCCATTGTGGAAAATTCCCTACTGCTGCCTCCCGTAGGAGTCTGGGCCGTTCTCAGTCCCAGTCTGGCTGATCATCCTCTCAGACCAGCTAATGATCATCGCCTTGGTGAGCTTTTACCTCACCAACAAGCTAATCATGCGCAGGCCGTTCCCAAACCGCCGAAGCTTTACTCCGAAGAGCACATGCGGTATTAGACACCATTTCTGGTGCTTATCCCTCAGTTTGGGGTACGTTCCTACGTGTTACTCAGCCGTCCGCCGCTCGTGTACTCCAACCCTATGTTCAAAATTCTTAAACACAGAGTAGGAGCCTTACCGCTCGACTTGCATGTATTAGGCACGCCGCCAGCGTTCATCCTGAGCCAGGATCAAACTCTCCAAAAAAAGAATCTGCTCGTTGACTTCAGTCGAACATTTAATCTTTTTACGGATTAAACTGACTTACTTAAAACAGTTCAATTGAACTGACGTTGATTTGCACTACTCAATTTTTAACGATCTAAATGGCTTTTTCAGAGAGACTCGTAGAGAGCCACCGTCAAGCCATTCATACGATCATACAGCAACCCAAGCGGTTTGGTCAAGGGGTAAACGAACGGTCTATGCTGTAGTTAGTACATCAAGTACCGGTTCTGCCGGCTCCGGCTCCGGTGCCAGGCGATAAAGACGGCCGTCGCGGTCAACCGATCCATGGAGGTGGGTAACCAGGTTCTCGGCGACGGCTTCCGGCAAAATCCGCTCTACCCTGCCGTCTTCTACAAGCAGGTCGAGGATATGACGGGCGCCGATTTTCGGCGGGTACTCAACTACCCCTTCCTTGAGCTTGGGGTCGGGTCTGGCTCCCAGCATTAGCCTCATGAAGCTGCGCTCCGCCATAAACCCACTGTCCCGGCTGGCCGCCACCTGCCTGACCTCATCCACCGACACCCAGGGCTTGCCCTGGTCATGCAATTCCTGGAAAGCCGAGACGAAGTTACCCTTGTAGGTTTCTTCCCGTTCGGCGCGTTTCTCGGCCCTTCTGGCGGCTCCAATCATGGATGACAGTGTATGACGAGTGCGGCCGGATTTGCAAGCATAAACGGAAAGCTTTAAAACGCCCGGCGGCTACTCAATCGGGCTAAGGCCGGGTACCCGTTGCTCTTGAATAGCGGCGTCAAAGGTCAGCGGGTAGACTTTGGTAACTTCCAGCACTCCCTCAGGATTGCTCCAGTCGGCGGGAATGTAGGACCCGGTGCCGGTGTCGTATATAACGCCAAGTTCGGGACCCTCAGCGTCGAACTCACTGAGCTTGCGCATTAAGGGCAGGCCGTCGCCACGGTGCGCCATGGCGTCGTTCATAGCCGCCAGGTCGACTTTTATAGTGGCCTCTTCCTCGGCGGCAGCGCGCGAAACGTTAACCGACAGGTGCCGGCGGTAATCGGCTTGCAAGGCGCTTCCCCGTAACGAGTGACGGGCCGTATCCAGGGCCGTTTGCGTAACGGCCTCAACCACGGCCGCCCGGCCAAGCGTGCTGGAGAAGTTAGCGGCTTTAACGTTAGGCGTGCTTTCGGTGACTGGCGGTATTAACTTCTGGGCCCCGGCCTTGCCCTCACGAACCTGCCGAAGCTGGGCCATGGTAACCGGCAGCTGGCCGTAGCGCTGCGGCAGCGTATGGGCCGCGTCGCCGGCCAGACGCTCCATAACCCGGCTGTCGGCCTTAACCCGGTTGACTTTAGCCCTAACCGCGCTTTCCCGGCCGAGTAAACGATAATCGATCTCTTCACGCCCCATTTCAAGACCGGGCAAGGTGGCGACTATAAGGGCTACGCCAATGAGCCGGGTTAGCCACGGCCTCGGTCTTGGAGGCCAGGGGCGGGACCGGTTCGGGGCGTCGGGGGAACCAGCAGTATTAGTAGCCATAATTTAGGTTAAGTTAAGTAGGCGTCAACAATTTAATTAAATGTATAATACATTATAATTGCTGCTATGTCAATAGGGGTGGTCCTGGGGCTCTAGTCTTCGGACGGCCCGGGCTTGGCGGTTTCGGTGGAAGTCTCGTCGCTATCAGTATCCTCGGCCTTGTCGACGAGAGCCAAGGAGACGACCTGGTCGCCCTCGTTGAGGCGCATGATGCGGACACCCTGGGTAGCGCGGCCGAGGGCCGGGATGTCGTCCAGGCCCAGCCGGATGGTCTGACCCTGCTGGCTGATAATGATAACTTCTTGTTCGTTGCTGACAAGCGTTTTCACGCCGACCAATTCGCCGGTCTTGTCGTTGACGACAGCCGAACGGATACCGACGCCGCCGCGGGCGTGGGGCGTAAACTGGGCGACTTTGGTGCGCTTGCCGTAGCCGTACTTGCTGATGACGAAAATGTCGGAACCTTCTTCGACGATGTCCATGCCGATAACGTGGTCGCCGGGACGCAAGCGGATGCCGCGGACACCGCGCGAAACGCGGCCCATCGGCCGGGCGCCTTTCTCGTGGAAACGGATAGCCTGGCCCTGTGATGTAGAGATAACAACTTCATTCTCGCCGGTGGTCATGCGGATCCATTTCAGCTCGTCGCCGGCGTCAAGGTTGATGGCGATCAGGCCGCTGCTGCGAACATTCTGGTACTGCTCAAATGGTGTTTTCTTGACTACACCACGGACGGTGCACATGATCAGGTTGGCGGCTTTGTCGGTCTTGCTGACGTTAATTACGCTGCTGACGGTCTCTTCCGGCTGTAATTGCAGCAGGTTAACGATGGCTACGCCCTTGGCATTCAGGCCGACGGCCGGTACCTCGTAGGTCTTAATCCGGAAGACACGGCCCTTATTGGTGAAGAACAGCAGGAAGTCGTGCGTCGAGGCGTTGACGACGTGTTCGATGACGTCTTCCTCGCGGGTCGACATGCCGCGCCGGCCTTTGCCGCCGCGGCCCTGGCGCTTGTACTCGGCCAGCGGGCTGCGTTTGATGTAGTTGGCGGCCGTCAGCGTAACCGCGACCTGCTCGTCTGCAATCAGGTCCTCATCGCTCATTTTGCCCAGCTCGCCGGCAATCACCTTTGTACGGCGCTCGTCGCCATACTGCTTCTTGAGGGCCAGCAGTTCGTCCCTGATGATTTTAAGGACTTTTTTCTCGTCGGCCAGAATGGCTTCCAGGCTGGCGATAAGTTTGAGCAATTCGGCCAGCTCGTCTTCGATCTTCTGGCGCTCCAGGCCGGCCAAGGTCCGCAGCTGCATGGCCAGGATGGCCTTGGCCTGGATCTCGGTCAGTTTGAATTTCTTGATTAGGTTGGCTTGGGCGTCGTCGGTAGTCTCGGAGGCCCGGATAGTAGCTATAACTTCGTCGATGTGGTCGAGGGCGATCTTGAGGCCTTCGAGGACATGGGCGCGCTCCCTGGCCTTCCTAAGCTCAAACTCGGTCCGGCGGCGAATGACCGACTTACGGTGTCCGATGTGCTCCTGGAGGATGTCCTGGAGGCCTAGGACGCGCGGCTGGATGCCATCGATCAGGGCCATCATGTTGAAGTGGAAGCTGGTCTGCAAAGGCGTCAGTTTGTATAGCTGGTTGAGCAGTTTCTTGGGGTAAGCATCCTTCTTGAGCTCGATGACGATCCGGACGGCGCCGCGGGCGGTCTCGTCGCGCAGGTCGCTGATGCCGGCCAGCTTCTTGTCGCGGACCAGGTCGGCGATCTTGATGACCAGGCTTTCTTTGTTCAAAGCGTACGGAATCTCGGTGATAACAATCTGGTGGCGGCCCTTTTTGGTTTCGACGATTTCGGCCACGCCGCGGGTAACGACGCCGCCGCGGCCGGTGGCGTAGGCGGTGCGGATGGATTCTTTGCCGTAGATAATGCCGCCGGTCGGGAAATCCGGACCCTTGACGTGCTCCAGCAGGTCGTCAAGCGTGGCTTCGGGGTTGTCGATCATGGCGACTTCGGCGTCGACCAGCTCGCCCAAGTTGTGCGGCGGGATATTGGTGGCCATGCCGACGGCGATACCCAGCTGTCCGTTCAGTAAGAGATTGGGCAGCTTGGCCGGCAGGACGGTGGGTTCGGTCGTGGTACCGTCGTAGTTCTCGCGGAAATCGACGGTTTCTTTGTCGATATCGGCCAGGGTCTCATCGGCCAGGCGGGCCATCTTGGCTTCCGTATAGCGCATGGCGGCCGGCGGGTCGCCGTCCATTGAACCGAAGTTACCCTGCCCGTTGACCAGCATGTAGCGCATCGCCCAAGGCTGGGCCATACGGACCATGGCGTCATAAATTGACGAGTCGCCGTGCGGGTGGTATTTGCCCATGACGGCGCCGACGACGTTGGCGCTTTTACGATGGCGGGCGCCGCTGCGCAGGCCGTCCTCGTTCATGCTGTACAAAATGCGGCGATGGACAGGCTTAAGACCATCTCTGACGTCAGGAAGCGCTCGATCGATGATAACGCTCATGCTATAACGCAAATAGCTATCTTCCATGACGTTTTCGACGGTGCGGCGTTCGACCGTACGGGAATGGCCGGAATCGAGGTCGTCGGCAGCGTGCTCGACACCGCGGCGGCGCTCCTCCATCGTCTCCTCCGCAATCACGTCGTTATTGGGCCGTTCGTCAGGCGCCGGCTGGTTAACAAGCTCTTCGCTCTGGTCATCGTCCATCTAAATATCCAAATCCTTCACAAACTTGGCGTTGGCCTGAATGAAGCTCTTGCGCAACTCCACCTCGGTGCCCATCAGCTTGTTGAAAATAGCGTCGGCCTTCTCGGCATCCTCGATTCTGACCTGGACCAGGACTCGCTTGTCGGGGTTCATCGTTGTCTCAAACAGCTGTTCGGCATCCATTTCGCCCAGGCCCTTGTAGCGCTTCTGCTCGACGTAGCCGGCCTGCTTGAAGCGTTCCACGCCTTCTTCGATCTTGACGCCTTCCTTTTGGCGGCGTTCGATTTCAACGTCGAGCACCTTTTCGAGTTCGTCTTCGTCATATATGAAAACACTTGACTTGCGGCCGGGTTTAACCAGCTCGAACAGGGGCGGCTTGGCCAAATAAACGTGGCCGCCGTCAACGACCTCTTTCATGTAGCGGAAGAAGAAGGTCATAAGCAGAGTGCTGATGTGGCTGCCGTCAACGTCGGCGTCGGTCATGATAATAATACGGTCGTAGCGCAGGCCGGCGACGTCGAAAGACTCTTCGATACCGACGCCCAGCGCTTTGATCAGGCTGACGATCTCGTTGTTGGCCAGCATCTTGTCGAGGCGGGCGCGTTCGACGTTGAGGACCTTGCCGCGCAGCGGCAGGATGGCCTGGCTCTTGCTGTCGCGGCCGGATTTGGCCGACCCGCCGGCGCTGTCGCCCTCTACAAGATACAGCTCGGAGTCCTTGGGGTCTTTGTTCGAACAGTCGGCCAGCTTGCCGGGCATGCTGGCGCCGTCGAGAACGCCCTTGCGCAAGATGTTGTCGCGGGCGGCGCGGGCGGCCTTGCGGGCGCGGGCGGCCAGCAGCGCCTTGTTGACGATCTTGCGGGCCACGGCCGGGTGCTCTTCGAGATAATAGTTAAGGTACTCGCCGAGGACCTGCTCGACGATGCCGCGGACTTCGGGATTGCCGAGCTTGTTCTTGGTCTGGCCCTCGAACTGCGGGTCGGGCAGTTTGACCAGGATAATAGCCGTGATGCCTTCGCGGGTGTCTTCGCCGGAGAGATTTTCTTCTTTTTCCTTGAGCAAGCCCTGCTTGCGGGCGTAGTCGTTGACGACGCGCGTCAGGGCGGCCCGGAAACCGGTCAGATGCGTCCCGCCGTCAGGGTTAAGCACGTTGTTGGCGAAAGACTTGATGGTTTCGGTGTAAGCGTCGGTGTACTGGAGTGAAATTTCGACCTGGATGTCCTTAACCGTCTTGTCGACGTAGAAAATATCGTCATCGACGACTTCTTTGCCGATGTTGAGGTGTTTGACATAGCTCTGGATGCCGCCTTCGAAGTAGAAGCCGTAGCGCCGGCCGGTGGCCTCGTCCTCAAGAGAGGTGTGGATGCCCTTGGTCAGGTAGGCCGCGTGGCGCAGCCGGTCCAGAATAGTCTCATAATTGAAAGCCGTCGTCTCAAAGATAGTGTCGTCGGCGTAAAAAGTAATCTCCGTGCCGGTCTTGTCGGTCTTGCCGACAACCTTGAGGTCGGCCTGGGGCACGCCCTTGGCGTATTCCTGCCGGTAAATCTTGCCGTCGCGGTTGACCGTGACGATCAGCTTGTTGGACAGACCGTTGACCACACTGCTGCCGACGCCGTGCAAGCCGCCGGACACCTTGTAGCCGCCGTCGCCGAACTTGCCGCCGGCGTGCAGGACGGTCAGCACCGTTTCGACCGTGCTCTTGCCGGTCTTGGGGTGGATGTCGGTCGGGATGCCGCGGCCGTTGTCGATGACGGTGACGCCACCGTCGGCCAGCAGCTTGACCGATACGGTGTCAGCATGGCCGGCCAGAGCCTCGTCGATGCCGTTATCGACCAGCTCCCACACCAGGTGGTGCAGCCCCTCGACGCCGGTACCGCCGATATACATGCCGGGCCGCTTGCGGACCGGTTCCAAACCCTCCAGGACGGTAATCTGTTCGGACGAATAACCGTTTTTGCTCTTTTTACCCTCAGCCACTATCTGTTACACCCCATCAAAAATAAGATCATAGGTTATTATTTTGTTCCCACTGCCCCTTATTATAGACGATTCCCCGGTCCAGGACAACTCTTATATCTTATGGCGCCGGGCGGGCGGGGCGGCTTTATATTTGGTTATGAACGGCGTTTATGCTTAAATACAGCTGTATCAATCAAAGACTAAAACATGTTCGAAAAACTACTCTCCGTCCTGCCCTATAACCCCGGTCTGGCGCACCAGGTAAGTTTTTACGGCCGCCGGATGCGCGAAGAGGCCATCATCAGGCGCACCGGCCTGATCTTCCTGGCCCTGACTTTCATGGTCCAGTTTTTCGCCGTCCTCAGCCCGCCGCAAGTTACCTCGGCCGATGATAATAACGACCTCATCAGCGGCGGCGTCAGCTCGGCGGCCGACGCCAAGGAGAAATGCAAAGACGACGTCAGAAGCTATAAGGAGATCATGGCCAACTACAACATTACCTGTGACAACATCGGCGACGCCACTACCCTGACCATCCACTCCAAAGGCCAGGATTATTACTCGATGGGCTGGATACCTTACCACCGGGCCGGCAGCAATGAAACGCCGGTTAACGTTCCCGGGGCCGGGACCTTGTACTTCCGCAAACTGTCCAGTTTCGACACCGGCAGCGACGCCACTAGCAAGCACGGTTCGGCTTATCCCAATACGCTGAAAGTAACTAACGGTGCAGGTAACGTTTATTACATATTGGCGGGTTGTGGCAACCTGGTTTCGGTGGGCATACCGGTGCCTTTCGTACCTCCAAAACCTAAGGTGCAGACGAATACGACTGTGTCTTCGACGCCGCCAGCAACGGTGACAACGGCACCCCCAGCAACCGTAACGACGGTGGCTCCAGTAACGCCCGTGACACCCGCAACACCGACCTGCAAATTCAATCCCCAGATCCCTGCCGACAGCCCCCAATGCTACAAGCCGTGCAAGTACAACCCGCTGCTGCAAGCCGACGATATCAATTGCAAACCTTGTGATAAAAGTCTCAGCAGCCAGGATACCTTATCCTGCGTCACCGTACACAAAAAAGCCAGCAACGTCACGGCCGGCATCGGCGACGCCAACAATACGACCGCCCAGCCGGGCGACGTCATAACTTACACGCTGTCGGCTACCAATGGCGGCCAGGCGGCCGTCAAGGCCTTCACTTTCCAGGAGAACCTAAGCGACGTATTGGATTATGCCGACGTGGTTAATTTGTATGGCGGCAACATCGATAACTACGGTAATGTTACCTGGCCGGCCGACCGGATTGACGCCGGGGACACCGTTTCGCACCAGATCACCGTCAAGGTCAAGAACCCGATTCCGTCTACTCCCGTTAACCCCAGCAACCCCAACCAGTTCGACCTGACGATGACCAACGTTTATGGCGATACCGTCAACATCAAGGTTCCGGCCCCGCCGGCCAAGGCCATCCAAACGACCGCCGCCGCCCTGCCCAACACCGGCCCCGGCACCGGGCTCTTCCTGGCCGCCGCCGCAGTCATGGTGGCCGGCTACTTCTATGCCCGCGCCCGCCTGCTGGCCCGTGAAAGCGAACTGGCTATCAAGGAAGCCGCCTACGTTTAACTAAGGAGTATTTGGAATGTCGGAAAAGCTTAAAACCAGTCCTGAGCAAAGAGTCGAAGCCTTGCCCGCCCTGCCGGCGCCCGAACAGGCCGAGAAGCTCCGGCCCGGCGAAAAAGACCCCCGCCTAGCCCTGCACGAAGCCCGTGAAACGGTAGCCGAAACGGTTCGGGTCGAAACCGGGCCCAACCCGCTGGAAGCCCTGGCCGCCGCCGAGAAAGCCTCAGACCCGGCCACACCGCGCCAAATCAACCGCGAGCTGAAACAAATAACCCTAAGGCGCGAGCTGCAAAGCATAAGACGCCAGCTGAGCGCTCCGCAACGGACCCTTAGCCGGGTTATCCACCAGCCGGCCGTCAGGGTCGTCAGCGAGGCCGCCGGCAACACTGTCAGCCGGCCGTCAGGGCTGTTGGGCGGCGGCTTGGTCGCCTTTTTCGGCACCAGCGGCTACCTATACCTCGCCAAGCATATCGGCTTCACCTATAACTACTTCGTTTTCTTCTTGCTGCTCGTCGGCGGCTTCGCCGTCGGACTGGCTTTGGAATTCATGGTATACCTGGCTACGGCTTCGCGCCGCCGGCATGATTAGTTAGCGCTTTTGGGCTGGGCCGGGCGGAAGGTCCCGTCACGGTCTATGAAGATGGTATCGCCCTCTTCTACGCCCAGGTCAACCGAATGTTCGGTCGGCTTGGCCGGTTCGGGTTCGGGGTCGGGGCTAGGAGGCGGGAAAGTACTGGCGGTGAGTTTTGAAGCCCCGAGTTCCTGTTTGAGCTCGGCGGCTATTTCGCTGACTTCGCTCTTGGCCAGTTCGTTGCTGGAGATGTTTTGGGTCGGCGCGGCCGCGGCGGGAGACGGCATAGCTTGAGCTGAAGCTGCCGCTGCCGGCTGCGGCGGCGTGAAGCCGGCCGGGGCCGGACTTACCGGGGCCGCCGGAGCTGCAGTCGCGGCAGGCGGCGGTGCGACGGGGGCAGGCGCGGCAGCCGGAGCCGCGGCGGATGCAGGCGCCACCGGCGCCACGCTTGGCGGAGCCGTGCCCCGACGGCGTTTATTCAGCCATTCATCCAGGAATGACCCGCCGCCGGACGGCGGCGGAGCGGGACGGCCGGCGGAGGCGGCCGGCAAACCGGCACCAGTGGCCGGGCCGGACGGCCGGTTAAATGCTGAAGCCGTGGAGCCGGCACCGCCACCCAATGATGACGGCCGGCCGCCGCCGGGCAAAGCTTCGCCCTTAGTTACCATACGTTCGTTGATCTCGCGCTCGACCACGGCTTTAGGCCGGCCATACTTAGCTGCCGACAATTGTTTAAGAGCTATCGACAGACGAGGATTGGGCGTACCCAGGGGCGGCAGCGTAGCCATACTGAACGGCTGGGTCGGTACGCCGCCAATCAGCGTCCGCACGATGGCGTTGTAGTTCGGCACCCTTAATATGTCGTCGCCGTCGAATGTCGGCTGGAAGTACTGCACGATTGACTCGACATCGTTCTGGCCGATCCGGAAACTGACGATCGTACCCATGTTACCGAAGACGGCGTCGCGGATTTCCTGGGTCAGCTGGGTCGTGAACTGGTTGGCCACGATCAGGTTCAGGTGGTATTTCCGGGCCTCGGACATGATGGTCGCGAAACTGTCGGTCGAGAAGTTTTGGAACTCGTCGACATACAGGCTGAAGTCAATCCGGTCCTCCTCCGGTATGTCGGACCGGCTCATAGCCGCCGCCTGGAATTTCATCACGAAAACCATACCCAGCAGCTTGGAGTTAAGCTCGCCGGTCCGGCCCTTGCTGAGGTTGACCAGCAGGATTTTCTTATTATCCATGATGTCGCGCAGGTCGAAAGCGCTCTTAGTCTGGCCGATAATGTTACGCATCATTTCATTGCTCAGGAAGGCGCCGAACTTGCTGACGAACCAGCTGGTGACTTCGCCGAAATCATTGGAGCGCTGGCTGGCCGGCATTTCTTTATTCCAGAATTCCAGCACGTTCATGTCCTTAACGTGTTGTAACTTCTGCTGTACGAATTTCTGGTCGCGGAATAATTTAGGTATATCGACGAACGTACCACCTTCGGGATCGGCCATAATCGTCAAGGCCGCGTTTCGGAAAAGGTGCTCGTAACGCGGCCCCATGATGCCTTGATGTTGCGGATCGTACAACTTGTAAAGCATGTTAAGGGCTTCTTGGATCAGGAAATCTTTCTGGTCGGGGCTGCTGTATTCGAACAAATTAAGGCCCATCGGATGGTCCATGTCGGCCGGCGAAAAGTAAATCACGTCCTCGGTCCGCTCTTTCGGCACCATCGACAGCAGCTTCTCGGCCGTGTCGCCGTGTGGGTCGACGAATGCGAAACCGTTGCCGCTCAGCATATCCTGCAGCGCCAGGTTCTCCAGGAAGGTCGACTTACCGGTACCGGTCTGGCCGACGACGTACATATGGCGCTGCCGGTCACCGACGCTCAGCCTAATCGGTTTTTTGATGCCGCGGAAGAGGTTGTAGCCCAGCAGCAAGCCCTCGTCGGGCATGTTGCGCGGCCCGTCGACTTGTTTGGACGCCTGGCGCGTCAGCTGCGAAGTCGGAATATTATTCTCGTCCGGGAAATGGAACAGCGTCGCCAGTTCGACCGAATTAAGGATGTTCTTATTATGGTTCTGGTCGAAAAACCGCATTATATAAGCCGTTATCAAAGCGTCGATATCCTTGGCCGGCGTGTATTTGAACCCGTTCTTGCCGGGCGCGTCGTAGAGGGCGAAGCTGGCCACCACGTTATTCAGCACGGCTTGGGCCCGCTGGCTGATATTCGAAGAGGCGACGACCCTGATCACGACCTCGAAGCCCGGATGCCGGGTTTTCTCGTCAATGGCGTCCAGCGTGGCCTGTTCCATATTGGATAGCTCCGGACTCTTGGACTCGCCGTCTTTGCCGCCTTCGGGCGGTTTAACCACGGCTAAGGCTATGTCATGTATCAGAGGGCCGATATTGCCGAGGTCGAAACCGAGCGGCTTGTGGCCCTTGCGTTTGTTGCTGGCCAGGGTCGAAGCTGTCTTGCGCCATGAGTCATTAGCCGGCCTGATCAGTATCTGGACGCCCGCACCGTCTTCTTTGCCGAGGGTCGACAAAGCGTTCAGGAGCGCCTGCAGGCTGTCGCGTTTGAGGTCCTGGTAGGTAGCGATCGGGTAAGCGAAGGGTTCTTTGAGGGTAAGTTCCCCGCCAACCGTGCCGCTGACCCGGCCGACCGGGCTGAAAATGTTATGCTCGGCTACCTCTTCCAGCCGGGCGGTCGGATAGGCGCTGTTGATAGCCTGTTTAACGATTTCCAAAAGCGCTATCGGCACGGCCGCGTAAAAATACACGAACCCCTGGCTGCCGACGATTTCAAAGGCGAAATGGCGCTGGCCATAGAAATTAGTCTTGAAATCCTTCTTGGCCGTGCTGGCGATAATGTTGTAGATGACCTGGGCTTTGCTAATGGTCTCATCGGTCACGTCGCGGACGTCGCGGTTGCCGACCTCGGTATCATCGCTCGGCGGCGGCAAGTGGATCAGCAAGGGCACGATCTTGAGGCCGCGCTCATAGTTCTTCTGCTCGCGGAAAACCTTCCTGGTCTGCAGGAAGACGATCGGTACGGCAATTAGAACCATCGCAAGGATGATTGCCAGGATGAAGAGAAACACTGTCATTATTGCTACTGACTTATTTTTATAGTCTTGCCATAGCGCTTCTTCATATAGTCAGCCTTGAAAACGGTTAGTTCTTCGCTCTGCTTATGAGGGTCGTCGCGGGTACGTTCGACGATCTGCTTGGCTTTGTCGACCCAGGCCTTTTCGATCAGGTCACCGTCGTCTTCGATAACCGGCGCGGCCGGCGGCACGGCAGACACCCCGGCGGCAGGCGCCGGCACGACCGGGGCCGGCTGCGGGACGGGCAAAGGTATGGTTGATATCGAAGGCGTGGCCGTACCGGGCTGCCGCGGGGCCGGCGCCTTCTCGGCGTTAGCCGGCGCTTGCTCAAGCGGCCCAAGCGGAATTTCACCGGAGTTGGCAGCCGCCGGCGGCAGACTCAACTCCGCCGGTGAGGATTCAATTCCCGAAGGTGGCTTACTAGACGGATCCATAGTACTTATTATACAGGTTGCGTAAGCTTGATGATAGCGGCTGGCCGGGTCGGAACGGCCCGGGCTAAGCTTCAGCCAGGGTGCGGGTACTTTTACCGTAAGACATGTAAACGTAGCCGATAAGCATCAGCGGTATCAGCACCAGGACATCGCGGGCGTTTAGCTCGCCGATCGATTGCAGCGCTACCATAGCGCTCAGCGAACCGGTCATAACCGCCGCCAGGCGCCGTTTACGCCTGACCGTCAGCCCGTACAGAGCGGATGCCGCCAGCAAGCCGCGTATCAGGTAATAAAAGGTTACCGACAAGAGCAAGAAACCGGCCATCAGCACGAAAGACGGCACGTTAGCGGCGTTAGTGAAGCCGAACATGACGGCGTCGACGGCTGCCAGGCCGGCGAATTTCCAGAAATGTTTACGGGCGAGAGGCTTCATTGTGGTTATAAGGTGCTTTCCGGTATTTTCTATATTAAAGGTTTCGGCTTGGCTTCTTGTGTAAAGCGCTGCCGGCGCAGAGGCGTCCGGCAGCAGCTTAATTAGGTGAAGCTTAGTGCCGGGGCGATAAATCCGCTCATATAAATAGACTATTGTAGCGCTTACCGCCCACAGCTAGGGATGCCTGGCGAACAAGTTCGCGCAGGACTTTGACTGACCGCTCTATCGGCCTTGAGGGCCAAACAGAGCGTTGTTGTTGTAAGCCGGCCGCCCCCGCGAGGGCTTTCGTTTTTGGGTTGTACGAACGTTTTTGTTTTGGTGACTTACGCTAACTATCCTAGCACGGCGGGCACAAAATGTCAATGTCCTTATGCTTAAAGCCGGTCCCGGATCCGGCCGGCCGCGGCCGCGCCGGCGAGCCCCGCAAAAAGTTATGCACAGGTTTGTTAAATATTAACCATAATTGTTATTGACGCCGATTTATCTATTCTATAAGATACGTATAGCACTTGAACAAATTAAGTGCTCAAAAACAAAAAGACCTATTGGGACGACGATTTCTCGCAAGTCGTTGTCCCACCAAGTACAAATCAAAACCTTAACACCAAAGACCAAACAAAAAATCTTAAATCATTGTTAAAACACCTTGTCCCCACCAGGACAAGGTGTTTTACTTTGTCCCATTAACGTGCGGGGCGGGCACCGGAAAGGTTTTGAGGCCATGGGTGCCGCCGTACAAAGCATTATCGCTGCCGGATCGGCCGGAACAATCGTCGATATAGAATGCCACCTGTCCAATAACCTGCCTAATATCGTAATTGTCGGCTTCGCCAACAAGGCGGTCGACGAATCACGGGAGCGTATCAGGGGTGCGTTCGCGACTAGCCATATAATGCTACCTCGTAAGCGCATCACTGTTAATCTGGCGCCGGCCGACATTCCCAAGGCAGATAGCGGCTTCGACCTGGCCATAGCCGTCGCCATCCTGCTGGCCGACGGCCAACTTAGCGGCGAAACCGGCAAGCACCAGGCCTTTATCGGCGAGCTGGGCCTGGACGGTTCGACCCGGGCGGTCAGGGGCATAATCGGCAAAGTCCTGTCCGGCCGGGCCAAGGCCGTCACCACCTTCTATATACCCGAGGCCAACCTGGGACAGGCCCAGCTGGTGCCGAAGGTTAATTTGATACCGGTCCGGAGCCTGCAACAGCTTTACGGCCACCTAAACGGCGGCCAGGTTATAGAACCGGTCGTGACAGGTTCGGGCAAATACCGGCCGGCCCGGCCAAAACCCGGCCAAAACGGCGTCCAATTAAGCGAAGTCATCGGTCAGGCCCAAGCCAAGCGGGCGTTGGAAATCGCCGCTGCCGGCGGCCATAACGTCCTGTTAAGCGGGCCGCCGGGCACCGGCAAAAGCATGCTGGCCAAGGCGCTGAAAGGCCTGCTGCCGCCCCTTAACAGAGAAGAGATACTGGAGGTCACCCACCTGCACAGCCTGGCCGGCCATGATTACGAGCAGCTGGTAACCGAGCGGCCTTTCCGGACGCCGCACCATAGCGCCAGCCACGCGGCCATCGTCGGCGGCGGCGCCAGGCTGCGGCCCGGCGAGATCAGCCTGGCCCACCGCGGCGTGCTCTTCTTCGATGAGCTGCCGGAGTTCCAGCGTGAAACGCTGGAGGCCCTGCGCCAACCGCTTGAAGACCGTATTATCAGCGTCGCCCGGGCCAAGGAGACGGCCGACTACCCGGCCGATTTCATTTTGGTAGCCACAGCCAACCCCTGCCCTTGCGGCTACTATGGCGTGCCGGCTGGCACCAGCGGCAGCGTTTGCGGCTGCCGGCCATACGAACTGGTCCGCTACCGACAGAAGCTTTCCGGACCGATCCTGGACCGGATTGACCTCTGTTGCAGCGTCCACGAGGTTCAGCATGAGCGGCTGCTGGCGCAAAAGGCCAGGCCGGCGGCCGACCTGACGGTCCGGCAGCGCATTTGGCGGGCCCGGCGGCAGCAAGCCAAACGCTACGGCGGACACCGGCTCAACGCCGGGATGGCCAACCGCGACATCAAGGCTTTCGCCTGTCTCGATACCGAAGCCGGGTCGCTGCTGAACGCCGCGGCCGGCCAGCTCAAGCTCTCGGCCAGGGCTTACATGCGGACCATCAAGGTCGCCCGCACGATCGCCGACCTTGAGCTTTCGGATTCGATAACGGCGGCCCATATCGGCGAGGCTTTGGCCTACCGCTCCCAAGGCCGAAAAGATTAAGCAATTTGTTGACCTCTGGAATTCTATCTGTTAGAATGCTGATACCTTGAAATCAACAAGTAAGGAGACGGACCTATCGCCAAATACACCCGCCTGAATGATCAGATTCGGGCGCCTCGGCTGCGCGTCATCGACGAAGACGGCAAGCAGTTAGGCATCTTGAGCAAGCAGGAGGCCCTGCAACTCGCGCAAGAGCGCGACCTCGACCTGGTGGAAATTTCACCTGACGCCGATCCGCCGGTATGCAAAATTGTCGATTGGGGCAAGTTTAATTACCAGCGGACCAAGCAGCAGCAGAAAAACCGCAAGACGACCAAGACGCTCGACATGAAGCAGATGCGTTTCGGACTCAAGATCGGGGCCCACGACTTATCGATTAAGATGGGCAAGGTGGCAAAGTTCCTGGAAGCCGGACACAAGGTCAAGATTACGCTGGTTTACAGGGGGCGCGAACAGGCCCACAAGGAGATCGGTTTTAAGATAGCCCAGAAGGTAATTGACGATTTCGGTGATACAATTGTGGTAGACCAGCCGCCGCAATTAGCCGGCCGGCAACTAAGCTTCGTCGCCAGGAGCAGCGGCAAAGGCACCGTCGCCTACCAGCCCAAACAAGAAGGAGATAACAATGCCCAAACTGAAGACGCATAGCGGTACCAAGGACCGCGTCAAAGTGAGCAAGAACGGCAAAGTCCGGGTCGGCCACTCTAACATGAACCACTTCCTCGGCAAGAAAAGCGGCAGCCGCAAGCGCTCGCTGCGCGGCCTGAGCACCCGTTCCGGCGCCATGGCCCGGAACATTAAGAAGAATTTAGGAGTTTAGCAGATGAGAGTCAAACGCGGCGTGCCCGGCCACGCCAAACATAAGAAAATCCGCAAGGCCACCAAAGGCTTCAGCCACCCTAACCGCGCCAGCGTCAAACGCGGCCGCCAGGCTTTGACCAAATCGCTGCAGTTCGCTACCCGCGACCGGAAGAACCGCAAGCGGACTTTCCGCGAGCTGTGGAATACGCGCATCAACGCCGGCGCCCGTTTGAACGGCACGACTTACAGCAAGCTGATTGCCGGGCTCAAGAAGGCCAACATCACCTTGGACCGCAAGATCCTGGCCGAACTGGCCATCAACGAGCCCAAGGCCTTCACGGCCGTCGTCAAAGCCGCTAAGAAATAGTTTCTTCCGGCAATTCAGGCATCATATGCTTAATCGCCGCGCTTCTTGCCTTTCGCTTGGCACGCTCTCTCCGACTTAATGCTTTGACCGCGACCCGCGGTAGATAGTGCGTAATTTCCCCTGTCGCAGGGTCTTTGATCGCCTCGAACAGCTCTATGATTTCATTGCCTTCGGCGCCCCGGTTAAGGACCAGTCTGCCGTTTTGCTCCAGCGACACCTCCTCGAGCTTGCCGTTATGTCCTCCCAGGTCACCGCCCGGGTAATATTTCGTGGAGGGCTTTCCCTTCTCTAGTAACCTGGACAGAGGGCCGGTATTAGGCACGTTGGGGTCTTCCCGAATGGCGTCTACGGACGGACGCTGGAGAATTACGCTCTTACCCAGCCACGCCTGAGGCACGGGCCCTTCCGCCCAGGCCTGATGTTCCCTGGCCATGGTCTTGCCTTGGGCGCCTAATAAAATAGCCATGTGGCCTACCTTACCAACCCGGTCGGTGTTATAAGTAGCCCCGCTGCTAAGGTCGTTCAGGAATTCGAATAGTCGATTTGGCCGAGTATCATCCTCCGGTAAAGCCGCCTGAAGCTCTTCTACGGACTTTTGGGCTTCGTCTAGGTCAACCGTGTGGTCAACAAGTCTTTGCTGATAATCTCTCAGGGCGGCGAAGGCTTTCTCCAGTCCAAGGATTCTCATTAATCCCGACTGCATGTCCTCGACTAAAGTACCGACCTGGAACACGGCCGTTTCGTTAGCCGCTGCCGGCGTGTTTTCTCCACCGTCGATACCTGAACTCATCAAAATGCCTCGTTTATCAGACTTAATAGTGCTGTAAGGTGTTAGTAAATGCAAGCTTGAGCATCTTAAAACCCCGCTCTACGGCGGGGCTTTAAGGCGGCCAGATTACCTGTAAGCCGGGTTTTGTCGAGGCTGGTCATCTATCTAGGCGGGCTGTTGCCAGCCCGCTCAAGCGGTTTTTGCGGTGGATCCTTAGCGGGACGCTTCAGGCTTTAGGCCTCAAGGGTCCATCTCCTTGCAGCAGGCAGGGTTTACCTCTTCGCGGCGTCACCGCCGTGAACTGCGGGCTCTTACCCCGCTCGTTTCACCCTTACCACCGAAGTGGCGGTTTCGTTTCTGTGGCACTTTCCCTAGGGTCGCCCCCGGTCGCCGTTAGCGACTGCCCTTCCCTGTGCTGCCCGGACTTTCCTCCTCTGGCGCGATGGCCGCACGAGTGCGGCCCGCCAAAGGCGATCAGCCGGTAATCTGGCCGTTAACTATTATATCACCTCTGTTCAGCTGGGTGAAATACCGAGTTCCTCGTCGAGGGCTCGGTTGACGGCGGCGTCGGCCAGCTTGTTGAATTCGCGCGGCACGTGGCTGAAACTTATTTCATCGAATTGAGCCGATAGTTTCTTGATGGCGTCGTGGATTGGCCAGAGGTCGCGGTTTCTGACTTTGAAGATGCCTTTTAGCTGGTTGACTACCAGCAAGCTGTCCATATAGACTTGGACCTCTTTGGCCCCCATCTTGAGGCATTCTTCAAGGGCCAGTTTGAGCGAAGTGTATTCGGCCTGGTTGTTGGTGGTTATGCCTAAGTAAACCCCTTTGTCGACCAGCACGTTGTCTTCCATATCGAGAATTACGAAGCCGCTGGCACTGGGTCCGGGATTACCCCGCGAACCGCCGTCGCCGAAAACCTTGACCTTGTCGGGGTGGGCGGACGGGTCGGCTGCCTGCTCGCCGGGCGGGCCGGTCTCGGCGAAAAGCTTGTCGATGGCGTCAGCCATTTCGCGGTCTTTGTCGGTAATCGTTTGGCCGCCCTCGTGGGTAATCAGCCAGATTTGGACGACGCTCCACTCGTTTTCCCAGCGCGGATGGTGCTGGAACTCTTCGGCCAGTTCGGCCACTTTGGTCATGAAAGCCCAGGCTTGTTTGAAATTCTCGAAGTTAAACTGTCGGTAGAGCCCGTGTTTGGTTTCGTTCCACATGCCCTCTATCTTAGCATGCCGGCCGGCCGGTAGGGTTTATGTTATTCCGGGAAGTCGTGCCGGACCGGCGAAAAGCTTAATGTCGCAGCCATAGCACCCCTAACGGCAAGCATTTTTTCGTCTGACAGTTCGGCCGTCGCGATAATAACGCCGGCTTCGGCGGAGCCGAGCCGGAAGTTATAGCCTTCGGGCAGGCCCATAATCTCGCGGGCGGCCCGGGCCATGTCGGTTTGTTCATCGGTAAACTCGTCATAGTCTACTTGCACCAGGGTGTCGCCGTGGGCCGACACGACATCGACTACGTCGGCCTCGACCACACGGTGCATGGACTTTACGGGCAGGGCGCCGAGTTCTTTGGCAACTTCTTCGGAGGTCGGGGGACTCTTTAGCTTGGAGCTTCCCCTGGCCCGTTCAATTTGATGTTCGTATAAGATTGGCAAGATAAAATCGTCCAGTACGCGGTGGTTAGCCTGCCGGCCCCTTAGCGGCGTGGTGGACAGGTTCAGCGCGTCGACCGATAGGCCGGTGGCCCTGCGGTAAAGCAAGACGTCATTGCCGGGGGAGGCTTGTCCGGTCTGAGGGGCTGATTCGGGCTGGCTTGGTCGCGACATAATCACCTCTTATCTAATTGTATTTATACCACTAAATCGAATTAGATGCAATTATTAAATCCCGGGGCCGGGAGTTCCGAGATCGGCCCGGGCAGCTACCTCTTCGGGTCTCAGGTAAACGTCCAGGCCCGCCGGTAACGATTCCCGGAAAGCCAGGACGCGATTCTCGGATACGTCAATGACGAGCTTGCCGTCATCACGCGTGTAGCGTATCCAGGGGTGCCTGACGCCGAAGCCGTCTTCTTGCTCCGGCCCTTCCAGGCTGACATGGCCGCCGATGTCCCGCCTATCTTGCAGCAACCTCAATAAGGAGCCGGCCAGCAAGGCCTGATGATGGCACGAGCCGGCACCGCTCTCCATAAACACGGACAGCCCCAGCGCGTGGCTCTCGGTTAGCCTTTCCAGGCCTAGGCTTTCGGCGTGGGCCTTCAGTATCATCCCCGATACTAAACGCTGGAAAGCTATCATGCCCTTCGTCACCTGGCTGACGGCATGCCCCAGCGGCAAAAGGGAGTTCGGGTCCTCTTCGCGGTCCAAAATGCGCTCCAGCCAGCCATAAGCCTCTTCGTACTTCGCCGGGTTCTCGGCAAAATCCACGACTATGGCAGCCCGCCGGTAATAAACTCCTCCGAGTATTTCGGTATCGGGAGCAATGGTATAGCGGCCTTCGAGTTGTAGGGCTTCAGCAGTCACAATTTATAATATTATAATGAATTATTAGTGATTAGTCAATCCGATGAACAGCTCGGCCTGGACATATTGAATGAGTTATTTTATATTTATACACAATGGGCAGCTTGCCGCTTAGGAGAAAATGACACATAGACCAGAACATGACCGCGGAGCAACCGTTGAACGATTAAGGTTAGTCGGCGAGAGTAACCCTGAACCGCTGGCCGAACCCGGTAGTGCCCTCGACCTGGAAGCCGTTTATGAAGCATGGCGCGAAAATTTCAAAGGTGATAACCAAACTCATGCCAACGTCCGGGATTTATTAGACAGGGCGCCCAGGGATCAGGCGGCCGTCGACGGGCTATTGACCGAGGTTAGCGGCTACCTGGCGCTAATCGCCCTTGATGCCGCCGAGACCGGCCACTCGCAGATAGCGGCCTATGGCAGTGCCCGGCTATCGGTCGTACGGGTTGCCAAAGCCGGGATGCTGGGCCTCGGAAAGGACGAGGACAGTCTGGATGCCGTCATCCGGGTAGCGTTTACGGCGGCCGGCAAAGGCCGGGCCGAAGCCGCGCCAAAAGCGGAACCTCCGCAGCCTTCATGGAATAATACGACCGGGCCCATATCGGACCGCAATAGGGCCACGGAGATCAAAGAAGGTCCTGGCTCCATTTCGGACCCGGAAACCAGAAGAGACCTCGACACGATGTGTGACAGACTGGATATTGAACGCGGCGGGTTGAACTGGATAAGCCCGGAAACAGCGGAGATACTGCTGCGGTATCCGTCCGAGCCCGACGAGACCGGTTAATAAATGGTCGGGGTGACAGGACTTGAACCTGCGACCTCACGGCCCCCAGCCGTACGCGCTACCAACTGCGCTACACCCCGAAACGCCCGGTGGGCGTTTCGGTCGGGACAGCCGAAGCGTCATCCGTAAAAGCACACCACAGGACATCTTAAGTGCCGGGCACCGAGGTGATCACCTGAGGGATCCCAGGTGGGTGCTCGCACGCGGCGGCCACGGCCGACGCAAATCTTGAGCTCCCTAATGATTAGTATCAGATAATCATTATCTCGGTTGCGGGCCAATGGCCCTACCCGACAATGGTCTATTATAGCGTACGCCGGCCCGGCCGGTTAGACCTTTAGCCGAGCAGGAAATTCAAGATGCTGGTGTCGACGTTACTAATCGGCCCGGAAATGAACCTGAAGATAAGCAGCATTAAAAGTATGATGCCGGCGAAGCCGAAACCTTCAATCTGCCGCATGATTTCTTGAAGCGGTTCAGGCGCGAAAGCATATAGCAGTCGCGAGCCGTCCAGCGGCGGGAAAGGAATCATATTGAAGATGAAGAAACCGATATTTACCTCTGTAAAAATGATAATAGCATTGTAAAAAAGACTACTAAGATCAGCACCCCAAAGCCGGAAAGCACCGGCCGCCAGACAAGCTAGCACCAGGTTGGTTAGCGGACCGGCCACGCCGACCATAGCCGCGCCGAACTCTTCATATTTGACGCGGTCCGGGTTGAAAGGGACAGGCTTGGCTATAAAAAAGGGCTGGCCGATAAGCTTTATCATGACCAGCGGCAGCAAGACGGTTGTCACGGCGTCAATGTGCTTGAGAGGGTTAAGCGTTAAACGACCCATCGAGTGAGCCGTATCGTCACCCAGCCAGTGGGCCACATAGGCGTGCATCGCCTCGTGCATCGACAAAGCAATAATAATCGACAGCAAAGCTAGCAACAGATTAATACCAGATAAGTCGGTCAACATGCTTAACTCCTAGTATATATGCTTCAGCTGGCTTTTTATAAAAGTCATGTCTCCTCTAGAAGCTGCTTATGCCCGGCGACATCGTGGACGCGCAAGTAGGCCGCCCCGGCGGCAATGGCTTTGCGGCCGGCAGCCAGGTTGGTTTCGAGCTCCATCCGTTTGTCGCCTAAGAAGCGCTTGCGCGAATAGCCGATCATGACGTCGTATTCAGGCACGTGTTTGGCGAATTCAAGCAGTTGCTCGTTGAGCGCCTGGGTTTTGCCGAAACCGATGCCGGGGTCAAGGATGATCTGGTTGTGCTTGATCCCCTTGTCCTGCAAGAGGCCGGCTTTGGCCAGCAAATCGTCAACTACGACCCGGATGTCGTCAATCGGTTCACCCCGGTGGGCCGCTTGGATGTCGGTACCCCGCAAATGGCCGATAATACACCTGGCCTGGTGTTCGGCGACGACATCGACCATAGCCGGGTTGTTCATGCCGGTAACATCGTTGATGATAAACTCCCTCATCGATAGCGCCTTCGCGGCTGTCTCCGGATGGTAGGTATCGAGCGATAGCCGGCCGGGATAAAGCGTCGAGAACCATTCGAGGACCAGCTGCAGGCGCTGCCATTCCTGGTCCGGCGTGACCGGCTTGGCGTCGGGGCGCGTGCTCTCGGCGCCGATGTCCACCAAGCCGGCGCCGTCGGCCATCAGCTTCTCGGCGTGCCGGACCGCTTTCTCGGGGTCCAGGTAAAGGTCGCCGTCACTGAAGCTGTCCGGCGTAATGTTCAAAATCCCGACTAGTTGAACCATGCTGCTATCATAGCAAATCGCGTCCGGGGCTGTGCTAACATGTGTCAATGGCGACAGTTTATCTGGCTCTGGGATCAAATGTCGGCGATTCGCGGCAGCATATCAAGCAAGCCGCTGAGTTATTGGCGGCCGTCTTGGACGGCATGGAACAGGCGCCGGTCTACGCTTCCAAAGCTACCGGCTACGCCGACCAGCCGGACTTCCTCAATACGGCCGTCAGCGGTGAAACCAGCCTGGAGCCGGCGGCTTTGCTTGACCGAATCAAAGCTGTCGAACGGCAAGTCGGCCGGACGCCGACTTTCCGCCATGGGCCGCGCGAAATCGATATCGACATCATCATGTACGGCGACACGATACTTGAGACCGATAAACTGGCCATCCCCCACCCCGATTTCCGCGAGCGGGATTTCGTGCTCCGGCCGTTGGCCGACTTAAATCCCGGGCTGGTCGATCCGGTTAGCGGACAAACCGTCAGCCGCCTGCTGGCCGCTGTCGGCCCGGAACATCAAGCCGTTACCGGACAAGTTGACGGGCCGGCTTAAAACCGCTACAATAACACCTTAATACGTCAATAAATTTTAAGGACTGATATGCAGAAATGCGACCTCACCGGCAAAGGCAAGCAATACGGCAGCAATGTCAGCTTCTCGCAGCGCCACACCAAAAAGGTCTGGAAGCCTAATTTACAGATGAAAACCGTCGTTGTTGACGGCCGCAAAGTTCAGATGAAGCTTAGCACCCAGGCTATCCGTACCCTCAAGAAGAAGGGTCTGCTGACCCCTGCCTCTAAATAGTCTTGTAGTCTTGTTCGCCGTCTAGGCTTTCTGGAGAATGACCAATTGGGTGACGTCGGTCAGTTCGGCGGCTTTGAGCTTGAGTTTGGAAACCGTTTCTTTGGGCTCCATAGCCAGTTCCTTGAGGGCGTTGGACAGTTCCTGCTGGGGCACCGGGTACTTCAGGGCTTTGTCGGCGTAATGGGTCGGAATGACCAGCTTGGGCTCTATATCCTTGATAAGCTTGAGGGCCCCGACCGGGTCGACAGTGTAGCCGTTGCCGCCGACAGGCACGATTAAGACATCGACCGTACCGATAGCCTCGAGCTGGGCGTCGGTCAGCTCAGGGTAAATGTGGCCGGTGATTAACACGCTCAGGTCGCCGGTGACAAGCTTGAACATCGTGGCGCCCAGTTTGCCGGATTCTTCCAGGTGGCCACGGGCGGTTATGCCGATAATGGAGATGTCGGCAACCTCGTACTCACCGGGGCTGTCGAACACCCGCCTGGCGGCGTCGATGTCACCGTGGACACCGGTGAACAGGGCGATGTCATCAGGCTTGGTAACGCTTTTGGCACCCAGTTCGTCCAGGTTGTCATCAACTATGATACGTGTCCCCTTAAGCGACAAACCGACGCAATTGGCGCCGTAAAACTGCAGTTCCATTAGTCCTCTACCTTTTCCTTTTCTTCGGGCGATAACAGGTTATGCTTGTCGACCACGACTTGTTTTTTGGATTGTCTGATAGCCGTAGCGAAACGGTCTCGTATCTGTTGCCGGTACTGGAAATCGGCCAGGCTCATGACGGTGTAGCGGATGGCTTTGTTCTCTTTGGCTTCCAGTTCGTCAACGTACTTCTGAAGGGCATTGGGGTTGACCTCGCCGACAATCAAAAAGTCGACTCCGGCGGTCTCGTCGCGGGTGAACTGGCCGGTGAAAACTACCAGGTCAATCTGGCCGATAGCCCGGAAGTCGGCTTCGGGGCCGCCCTCGGTATCGGCGACCGCTTGGGATGACGAACCGGCGGCCTTTTTCTTCAGTCCGCCGCCGAAAATCTGCTGCAGCGGTTCGTAGTACTCGAATTTCTGGTTGACCTCGTAGTACAGCTTGTTGTTGGTGTTGTCGGACGTGATAATGCCGATGCTGAGCAAATTGCTGAGCTCGCGCCGGACTGAGTTAATCTGCTCGTCGATCTTGCGGGTTATCTCGCGCACGAAAAAAGAACGGTTCGGATTGCTGTAAAACAGCTGCAATAACTTAACCCTCGTTTTTGACCCAAACAATTGCTCAATCATTTGTTAAGTGTAGCAAAGTTTGGTTCGATTGTGAATATCAGCTCTCTAAAAATGTTGTCACTGAAGCTACAATATCATTCCAATTAACAGGGGTGGAAAACCATTGAATACTTTTGTTACGCTTGAACCAGGTGCGCTGGCGCTTGGCCAAATCGAGGTTGGCCTTAATGATTTTTTGGCGGGTTTCGGCCAGGTTTTGAGTACCTGAAAAGTAGCCTTGCCACTGCGCGTAGCCGACGCCTTTGAGGGCTTCGCAAGTCCAGCCGTAGCGCTCGGCCAGGCGCTTGACCTCGGCCTCCAGGCCGGCCGCCAGCATGGCGTCGCAGCGTTTCGTGATACGGGCTTCCAGGACCGCCCGGTCGGTTTTGATACCTATGATTAAGGTTCTGGGCCGGAGGGTTTGCCGGGTCGGCCGGGCGCCGCCGGTTTCAATAAGCCTAATTAGCCGGCGCTTGTTGCGGACATCTACGCCACCGAGGTCAAGCTTGAGGCCGGCTATCATCTCCAGGAGCGCGGCCGTGTCCAGCCTGTTGAGCGCTTCCCTGTCGGACCGGTCGCCGGCCGGCAAAAAACCGTAATCATAGATCACACCGTCAATGTACAGGCCGGTGCCGCCGGCCATAATCGGTAACCGGCCCCGGCTGTCAATATCGGCTATCGCCTCGTTGGCCAGTTTCTTAAAAACCGCGGCCGTGAAATCCTCGTCAGGGTTAACGACGTCCAACAGATGATGCGGGACGGCAGCCCGCTCCGCCGGTGTCGGCTTGGCGGTGCCGATGTCGGCCTGGCGCCGGACCGTCCAGCTGTCGGCGCAGATAATCTCGCCGCCGAAGTGCCGTGCCAGCCGGATTGCCAGCTCGGTCTTACCGGAAGCGGTTTCGCCGACGATGACCAGGAGCGGCGGCGTTTTAGCCATCAATCAGCCTTAACTGCGGCCCCGACGGGCCGGAGTGCGGCGGCCACCACAGCAGTTTATCGACGGCTACCTTATACTCGTCCGAAACCGTGACGCCCTCGGCTTCCAGGACCTGCTTGTGGCCGGACCGGCCGCCGGGATAGCCGGCCGCCAGGCCGCCCTGCTTGTTAACTACGCGCTGCCACGGCAAAGCCGGGTCGCCGAAGTGGGCGATGCCGCCGACGATCCGGGCGGCCCGGGCATTGCCGCAGAGCGCTGCCAGCTGGCCGTAGGTCATGACCCGGCCGGCCGGTATGAGCGCTACCAGCGCTTCCACCCGTTGCCGGAAACCGGCTTCGACTTCTTCCATTTAACTCCTTACAAAGAGGTTTTAAGCACCCGGCTCTTAGCTTCGTTGGCGACCGTCTTGAGGAATTGCTCGATGCCGACGGCCAGCGGCACGTCCATCACGGCCATGTCCTTGCGGATACGCGGCACCACTTCCCCGCCGGCGATTTCCTTGTCGCCGATGACGACGGTGTAGGGGACTTTGGCCAGTTCGGCGGCCCGGATCTTCTTGCCGACCGACTCGTTGGAATTATCTACCTCCAGCCTGATACCGAGTTCCTTGGCCTGGGACTGGACCTTATCAGCAAATTCCACGGTGGCGCTTTCCTGGTTAACGGTAATCAGCCGGACCTGTTCCGGCGCCAGCCAAACCGGGAAACGGCCGGCCGTGTGCTCGATATAGGCCGCCAGGAAACGCTCGATCGAACCCATCAGGGCGAAATGGACCATGACGGGGGTCTTGTCTTTGCCGTCTTCGTCGGCGTACTTCAGGCCGAAGCGTTCCGGCTGGACGAAATCCAGTTGCGGCGTGGCCACCTGCAGTTCGCGACCCATGGCATCGGTTGCTATGAAATCAATCTTGGGCCCGTAAAACGCCGCTTCGCCTTCGGCCACGTAATATTCCAGGCCGGCCGCTTCGACCACCTCGCGGATAATCGTTTGCGCCCGGTCCCAGAGTTCCTTGTCGCCAAGGTAGCCGTCCGAGTCGTCGCGGAACGACAGGCGGACCTTCAGCGGCAAATCGAGCACGCTGTAAAACTCGCCCACGATATCGACCAGCTTGGCCATAACCTCGTGAATCTGGTCGGGCCGGCAAAAAGTATGGCTATCGTCCTGGGTCAGGGCCCGTACGCGGGCCAACCCCAGCAGTTCGCCCGCCTTCTCGTCCCGGTAGTCGGTCGTTGTTTCCATGTACTTCAGCGGCAAATCCCGGTAGCTGCGCGGCCGCGAGGCATAGAGCTGCTGGTGGTGCGGGCAGTTCATCGGCTTCATGACCAGCTCGTCGCTGGTTTCGTTGCTCTTGACGGTCAGCCATTCGTCGCCGAACTTGGCCCAGTGGCCGGACACCTCGTAGAGCTCCTTCTTGGCGATATGTGGCGTCCAGACTTTTTGCCAGCCGTCCCGCTTACGGATAGCCTGCGAGTAGCGGTTCAGTTCGTCCCGCAGCACGGTACCCCTGGGAGTAAAGAGCGGCAAGCCCGAGCCGACCAGCGGCGAGATGATGAACAGGTCCAGCTCCTGCCCCAGTTTGCGGTGGTCGCGCTTCCTGGCCTGCTCCAGTCTCTCGAGGTGCTCGCTCAATTCCTTGTCGGTCGCGAAAGCCGCCCCGTAAATCCGCTGCATCTGGGGATTCTTGTCGTTGCCGCGCCAGTAGGCGCCGCTGACCCGGAGCAGCTTGAACACGCCGACCTTGCCGGTCGATTCGACGTGGGGGCCGCGGCACAGGTCCATGAAATCGCCGTTCTTATAGAACGAAACCACGCCGACCTGGGCTTCGCCTTCGGTTATAGTACCCATCTCTTCGGCGTTGAGGTCTTTAGCGACAGTGGTGCCGGACCGTCTCAGGTCATTCAGCAGCTCTTCCTTGTAGGGCTGGCCGCTTTGCTTGGCCCAGTCGATAGCTTCGTCGATAGACTTCTCGGAGCGTTCAAACGGCACATCCTGAGCGACGATCTTGTGCATTTCGGCCTCGATCTTAGCGAAATCCTCTTCGGAAACCTTAGTCTCGCCGAGGTCGATATCATAATAAAAGCCGTTCTCGACCACCGGCCCGACCCCGAATTTGGCCTCCGGCCAGAGGTGCTGCACGGCCGCGGCCATAATGTGGGCCAGCGAATGGCGCATGGCGTGAAGTTGGTCCGGTTGGTCTGGCACGTTGTTGTCTCCTCAAAAATTTTATAAATAAAAAGACACTTGGATTCAATACTCTCGCACGGTATTTAATCTCAAGTGTCTCGGTCCTGCTGGTTCAGGAGGTTCCACCTCGACGTTTACTCTTGCGACTACGTTTACGCACGTTGTCGCCACCCCGGCGGAGCTCGGCGGCTGGTTAGTCCACGTCAACGCTCAACCTTATTGTAGCATCGGCACCGGCAAAACAAAAAAGGGTCGAATGATCTCGCAAGCCATTCAACCCTCTTTAGCTCGTTCCGACGAGGTAAAACAATCTCGGCAAAACTTCACCTACGAAGTATCATAGCAGCGTTAGTACTATAAGGCTAGCCTATTTATGCTGTAATTACGACATTTCAACATGGGGATAACTATTTCGGGATGACGTCATGCTTGGCGTCAAATTTAATTTTCGCCCGATGCCATAGGTGTTGCGGTTGCGTTCCGGCCGGAATTAATGTAACTTATACTCTGTTAGAGGGCGATTAGCTCATTTGGCTAGAGCGCCGCATTGACGTTGCGGAGGTGATAGGTTCGAATCCTATATCGCCCACCAGCTAGTTAATTAAAATCCGGCCCCTGGGGCTGGATTTTTGCTTTACCGCCCCTGTTATAAGCACTAGCGTTTAGGGCCAAAGTATTGACTGGTATATGTATGTTTGGTAGGATAGATCGGTTAAACAGGGATGTTTTGGTATTCGTAATAGTAGCGCTTTAGACGCCTTTCAGCTGTTTTACGAGGAGCTTATCTCCTCCAAGCCCAGGAACAACCGTATTCGCCGCCTCCGGCCCGCCGCTTCGACCAAGTAGGCGCCGGCCCAGCGAACAGCGGTGACCGCAGCGCCGCCCCGGGGACATTAAGTCTTGCGGGGTTTTTGTTTTGCACCGTTTCGGACCGGTTTATCCACTGGCTTTATTAATAGCTGTGTGTCAATATATTGACATGGTTTGCATACATTGTGGCGGCAAAACTAAGGTCGTGAACTCGCGGCGGCAAAGCCGGAACAACCAGGTTTGGCGCCGGCGGCAGTGCCTGGACTGCGGGGCCCTTTTCACGACCGCCGAAACGGCCCAATACGGCGGCGCCTGGGCGGTCCGCGGCAAAAGCGGGGGCTTGCGGCCCTTTTCGCGCGATAAGTTGTTCTTAAGCCTCTACCGGAGCTGCGAACACCGCCCATCGGCCCTGGAAGACGCCAAGGGCCTGACAAGTACGGTTATAGCTAAGCTGCCGGCCCATGTGGCCGGCGGCACAGTCAGCGGACAGAATATCGCCGCCGTGGCCGAAGTAGCGCTAATACGTTTCGATCAAGCGGCCGGTACGCACTACCGGGCATTTCATAAGCTTTAGACGAATCTGCGGATGCCGGTTTTGGGCGGGCTACATTTCGCCTCTGACCATGGCAGCCATGACCTTGCCCAGCATGGAAACGTCGCGAACCAGGGAGCCTCCTAAGTGGTCGCGGATATCGGACCGCAGCAGATCGTCGGCCCTGGACTTAACCGTATCCGGCCGCTTCGGATCAAGCGCTTCCCTGTGGTTAGCCAATGAGAAACTGCTGGCCATACCCGGTTTCTCCGGACCGACAACTTCGTGCCAGATGCGGACCCAGCTCGGCCTGGCGTAATGGAAAACCATTTCCTGGAGGTCTAAGGGCAGCGGACGGTGGGCGATGATGTTCATTTCACCGGCCAAGACGTTGCGGACTTGCGCCAGTTCATCTATGCCGTTACGGCGGAAAAGTTCAGCCGTCCGGTTGAGCGGCTCGCCGGTTTCGTCGTCAAGCGTGCGCAATTTATGGATCAGGAAGACTTCCCCGTTCGCCCCCAGGCGTTCCTGGTCAAAGTCAAGTTCAAAGTCTTCGCCGGGCCGTCCTTCCAGGCTACGCCCCAATACGGCCCGGCTGGCTAGGGCCAGGGGGGCCAAGGCATGCGCAACCGCGGAATTGAAAGCGTCCTTATCCGCGGATAAGGCGTACTCCGAACCTGTTTTCATAAGGGCAAACTATAACATAAATTTTGGTGATTCAGTAATCGGTTTTTGGATATTACTTCCCGGGGTCGGCTTCGGTGCTGTGTTTGACGCCGGCGGCGGTGATGGTGGCCTTCTCCGTGACGTCGAAACGTGTCAGGTAGCGTTTGAACATCAGGCGGGTCTGCGAGTTGAAGGCCGCCAGCGAGCCGAAACAGATACTGGTAACCGGGATCAGCGCCCACTGGGCGAGCATCAGGACCGAACGGTGGCGCTTGTAGCGGGCGGGCCGCGGCGGCAAAGTTACCAAGCAGACGTAGACCAGGACCAGCGTGCCGGCGATAGCCACCCGCTGGACGTTCCTGACGATTAGCGGCAGCTCGTTGGCGGCCAGGTTTTGCGGGTGCAGCAGCGGCGGGATGAAAGCGGCGCCGAGGATCAGTATCGTGCCGGTCGCCCAGGTGACATGGCCCTCCAGGGCGCGCAGCAGTTTGGACAGGACGTCGGCTTTGGGGGCTTTGTTCTTGTGCCAGAAACCCTTGTCGGCAATATAGGCGATGTCGGAAGCGCCGTAGGTCCAGCGGCGCAGCTGGATGAACTGGGCCCGGATAGTCCTGAGGTAACCGTCAGCCAGCACGGCGTCCTGGTAGATCGGGATGCTCAACGGATAAACCCGGTAATCGCCGTCGTAGCAGAAATAGGACCGCCAGAAATGGTGGCCGTCCTCGACGATGGTGCGCACGCTCCAGAAGTCCATGTCAATCAGGGCGCTCATCGGCTGGGCGTGGGCCGAGAAATTGCGGATCATGTGCAGGCGCTGCGTACCGACGATGTAGAACAGGTTGTTGCCGGTGGCGATAACCCGCATCATGGTCGGGGCGTCCCAGATGTTGTTGGTGAACATCGGGATCGGCTGGTAGGAGGCGCGCAACGGGTTCGGTACGACGCAGTAGAGGTAGCTCAGGGCGGCGAAGTAACGTTTGTCGGGACGGTTGTCGGCATCCAGGGTGGTGACTATGACGCGGGTCGGGTCGTAGTTTTCCTTTTTCAGATACTTTTGCAGGGCGCGGCCGGCGTAGGTGATGTTGCCGCCTTTGCCGATGATTTCGCCGGGCAGGTCGGGCGGATGCTTGACGGCCATGGCGTGGAGAAATCTGCCGCCGTACAGGCCGATCAGCTCGCGGACCCGCTCTTCGGACTCGTGGCCGGCACGGCCTTCGTAGGCGATGACCAGGATCAGGCGCTTGGCGTCGTAGTCGCCGTCGAGGATGGCCTGGATGGTGGGTTCAAGCACTTCCCGGCTCTCGTTGACGGTGGCGATGATGACGGCATGGGTCAGTTCGGACGGTTTCAGCGGCAAGGCGCGGTTGCCGAGCAACCTCAGGTTCTTGAGGTGCCATTTGGGGCGCTGGGCGCTGCCGCCGGTGACTTTGCCGGCGTCAATGTCGGCAGCCAAGGCGTTCCAGTCGAGTTTCATCTGCTGTTTCATGGCGCGGTAGCCGGAAATTGCCCGGCTGGAGTAAGCCAGCCCCCTGACGAAGAAAATCAACAGGTACATCAGGATAAAGAAGACCGCCAGCGTAACGTTTATGAAACTCAGGATGAGGGGCGCCAGGATAAGGGTCCAGCTCAGGAAGCCGGGTAGGATTTCGAAGAAGCGGTAGTGGCCGTGGCGGTCTTGGGGAAACGGGATTTCCAGGTCGGTCATGGCGGGCTAACGCAATACCAGGAGGGCGTTGCTGACTATGATGTTGAGTATCAGCAGCAGGATGCCGAGTGCCAGGATGGCGACAGCCAGCTGCCGGTGGATTTTGTAAGCCCTGAAACTCAGGACGGAATGGGCGGCCAGCACCAGAGCGGCGAAAACCACGAAACTGAGCAAGCCGGTGAGGTTGCCGTTAGTGAACCTGCTGACGGCGGCCGGGTTGGAGCAGTCGCGGCACTGAACTATGTAGCCGTTGCTGTGGCCGTTGCTGAGGCTAAGCAAAATAAAAATGCTGCCGCCGACGGCCAAGAAAGCGTCGATGCTGAGCAACAGCATCACTAAATGGTCATGAAAATACTGCTTGGAAGTCGCCATGGTTTAAACCTTATTGTAGCACTTATGCTGGTGCGGGTGGCGGGAGTCGAACCCGCGTCTCAGCCTTGGGAAGGCTACATAATAGCCGTTATACGACACCCGCGGATCACGTGGAGCCACCTCGGGGATTCGAACCCATGAAACCCCGGCGGGGTTTCATGTTGACACGAGCGAAGCGTCCGACAGTGAAACTATGGAGCCACCTCGGGGATTCGAACCCCGGACCTCCGCTTTACGAAAGCGGCGCTCTAGCCAACTGAGCTAAGGTGGCGGCTGGCACCGAATTATTATATCAGCCGGCAGCCGGACCGGCGGCTTCGATGCGGATGCCGGGTATGCCGCTCGGGAAAGCGTCGAGTTTGTCGACCGACAAGACCAGTTTTTCGACACGGCCGTCGGCCAGGATTTGGTCGGCCAAGGCCTGGGCCAGCCGCTCGACCAAACCGAATGACCGGTTCCGGACGGTGTCGGTGACCATATCCCTGAGCTCGGACCAATTGACGGTGTCGGCCAGGCCGTCCGAGGCGGCGGCTTTCGAGGTGTCGATGGTCAGTTCGACGTTTATCCTGAAGCGCTGCGGCGTCGTCTGTTCGTGCAGGTGCACGCCGTGCTTGCCTTCGACGACCAGGTCCTTGATATAGAGAACGGGCATGGGAACAGCTTAGAGCGCTGCCCGGCGGATTGCAAGCGCTGGCGTTATCACGAGGCATTAAGTAGTTATTAAGCATTCGGTTTATACTTGGACTTAAGATGCTGCTGCTAATTATAAGTTTCATCGCGGGGGTGCTGACGATTCTCGCCCCGTGCGTGCTGCCGGTGCTGCCGGTCATCGTCGGCGGTTCCGTCGGCGGTAAAGCCAAGGAAAAAGGCCGGCCCTACATCATCGTGGCGGCACTGGCCGGGTCGATTATCTTCTTCACCTTGCTGCTCAAAGTCAGCACCATACTGATTAATTTGCCGCCGGACGTGCTGACCGATTTCTCCGGCGGGCTGCTAATCGCCCTCGGTCTGGCGGCGCTCGTACCGGAGTGGTGGGAAGCGCTGATGGTGCGCCTGAACTGGCAGGCGGCGTCGCAGCGCTTCCTCGGCAAAGGCGAAAAGAACAAGGATAAATACGTCGGGCCGGTGCTAATCGGCGTGGCGCTGGGACCGGTCTTCGCCAGCTGCAGCCCGACTTACGCTTTCATCCTGGCGTCGGTGCTGCCGGGCAGTTTCGTGGCCGGGCTGATTTATTTGAGCGCCTATACTCTGGGCCTGGTTCTGGCGCTGCTATTGGTGTCAGTCGCTGGGCGGGAGTTCATCAGCCGGTTCGAGTGGGCGGTTGACACGCACAGCCTGTTCCGGCGGGCGCTGGGCGTAGTTTTTATCCTGATCGGTGTGGCGGTCATCAGCGGCTACCAGGTTAAGGCCGAAACGTGGGTGGCCAACCACCTGCCTTTTGACGAGACCCGGATCGAACGGGTTTTGCTGGCCAAGCAGCATAAGAACTCGATTATCCATAACCTGGCCCAGGCCGCAACCGGCTCGGACGTGCTGAACGTCCAGCCGGCGCCGGCGCCGCAGTTCCAGGGCCTGACCAATTGGATTAACAGCCCGCCGCTGACCATGAGCCAGCTCCGGGGCAAAGTCGTACTGGTCGATTTCTGGACCTACTCCTGCATTAATTGCATCCGGACTCTGCCCTACATCGAGAAATGGTACCAGGCATACCAGGATAAAGGCCTGGTTATCGTCGGGATTAACACGCCGGAATTCGCTTTTGAGCACAACCCGGCCAACGTCGCGGCGGCTGTCAAAAAAGACGGCATTCTCTACCCGGTTGCCCTGGACAATAACGATGACACCTGGAACGCCTACAACAATGATTCCTGGCCGGCCGACTATTTGATCGATAAGGACGGCAATGTCCGCTACGTCAGCCTCGGCGAGGGCGACTACGACAAGACCGAGGAGGCCATCCAGGAACTGCTGGGCATCAAGGCGCCGTTGCAAACGCCGGGCGGCACGGTGCCGATCTCGCAGGACCAAACCGCGGAAACTTATTTCGGCACCAACCGGGAGCAAAGTTACACCGGTACGCCGGCCGTCTTAGGCGACGGGACGGCGGACTTCAAACCGGCCGCCCCGCTGGCATCCGGCCAGTGGACCCTGGGCGGCAACTGGCAAATCAACCCCGAATATATCAGCAGCGGCGCCAATAAATCCACGCTGGCCATCAGCGTCAGCGCCAAAGACGTTTATATGGTCGCCAGCGGCGCAAGCGCCCAAAACCAAACCGTTTCAGTCGGCTTGCCAAGCGGTCAAGCCGGCCAGTACGGGGCCGACGCGGTAAACGGCCAGGTCACGGTCAGCGCTTCCCGTCTCTACCACATCGTGTCCTTGAGACAGTTCGGCAACACGACGGTTACCTTAAGCGTGCCTAAAGGGGTGCAGCTGTATACGTTTACCTTTGGCAGCTAGGCCGCGGCAGCGTGGCTGACGGCGGCCAGCGCCTCTTCGGGATCGACGCCTTCCATGATTAATTCGACGGCGGCCATATTGCCCCTCAAGGAACTGGTTACGGCCCTTAAACGATCCCTTGTGTCATCCGGCAGCTCGGATACGAAGCGCCAGGGCGGCAGCAGGTCGCGGCCGACGGGCTCCGCTTCATCAGCCGGGTCACCGGCTTGCAAAACGCACTCTATCAGGCCGGTTTGGGAAACCGCCAGCACGTAGCCGCCGACTTCACCGCCCCTAGGGGCCTGCACGGCCCTCTGTTGAATCGTAGTGTAGCCTTCAGTGGCCGACACCGACAGTAAAACCCGGCGTCCCAAGTCGGTATCGGTAAATAAACGCTCGGTTGATAAGTCTTCGCCGTGAGGAGCCCGTGAGGATACCTGATCCATCTGTAAAGCCATGCCCGGTATGGTCGTCAAACCGCTGTCGGGTCCGTGGGCGGCCACCAGCAGGGCCTCGGCCCGGCCGGCAAGGCCCCGGGCATCCGAGTAGATGTCGTCTAAGATACTGACTATGGTGGCGTCAGGTTCAAGGGTGTCTAAGTATTCCGTCATAAGCTATTACTCTCCAGAGCCCATGTATCATAATTACATCCGGAATTTAACGCAAGCATTAGCGGTTTGAAATGATGGCTGGCCGGGTTTGAACTATATTTTTATCCGCCCGTTGCGGGCCCTGAATTGACAAGCGCAGTAATTTGTACTATAAATTAAGCATTATGGCAGGAGTTCCCCCCTCAGAGCGGCCGGCATCGGACCATGAGTCCAGCCTGGCCGCGGCCGACCTGGCGGTAGTCACGGAAGCCATCCGTGAAACCGTCGCCGGCATCCGGCCCTTGATAGATAGCATAGGCCAGCCCCGGGACCCCAGGTTGGCCGAAGGCGGTTGGACGGCTTCGGCCTGGCGCTCCCCCGGCGGCGAATACGCCCTTGACGAAGAAAACACCCAGAGAACGGAATTAAACGCCGGCGCGTCATCCGACAGGCCGGGCCGCGACAGCCGTTTGCTGAGGGGGCCGGCCGGCGAGTTCCTCAGTGCCGCCGTCATCTTCCACCGGCCGGAGGACGAAGACGACCAGCCGAGCGAATTCTGGAGAATGGGGGGGCGTTCGGCCGAAGGCGAGTTCAGCTTCAGCTATTCGCGGCGCAACCAGTCCGGCGGCGTAATCTGCACCCGGCCGGACGGCATTTATAACTTCAACTTCAATATCGCAGGCCACGCCATGCTACGGATCACCCCTCTGCCGCTTGGCCAGGTTACCTTTGGCTGGGACAGCGGGCCGCACCTGGCGGCCGAAGCCGGCGGGTCGATTAAACCCGATAGCCGGCATGTAAAGTTAGCTTTTTACGATAACCCCTACCCGATGGGCCGCGAGGCCGCGGTCGTCCCGGCGGCCGACGCCCTGGACTGGTATAACGGCCTGAATATCGAGGACAAAGACACTGCCCAGTTAGGCGCCTGGCTTGAAGCCTTGCCGGCCGTGATCAGCTTGAGGGGCCTGGTCGAACAGACCAGGCGGCAGTCCGGCCAAGCGATAGCCGCCATCGAAGCCGTCATCGAAGACCCGTCGGTCGGTAGGCTGCTGACACCGGAAGATTACGAACGCGTCAACCAGGAACACCGGACGAACCCGCCCCGCGGACCGGTGTCGCGTCCGCCCAGGACCACGGTTTTGGGGGCCGAGCCGACAGCCGCGTCGCAGGCTGCGAGCCACCGCCGGGTTTTGCACCGGTTCGGCCGGGCGGCGCGGCGCGGCCACCGGCCCTAACATTTGACTTTGGCCGATGCCGGACTAGTATATGATTAAACTAAGGTAATCACAGGGGGAGTTATGCTAAACGACTTTAAGAAATTTATCTTGCGCGGCAACGCCGTCGACCTGGCCATAGCCGTCGTCATCGGCGCGGCGTTCGGCGCGATTGTTACCGCGCTCGTGAAAGACCTGGTGACGCCGTTAATCGGTGCTATCGGCGGCAAACCCGACTTTTCCAACCTGTATTTCACGCTTAACCGCAGCAAGTTCATGTACGGCGACTTCCTCAACGCCGTTATTTCTTTCCTGCTGATATCGTCGGTTATCTTTTTCTTCGTCGTCCAGCCGTTGAACAAGTTCGTCGCCCTGACCAACCGTAAAAAGACGGCTGAGGAACCGACGGAGAAGAAATGCCCGGAGTGCCTCAGCCAGATCCCCAAAGACGCCAGGCGCTGTGCTTTCTGCACCTCGAAGCTGAAATAGTTTCGCTATTTGTTCGCCAGATTGATGACTATCAGCGTGATCAAGATGCACGCGATTATGATCACGACCAGCAGTTCGAGTAAGGTATAGCCGGCTTGGCCAGTTGGCGGTTTGCGCATTTTTACACCTGCCCGGTTAGTTAGTGGCACGTGTTTAGCATAAGAGTAATCAGGGGTCTTCGTCAACAGCCGGCGGCTACGGGCGGCCTAATCCGGCCGGGCCGCCGAACAGGGATTTACCTCAGGAATTATTTGCTATAATAAAGCCCAGGTTAACAAGGTGGATGGAAATGAAAACGCAAAAATTAATTAAAAACGGCTATGGGGGCCGCGTGGCCAGGCGGTCCAAACCGGGCGGCGCCGGGTTCCGGCTGGCCGCGGCCGCCGTTTGCCTTGCCCTTGCCGTTCCGGCTATCGCCGCCGCCGACACCTTGATTTCACAGGGCTTCCTGGCCAACGGCAATCCGCCGACGGGCTCGATTGTCAGTTTGCAGAAAAATTCCTCGGATTACGTCGACCCGGCCACGGTCGGCAACGCCAGCGGCCTGCTGGGCGTCATCATCGGCAGCGACAACTCCCAGGTCTCGCTGTCGTCGGGCCAGAGCAACCAGGTCCAGGTCGCCACCAACGGCATCGAACAGGTGCTGGTATCGAACATGAACGGCAACATCCAGGTCGGCGACCCGATTACGGCCTCGCCGATCAGCGGTGTCGGCATGAAAACCAGCAGCAACGCCGAAATCATCGGCACCGCCCAGGACGTCTTCCCGAACAGTACCAGCAGCCAGCAGACTTACATCGACAAAAACCACCAAAAACACACCGTCCTGCTGGGCGAGGTGCCGGTCCTGGTCAATGTCGCCTACTACTACAAACAGCCGACCAAAACCCTGATCCCCCAGGCCATCCAAAACATCGCCGACGCCCTGGCCGGCAAAACCGTCAATTCCCTGCCGATCCTGATCAGCATCGGTATTTTCATCGTGACGCTGGTGATCGTCGTCAGCATTATCTACGCCATGATCCACAGCAGCATTATTTCGGTCGGGCGCAACCCGATGTCGCAGGCGGCGGTTTACCGGAACGTGCTGCAGTTGTCGACGCTGGTGGTGGTCATCCTGGGGGTCGCGGTTTTATCAATTTACATGGTGTTGTCAAGGTTCTGATATGACAGCCATTGCCATCCTGCAACTATTCCTCCTGGTCGACGTGTTCTTCGCCGGTGTCGTAGCTTCGATAGCCGTGCGGCACGCCTATGCCCACTTCCGGCCGCCGCCCCCGGAACCGGACAAGCCCCACGCCCAAGCGGCGGGCGACCACTTGCCGCCGGCCGTTAAAGAACGGCTGATGCAAACCTCCCAGGCCCACTTCCAGGCCGTGCTCGACCACTCGGCCGCCCAATTGCAGCGCGAGCTGGAGGCCACGGCCGCCCAGATCAACAAAAACGTCGGCCACCTGGCGAACGAAATCGTCGGCGACGAACTCGAAAATTACCGCAAACAACTCGACCAGCTGCGCAAACAGGCCGAAGACGGCATGGGCGGCATCCGGGCCGAAGTCGCCAAGCACCAGGCCGAAACCGAGGCCAAGCTGGCCGAAGAGCTAAAGGCCGAGAAGCAATGGCTGGTCCAGCAGATCGATACCAAACTGGCCGACGCCGTCGGGTCTTTCCTGATTGACACCTTGCAGCATAACATCGACCTGGGCAGCCAAAGCGCTTACCTGACGGCCATGCTGGAAGAACACAAAGGCGACTTCATCAAGGAGGTAGGTAATGAAAAGGAGGCGGGCGATGAACCTGAAGCTGCCCGATAACGTCTCTTCGCCCCAGGACATCAAGGCCATCGTGCTCGAGATACGCCAGTACGCCCGCTGGTTCGCCCACGCTAGCGTCAAGAAGCAGGTCGGCGGCGGCAAGATCGCCGAACCGCCGGCGGTATCGGCCGGGGCCGTGGCCTTAATCCAGGGCCTGGCCGGCGGCAAGCCGTTGACCCAGCCGGCTTTGGACGGCCTGATTGACGCCCTGGAAGCCTTCGAGGCCAAAGCGCCGCACATGACAATCACCCTGGCCGCCCCGCCTCCGGCCAGCCTCAAAAAAACGCTCGTCGCCTGGTGCCGGCAGCATGTCGCGCCGGACATCCTGGTGACTTTCCGCTTCAACTCTACCCTGCTCGGCGGCATGGTCGTGGCCTACGGCAGCCATGTTTTCGACTGGTCGTTCCGGCGCCAAATCCTGGCGGCCCGCGGCAAGTTCCCGGAGGTATTGCGCCATGTTTGATAACCAGGCCTTTCAAAAACTGGTCGAAGCCGACCACCTGACCGGCGAAGTCGTAGCATCTAACAGTTTCATCGTCGAGGTCAAAGGCCTGGAAGGGGTTACGCTTGGCGCCCAAGTACTCTTCGAAGACGGCCAGCGCGGGCTGGTCCGCGAAGCTTACGGCGACCAAGTGATTTTATTCAATATCGATTCGGAGAAAATGGAGCCCGGCACGCTGGCGGTCGTCGAAAACGACGTCTTGAGCGTACCGGTCGGCAAAGGCCTGGTCGGCCGCGTCGTTTCGCCGATGGGGGTGCCGTTGGACGGCAAAGGCGCCATCCGGACCCAGGAAGTGTCCGGTATTTTCAACGCCGCGCCCGGCATCATGGCCCGCAGCATGCTGAACGAGCAGCTGGCCAGCGGCGTGTCGGCCGTCGACATGTTCTTCCCGGTCGTCCTGGGCCAGCGCATCGCCATCCTGGGCGACAGCAAATCCGGTAAAAGCACGTTCCTAAGCCAGCTCAGCGCCAACCAGGCCGGCACCGACCGGATCGTGGTCTACGTCCTGATCGGCAAGCGCAAGGTCGACATCGAAATCCTGCTGGCCGGGCTGCGGGCGTCCGGGGCGATGGACCACACGATCGTCGTTTTGGCCGACATTTTCGACGCCTTGACGCAGTCGTACCTGGCGCCCTACGCGGCCTGCGCCATGGCCGAGAACCTCTGGTACGGCGGCCAGGACGTGGTTATCATTTACGACGATTTGAGCAGCCATGCCGAGGCTTACCGCCAGTTGTCGCTGCTGCAGGAAGTCGATCCCGGCCGCGATTCGTACCCGGGCGACATGTTTTACGCCCACTCATCGCTACTGGAACGGGCCGGCAAGCTGCTGGATACCAACAAGACACTGACCGCCCTGCCGGTCGTCATCACGCCTAACGACGACATCACGGCTTACCTGTCGACCAGTATCATGTCGATTACCGACGGTCAGATTATCTTCGACCTGGGCGTTTTCCGCCAGGGCGTGCGGCCGGCCGTCAACGCCGGACTGTCGGTTTCGCGCGTCGGCGGCCAAGCCCAGACCGTCCGCCAGAAACGCCTGTCCGGCAACCTGTTCAAAAAGCTGGCCAAATACCACCAGGCCGAGGAGTTCTCCCACTTCGGCTCCAGCCTGTCCAAAGACGCCGGCATCGACCTGCTGATCGGCAAACAGATCTACGAAGCGCTGAAACAGCCGCCGGAAGAACGGCATTCGCTGGTCGAGCAGCAGCTGATCCTGGAGACCATCCTGCTGGGCGAAGGCGCGGCCGAGATCGACGTCTCCGCCCTCAAGCAATCGGCTAAGGAGGTCAGTTCCGAAGTCAAAGACGAAAAGGACTTTGACCGCCTGGAAGCCGAACTGCTGAAGAAGCATTCCAAGCCGGTTAGCCCGCCGGTCCAACCGGCAGCCGGCCAGCCGGCAGACACGGCAGCGGCCGGCGGCCAGCCTGGACAACCGCAGCCCGAGCCCCAACCGGCCGAAGCCAAAACCGAGGACAAAGCCCATGCGCAGAGCTAGCGCCATCCAGAAAGAGACCGAGCAGATCACCACGGTCGAGGACCTGACCGGCGTCTTCGAGAGTATCGCCAGCACCCAGGTGGCCAAGATCAAGAACAAAGTCGAGCTGTCCAAGGAGTTCTTCGAACTGCTCTGGAAACGCTACAGCTCGATCCGGGTCGACCCTAACTCGCGGATTACCAACCGGCGCCAGGCCAAAGAGGGCGGCCGCGAAGTCTTCGTAATCATTTCCGCCGAAGCCGGCTTGAGCGGTGATATCGACCAACGACTGATTGAGACCATGCTGCCGGCCTACAACCCCGACACGACCGACATCATCGTGCTCGGCAGCCACGGCGCCAACCAGCTCGAGCAGCGTGGCATCCCTTTCATCCGCTATTTCCAGGTGCCGGAAAGCGACAGTTACATCGATGTCAGCCCGGTCATTGAGGCCATCGCGCCCTACGCCAAAGTCACCGTCTATTACGAGGAGTACGTCTCACTCGGCGTCCAAGGTATCAAGACGATTGACCTGATGTCGACGATGCGGGCCATGAGCGAGGGTGCCGAGACCGATGACGACGAAGACATCATCACCGACAAGGACACCATCTTTGAACCGTCGCTCGACGAGATTGCCGACCAGATGGAAATGACGATGATGACGCTGGCCTTCAGCCAAGCCATTCTGGAATCCAGCCTCGCCCAGGACGCCAGCCGCTTCAACGCCATGGCCGTCGCCAAGAAACGGGCCTGGGAACTGCTGGTTTACTACCAGCTGGAATTCCACCGTTCCAAGCGTTCCGAAAGTGACCGCCGCCTGCGCGAGGTCATGATCAGCCTCAAGAAGAAGAAACGCAAGAAATCGGCGGGCCGCCCATGAAAACCGCCGCCCCCAAAGACGACCAAGCCAAAGTCGGGCTCATTAAGTCCCTGCGCGGCCTGATGGTCGAAGTCGAAGTCGCCGGCAGCCGGCCCGAAGAAAAAGAGCTGTTGACGGTCGACGACCACCCCGAGGTTTTCCTGGAAGTCAGTTTCTTCAAAGCCAGCGTGGCCGTTTGCGTCAACCTGACCAACAGCCAGGTGCTGCGCTGCGGCCAGACCGTCCGGCGGACCGGCAACAAAGTCAGCGTGCCGGTCGGACCGGCGACGCTCGGACGGGTCTTTAACGCCCTCGGCGAACCGCTGGATAACGGCGAATTAATCCAGGAAAACCGGCGGGTCATCAGCGAGGCCACCGGCACCAAGAGTTACCGCTCCGGCGAGAAGCTCGAACTGCTGGAAACCGGCCTCAAGGTCATCGACTTCCTGACGCCTTTCGTCAAAGGCCGCAAAATCGGCATCGTCGGCGGCGCCGGCGTCGGCAAGACGGTGCTGACGATGGAAATGATCCACAACGTCACGCGCAACAAGAAAAGCCTGTCGATTTACTGCGGTGTCGGTGAGCGTATCCGCGAAGGCAACGAACTCTACGAGACGCTTAAGGAGACCGAAGTCCTCAAGAACACCGTCATGTTCTTCGGCCAGATGGACGCCACGCCGGCTATAAGGTCGATGGTCGGGCCGGCGGCGGCCACGTCGGCCGAATATTTCCGCGACGAGGAAGGCCGCGACATCCTGTTCTTCGTCGACAATATTTACCGCCATATCCAGGCGTTGACCGAACTGTCGACCAACCTCGGCCTGATTCCGTCCGAAGGCGGCTACTCGCCGACGGTATTCTCCGAATTGCGCCGCCTGGAAGACCGTTTAAGCTCGACCGACAAAGGTTCGATAACTTCGGTGCAAGCCGTCTATATCCCGGCCGACGACTTGAGCGACCCGGCCGTCCAGGCAATCCAGCAGCAGCTTGACTCGGTTCTGGTGCTATCCCGTTCGGTCGCCGAAAACGGTATCCGCCCGGCAGTAGATTTACTAAAAACCACTTCTTCCCTGCTAACCCCGCAAATCGTCGGCGAACGCCACTACCGGCTGGCCGGCCGCGTCCAAGCCATCATGCAGAAATACGAGTCTTTGAAGAACATCATCGCCATCGTCGGCGAAAACGAACTGTCGCCGGCCGACCGCAGCGACTACCAGAGCGCCAAGAAGCTGATCGAGTTCTTCTCGCAGGATTTCGCGGTCGCCGAACACCTGACCGGCAAGCCGGGCCAGTACTTCACCCATGACCAGACGCTCGACGGCATCGAGGAAATCCTGGGCGATAAGACCCCGACCGAAGGCGCGCCGCCCAAAGACCCGACCGAACCGCTGCCGGACGACGCGGCCCCGGCGCCGGCGCCTGAAACCCCGGCCGCCGCCGCGCCGCCGCCAACCGACAAACAGCCATGAAACACAAAGCCGAACCGGAGCAGCTGACCGTCATCGCCCGCGCGCCCTTTCATATATATTATGAAGGCCCGGCCCGGCTGGTGTCGGGTATTAACCGGGTCGGACCCTTCGACGTACTGCCCGGGCACGCCGATTTCTTCTCGGTCATGAGTCCGGGCGAAGTAGTTATCGAAACCGATTCGGACACGATTAATTTCAATATCAGCAACGGGATTATCGGCGTCCGCGACGACGAGGTCATGCTGTTCGTCAATATGTAAGGCGGCTGCCGGTTCGTCAAAAGGCGCGGCAACGGCTATTGTTCAACGATGTAATTGATAGCGTAGCCGCCGGGCGGCAGGCTGCCGCCAACCCCCACGCTAAAACCGCTGCTGGTGAGATTTAGCACATAAAATTCCCCCGGCACCCCAACCGGGCTAATAACCACGCGGGGAGTGCTGCCGTACTGGGTGCGAAAGGCCACGTTAACGAGCGTGCCCGCGCCGGCGCCGGTACCGATATTAATGTCAATTACGCCGGCGCTGTCGTCACCGCTAATCGATACCGTGCCATTGGAGCCGAGAGCTCCGCCCCCGGGCCCGACAGAGGGGGCCGAGCCGCCGGTAACGACATGGCCGCCAATCGTTAGCGTACTGGTCGAGGTTAAGCTGTTGGCGCTGAATGTCCTTGTCGACAGAGTGCCGCCGATAGCCACGTTGCCAACCACGTTCAAACTGTTATCAACCGTCAATAACTGGCTGATATTAACCGCGCCCTGGAGCTGGGTCGTCCCCGTCACGACCAGGTTGCTGCGCAGATTCAGGCCGGATAGGGTGCTATTGCCGTTAACGTTTAATTGCGACAAGGCGGTGTTGCCGGCCTCCAACTGGGTCAGACTGGCGTCGCTGCCGGTAATTTTGCCGTTGACCTGGACTTGGCCGCTGGCAGCCAGGTTGCCGGCAATCGATACCTTGCCCTTGAACTGGGCGTCGGGGTCGACTACCAGCTGAACGCCGGGACTGCCGAGCGTCGAACTGTTAACGCCCAGCTTCTTGAGGACGCTGGGACTGACGGTGACGTCGCCGTTGGCGCCGACTTCGATGGTTTTGGTTTGGTTCTTGAGCACGAAAGCCAGGATGCCAGCGTTGATGACCAGGATAACTATAACGACGGCCGCCCCGATGAAGGTAGCTTTGTGGCTCGGCCGGTAATTACGGTGCTTGGGCCGTTTGCCGGTGGCCGGCGCGGCGGGCACACGGGTAACCGGTGCCGTCCCGCTCTGCGACGGCGCGGCCTCGTCCACCCTTGGTTTCAGGGCTTCGGGTTCCGGGTTTTCCGCTGTTTGGCTTTTTGGCTCTTGTAATGGCGCATTGTCCATCAAATTTTCCTCAACTCTCAACCTGACATTATAACGCTTAGGCTTAATGTCGGGAAATCGGCTGAAGCCGCCGGCCGGCGAGTACCATGACCAAGTGTTAGCGGTTTGCAAAATACCCCCGGTTCAGCAACAATATAAAGATATGGTGAAGCCGAGGTTATGTTTGTCCGTGGTCGTGGTCTGCACCGTCGCGGTCACCGCGTCGGCCGCTTTTGCCGATACCCTTAAGTCGACCAACTACCAGTTCGAAGAAAGCGCCCTCGGCGGCAACAGTATCCTCGATACCCAGTCGCCCGACTACCAAGCCTCGACTTCGGCCGGCATCCTGGGTATTGGGAACTCGGCTTCGGCCAGCTTCCAGATCAATGCCGGCAACACCACCACCAGCGACCCGGCGCTGGCCTTCGCCGTTAACTCTTCCAATGTCAGCTTCGGCGACTTCTCGCCAAGCACCACGGCGACCGCGACCTCGAGCTTCCAGGTGCTCGACTATACCAGCTACGGCTACGTCGTCCAGATTTTTGGCAACCCGCCGACGAACGGGGCGCACGTTATCTCCGGCATTGCCTCGGCCGCGCCCTCCCAGACAGGTGTCGAACAGTTCGGCATCAACCTGGTAGCCAATACGCTGCCGACTTCGCTGGGCTTTAACCCCGACCACGGCCAGTTCGGCACGGGCTCGGCGGCCGCTGGCTACAACACCTCCAATAGCTACCAGTTCAACAGCGGCGACACCATCGCTACGGCCCCCAAAAGCTCCGGCCAGACCACCTACACCATAAGTTATATAGTCAACGTCAGCAGCCTGACGCCGGGCGGTAACTATACCGGCGGCCAGACGATATTGTGTACCGGTACTTATTAACTTTTCCACAGACCATAGCGCTTGCGTAAATATGCCTTGACAAGAGGCTGAAATTTCTGTTACGCTCTTCGTGGATAAACTAAAAACAAAAATGTTCCAAAAATCTAAATTATCATTCCTCATAGCTGTACTATTTGTGGCAGGTCTAGTAGTAGGAACTCTCTCCTCTATACCGGCCAGCGTCTCTGCCTCGCAGATTACCAGCCGCAGCCTGACCCTTGAGGCGGGCGTTACGGATGGCGGTTCGCAGCCCGGTGGCGTCGTTAACCATTTGTTCAACTTCACGACCGGCAGTACCGGTAATGTCGGCTCGATTCAGTTCCTTTATTGCACCACCGCGGCCGGAACCTGTACTACGCCGACCGGTCTGGTTACTACGTCGGCTACCATGGGTACCCAAAGCGGCGCTACCGGCTTCAGTATTGTCAACACCACCAACGGGGCTCCGTACATTACCCGTACGGCAGCCAGTATCTCTTCGGGTACGGCGCTTAGCTACCAGTTGCTGGGGGTAACCAACCCGACTACGGCGAACCAGACTTTCTATGTGCGCCTCTCGACTTTCGCTTCTACCGACACCACGGGCAGCGCGACCGACACCGGCAACGTGGCTGCCAGCACGGCTTCTCAGATCACGCTGACCGGCACCATGCCCGAGTCCCTGGTGTTCTGTGCCGGCGGCACGGTCGGGACTACCGGCGGCGTGCCGGACTGCTCGACGGCTACCAGCGGCGCCGTCAGCTTCAACCAGCTCTTCTCGCCTACCGATACGGCGACGGCCACCTCGCAGATGGCGGCTTCGACCAACGCCGGTTCGGGCTACAACATAACCGTTAACGGGCCGACGCTGACGTCCGGTAGCAACACCATCGTCGCTATGGGTACTTCGACTACCGGTATCCGCGGTACCAGCCAGTTCGGCCTCAACCTGAAAGCCAACACCACGGCCACGTCGACACCGGCGGTCGGAACCGAGGTGGCACCGGCGGCTAACGGCACTAACTACAGGGGCCAGGCTATTACCGGCTACAATGCCGTCGACAACTTTAAGTTCACAAGCACGGACAGCGTGGCTAACAGCGCCAATGGCGGCCCTGGCGGCTCCGACGCCCAGATATTTACCGTATCCTACATCGCTAACGTCCCTGGTAGCCAGCCTGCCGGAACCTACACCACTACCCTGACTTATATCTGTACGCCGACCTTCTAGCAGCCGGCCCGGTTTGTTAACTTAAAAACGGGGATAAGTTCTTTTGACTGCAATGAAATGCTCATGGTAGTATTTAGGCATGACTTGGAGTGGAAGGAAGCTGGTTCGACTTGTGCTCGCTATGGGCGGCCTAAGTCTAATGGTCTTTTCACTGCTTCCATCGGGGAGAGTAGCGGCGGCGCAGATCACTTCGCGCAGCCTGACGCTGCAAGCCGGCGTCAGTGACGGCGGGTCCAAACCCGGCGGCGTCGTTAACCATTTGTTCAACTTCACGACCGGCAGTACCGGTAATGTCGGCTCGATTCAGTTCCTTTATTGCACCACCGCGGCCGGAACCTGTACTACGCCGACCGGTCTGGTTACTACGTCGGCTACCATGGGTACCCAAAGCGGCGCTACCGGCTTCAGTATTGTCAACACCACCAACGGGGCTCCGTACATTACCCGTACGGCAGCCAGTATCTCTTCGGGTACGGCGCTTAGCTACCAGTTGCTGGGGGTAACCAACCCGACTACGGCGAACCAAGCCTTCTACGTCCGGATATCCACCTTTGCCTCGACCGATACGAGCGGCAGCGCGACAGATACCGGTAATGTAGCCGCCAGTACCGCCACCCAAATAGTCGTCAGCGGCACCATGCCCGAGTCCCTGGTGTTCTGTGCCGGCGGCACGGTCGGGACTACCGGCGGCGTGCCGGACTGCTCGACGGCTACCAGCGGCGCCGTCAGCTTCAACCAGCTCTTCTCGCCTACCGATACGGCGACGGCCACCTCGCAGATGGCGGCTTCGACCAACGCCGGTTCGGGCTACAACATAACCGTTAACGGGCCGACGCTGACGTCCGGTAGCAACACCATCGTCGCTATGGGTACTTCGACTACCGGTATCCGCGGTACCAGCCAGTTCGGCCTCAACCTGAAAGCCAACACCACGGCCACGTCGACACCGGCGGTCGGAACCGAGGTGGCACCGGCGGCTAACGGCACTAACTACAGGGGCCAGGCTATTACCGGCTACAATGCCGTCGACAACTTTAAGTTCACAAGCACGGACAGCGTGGCTAACAGCGCCAATGGCGGCCCTGGCGGCTCCGACGCCCAGATATTTACCGTATCCTACATCGCTAACGTCCCTGGTAGCCAGCCTGCCGGAACCTACACCACTACCCTGACTTATATCTGTACGCCGACCTTCTAGCAGCCGGCCCGGTTTGTTAACTTAAAAACGGGGATAAGTTCTTTTGACTGCAATGAAATGCTCATGGTAGTATTTAGGCATGACTTGGAGTGGAAGGAAGCTGGTTCGACTTGTGCTCGCTATGGGCGGCCTAAGTCTAATGGTCTTTTCACTGCTTCCATCGGGGAGAGTAGCGGCGGCGCAGATCACTTCGCGCAGCCTGACGCTGCAAGCCGGCGTCAGTGACGGCGGGTCCAAACCCGGCGGCGTCGTTAACCATTTGTTCACTTTTACCTTGCCGTCGGTCGGTAACACTAACGTGGGCTCAATCCAATTTTTGTACTGTACGACGGCCGGCGGAACCTGTACTACGCCGACCGGTCTGGTTACTACGTCGGCCGCTTACGGCACCCACAGCGGCGCTACCTTTACTAGCGTGGTTAACACCACTAACGGCGCGCCTTACCTGACCCGGACGTCAGCCTCGGTCACGGCAGGCACGACCGTTACCGAACAATTGACCGGCATAACCAACCCGACTACGGCGAACCAGACCTTCTACGTCCGGATATCCACCTTTGCCTCGACCGATACGAGCGGCAGTCCGACCGACACCGGAACGGTAGCCGCCAGCACGGCCAACCAGATCACGCTGACCGGTACCATGCCCGAATCATTGATTTTCTGTACCGGCGGCACCATCGGGACTACCGGCGGCGTGCCGGACTGCTCGACGGCCACCAGCGGCGCCATTAACTTCAACCAGCTGTTCTCGCCATCCGATACGGCGACGGCCACCTCGCAGATGTCGGCCTCGACCAATGCCGCTTCGGGCTACAGCATAACCGTTAACGGGCCGACGCTGACCGCCGGCAGCAATACCGTCACGGCCATGAGTACCGCCGGCGTGGGTGTACGCGGCACCAGCCAGTTCGGGCTCAACCTTATGCCTAATACCACGGCCACGTCGACACCGGCCGTCGGAACCGCCCTGACCCCGGCTGCCAACGGCACCAATTACAAGGGTCAGCCATTGACAGGTTACAGTACGGCTGATACCTTTAAGTATCTAAGCGGAGATCCTGTAGCCAATAGTGCTGACGGCGGTGCCGGACCGACCGACTCGCAAATTTATACGACGTCTTATATAGTCAACGTGAATGGTGCCCAGGCTGTCGGAACCTACACCACCACCCTAACTTATATCTGTACGGCTACTTTCTAAGATTATGCAGAAACTTACTAAACTCATACTAACCGGCGCTTCCTTAATCGCGCTCTGCTTGGAGATGACCGCCCCGGCTCTCGCAGCCACCCCGGCGGCATCCCCTTCCAGCACTGCCAACAACGGCCAGGCGCTCGAAATCGCGCCGCCCCTGCTCTACCTGACGGTAAACCCCGGCCAGACCATAAACAGCCAGATTTATATCCGCGACATTTCCAGCGGCGACCTGATCGTTACCGGCCAGGTCAACGATTTCGTAGCCGACGGCGAAACCGGTACGCCAAAAGTGCTTTTGAACAATAACGACAACGACCCTTACTCGCTGAAAGGCTGGGTAGCGGCTTTGCCCACCCTGCAGCTTATTCCCAAACAGATTAAGACCCTGCCGGTAACTTTTCACATTCCGGCTAACGCTTCGCCCGGCGGCCACTACGGCGTTATCCGTTTCACCGCCACCGCGCCGTCGCTCCAAGGCAGCGGCGTGTCGCTTTCCGCCAGCCTGGGCGCGCTGGTGTTGCTGACCGTTAACGGCAAGATTACCGAGAACCTCAACGTGCAGGAGTTTTCGGTAAACCACAACGGCCAAACCGGTACCTTCTTCTCGGCCGGCCCGGTCAACTTCGTCGAACGCTTCAAAAACACCGGTAACGTCCACGTCCAGCCCACCGGCCAGGTAACCGTAACCGATATGTTCGGCAAAGAACTGGGGGCCGTCAACGTCAATGTCCCCCCCGGAAACATTCTGCCCCAGAGCATTCGCAAGTTCAGCCAACCGCTTGATAAGACGGTCATCGGCAACAAGAAACTGTTCGGACGCTACACCGCCAAACTGAAGGTTACCTACGGCACCAGCAAGAAAGTCCTGACGGCCAGCCTGGTCTTCTGGGTTATCCCTTACCGCACGATCGGTATCATCATCGTCCTGCTGATCGCCGCCTTCTTCATCCTGCGCTACGCTATCCGCCGCTACAACCGCCGCATCCTGGAACAGGCTCAGAAGCGGCAGCAGCCGCCTAGAGACCCGAACCCGCAGCAATAGCTTTACCTTTACCGAAGTAAAACCGTCCGCTTGCGCCAGGGCTGAATTCATAGCACAAGTGGTATAATAGGCTCGTATGTACGGTCCGTTAAAAATAAGCCAACACAAACACAGCGGCCGCCTCCGGCCCCACGAACACACATCCTACATCCCCCTGGCGTGTCTAGTTTTAGCCGTGGGCCTGATACTGGTTATGTTCTCCGTTTCGACTTTTGCCGCCAGCCCGCCGCCGCAATCCGACTCGGTCAGCCTGACCGGTACCGTCCCCGGCGTACCGCCCAAAGTAGCCGCCACCATCACTTCGCCGGCCGACCAGCAGCACTTCAGCAGCTCGCCGATAACGATCTCCGGTACCTGCCCGTCGGGCACGCTGGTTGAGATCTACAAGAACAACATTTTCGCCGGCTCCGGCGTGTGTGACAACAAAGGCACCTACTCATTCCAGATAGACCTGCTATACGGCGAGAACAGCCTCACCGCCCAGGTCTATGACGACCTTAACCAGGCCGGGCCGGTGTCGAAGACGGTCAACGTGTTTTATGACGCCGTGCCGCCGGTTAACGCGCCGCTCAGCCTGCTGAACTTCAGCGGTACGCAGCTGCTATTGGACACCAACGCCGTTTACCGCGGCACTTTTCCCGGCCAGGTGCTTAACGTGCCGGTCACTATCATCGGCGGCACCGAGCCGTTCGCCGTCAATGTCGAGTGGGGTGATTCCAGCAACCAAGTCATTCCCCGCGGCGACAACACCGTCTTCAACGCCTCCCACACCTACCAGAAGCCCGGCACCTACCAGATTACGCTGCAGGCTACCGACAGCCAGCAGCGGGTAGCTTTCCTGACCGTCGCCGCCATCGTCAACGGTCAGCCCAGTGCCGTCCTGACAGCCGGCGGCACCGCCGGCTCGAAGCCGGCAACCAGCAAACTGCTGGTCCTCTGGCCCCTCTACGCTATCGCCGCTACCCTGGTGGTCAGCTTCTGGATGGGCGAACGCCGCGAGAAGCACCTCTTGGCTGCTGCCGTGCCGGTCCAGAACCCGCCGCTCGGGCCTATTCCCCACGCCCAGGTTTAGCTAACTGCCGGTCGCCCAGGCCGGTAGCCGTTTAATACCTATTTGCTTAAGCCTTGTTCTTGGGTTTGACGGTCAGGTCGATGTCGAACTCGGGGTAACGCCGCTTCAGCTGGCTGACGATCATCAAGGCGTCTTCCAGAGAGACCGCCTGGCCGCTCCCGGGGCGGTTACCGGGCTGGGGGTCCGGCGTGGCGGCCGGACCGCTGCCGGCCCGGCCCAGCGCCCGTTTGCCGTCCAGCGACAGGCTGATGCCCTTGAGGCGACGTTTACCCTGGTAGGAGTATTCGGAATCGATTAGGTCATGGTAGCGCAGATCGGTCAGCTTATTGGACAGCCAGGCCATGTTGGCGCGCGCCGGTTTGCCGTGGCGGCCGGTGGCCTGGAAGATTTCTTCGACCGAAACCGTATCCGAGCCCGGGTTGGCCGCGAAAAACCGCTTCAGCGTCTCCTCCGCGGCCCGTTTTGATTTGTACTTCTTGGAGGTCGGCATTGCCATTTAATTCTATCATGGCTTTTTCATACCTACAATACTTGGGATATGAAAAGATCATGAGAAAGTATGATAATAAATCACTGCGGCGGGCTCTTCCCTACCGTTCCGGCGAGACTTGCTCCCGGCCCGTGGGAACAGCCCCAAAAACCGGTTTTGGGAAGCCCAAAAACCCTACCCCTGTTAAAACATCTGAAAAAATACTTGGCAAAAACAGGTATGAAGCTTATACTAAAGACACTTAGAGAAACCTCGCGTGTGAGGCAAACAAAAATCTCTGGGCATTAACAAACCACTAAAACAGATACAAAAACATGAAAACAGGTTTATGCCGTATAAGCCGTTGGGTACTGCTGTGCAGCGTCTTTTTAGGCGTGTTTTTTGTTTATTCGTTTTTCTCGGCTAAGCCCGCCCACGCGGCCACCGGTATCAACCAGGAAATAAACTTCCAAGGGCGGCTGCTTAACTCGGCCGGCGCCACCGTGCCGGACGGCTACTACAACATCGAGTTCAAGGTCTACCAGGACGGCGACGGCCAGAGCGTCGGCGACACGACCGGTTCGCCGGCCGGTTCGCTGAAATGGACGGAAGATTACCTCAACGCCGCCGGGCACGGCGTCAAGGTCGTCAACGGCTACCTGTCGGTCGAGCTGGGTTCGATTACACCGTTCGGCTCGAATATCAACTGGAACCAGAGCACCCTGTGGCTGTCGATGAACATCGCCGGCACGGGCGCTTCGTGTACGCCGTTCGCTTCGTGCAGCCCCGACGGCGAAATGACGCCGATGCAGCCGTTCACCTCGGCGCCCTACGCGCTTAACTCCGGCCTGCTGGGCGGCTTGTCCAGTTCGCAGTTCGTACAAATAGCGCAGGGCTTGCAAACCGACGCCTCGTCCGGCACGAACAGTATTTATATCAACAAAACCGGCACCGGCAACCTGTTGGACTTGCAGTCCGGCGGCAACGACGCGTTCGTGCTCGACAACTCCGGCAATATAGCGTTCGGGGACAATGCCAACCATACGATTTCGGTGACGGGGGCCGGCTCGGGGGCCGGCGGGAATTCATTGACGTTATCGGCCGGGGCCGCCGGCAGCGGCGCGAGTGCTTTGGCCGGCGGCAACCTGGTGCTGCAAGGCGGAGCCGGTGGCGGGACTAACGGCAACGGCGGCAATATCACGATTGATGCCGGGGTTAAGAATGGTTCGGGGACAAATGGCACTGTCTCTATTGGCACGACTACGGCATCCAGTATAACTATCGGCGGATCAAGCAACAGCAGCACTTCTATCCAAACGGCTGCCAGCGGCACCGTCTCGGTCGGGACGACAGCCGTAGCCAACACTATCCAGCTTGGTACGACGGCTACCAATACCGGCAATACCCAGACTATCGGCATCGGTAACACTACGGCGGCCGGGACGACTAACGTGTCCATCGGCGCCTTCACCGGGGCAACAGCCGGTAATACGACCGTTCAGGCGGTCGGTACGCTTACGCTCCAGACGGCTGCCAGCGGTACGCTTAACGTGGGCGCCAACGCCGTGGCTAACACGATCCAAATCGGCACCACGTCAGTCAATACCGGCAATACCCAAACCATCGGCATCGGTAACACTAACGTGGCCGGGACGACTAACGTTACGATCGGTACGGGAGCGTCGGCGACGGGGGGCAGTACGACCATCCAATCGCAAGGCACCCTGGCCTTGGGTAATTCAATCAGTCCAACCATTAACATCCAAGGCGGCAGTTCGGGCACCGTTAATGTCGCTACGACGACTGCCAATACGGTCAACATTGGCGCCGTCGGTTCGGCGACTATCGGGTCGACCGTCCATATTGCCGACACCGGCAACGGGACTACGGCCCAGGTAGTCAGCATCGGTTCGGCGGCCAACAGCGGCAGTACGACGACCATCAATGGCGGCACCGGTTCGGGGGCGGTCAGTATTCAGGCCGGCGGCGGCGGGACGATCGCCGTCGGGACGACTAGCGCCAATACGGTCAACGTTGGCAGTATCAGCGGCAGTACGACAGTCAATGTCCAAGGCGGCGCCGGTATTAACATCGGCACCGGCAATATAGGCGGCAATACTATCCAGATCGGCAACGGGCCGGCCGGCAACGTCGTTAACCAGACGATCGGTATCGGCAATAACAACACTGCCGGCTCGACCGACATCGTGGCTATCGGCAATCTCTTAGGCAGTACCAGTACGACGACCATCAATGGCGGCACCGGTTCGGGGGCGGTCAGTATTCAGGCCGGCGGCGGCGGGACGATCTCGGTCGGGACTAACTCCAGTGTCGCCAATACTGTTAACGTCGGTAACACCAATACCAACACGGCCGTCAGTATCCAGGGCGGTTCAACCGGCGGCATAAACATCGGTACGAGCGTCGGTTCCCTACCGATCCAAATCGGCACCACGTCAGTCAATACCGGCAATACCCAAACCATCGGCATCGGTAACACTAACGTGGCCGGGACGACTAACGTTACGATCGGTACGGGAGCGTCGGCGACGGGGGGCAGTACGACCATCCAATCGCAAGGCACCCTGGCCTTGGGTAATTCAATCAGTCCAACCATTAACATCCAAGGCGGCAGTTCGGGCACCGTTAATGTCGCTACGACGACTGCCAATACGGTCAACATTGGCGCCGTCGGTTCGGCGACTATCGGGTCGACCGTCCATATTGCCGACACCGGCAACGGGACTACGGCCCAGGTAGTCAGCATCGGTTCGGCGGCCAACAGCGGCAGTACGACGACCATCAATGGCGGCACCGGTTCGGGGGCGGTCAGTATTCAGGCCGGCAGCGGCGGGACGATCGCCGTCGGGACGACAGCCGTAGCCAACACTATCCAGCTTGGTACGACGGCTACCAATACCGGCAATACCCAGACTATCGGCATCGGTAACACTACGGCGGCCGGGACGACTAACGTGTCCATCGGCGCCTTCACCGGGGCAACAGCCGGTAATACGACCGTTCAGGCGGTCGGTACGCTTACGCTCCAGACGGCTGCCAGCGGTACGCTTAACGTGGGCGCCAACGCCGTGGCTAACACGATCCAAATCGGCACCACGTCAGTCAATACCGGCAATACCCAAACCATCGGCATCGGTAACACTAACGTGGCCGGGACGACTAACGTTACGATCGGTACGGGAGCGTCGGCGACGGGGGGCAGTACGACCATCCAATCGCAAGGCACCCTGGCCTTGGGTAATTCAATCAGTCCAACCATTAACATCCAAGGCGGCAGTTCGGGCACCGTTAATGTCGCTACGACGACTGCCAATACGGTCAACATTGGCGCCGTCGGTTCGGCGACTATCGGGTCGACCGTCCATATTGCCGACACCGGCAACGGGACTACGGCCCAGGTAGTCAGCATCGGTTCGGCGGCCAACAGCGGCAGTACGACGACCATCAATGGCGGCACCGGTTCGGGGGCGGTCAGTATTCAGGCCGGCGGCGGCGGGACGATCGCCGTCGGGACGACTAGCGCCAATACGGTCAACGTTGGCAGTATCAGCGGCAGTACGACAGTCAATGTCCAAGGCGGCGCCGGTATTAACATCGGCACCGGCAATATAGGCGGCAATACTATCCAGATCGGCAACGGGCCGGCCGGCAACGTCGTTAACCAGACGATCGGTATCGGCAATAACAACACTGCCGGCTCGACCGACATCGTGGCTATCGGCAATCTCTTAGGCAGTACCAGTACGACGACCATCAATGGCGGCACCGGTTCGGGGGCGGTCAGTATTCAGGCCGGCGGCGGCGGGACGATCTCGGTCGGGACTAACTCCAGTGTCGCCAATACTGTTAACGTCGGTAACACCAATACCAACACGGCCGTCAGTATCCAGGGCGGTTCAACCGGCGGCATAAACATCGGTACGAGCGTCGGTTCCCTACCGATCCAAATCGGCACCACGTCAGTCAATACCGGCAATACCCAAACCATCGGCATCGGTAACACTAACGTGGCCGGGACGACTAACGTTACGATCGGTACGGGAGCGTCGGCGACGGGGGGCAGTACGACCATCCAATCGCAAGGCACCCTGGCCTTGGGTAATTCAATCAGTCCAACCATTAACATCCAAGGCGGCAGTTCGGGCACCGTTAATGTCGCTACGACGACTGCCAATACGGTCAACATTGGCGCCGTCGGTTCGGCGACTATCGGGTCGACCGTCCATATTGCCGACACCGGCAACGGGACTACGGCCCAGGTAGTCAGCATCGGTTCGGCGGCCAACAGCGGCAGTACGACGACCATCAATGGCGGCACCGGTTCGGGGGCGGTCAGTATTCAGGCCGGCAGCGGCGGGACGATCGCCGTCGGGACGACAGCCGTAGCCAACACTATCCAGCTTGGTACGACGGCTACCAATACCGGCAATACCCAGACTATCGGCATCGGTAACACTACGGCGGCCGGGACGACTAACGTGTCCATCGGCGCCTTCACCGGGGCAACAGCCGGTAATACGACCGTTCAGGCGGTCGGTACGCTTACGCTCCAGACGGCTGCCAGCGGTACGCTTAACGTGGGCGCCAACGCCGTGGCTAACACGATCCAAATCGGCACCACGTCAGTCAATACCGGCAATACCCAAACCATCGGCATCGGTAACACTAACGTGGCCGGGACGACTAACGTTACGATCGGTACGGGAGCGTCGGCGACGGGGGGCAGTACGACCATCCAATCGCAAGGCACCCTGGCCTTGGGTAATTCAATCAGTCCAACCATTAACATCCAAGGCGGCAGTTCGGGCACCGTTAATGTCGCTACGACGACTGCCAATACGGTCAACATTGGCGCCGTCGGTTCGGCGACTATCGGGTCGACCGTCCATATTGCCGACACCGGCAACGGGACTACGGCCCAGGTAGTCAGCATCGGTTCGGCGGCCAACAGCGGCAGTACGACGACCATCAATGGCGGCACCGGTTCGGGGGCGGTCAGTATTCAGGCCGGCGGCGGCGGGACGATCGCCGTCGGGACGACTAGCGCCAATACGGTCAACGTTGGCAGTATCAGCGGCAGTACGACAGTCAATGTCCAAGGCGGCGCCGGTATTAACATCGGCACCGGCAATATAGGCGGCAATACTATCCAGATCGGCAACGGGCCGGCCGGCAACGTCGTTAACCAGACGATCGGTATCGGCAATAACAACACTGCCGGCTCGACCGACATCGTGGCTATCGGCAATCTCTTAGGCAGTACCAGTACGACGACCATCAATGGCGGCACCGGTTCGGGGGCGGTCAGTATTCAGGCCGGCGGCGGCGGGACGATCTCGGTCGGGACTAACTCCAGTGTCGCCAATACTGTTAACGTCGGTAACACCAATACCAACACGGCCGTCAGTATCCAGGGCGGTTCAACCGGCGGCATAAACATCGGTACGAGCGTCGGTTCCCTACCGATCCAAATCGGCACCACGTCAGTCAATACCGGCAATACCCAAACCATCGGCATCGGTAACACTAACGTGGCCGGGACGACTAACGTTACGATCGGTACGGGAGCGTCGGCGACGGGGGGAACAACAACCATCCAAGGCCTCAGCGGCGTGAACATCAACAACAACATTAACTCCAATACCTCGATTAACGGCGGTAGCAGTACCGGCCAAGTCAGCATCGGCAACGCCAACGCCACAGCTATTAGTATCCAGAACGCCAGCGGTAATATCGCTCTTCAGTCCGGAACAGGATCGGTAACCGTTGCCGGCACGGCGCCGGGTTCGGTTGCTGGCAACGGGACCGGGGCTAACGCCGCCTTTACGGTCGCGGGCGCCGCCGGCGGTGCGACTTCCGGTACGACTGGCCAGACAGCAGGGGCCGGTTCGGTCATCACGCTAACTTCAGGAACCGGCGGTGCGGCTAACGGAGCCAGCGGCGCGAATGTCGGCGGAGCCGGGGGCACCTTTACCCTGCAAGGCGGGGCCGGCGGCAATGTCACGAGTGCGACCGGTACGGCCGGGGCCGGCGGTACGTTAAGCTTGGCGGCCGGCAATGCCGGGGCCGGCGGTAACGGTACTGCTAACGGCGGCGCCATCACGCTCACTACTGGTAATGGCACTGCTTCGGGGGCCGGCGGCAACTTCACGGTTCAGGGCGGCAGCGGCGGAGCGAGCGGCGCAGGCGGTACCCTGTCGCTCCAAGCCGGGGCCGGCGGTTCTACATCTGGCAGCGGCGGGGCCGTAAATCTGACGGCCGGGGCCGGCACAGCCGGCAATGCGGCCGGCGGCGCTTTGACCTTCACTTCCGGGGCCGGTCAAGGCAACGCGGCCGGCGGCAATATCAACCTGACACTTGGCGCGCCGGGCGCTACCGGCACCAACGGCCAAGTTGTTATCCAGGGTACAGCTCCAGGCTCAGTAGCCGGGAACGGCACCAACGCGACCACGATCCTATCCGTTACCGGTGTGGCCGGCGGCGCCAGTAGCGGCACGACCGGCCAAACAGCGGGCACCGGCTCGGGTATCTCATTAACGACCGGGGCCGGCGGCGCTGCCAGCGGTACTAGCGGAGCAAATACCGGCGGTAGTGGTGGCAATTTCAGCTTCACGGCTGGCAACGGCGGTGCAACAGCCAGTACGGCGGCGGCAGCAGCCGGCGGCATAGGCGGCGGCCTTACCTTCACGGCCGGTACGGGCGGTGCGGAAACCGGCAGCGGCGCGGCAGCTACGGTTGCCGGGACCGGCGGCGCTATAACTATCCAAGGCGGGACCGGCGGCGCGGTCACCAGTACCGGCGGGACCGGCGGCAGCGGCGGCGCCCTGACTCTTAAAGGCGGAACGGCCGGGACCGGCGGCACGACTGCCGGGGCCGGGGGCACGGTTACTATCCAGGGGGGCGCGGCGGCAGCTTCGGCCGGGTCGGCCGGCGGCGGCGTGTCCATAACTGCGGCAGCCGGTAGCAGTACCGGAGTCGGCGGCAACGGCGGCGGGGTTTCGATTACTGCCGGGAATGGCAATGGCAGCGGCGGCAACAGCAATGGCGGCAACATTACCCTCCAGGCCGGGAGCGCCATCGGTACCGGTTCAATCGGCGGTGTAATCATCCAGAACGCGGCCAACTCCGCTACCGCCCTGAACATCCGCAATATCAGTTCGCTCAGCGTTCTGACAGTCGATACAGCCGGTGACCAGCTCAAAGTCTTTGATGGTACCGCCAGCCAGCACTACATCAGCCTGTCCTACAACGACGGCACCTCAACCGGTACTATTTCGGTTGATAGCGGCACTACAGCCGTCGGTAGCGGCAGCGGACCGATCAGCATCTTGGCCGGCACCGGGGCTAGCATAACCATGACAGCTAACGCCAGCTCGGTGTGGCAAACAACTGCCGGTTCGCTAACTTTGCAAAGCGGCACCAGTTCCAACCTCATCCTGACCTCGGGGTCCAGCATCGTACAAGTCAGCGGTTCGAGTGTCGTCAAGTTCGGCCAAAGCGCCGGCGACCCCGTAACCTGTACCGCCGGTGCCATCGTCTACAACACCAGCACCAACACGCTCCGCGGTTGCCAAGGCAGCACCCCGACCTGGAACGACCTGATTAACATCACCCCTACCCTGCAGCAAGCCTACACCGACTCCTCGGCCGGCTCGCCAGAAATCAGGCTGGACACGACCCGCGGCACCCTAAACGTCCAAGGCGACGCCGGCAACAGCGTAGCCACCCTCTTCAGCGTCGACCAAGGCAGCTCAGGTAACTCACTATTCAGCGTCGCCAACTCCGGCAACGTAACTATCCAAGACACCAGCGGCGACCAGGAACTGGCCACCACTAGCGCGGACGTCACTATTGGCGCCGGCAACAGCCCGCACGGCAGCAACCCGATTGTCCTAGACCTGGATAACTATCAGCCGGTCACCGGCGGCAACGGCGAGCCAACCGAAGAAGACGGCGCCATGTACTACGACGCCGACGCCGGCCTCTTCCGCTGTGGTGCCAACGGCCTCTGGCAAACCTGCGGCATCAACGAAATCGAAAGTTCCTACAATTTCGAAGACGAATTCCTCGGTGGCTCAGCTGGTGCAGGTAGCCAAGTTGGTGTAGGTGCTCTAGGCTGGAATGTTACACAGCTTACAGGCACTGGCTCTACTTGCACCGTATCCTATAACCAAAACACCAGTGGTGTCGGGCCAGGGGTTCACCATGACCATCCTGGCACGCTTAGACTGACCACAGACGCCGCAGCCGCCAGCCACGGTTGTGTTATGACAGAGGGCGGTACCGGTGCCGGTGCTGGAACCCTTAATGAGGTAATTGGCACGGGGGATGTGTTTAAGTCTAATATTGCCGTTAGTACTGCAACCGGAACCATGATTGCAGGCTGGACCAATCAAACTAGTGCTACAGCGCCGGTCAGCGGCGCCTGGTGGCAGTACACAGGCGGCAACCTACAGTATTGCTATGGTAACGGCACCTCGTCAACTTGTGCTACTGCCACCACATTAGCAGTTAATACCTGGGCAGAAGTTGAGATTCATGTGAATGCGACTAACAGCATCACCTTTGTTTACAGCATTGGTGGGACCGGCAATACTTTTAACACCAGCACTACCTTTGACCCGGGTACTACACACAACTTAGGCCCAGAAGCTTCCTGTGTCACCAGTACTACTACTGCGCAGAACTGTTATGTGGACTACATTCAATGGAGCGGCTACAACACTAGTGGGGACAACGTGCGTGACTAGGGTGTCAGATGTCCAACGCAAGTGTTGCCGTTGCTGTCACTGTTTGTTTCAATGGTTGCGTTTGAAAAGTTAGTATTTGTAAAACTCACACTATCCGTGAAACAGGTAGCGTTGGAGAAATCCGCATTATTTAAGTTAGCTGTTCCTCCAAAGCACAAACCCGGCCCTACTATGGCACCCTTAAATCAGCTCCCGCTAAGTCAGAACTCTCAAACTGAGCATTCGACCCGAAAGTTGAGTCGCTAAAGTTTATATTCTTATGATTTTTATTTGGTTTTTAGTCGAACTTACAAAATAACCTAAGACGTTGAGCATCTTCCCCTCCATAGCTATCAATAGCGTAGATTTTAGCACCACCGCTTATTCCATTCATGAACTTTTTTTAATTATTGGGCTAGTTCAAGTGAACGGATAACGGTTTCGAGTTCGGTGAGAGAGTTAGTACCGGCAGTATTGAGGATTATCCAGGTATTTTTATCTGTCTGAATGCTGCCGATGAGATTGGCGCCGACCTGCCCAGCAATTGAGCTCCCGGCGTCGGTGCTGAAATTGTCGGGGTTAAGAAATTTCTTATCGAAGCCCACGAAGTCGAAGCTGGCAGGTATTGGTTGCTGGCTAACATAAAAGGTCTGATTACCCGGTCCCGTCACCGAGAAATAAAGAATGTTGGTTTTGATAATGTGGGCGTCATTATTATATGTGTAGCCGGCGGGCAAGTTTTGGGGATAATAGGCCGGGATCGATACCAGCTTGGCAATTGATTGGCCGAGGGCGGTGCTCGGGTTCTGCTTGGGGGTCGGTTTGAATAAGAAGTATGCTCCGGCAGCTAAGACCACGGCTACAATTACAGTCACTGCGGGTAGAAGTTTGTTATTAAGCTGTTTGACGGCCGCTAAACGGGCAGCTACAGCTGGCCGTTTTTTCGCCTCGGCCACAGGTTGCACGACACCGGCTGTTTGATCGACGCCGTAGCGGTCGAATGTGCTGCGCTTTCCCTTTTTGCTCATACCTAATAACATAGACCAGGCGTTGGCTTAGCACAAGCGAGTTTACCTGTTAGGTCAAATTTGTTAACCTGGTAGTAGGTTGCTGGAACGTTCTAAATAGAATGAGACTACATATAAAAAAGGTGAAGTTATCTCGGCCAAAGCTATTCGCGGTTTTAATCGTGGTTTTGGTAGCCGGCGGACTTATCTTTTACTTCCAATTCGCCTTGGCAGCCTTCCAGGGCAACTTCGGTACCGTATCATGGGGCCAAGGCAGCACAACCTCGACGACTAGCAGAGGCCGTATCAGCATGAGCCGCTACACTTTCGGCAGCCCCGGAACTTTCGGCACGCGCTTCACCCAGGCCCAGGTGGCCAACTCGGCCATTCAATTCGTAGTCAACGGCGCGTCGCCGACGCGGAACGAAAAACTGGTCGGGTTCCAGCTTAACAACGGCAGCTTGTACGTCGACAAATGCACCACTACCTGTTCAGCAACGGCCAACCTGGGCACTAACATGTGGAACCAGACGATTGTCGGCTCCGGTACTGTCAGCCGGGCCTTTGATATAGCATATGAGCAGGAGTCCGGCCGGGCTATGGTCGTCTACGCCGGCAATACCACCGGCGAACTTTATTACTGCATTTATGACGGTACAAGCTGGGGGCCGGTGTCGAACTGCGCGCCGACTAACGGCGTTAATAACATTACTCTTAGCGACGGCACAACTACTCTCACCGGTACGCCGCAGTGGGTCAGGCTGGTACCGCAAGGCGGCCAGTTCGACGACACCAGGACGAACAATATCCTGATGGCCGTCGAAGATAGCAACCAGGATATATTCACCATAAGCTGGAACGGCAGTTCCTGGAACAGCAGCGATAGCCAGGTACTGACGACGACCGGCGGTGCCACGGTCGCCACGACCGATAGCGGCAACGTTGAGCCGCAGTCCTTCGATATCGGCTGGGAAAGCGAGTCCGGCATGGAAATGGCGGTCTATGCCAACGGCACGGCCCTGTCTTATAGAACATCGACCGGCAGCGGTTGGAGCAGTGCTACGACCATCGCTACCCTATCCTCGGCCGCCCAATGGATCAGAGTGGGATCCGATACGCATAGTAACCGTATGAGCATGATCGTGGCCTATGGCTCGACAACGACAGTGGGGTCCACAGCAACCGCCACGCCCTACATCTGGAAAACCGACGGCGTGACCGTCGGCTGGACAGCTTATACCAACCTGACTATGGCCCAGGATGCCGGCCAGAATATCAGTACGGTCTGGGAAAAAGCCCATTCCGGTACTCCGCAAGCAATATTTAGCGCTTCGGCGAATGCTAACACTCAGCAACCGGACTGGTCGTCTTGGGTTCCCACCACCTTTACGGCCTGGGCAGCACTCACGACTACTTCAGGGGACATTATAGTTGGCAACGAGTTATCAGCTTCCCCAAACTCGGATATCTTAACGATGATGCAGGCCGACCGCGACGGCAAGCTCCGCGCCCGTACCTACAGCGGCTCCGCTTGGGGCACCCTTATAACAACTAATCTGTCGACCAGTCTGGTCAATACTACCACCGGCCAGACTACTAACAAAACCTACATTCAAAAAGCCTACGATTACAATTACACGCCCTACGCGACCTGGTCATTCAACTGGCGGGTCTACGATGACGAAGGGGCGACGGGCAACCCGCAGGTACCGTTAGCGCCCGAAGGCGTCACACCGCAGGTCACGCCCAATAATATAGTCCGCTTAAGGATGAGCTACGCCGAGCTAGGCGGTGGCAGCGAGGGCGACACCCGCAAGAAACTGCAGTATTCCTCCGGTGCCGGTTGCCCAGACTCCAGCAGCTGCGTCTGGACCGATGTTGGAGCCCAGGGCAGCGGGTCCATTTGGCGTTACGCCGCCGGCGGGGTAGCTGACAACACTACGCTTTCGTCAACGACACTTTTGGACGGCTCAAACTCTGCAGGTTATGAAGTTACCAACGGCACGGCTTCGGCCTCCGGTGATTTACAGAGTTCCGGTACGGTCCAGGAATACGACTACACGCTGCAAAACAACGGCGCAACCCTAGGCACGACTTACTATTTCCGCGGCTACGATTATGGGCCTAGCGTTTCTGGAGGGTCCATGACGAACCTTAATCCAATCCTGCGTGAACAGATACTCAATACCAGCGGCACAGAAGCGACCAACTGCACGACTAATGGCGCCGCCTCGACTTGTACCTACCCATCGATGGAGTCCTTCTCCCAAGCACCGCAGGCACCGATTATTTACTACCCGGCGAACGGCAGTACTGCTATTTCGGATGCTCCTCTTATTCAGCTTCGAACATCGGACACATTCTCCAATTACGTCCAATATGTGGTCGAGTGGTGTCCTGTCAATTCCTGGCCTTGTGCTTCTGGCGGCGGCAGCTTTGACCAAACCGCTAGCCAGTCCGGATGGGCCGAACAGGATGCCGGCAGCGGCACCGGCTATGCTACAAGCACGATAGAAGCCAATTCAACTATGGGGCAGTACTCCGTGAGTCCGGGGGTGCTCGCCCCCAATACCACGTACTACCTGAGGGCTAAGGCAATCGACCCCGGGGGTAGCAACAGCTTCAGCGCCTACTCGACGACTAACAGTTTCACCACGGCCCCCCAAGAGGTAAGGATACAGGGCGGCACCACTATCAAAGGCGGCACCGTAATTCAGTAACAATAAGCCGGCTGCCGGTTAAGCCGTGTCGGCTTATTGTTTAGTAACCTGCACGGTACTGTCCATCACCCCTGACCGCCCGTTGTAGACACAGGTTACATTAACCGGCCAAGTGCCTACCGGTACCGAGCTGCCGACCGTCCAGGTCCAGCTGACGTTGCCGTAAGCGTCGGCGGTCTTGGGCGCCAGGCCCGAGTCGGTGCTCTGAACGCCGTTATAGACAACCGAGATCGAGCATTTCGAGCCGGCGTCGGTCATGGCGGTCACGGAATCGTTTGAACCGGGCGTGACCGGCAGCGGCGGCGATTCGATCGACACGCCTTCGGGCGAATTGGCGCCCGGCGCTACCGGTTTGGGCAGCGCCGGTACTTGTTGCACGACTTTTTTGGCGGGTGGCGGCGGCGTAGGTTTACCATCGGTAACTAAGACATAGACCACGCCCGCGGCCACGAAAAGCACCACCAGTACGATGAAGCTGATGACTATTTTGCGGATGACTTTGGGGATACGTAGCTTCAAACTTTTACTCCGGTGTTTTTCATTTTCAGGCGTGCCGCCTCAGCTGCTAATATAGTGCCCCAAAGACCGTCTATTTGCAACCGGGTAGCGGCTGCTCGGGTTTGCTCAATGAGGCTACCAGGCAGGCCGAGCGTCTTCAGACCTGAGAGGAGCCGGCCGGATCTGGATTAAAACGGCCAACGATTCAAGCGTGACCGATTCTTCATCGATTCTTTGCGACCAGGCGCTGGACTCGGTAACTTTACCGTTCCAGTGCCGAAGCTGTTCTTGGCTGAGCTTCAGGCGGCGGCTTTTGCCGGTAAAAGATTTGCCCCTGCCGTCAGTATTTTCTCCCGGCGCACCGAAAAACGGATTCAACACGCTAGGTGCTATGTCGCGGAGCTTAGAGCCGCGTCCAAGATCTCGTTGGCCAACGCCCGTCTTGATCTCCTTAATAAGGCCGAAAAGCTCTTCGACGCTCATTCCCCACAGCGTATCCCTGGGACCAAAGCCTTCGGCATCCAGATTGCGAAGCGCCTGGACGGGACCGTCCGGCGCGCTAAGAGGAGCTAGGTCAATGCCCAAAGCAGCCAAACCGGCATCTATCCTGGCCTGGTCATGGGCGTCATCGACGCCGGTAAAAATCACTCCCGAATCCATTTCAGTCATACGGTACCTCTTTAGACTAAACCGACTGTAATAAACCTCAGCGTAAAACGCAAGCATGAGCGTCTTAATATATCCCAATTAGGGCGAAACCTGCGCCATCGCCCACAAAGCCGGCAGGTTGCGCGCGTATTCCGGCGCCGTCGGGCTTTGCAGCTCGACTTCCAGCACCGGCAGGCCCAGCTTGTCGTTGGCCCAGTCCTCGAACGCCCCGGTCGTCGTGTAGTCGAAGAAATTGCCGATGGCCGAAGTCGGAATCGCCTTGTAGCCGGCCAGCGAAGCGTATTTGGCGCCCAAAGGAGTCGAGTCGCCGGCGTCATTGGCCTCGACGATGCCGCCGTGCGAATGCATGGTCAGGGTCAAACGCGGCCGGTGCGCCGTATAGAAATTCGCCAAAGCCTGCGATTCCGGCGCCGACAGCGGCGACGGCCCGCCGTCATTCGTCCAAACCGTGTTGGCCAGCGGTTCGGTGACCTGGGTTTGCCAATTATTAGCCGGGAAATTGCGGTTGAGGTCGATACCGGCGGCGTTCAGCCTGGTATCGGCGGCGAAACCGTCGGGGTTAATCTGCGGGATGATGACCAGCGTCCGGCCGGCCGGAATCTTGCCGGGATTGGCGTCAATATTGGGGATCCACTGCTGCAGCAGCTCGGCCGAGTTCTGCTCGTTGCCTTCCATGGCGGCAATGTAGAGCACCAGGCTGGGGCCGCTGCCGAACTGGTAAGCGGTGATCGGCCGGCCCTTGACAGAAGTACCGATGCTATAAGTCGTGTAGCAGTGCGACCTCGAAGTATAGGTCCAAGCCGAATCGCCGGCGACCTGGTAGGCGTTCTGGGCGGCCCCGGATATCTGGACGCTGACGCTGGCGCAAACCGGAAAGCTATTGGCCGGTTTGATGATGATTTGCTGTCCGCTCAGAGTAATCGTGGCCGGCTGCTTGGCGCCGTTGACCACCAGACTGGCAAACTGGCCGGGGTCCTGCCCGGCGTTCAACGGCTGGTCGAAAGAAACCACCATCGTCTGCCCGGACGCCAGCCCATAAGACGGAATATTGTCGCCGTTTACTTTCGGCCCGCCGGAGGTCGTGAACGCCAGGTCATAAGGCTGCTCCAGGCTGCTGCTATCGCTGGCCGTGAGGCTGCCGATATGCAAATCAAGCGCCGTTTTGCGCGGCAGAGGGTTGGCGATATTAACGGTAACTGTTTGGCCTTTGAACGAGCTGGTAATCGGGATATTCGTCACCGTGCCGGCGGCATTTTTGGTAGTCAGGCTGACACTTCCCAGATCGGTGATCGTCTTGTCGGCGGTAATAGTAATTTGCTGCGGCTGGCTGTAAACCGTCGCGCCGGCATTAATCGAAGTTTGGCTGATGGCTGTGGCCGTAATTGTCTTAATATTCTTGGTCAGCACGGTCCCCGCCGGCCGGCCATCGAAGACCCGAACCAGCGAGGCCTGGTACTGCGCGGCATAGCCCAGTTTCAGCGGCGCCAGACCGCAGGTTAACTCGGTCCTTTGCTTGGTACAGGGGCCGGTTTGGCCGTTGGCAGCGACTTCGTAGTCAAAAGTGGCGTCCGACAGGCTAAGTTTGAACGTCAGCGGCTTCTCCAGCGGGATGGCCTTGGTACCCAAACTGCCGGCGAAGGCCACCGGGTAGCTGCCGGTCACGATTCGGATGGATTTACCGAGGCGCAGACCGGCCAGCGACACCCATTGGCGGCTGGTATATTTGGTCGAAGCCAGCGGGCTGCGGCCGGGCGCCGCGCACAACCGGTACGAGAAAAGCGCCGTGTGGCCGATGGACACGGCCGGTTCACGGATAAGCCTAAAAGTCCCGCCGGAACCGGTCTTGAGCACCGACGGAAAAACCGCCGGGCTGGTAACGCAGTTCTGCCGGTCGGCGAACGCGTAACGGATAGATTGCGGCACGAATAACATATAGACGGCCAGGACGAAGACGGCCAGCGCCAAGGGGCTGCCGACGGCCAGGGCGAGCGCTTGCCGGCGCTGCCAAACCGGCCGCCACAGTCCGGCCGCCCGGTTCGGCGGCTTCGTTTCGGGCCCGGTTTCCGGCGGCCGGGCGGCGGCCGCCAACTGCCGGTCCACTTGTTCGGCATGGCTTTGCTGCAGCAGCAGCTGAAGCGCCTGCTCGCGCACGATTTTAGCGTATCGCGCCTCGAGTTCGGCAAAATTCTGGCTGATAGACGCTTCGGTCCGGGGCTCTTCTGGCAGCATAGCGGTTTGTTTATTTTGATCGTTCGGTTTAAGCATACTACGACACCGGTGCGAGCCACAAGCTAATCTGTTATTATTAAACGTATAAATACTCCGAGCCACCCCCGAATGAAGCCCAAACCGAAAAGGCACATAAACCGCCGCGCCCTCCGCCGGCCGGCCATCATCGCCGGCAGCCTTGCGCTAGGTTTTATCATCTTGAACCTGGCCGTTTACGCCATGTTTGCGAACCGCACATACCCCGACACCCGCGTCGCGAACTTCTCGATCGGTGCCACGAACTACGGCTCCATACCCAAGAAGGTGGCCTCCCTGCCCCTCCTGCCAGCATCGATTTCGCTGAAGCAGCACGGCCAAAGCACCGCCATTGCGCCCGCCCAACTGGGCATAGCCGTCGATAAGGCCGGTATCGAGGCTGCCGCCAGGCACAAAAACTGGCTGCCCGTGGCCAACCTGTTCACGGCGCACAAATTACCGGTCCCACTCGCGGTCAACCGCCCGGCCCTGATGAACAAGCTGTCGGCCCTAGCCGCGGCCGACAAGAACGACCCGGTCAACGCCAGTATCACCATCCGGAACAGCCAGTTCCAACTGGCCTCGGCCGAGAGCGGCTACCAGCTTGACACGGCCGGGGCCGCGGCAGCTATCACCCGGGCCATCGAAGACGGCGAAACATCGGTCAACCTGCCCTTCAGCACCACCCTGCCGGCAGTCAGCGATACCAGTTTGCAAACCGAGCTCCAGCAGCTTCAGGCCCAGCAAGCCGTCGTCCTAAGCTATACCTACAATGGCAAAACCGCCCGGCCATCGGCCGCCACTATCGCCGGCTGGTACGCCCTGGTGAACAATAAATATGTTCCGCAGGCCGCCCGGATCCAGGCTTACATAGTCCAGGTCGGCGCCGCGAACAATATTCAAGTTCAAAACCTCGGCGCCACCGTAGCCGCCACGACTGCCGCGCTCCAGAAGGCCGCGCCGGCAAGTTTCGCCCTGACAGCCGTGCCGCCAACCGTTTGTTCGGCCAACACCAAAAGCCAGCTAATCCTCGTCAATATTACGCAGCAGCACTTATGGGCCTGCCAGGGCCCGGACCAGGTTTATGACTCGGCCGTCACCACCGGAGCGTACGCGACCGGCGACATTACGCCGACTGGCACCTGGCACATTTACGCCAAAGAGCGCGACACCCACTTAATCGGCCCGACCTGGAACGACTTCGTTAATTACTGGATGCCGTTTTATTCGGATTACGGCTTCCACGACGCGACTTGGCAGACTTTTCCCTTCGGCGGCCCGGAATATCCGACGCAGGGTTCGCACGGCTGCGTGCACTTGCCGCTGGCGGCTATGGCCTGGCTATATAACTGGTCGAGCATCGGCACGACGGTGACAGTCAGCGCCTAAGCGCTACGTGACGGCTAGTTAACCTGAGCCAGGAAGTCGGTTTTGACATAGCCGCCCCACTGGGTCGGCGTGGCATTGTCGCTGCCGGTGATGGCGTTAGCGTCATACCAGGGACCGTACAAGAAAGCCGTGGCACCGGCCAAAGTACCGTCGTTAACCTTGGCGGCCATCCAGCTCGCGGCCCCGGCCGACCAGGCGAGGTGCTCGGTGCTGGCACTGCCGTTATAGTTGCCGAATTCGGTTTCCCAGACCAGATGCTTGGTAAAGTCCCAGCTCGTACTGCCATCATCGTTACTCGGCCAATGGGACGAATCGAAACCGCTGTCGGGATTAGCGAAGCCTTCGTTGGCGTAATCATGCTTGGCGAAGATTATCTGGTTCTTGCCGCCCATCCCGGCCAGACCGCTATCGGTATTCTCCAGGCTCGTCATATCGGCGTCATTGTAGACATGGCTCCAGCCATCGGTGTCCAGCAGCAGAATACCGGTGTAATTATCCGACCTAAACAGTTTGACGGTATTGGTCATGGCCGTTAGCCAAGCGCTTTCGGAGACGTTATTGGGCTCATTAAACGGTTCGTAAATCACCCATGGGTTGCTGGCGCCCAAGGTGTTAATCACGTCCGTCATCATCGGGAAGGCTTGCGAGTAGTCGGCCGCCCAGTTGGCATCGTTATAAGACCCGTCAAGCGAATCCCACCAGGTTATGTCCAGGTAGAGGCCGGCGGCCTGCGCGGCGGTTTGCCAGTCCTTGATTTCCTGCAGCTCCTGGGCCTTGGTCATGTAAGTCTGGTTGTTGTAATCGGCTGCCAGGACACGCAGGCGGATCTCATTGCCGCCCCAGGCTTTGACGGTATTGACGATGGTTTGGCGGCTATTGTATTCGCCAGCGCCGAAACTGCCCGTAACCTGGTCTTCTATCCCCCAGACGGCCACGCCGCGCATCTTGAGCCGGTTGCCGGTCGTACCCAGCTGCAACTGGTGGCCGGCGACGGTCGGCTTGACGTTGGCAGCCGAGGCGCTGTTGCCGAATACTACGCATTGGCTATTAGACGCACCGGCGCAAGCCTGTTTGGACGCGCCGGCAGTTACGTTACCACTGGCGGCATCAAGGCTGACATACGGCGAAGCGGCATGGCTGGCCGACAGCAAGTAGGTGCCGACAGCCGCCACCAGCACGATAACCAGTACCGTGCTTACCTGCTGCACCCTCTTTGTTCGGCCGGATAATAATTGTTTGAACATGCTCCGCGCGACCTGCTAATGCTTTAAGTCTAGCATGAAGGCTTAATTATTCCTGCCCTACCCGGTACATGGCTTCCCTCAGGAAGAGCAGCATAATAACTTCCGCGACAATGCCTATGGCTTCCAGCCTGCCGACAAGCAGAAAACCGATCAGGTACAGTACGATCCAGACGGCGGCCAGGTAGGCGTTGATCCTTAGGATGCGTATAATGCTCCACTTGTCCCGGCCGAAGAGCAGGTAGACGTCCATCAGTATCCAGACTACCGACACCAGCAAACCGAACCCGATGAGCCACTGCGGCTGCCCGGGATTGGTTTCGTGCAGCAACAGCAGGCCTTGGATAAAACCCAGTACGTTGGCGGCTAAAGAATATATGGCATAGAACAGTACCGCTTTGACATGGACCGATATAGGGTCGGGGGATTTTGGGCTGTCGGCTTCTTGGGCGGCTTCGGCCTCGGGCCCGGGCGGCGAGTAGCCAATATCCGGCTTGGCGGGCGTACCGTATTTGGAAGTGTCCCTTTCGGCCCGAAGTTCATCGGACTCGGACCGTATTTTCCGGGCCGCTTCGACCGCTTCCCGGCTTGGCGTAAGGGTCTTTTTGTGGACTAGCGTATCGCCTGAGGCCTCCGGCCCGGCCGGTTTTTCTTCTTCCATAGCTCCATTCTATGATAAATCCGGGCTGTCAGGAACCCTGTCCTGGTCAGGCGGCCCGGAACGCAGCATCGCTTCGACCGCGGCGGCCGGCGGAAGTTTGAAGATATCGTTCCTGACGGCGTAGAGTATGGCGTCATAACGACTGTCCCTGCCGTGGCCGTTGATACCTATCTTTCTGTACAATCTTGACCACATTACCGATAAGGCGGTTTCGGTCCGGCCTTCGCGGACAGACTCACGTTCGGCCGGGTCGAAGCTATAGTATTTAGCCAGCAGTTCCGAGTCGGTTTCTTCCAGACCGGCAACTTGGCGTTCAGACGCTTTTGGCAAATCATCTATTTCGGCGATGCCCAAAGCTAAGGCTACGAGCGTCAGCTGGATGTAAGAATCCGGGTTGCCCGGATTATACTCTACACCGATCCGCTCGCGCAGCGGCTGGAGCAGTTCATTAAGCCGGCCCGATGTGGTTTCCAGGCCCCGGCACAGCTGGCTGTGGGACTTATAGCGCGTCATGTTGCTAAGCACGACTGTTTGGGAATCCGTAAGCACGTCGCCTGCTTCGGCATATGCGTCCTTGGCTTCGCGCAATGCCCGGGCAGCTACGGTGGTCTTTGAGACCGGTTTCGGTCCGCCTTCCAGTTCTTGCCTAACCAAGTTACGGGGATACTGGCTCTCGATTTTCAGCATTGTCAGCAGGTCCCTGCCGCGGAGCGGCTCACCTTCGACCCTGATGGTTATGCTTTCCCTGTCCCTGTGAATACTCCTTGCCGGTGTCGGCGGCTCGGACAGCTTCAGCCGCACCAATGAACCCAGGGCCTGCCTGGTCAAATAGTGGACCGGGGGATTAACCCCTTCGGTAGTGTACTCCCAACGGTCAAGCGGCCTAATCAGGCGGTGGACGGTGTCGGCGGGCAGAGATACGTTGGCAATTCTGCTGAACTTGCGGTAGAGCGCTACGATATTCCTGGCCCGCTGTCTTTCGGCTTCGGTATAGGCGGCCGGGGTGTCGGCTTTGGCAGGCTTGGACGGTTTGACCGCGGCTGGAATAGTTGCCGGTCTAGCGGGTTTGGGCGCGGGTATCGGCCGGTCCGGCCGCCGGGAAGGCGGGCCGGGCACAGCAGCCGCCGGGGCCGGCTCCGGCTCGGTTTTGGTCGTTTCCGCTTCGGCCGGCACCTGGCGTAAAGCTCTCAGCTGATTGGCTTCACCAGTAAAACCCGGTTGCCGTTCTTCGGCCGCCTCAAGCAAACGCGGCGTTACGAACGGCCGGTCGGCCGCCCCCAGAAGGTGCTTCAGGTCCAGACGGGTAGTATGCCCCCTGGCCTGGCGCAGCACGCCCCGTGAACCCAAGTCTGCCGTCAGTTTTTGCCAAGACAGATGGTCTATGCCCAGTTCGCGGCGCATGGCCGATTGGGCGTCCGGGCCTGTGACCTCAAGCTCTTCAGCCCGCTGCAAATGATACAGAATTACCAGTTCGTTATTGCTGTCAGCCGCCGACAGGCCCGGGTCCGGAGCCAGGTCTAGGGCGCCATTGGGTGCAAGTCCGGTTTCTAAGCCGGGATTTGGTCCGGCCGTTACAGGGCCAAGGCCGGGCCCTGCCGCCTCCCCGGCAAGTCCCCTATCAGGAAGTGTCATACGTCTATAGCCTCTTTCTTAACCCCATTTATATCACTTCGGTGGTGCTTTAGCAAGTATCCGGACAGCTAAGGGCTTGTGAAGCTGTTGCGTTTAACACTTAGGGCGGGCATAGCGCTGGCGTTGCGATAGCTGGCTGCGGATAAGAATAGCTAGACTATCGCCGTCTGGGTACTCGGCAGAACCCCCGGATTAACATAAGGTTTGGCCGCCAGCTGCGCGGGATCGGGCGTAGGCGGAATGAGATCCCCCATTTCCGACCGCACGGCGGTTATATCGACCGCTGAGATGCTGACCGATATATCCTTTGGCCTCGTACCCTGGAACCGGATCATCAGCCCGGGGTCTTCCAACAAGTCGGTCCTGGCTCCCAACCCGTTAACTGCCGCGCGGTGCAAATCATTTTGCCCATCATAAGGTACCAGCGCGTAACGCGACCCGTCCCCGTCTTTCCATTGGGCGAACGCCATATCAGCGGAGTCAAAACCCATACCTTCGACTGCCGCCCACAAACCAATCAGCCGGCCCTTTTCGCGGTCTGCCGAGGCAGCATCGACGACATAATCAGGAGTCTCAACGATATCTTCTCCGGAAATAATGGTACCCCAGCCGGAAACGGAGCCGGCACGGGCGCTCCGGGCCAAGGCGTCCTGCAGCGGTTTCCTGCCAAGCGCTACCAGATTATCCATACCGTTGCGGTATTGGTGAGGCTTCTTGGGATTATCGTGGCCGGACTGGTCAAAATGGAGCGAGCCATAAGTCGGCTGGTGGTGAAAAGACCAGGGCGCATGGAACACGCCATCCCTGGGCAGCAATTTGCGCATTGATGACGGAGCGTTGATGTATTGGCCGAAGAAAGTCTGTACGGCAGCCAGCTTCGCTTTCCGTTGGTAGAACTCTGACTGCTCTTCGGGAGTCAGTACCCGGGGTTTAGCTTCTTTGGGGGCCGCGGCCGAACTGTCACCGGCCGGGGTAGCGGCTGCGGCTTTCGCCAGTCTCTCGGTTTTGCGCTGGGCCCGAGCGTCTTGGACGGCTTTGGCGAGCACGATCGCCGTGATAACGCCGCCGGCGGCTTTTTCAAATCTGTTTGGCGCGCCTGTTGATTTTCGCTCAAGGCTCTTAGGCATAACAAAATACTACCATAAAATCAGCATTTGGTCAATTGTGACCGCTATTTACAAATTGGTATTTTTATGATAGTATCCAAGTTAAGCAGTTCAAACAAAAATATGCCTCAAGCCCCTCAACCACCAGCCGAACACCCGATACGAGACGCCCTTAAGCTGGCCGGCGTGATGGCGGCCGCTCTCGGACCGGTAGCCGCCAGACAGGCTCTGCCGGACCATGATCCCGCGCGCTCCGTGTCACCCTCCGCATTAACCGCGCTTGGGCACCAGGGCTTGGCGGCTTCCGCCGAAGCTGCAGCCGGCCAGACGTCGGCCCAAGTCGCGGAGTCGAACACCTCGTCAACGGTTCCGGGAACAGTCACTCTCACCCGGACTCACGAGCAAGGTTCCGAAAACGCGCCTATACCCAAAAAGGCCGAAGCTTTCATCCGGCGCAATACGGTCTACCTGACCAGTTTGGAATGTTCCGGCAGCGCCATCAGAGACGCCAAAGGCGACGTAATAGGTGCCAAGACTGCCGAACACTGTTCTCTCACCAACGCGAAAAACCAGCGCATCTTGGGCAGCGACGGCAAGTATTACATTGTTCAACCCCAGCCTGTCGAGGTTAAAACCGGGGCCGACATAAATAATTTATCAACGGTAGCGACTATCGGCAGCTGGATCGTGCCTAATACCAATGACCTGGGCCGCGACACGGCGATCGGCGTAGCCAAGGGCCAGAACCCCGATAAGGTCTTAAGGGCCGCCGAGGCAGCGGCGTTGCCAAGCGCCCAATTAAAGAAACTCAAAGTCGGCGACAAGCTTTACATGGGCGGCTGGCCGCAATACCAGCCCTGGGATAAGACCGGCGTTGACGAACGCCAATCCTTCAGTATGTCGGTCCTGGGCTTCGGTAAGGCTAACAACGGGGAGGGCAAAGAGCTTAACGTCATCTGGGCCAGCGTGTCGCGTACCAAAGACGGCGCCGTGTGCAGTTATGGCAACAGCGGCGGGGACGCCTTCGCGATGGTGGACGGCCAAGCCCGCGATGCCGGTACCCTGTCCGTGTTCAACGACCTTACCGGCACAGTACCCGACATCCCTAACCCCAATACGATTACTCTGCCGGTTTCGAAAAGTAATAATGTGGCCGCTATTTGCGGCTTCACCTACGAACTGCCGAAGCCGTCCGAAGGCGGTATGATTCTTCACGCCGTAAAATCGGCCGGCGAGATTCCCGGTTATGTGTCGCCGGAACAAGCCGAAGCTACAGCCCGCGAACAGTTCGCGGATCCTTCTTATACCAAAACGGTGCTCAACGGCGTGGTCTCGGTACCGCTCGACAGTAGTGGCGAAAAGGGTGGCGGCATGTGGGTCAATAACCCGGTTCTGTTCCATGACGCCGAGCACAAGAATACGGTCGTGGCGTGGGCGGATCCCAACGACCCCGAACATCTGTCTCTTACTTATATCGAAGACCAGGACTTATACTTGTTATCTATCTACCCTCATGACAGCACTGCCCCGCCCGACTTCTTGAACTCTACCGGCGCCGACCAATACCAGGCTGATTCTACCGGACAGACCACGGGTGATTTCGTAGATAGCAGCCAGCAGGTTTTTGGACAGGGGCTGACCGGCTTTCCGGACATTAACGGCAGCGGTTACATTTTGGAACCGGGCCAGGACGGGCAGCTTAGTATCATTCCCGCCAAAGGCGGCGGCGGTATGAAATAACCGCTGCCGGCCGCTCCCCTTTAGTAGTATAATTCTATCGTTTAAGCAGGAGGGCCCGATGTCGGATTATTCTAAGGTAAACTTGCTGGAAGTCGAAAGCTCGTCGCAGACCAAAGGGCTTGAAGCGCGGTTCGCGCGCAAGTACCTGGACTCGCGCGATCTGGGGGTAAGTTTATTCAGCTACGAACCGAATTATAAGGCCGAGATGGCCCACAGCCATAAAGTTCAAGAAGAGGTTTATGTCGTTGTTAAAGGTTCGGGGCATATCTTGATTAATACCGAGCCGGTTGAGATAGGACCGTGGGATGTCATAAGGTTGGCGCCAGAGGTGGTCCGGGCCTTCAAGGCCGGACCGGAGGGTCTGGACGTACTGGCAATCGGCGGCCCCAAGCCGGCTGAGGGCGACGGCGTCCGGCAAACCGCGGTTTGGCCGGAATAATCCAAAGAGGCGCTGGAATTATTTCGTTAGTGCCCCCATTAGGGGTTGGGCATCATCTGGATTGTAAGATAAATGAGCCGCAATTGCCTGATAAGTGTGCGGCATGATGTTATGAGGTGCCTGTTCCGGCCGCTGCCATACCGCAAGCAGTCTCTCGCTAATTCTAGTATAAAAATCATCAATTTCTTCCATGCCCGTTGATCGTGCGAGTAAACCATGATGGACTAGGTTACTCCTATAGGGTGCCCGTTGCCCAGAGAAACGACCGCCATCATAAGTATCCCGAAGGTGTGGAATCCAGCGCGCATCAAGCCCTACTACATTTGCTGCCGCCTCCGTAAGGTCAAGGCCATTGCTCCGCGGGGCCCAGTGGTCCAGTTGTGCCCTAAAGCTACCCGCCTGCTCTTCTACTGTTTGCTCAATTAGGCCTAGTACCGATGAAGTATGTCGTTGAATCCTTACCGCAACGTGTTGCCCTGACTCATACATATATTTACCGGCCGCCTCGACTACCATAGGCCGGGCTTGTTGCACTGCTTCCGAGGTAAACTTAGAGCCATGATAGAGGGCAACGAACTGAAATATACTTTTTTGTAAGCCCGGATTACCTCTGGAGTGCTTGAAGGAAGCAAGTAACAAATGTCCTGCACGTTGAATCGGATCTAGGTTCTTCTTAGCCGGTTTTCTGGTCTCCGTCATAAATAAATATTAACATAAACGTGATAATTTGTCCACTTGGCGAGACCTGGTCTGGAACTATTTTATTTCTTCAAGCCAGCCGTTAGGCACAATACCAGCAGCTACGGCATCCTTAAGGGCCTCGTCTTCGTAAAGGCCCTGGTTTTGTTCATAATGCTCACGAGCCGCAGCTAAACCCTGACGTTCTTGCTTCTTGAGTGTGCGCAGTTCCAGGGTCTTCTTGAATGTTCCGTATGCGCTAGGTCCACCTATAGCGGCACCCGGCGCAACTAAGGCTCCTCCAATTGGAGAGTTATCACCATTCCTTAACGAAGTATAGGCCAAAACCACGCCTGTAGCGGCAATCGAGATGCCGGCAACTATGCCAGCTATAAAGTATCTACGGTCGTTTCTTGTTTCTTGAACTTGTTTAGAAAGCGCATAATCAGGTATGAGGATTTGAGCAGTATTTTGTTCTTCAGGCATAAAGATATACTACCACAAAAATGGAAGTTTGTCGAATTGGCGGGGCCGTGCCGTTAGAGATTTGGAACTATCTCCGTTATGCTACTGAACTGAGAAGTCTTGAGAGCACTCAAAGAAAACTTTTGTGCCGTTGAAATTCAGGTCACTGTGGGAAAAGACTGACGCAGGACCACTCGGTACGCCCGACTGAAGGGTATATTTGCCAAGCTTAATGGTTTTACTCTGGCCAGGCAATAATTTGCCCACGCCTTTATCTTTAAAATAGGTAGTTGGGCCATCAGTGGTCGCTACAAATGAAATCATATGCGGACTAATAGTTGCGCTGCCATTGTTTGTAACTGTTAATTCGGGCTTCATTGATGTGCCTACGGTAGCCGTTGCTGGTACCCCACTAATTGAGCAGCTTGCTTGATAGGGACTATCGGCGTAACTGTTGCCACTTACAAGTACTACAAGTCCAAGTAAAGCAAAACTGATTATACCCAGTGCAACGCAGTTGACTTTATAAGTGCGCATGGTCATTACTCCCGCTCTAGTTACACATTGAATATATCAAGGATAAGAATATCTGCCAAACATTCATAACATATTGCTTATGCTTGGCGGGCCCGACCGGATTCGAACCGGCGATCTCCTCCGTGACAGGGAGGCGTGATAGGCCTCTTCACTACGAGCCCTTGCCTATCGGGCATTGGCCGACGCCAATGCAACAGGGGTAATCATAGCAATTCGCCGATTAAAAAGCAAACTTCGGATTAGGGCTTGATGTATTCGTGCGGCGGTTCTTTGGCCTGGAGCGGTTTGGTGTAAGTAGTTATGGGCTGGAAGTTGAACTGGATGTGGGCGGCCTGGACGCTGCTGCTGTTGCCGTCGAGGACTTTGACGATGTCGAGGCTGTAGCCGGTGTTGACCGGGCCGGCGAACTGGCCGGCCGGGAGCTTGAAGAGAGCGGCCGTGATGGCCGGGGCGACCTGGCTGTCGTTGATCGTCACAGCGCTCGGGTACTGGCCGCCGTTGCCTTTGGTCGACAGGTCGTCGGACAGCTGGCCGGCCAAGGTGGCGAAATTGGCCCCGGCCTTGAGCTGCTTAAGCGCGGCCTGGGCGCGGGCGGCGGTACCGGTGTCCAGCTTGGCGACTACGGCTTGGGCCAGGAGTTCCTGCTTGAGTTCGCGTTTGAGGTCGCTCTCATTCCAACCGAAGAAAGAATTAAGCGAATCGTCGAGGGCGCGCTGGCTGCTGCCGAGACGGTTTTCGGCGCGCAACAGGTCGATTTCGTTATCGACGGCCCGGTTGCTGACGCTGACGCCGTGCTGGGCAGCCAGCTGTTTGACATAAGAGTCCTGGATGACCTGGTCCAGGGCCTGCTGCTTGAGGCGCTTGAGCTGGGCCTGGCCGTCCTTGGTCGAGAAATCGGCCTGCTGCTGGGTCTGGTAATAATGCATGTTGCGGCGCAGTTCAAAGAGGTAGGATTCGTAGCTGACCCAGCTCTTGCCGGTTTTGGCGACCGGGAACGGCACGACCCGGGCGACGTCGTAAATGAAGCCGGACGTCATCTGCAATTTATACAAGCCCAGGCCGCAAAACGCGAAAAAAGCGACTATCACCAAGGCGAACAAGCCCAGCGAGGTCCGGACGACGTGGTGCTTGGAGTGTTGCAGCGGATAGATGTATTTGCGGGCGCTGGATAGGACCTCTTCGCGGTGTTCGCCGACGGTCTCATTAGTAATTCGCGGCACGTTGCTTAGGGCGTCGCTGACCTTTTCCTCGGTCGTTTTGGTGCGGCGGCGGGCTAGCCGGCCGACGCCTTGGACGGGGCGCCGGATAGTGGCGGCGAGTTTGGGTTTCTTAATCTGCTTCGGTTTCTTCATGCGCTTGATTCGGCTGCTGCGGGCTAGCCGGATACGTATTGGTAGTAAATCCTTCTTTGCGCAGTATCTCGAGGAGTTTTTTCTGAATCCGGGCCGGATGATGGACTTCGTGAATCGTCAGGTCCCCCACGTATGTCTGCATCCTTATTGTACCAAATCCGAGCAGCGTTTCCTGCAAGCCGGAGACTTCGTAGTTGACGGACTGGATTTGGTTCAGCCCCAAATCGGCTACCGAACGGTGGAACAAGCCTTTCTGGCTGATTTGGATGAAGCGCTGGTCGGTGACGATGAAAACGCTGAAATGCCAGCCGATCCAGCTCGGCGTGAAAAGAACCAGGCCCAGAACAATGCTGAACGCCAGGCTGAGGCCGAAAAACGTTAGGTTGGGCGGGTTATTAGGCTGGGTATAGGTCAGGATCAAGGTGTAAACCGGGCCCAGCAGCCAGGCGACCATACCGATAATCAGGCCGCGGCGCATCACGATCGGGTGTTTATGGAAAACGTACAGTACCTCTTCGTCGTCGAACTGGTCGTCGAAGTACTTCTGCGGTGTTTGTTTGGCCGGGCCGTCCGGTGTTTGCGCCATAGGCATATTGTAACAAAGTTTATGCTTATTGATTGACAGCCGTCCGGCCGCGTGATTAGATGAGGCTAGATATTGAGAGAGAGGGACTATGCAACCTGACGAACCGCAAGACACACAAACCCAACCACCCGAACCAAGCGTTCCGGCCGCGGCCGTGCCGCCCAGCCCCGCTCCGGAGGCCGGCGCACCTAATCCGGCGGACAATATTCCGACAGACGTTGCAGAAAGCGGCCCCTCAGCCGATACGCCCGCGGACATAACGGCCAGTCCGGCGCCCGAAGCCCCGCCTGCCTATCCGCAGCCGGTTGACGGCCTATCCGGTGAATCGATCGTTGTCGGCGGCGGTTCCGAACCGGCCGGCAGCAACCGTAAGATGCCGGTAACGGCGGCGCTGGTGGTCTTGGTCGCCTTGGTAGCCGTCGGCGGTTTTTACGCTTTCAAGAATCCCAAAGCCGGCGTTTCGTCCTCGGCGGGCAGCCACCAGGCAGCCGACCTGCTCCCCGCCACCACTCCCCCGGCCGCCGTCAGTATCACCGGCAGCGGTTTCAGCCCGGCTACCGTCTCAGTTAAGGCCGGCCAGGCCGTGGTCTGGACCAATAGCGACAGCAAGCCCCATTTCGTTACTTCGGATGACCCTAAGCCTACCGGCAATACGCCCGACCCTAAATCAGGCCAGGCTATTGCTGCCGGCGGCAGCTATGACTACGTCTTTAGCAAGGCCGGTACCTATACCTACCATGACGACCTTAACCCGGGCAGCGGGTTTAAGGGTGTGGTGGTGGTTAAGTAATAATTGGTACCCCTGCCGCGATTCGAACGCAGATCTGCTCCTTAGGACGGAGTTATTCTATCCATTGAACTACAAGGGCCCGTTTTGATTGTAGCAGTTCGCGGCCGGACTAATCGCTAATTGCGCTCAAAGTCTTCGTATATGTGCAGGTACTCGGACTTGTCGTAATCGAGTAATTCCTTGGCATTGAAGAAGCTGGCGACTTCGGCTTCACCGCTGCTCTTGGAGTCCGAAGCGTGGACCAGGTTACGGCCGGTACCGATAGCCAAATCACCCCTGATAGAGCCGGGCGAGGCTTGGCGCGGATTGGTGGCGCCGACCAGCGTGCGGACGGATTCGACGCACTCGTAGCCTTCCCAGGCCATGACAACGACCGGCGAACTCTTCATAAATTGTTCAAGGCCCTTGTAGAATGACTTATCGACGTGTTCGGCGTAGTGGCTGCGCAGCATGGCCTCGTCGAGACTGGACATTTTGATGCCGATCAGCTTGAGGCCCTTGCGCTCCAAGCGGCTGATGATTTCGCCGATCAGGCCCCGCTGGATGGCGTCCGGTTTAGCAATGATCAGGGTTCTTTCCACTTATGATATTCCTTGTTTAGTTGGTCTTATTTTAACAGGGATGGCGTTTATTTGCCACCAGGGTGTTTGGGCTCCATGAACAAATCCGGTTCCCAGCCAGTGTCGTCTACCTCGATCTTGCGGCCTTCGACCTCCGCCTTGGCCCAAAAACGTATGTAAGCCTGGATTGAGTCAAAGCCCAAAAATTGGGCTTTGCGACGCAGGGCATCCCGCATTTCTTCTTCGATCGGTATCTGGATGGTAACGATTTTGCTGATGTGGAACATCTGCCGCCCTCCGGCTGCCGCTTTTATATTGCGCGGCTGAAGCCCCCATATCAAAGCATTATGATAGTCGTATCAAAACATATGTTTTGATACTGGTTTGGTAAGGCTCTGATATGGGAGTTCCCGCCGGTATATGGTACTCATGAAAGCCTACCGTAAAACCCCAGACAGTCGAAATATCTTAATGAGTTATTAAGGCTCGAGCCTATTACTTACCCGGCTTTGTTACAATGAGCTTATGCTGTTTGCCAAAGCCAAGACCGATTTTCTGGAGTATTTGGAAATCGAGCAGAACCGGTCGCAGAAGACGATTCAGAACTATGACCACTACCTGACCCGGCTGATTGATTTCGCCGGCGATATCGAGGTGTCGGATATTGACGCCGAAATGGTGCGCAAGTGGCGGCTGTGGCTGAACCGTCTGGGCACCAATACGTCCGACGAACTTGGCAAGACGACGCAGAACTACCATTTGATCGCGCTGCGCAGTTTCCTCAAATATTGTGCGAAGCGCGATTTACCCGCCCTGACGGCCGATAAGGTCGAACTGGCGCGGACCAGGCGCAAACAAGTGACCTTCCTAAATGAGGAAGAATTGGCGCGGGTATTTGCTCAGCCCGACCTGAACACCTTGAGCGGGGTGCGCGACCGGGCGATTCTTGAACTACTCTTCAGTTCCGGGCTGCGGGTCAGCGAGCTGGTGGGACTGGACCGCGACCATATTAATTTGAAACGGCGGGAGTTCATGGTCCGCGGCAAAGGCCAGAAAGACCGGCCGATATTCATCAGCGCCGAGGCCGCGAAATGGGTTGAACACTATTTAAGCAAGCGGGCAGACACGGCGAGACCATTGTTTGTTCGTTATAGCGGCAGCAAGCAGGTTGACCTGTCCGGTAACTTCCACCGGCTGACGGCCCGGAGCGTGCAGCGGATCGTCGCCCGGTCGGCGCTGATGGCCGGTATCACCAAACACGTCAGTCCGCACACGCTGAGGCACTCTTTCGCGACCGACCTGCTGATGAACGGCGCCGACCTGCGGTCGGTCCAGGCCATGCTGGGCCACAGCAATATCGCCACGACCCAAATTTATACGCATGTCACCGACCCGCACCTTAAGTCGGTGCACGAGAAGTTCCACCGCAAGTAGTCTAGTTGAGGTTGCAGCTCGGGGACAGCGTGTCGGGAGTCACGCTGCCCGGATAGGTGTAAAAGCGCTTGCAGACATTTTGCCCCTGGACGGAGTAAGGCGGGATGGGCGCCGTAACCGTAAGCGGCGCGCGGACCTGGATTCGCTTGAGGACGGTACGGGCGGCTCCGGTAACGTCAATCTGGGCCTGGCCGTTGACGAAGTCGAGCGGCGTGTTGATAGTGCTCAAGGCGTTGCCGATTGAGACGTTTGACTCATCATAGTAATCCAGGATGTGGACGACGTATTGCTCGCCGGGGCCGCCGCCGAGGCCGGTAATAGTCACCCCGCAGGGGTAGCCGGGATTGGAAGCGTTGCACTGCCCGCCTATAACCTGGCCCTGGCCCGAACCATAGGCCACGCTGCCGCCCGTAGTTGAGGGGTACAGATAGACATTGAAAGTGTTATTGATCATGCTGGTACGGCTCATGTTGCCCAGCGGCGTAAAGCTAACTTCCAGGACACCCGGAGCCCCGCCCCAGCCGCCTATCGGCGTGAATTCCGAGTTGGCCGGTATGGACGACTTGAAGTTGTTGTTATTGTCGTTGCTGCCCCAGTAAATCGTCAGGCTGTTGAGGTTACCCGTGGTCCCAAAGGTAATGGCACGGTCGGAGCCGGGGCTAATGCCGCTCCAGACTATGCTGGGGGGCGTCAGATTAAGCAGCACGCAGCTGTATGATACGCCGGTACTGGTATTAATCGTCCCTGTCGGTATGCCCGGGAAACCCTGCCCGGCCAAACACTTGGTCGGGTCCTCGTGGCCGCCCAAGCCCGCGGACGGCGGGGTCAAACTGTCCAAACTGGGCAATACCCCCGGTATGCCGGCAGGGTTGGCCAGGACTTTTTGAACTAGCTGTTGAACATCGTTGATACCGCTCTCGGAGGCGTAGTAAGCCTGGCTGGCCAGCTGCTTGTCGAGGGCATCTTGCTGTTCGCGCCGGGCTAACTGGGCAAAACCGACAGTCAGCAGTGCCAGTACCACGATCAGAATCAAGGCTATAACTATCGAGGCGAAGCCTTGTTGGTTACGGTTCAGGTCCGGCTTTTGTTTTGTTGGCATATCCATGGCTTATTATACTCCTAACTCCCGTTGCTGGTTATGCGTTGCACGACGGTGGTCGTAAGATTGGATGTCGAGCAGAATTGTTGGCCGGTAGTGCCTTTGCAGACGATCAGGCCGGTCGGCGAAATCGCGCCGCTGATGATCTGGCTCATGTGGGGGCTGACACCGGAGAAACTGCAGTCGCCGGCCGAGCCGTTGTCGCAAAGCTGGTCGTCATCACCGTAGGCGACCCCCACCGAGACCGAATAAGGCGAGCCCGAAGAAATCGAAAAAGCCGTCAGCCTGGAATTGGGCGATATCAGTTCGGTGCCGTTAAGGCCGGGGGTCGGATTACTCAAGAAACCGATCGACACCGCACAGCTGCCCGGTGTCGGGTTGTCGTCCCGCCAGAGTACGTGCGGACTTTGGCCGGCGGCGGTACCGATTTGCTGATTGAGCACGTAGATGTAGCGGGTGTTGCCGATACAGTAAACGTGGGTCTGGCCGTCGGCGCTGACGGCCGATAGCGGAACGTTGTCCGACAGCTGCAAATGCTGCGACACGTCATCGGTAATGCTGCGCGTATCATCTTGGACCCTGGCCTGGTTGACGCCCTTGTAATACAGGTTGCCGATGCTCATCATCATAGCCGTTACCAGCAGCAGAATGGTCGATAGGACGGCCGTAGCTATCATTAGCTCTACGATGGTGAAAGCCGTTTGGTTTAAGCCGGTGGTTCGTCGGGTACGCTTCATGGTGTCTGGTGCAGCCTATAGATAGTTGTCACGGTGTCGTTACCCTCGCCCAGCACGTCCGGCCAGGTGGCCGTAACGGTGAAAGTATCAGGCTGGCTGGGAGGGTTGTTAACGTAGGCTATAGCGACTTTATAAGGTATCGGCGGGTAGGAGCAGCCGCCGGCCTGTAAGGTGTAATACGGTCCGGTAGCGGGCTGCGGGACAATCGGCACCAAGCAGTACGGGCCGGCCTGGAAAATATTAGGCATGTCGCCGGCCACAGCCAAGGTCCTCAAGGCCTCGATCTGTGACTGGATCAGTTCGGTGGCCTGCGAGTTTTCCTGGGCCTGCCGGGTATTGAGCAGGCTGCGGTTAGCCGTAGCGTAAGAGACGCTGATAGCCAGACCCAGAATAGCCAGCACGACCATGACTTCGACAATGGTGTCCCCGGTTTGGCCGGGCTGTTTCAGGCGCCTTATAAGGTGCATGCCGCCCCCGGACTCAGGCGCTGAACGTCGACGTTCAGCTGATTGTCATTAGTACCCATGTTGATCTGGGCGGACTGGGTGCCGTCACTCAGACAAATAACGGCCGCCTGGGCCGTATTCAAACCCAGGTTCGTCGTGGTCGTCGCACCGTTAATCGCGGCCGGACTGAGCGACGAATAGACCAAAGAGACGGTCTGGGAACCGGACTGGAAACTGTCGACCCCATCGCCGGTCCCCAGCCCCTGTACGAAGCCTATATTGTAGTAGGTGTTGATGTGCTTGGCACCGCTGGAATCGGTGACCGACATGCCGGTCACGTCCAGCGACTGGTCGGTGGTAGAAGTAGTGGTCAGGCTGGTAATGACCGCCGGGTCGACGCTGGCCAAGCTCGGCGTGACGCCGTTGGTGGCGTCCGCCCGCCCGGCCGCCATTGAAACTACCTGGTACTGGTCGGTAGTCGGATCGGTGAACGACATTAGCTTGCCCAAGAAGACGCAGCTCGAGTTAGTGCCCTGCGTAGGCGTGGCCCCACCGGCCGGCGAAACGGTGGTTGGCGTGCCGGGGCCGTTCCAGGAACACTGCAGCAAAACGTCGCTGTACTGGCCGTCGGTGACTTGCTCGATAACGTCTTGGATGCGGGAGGCCATTTCGTTAACTCCTTGGGTGAAGGCTGTTTTCTCTTGCTTGCCGTTGATGAAATTGGCGGCTATCAGAAACATTACCCCGGAGACGGCCAACACGATCATGACTTCGATGATAGTGTAACCAAGAGGTGTTTTTTTTCCACCTTTCATATTGTCTTCAGTATAGCACAAGCGTTATCTGGTAAGGCCAGTTTAAAAAGTAATGAATGTCCGGGTATACCAATGGAGAATGGCAGCCCCGAAAAGCCGGACGACAACGGCGGCCGCAATCAGGAAAGGACCGAAGGGGATGAGGCTGGTCCGCTTGAGGCGGCCGCCGATGATGAGCGGCAGCGAGGCCAGGCTGCCGCCGATAGAAGCCAGGAATATCAGCAACAGGCTGCGGGCCGGCGTGGCCATGACCAGGCCGAGCAGCCAGCCCAGTTTGACGTCGCCGCCGCCGATCCATTTGCCGCCCGAAAACTGGAATAACAGATAGAATATGCCGCCGCCGGCAATCACCGCCAAGACGGCGTTAAGCAAGGCCACGGCTGGCCGGTTGGCGGCGGCGATGACAATGACAGCTTGAACGGCGGCAATTACCCCCAAGGGGTAAATCAGCCGATTAGGCAGTAAAAACCAGCGCGCGTCATAAACCAGCAATGCCACCAGACCCGTTAACAGGGCCAGCCAGAGGACAAAAACCGCCGTCTGGGCAGCACTAAAAGGTACCGGCCACCAGATGTAGGAAAAGACGAACAGGCCGGCCGTGGCCAGTTCGACCAGAGGATACTGCGGCGAGATGGGTTTGGCGCAGTAGCGGCACCTGCCGCCCAGGCTGAGCCAGCTGAAAATCGGCACCAGGTCCTTGGCGGCCAGCTCGTGCTTGCAGTACGGGCACATCGAACGGCCTTTGGCGACCGATAGCTGCGCCAGGTATTGTTTGTCCGGTTTCTTCTTGGAGGCCTGTGCCTGTTGCTCGTGGACGCGCCATACCAGGGCGTTAACGAAACTGCCCAGACAGAGGCCTACAACCACCAAAACAGCGATAATCATTAGCAACATAGTAGCACAAACTAAAACAGGCCCGTGAAGGCCTGTTTTAGCTGTTGAGACGCGGCTAGATTAGCTGTCCAGACACTGCTGCTGCTGACCCGAAGAAGTTTCTGTCGAGTAGTAAACAGCGGTGGCCCGGGCGGAAACCGTGCCATCGCAACGGTGTCCCAGGTAAACCGTAATCGTACCCAGAGCCGGCGCACCTGAGGCTGGGGCTGAACCGGTAGCAGCCGTGGTGTTAACTATGGTACTGCCGCCGACGCTGACCTTGTCGTCAACACCCGAACCGCTAATCGTAATGGTACCGGTACCGGTAATGCTGTTCGGTACGGCGCCGTTATTGTTGGATTCGTACGAAGAAATACCTCCGGAAACGGTTCCGGCGTCATTCTTAATCTGCGTGTTACGCGCGTTCCTCTGCAAGGCCGGTACGGCCAGGAAGACGATCAAAAGGATCAAGCCGGCGATAGCTAGCACGATCATGACTTCGATAATCGTGAAACCCTGGTCTGATTTCTCTAGTTTAGTTTTCTTGATTCTGTTAAGCATTGCAAATGCCCCCTTTGCGGCTTGGTTTAAGTGCTTATGGTTAGATGATAGTTATTTGTTCCGAAAAAAGCAAGCATAAAATATCCGGGGCGGTTCCTCAGAGCTGCTGGCATTCCGGCGATACGCCCGAATTGCCGGTTTCTATAGCGTACAAGGCTACCACGTCGTTATAGCCCGCCCCCTGGGGAGTTGGGCTGCCGGGGCTGGTGGAGCTGCATTTTTGGTAGTTGTAGATGTAAACTTTGTCGAGGTCGGGCGTGTAGGCCGGTACCAAGGCGCCCGGCGACAGCGTCATCGAGGTTATTTCGGTCGTCGGGTCGTAGTATGTCAGCTTGGACGTATCATACTGGAGAAAGTTGTCGGTCGGCGTATTGGGTACGTCGCCGGAGTGGTTGAGCTCCCAGTGCGAAACCGAGCCTAAGATGATCTGGACATCCTGGCGGCGCTGGTTGTTGCGCGAGTTGCGGATCAGGGTCGGAATCGCCAAGAAGACGATCATCAGGATCAAACCGGCCATGGCCAGGACGATAAGCGTTTCTACGATCGTAAAGCCGCCGGCCTTCGGCTGCTGGGGTCGGCGGACGTCGGCGGCAAAACGGCTCATCTTGGCTCAGCCGGCGTTGGTGAAGCCGGATTGGTTAACCAGGCCGTAGATGGGCAGCAGGATGGCGGCGACGATAGTCAGGGCCATGATGCCCATGACGACCATCAGGACAGGTTCTATGATGGTGCTGATGGTTTTGATTTCGTTGTCGACTTCTTTTTCGTAATAGTCGGCTACTTTGCCAAGCATGGTCTCGAGGGCGCCCGATTGTTCGCCGATACTAAGCATGTTGGGGACCAGTTCCAAGAAGTTGGGGTCCTTGTCGAGGGCTTCGCTTAAGGCCTTGCCGCCTTTGACCTTCTCCGTAGCCCGCTTAAGGGAGTGGTTGATGTGGACGTTGTCGACGGCTTCGCCGGTGATCTCCAGGACCTGGATAATCGGCACGCCGCTGGCGACCAGCGTGGTACCGGTCCGCGCGAAACGGGCCATGTACATCTTCATGTAAAGCGGCCCGATAGGCCAGGCCTTCATCTTGATCTTATCGATGACCGAGCGGCCGCCCAGCGTACGGGCCCAGCGCGAACCGAAGAAAATCAGCAGGAAAATAATAATCAAAGCTACCCACCAGTCATGGATGACGAAGTGTGATATGGCCAGCAGGATTCTGGTAATCAGCGGCAACGATACCCCCGGCAAACCGGCGTAGATACTTTGGACCTGCGGCAACACCTTGACCACCATGAACGTCATGACGGCCAGCATAACCAGCAGCACGATAGCCGGGTAAATCATGGCGCCGCGGACTTTGCTGATAATGTCGGCGTCCTTCTCCTGCTGGTCGGCCAGCCGCTCCAGGCCGCTATCCAGCGTGCCGGAAGTTTCGCTGGCGGCCACCAGGCTGATATAAACGCGGTTAAAGACCCTGGGGTGCTTCTCCAGCGCGACGCTGAAGGCGGTGCCGGCTTCGACATCGGCGATAATCTGGTTAATGACGACTTTGAACGGCTTATTGGTCGTCTGGCTGGCGACGCTGCGCAGGCTCTGGACCAGCGGCAAACCGGCGTTGATCAGGGTTGCCAGCTGGCGGCTGAACAGGACCTTGTCCTTGGTCTTGATGCGCCGTCCGAAACGTCCGCCGCCGCTGCTTTTCTCGAGCTTGATATCCAGCGGTGTCAGCCCCTGCTCGCGGATCAGTTTGACGGCCGCCTCTTCGTTGTCGGCTTGGACCTGGGCTTTGACTTTCTCGCCGGTTTTGGCGTTTCTGGCCTGGTAGTTGAATGTCAGCATGGATTATTCCATTCTCCGGTTAGCTTCTCATCAATCGGTCAAGTTCGTCCAGGTCGACGGCGAAGTTGCGGGCCTCGTCGAAGGTAATCGTGCCTTCGTGGACCAGGTTGACCAGCTGTTTGTCCATCGATTGCATGCCGAACTCGGCACCGGTTTGGATGACGGCTTCCAGCTGGTGGCTCTTGCCTTCCCGGATAATGTTGCGGACGGCCGGCGTGGCAACCAGGATTTCAGCCGCGGCGATACGGCCGCCGCCGATAGACGGGATCAGGCGCTGGGAAACGATCGCCATCAGGATGTTGGACAGCTGGGCGCGGATTTGCGGCTGCTGGTGCGGCGGGAAAACGTCAATCATACGGTCGATACTCTGGGCGGCGCTGTTGGTGTGCAGCGTGGCGAAGACCAGGTGGCCGGTTTCGGCGATGGTGATGGCGCTGGCGATGGTTTCCAGGTCGCGCATCTCGCCGATCAGCACGACGTCGGGATCCTCGCGCAGGGCGCTGCGCAGGGCGGCGCTGAAGGAGTAGGTGTCGTAGTGGACTTCGCGCTGGACGATGACCGACTTTTGCGATTTGTGGGTGAACTCGATCGGGTCCTCGATAGTGATGATGTGGGCTGATTTCTCGAGGTTAATCTTGTGGACTAGGGCGGCCAGCGAGGTTGATTTGCCGGAACCGGTCGGGCCGGTGACCAGCACCAGGCCGCGCGGGTAGTCGGCGAACTTATTGACGACCGGCGGCAGGCCGAGCTGTTCAATGCTCAGGATCTCATTCGGGATAAGGCGCAGGGCGGCAGCGATGTTGCCCCGCTCGTGGAAAGCGTTAACCCGGAAGCGGCCGAGGTCGCCGTAGGCGAAGCTGAAGTCGAACTCTTTGTCTTTGAGCAGGATTTGCTTCTGGTCCTCGTCGAGGATAGCGAATACCAGGGCTTCGACGGCCTCTTCGTCAAGTATGTCGGAACCGTTAACCGCCACCAGCGCGCCGTCGATACGCAGCATCGGCGGCAGGCCGACTTGCAAGTGCAGGTCGGACGCCTTCTTCTTAACTACTTCGTCGAGTAAAACCTCAATCCTTGGTTGTGCCTGCATATTCCACCCTTCCCCTGCTTAAGCGTTGCCCTCGGCTGCCACGCGATTGATCTCATCCAGCGTCGTCCGGCCGTCCAGAGCTTTCAAATATCCGTCCTGGCGCATGGTAATCATACCCTCGGCCTGGGCGGCGTTAGCGATTTGCGTGCTGGTGGCTCGTTTCATTATTAGTTCCTGGATGTTTTCCGATACTTCAAACACCTCGTATAGACCCATACGGCCCCTATAACCGCCTGGTGTGTCGGGGGTGTCTGTACCCTTATATAAAGTATAAGCGGTTTGGTTGGCCAAGGGCAAGCTTTTGTAGCCCAGATCTTCGGCGGCGGCGGCGACCTGTTCCGCCGTTTGAGGCAAAAGGGCTCCCAGCGACTGCTTGACAGCCTCGGTTTCAACAGGGGTGGATTGATAAGTTTGCCGGCCCGTTTCGCCGATCCGGCGGACCAGCCGCTGGCCGATGACGGTGTGCACCGTACTGGCGATCAGGAACGGTTCGATACCCATTTCCAGCAGCCGCGGCAGGATACCGGCGGCGCTGTTGGTGTGCAGCGTGCTGAAAACCAGGTGGCCGGTCAGGGCGGCCTGGACGGCCAGGGCGGCCGTTTCCTTGTCGCGGATCTCGCCGACCATGACGACGTCGGGGTCCTGGCGCAGGATACTGCGCAAACCCGAGGCAAAAGTCAGGCCCACTTCGGGATTGACCTGTATCTGGTTGATCCCCTCCATCTTGTATTCGACGGGGTCTTCGAGGGTGACGATGTTGATGGCGTCCTTCTTGATTTCCTGGATCAAGGCGTAGAGCGACGTCGATTTGCCGGAGCCGGTCGGGCCGCTGGTCAGAATCATGCCGTTAGGCTGCTGCAGGCCGTGGCGGATCAGCCGCAAGGCCCGGCCGGTGTAGCCCATGTCGTCCAGGTTCAAAGACGTGCCGGACTTGTCGAGCAAACGGATAACGATCTGCTCGCCCCAGACAATCGGCGCGATAGCGATACGCAAGTCGATGTCGTGGTTGTCAACCTGGATGGTGAACTGGCCGTCCTGCGGGATGCGGTGTTCGTCTATCTTGAGGTTGGCTGAGATTTTGATACGCGAAATCAGGGCCGGCTCGGTGTTCTTGGGCAAACGCATGACCTCGCGCAACACGCCGTCGATACGGCAGCGGACCTTGACCTCGTTCTCCAGCGGTTCGATGTGCACGTCGCTGGCGCGGTTGCGGGCGGCGAATTCCAGGATGGCCGACAGGGCTTTGCTGATCGGCGAATCTTCGACCAGGTTCTGGATGACTTTGCCTTTGGGGGCGGCTTGGGACTTGTCTTTGCCGTCGCCTTCCCCGCCGCTGCCGTCGGGCTTGGCGCTGAAAGCCTCTTTCATCTGGGTATCAAGCCGGTTTTCGTACTGCCTGAGGACCTGGCGGATACCGGCTTCGCTGGCGACGTAGACTTTCAGCGGCCGGCCGATGCGGTTGCTGAGGAAGTCGACGGCCTGGACGTTGTCGGCGTCGAGCATGGCGACGACCAGGCGGTGCTGCATTTCACCCAAGGGAACGGCCATGTAACGCCTGGCGATATCCCTGGGTAGCAAGGCCAGTACGGCCGGGTCGATTTTGGCGGCCGAGAGGTTGACGTAAGGCACTTTGGTAATCGTAGCGTTGGCCTTGGTCAGCTGTTCGTCGGTAATGTAGTTGTTCTTGACCAGGTAGCTGAACAGCGGCTGCGAGGCCTTGGTGGCCGCGGCCCGGGCTTCGGCCAGCTTGTCCATGCCCAGCATGCCGCTTTTGACCAGGGTGTCTTCCAGTTGCTGCTGACTGGTGGCCGATAATACGCTCATCAACGGCTCCTTCTACTGCGTAGTGGTGGTGGAGCTAAAGGGGTCGTTGTTGGCATTCTGGCCTATAGTTATGAGTTGGGTCGGGTCGTTAGCCTGGCTGTTGAAGAATTGGCCGTCCGGCTTGGGGAAGTCGGCGGTAATCGGTTGGACGACTTCCACCTCCTGCTGCCGGTTCTTGGGCGGCACGAAGACGGACTTCGACACGATTAGCGACACGACGGCACTGATGAAAACTATGACTATGATGAGGACTACGTCTTTTTGCTTCATTTCACTACCTTCTTGGTTATGGTCAGGCTGGTGGCCGGCTGGTAATAGGTGTGGGCAGTTACGGCCAGCGTCATGTTATTAACGCCGCCCGATAGTTCAAGCGTATCGACCGGGATTGGCCGGACGGATTGCTGGAGCGTGTTCATCAGGTTCTGGACCGAGGTGTAGTTGGCGTTGGTAACGGTAAAGGCAAACGGTATCGGCACCGGCTGCGGGGTGTTGCTGGAAACGTTGGATTGCTGGTTGAGCTGGTCGTCGGTACCGGTGATGCTGCTGATGGTGAAGCTGCCGTTGGTCAGGATTTTTTCGAGGCTGGAGGTCAGGGCCGGAAAGTCGTAGGTCGGCGGCAAGGCGTCAAGGATGATTTGCGAGTTGCTGCCGTCGTTGTTGCCGGTACCGGTCTTGCTGCCGCCGATGATGTTAGCCTGCTGGCTGTCGAAGTTGTTGTACGAGCTGGACAGGCTGTTGAAGGCGATGGCGTTTTTTTGCAGCTGCGTCAGGGCCTTCTGTTTGACGGAGGTGACGCGGGCCTGGTATCGGTACTGGCTCCAGACGGCCCGGGATGCGACCAGGCAGAAAACCGCCACGAAGGACGCCGCCGCCACTATGATTACCATTTGGGTATTGGCTTTGCTGATGGCCAGCCGTTTAGTGATGATCTGTTGTTTGGCCATATCACTGTCCTCCCTTGCTGGTATCGGGCGTCGTCGGCGCGGCCTGGAACAAATCGAGCGGCTGGGCGACACCGAGACGGGTCGTCGTCAGGCTAGGCACGGATAAGCTGACATTCTGGGTGATGTCGAAGATGGTCTTGTCATAGGACAGCGTAATCGTGTAGTCGGCCGGGTGGTTGTTGTTATCGGCCTGCTTGCTTAGGCTGAAGCTGCTCAAGACGACGTTGCTGAAAGCCGGCTGGCTGCCCGGGGTGCCCTTAACGCTGTAAGTCGTAAACTTCAGGGTGTCGACATACTGGTTGACGCTACTTAGGGAGTCGGCCGTGCCGGTTATGCTCTCGGTCTGCTGGGTGAAATCGAGCTTGAGGTCGGTGATATCGACCTGGGCCGGCGTCAGTTCGTTGAGGTAGTCGAACAGGCGCGATGCCGCCGGTTTGCTGTCGTGGAGGTTGGTCAGGCTCTCCAGCTGGTTCTGGACGGTTAAAATCTTGGTGATTTGCGGCTTGGCCTGCAGTTTGGCGCTGTCGTTGGTGATATCGCGGCTGAGGTCATTGAGGTGCTTCTTCTGCAAGCCCTCGGCCCCGATTAACAGGACCAGCAAGGCGACGGCCGCAGCGGTCACCAGCAGGGCGATGCTGATTGCCAAGCGGCGGGTGCGCTGGGCTTTGATGTAGTCCATTTTGACATCGGGCAGAAGGTTGAGCTGGGTGGTCATTCGTTTCTCTCCGCCAGCCCGACGGCGACGCCGAACTGGTTAGATATGGCCAACAGTTCGTTCTGGCGGTCGCGGCTGTACGACACGCCGCGCCAGGCGTTGCCGATTTCGACGTTCAGGCCGAACTTGTTAGCCATGTACAGGGGAAATTCGGGGATGACCGAGGCGCCGCCGGTGACGATGATCTTTTCGATTTTGGAGCCGACGTAACGGGTCTGGAAGAACTTGATGGACTTCTCGATCTCGGTGCTCAGCAGGTCGATCGTGCCGGTGATGGCGTGGAAGACCTGGCCCTCGAGCTTTTCTTTGCTGAGACCGAACTTGAAGACGAACTGTTCGGCTTGCTTCTCGTCGATGTTGAGGTTCTGGGTAGCCGCCCGGACAATTGCCTCGACACCGGTCGGGATACTGCGGGTCAGGTGCGGCGTGCCGCTCAGGACGACGACCAGGTCGGTCGAGCGGCGGCCGACGTCAAGCAAGAGCTGGGCGCCGGCTTCCGGCACGGCCAAGGCCCGCGCCATAGCGAGGTTGTCGGGCTCGAAAGCGATGACGTTCAGGCCGATCGACTCTAGCAGATCCAGGCGTTCCTCGACGAATTTGTTGGGCACGCTGGTCAGCAGGATTTCCTGCTTGGTCTTGTCGACCGGCGAATCGCCGATTAGCGTCCAGTCGATCTTGGATTCGGCCAGCGGTGTCGGAATCAGGGAGTCGGCCTGGTAGCGGATTGATTTGGCGAGTTCGTTGGCCGGCAGGCGCTCGACGTCGGCAACGGTCGTGAAAACGCGGTTCGATGGTATGCCGACGGCCACGTTGCGGGTACTGACATGGGCGCGGTCGACCAGCTGCTTGATAGCCTGGGCCAGTTTCTGCTGGTCGCCCTTTGCTTCGCTGAGCGAAAGGTTGCTGTCGAGTGGTACGTAGGCGTATTTGACAAGGCTAAGCTGATTGCCGGCACTGTGCAGTTGTACCAGGCGGACGGCTGTGGTACCTATGTCCAGGCTGAAGAATTCGGATTTACTGGCGAGCAAGCTCATGATGCGGCCTCGATTATACTGCCCCGAACCGCCTTCAACCGAAGCCGGCCCGTTATCAGCGTGTAGTTATCCTTTACCAGTGGAATTATAGCATAAGCGCAATCGGCCGGTAATCGAGAAAAACGTCTTATAAACTGGTTTGTCGGCCCACCCATTTTATATCTATTTCCTGTTTATGCTTTTTCTGAACTTCATTAGTAATTGTATCATAGCAGCGGCGGCAAACTGGTTATCGAATCCCATTGCGGCGCCCCGTAACTCGGTTGGCCGAGGGCCGGCGACGATAGGTAAAGCTCCGGCGTGGCGTAGAAGACTTCGGCGGCGCAGGTTTGCGGGGACAGCCAGCCGCCGCCGTTATTGCTGCAGCCGGTGCCGGAATTCAGAGCGGCCAATTCGGCCGGCGACGGCGCGTGGGCCGGCGTACCGCCGGGCAAGCTGGCGCCGACGGCCGTGGTGCCGGCCGGGCAGGTTTCGGGAGCGGATATGTAAACCAGACGTATGACGGTGCCGGTCAGGTTATAGCAAGGGATGTCATAAGTGGTACCGGGAACGCCCGGTCCGTAGTCACCCGAATAGCTACCGCCGGGCAGACAATTGGGGCTGCCTTGGGTGATGTAGGTGGTGGAGCCGACATTGCAAATGTGGACGTACTGTGTCGGGCGACGCTGGGGAGGCTTGCTCAGTTGTTCGCCGGCGGCCAGCGTAGGCGCCGTACCGGGTATCGGCGTCTCGTCGCGCAGCGACCCGAAGGTGCGCGCCATGTTGATTTGGTTGGCGACGAATTTGCCGTAGACGGTCAGTTGCTTATTACACTTGGTGTACATCTGGTTGAAAGGTACAGCGGAGTACGGAACGGTGTTTTGGGCGCAGGTGTAAATCTTGCCGTTGGCTTCGTACAGGCCGTCAAGTTCGGTAACGTTCGAGCCGATATAAATATTGCCAGTAGCGTGGACCACGAATGACGGCACGTCGCTGGGGCTGTTCCAGGCGGCGGCCGAACCGGTCAGACCGTTGTCGCCCTTATATAAGATGTTGCCCGATATATAGACGTTGCCGTTGGCGCCATTGACGAAGACCGACTGGTTCTGGCTGGCACCGGGTGAAACCGTCCGGCCGCCAATGGTTACCGGACCGGCGGTCGGCGTAACGCCGGCCGGTGGTATGACATCGGTGAAACAATCGCCGGCGCCGGGGGCGGTATTGAAGTTACCCCCCAAAGCCGGACTGTAGGTGTCGGGCGGTGACTTATCGGCCAGCACGGAGTTGGCGAAACTCAAACCGGCAGGGTTATTGCTGAAAGCCGACTGGTTGCTGGCAAAACCGGTAATCGGACCCAGGGCCAAGGCCCCTATCTGGGCCGAGGCCCCGAAGTCGCCGGACGGGTAGGTGCCGCTGTCGTTGTTCCAGCTGGCCAGGACACCGCCGCCGCTGCAGTTCGGGCTGGCCGACTTAAAGGCGCCGCCGGCCGAAGCGCTGCCGTTATAGACTTTGAAGAACGGTGTGTTCTGAACCGTGAAGTGGGCCGGATAGGTCGCAGGCGTCGTGGGGTCGACGACGTCACCGGGACCATTGGCGCCAACGTAAGCCGACGTGAACGGCACGTCGATTTCGGCATAGTAGGCGTCGCCGGCCTGGAGCGGCGGCAGAATCGACGAGCTGCCGTTTAGTATGACGGTCTGGGCGCCGGCCGCGAATGGCCCGCTATCGTCATAGCCGGGAACAATAACGCGCGTGCCGCCGCCGGCCGGCTTTTCGTAAACCGAGCTGACGCTGGTGCCGTCGGCGGCGGGTATCGATACCGCGACCGGGGCCGAGTTATTTACCCAGGTCTTATAGGTCAAAGAGGTCGGGTCCTCGGTGCTGGGGACTGGACTCGAAGACGACCCGCCCGTCAATCCGAAAGGCACGTACATATCGACGTTAGCCGTACACTGCCCCCCTAGGTTGAAGTCGTTGGAATAGGCCACGTGCGCCCAGATGGCTTCCTGGGCCGGATTGGGCGGACTGGGCAGGTTAGCGTCGGAAATGGTGAACGACACCGGCACCGACTGTCCGGGGAATAACGACACTCCGAGATTATTATCGGGGAAGCCCCAGTAGCTGTTGGCGCCGCTGTTGTCGCCGGCGTTCAGCGAGAAAGGATTGCCGTTGTCCGAAGACGCCAGTTCCGAGGTACCGGTGTTGGTGACCGTCGCGTTAACCGTGAACGACTTGCCGGCCTGAACATAACCTCCCGGCAAGGTGCCGACGATACTATTGATGGTACATGACGCCGACCTGGTTTCGATATTGAAGCTGGTGCCGCACGACGACCCTAAGGCGAAGGCGCCGTGATAATCGGGGTAACCGCTGACTGACCCCGTGCCGGGCCCGCCCGCCGTTTGAGTAAACGAGAACGTAGCCGATCCCCCCGGCGGTATGCTGGTGCCCACACCGGGCCCGCCGCCCGGACCGGTAGTTAAGTCAAGCCCGTGGCCGGGAACGGAACTCGGTAACGTCACGCCCGGCTGGCTAGTATTCGAGAAAGTAACCGTCACCGTATAGTTAGTGCCGGCCAGGACGCCGCCATCCGGCAAATTACCGTCAACGTACATTGAACAGACCGCCCCGAAACAGTTGCCGCTGGACGTGGCAATGGCATGCGTCGCCCCATTAGTCCACGTACCATCAGAATTATGGGTACTCGTATAGGCGTAGAGGGTAATCTGCTGGCCTTCCGGCTGGAAAGAGGCGTTCCAGGTCGAACCGTGGTGTACGACGGTCGAGCCCAATTCGGTATTACCCGAGCTGTCGCTGACCCAAGCGTAGTATTCCTGATTCGACCCGGACGGACCGTCCAAGCTGACATTGGTACAGGTTACCGTCCTGCCCACCGGGCAAGTCCCGGTGCAGGTACAATCAGTACAGGTAGGGGGGTTGCCTTTATATAAGAAGACTATGTAAATGTGGCCGGTATCATTAATGGTACCCGGCGTCCAGATCGGCCAGCCGTTGTAGTCGTCGCCGTTGCCGATAGTCGGGTCCGGGCCGGAGCGGATAGCCACGCTTTTGCCGCCGGCCGAGTTGTCCCACGTAGCCCCGGGCGTGTAAGGCTGGGGCTGGGGCGTGTACGGGCCGCCGCTAACCGGGGTGTAGCCGCTGGCCAGGGCGTTAACGGCCCAGCTCGGAGCGGGCGCAAAACAGTTATCGTCAATCGTATTATTGGGGCCGCCGGTCGTGGCCGTGGCGGTGCCGCTGACCGTGCCAGGGCAGTCATAACCAGCGGGCGGCCGGTACTCCTGGAAAGTGGTGCCGGTACCGCCGATCGGGGTATTGGCGACCGTATCCCAGGAACGGGCCGTGAATTGTACGTTGTGCTGACCGCAGCCACCCGGAACGGTGGTAGCGTCGGCCTGCCCTTCACCGATGGAAGCCAGCGACTCGACAACGTTATTGATGGAGCTGGCGACCTTGGTGCCCAGCTGCTTGGTCAGGCTGGTAGAAGTCAGGCCGTACATCTGCTTGTAATGAGCCAGGAAATCGCTCCACGAATTGTAGCTGCCGCCGGTCTTGGAATCGAGCCGGATAACCATGAAAATCCCGGCTTTAGACGCGAAAACGCCGGTGTTGTCGCCGACGTTTTTGAGGCTATCGATCTTGGCGTTGGTGCTGTAAAGTTTGCCGACATTACCTCTCAAATAACCGGTACTGTCAATGTCGTTAAACAGCGATTCGCCGTCGGTGTAACCGGTTTTGACATCCATATCGAGGACGGCTTTCTGGAAGTACTGCTGATAGTTGTCGTTGCCTTTGGTCAGCAGGCCGTTTTTGAAACTCAGGTCGACGTGGTTGCCGATTTCGGTGTCGGACGCCTTCTGCTGGAGCAAAGGCATAATGGTGTTCTGGACCCGGGCTTTAGCCTGGTCATAGAGTGACTGCACTTGTGACTGGGGGGCGTTAGCGAAGTAAGGCGTATCGAAGTCGATACCGGCGATCATCAGGTTCTTCCTGGCTATGAAAGTACTGTCGAATTTTTGCTCGTAAGCGATGTTTTGCGCCCGGATTTGCAGGGCCTTGTTTTCGGAGTGGAGCACCGCCAGGTATTGCTGCTGCTGGGCGGTCGTCATAGTGCCGCCATAACTGTTGGCTTGGGCGATATCGCTATCGGTCAGGGGTTTGTTGAGCTTTTGGGCCTCCTGTTTGAAAGCCGCGTTCAGGACCAGGTCGTTGACCGCTACCTGGGTCGGGCTGCCGCCGAAGTTGGAGTTGGGGTTCAGCTTGGAATAAGCTTTCAGCTCCGCGGCATAGTTATTAACATCCTGAACGGTGATCCGGGTAGAGCCGATGGTGATCGGGAAACCTTTGTGCTTGTGCGTGACTTTAAGGATGATAAGGCCGGCTACTACCACCAGTAAGAGGACCCCCACCGCGACCGAAATATTGATCTGTGGAAACCTTTTTTTTCGGGTTTTTTGGGTTTCAGCCTTCATCTTTAGACACCCTCATGAGTGGCATTATACAGCCTCATAAGCAATAGCACAAAGCCATTGGCGGGGCTTAATAAACGGCTGGCGGACCCCTGCTAAATGGCAGTTTGGCGACGATTTGACTTGCATATATTGACTCTATGTGGTAAAGTGAGCCTACTAACTCGGTGGGAGTTGTCAGGAGGAACGCTATGGTTATGGCAGAACTTAAGACACAGATGGCCCAGGTCGCCGAAAGGTTCAATTGGCAGACCGGCCTGGCTGTAGGCTCGGCCCTGTTCGCCGGTATCGGTATCAACTCCCAGCCCGCGGCGGCCGCCCAGGCCCCCGCACCGCTTTACGCGTCCGCCGATCCGTTCGGCACGCCCGGACTGTCCGACAGCCTGACTGCAACTGCCAGCGCTACGGCCGAAGAGTGCGCTACCGAAGCCATGGAGCCGCCGAAAGGCCTGACCGGCGAATACGAAAGCTACGACACGCCCAACGACAACTTCTACCAGATACGTTTCGGGCTGAATTCACTGGTCAATTGCGCCAGCGAAGGCAAGCTCAAGGTAACGGCTTTTCAGCAGAAACAGGAACTTGGCGACGGCCTGCACCCCAAGCTGGTCTGGACGGCCAACGGCTTAAGCGCCAGCGCCGTAACCGACCAGCCCAAGCGCGAAGATTTCGTAGTCCGGGCTGTTCATGAATGCTGGCCGCGCTCGACCGGCGGCTATGGCAACCTCGACAAGATCCGCCACCGCCTCGGCCGCCCGGCCGTCAGGAAGACCTGGACGCCCATCAGCGGCCCCAAGGTCAGCCAAGTCTTCACCGGCAAAGCGGCTCCGGTTTGTAAATAGTTAAACGGCTTGCGGGCCGGGGCCGCTAGACGGCAATAACCGGTTCGCCGTGGCTGGGGTCGTTCTTGGCTTTTTGGACCCGGATTATGAAAGTAGCGACCAGCGCGGCGCCGATGCCGAAGGTCGAAGCGATCAGGTAGCCGTCGTGGAAACCGTGGACGGTCGCGGCCGTGATAGCGTGCTGCGACGGCGCGGCCCGCAGGTGCAGGCCTTTGATGTAACGGGCGCTGCTCGAAGTGGCCACGCCGGTAAGCACGGCCAGGCCCAGCGAACCGCCGATTTGCTGCGAAGTGTTTAGCAAGCCCGAAGCCAGGCCGGCCTCATGCTGCGGCACGCCCGAGGTCGCGGCGATGGTAGCGCTGACGAAAGTCGCGCCCATACCCAGCCCCAGGAGAATCATGCCGGGTGCCACGTTGCCCCAGAAAGTGCCGTTGACCGGCAAGTGGGAAATCCAGAACAAGCCGGACGAAACGACCAGCGGCGCCACCATCAGGATAGGCTTGTAGCCGATCTTCTGGATCAGGCGCGGCACGTTAGTCGCGGTAATAGCGATAGCTACCGGCACTACCAGGAAACTGACGCCGGTCTTAATCGGCGTGTAGCCCAGGACTTCCTGCATATAGAGCGTAGTGAAGAAGAAGATCGAGAACAGGCCGCCGGCCATCAGCAGCATCAGCGTGTCGGCCCCGACCAGGTTGCGGATGCGGAAAATCCTGAGCGGCATCAGCGGATGCTTGGCCCGCTGCTCGTTGAAGATGAAGAAGGCCAGCAGGACGAGGCTAATCGCGAAATAGGTCAGCGTGCGGTGTTCGGTCCAGCCGTAAACCGGCGCTTTGACCAAGGCGTACACCAGCATCATCAGGCCGCCGGTTACCGATATGGCGCCGGCCAGGTCAAGGTTGTTGTGGTCGACTTGCGACTCGTGCCGCGGCAGAATGCGCAGCGCCGTTATAATAACGAAGATACCGACCGGCACGTTGATGAAGAAGTTCCAGCGCCAGCCCCAGTACTGGGTAAAGATGCCGCCCAGCAGCACGCCGACGGCGGCGCCGCCGGAAGCTACCGCGCCCCAGACGCTCAGCGCCACGTTGCGCTCGTGCCCTTCCCGGTAAGTCACCAGCACTATGGACAGCGCGGCCGGCGACATGAATGCCGCCGATAGGCCTTGGCAGGTTCGGAAAATAGTCAGCATGCCGCCCGAATTCGACAAGCCGTCAGCCAGCGAGAACAGCGTGAAAGCGACCGTACCCATCATGAATGTCCGGCGTCGGCCGAACAGGTCGGCCGCCCGCCCGCCGAGCAGCAGGAAGCCGCCGAATGTCAGCGTATAAGCGGTCACGATCCACTGCAGGCTGGTATCGCTCATGTGGAAACCCTTCTGGATAGCCGGCAAGGCCACGTTGACGATCGATACGTCCAGCACGACCATGAATTGCGCCAGGGCGACGAGTATCAGGATCAGCCAGTGGTTGGTTTGTTTTCGGCCTGTTTTTTTAGCGGTTGGCGTTGCGGCCATGGACCCCTCCTCATGAGTTATCGGCATTTTGCTTGCTATACATTGTATACTACGCAGGTTGTTTGGCAAACGAAGTTTAAAAGACTTTTGCCGGCCGGTTAAGGTAAAATAGCTGCAAGGAGAAATTAATATGTTTGAGAAAATCGCGCGTTTTTCAGTCCGGTTCCGCTGGTTTATCATTGTCGCCTGGATTATCGCCGTACCGGTGCTGACCCATAATTTATTAAACATCAACAACGTCAGCAAGAATGACAACACGCAGTTTCTGCCCAAAAGCAGCCCCACCACCCAAGCGGCCGAGCTGGAAACCGTCTTCCAAGGCAAAAAGACCGTCGACAGCGCGACAATCGTAGCTGTCAGGAATTCCGGTCCGCTGACGGCCGCCGATAATGCCGCCATTGAGCGCATCGAAGCCGGCGTCAAGAACGTCCAAGACATCAGCCTGGTACAGGACCAGGGCGTATCGGCCGACGGCCAGGCCCGGCAGGTGCTGGTCGGCGTTACCGGCGCCGCGTTCGGCGACCAGGCCACCAATATCGTCTCGGACATCCGCGCCCAAATGAATAAAGACGTGCCGGCCGGCCTGCATGTCTACTTGACCGGCCAGCTGGCGGAAAGCGTCGACTCCAGCAACTCCGACCGCACCGGCCGCAATAGCACCGAGAGCTACACGGTTATCCTGATCCTGGTTCTGCTGCTGCTGGTTTTCCGGGCCGTCCTGGCGCCGATCGTGACGCTGGTGCCGGCCGGCCTGGCGCTGGCCGTGGCCCAGCCGGTCATCGCCGAGTCGACCAAGATCGGCGTCCAAGTTTCGTTCATTACCCAAATCCTGTTAATCGTCCTGCTGTTGGGGGCGGGTACGGATTACGGGCTGTTCCTGGTTTTCCGCGTGCGCGAAGAATTACGCCGCGGCCTGGAGCCTAAGGAAGCGGTTGTCAAGGCCCTGTCCAAGGTCGGCGAGTCGATCACTTTTTCGGCGGCCACGGTCGCCTCGGCTTTGCTGAGCCTGGTGCTGGCTTCGTTCGGCCTTTACAAAGGTCTGGGTCCGGCCTTGGCAATCGGCCTGGGCATTATGCTGCTGATTTCGCTGACTTTCCTACCGGCCGTCCTGGCCGTCCTCGGCCGGGCCGTTTTCTGGCCGGCCAACACCGCCAAACAGCCGCTCAAAATCGGCCTGTGGGGCAAACTGGCCGACAAAGTTATCCAGCGGCCGGTCGCTATGCTGGTCTTGGGCGTAATCGTTTTTGGCGGCTTGACCCTCGGTATCCTGGGCTACCGGACAGCCGGCTTCAACAACCAGAACGCGCCAGATAACAGCCAGTCCGGCATCGGCCAGCAGGTGATCTCGGCCCACTTCCCGGCTGCCGACAAGGACCCGCAACTGCTGATATTGAAGTTTGAAAACCCCGTCTGGAGTAATCTGGAAGTCGTCCAAAAGGCCCAAACCGCCCTAGCGGCCAGCGGCGTTTACAAGGCGGTCAGCGGGCCGTTCAACGCCAACGGCTTCAAACTGACGCCGCCCGAGCTACAGCGGCTGCACGCCAGCGGCCTGGCCAGCCCGGCCTTGTCGGCGATTTCGCAATTCATCAGCCCCGACGGCCGGACGGTGCAGTTCTATGCCGTGCTAAAGGCCGGGGCCAGCGGCAGCCCGGCCGCTACCGCCGCCACGCCCGTGTCCAGGGCGGCCGTGCAAAAGGTAGCTTCCAGCGTCGGCGCGGTCCAAAGCAGCGTCTACAGCAATGACGAGGCGGCTTACGATATCAACAAAACGGCGACCAGCGACCTCGAGAAAATCATCCCGGTCGTGCTGATCATCATCGCCGTGCTGCTGGCCCTATTGCTGCGCAGCCTGGTAGCACCTTGGTACCTGATCCTGAGCGTCGGCCTGTCCTACCTGGCTTCGCTCGGTTTCGCCATGATCGTGTTCGTCCATCTCGGCGGCAGCGCCGGCTTGAATTTCATTCTGCCCTTCCTGATGTTCATCTTCTGTATGGCGCTGGGCGAGGACTACAACATCCTGGTCATGAGCCGCATCCGCGAAGAGGCCCACCAGCACGACTCGATGGCCGAAGCCGTCACCAAAGCCGTCGGCATCACCGGCACTACGGTCACCTCGGCCGGCCTGATCCTGGCCGGCACCTTTACCGTGCTCGGCTTGGTCGGCGGCAGCAGCCAGATCCAGCAGATCGGCTTCGGTATCGCCTTCGGTATCCTGCTCGACACGTTCTTCGTCCGTACTTTGCTGGTGCCGTCGATCGTCGCCCTGCTCGGCCGCTGGAACTGGTGGCCGTCTAAGCTTTACCACGAATCCAAATAAAGATAATTTTGGTACCTCTGTTAAAATAGCATATATGAGTTCACTACGTATCGGAATCGTCGGGTTGCCGAACGTCGGCAAATCGACGCTCTTCAACGCTCTGACCGGCAGCAATATCCTGGCGGCCAATTACCCGTTCGCGACGATCGAACCGAACACCGGTATCGTGCCGGTGCCGGACGCCCGTTTACAAAAACTGGCCGAGCTGTATAACACCGACAAGATCGTGCCGGCGACGGTAACTTTCGTCGACATCGCCGGCCTGGTCGCCGGTGCCAGCGAAGGCGAAGGCCTGGGCAACCAGTTCCTCAGCCACATCCGCAGCACCAACGCCATCGTGCAAGTGGTCCGGGCGTTCGACGACCCGAACGTGACGCATGTCGACGAGGCCCATGACCCGCGCAAGGACATCGACGTCATCAATACCGAGCTGGTCCTGGCCGATTTGCAAACGCTGTCCAAGCGTCTGCCCAAGTTCGAAAAAGAAGCCCGGGCCAACCCCAAACTCAAGCCCGCCTTGGACGCCTATCGGCAAGTGAACAAAATCCTGAACGACAGCCAGCCGCTCTGGAACCATCCGGAAATCGACCGCGAAGCCCTGGCCGACCTTCAGTTGCTGACAATGAAGCCGGTCATCTATTTGTTCAACCTGGACGAGGCCGGCCTAGGCGACACGGGCCGCCGGGAAGAACTGGCCAAACTAGCCGCGCCGGCCACCGCCCTGTTCGTCTGCGCCAAGCTGGAAAGCGAACTCAAAGACCTGGACGAGGCCGACGCCGCCGAACTGCTGGCCAGCTACGGCCAGCCGGAATCGGGCCTGTTCCAATTGATCCGCGCGGCCTATGAAACGCTCGGCCTGCAAAGCTACCTGACGGCCGGACCCAAAGAGGTGCGGGCCTGGACTATCCCGCGCGGCGCCACGGCGCCTCAGGCCGCCGGTGCCATCCACGGCGATTTCGAACGCGGCTTCATCGCGGCTGAAGCCGTTAGCTACGATGATTTGGTCGAAGCCGGCTCGCTGGCGGCCGCCAAAGCCGCCGGCAGGGTCCGGTCCGAAGGCAAAGCTTACGTCATGCGGCCGGACGACGTCGTCGAATTCCGGTTCAACGTTTCCAAATGAGGCCGCTTAGGGCCGGTTCTTCGCCGGCGTTATAGCCGGGCCTCGGCGGCCGGTACTGGCGGTACTGAAACCGCCTCCTGACTGTGGGCGTGGAACAGGGGCCTACCGAACTTACGGTTGCGCAGAGCCATCGGTAATTTAGCATAGGCGATGCTTAGCGGGTTGATTTCCAGTGGCCTGAAGCCCCCCGGTTCCGCCGTCTCGGCTCCACTAGCCTCCGCCTCCTCCTGGTAGTGCTTGCCAAATATCTCCTGGACGCCCTCGGCATACAGTTCGGCCAGCTCGTCGCGGGTCACGGGGGCGATTTCGGGCGGCAACTCATAGGCCGGCTGGGCCGCCCGCGTCCGGGCCTGGTGGTCGGCCAGCAAGCTCTGGGCAAACAGGTAGTCGGCCAGTTCCGGATCGGGGTTGATCACCTCCGTGGGCGGCCTGAGCTCGGTGCTGGGGCGGCGGCCGGTTTGGACCTCGTGCAACCGGTCCTGCAATTCCTGCTGCTGCTCATATTGCTTAAGCAGGTACGACCGGAGCTGCTGGTTAATTCTCTCCAGGTGCTGGGTTTGGCCCTCCTGGTGGTACGACTGCTTCTTCTTGGCCTGGGCCATGGCGTGCTGGACGTGCCCGATCAGCTTGCGCAGGCGGGCCTGGTTAACGCTATTAAACTCCAAGCTGGTTTCCCCGGCCGAAATCCTGATGTGGGCTCCGATCAGCCGGTGGCTGTAATCGATTTCGTTAATCATGTCGAAACGCAGGTCCTCGACGGTCAGGTAGTTCAGCGGTTTCTTGTCGACCAGCAGGACCCTCAGGTCGGTGGCCAGCAGCAAGGCGAAACCGCCCTCGTAGATGCCGTTGACGCACTCTTCGATTACCTCGTCGGGCATGATAATGTTCTGGAGTTCCTTGACTTCAGTTCTACCCCAACCGTGGTGGTTAAAGCCTATTTGTTTCAGTTGTTCTTCTATCAATGTTGCGCTTACCATGGTGATGCCTCCTTTTCGGACCTCCCACTGATTTCATCATAGGCCGGCGCCGTTAATCGGCGAGTAAGAATACTTACCAATGTTTTGCGATTTTCCTCACATTCTGTCGTGCCGGCTATTCCGGCTATACCGGAACTAAAAATTGACATCAGCGACAGGCTGTAACATAATAGCGCTATGCTTGCCACGCTGAAACAGACGGCGGAATTCGTGGAATTTTTCAGGGTGCACGGCGTCAAGCAAACTTTCCGAAAAGGCGATTTCGTAATCCGTCCGGGCGAGACCCCGCCAGGGGTTTTTTATATTTACCAAGGCCTGGTCAAAGCCTACGACATCACCAAGTACAACGAAGAGAACCTGCTGATCATCCGCAAACAGGACGAGATTTTCCCGCTTATCTGGGGCCTCAGCGGCCGCGAACACGGGATTATTTACCAGGCCCTGTCGCCGACGACGACCTGGCAAATCAGCCGCAAGAGCTTCCTCGACCTGATCAAAGACCACCCCGATGTTCTGATCCCCTTGCTCGACATGACGCTGGAGATGTACCGCCTCCACGGCGAACGCATACTGACGCTTGAGTACCGCACCGTCAGGGAGAGGATCATCTCTTTCCTGCTGACGATGAGCCAGCGGTTCGGCAAACAAACCGACGAGGGCTTACTGATCGAAGTCCCCCTGCGCCACCAGGACATCGCCAGTTCGGTCAACGCCACCCGCGAAACGACCAGCCGCGAGCTGTCGGCCCTGGAGCGCAAGGGCCTGCTCGAGAACAAGCAGTCCTTCACGCTGCTCAAAGACGTTGACGCCTTGAGCAAATACCTCAGCTAATTATTGGAACCGGCCAGGCTACTTCCACTTGAGGACGATGTTCTCGATGGTTTTGAGGACGGTTTCGTGGTCCGGCACGTCCTGGACGTCGTAATAGTGGTCGGTGTCAATGTAGTCTTGAATAACGTCCAGGCAGTACAGGTCGTCCGCCAAAACGTGCATCCGGTCGACGGCCGGCACGCTGGCAAACGGCACGGCCACGATCAGTTTCTCGGTCGCAATCGGTTTCAGGAACTCGGCCGCCAGGTCGATCATGAAGCCGGTTTTGAGGCCGTCGGCGACGATGATAACGTTATGGCCGCGCAGCAAATCCTTATTGATGGTGCCGCCGCTGCCGACCAGCTGGTTCAGGTTATGCATTTGCGATAGTTTTTCCTGCTCGATAAAGCCGTAGTTCTCACCGACCATTTCGTCGATTTCGCCGTCAGAATAAGCGTGGTTGTAGGCCAGCGTGCCGCCGGCCGTAATACCGGCGATGGCCTGCGGCTCGCGCGGCAGCAGGATTTCGGCGCTGGCCAACATCGTCAGGATACAATGGAGCTCGACGGCAATTTGGGCACCGACCATGACACCGCCGTCGCCCAAGGCCAGCACGGCACAGTTTTCGTAACGGTACTTTTTGGTCAGCTGGGCGGCTAGCATCCGTCCGGCTTGAACCCGCGAAGCAAAATACATATCCGTAAGTGTAGCACCCTGCTTATGCTTTGCGTAAGAGGTAAAAACGCTCGCGGTTGCCCTTGGCCCCCTGGACGGCCGAATCGGCCTTGGCCCCGATTACGAAATGTCCCTGAGCCCAAGCTTCAAAATCCTTGAGAATATCGCGTCTTAGCCGGTCGTTCTTGATAACGCCTTTGTGCTTGAGGTTGCCGTGCCCGGCCTCGAACTGCGGTTTGACCATCACGGCAATTTCGGTTTGCCGGGAGCAAAGCCTGGCCACCGGCGGCAAAACCTGCCTGAGACTGATAAACGACACGTCGGCCAGCACCAGATCAATCGTAGCATCGGTTTTGAAGTCGCGGATATCGGTTTTTTCGTGTAGCTCGATCCTCGGGTTACCTTGCAAGCTGGGGTGAAGTTGGCCCGTGCCGACTTCGACGGCGATGACCTTGCGGGCGCCGTGCCGGAGGGCATAATCGGTGAAACCGCCGGTGCTGCTGCCGACGTCAAGCACCGTCTTATCCCGGAAATCCAGTCCCAAGGCCGCCGCTATCGAAGCCAGTTTCAAGGCCGCCCGGCTGACATACTGCTCCTCGGCGGTCAAGTCGATACGGGCCGTCCCGGCAACCAGTAACCCCGGCTTGGTGACAGTATTGCCGTCAACGTTCACTTGTCCGAGCTTGATGTAACTCTCCGCCTGGCTGCGCGTGCTGACCAGGCCCTTTGCTACCAGGGCCCGGTCCAGACGGGTTTTTGCTGCCACGGCTAGTCCTTGACGCGTTCGCGGTAAGCGCCGGTGGCGGTGTCGACCGAAATAACGTCGCCTTGCTTGATGAAAGCCGGGACTTTGATCGTGATGCCGGTCTCCAAGGTAGCGTTTTTGGTGATTGACGAGCTGGTATCGCCTTTGACGGCGTCTTCGGTGTAGGTGACTTTGAGAGGCACGTTTTTGGGCAGCTCGACGTTGATAGGCCGGCTACCGAAAAACTGCAGCTGGACGCGGTCGCCTTCCTTAATGTAGCCCGCGCCGTCGCCCACCAGGTCGGCCGGCACTTCGAACTGCTCGAAGCTCTCTTCATTCATGAAGAAAAAAGTCGAACCGTCATTGTACAAATACTGCACGGACTGCGTCGTTACGTCGGCGCCGTCCAGTTGTTCATTGCCTTTGAAAGTCTTCTCCAGCACCTTGCCGTCCAGCAGGCTCTTGATCCGCACGTTGACGATCGAGCCGCCGCGGCCCATGACTTTTTGGCTGTAATCAACCACTTTGAAAGGTTCGCCCTCCCACTGGAAGAGCGTGCCCTTCTTAAGATCGGTAATGCTCAATGCCATAAGCTAAACCCCCGCTTAGTTGGTGGCGACGAACGGCAGCAAAGCGATGTGCCGGGCCCGCTTGATAGCGGTGCTCAAACGGCGTTGCTGGCTCTCGGTCAAACCGGTCTTCTTGCGGGTTTCTATCTGGCCGTAGACGTTGACATAACGCTGCAGGGTTTTGAAGTCCTTGTAGTCGAAATAGGCTACGTCGGTACGGTGCTTAAAAATCTTTGCCATATTGCTCCTTATTTACTTAGAACGGGATGTCGTCCAGGTTGATCGGCTCGTCGCCGATGTCCTCGATGACGACATCGTCTTTTTTGGGCTTTTTGGACGGTTTGGGCTTGTCATCGGCCTGGCTGCCGCCCGAAGGTTCGCCGGAGGACGGGACCGGTGCGCCGCCGCCGTCGCTGTCGCCGCCGCCGCGGCTGTCCAGGAAGGTCACGTCGTTGGCCAGGACTTCGACTTTGCTGCGTTTCTGGCCGTCCTGTTCCCAGGAACGGGATTGCAGGCGGCCCTGGACCAGGCAGCGCCGGCCTTTGCTCAGGTATTGGGCTACCCTCTCGGCCAGCGGACCCCAGCAGACGATGTCGATGTAATCGGTAACTTCCTGCCACTCGCCGCTAGCATCCTTGTAAGCGCGGTTGAGGGCCAGGCTGAAGCTGGTTACGTTCTGTCCGGTCGGCGTCTGGCGCAGTTCCGGGTCGCGGGTCAGGTTGCCCATTAGTGTTACTTGGTTTAGGCTTCGTGCCATAGTGGTTCCTCCTTATAAGACATATGTCTCGCTTAGTTGTACACCTACACTAGCGCCGCCGAAATCGGGCGTCAAGTTTAGGGGCGTCCAAAATCACTGGATTTAACAATTGTTTAATGTGCGAACTCGGGCTCAGCCAGCCGGGTTAGTCTTCGTCTTTTTCTTTGTCGTCGTCTTGGCTGTCGCCGCCGCGGTCGCCGCGCTTGGCGGCCTGCTCGGCTTTTTCGGCTTTGGCGGCCTCGGCCTTAGCCAGGGCTTTGAGGTCCGGCCGGGTAATCAGGAAACGGATTACCTCGTCGGTGATGTTCAGCGTAGCCTCGGTCTTTTGGACGCCTTCGCCGGGCAGCTCCACGGTGTAAAAAACGTACACGGCATGTTCATTGCCCTTGATCTTGTAGGCCAGCTTGCGCTTGCCCCAGTTGTCGGCACTCACCACTTTACCGCCGTTGTCGGCGATAATTTTTTTAACCCGGTCCTCGGCCTTGGTCAGGTCGACTTCCAGATCGGGGTGGTAAAGCACGGCGATTTCGTACTGATTCAAACCTTGCTCCTTCCTTCGGTTACTCCGCCGCTTGACGGAGACAGCCCGCGCGCACTAGCGGCCGCGAGCTGAAGTTGATAGTAACGGCTAGTATAGCTTAGTTACCCCTGTCGGTCAATAATCAAGCGGCCTGTGGAACTTCTCTGGCTAGCTCAATATCGCCGTAAAGGTCCGCTATATCCTGTGACGTAGCACGCTTGTGGTCATGGCTGGAGAGGCCGGACCACGCCTCCGAGGGCCGCCCATCGTCATAAATATCAACCAGGAAACGCCTGTCGCTCCGCGGCGGCACTATCGTACCGTCGGCCCCTATAAGGTGGGCGGAGGTGTCGCTGCCCGGATACAAAATGGTGTAGCGGAGCAGTTTCGTGTCACTGAGGGAGCCCCTCTCCGGCAAGACGACACCTCGCACGGCCCGCAGTACCATCGGGTCGCCCGAAGGCGCCACTAAGTGTTCGGGGCCGCCGTCATCCAATTTGCCTATGGTAGGCGCGTGCTCGCCCGAGTCTATTTGTTCCGGTGTCAGGTTATTGGATACCGGATGAATATAGACTGACGGCGTGTCGGCGTCATATTTAGGGGGGAATGAAAACCGCTTCTGCAGCAAGCCGGCCAAATAGTCTATTTCCTGCTGGGTGGCTTCGCGGTTTGAGGTGCTTTCAGGGTCTGGCATAATGTCAACGTTCGCATAAATAATTGGTCATGTCAATCTGTTAAAGGGGCGGCCTTAGTCGTCGGGGAAGTTTTCGTCGAGTGCGGCGTCGGCTTCGCGCGGCCCCGCGGCCGCCGAAGACATCGTCAACCGAATTAACCAGGACCTCGCGCGGCCGCGAGCCGTCGGCAGCCCCGACGATACCCTGCTCTTCCATGGTTTCGATCAGGCGGGCGGCCCGGCCGTAACCGATGCGCAAACGCCGCTGCAACAGGCTGGTGCTGGCTTTGCGGTTGTCAATGACAACCTTCACGGCGTCGCGCCACATGTCGTCGTCGGCGTCCTGGCCGCCGTAGTCAGCGACTATGCCGCCCTTGCCGTTAAGCTGGACGGGTTGCGAAACGACTTCGTCGTCGTATTGCGGCGGCCGCTGCATCCGGATAAAATCGGTTACCTTGCTGGTCTCGTCGTCACCGATCAGCGCGCCTTGGATACGCTCGCGGCTTAGGCACGTCAGCGGTGGTCAGCAGCATGTCGCCCTGCCCCAGCAGTTTCTCGGCGCCGACCTGGTCGATAATCGTCCGGCTGTCGACCTGCGACGTCGTCTGTAAAGGCGATCCGGGCCGGCACGTTAGCCTTAATCAGACCGGTGATAACATCGACGGAGGGCCGCTGGGTGGCCAGCACCAAGTGGATGCCGACGGCCCGCGCCTTTTGGGCGATGCGGACAATCAAAGCCTCGACGTCACGGGCGGCCATCATCATCAGGTCGGCCAGCTCGTCGATGACGATAACTATATAAGGCATGCCCTCTTCTTTTTTGAGGCTGTTATAGTCGGCGATGTTGCGCTTGTTGACCTCGGCCAGGGCGCGGTAGCGGCGTTCCATTTCGGCGACCGCCCACTTGAGGGCGCTGATACATTTCTCGGGCTCGGTGATGACCGGGGTCAGCAGGTGCGGAATTTCATCATAAGGCTTCAGTTCGACCTGCTTCGGGTCAACCAGGATCAGTTTGAGGTCGGCTGGCGAATTGCGGTACAGCAAGCTGGTCAGGATCGTATTAATCATGACCGACTTGCCGGAACCGGTCTGGCCGGCGACCAGGATGTGCGGCATTTTGGTCCAGGTCGGCGACGATCGGCGTACCGGAAATATCTTTGCCGATGGCGAATTCCAGCGCGCTTTTCTGCTCCTGCCACTCGCGCGACAGCAGGATCGAACTGACCCGGACGGTCGCCGACTTGACGTTCGGCACCTCGATGCCGACGGCCCGCTTGCCGGGAATCGGGGCTTCCATGCGGATGGAGTGGGCGGCCAGGTCGAGCGCCAGGTTGTTCTCCAGGGCCGTGATCTTGGTCAGTTTCACCCCTGTCGGCGGCTTCAGCGTGTACTGGGTTACGCGCGGCCCGATATTGGCGCCTTCCATCTCGACTTCGATATTGAAGTTCTCGAAGGTGTCATGGATAATCTGGGCGTTGTTGTTGACGTCGCCGGCATCGGCCTTGTCCTGTTTCTGGTTGAGCAAATCAATGCTCGGGAATTGCCAGTTCGGGTCGCTGGCCGTCGTCAAGGCCTCGTGGCTTTCGTTGCCGGCCAGTTTCTGGGCCGTGTTCTTGAGCGTCGACAGCCGGGCCGGCTCGCCGGGGCTGTGGTGGACGACCGGCACGCCCTCGTTAAGCTGGAAGCCGGGCTGCTCGGCCGCCCTGGCCTTCAGGGCCGCCAGGTCGTTATCGTCAGCCTCGCGCTCCGGCCGGTTGAATAAATCGGCGAGCTTGAGCAGGACTTTTGGCGAAATGCCGAACGCAAAGAACACCGCCAACACCGTGAAAACGAAGAACAGCAGCGAAGCCGGTATTTTGTCCAAGATGCTCAGCACGGCGCCGCCGAGGCCCTTGCCGACCATGCCGCCGTGGCCGCCGGTCCAATTACCAGCCCGGTCTTTTGATACGAAAGCCACGTGGGCCCAGGCGCTCGCGAAAACCAGGACGCACAGCATGCCGACCAGCTTGCTCAGCGGAATCCGGCGGTCCTCGGTCATAAACTTATAAACGCCCCAGTATATAAGAGCCACCGGCGTCAGGTAGGCCGCCCAGCCCAGCGTCCAGTAAGCCGCGTTGAACAGGTCGACCGGCAACGGACCGCCGGTGCCGAAACCGCCGATGAAGAGGAAGATAGCCGCCAGCATCAGGACGATGGCACCGGCATACGCCCAGAACGGCGACCGCTCGAGCGGAGCCGCGGCTTTGGTCTTTTTCTTAGCTGTTCGTTTTTTCTTTTTAGCCATAACGCTTGTATTTATTATACCGTTTAAACCATCGGTAATACAGTCATACGGTTATTATAGCAAAAATTACAACCTTTGTCAATTTGCGGTTGCTTGGGCCGGACCTCTAGTCGACGCGCGGGTCTTGGGTCAGGAGGCGGGCGCGCATTTCCTGGAAGCGTTTCTGCTGTTCGGCAGCTATCTCTTCAGGGGTTTTCTCTTTTGGCTGGGGCTGGTTCGGGCCGCCCTTAGCGGCGTTGGCAGCCTGGTTTTGCGGCTGCTTGCCTGCTCCGCCCCCGCCCGTGACGATGTTGACGACCGGGATGACGATCGGGCTGCGCTGGGTGTGCTCGAACAGGTAATGCGTAATGTGTTCTTTGAGCTCGACCTTGAAGCGGTCGAGGTCGACGCGCTTGAAGCGCTGCTGGACGGCCCGCTTGAGCTCGACGCGCAGGCCGTTCATGATCTCCTCGTTGTCACGCATATATATGAAGCCGCGGCTAATGATATCGGGGCTGGTTAGCAAGCTGCCGGATTTCTTGTCGATGGTCAGCACGACGGCCACCAGGCCTTCTTCGCTCAGCAGGACGCGGTCCTTGACGACGACATTGCTGACCAGGGCGCCGGTCTGGTCGACCAGGATGGTGCCGAACGGCACTTCGCCGACGACTTCCATCTTGTCAGGGGTCAGCGAGATGACCTGGCCGTTGCCGACATTGAGGGTGTTGGCCCGCGGGATGCCCTGTTCGACGGCAATGTCGACATGGTAGCGTTTGGCCGTGAAGTCGCCGTAGATCGGGATGAAGAACTTTGGTTTGGTCAAGTTAATCATATCGGCGTACTCCTCGCGCGAAGCGTGGCCGGAAACGTGCAGCGGGCCGATACCGTCGACTTCGCGGGTTTCGTGGCGGAAAACGTGGACGCCCTTCTTGAGCAGTTCGTCGACCATAGTGCGGATTTTGGCGTCATTGCCGGAATACGGAATCGGCGTGCTGGACAGGATGACCGTGTCCTGCTCCTTGAGCTTGACGTGGCGGTGCTCGCCGTTGCTCATCCGCTGCAGGGCCGAGCTGGGCTCGCCCTGGGAGCCGGTACAAACGACGACCAGGTCCTGGTCTTTCATGGTAGCGGCCGAAGCAATCGGCACGAAAGTACCTTTGGGAATCCGGACGAAACCGTGGCGGACGGCCATTTCCAGCGTGCTGACCATGCTGCGGCCGTCCATGGCGACTTTTTTGTTGTGGTGGACGGCGGCGTTGATGATCATCTGGACACGGTTCATGTTAGTCGAGAACAGGCCGACGAAGATCCGGCCGGGGGCGTTATCCATAATGTCCTTGAAGCTCTGCTCGATCGTCGATTCGCTCGGCGTGCGGCCGGGCCGTTCGGTCGTGGTGCTCTCGCTGAGCAGCGCCAGGACACCCTCGTTGCCGAGTTCGGTCAGCCGCTCGATGTCGCTGCGCTCATGGTCCAGCGGATTCGGATCAAACCGGAAATCACCGGTGTTAATGATCCGTCCGACCGGCGTATCGAGCACGATGACCGTACTGCCGGGTATGGAGTGCGTCACCCGGACCAGCTCGACGAAGAATTCGCCGATCTTGAGGCGTTCGTGGGTGTTTTCGTTCATCGTCACGGTCTTGAGTTCGAAGCCGTCGGGCATCGGCAAACCGAAGTTTTCGAAGATTTCCTCGACCCGGCCGATGGTGAATTTGCTGCCGTAAATCGGTGCCGGGAATTTCGGCACGATGTGCGGCAAGCCGCCGATGTGGTCAAGGTGGCCGTGGGTTATGATGTAAGCCCGCAGCTTGGGCTTGATCTGTTCCAGGTAAGCCGTGTCGGCAATGCCGTAGTTGATACCCGGCAAGTCGACGCCGAGGTCGTTGCCGCAGTCCAGGATGACCGCGTCGTTCATATATTCGACGAGGATCATGTTCTTGGAGCCGCCGCCGTCCATGCCGCCGAGACCGATGATCTTCAACCGCGGCCGGTCGTCAATGAGATTGGCGCGGGCCGGCTTGTCGCCGCTGTCGGCGGCCGCCACGTACTGGTTGGCGATGCGCTGGGCGTCGGCTTGCGAACGCCGCTGGGCGCGCACGGCCTGGCCGCGCGAAGTCGTCAGGCTGGTAGTTATGGCCTGCCCTTGGGATTTCCTGGGCGCCTTGCCGCCTTGGCCCGCCTGGCGGCCGGAGCCGCGGCGCGGGGGGCCTTGTTGCTTGGGCCCCGAATTATTTTTCGGGGGCCGGTTAGGTTTGTTGTTTGGTTGCATAGATTCCTTTCTTAAGAATTTGCTAAGATGATTTAATTTTCTCGATAATGGCCGGTATCAGCGCGAAGTCGTCAATCAGGGTCTGGCGCATGGCGCCGTTATACAGCGCCGCGGCCGGATGGAACAGAGGCAAGTAAACCCTGCCCTTGTAGCGTTTGGGCTGCCCGTGCACCTGGCTGATACTGAGGTCCGGCAAGAAGCAATTCAAGCTGTGGCGGCCAAGCGTCACCGTCAGCTTAGGCTGAATTACCTCTAGTTGGGACTCCAGATAAGGCATAAAGGCCGATTTCTCTTCCGGATAAGGGTCGCGGTTGTCCGGCGGCCGGTACTTAACGATGTTGGTGATGTAAATGTCCGACCGTTTGAGGCCGATCATCGCCAGCATTTCGTTAAGGAACTTACCGGCCGCGCCGACGAACGGAATGCCTTGCAAGTCCTCGTTCTTGCCCGGCGCTTCGCCGATAAAAACTATTTCGGCTTCAGGATTGCCGTCGCCGAAGACCAGCTGCGTCGCGCCGGCCGCCAGTTCGGGCGTTACCTTATCCTTGATGATTTTCTGTTTGATGGCGTCGAGTTCAGCTTGTTTTGCGTCTGCCATGGCTGCCCTTTATCAGTTTCCCGATTAGTTTGAAGAAATTTTGCAAGGCGCCGACCAGGAAGACCAGCGTCAGCAAGTAGTACCAGAGGTTGCCGCGGTCAATCGCCAGGCTGGCGAAACCATAGGCAACCAGCAGCTCGGCCAAACAGAAAACCAGTAAGCCGGTTTTGCGCTGGTGCCATTTGTCGAGCTGCTTAATCATACCTACTTCTTGTCTTTGAGTTCGCGGGCAGCGGCCTTCATGCTCAGCTGGAGGCGGCCGCGGTCGTCGATGGCGACCAGTTTAACGGTGACTTTGTCGCCTTCTTTGACGACGTCGCTGGGCTTGTTGACCCGTTCTTCGGACAGTTCGCTGACGTGGACCAAGCCGTCTTTGCCGGGCATGATCTGGACGAAAGCACCGAAGTCCATGACCGTAACTACCGGCACGTCATAGTAAATCTTGCCGATTTCCGGTTCGGCGACAATCGATTCGATCCACTGGCGGGCGGCGTCAATCGACTTCTTGTCCGGGCTGGCGATCATGATCGTGCCGTCGTCCTTGATGTCGACGTCGGCGCCGGTCTCGCCGGTGATCTTCTGGATGGTCTCGCCGCCCTTGCCGATGACCTCGCGGATCTTGTCCGGGTTGATCTGGATCGACTCGACGCGCGGGGCGTAAGGACTCATGGCTTTCGGCTCGGCAATTGTGGTCTTCATGTGCTCCAGGATGTGGGCCCGGCCGTCCTTGCCCTGCTCCAGTGCCTTTTGCAGGACCTCGACCGGCAAACCGTGGACTTTCATGTCCATCTGCAAGGCCGTGATACCTTTGGGCGTACCGGCGACCTTGAAGTCCATGTCACCGGCGAAGTCCTCGGCATCGGCGATGTCGCTAAGGATATAGAACTTATCACCATCGACCATCAGGCCCATGGCAATGCCGCTGACCATGTCTTTGAGCGGCACGCCGGCGTCGAGCAGCGCCAGGCAGCTGCTGCAGGTCGCGGCCATGCTGGTCGAGCCGTTCTGGGACATGATTTCGGTAACCGAACGGATCATGTACGGGAACTCGGTTTCGTCGGGCAAGACGGCCGTCAGGGCCCTCTCCGCCAGGTAGCCGTGGCCGATCTCGCGGCGGCCTGGACTGCCGAGGCGCCGGACTTCACCGACCGTGTAGCCGGGCGCGTTGTAGTGGTGGAGGTAGCGCCGTTCGCCCTCGCGCTCCATGGTGTCGACCAGCTGGACGAAGCTCAGGGGCGCCAAAGTCACGATATTAAAGGCCTGCGTCAGGCCGCGCGTAAAGATACTCGAGCCATGGGCCCGCGGCAATAAGCCGATCTCGCTGCTGAGCGGCCGGACCTCGGTCAATTTGCGGCCGTCAGGCCGGGCGTCATCTTCGACTATACCCTTGCGCACGTCTTTGTGCAGGGCCATCTGGAAGGCCTCGTCGTAATTGTCCTTGAGCGCCGCGTGGTCGTCGCCGAGCTGCTCGGCGAATTCGGCGTGCATTTCGTCACGCAAATTCTGGACCATGACGTTGCGTTCCGGGTAAGGCTTGCGCAGGTCTTCGCCGAGTTTGCCTTCCAGCCACTTGTCGACGGCCGCCTGGATCGACTCATCGGGCAGGCTCAAGGTGTATTCCTGTTTGGTCACGCCGACCTTCTCGACCAGCTCCTGCTGCAAAGCGATAGCCGGCTGCATGGCCTCGAAGGCGAAAGCGATAGCCTCGGCCACTTGGGCCTCGGTCACTTCGCTGGCACCGGCTTCGACCATCATTACGCCGTCTTTGGTTCCGGCCACCACCAGGTCAAGCCCGCCGGTCTCCAGTTGTTCGGGCGAAGCGAAGGCCGTAATCTTGCCGTCGGCCAGCCCGACTCTCAACCCGGCTACCGGGCCGTCAAACGGCGCGCCGCTAAGCATGAAAGCCGCGCTCATAGCGATCATCGCCACTACGTCGGGGCGGAAAGCGGGGTCCATGCTAAGCACGGTAGCCACGCCCTGGGCCTCGTGCCGGTAGCCCTTGGGCCACAGCGGCCGGATCGGACGGTCAATCAGCCGGCCGATGAGAATGGCATCATCGCTCGGCCGCCCCTCGCGCTTAATGAACCTGGAACCGCTGACCTTGCCGGCGGCGTACATTTTCTCTTCGTAATCAATGCTCAGCGGGAAGTAATCCAGGCTGATCGGCTGCGAACCGACCATAGCCGTGCCCAGCACCACCGTGTCGCCGTAGCGGGCGATAACCGAAGCCGAAGTCCGGAAACCGACCCGGCCGACCTCCAGGCTTAGTGTCCGGCCGCACAGTTCGGTCTCGACTTTGATAATATCTTTGCCTAAAGGATTGGTTTGTCCCATATGGCGTACCTTTCTGCCCGGAGGCTTACTCGACAGAGTTCAAATATACGGCTCTCCCCTTGTGCTGCTAATAGGGCGCTATATATCTGCTGCTCTGGCGAATAAATAAACTTCCGGGTCATTTAATGTGCACAAGCTTGGATCCTCGATACTTCGAGGCACCCCGGTCTGGGCACTTAGCGGCGGATGCCGAGCTGTTTGATCAAATCGAGATAGGCCTGGCTGTCATGGGAGGCGATGTAACGGAGCAGGCGGCGGCGTTTGCCGACCATCTGCAGCAAGCCGCGGCGGGCCATGTAGTCGTGCTTGTTAACTTTCAGGTGCTCGGTCAGCTCCTTGATCCGTTCGGTCAGAACCGAGACCTGCACGGCCGGGCTGCCGGTGTCATTCTTATGCGCCTGCGTGCTCTTAATGGCCGCGGACTTTTTCTCGTTTGCAATCATGTACACGCATTTTATCAGATACGAACCCCGAAAGCAAGCCCATCGGGACGGAAATGTGCTCAGGCCGCCAAACCGATTTGCTTCTCCAGCTCGACGACGCCGAGCGCCGGTACGTCGTCAAACGGCAGCCGCTGTGCCTGCTCCCGCTGGACTATCGTCGCGGCGTGCCTGAAGTTTACTGCAGCCAAGCCTACCCAAGCCGGCACGAAAATATAGGCCGTGAGCCGGTACTGCGGGACTTCCGCCCCCTGGTACGCAATGACGCCGGCCATCATCAACATACCGATACCGGCTCCGATTGAGCGCTCAGCCTGCGTCATATTGCCTTCGGGCGTACTCATAATATTTAACTTAATTATAAAGTCTTCAGGCTTGGAAGGATATTGCTTGAGCTAAGCGATTTGGGTGCGGCGGCCCCCGCGACTTGATAATCACCTACGCGGGTGCGGCGAAGAGCCGTCGTGTAGGCACCGGTCCGGACGGCTTGGCCGATGTCCTCGGCCAGGGTGCGGATGTAGGTGCCCGAAGCGACGTCGGCAGTAAACTTAACTTCTGGATAGTCATAAGCCGTCAGTTTTAAGCTGTTAATCTTGATCTTGCGCGGCTGGATGACGACTTCTTGGCCGGCGCGGGCCAGCTGGTAGGCCCGGCGGCCGTCAATTTTGATAGCCGAGTAGGCCGGCGGCACCTGCTGAATCTCGCCCTCGAAACCTGCCAAAGCCGCTTGAACTTCGGCTTTTGTCGGAATCTTGGCCGAAACGGCAGAAATCTCACCTTCCGGGTCGCCGGTCGTGCTGGTTTCACCGAGTTTCATGGTCACTTCGTAGGTTTTGTCGAGCTTGGACAATTCCGCGGCCCGGCGGGTGTAGTCTTTGCCGACCAGTAAGACCAGCAGCCCCGTCGCGAAGGGGTCCAGCGTGCCGGTGTGGCCGACCTTGACCTGTCTGGGCTTCTTGCCTTCGGCTTCAGCGACTACCCGGCGCACGTAATTAACGGCGTCGAAGCTGGTCCAATCCGGCGGCTTATCAACTAATAAAAGGCCTTGCATCAGGTATTAGTGTAACCCAAGCGGATTTCAGGTCTGGGGCGGCGAGGGGTTGCCGAACTGGAACGGAATCGGCGGCGGAACCGGCGGCGGGGCGGTCGGGTCGGAAGCCTGCTGCGAGTCAGTGTCATCGGATGATGTACCGGCGTCGCCCGCCGGGTGCAGGTCGCCGCCTATTTGCTGGGCGCCCAGGCCCTGGATCGGCTCGGAAGAAGCCGGTTCGCTGTAATCAAGGGCTTGCTTGACTTCGTCCCGGGCTTCGTCGACGCTCTCGGTCTTGATGTGCGGGCTGTCGACAGATTCTTCCAGTTCGGTCAAGGTGCGGCCATCATCGTTAGAGCCGGTGCTCGGCGGAGCCGCTGCCGGACCGGTTGGGGCCGGCGGGGTCCAGGCCGGCGGCGGGGTGAAAGCCGGCGCAGGCTGGCCCGATAGCGGTGATGGCGGCGTGAAAGGCGCGGGCGCCGGTGACTGGCCGGGCGGCGACATGTCGGCCGAAGTGTCATTCTTGTGGTCGAGCAGCTGCGGCGCTTCTTCGCGCGGCAAACTCATGGGGTCGGTTGTCGGGTCAAGGCCTTCTTCGGTAGTATTGGCCGTCAAGCGGCCGCCCATTGTCGGCGGCTCGGTTATCATCCTCGGGCCCTGGGCGAAACCGGTCGGCGGCGGGACCGGGGCCGGTGATTCGGAGGGCAGCGCCGGCATGGCATTGCCGCCGTCACCTTCAAACTTCGGCATTTCCAAGCTGGGAGCTTCGGGGATGTTATCCGGAACCGGGGGCTGGGCGGCCGGCGCTTCGTCGGCGTCATGGCTGATCTTGAGCGTCCCGTCGTCCTGGGCGGAGCCGTCGGCCCCGTTAATAGTTCCGGCTTGGGCAGACAGCGGGAAGCCGGTTTCTTCCAGCTTGCTGGCGACCAGCTGCTGGTCGGCCCCGGCGGCCATCAGGGCGGCACTGGCACTCATCGTCTGCGAGCTGGTCTTGTCGTTGCTGAAACGGTCCGTTTCGGAGACGATACCGGTCAGCAAGGCGGTCGCGATTTGGTTATCGAGCAGATTGTCGCCCATGACTTTGGTCAGCTCGGTTATCAGTTCGCTGAGGCTGCTGGCGTCGGCGTCATACCAGTTGATAGTCCCCAAGCCGTTGTCCGGAGTGGTATTGATGCTGGCGACGGTGGCGTCATGCAAAATCCGGCCGTGGGCGACAATCGCCTCGTCCAGGTCTTCCTGCTTATGGACGCCAAGGGCAATAACCAGGTCAACATTGAAGTCGCCTTCGCTGAATTCCAAGTCGTCTTGGCTGATAGACGTCTTGTAAGGGGTTATAAAGATCCGGACGACATTATCTTCGACCTTGTAGCGCAGCTTGTCGGCTTTGGCGCGGTCCAGGGCGATGATGAAATCGCGCAGCGAATCAGTGTTTTTCTCGAGAGTTTCTTCGGGCTTCAGGAATTCCAGGGTCGACGGCACCTGGCCACTGAAAACGGCGGCGGCGTGTTTGCCCTGCTTGTTCAGCAGCAGCGTCAGGCCGAGACAAGCCGCCAGCTGGTCGACCGAAGGGTCGCGGCTAACGGTCACCAACACGTTATTGGCCGTCTTGAGCTTGTCGATAAGCTGTTGTTTGGCGCTGTCCATAAGCTGTTTTTCCGAGATTTTTTGTTTTAGGTTACGTTCATCTTGGAGTCTACCATAAAAGCTTATCCTTGTCCATCAGTTTTTTAGCGGTCGGGGTGGCATGGCTTTACAAGGCGGGTTGTTATCTGTTATAGTCACTGCCAAGCTATAAATTAAAAGCATTAATCCTAAGGAAACGCATGCCAATCATCAAATCAGCTAAAAAACGTGTCCGCACCTCTCAAAAAGCGGCCGTCCGCAACAGCAAAACCAAGCGCAGTCTGAGAAGCGCCCTGAAGCTCTTCAACGCCGGCCCGTCGTCCAAAGCCCAGAGCAGCGCCCAAAGCGCCCTCGACAAAGCCGTCAAGAAAGGCGTCGTCCACAAGAACAAAGCCGCCCGCCTCAAGAAACGGGCCGCCGCCAAGGCCAAGGCCGCCGGCGTCAAGCCTACCAAAGCCGTCAAGAAAGCCGCCCCGGCCAAAAAGCCCGCCGCCAAGAAGCCCGCCGCCAAAAAAGCGCCCGCCAAGAAGAAGTAATCAAGCCCGCCCGAGCTTAAGCAGGTAGTGCTGCAGCGCCTCGTCCGGGTCGATTGACGTGCGTTTCGTGCCGACATCGATTTTTAGGAGGTCGGCAATCAGTTTTTTGAGTTCGGGCAAGCTAAGGCTGCGGGCAATCGACTGGGTTTTGCGGACCACGAACGGGTTCAGCTTGGCCTCGGCGGCAATCTCCTCGGCCGAACGGCTGCCGGCGGTTTTCACAACCGCCAGGGCGTGGAGCTGCCAGACCAGCATGGCGATGATTTGCGGCGGTTCGACCTTTTGGGCGCGCTGTTCGGCATATAGTTGGAGGGCGGTTTTGGCACGGCCGGCGAAAGCCGCTTCCAGCAGCTGGAAAACGGTGCTCTGGGGTGTCGGCTCGGTCAGTAAATCTATCGTTTGGCGGCTGATGCGCTTATCATAAAGCATGAGTTTTTCGAGTTCGCCGGCCAGTGACTGCTGGCTCAGGCCTGTCCGCTCGACCAGGTAGCTGGCGTCAGCCAGGTTCAGGGCGGCGCCGCCGGCTTTGGCGGTTTCGACCAGCCAGCGGACCAGGCCGTTCCGGTCGAGTTCGGGAAAGTCGCGGAAGTCGGTTTTTTGCTTCAGAAACTTATAGTAGCCGAGACGCCTATCAAGCTTGGGCTCGACGATAATAACATCGGTGGTTTCCGGAAGTTCGGCTAGCAGCTGTTCGGCTTTCTCGGCGAACTGCTTATTGGCGCCCGGGGTACGCAGGACTACCAGCTTGCGGGCCGCCAGGAACGGCAGGCCGGCCAAGGCTTCACGTACCTGGTCGAAGCCGGCTTCCTGGCCGTCGAGGCGTTCCAGCGCCAAATCGCCGTTATCGCGCACGAAATCATCGGTCAGACGCCGTAATTCGGCGCCCAAACCGAAACTGTTTTCTCCCGACAGCGTAACAATCATGCAGCTATTGTAACAATAGACACAGTGCCGGGCGGCGCGATCTGCTATGCTACAAGTGTTACACCCCTATATGTCACAGGTAATTATTGTTTCCAACCGTTTGCCCGTTAGCGTCAAGAAAGAGGACGGCAAATTAGTTTTCCGCGCTAGCATCGGCGGTATCGCCACGGGCCTGGCCGCCTACGCCGACGACCCTAAAAACCGCTGGATCGGCTGGCCCGGCATTGCCAGCGACGACTTGAGCGACGGCGACCGGCAAGCTATCGTCGAAGAGCTGGAGAAACGCAACTGTTACCCGATTTTTCTCAGCCAGCGGCAGATTGACGACTTCTACAGCGGCTACAGCAACGGCGTCCTGTGGCCCCTGTTCCACAACCTGGCAAAATCCACGCCTGTCGATACCGCCACCCGGCAGCGCTGGTGGCGGGCCTACCGGAGCGTCAATGAGCAATACGCGCAGGCTACGCTTAACCTGGCGGAAACCGGTTTCCGCGTCTGGGTACATGATTACCAGCTATTGCTGGTACCGGAGTTGCTGCGGGCCGAGCGGGCCGACATCATTACCGGCTTCTTCCTGCATACCACCTTCCCCGATGCCAAAACGCTGGCCAAACTGCCGGAACGCAAAAAATTGTTGAACGGTATGCTGGGGGCCGACGTGGTCGGCTTCCATACGCCCGGTTACGTGGCCAATTTCTTGGAGAACTGCCGCGATATCGGCATCGAACTGGCGAACGACAAGGAGCCGATGGTCGGCGACCGGTTCGTCCGGGTGGCCGATTTCCCGATGGGTATCGATTATGAGAGGTACGCCGCGGCTACTAAATCCAAGTCCGTCAAAGCGGCCGTCCGCCGTTACCGCCGCCGTTACGGCGGCCTGAGGGTCATCGTAGCCGTCGACCGGCTGGACCCGACAAAAGGCCTGGTCGAGCGGCTAAAAGCCTACGCCACCCTGCTGGAGCGTAACAAAAAGCTGCGCGGCAAAGTAGTTTTCAGCCTGGTGGCCGCCCCTTCGCGGACCGACGTGCCGGCTTACCAGAAGCTATCCAAACGGCTGTCGGCGCTGGTCGGCGAGATTAACACCAAGTACGGCTCGCCCAGATGGCAGCCGATCGATTATATGAACGTGGTGCAGCCTTTCGAAGAAGTGACGGCGCTGTTCCAGATTGCCGACGTGGCGTTTATCGCACCGCTGCGCGACGGGATGAACCTGGCTGCCAAGGAGTTTGTCGCCAGCAAGCACAAAAGCGGCGTCTTGATACTTAGCGAAACCGCCGGGGCGGCCGAGGAGCTCCAGGATGCCATTCTGGTTAACCCCAAGCAGCCCGAAGCACTGGTCGGCGCTCTCGAACAAGCCCTGCAAATGCGCGGCCGCGAACTGCGCCGCCGCCTGCGCCACATGCAGCAACAGCTATCCACCAACACGGTGCAGGAATGGGCCCAGGGCTTCATCGCGACCATGCAGCAGCCGGTACCCGGCACTAAACTGATTGTCCAATCGCTCAAAGGGCGGCCCGAAATACGTTTGCTGCACGACTGGCAGCATTCCAAAAAGCACCTGCTACTGCTGGATTATGACGGCAGCCTGGTACCCTTTACCGAAGATTACAAGAATGCCCGGCCGCCCAAGAGCCTGCTCCAGCTGCTCGAAACGCTAAGCGCCGACAAGGCCAACGACGTCGTGTTAATCAGCGGCCGCAGCACGGCCGATCTGCACCAATGGTTCGACGACCTGCCGATCAACCTGGTATCCGAACACGGCGCCGGTGTCAGGCCGGCCGGGCGCAAAACCTGGCAAACCGTCGAAAAAGTCGATACCGAGTGGAAACAGCTGCTCCAGCCAGTTCTGGAGAAGTACGCCGCCCTGACACCTGGGGCCAGGGTCGAAGTCAAGCCCCACTCGCTGGTCTGGCATTACCGCGCGGCCTCGGCTTACCACGCCCAGAAATACGCCGTGATTATCAAGCGGGTACTCAAGCCGGTGCTCAAGAAGTACGGCCTGGAACTGATGCAAGGCAACAAAGTCCTGGAAATCAAGAACCCCAAAGTCAGCAAAGGCGCGGTCGCCCGCCGCTGGCTGGAGAAGAATTATGATTTCATACTGGCGATTGGCGACGACGTGACTGACGAAGACCTGTTCAGGGTTTTGCCCGCCTCGGCCTACAGCGTCAAGATCGGGCGCGGCCGGACCCTGGCCCGCTACCGCCTGCCCGCTTCCAAAGACGTTACCGCCCTGCTCAGGAAACTGGTTTAAGTTTCTGGCAGCGCGGACAGAGGTGGGTGCCGCGGCCGGCGACGCGGGTTTTTATGATGGTGGTGCCGCAGCGCGGACAGGCCTGGCCCTCGCGCCGGAAAACCCGGGCAAAGGTCAGGTAGCTGCCGCTTTTGCCTTCGGCGTTGACGTAATTCTTGTCCGTCGAGCCGCCCTTCTCAATCGCCAGCTTCAGCACGAAAATCAGCTCGTCATACAGATTGTAAAACTGGCGCGCGGCCAGCCCCCTGACCAGCGTCGCCGGGTGGATTTTGGCCCCCCACAGAGACTCGTCGGCATAAATATTGCCGACGCCGGCCACCATCGTCTGGTCAAGCAGGGCCGCCTTGACGTTGGAATTCTTGCGCCGCATCAGCCGGTCGCGCATGATTTGCTTGGTGAAATCGGCGCTCAGCGGCTCGGGCCCGACTTTTTTGAAAAAGTCGAGGTTCATGACTTCCAGGGTCGGAATCAGGCGCATCCAGCCGAATTTGCGCTGGTCATTGAAGAACAGACGGCTGCCGTCTTTGAAGGACAGTGTCACCCGCGTCGATTTGTCCGGCAGGCGGCCGACCAGCGAATGGTTGGGGTGGCCGGCGCCGAACTGCTCGTCTTGCCCCCGGAAAACCAGCTGGCCGGTCATTTTGAGATGGATTACCAGAGAGTACTTGGTCGACAACTCGATAATCAGGACCTTGGCACGGCGCTTGACCGCCAGGACTTCGGCCCCGATTAGGAATTCCTTAACGTCGGCCGGCGCGTTGGGAAAGGATTTGGCCCAGTCGGCTTCGGCGGCAGCAACTTGCCGTCCCGGCAGCAAACGGGCCAAACCAACGCGAACAGTCTCAACCTCTGGCAATTCCGGCATTCAACTATTGTAGCAAGTATAATGGAGGATATGGACAGCCTAAGCAGTATCTTAAGCCGCAAGGATTTCGACGAACCGCCGGAGATGAAAAGCATCAAGAAGTACGTCCAAGACGAATTCCAGCTGGCGGTCGGCGTGCAGGTACGCGAGCGCGACATCGTGGTGACCGTTTCGAGCGCGGCGCTGGCCAATACCCTCAGGCTGCGCGGCCCGGAGATTAAGCGCCGCTGCCAGATCGACAAGCGGCTGACTTTCCGGATCGGCTAGTCCTTCAGCAGCGGCCCGAGTTCACGCCTCAGCTGGGCGGGGTCTTTGTACAAGATAGCTTTCATTCCGGATTCAATGGCACCGGTAGTGTTTCGTTCTTGATCGTCTACAAACACACATTCGCTAATATCTACGCCCATCCGTTCGGCGGCATTTTGGTAAGCTTCGGCCTGAGGCTTGATAAAACCGTTCTCGAAAGATAAAACGACCGCGTCAAACAAGTCTATCTGGTCTTTCGAGAATATGGTGTGAAGCTGGCCCGAGGCCACGTTACTCAAAAGACCTAACTTATAGCGATCCTTGAGCTCCTTGAGATACGCGAAAAGCTCTTCGTCGGGTACGTTACGACCTATTGCCTTAGCTGCCATCACAGGTGTTATACCCGCTAGGCCGGCTATACTTCGGATAAAGTCGTCATAGCTGATTAGCCCCCCGTTGGCCTGCCAGATTATATGACTGGCCCGGTCAAGCAGCTGTTGGTCATGCCCAAAGTATTCCGCCTTGAACGATAGCCAGCCCTCCGTCGACAGGACGCCGAAGCAGTCAAAAATTACGGCCTTGATCATAGCTCTATTTTACACCGGGAGACCGGTCCTAAAACAAAACCGTCTTGGTCAGGCCCCTGTAGTTCGGCACCTGGTTTTGGAATAGTTCGATTGTCAGGCTCTGGAGGCCCTGATAAGTCCTGAGCTTGCCGCCGCAGCTGGTCGTCCAATAGCGCTCCAGGGTCTGGCTATCCTGCTGCAGCTGGAAAACATAACGCTCGCCAAGCGGACAGTAACCGCGCTCGTCTTTGGCGGTCGGGCTGTTATTGCCAAGCGTGAAGCCGGCGTGGGCCAGGGACTGCAAGAAGGCGGCGTAAGCGTTCTCGGTGTTGGCGAAACTCTGGGAATAGACGACATTGCCGTCATAGCCCTGTAATTGTTCGAAGGTAACGTCCTGGTTACTGACGGTAACCAGGACCTGCTGGTGGTTCTGGTCGGCATTGACCGGACCGTCTATGCTCATGCTGACCTGGGCGTCAGTGGTAGCGTAGCTGACCAGGGAGCGGGCGGTCGGCGCCTTTGGCTTTTGCGTCCCGCTGTGAAACAACAGGAAGATGACCAGGAACAGAAGCCCCAGGGCTACGAAGAAAGCTATGAAGTAGCGCGTACCCGAACCTACCATAATGGCCATATACTAACACTATTGTGTGTTTTTTTCAACTTTCTGGCACGAAAAGCCAAGGGGCGGCAGGCGGCCGCTGGTCCGGAATAATTCCGCTTTGCGCTTACGCTTCGCATACTATAATGAATAGGCATGAAGCTGACTTACCAAACGGGCGTAGCTACTCTTATCCAGTTCATCACCTTGAGTTTTCTGGGCATCGCCAACGGCGTCGATTCGGTCGTGTCTACTTGCCGTCATGACGGCAGCAACTGCGGCAGCAACCTTATTGTGTCGCTGATTTTCTTCATCTTGACGGCACTGTGGTTCGGCGCCGTCTGGATACTCGGCTACACCGCCCAGGAACGGCGCAGCCGCCGCTTGGCACAGTTATTGATTGTCGGCGAGGCCTTTATCGCCCTGATTGCCCTGTTCAACGCCAAGCACCACACCGACGCCCTCGGCCTGGCAACCAGCCTGATTGATCTGCTGCTATGCATCTGGATCATTGTCCTGGCTTTCCGGCTGATGCTGGCCGGCAACAAACGTATAACCGCCAGGCCGCGCCGCCGCCGCAAAGACCCGGAAGCCAAATAAGGGCTAGAGTTCGCCCCAATTGCGGCCGATAGAGGTGTCGACGGTCAGCTTGGCCGGCAGCTTATAGACCGTTTCCATGGTTTCTTTGAGGAGGCGGGCGACATTTTCGGCGACTTCGGCCGGGCACTCTACCAGGATGGAGTCGTGAATTTGAAGCAGCATATTGCAGTCGTTATGCTGTTCGCGCAGCCGCTTGTCGGCGGCGATCATAGCCAGTTTCATGATGTCGGCGGCACTGCCCTGCAGCGGCATGTTGACGGCCGCGCGGTAAGCGGCCTCGCGGACGGCGAAGTTCGACGACTTGACGTCCGGGGTCGGCCGGCGGCGGCCGAAAATGTCTTCGACGTAGCCCTGCTCTTGGGCCTTGGCGCGGGTTTGCTCGATGAATTCCTTCAGCTTGGGGCGGATTTCAAAATAACGCTCGATGAAGGTCTTGGCGGCCGCGAAATCCATGCCGGTGCTCTGGCTCAGAGCGTGCGGCCCCTGCCCGTACATAATGCCGAAATTAACGGCCTTGGCGGCGTAACGCATCTGTTTGGTGACATCTTCCGGTTCACGGCCGTAGACCTGGGCCGCAGTCATGGTATGGACGTCGGCATCGCGGTTGAACATCTCGATCAGGTTCTGGTCGCCGGCCAGGCAGGCGGCCAGACGGAGCTCAAACTGCGAATAGTCGGCGCTGACCAGTTTCTTGCCGGCGCCGGCCACGAAAGCCGTCCGGATACGACGGCCGAGTTCGGTCCGGACCGGTATGTTCTGCAGGTTGGGGTCGACGCTGGACAGGCGGCCCGTCTGGGCGACGGTCAGGTTGAAAGTCGTGTGGACGCGCGAGTTTTCATCGACCAGCTGAGGCAAAGTATCGACGTAGGTGTTCTTGAGCTTGGCAACTTCGCGGTATTGGGTGATGAGGTCGATGATCGGGTGGGTGCCGCGCAGCTTGTCGAGTTCGCGGGCGGCCGTGCTGTAGCCGGTCCGGCCCTTCTTGATGGTGTTGGTGGGCAGTTTGAGCTTATCAAACAGGATTTCGGACAGCTGGGCCGGCGAAGCGATGTTGAATTCCTGGTCGGCATGGCCGTAAATCTGCTGTTCGTAGTCGGAAATCAGGTCATTGATCTCGTCGGCGAACCGGGCCAGGTATCCGGTATCCAGCTCGATACCGGCCCGTTCCATGCGGGCCAAGACCGGCATCAGCGGCCACTCGATGCTGGCGGCCAGCTTGGCCAATTTGGGCAGCTTCTTGAGTTCGGCGGCCTGGCTTTCGTGCAGGGCTTTGATGACGGCGATGATTTCCGGTGCCCGGGTCATGACTTCTTCAGCGTCCAGGTCTTCGAAGGGTGAACCGTCATAGCCGAGCTCGGCCTCGGCCAGCTCGGTCAAGCTCTGCTCCCGCCGCAGGCTATTAAGCAAGAACGCGCCGATCAAGACGTCGTGGCCAATCGGCGGCAGTTCATTAACCCCGATTTCCATCAGCAGTTCGAGGGTCGACTTGATATCGTAACCGACCAGCGGCCTGACGTCGCGGAACTCCTTGGCAAGCGCATCACGCTCCAGCTTGCCCAGGTCGAGCGTATAGGCGTCTTTGCCGTTGAGGCTCATAATCAGCACCTCGGGCTTGCGGCCGTGCTTGCCTGCCGACCGGGTATGGATATAGAAATACTTGGAGTCGCCCAGGCTCAGGTCGGCGGCTTTTTTGTTGCTGTCGATGAGCACATTCTTGCCGGCGTGAAGCGGACTTTTGCCGGTTGACGACTGGTGGTTGGTAATGGCCACCTGCATGATGTCGGGAAGTTGGCGGACCAGGCTGCGGAACTCCAGTTTTTGCAGCAGTTCCAGGACTTTTTCCGGCCTGACTTTGCTGCCGTCGACCTGTTTGAGGTCAAGTTTGATCGGCGCATCGGTCCAGATGCGGGCTAACTCCTTGCTGAGGTAGGCCAGGTCCTTGCCGGCCTCCAGTTTTTTGCGGGTGGTTTCTTTGATCAGAGCCAGGTTGTCGTAGACGCCGTCGAGCGTCTTGTAGGTTTTCAAAAGCTCCAGCGCGCCCTTCTCGCCGATGCCCGGAACGCCGGGTATATTGTCCGAGGAATCGCCTTTGATGGATTTGAGGTCGAGAAATTGATCGACATGGATACCATACTTGGCCTCGAAACTTTTGGGCGAATACAATTCTATGTTGGACAGCCCGGTTTTGAGCGCATAAACGTGGACCTTGTCATTAACCAGTTGGAGCATGTCCATATCAGAGGTGATAAGCATGGTCTCAATGTCTTTGCGGCTGGCCTGGACAGCCAGCGCACCCATAATGTCGTCGGCTTCGTAGTCGTCCATCTCGTAAAGCGGCCAGCCAAAAGCATCCAGCAATTCGTGCAATATCGGCACCTGCGTATAAAAATCGGCCGGTGCCGGTTTGCGCCCGGCCTTGTATTCGGGATAAAGTTCCAGCCGCTTGCGGATATTGGTTTTGGGCTTGTCCCAGGCGACCGCCACGTAATCCGGCTTCAGCCGGCGGATGACTTCCAGCGCCATGGTCGCGAAGCCGAAAACGCCGCCGGTCGGCGTGCCGTCCCGGCTGCTCAAGTTGGGCATCGCGTAGTAGCCGCGGTAAAAAACGCTTTTGCCATCAATGATAGCCAGTTTCTTGCGCTCCGACATACCTCTAACTATACGCTAAGTACCTCAAGGCCGCATAAGCGGATAAGGTTTAGTTCATATAAAGGCGATAAGGCAGCCGGCTGCCGCCGGTCGGCACGTCGATGCAATCAATGCCCGGCTCGGGCTCGGCATGCAGCCTGCCGAACAAATCATTCAACCTGACCTGAGTGACTTCCCGGCGTTGCCGCAGGGCCGCCGACCTGGCCAGCTCATCTTCCGTCATCGGGCCGGGCAGCTCGCCGGCTTCAAGATCGGGACCCGAAACTTCGGGCGCGCTATCACCGGGACCTTCAAAACGCGGCGGCATAAACTGCTCCTGAAAAATTTACATTCTTAATTTTACAGCAAGCGCCGCCGGCAGTAATTAAGCGCTCTCTCTACTTCGTATAAACCGCCAGCTCCGTGACTATGCTGTCCAGGGCAACGTCATGGGCATCGGCCGGAAGGTCCGCGAGTTTGCCGGATTCGAAACAGACGCCGATTTTCCTGGCCTGCGGCTGGTCCGCCAGGAATTTATCATAATAACCGCCGCCGTAACCGATCCGGTGCAGGCTGGCCGGGTCAAACCCCAGCATCGGCACGATAATGACGTCAAACCGGCCGGGCGGCCGTCCGCCCCGCACCGATACTACCTCCCACTTGCCGCCGATCAGCTTCGGCATCGACAGCTTCATATCTGGATAATTGTCCTCCAGTCCGGTTATGAAGTCGCGGATATCGACTTCGAGCAGGTTGTGCATCGGCTCGAAATAGTTCAGAGCCTTGACGGCCGACCAGTCAGTCAGCCCGGCCAGGCATTCGACGATTGCCCGGCTCTTGAGGACGCGTTCGCCGTCGCTTAATGATAAACGGGCCTGCCTAAGCTGCTGCCGCAGCTGCGTTTTGTCAGCCATAGACTAATTGTAAAGCACCGGCCGGCGGCAAACTAACCGGATGTATATATAATGAAGCATAAGCATGAACCCGGAACACAAACGACTCAACTATTACCGCTTGAGTGCCGACGAAGTTCTCGAACAGCTGCACTCCAGGCGCGAGGGCCTGTCGGCCAAAGAGGCCGGCGAACGTTTGAGGCAGCTGGGCGGCAACGTCCTGGAAAGGTCGAAACACGAGCCGGCCGTCATAACCTTCTTCCGCCAATTCAAAAACCTGCTGGTAATCATGCTGCTGACCAGCGCCGCCTTTTCGCTTTACCTCAAGGATGGCAAAACGGCGACCATCCTGATCGCTATTGCCGCCATGAACGCTTTCGTCGGTTTCTTCCAGGAACACAAGGCCGAAACGCTGATGAAGAGCCTGGAACAACTGCTGGTACCGCAAGCCAAGGTCCTGCGCGGCAGCTTGGTCGAGGAGATAGATTCGACCGAACTGGTGCCCGGCGACGTCATATATATAGAAGAGGGCGACAGCGTACCGGCCGATGTGCGGGTCCTCGACGAGGCCGAGCTGAGCACTAACGACTTCGCCCTGACCGGCGAAAGCAACCCCAGCCGCAAGTTCGTCCATGCCATCAGCGCCGACGTGCCGCTCGGCAACCGGCACAACCTATTGTTCATGGGCACGACCGTGGCGACCGGCACCGGTCACGGCGTGGTCATCGGCACCGGCATGCGCAGCGAGCTGGGACGAATCGCCGGCCTCAGCCAGACCACCCGCAGCGAAGCCTCCCCGCTCCAGAAGGAAATGAACAACCTGGCCGCCCGGCTGGCCCAGGGCACCGTGCTGGTCGCGCTTATCCTGGCCGTCATTGCCTTTAAGGCCGACCTGGGCCTGCATGCCGCCATCCTGTTCGGCATCGGTATCGGCGCGGCTATGATACCCAACGGCCTGGTAGCCGAAGTCAACATCACCCTGGCCCAAACCGCCGCCCGGCTGGCCAAAGCCCGGGCCCTGGTCAAAAAGTTATCGGCCGTCGAGACGCTCGGCGCGACAAACTTCATCCTGACTGACAAAACGGGCACCCTGACCAAGAACGAAATGACCGTCGAGCAGCTGTTAATCGGCCGCAAGCATTACCGTGTCACCGGCACCGGTTACGAAGCTAACGGCCAGATAGTCACCGAACACGGCGAAAAATTAAGCGATAAGACGCTGGCCGGGCTGGAACTCTTTTTCGTGACGGCGGCCCTGGCCAGTAACGCCAAGGTCGATCCGCCCGACAACGAACACCTGACCTGGTACGTCGTCGGCGATCCGACCGAAGGCGCGCTGATTACCTTAGCGCGCAAAGCCGGCATCGACATCGCCGCCCAGGAAGCCGACAAGCCGGAGATCAAGGAGTTCCAGTTCGACTCGGCGCGCAAGCTGATGAGCTCGGTCCGGCGCGACGGCAAGCAGGTAGTCGTGTTCGTCAAAGGCGCCCCCGAAAGCGTCCTAAGCCGCAGCCGCAATATCTGGGACCACGGCCACATCCGCAAACTGACAACTGCCGACCGAAAGTTTTTCAATGACTACAACGAGCGGCAGGCCCACTCCGCCATGCGCAACCTGGCTTTCGGCTACCGCGTCCTGCCGGCCAAAACCGACCTCAAGAAACCGAATATGGAAGAGGTCGAGCAGGACTTCACTTTCCTCGGCATGGTCAGCATGGTCGACCCGCTGCGCGAAGCCGTGCCGGCCGCCATGCGCGCCGCCCATGCCGCCCACGTCAAAGTCTCGATTATCACCGGCGACTACCCGACCACCGCCAAAGCCATCGCCCGCAAAGCCGGCCTGGCCGATGACATCACGATTATCCTCGGCGACGAACTGGACAAGCTGGCTGACAGCCAAATCATGCAATTGGTGGGCCATGGCGGCGCGGTTTTCTCACGCGTCGCACCCGAGGACAAGCTGCGGATCGTTGAACTTGTCAAACAAAGCGGCCACGTCGTAGCCGTGACCGGCGACGGCATCAACGATGCCCCCGCCCTGAAACGGGCCGATATCGGCGTCGCCATGGGCCGCACCGGTACCGACGTCGCCAAGGACGCCGCCGATATCGTACTGCTGGATGACAGCTTCGACACGCTGGTGGACGCCATTGAACAGGGCCGGCTGACTTTCCAGAACATCAAGAAGGCCGCCCGCTGCGCCCTGACCGACAACGCCGGCGAATTGTTCACCGTCCTGGCCGGCTTGGCCGCCCTGGTCGTCTTCCATATCGCCCCGGCCATAGCCCCTATCCAGATCCTGGCGATCGACGTCGTCGCCCAAATCCTGCCGATAACCGCCCTCGGCTGGGACTCGGCCCAGGGCAAACTCATGCACGAGCGGCCGCGCGACCTGGACGACCACATCATTAGCCGGGCGGCCATCGGCGGCTTCGTCGGCTTCGGTGCTTTGGCAGCCGCCCTGAGCTACGAGAACTTCCTGTTCTTCTTCGCCCGGCACCATATCAGTCCGCGCTATTTCGACACCGCCCAGCCGCTTTACCACCAGGCGACGACCCTGACCTACCTGACCCTGGTGCTTTGCCTCTACGTCTACCTGATGTTCGAACGTTCCGGCGCCCACGAAAAATTCTTCACGAGCTACTTATGGAGCAACAAAAAGTTACTCGTCGCCTTCGCCCTGTCCTTCCTGCTGATCGGCAATATAATCTATAACCCCTGGGTCCAACCCTACTTCAGCGCCGGGCCGCTCAACGCCGCCGACTGGCTGACCGCCCTAGGCTGCGCCGGCCTGTACATGGTCTTCAGGCTGCTGCAGCGGCGACCCCGCAGTGTCCAGAGCCGGGCCGCCAGCTAGCCGCGCACTTCGTCAAGCAGCTTAATGCCCCTCAGGACATTGCCGATGGCGCTAAACGGGTTTTGGTGAGTGGTTTTGGGTTCGTCGCCGGTCAGGCCTATCGGAAAAGTATCGCTCTTGACCCATAGCTGCCGGTCGGCCGGGTCCCTGTCAAAATCAGGATAAACGGTTTGCAAACCCTGCCGAGCTTGGACCCCGGTTTGCATCCAGTTGCCGGCGACCGAGAAGACGACTATTTTGGCGGTCGCCAGGTCTATTCCCCGCTCGGCCAGCGCTGCGGCGGCTCCGGCCATGACCGCGTCGCCGGCCTTTTCGCCGGTTTTAATCATCTCGACACTGCCGAAGACGGGGCGGCCGCTATCGTCACCGGCCTCGGCCTCTTCCCGCGTTCTACCCGCTTCAAGCCTCGGCAGCAAAGTTTGTTCCATGTAGCTTTCGGAGGGGGTGCCTTCGGCTACGCCGGGCTTCTCGTCAGGACCGATTTCGCGGTCCGATGAGGCCAGCGCCAGTATGCCAATCGGGTATTGCCTGCCCAGCTTGATGGCCGTGTCGCCCATCCGCTCCAGCCAGTTGGGCACGCGTTCAGGTATTTCGGCAGCCTCAAACCTCTCAACCGGTCCGTCGGCCGGGCTCATGAACGGCCTGAAGACTTCTGTCTGCAGGCCCGACCTCTCGCTCCAGCTCCGGGCAATCTCGGCAGCCGTTCTGCCCTCCTGGCCTAAGCGGGCCTGGACGGCCGGATCGGAGAGCGTGGCTTTGGCGAAATCGATATTGAGCTGCAATTCCCGGTGCGGAGCGACATGGCCGATCAGGCCGCCAAGGTCATCGCCTTCATAGCCGAAAGCCGTCTTTATATCCTCAGCGACACCCGGACCGGATTTAGCGGTATCGGGATCCGGCACGGCGCCGATTCCATGCACGGAATCAACCCCAACCCTAAAATTATCGAATCTGACTACCTGTAGCTCGCTCATCGAATCACTCGCTCCTTGCTTACTGAACGGTTTATTATAATGCTCTTGACTATTTATGTCAATAATATTTGACTTAATAATACGTTAATTTATAGATGATATGGCTTTTTTGTATATTTTTAATTCACAAAAAGACTAAACTGTGTTAAGCTTGATAGATGATTGATTTAACAGCTGCCGGACTTACGGCCAAAGAGTCAAAATGCTACGCCGCGCTGCTGGAAAAGAAGGACTGGAAACCGGCCGAATTAGCCCGTTACGTCCACGAAACCCGCACAAACTGCTATAAGATTCTCGATAATTTGGTGGCGTACAAACTGGCCGAGCGCTTCGACAAAGATAAAAAACTGCACTACCGGGCGGCCAACCCGTCACGCCTGATGGAGCTAGCCCGTGAACAGCATGCTGCCAGAGAAGCTTCTGGGGCGGCCCTGGAAACCGAATCACAGCAGCTGATCCAGAAGTTTTACAAGACGCATGAGCAGCCGGGGATCCGCTACTTCCAGGGCGAGTCGGAAATCCGGCAGATTTTCGAGGCCATTGCCAAGTCCAAAGAGGAGGTCGTTTACGTTAACACCAAGTCGGGCATAGATTTTTACGGCTTCCCTACCATGCACAACCTCCGGATGCTGGCCCCCAACAAAAATGTCAGCCGGCGGGCCCTGACTGCCGACGTGCCGGCAGCTCCAAAGGACTACCGCCAGAAAGACCCGTTAGTGCTGCTCAAGCGTACTTGGCTCAAGGAAACCGACTACACCACGCCTGTCGAATGGGGAGCCTTCGATAATAAGCTGTACATAATTTCGTATGGCCAGGAGGCCTTGGGCCTATTGATTGAAAGTCAGCAAATAGCCGATTCTTTCAAAGAATTGTTCAAACTGCTTGAACGGGGGCAGAAACTTTTGCCGGGCTATGAGAAGCTGCCTCTTAATGCCCGGGCCACGGGACAGACCAAATCACGCCTCTAGCAAACGTTTATCCTCGTACAATTGGCGGGCGACCTCGCCCAAATAATGGCCATGGCCCAGCCCCTCGACCGACGCCGGGCCGGCAACGACCAGATCGATGTCCGGCCTGCCTTGGGCCCGCAAAACGGCTTGGGCGGACCTGCCCATTCGTGTAAGGTGCGGGTTGGCACCGAAGAACGCCACGCGTGCATTATCGGCCGGCAGCATGGTGTCCAGCCAGTCGCGCACGCAGGCCTCGGTGGTATGCCGCGGTTCTCCCTGCCGGGCAACCGCCAGGGTATGCATGATGGCCAACGGCAGTTTGCGCCAAGTGAAGGTTTGGCGATGAGGCCGGTAGCGGGAGTTTAACGGCTCGTATTCACGCCCGGCAACGGACAGCCGTCCAAGCCGGACGGTGGCAGCGAGCCGCAACAGGTCCGTTTCCCACCACGACTCGACCTTGCTGTTTCTCAGGCGGTCGAGCCAGGGCTCATCGACGTTTCTAAGGGCGTGCAGGTTGTTCTCTATGTCCTCGATTTCGACTTCCGGGTAAACCCGGCGTTCACCGCCGAGAAGGGTAATATCCTCGACGATGACGGTGCCGCTCGTTAACACTTGGTTCATAAACCCCAGGCGCCGGTTGTTACCCCGGTGGACACCCCCGAGCAAGATGGCGTGCTGGTAGGTGCCGGCTGGCAGGTCATGGGCGTCACGCAAGCCCAAGTCGCCGTAGATATCGTGCAGCTCGGCCGATTCCGGGTCTTTGAACCTGAACCTATGCTCGGGCCGGGAGTGATCGCCCCGTACCCAGGGCTGGGTGGCCTCTACGGCCATCGGCAAGTCCGCGCTGACTTCTTCGGGCAGACCGGTTATTTCAAACAGCCTGCGTAGTTGTTCCTGGTGCTGTCCGTAAAACGTTGGCGCGGCGATTGCCGTTTCCGAATTACTCACGCCGGCTGCACTTCTTGTTGTCTCAATACGGCTATAAAACCATTGCGGCCATCGGGAACAGCCCCTCCGCTGGCAGCATGTTCTACGAAAGAAAAGTAGTCGGGGTGGGAAAAAGTATCAATAGCCGAACGGGTGATATTTTCGCCCCGTACGCCTCTGTCCAGAAGGCTCTGGGCGGCAAAGCCGACAATGTCGGTTTCATACCCGCCCTCAACTTCGCGCAGGAACGGCCGCCAGGCCTCTTGCCGCAAGGACTCCCCTAAACGAGGCATGACATATGACTCCGGCGCAATCGAGGCCCCGAAATGCACAACCAGGTCGGAAGGCTTCGTGCCGTACATCCGCCGCATATGTTCGACCAGCTTAGGCCCTATTCCGAGCGTAGCGCCTTCCCTGCCGTTATGCGCCAAGCCCAAGATTCGTAATCTCGGGTCATAGATAATGGTCGGGGCGCAATCAGCCGCGTTGAGCATTAAGCCTTTACCGGAGCGGCGGGTGATGAGGCCGTCCGCCGGTAAGTCCACCATCTGCGGCGGGTCTTCCGGGTCATAGGCCACATCAGCCGCCGGCTGGAGATCCGCCGGCCATTTAAAGTAAGCCTCCTTCGGAGCGACCACCGGCCCCTGCTCCAGGTCTTCATAGCTGTCGGCGCCCTTGGGCAGCATAGCCACGGTTTGGCCGCAGCCGGCAACCCCGATAACCCTCATCCGGCTTACGTAGAAGCTATTGCCATCGGAGAAACGTTGATACATATTACCATTCAGACGGTTGCTTTCGACGACCCGCAAATCGGGGTGCACGTCTATAACTTCGATACCGGGTGCGTGGCCACCTGTTCCTGACATATCTTTATTATACAAGATTTATGCATAATATACAAGGGCTATGCCCTGTTTAGGTTACTGAGGAATTGCAGCTATACGGCTCTTGAGTTCCTGCAAATCGTCTTGATCGTTAATAAGCGTGGCGTCGCAGCGCTGCCTGACGGCCGACATGTCGAGCGTGGCGGCGTCGCCGGTTTGGTTCATCTCTACGGCCTCGTCGGCTTGGAATTCGTCAAAGGTCTTGTTATCTTCTTCGGCCCGGCCCCGGCTGGCGGCGTTAGCCTGGATGCGGTCGTAGCGGATCCGCGGGTCGGCGTCTATCCACAGCACCTTACCCCCGAGCTGGTGGACACGGTCGGCTTCGCCGGGATTGCGCAGGCTGGCTATGGCCAGGCCTTTGTAGCTGCCGCCGGCTTTGCCGAATTCGGCAACGGCTTTGTCGACCAAGACGCCCAGGCCCGCTTCGCGGCGCCATTCGGCGCTGATCAAGCGCAGGTTTTCGCGGCTGGGTTCGAGCCCGCGTTGCCGCGCCTCTTCCCGCAGCAGATCCGTCACCGATATGAAAAGGTAACCGTAATCTTCGGCCAGGATATGGCCGACGGTATCTTTGCCGGAGCCGTTGGTGCCTGCTAGACCAATAATCTTCATCCTAGCCAGTATACAATCCAGGCCAGCCATAAGCGACCGGTAACGCGCCGGGTTATAATTTAACCTATGGTAATACGCGAAGCGGTTTTAGGCGACCACGTAAACCTGATGGCTCTATATGATGCCTTCATGGAGGTAGACAGATATTCAAAGTTGGATAGCGACTCCTTGCAAAAGGTTATCGCCAGCAAAGACAATTTCATTCTGGTCGCCGAGCAAGACCGGCGGCTGGCCGGTTTCATTACCGCCTCCGCCCGCCTGGTCGTCAGATACCCGGAACCGATAATGCAGGTCGACGAATTGTATGTCGACCCGGAATTTCGCGAGCATGGGCTGGGCAGTCAGCTCATCCAAGGCATAGAGAGCATCGCCGCCGAATCCGGCTACGGCCGCATTTATATCGAGTCCGGCTACGCCTATAAGGTCGCCCACAAGTTCTACCGCAAAAACGGCTATACCCAAGAGGGCTACTACTTCAAGAAGGTGCTGTAAGGGCAGCCGGCCCAGCCAGGCAAACAGTGCGTTTCACGCGGACCGATTAGCATCGGTCCGGTTGCACTACGCTTGACCCTGCTTGCCTGGCTGGGCCGGCTGCCCGGACTTCTACTTGATGTAGTCGTGGAGTTTTTTGGCGTCGCGGTGTTTGCGGAGTTTGGCCAGGGCTTTGGCTTCGATCTGGCGGATGCGTTCGCGGGTGACGCTGAACTCCTGGCCGACTTCCTCGAGCGTGTGGCTCTTGCCATCTTCCAGGCCGAAGCGGAGTTTGAGGATTTTTTGCTCGCGCTCGGTGAGGGCGGAGAGCATGTCTTTGACCTGCTCCTTGAGCAGCTGGCCGGTGGCGGATTCCTCTGGTGAAACGGTGTCTTCGTCTTCGATGAAATCGGCCAGGACCGAGTCCTCCTCGTCGTCGCGGATCGAGGCGTCGAGCGAGCTGATGTCCTGTTTGATCTTCATGATGTGCTCGACTTTGTCGACGTCGATTTCCATCTCTTTGGCGATTTCTTCGTTGGTCGGTTCGCGGTTGAGTTCCTGGGTCAGACGGCGCTGGGTGCGCAGCAATTTGTTAATAGTCTCTACCATGTGAACCGGGATGCGGATGGTGCGGGCCTGGTCGGCGATGGCGCGGGTGATGGCCTGGCGGATCCACCAGGTGGCGTAGGTCGAGAACTTGAAACCTTTGTCGGGGTCGAACTTCTCGACGGCGCGCAGCAGGCCGGTGTTGCCTTCCTGGATGAGGTCGAGCAGGTCGAGGCCGCGTCCGACATAGCGTTTCGCGATTGAGACGACAAGGCGCATGTTGGCTTCGGCCATCTGGTCCTTGGCCTGTTTGTCGCCGGCAACGACGCGCTGCGCCAGGGCCAGTTCTTCTTCGGCGTTAAGCAGCGGGATTTTACCGATTTCACGCAGGTACAAACGGACCGAGTCGTCGGCCACGTCATCGTCCAGGTAAACCGGCGTGTTGGTGGCGACGGCCTCTTCTTCGGCTTCTTCAGCTTCCCACTCGGCCGTGAAGTTGGCGGCATTGGGTTCGGTGCTGGTAATCTCGATATTATTGTCGGCCAGTTCGGTGTAGAGGGCATCAAGGGCTTCGGCGTTCTCCGGGGTCTCCGGGATCAGGGCGAAGATGTCCTGCTGGGCGACATGGCCGTCTTTTTTGGCTCGGTCGATCAGCTCCTGGCGTTGCTGTTCGGGGGTCAGTTGTTCTTCGGCCGGTTTTTTGGCCTGGGCTTTGGGCTTTGATTTAGGCATTGGCAGCTCCTTTGACTTGTTTAAGTAGTGAATCGTATTTTTTGGCTTGTTGCAGAAGCGTACGGGTGGCCGTTTCGTCGGCGGTTTCCAGGGCTTCGGCCAGTTTGGCTTTTTGCGTTTTTATAAATTGTTCTACCAGTCGTGCCTGCAATCGAGCGGCTTCGTAATGAAGCTCGTTAAGCTCGAGGCCCTGGTAGAGTTCCTCGTAGAGTAATGCTTCTATTTTAACATAATCGGCTAAATTTTGCACTGCCGCGAGGTCTTTTTTGCCGTCAAAGTCGGGATTGGAGCGCAGGAACTCCAGCAAAGCCCGGCCGTCGCCGGTATACAGCATGTCCGGTTCCATCAGTTCGAGGAACTCGCGTAGAGTCGGCCGCATCAGGACCAGGCTGAGGAAATTATCCTGAAGCTTTCGGTTCTCGACGGCCTGCTTGTCGACCTGTTGCGGCGTGGCTTTGACGCGGCGCCGGCGGGCGGGCGGCGCTTGGCCGGCGGTCTTGTTGAATTTCTGTTCCAGCGCGTCGCGGCTGACATCGATCGTCTTGGCGATGGCATTCAAATAGTGGTCGCGTTCGACCTCGTCGGATAAACTGCGTACCACCGGCAGCAAAACGTCGCTGAACTCACGTTTGCCCTGGGCCGAACCGATATCCAGCAGCTTGGCGTAACGCGCCATCAGCCAGTCCAGAGCGTATTGGTTCTTGGTGACCGCTTCCCGCCACAGCTTGGGGTCTTGCCCGATCAGTTCGTCGGGGTCTTTGCCGCTCGGGATGTCGATCATACTGAGCGAGACCTTGACCCGGCTGGCAATTGGGATAGCCCGCTCGGTGGCGGCCAGGCCGGCTTTGTCGGCGTCGAAACTGAGGCGAATGTCGCCGGTAAACCGACTGAGGGCTTTGAGGTGCTGCTCTGTCAGGGCCGTGCCGGCGGTCGCCACTACCTGCCGGACACCGGCCTGGTGGCTGGCGATAACGTCGAGGTTGCCTTCGGTAATTACGACGAACTTGCTCTTGCGGATCGCTTCCTTGGCCAGGTGCAGACCGTAAACATGGCGGCTCTTGTCGTATAAGACGGTCTGGGGCGTGTTGATGTATTTCGGCGCGTCGGGGTCGTCATCGCCCAGCTGCCGGGCGGTGAAACCGATGACCCGGCCCTGCGGGTCCTGCAGCGGAATCATCAGCCGGCCGCGGAACATGTCCTGGCTGCCGCCGCGGTAGCTCCGGGCGCTCAGGCCGGCGCGCTTGATGTCGTCTTCGCTGAAACTTTTAGTCTTGAGAAACGCCAGCAGCGCCGAGCCGTTGTTGGGCGCGTAGCCGAGCCGCCACTCCAGGGCCGTTGCTTTGGTAAAGCCGCGTTTCTTGAAAACGTACTCGAGAGCCGTTTGGTTTTTGGAGAATTGGACCTGGTAGAAATGGGCGGCCGTTTCCAGAACCGAGTATAGTTTCTCCTTATCCGGACCGCGCGGGCTGCTGCTCTGGCTGCGGTATTGTTCGATATCGATGCCGGCCTTGCGGGCCAACAGCTCCAAGGCGCCCTTGAACTCCAGGCCTTCGACCTCCATGATAAAGCTGAACATGTTGCCGCCCTTGCCGGAGCTGAAATCGTGCCAAATTTGTTTCTCCGGGCTGACGATGAAACTAGGTGTTTTCTCATTGGTAAACGGGCTCAGCCCGCGCCAGTTCCGCCCGGCCCGTTTCAGCTGGACATATTCGGCCACCACATCCTCGATGTTCAAACGCGACTTAACCTCTTCGACAGCATCCATACCAATAGCTTATAGCTAATTTACCCCGGCGCATAGCATAAGCGTCGAGCGGCTAGGCCCGTTCAGCACGGACAGGGTTCCTGATACCGGCCAGCGAAATCACGCCGCCGGCCGCCAGCAGAACGGCGATACTGGCTATCCCGGCGTGAAAAGCCGAAACCGAGGCGTCCGACATGGCATCGGCGACGGCCGGGTTGGTCTTGTACGGTTGGCGGTCGGGCGGCGTCAGGCTGAGGGGCGTTTGCCTGGCCATTGACGCGTAGTAGCCGGGAATGCCGGCAGCCTGGAACTGCCGGTCAATGACACTGCCGAAACTGGTAGCTACGATGGCGCCGACGGCCGCCACGGCAAGTAAGCCGGCAATCCGGGCGACGGCATTATTAACCGCCGAAGCGATGCCGGCCTGGGCCGCCGGCACGTCGCCGAGGATGGCGGCCGTCAGCGGCGCGACGGTAAAAGCCAGCCCGAAACCGAAAACCATGATGGCCGGGAAAAGGCCCGTCCAATAGCTAAGGTCTTCCGTGAGACGCAGTATCATCAAAAAGCCCAAGCTGGCAACCAGCGGCCCGAAACCCATAAACAGCCGCGGGCCGTACTTGCCGGCCAGCGCGCCGGCCCGGGGCGACACCAAAAACATGATAATAGTCACCGGCAGCAACGACATCCCGGCCGACAGCGCCGAATAGCCCGCCACCTGCTGCAGGAAGACGACCAGCAGGAATGTCGAGGCCGTCAAACCGGCGTAAACCGACAGCGTGGCCAGGTTGCCGACGCTGAAATTGTGGTTACGAAACAGGCCGAGCGGCAGCATGGCGTACTTGGCCCGCCGCTCGTAAGCGACAAAACCCAGCAACAGCAAAACGCCGACGGCCAGCGGCAGGTATATAAGCGGGCTGCCCCAGCCGTAATGCGGCTGTTCGATCAGGGCGAAAACCGAGCCGGCCAGGCCCAGGGCGCATAACAAAGCACCGCCTATATCAACCTTGGCTTTGGAGCGGCCGGCAGTGCCGGCCTTGACGAATTTCAAAAGATACAAAGTAACGGCAATCGGCACCAAATTAATGGCAAAAATCCAGCGCCACGAAGCCGCGTCGACCAGGAAGCCGCCCAACAAAGGCCCGATAATAAAGGAAATTCCCGTCCAAGCCGTCCAACTGCCAATCGCCTTGCCTTGGGCTGCCCCCGAAAACGTATCTATGATTAGGGCCAGCGAACTCGGCACCAGCAAGGCGCCGGCTATGCCCTGCAAGGCCCTGGCCGCAATTAACAGACCGCTGTCTGGCGCGACCGCGCACAGCAAAGAAGCGGCCGCGAAACCGCTCAGGCCCAAAGCCAGAATTTTCTTCCGCCCGAGCAGGTCGGATAGCGAGCCGGCAATCAGGATTAACGAACCCAAGGTCAGAAGATAAGCGTCGACAACCCATTGCTGGGCCGCCAAGCCGCCGCCCAGTTCCCTCTGGATGGCAGGCAGGGCCACGTTGACTATCGAGCCGTCCAGGAAAGACACGAACGACGCCAGGATGCTCACCACCAGCACCAGCCGCTGCTGCTTGCTCATGACAACAGAATAGCAGACTATCCGGGCGGCCGCTTCACTTGACGCTTAAGCTTATGGTTTAATTAAGGTCATGCCGCCGCAATCACCCCCCGAACCGCCGCGACCGCCGATGCCGCCGCCCGTGCCTCCGGCCGGACCGGCAGGCGGTTTCAGGCCGCAGCCGCAGCCGCAAGCGCAGCCTCAGCCGCCCCAACCCCAGCCGCAATTCCAACCCCAAGTCCAGGCCCAGCCTTATGACTTCATTACCCATCCCGGCGAGCCGGCGGGCGGCAAAGCTTTCACTTTGCCGGGCAGCAATTCCACCGGCATGCGGGCCGTATATGTCGCCGGCGGCTTGCTGGTCCTGCTAATCGCATTTCTCATAGTCAAGGCTATTCTTAACCACAACCCGGGCTTGGCCACGATGACCGGCATCGCCCAAGACCAGCAGGAATTGATACACCTGTCTACCGCCGCCAGCGGACAGCCGAGCCTGACTACCACCGACCAGAACTTCGCCGCGACCAGCCAGCTTAGCGTCGGCAGCTCACAGGCGGCTATCATAAAATACATCGTCGGCAGCGGCTCAAAACTCAAGATCAAGACTCTTAACCTGAAAGTCAGCAGCAGTACCGACGCGCAGCTGGCCAGCGCCGTCACGGCCGGCATTTATGACCAGACATTTAAGACAATTATGAACTCCGAGCTGGCGGCTTACGAAAACGACCTCAAACTGGCCTACAACGGCACGACCGACAAAACCAAACGCGCGCTCTTCAGCAGCGACTACAGCCAGGCCCAGCTATTGCTGACCCAGCTCAACACGCTTCCCGCCTCGGACTAAGCCGACCCGGCCACCAGATCGTAACTGTGGCGGACTAGCCCCTGCACGTCGTCCCACGCCAGTTGGCCGGTCAGGACCAACGTGTTCCAGTGCTTTTTATTCAGATGGTAGCCGGGCATGACCTCGTCATACTTCTCGCGCAGCAGTTTGCTCAGTTCGGGGTCGCATTTTAGGCTCAGCTGGACCGGTTCTTTGCCTTCCCTGATCAGCGCGAACATCTTATCGTCGACTTTATAAACGGCCACGTCTTCGCCAAACGGGTAATCAAGCCGGGCGTTTGGCATGCTGAGGATATAGTCTTCGACTGTTTTGTGGTCCATAAGCGTCTAGGCAATATTGTAATACAGCTGGCCGGTGCCGATAAAATTGTCCGGCGGAACCCGGGCCGGCATCAAAACGCTTCAGCTTTTTATTCATTATGCTTGTGCTGCGAAGGCAATTAATTTTAACTTGACTTTTAATGTCATTTTTACAGATATAAATCAAAATAAAATGGCGGATGGCGCCAAAAAGGTATTGCAATTATTAGAATTAATTATATACTAATGAGCCAACGGTCAGTATGGTGGTGTTCTGTCCTTAATAGCAAGCTATTAATCGGGAACTTAGTCTTATGAGCACCAGCAGTTTTAAAAAGTTAATTCAAAATTTACGCCCGGCTGTCGCCCTAGCCACGGCCGTAGCAGTAATGCTTGCCCCCTTGCAAGCCGTAGCCGTAGGCGCGCCGATCACGCAAAAAATAACTATCGGTACCCCTTCCGGTTCTACTAATTCCATCGCCAGTCCGGCCGTTAATTCTGCCAAGACGCCGCCGAAGACAACTACGCCTCCGGCTAAGACGACCAAGCCGACGGCGCCGAAAATCAGTATCACCAGTCCGGCCGCCAAAGCGGTCATTACCGGTACCCAGACCATCACGGCCAGCGTCAGCGACGCCCAAGGCATTGCCAGCGTCCAATACAAACTTGACGGCACTAACCTGGGCAGCGCAGTAACGGCTGCACCTTACAGCTTCAGCTGGGACAGCACCACCGCTACCAACGCCAGCCATAAGCTGACCGCCGTGGCGACCAATATAGACAATTTGAGCACGACTTCCGCTTCCGTGACCGTGACCGTTAATAACCCCGCGCCGATTCCGACGCCGCCGGCCACCCCTCCGCCCTCGACTTTCAACCCGGCATCCAACTACACGCCGACCGCCAAAGTTTCCTTCACGTTCGATGACGGCTTAACGTCTGCCGTCAGCCAGGCCGCGCCGACGCTTTACAAGTACGGCCTAATCGGCACCGACTACATCATTACCGGCTGCGTCGGCATGACGATAGAGCCCAACACCTGCCGCGCCAACAACGACACAACCTACATGAGCTGGCCGCAAATTGCCCAGCTGCAAAACAATTACGGCTGGGAAATCGGTTCGCACACCGTCGACCACGACTGCCTGGCCAGCAGCGCCGCCCAGGACCCCGACGACTGCCAGACCAACACTCTGACTACCGCACAGGTCGATGCCGAACTGGTTAACAGCAAGAGCGCTTTGGCCGCCAACGGTATCAACGCCACCGATTTCGCGCCGCCCTACGGCGATTACAACAATAACGTGCTGGCCCAGATCGCCAAATCTTACGCCACCATGCGCCAGTTCAAGAACGCGGCCAACAGCGCCAACGTCTGGCCCTACAGCGATTACTACCTGCAGGACTACACCGTTCAGGAAACCACCGACACCGTAGCCGATGTCGAAGCCCAGATCAACAACGCCATAACCAACAAGCAATGGCTGATCTTAACTTTCCACGACATCATGCCGAAACCCAGCACCAATCCGGACGACTATCAATACGGTACGGCCGAGCTCGACCAAATCGCGGCTTACGTCCAAGCCAAAGAAGCGGCCGGTTTAATCAACCCCGTCACCGTCAGCCAGGGCCTGGTTACCAGCAGTACCAACCTGTTGCCCAACGCCAGCTTCAACGACGGCATCGCCGACGGCTGGACGACCGACAACCCGGCCGACGTAACGGCCGATAGCGGCGACAACGGCAGCTACCCCGACCCGACCAACTCGATCAAATTCAGCACCGGCGCTTCAGGCAACGCCCACCTGTTCTCGCCGAAAGTCACCGTCAACCCGAATACCACCTACATGCTCAAAAGCTTCCTCAACGTCCAGGCTATCACCAGCGGCGAGGTGGCCTTCTACGTCGACGAATACGACAGCAGCGGCAACTGGATTTCCGGCCAGTATCTCAAGCAGGAAACCTCGTCTTTCGTCGAAGAGATGAACTTCACCTACACGCCCAGCTCGGCCAACGTCGCTTCAGCCAGCCTGCAGGTTATAGCCTCAGGCAGCGGCATCACCGCCTACGTCGATAACGTCCAGTGGTTCCCGTTGACAACTACGACGCCGGTAGCCCCGACCAACCTGGTCGCTAACGGCACCTTCGATGATGGTATCGCCGACGGCTGGAGTACCGACGACCCGGCCAACATCACGGCTGACAGCGGCAACAACGGCAGCCCCAATAACCCCGTCAACTCCGTCAAAGCGGTGGCCCCCGCCACGCCGGCCAACATCCATCTGTTCTCGCCGAAAGTAACGGTTGACCCGACCAAAACTTACACGTTAACTACCTATCTGAACCTGCAAACCCTGACCAGTGGCGAGGTGGCCTTCTACGTCGACGAATACGACAGCAGCGGCAACTGGATTTCCGGCCAGTACAAAGTCGGCGTTTCGACCGTCGGCACCAGCAACGTCAGCTTTACCTACGTCCCCAGTTCGGCTAGCGTCGCGTCAGCCAGCTTACAGGTAATCATAGTCGGCAATTCGGGCATCACGGCTTATGTGGACGACGTCCGCTGGTACCAGAACTAACGCCAAAACAGCCGGTCGGGAGGCCTGAATAGATACCCGGTTCCGGCCGGGTATTTAGCATGCCATGACACCTTAGCATAAGCAATTCAAATAATATACTTTACAAGTTGTCAGCATTATGTATAATAAGTCTTTAAGAGAGCGCGGAATCTCTGCGAGGGTATACCTGTCACACGTGAACAGGTATGGTTCGTAGACCCGAATTCTCTGTTAATAGGAGGACGTACTATGTACGGAGGCAAAGGCGGCGGCGCAGCATCAGCAGCTACTACGGTAGCCGGTGTTGCTGTTCTACCAAACACTGGTGGTAACCATCTTTTGCTGGTTACTTCTATCATAAGCATCGTAACCGGTGGAGTTATCATGCTTTCAACAATTGCCCGGTTCGCGGCTAAGCAGGCCTACAAAGCCTAAATAGCCGTCGACCGACGCAAGAACAAGGAGGGGATACGGGCGCTTATCAAGCTCCCGCCCCCTCTTTTTGTTGGACTTTAGACATGAAGAACCAGAAGCTACGATTTTATTTCACGATCGGCCTGCTCCTTGTCCTGACAGGCCTGTTTCTGAGTTCCCAGCACTTGATACAGTCTTGGCAGCAAAGGAATTCCCAGCCCTTCTTCGCTTCCCAGGCCAGCAGTACTTCCACCCTGAAAAAACCGACCATCAGCGGCTTCCCGGCCCATATCGACATCCCCGGCGTAGACATTTCCGACGACATCGACCCCGGCTACTACAATAAGGCCTCCCAGACGTGGTCTCTGAGCCTCACCAATGCCGAATATGCTACCGTCACGCCCGAGCCGAACAACGGCAACGGCAACACTTTCATTTATGGCCACAACCGCTGGGCCGTCTTTTATAAATTGCTCAAGGTCCAGCCCGGTGACGAAGCCATAGTCACGACCACCAATAACCACAAGTTCGTCTACAAGATGGTTAGCGAACGCATCACTAAACCGACCGACACTTCCCTCTTCACCTACCAGGGTCCGCCGATCCTAACCCTGCAAACGTGCTCGGGCCTGTGGTACCAAAACCGCACGCTGTTCGTGTTTAAGCTCGTACAAGTGGTTTAACGATGTTTCTGCAATTCTTGTTCTACCTTTTCATCACCATCAGCGTGATCGATATCGTCCACCTGGGCCTCTATCTGGTCGGTGCCAATTACTACGACATCTGGCAGTTCCGGCGCCACGCCCGCATGGCCGCCCGCTCGCACCACAAGCTCCGGCCCAAAGTCAGCGTCCTGATCCCGGCCCACAACGAAGCGGCCGGCATCGTGCGCTGCCTGGAATCGGTCCGCAAGAACACCTACCGCAAGCTTGAGATCATCGTCATCGACGACGCTTCGACCGACGACACCCGCCGGCTGGTACGCCAATATATCAAGCAGCACCCGAACCGCGATATCCGGCTAATGTACAAGCGGGTCAACGGCGGCAAAGCCGAAGCCCTCAACCACGCCCTGCGGCGGGGCGCTACCGGCGACCTGGTCATGGCGCTCGATGCCGACTCCGTACTCCACCGCAAGAGCATCAGCAATGCCGTTACCTATTTCGACGACCCCAAAGTGGTCGGCGTAGCGGCTAACGTCCGTATCCTGGACAGCCTGAGCATGCTCGGCCTGCTGCAAAAATTCGAGCACATGGTCGGCTACCGTTCCAAAAAGTTCTTCTCCATCACCAACAGCGAGTTCATCGTCGGCGGCGTCGCCTCGACCTACCGCCGCGACATGCTCAAAAAAGTCCATCTCTACGACAACGACACCACGACCGAAGACATCGGCCTGAGCCTCAAGGTCGTCGCCCAGGGCAACCGCGAACACCGTATCATTTACGCCGCCAACGTCCTGGCCATGACCGAAGGCGTTCAGACTTTCAAGGGCCTGATGCGCCAGCGCTACCGCTGGAAACTCGGCAGCCTGCAAAACCTCATCAAGTACCGCGGCCTGGTCGCCAACACCGACAAACGCTACAGCCGCGGACTAACGTTCTACCGCCTGCCGATGGCTTTCCTGGGCGAATTGATGCTGCTGCTGGAGCCGCTGGCGATCGGCTACGTCATCTATGTCTGCTACCTGCTGTTCAACCCCTCGATGCTGATCGGCGCCTACATGACCATCACCTTATACTTGTTGCTCAACGTTTGGCCGGATGAACACATGAATGCCGCCAAGAAGCTCAAGATGAGCCTCTACGCGCCGATGATGTACTTCGTGTTCTACCTAATGAATGTTATTCAGCTGGCGGCTATTTTCCGCTGTATCTTCAACTTCAAGCAGGCCCTCAACCGCAGCCGGGTCGCCAGCCACTGGATTTCGCCGGAACGCACCGGCGACCAGCAAATCCAGTTCTCTTAATCGGCCTGCTGGTCTTTGAACCACTCCAGGTAATGCTGCAACTCGGCGATTGAGGCCTGGATGTCGTCGAACGCGCGGTGGATTTCTTTCTTCTCGAACTGGACGCCGTATTTGGCCTGCATGAGAACCTTCCAAGCGCTGACGTCAAGCATGCGGTAGTGGAGCTTCAGGTCCAACTGCGGCCACCATTGTTTGATAAAGCTGCGGTCATTGTGGATGCTGTTGCCGGCCAAAACCGCCGGCTCGTCGCCGAAATGCGTCTCGATCAGCCCAATCAGCTCGCTCTGGACCTCTTCGGCCGGTTTGCCGTCGTCCAGCTTGCGGACGAACTCGTCGCGGTTCTTGGGATAGTCTTTCCACCAGATATTCTTGCCCATCCGCTCGATCACCAAGTCGCGCGGCTGCTTGACGATAGCTTCGTAGCTGGCCAGGGTCTTGAAATCGAAGTCAGTGACTTCGGCCGCCACTTCGAGTATCACGTCCTCCAGCGGATCAAGCCCTGTCATCTCCAAATCCACCCACAGCAGCTTGGTCGAAACGGCGTGTTTGTCAATCATTACCTCAATCATAACAAAAAGAAGCCCCTAAGGGCTCTTTTTGAACACATAAGTCTCTCGGACTATGTCTGATTTTCGGTGCGAGCCGCGGCCAGCGCGTCGCTGTACCATTTTAACTCATCCAGCATGGTCCCCAAGGCAGTTTGCGGTCCGTAGGGGTTCGCCTTGGCGGCTTCGGACAAATTACCCGCCTCGTCGATCATCTCGCTCATACCGGCCATGGCCAGCGGCGAGTACGTCGGCAGCGGCACGGCCTTGCTCTCGGACAGGATTTCCTTGAGGTCGGTCGCGGCCCGGGCGCCGCCGGCCGCGCCATGCGAAACCACTTGCGCCGGTTTGCGCTGCAGTTCCCAGGTGACGTAGTCCAGAGCGTTCTTGAGGACGCCGGTAACCGAGTGATTATACTCAGGTGTCACGAACACGTAAGCATCGGCCGCGGTCAGCTTGTCGAGCCAAGGCTTAACGGCCGGGTCAATCTGGCGGTCGGGGTTATAACGCGGTGAGACCGGCTCGTCAAAGAATGGCATCGGATAGTCTTTAAGGTCGATCAATTCAACTTCGACGTCCTTCATTCCTTTGGCGGTGTTAGCCACCCATTTGGCCTGCTGCGGGGTTTTGCGGCCTTGGCGGGTAGCACCGATGATAACAGCTAGTTTCATATTTTGTTCTCCTATGCTATACTTTTTATAGTTATTAATCTAACCAGTATAGATGCATAACTATACTTTGTAAAGCTATGAAAACCGCCTCAGTTACGCAAGCCAGTCCCCGCGCCGCGGCAGCCAAGCCGCTGGAGCCGCACGTCGGCTGCATCGCCAGTGCCATGCAAATCATCGGCAACAAATGGACCGCACTAATCCTGCGCGACCTGTTCAGCGGCCCGAAACGTTTCTGCGAACTCGAACGCTCGGTCGGCAGCATCAACCCCCGCACGCTCAGCCAACGCCTGGACGACCTGCAAGCCGAAGGCATCATTACCCGCAAAAGCTACGCCGAAGTCCCGCCCCGCACCGAATACGCCCTCACCTCCAAAGGCACCGACCTCCTCCCCATCCTCAAGCAAATGGCCGCTTGGGGCACTAAGTACTCCGGACGCACTTAGTCGTTCAGCATATTATCAATCACTCTCCTATCGTACACTGCGGAGTCACTCCGAACCACGCCCGTGGCAGGGGTCAAGACTCTGTATTGTGTTCTCGTAAGAATATCGCCTGAATGACCATCTATTAGCTCTTCCCTGTCCACCAGACGCATCCAGTCGCCCGTGGACCCATAGAAAGGCACCAGAGTGGCCAGCTGGCGCATATGTCGATGCCCCGATTCCCTAGACTGCCAGTTCAGCGTCCAGCGCTCAAGTTTACTCGCATATACGCCTCTTTCAGCGCCCCTAAGCTTAGCCCGGTAATCAAGGATAATAGAATGAGCGCTCCCACCACCTGGGCCTGATACATTAACCCAAAGTTCTGGCTGTCTCATTTCATAAGGCCTACCCCCTTCAAGTCTCACTTTTTCAATAAATCCTCTTATCCCGGCAGTTATTGAATTGCCTTGACCGTCCTTAATCTCTACAGCGTCTAATGGAGCGTCGGTAGCCAGTTGTTGCTTAGCCCACTCAAGCGATGATGTAGTAAGGCCTTTGTGCGCCGCCGAAGGGTCAAATACCTCCCAGAAGCTGCCTCTTTGATCGCTTATAGCTGCTAGAAGCTGGTCTGTTTGCTCAGGAGATTTGAGCAGATTGCTGACCGCGGCGAGCTCAGTTACGCCAAGGACCGCATACTGGGCAAGACGAAAAGGATAAGATGAGGTGTCGCCCTCGGCACCTTCATGGTCCTTTAGGCTTGCCTCTGCCGCTTCCAACACAGTACTAAGCGCTGGTTCTATAAATACTTCATTGCTTGTGATAGGCAACTGAACACCGGCAACGACTAGATTCTCTTGTTTGGCTTGCTCGCTCATTTAATAGCTGCTCCTTTCATAGCAGGACAATTACAACATAAACACTTGCATAATGTAAAATTACTGATATAATTGTTCATATATAATAAGTAATGTATAATTTTAGACAGAGCTAATGATCACGATTCCCGAAAAAGTCGAAGAACTCGTCAACCAGTCGCCTTACCTGCGCGAGGCGATGTCTGACAAACTGGTCAATTTGTCGGCCCTGGCCCGGCAGCTCAAGCCGCAGATCGAGAAAGATCTGGTTAAGGATGTAAGCGAAAGTGCCGTATTCATCGCGCTGCAGCGCTACGCCGCGGCCATGAAGCCCTATTACCAGGTTAACCCGGCTGATTATCTGGCCAATATGGCGCTCAGGTCTGACCTATTCGAACTGACAGTCAAGAACTCCCCCGCCCTGCTAGCCAAATTGTCGCTCATGGCCCAGGCAATGGACGACCGGCACACGTCGCTGTTCGTCTTCACCCAGGGCCAGCACGAAACCACAATTATCACCAGTAAAAGCCTGGACAAAGACCTTAAGGCGGCGCTCAAAGACGAGACTATCGTCAGCACGATTCCGGACCTGACCGGCATCAGCCTGCAACGCACCCACGGCCAGATCGAAACCACCGGCGTGCTGCAATTTCCGTTGCGCATCCTGGCCTGGGAAGGCATTTCGGTCATCGAAATCATCACCACCCTGAACGAAATCATGATGGTCGTCCGCGATTTCGAGGTCGACCGCGCCGTCGCCTCAATCCGCCAGGGTCTTCAGACCGTCAAAAAACAAGGCTCTGGAGCCGCATCCCATCATTAGGCTACTGGGGACGGATTTGCCTCCTGAGACTGCTGGGACGCTTCCAGCCGACCAACAACTTCCTGCAAAGCTCGGCCTAATATCTCTTGTATTGCTACGACTCGTTCGTCGGTAGCGCGAGGATCGATCTCTTCCTGTCGAGCGCTTCTTGCCAACCTAAAGCGCAAGCCGTCGTGATGATCGTTGGTACGCGCTTCACCATCCTGAAAGTTTCCAAGAAAATTCTCACTAATCATTGCCGCTTCTACTTGTTTAGCACTGTCGACTGGGCCGCCTCGACGCCCATCAAGTGTAATAGGTCTTATCATCGCTTCGCCGATTTCGTAATAGTGTTCACCCGCTCTTTGGTCAACCTCTGTATATAGGTAAAGTGTGCCCTGCGGAAATGCCCTATAGAAACCTGCTGAATCAGGCTCCCGTTCACCGCGCTGTACATCAAGTACGAGCCTAAACGGCTTTCCCGGTCTGAGACGCTCCATTAAAGCACCGGCCGAGTCGTGTATAACCCGTTTGGCCTCTGCCTCACGGGTAAATATATCAGCCTCGTGGCCTTGTTCCTGGGGTGCCACCGGATCATGTGTAGGCAGGTCTGTAGCCGGATCGGCGGATACTTGTTCTCTTGTCATGATTTGGTTTACCCCCTAATTAAAGTCAGCCAGTGCCTTTGCGGCCATTACTACAAGTCTTGCTTCGGCTACCGTACGTTTCGCCTGTTCCTGTTCCGCACGAGCCTTAGTCGCAGCCAAAACTATGTCAGTGGCTTCAGTGACAATCCTAGTAAACTCTTCTACGTCGGTATGCGGTTCCTGGTCGTATTGAGCGTCACCGGCACCTTCAAGAGTCTTTCTTTGGACGGCATAGCCGCGCAGGCCGTCTTTGAGATGGAAAGCTTCATCTTCATATATAGGTTCGCCTTGTTCGTTTCTCGTAACAAGTCTCACAAAACGAGGTACCTTTGCGCGCCCTTCTCGGCCGCGACTTGGCCGCGACATGTAACGACCATCAGGAGAAAAGTCTAGGCTTGCATCCGGTCGGTCCAGGGGCTGTTCCCTAGATTTAAACGGGCTCGGTACTGTATCTGGACGATTGGCGTGGACTCCCGTAACCGGGGCTTCCATGCCAACGCCTTTCTCTCCGGGTGCAGTTGCAATCCCAACCCCGTCCGTATACAGGGCGGGGGTTAATACATCGTCGGGCCTACTGGGATCATGCCCAAATTCCAGGGTATTACGTACGATGCCGCCGCTTACAACGATGTCATAAACGTCTTCCATGCGTTCCTCAGCCCGGGCTGCCATTTGCTCAGGGCTTAAAGTTTGGTCAGCTTGGTTTGCCGCTGCCGGATCGACTATAGCAGGGTCTTGTCCCGGGTCAGCAGGAGCGCCTTCACTTCCTGACATAAAGTATTCTCCTTGAATTATTTTGCTAGAGCTTTACCGGGATATAGTGACAGGTAAGTTGCAAAAAGTAAATTTACTGAGATAATTGTTCAATTATAACAATTTATGTTTAATTTTAGACATAATGAGGATACGTCAATCCGGTTCCGGTAATCGCTGCAGGCTAGGTCGTACTATTTCTTTTCTTTGAAGTCGAGGGCGGCCGAGTTGATACAGAAGCGCATGCCGGTGGGCTGGTCGGGCGCGTCGTTGAAAACGTGGCCCAAGTGGCTGCCACAATTGGCGCACTGGACTTCGACCCGGTGCATACCGAGGCTGGTGTCTTCGGTGAGCTTGACGGCTTCGGTGTTGGCCGGGTCGTAGAAGCTCGGCCAGCCGCTGCCGCTGTCGAACTTGGTGTCGCTCTTGAAGACCACCGCGCCGCAGGCGGCGCAGATGAAGTCGCCGGTGCCGTGCTGGTTCAATAGCTTGCCGGTGAACGGGGCTTCGGTGCCCTTCTCGCGCAGGATGTGGTATTGCTCCGGGGTGAGCTTGGTTTTCCACTCGTCATCCGATAATTTCATCTTCTTCGTCCTCCAGTTCGACTTTGAGTTCTTCTACTTTTTTGCGCAGCTTGCCCTGGTGTTTGGGCTTGTGCTTGGGCTTATCCAGTTCGTCGAGGTGCAGAGATTTGACGACGACATAGATGACGGCCAGTACGAAAATGAAGTCCAGCAGGGCGTAAACGAAAGCGCCCCAGCCGAAGTTGGCCGCCCGGCCGTGCCAGTGCAGCGTGAAAGTACGCTGGCTCAAAGCCTGCCCCAGCAGCAGCTTGAACAGCGGGTCGATGAAGCTGGAGACCAGTTGCTTGACCAGCGACTGCACCTGCGTACCGATGACGAAACCGATGGCCAGGCCGACGACGGCGTGTTCGCGCAGGAAATCGACGAAACCGCTGACCGGATGAATGTCGGGAGTAATAATAACCTGCTGCTTGGCCTGGCGGCTGCTGGCCGGTATTTCGAAACGGATGGTGCCGCCGGTATTGGTTGCCCTGCCGGAATTTTGCCGCTGAGATTTTTTCGCCATAGTCTGGGACTATTATGCTACATCTGTTCCGGCGCGGCAATGCCTAGCAGTTCCAGGCCGGAACGCAGGGTCTCGGCATAGCGGCCGACCAGCGCCAGCCTCACGTCCTGCCGGCCGTCGCCGATGACCCGGTTGTGCTCGTAGAAACGGTTAAAAACCTGGGCCAATTCGTAGAGGTAGGCGCAGACGTGGTGCGGCATCAGTTCGGCGACGGCTTTGTCGACGGTTTCGGAGTATTCGCTGATTTTGCGGGCCAGCGAGCGCTCGCCGGCTTCGAAATCGGCCTCATCGGGCAGTTTGGCCTGTCCGTCGCCGGCTTTGCGCAGGATCGAGCGGGCGCGGGCGTGGGCGTATTGCAGGTACGGACCGCTATTGCCTTCCAGGCTGACCGACTCGGCCGGGTCGTAGATGACGTCGCCGCCGGTCCTGATTTTCAGGAAGGCGTACTTGACGGCGCCGAGGGTGGTCTGGTCATCATCGTGGCCGGCGGCCCGCTGATTGGCTTCGGCGGCGGCCGTCAACACGTCGGCGGCGCGCAGGATGTTGCCCTGGCGGCTGCTCATCTTGGTGCCGCCGGCCAGTTTGACGATACCGTGCGTCAAGTGGCGGCTGCGCGATGATAATTCGGGCATGAACTGCTCGATGCTTTTGAGGACGACTTTCATGTACTCGATGATGTCGTTGCCGGTGATGATGATTGACTGGTCGAACCGGTAGTCCTGCCACTTCTTCATGATCAGCCCGACGTCTTTGGCTTCGTATGTCGGCAGGCCGTTGGAATTAATGAAAACCCGGGTGTGCAAACCGTATTGCTCGCCGTTGAAGACGACCGCGCCGTCGCTTTCTTCGTAAACTTCACCGATGTGGTCGCGGACGGTTTGCAGGCCGAGCGGAGCGGTTTCGCTTTCCGGATAGTATTTCTCGAATTCGGTGCCGATGCGTTCGTAAAAGCTGTCGAAGTAGTCGTAACTCCACTGGCGGCAGGTCCAGTATATTTGGGCGAACGGCGAATCGTGGTCGTTGTCGGCGTAAAGGCGGTAAACCCGTTGGTTGAGTTCGATGATTTCGGGTTTGGCGGCTTCGTCTTCTTCGTAGGCCCGGGTGCCTTGGACGTAGGCTAGCGCCATCCAGTCGGAACGGCCGGCATCCGGAACGGCCGCTAGTTTGTCCGGGTTTTCACCGCCTAGCTCTTGGATTATGGCCCACATGGTTTTGCCGACGTGCAGGCCGACGTCGCCGCCGAAATTTACCCGGTGGACGGTCGCGCCGGCTGTCTCCAGCAAGTTGCCGATAGCGTCGCCGACGACACTGGTATAGAGGTGGCCGGCGTGCAGGACCTTGAACGGGTTGGGGTCGGAGTATTCGGCGACTACGGTTTGGCCTTGCAGCGATTGCCGCGGCTTGGCTTCGAGTGAGGTCTTTAGAGCTTCGTCGTTTAGCTTCAGGTTGATGAAGCCCGGGCCGGCGACCGTTACTTCGCTGATCTGTTCATGTAAGGTTTCGCGAAGTTTCACGGCCAGGGTTTCGGCGATTTCGCGCGGATTCTTACCCAGCTGTTTGGATAATTGCAGAGCCGCGTTGGTGGCGTAGTCGCCAAACTGTTCTTCGGGCCGGGTCAGTTCGATGCCGGCTTCGACGTCAAATTCGGCCTGGCAGGCCGCCGCGATTTGCTGCTCTAGCTCATCTTTCATTGCCCTTAGTTTAACAGATTAAGCCGGGTTGGCGGGTAGCTAGCGCATGGCCGGAATGGCAGCCAGCTCCTCGGTCATAGCTTCGAGTTTCGGGAAATCGACGCCGCGGCCGAAGAGAATCCATTCGCCATGGCGTTTCATAATGTCGGCGTGCCGGTGGTACCAGGTCGAATAGCGGTTAGTGACGTGGGAGCGCCAGAGTATGACCGGGTAGTCGGCAGTAATTTTATACCAGAGGCTCTCTCCGACGCCGCGGCCCTGCAGCTGGGGCGAAACGGCCAGCTTGTCGAGGTAGGCCGTACCGTCTGATAGCCTGGTCACGACGCCGAACGCCTGGTGGTCGGCCGTGAAGTAGATTTTCTCGAATGGTTTCTTATCATAGCCGGCGGGCAGGGCCTTGCCGAACGCCTCTTCGATCAGCGCCGAAAAGTCGTTAAAGACCGGGCCGATGTCGGTCGTGGTAATGATCTTCTGGCCTTTGCCGACGAAAGTGCCCGAGCCTTGGTCGGTCAGCAGCTCGGCCAGCAGCTCGGACGGCTTGGTAATCGAAATCGCTGAGCCGGTTTCCAGGCGGCTGAGGATGGTCGCCAGTTCGCGCAGCTTCAGCGCCATGCCGCCGCTGACGGTGCCTTCGGCGATTAGGCCTTCTATGTCGCGGATATCGATGCCGCTGATTATCTCGTGGGCGTCGGTGTCGTCAATCAGCTTGAGGACACCGCCGGTCGGGCTCAGGCTGGTCATACGGTGGGGCTGTAGCTCGGTCGCCAAAGCCCGGAAAATAGTGTCGGCGTTGACGTTAAGCGTTTCACCGGTATCGGTATCACGGGCCAGTGGGTACAGGACCAGTACCGAGGCCCGGCTCAGGGCATCAATGATGGCCTTGGACGCCACGGACGTTACTTCGGTGCCGACCAAACCGAGGGCCGGGTCACGCTTGGCTTTGAACAACTCTTCGGCGGGCAGGGCCGCGGCGTCAATGCCGTTGGCCTGGAGCGCTTTTACCAGGTCGTTCGTTAGGCCGGCGAAGACGGACTTGGCCAGTTTGAGCGTCGCTTCGTCGGTGTAGCGCTTGCCGTCAATGAACCGGGCATCGACCTTGTAGCGCTTCATCGCCTCGCTGAGCTGCGGGCCGCCGCCATGAATAAGCAGCGTGTGAATGCCATGCCTGGCCAGTTCGGCGAGAGCTTCGGACAGTTCCAGAACTGCCGTTTCGTCCTCCAGCAGGCCGCCGCCGACCTTGATCAGTAATTGGCGGTGGGCCTCAAATTTTTGTAAATCCTTGAGGTAGCGCTCGGCTTGTTTGGCTGGTAAGTCGGCGATTTTCATGTTTGCGCTTGAAGCACCTCATCCAATATGGCAACCGCCGTTTCGACTTCTTCGGCGGTAGCGTTAAGCGGCGGCAGCAGCCGGATTACGTTGCCTTGGGTGCTGTTGACAAACAGCCCCTTCTGCAAACAGGCCTCGGCGGCGGGACCTGAATCGCGGTCCAGCTCCAAGCCGATCATCAGGCCCTGCTGGCGCAGTTCGGTAATGCAGCCGTGCTTGGCCGCCAGGTCAGAAAGCTTGCCGGCCAGCAAGGCTGTCAGCGCTTTTACGTTCTCGGCGGTCTCAGGCTTCAGAATAACCTCCAGAGTCGCTATCGCCGCCGCCGAAACCAGCGCTCCGCCGCCGAAAGTGCTGCCGTGCATACCCGGCTTGACGAGTTCGGCGACCCTGCTGCCGGCGATGGCAACGCCGATCGGCAAGCCGCTGGCCAGCGCCTTGGCAACGGTTATGATATCAGGCTCCAGGTCATGGTTCTGGTAAGCGAATAAGGGTCCGGTCCGGCCCATGCCCGATTGAACTTCGTCGACAATTAGCAGGAGGTCGTTTTCACGGCAAACGCGCTTGACCTCCGCCAGGTATTGAGGCGTGGCTATATTGATACCGCCCTCGCCTTGGACCAGCTCCAGCATTATGGCTACCGTCTGGGCGTCTATGGCGTTAACCAGAGCTTGGGTATCGTTGAGCGGCACGTGGACGAAACCGGGCAAGTGCGGTTCGAACCCGGTTTTGATTTTGGTCTGCCCGGTCGCCGCCATCGTAGCCGAGGTCCGGCCGTGAAAAGACCGTTCGGCGGTAATTATCTTGTGCCTTTGGCCCCGGCCGTAGAGTTTGGCGAACTTGATGGCGGCTTCGTTGGCTTCGGCACCGCTGTTGCCGAAGAAGACCTTGCCTTCGATACTGTTTTCGACCAGCATTTTGGCCAGCCGGCCCTGCTGCTCGGTATAGAAAACATTGGGAACGTGAATCAGCTCTTTGACCTGCTTTTCGATGGCTTGGACTACGGCCGGCGGGCGGTGGCCGAGATTGGAGACCCCCCAGCCGGAGAGAAAGTCCAGGTATTGCTTGCCTTCGCTGTCATATATATAGCTGCCTTCAGCGCGGACAATGGTAATCGGGAAACGTTGGTATGCTGGCAGAACGTACTGGTCAAATTCTTGCGGCGTCATTCGTTCTATTCTAACAGACGGCGGCGGGGGTATTCCAGGCGGCCTGGGCCGTAGCTCGGTTCATGCGGCCGTCTTAGATGCTTGTGACTTATCTTCTATTGGCGCTCCGCAAGGCCTGTACGGGAACAGTGTCAAAACATTACCAAAACATATGTTTCCATATAGCTTTCATACTGTTCTTATGGGGGTGCTTGAAAACGGCCGGTCCAGGCCCGGCGTATACCCGATTGGCCCGGCCCTTTAAGGCGGTGCTTAATTGTAGGCGACGTTGATGTCGATGTAGTCCTTGCTGAAATCGCAGGTATAGACGGTGGCGTCGGCCGATCCGAGCTTGGTAGTAATTGTCAGGTCAAGCTGGTCGTCCGAGGGGCTATCGGCCTCTATCTCAAGCGACTCCTCGGTGATCGGCAAGCCGAGTTTGCCGATAGCCTGGGCGATGCGGCCCCAATTGCCGGTCCGGCCGTGGGCAGCGGTTTTGACCAGCGGCGAATTGGCGACTTCGTAAGCGATGGCCTTGGCCTGTTCGTAATCGGCGGCACCTTTGACGTTGACTTTGACCAGCACGGTCGCGCCCTCACCGTCGCGGACAATCATTAGCGCCAGGTCCAGGCAGGCTTGCCGGAGCGTTTCTAGGAAAGTGTTATAGGCCTCGTTCTCTGCATTGATAGCTGCGTTGCCGGCTTGGCCGCTGGCCATAATCGCCAGCATGTCGTTCGTGCTGGTCATGCCGTCGACGGTAATTGAATTGAAGGTGGTCCGGGCAGCCTCGCGGAGCGCTTGGTCGAGCAGCCCGGGCGCTATGGCGGCATCGGTAGTCAGGAAGGCCAGCATGGTGGCCATGTTCGGCTGCATCATGCCCGAGCCCTTGGCGCAGCCGCCGACGGTTACTGTCTGGCCGCCGATTTCACATTCGTAAGCGACGGTTTTGGTAACCGTGTCGGTCGTGGTGATGGCCTGGGCGAAGTCGGCCGCGGCCTGTGCCGACGAGGCGGCTTGGGCGAAAGCGGCCCCGATACCGTTTAGAACGTTATCTATCGGCAGCGGTTTGCCGATTATGCCGGTCGAAGCCACCAGAACCTTGGCTTCGTCGATACCGAGTAATTTAGCCGTGTCGCGGGTCATCTGTCCGGCGTGCTGCTTGCCGGTTTCGCCGGTCATGCAGTTGGCGTTGCCGCTGTTGACGACTATGGCTTGGGCGTCGCCGTTCTTGGCGCGCGGCCGGCTGAGCTGGACCGGCGCGGCGAGAACGCTGTTTTGGGTGAAAATCGCGGCCGTTGCCGCCGGCGTTTCGCACCATATAATACCCAGGTCCAGGCCGCCGGCGGCTTTAATCCCCGCCTCGGCGCTGCCGGCCTTGAAGCCCTTGGCGGCCAGGATGCCGCCGTCGGTCTTAGTCATGAGCCGAGCCCCGTCTTGTCGTCAAAACCATAGATCAGGTTGAAATTCTGGATGGCCTGGCCGGAAGCACCCTTGATTAAATTATCGATTGTGGCCGTGACGACCAGTAGGTTTTGGTCGGGCGCGGCGGCGACATGAATTTGCATTTTGTTGGTGCCGACGACGGTTTTGAGCTCAAGCTCTTCGGTTTCGGGCACGACTTCTACGAAAGCGGCCTGGCCGTAGAAATCCTCGAATAGGCGCTGGGCCGCCGCCGGCTCCAAAGGCTCGCGCAAGCTGACATAAACCGTCGCGAAAATTCCGCGCTCTAACGGCAACAGGTGAGGCACGAAAGCAATCGGCAAGGGCCGGCCGGCCAGCAGCGAAAGCTGTTCGACGATTTCCGGGCTGTGCTGGTGGGCCAGGACTTTGTAGGCCCGGAAATTGTCTTTCATCTCGGCCATCAGCCGTTCGGTGTGGGCGATGCCGGCACCGCTGACCCCCGATTTGGCGTCGATATGGACGCTGGTTATACCAAGTTGGGCCAACGGCGCCACCGCCAAGATGCTGACGGTCGGGTAACAGCCGGGGTTGGCGACCAGGTTGGCGCCCTTAATCCGGTCGCTATAAATCTCCGGCAAGCCGTAAACCGCGTCCGGCAACAGGTGCGGCGCGGCATGCTTATCGGCCTTATACCACTTGGCGTATTCTTCGGGCGATGACAGGCGGAAGTCGCCGCTGATGTCTATGACCTTGAGGCCGCGGTCTATCAGCTCGGGCGCCAGGCGCATGCTGACAGTGTGGGGCGTGGCCAGGAAAACCAGGTCGGCCTTGGCGGCTTCGTCAACTTGGTAAGGCTCGCAGACCAGTTCCGTCCGGCCGGCAAACTCCGGCCACAGATCGGCGACCTTGCCAACCGTGGTGTTTGCCGATACGTAGACTACGTCGGCCCGGGGGTGGTCAAGCAAAAACCTGAGCAGCTCGCGGCCGGAATAGCCGGATACGCCGACGATTCCGACTTTGATATTTTTTGTCTCCATCTCTATTAATTATACCAGAAGCCGGGCGCTTACACCTTGCGGGGGCTGAAAAACACAGTTACAATGAGCCTTTAATGACACCCGGGGCTTTGGTATTAAAGGATGGCACGGTTTTTGAGGGTCAGATTTTCGGCGCTGAGAAGCCCGTCAGCAGCGGCGAAGTGGTGTTCAATACGGCCCTCAGCGGTTATCAGGAAATTCTGTCCGACCCCAGCTATGCCGGCCAGATTATAAGCTTTACCAATCCGCACATCGGCAACTACGGCGTTAACCAGGCGGATAACGAAAGCTGCGGCATCTTTGCCCGCGGTCTGATCGTGCGTGATTATGACGAGCACTATAGCAACTACCGGGCCGGCCAATCACTCGCACAGTGGCTGGAAGCCGCCGGTATCAGCGCCATCAGCGGCCTCGACACCCGCAAACTGACCCGCCACATCAGGCAATACGGCTCGTTGCCGGGGGCTTTCGGCACCGCTCCCGTAAAAGTGCTGCTGGCTGCCGCCAAGAAGGAGCCCGGTACCGGCGGCGTGGATCTCGTCAAAACGGTTTCCGCCGCCAGACCTTATAAACGAGGTTCGGGCAAGTTCCGGATTACTGCCCTCGATTTCGGCATCAAAACCTCGATCCTCGACCATCTGGCCAAGTTCGCGACCGTGACAATCCTGCCGGCCAGTGCCACGAAACAACAAATCCTAGCCACCCGGCCCGACGGGCTTTTCTTGAGCAACGGCCCCGGCGACCCCGAAATAATAGATTACGGCGTCGAGACCGTCAGGCAAATGCTGGGCACGGTGCCGGTTTTCGGTATCTGCCTCGGCCATCAACTGCTGGCCACGGCGCTTGGCGCCAAAACCGAAAAGATGCCGTTCGGCCACCACGGCGCCAACCATCCGGTCCAGGACTTGGATAACGGCAAGGTCGAAATCACCAGCCAGAACCATAACTTCACCGTCGTCGAAAGCAGCCTGCGGGACGCGGTCGTTACCCACCGCAACCTCAACGACGGTGTCATCGAGGGCATCAAAAGCACCCGCTACCCCGCCTTCAGCGTCCAATACCACCCCGAGGCCGGACCGGGGCCGCACGATGCCGGCTACCTGTTTGACCGCTTCAAAGCCATGATGGAGGCACACCGCTAATGCCGAAACGCACCGACATCAAGAGCATCCTTATCATCGGCAGCGGCCCGATTGTCGTCGGGCAGGCCTGCGAATTCGACTATTCCGGTACCCAGGCCTGCCGGGTATTGCGGGCCGAAGGTTACCGGATTATCCTAGCCAACTCCAATCCGGCCACCATCATGACCGACCCCGATTTCGCCGACAGCACCTATGTCGAACCGCTAACGGCCGAGGTTCTGGAACAAATAATCATCAAGGAACGGCCGGACGTGATCCTGCCGACGCTGGGGGGACAGACCGCGCTTAACCTGGCGATGGAGCTGCATGAGCAAGGCATCTTGAAGAAGCACAACATCAAGCTTATCGGCGCCAGCCCGCAAGCCATCGCGACCGCCGAAGACCGGCAGCAATTCAAAGACGCCATGGATGAAATCGGGCTTAATACGGCAGTTTCCGGAACCGCCCATAACCTTAAGGACGCCCGCAAGATAATGAAAAAAATCGGTTTGCCGGTCATTATCCGGCCGGCCTACATCCTGGGCGGCAAGGGCACCGGCATCGCCGAAACCGAGGAAGAGTTTGACCGCTTAGCCGCCGACGGCATCGATGCCAGCCCGATCGACGAGATCCTGGTCGAAAAAAGCATCAAAGGCTGGAAAGAATTCGAGCTCGAGGTCATGCGCGACCGCAAGGATAACTGCGTTATCATCTGCTCGATCGAAAACGTCGACGCCATGGGCGTACACACCGGCGATTCGATTACCGTCGCGCCGGCCCAGACCTTGACCGATGTCGAATACCAGCAGATGCGCGACTCGGCGTTCGCCTGCCTGCGGCGGGTCGGCGTCGAAACCGGCGGCAGCAACGTCCAGTTCGCCGTTAACCCCAAGACCGGCGAACAAATAATCATCGAGATGAACCCGCGCGTCAGCCGCAGTTCGGCCTTGGCCAGCAAGGCCACCGGCTTCCCGATCGCCAAGATCGCCGCCCTGCTGGCCGTCGGTTACTCGCTGGATGAAATCCCTAACGACATCACTAAGAAAACGCCGGCCAGTTTCGAGCCGGTTATCGACTATGTCGTAACCAAGATTCCGCGCTGGGCATTCGAGAAGTTCCCCGGCACGCCCGGCATACTGGGCGCCCAGATGCAGTCAATTGGCGAGGTCATGGCGATCGGCCGGACTTTTCCGGAGAGCCTGCAGAAGGCCGTCCGGAGCCTGGAGCTCGGCCGGGCCGGCCTGAACGCCGATGCCAAGGAGACCGGCGTCGATAAGCTTCCGACCGCTAAGCTACTAAAAGCCATCACTATGCCGACACCGGACAGGCTATTCCAGGTCGAGTCACTCTTAAGGCGCGGCCAGAAGCCCGAAAAACTGGCTAAACTATGCGGCTACGACCCCTGGTTCTTGCATCAAATCAACCGCATCTCGGCCGCCCGGTCGCGTTTCTCTGGCCTAAACCTCAGGACTATCGAGGCGCGTGAACTCAGGCAGATGAAACAACTCGGCTTCTCCGACTCGCAGCTGGCTTACCTGGCCGGCACGACCACGGCAAAAGTAGCCGCCCGCCGCCGGGCCTTAAGAATCGAGCCGGTTTATAAGACCGTCGACACCTGCGCCGCCGAGTTTGAGGCCAATACGCCTTATTGCTATTCGACGTGGGAAGACGAAACCGAAGTTAGCCGGAGCAACCGCAAAAAAGTCATGATCCTGGGCAGCGGCCCGAACCGCATCGGCCAAGGCATTGAATTCGACTACACCTGCGTACACGCCAGCTTCGCCCTCAAGGAGGCCGGCGTCGAAAGCATCATGTACAACTGCAATCCCGAAACCGTCAGCACCGACTATGATACCAGCGACAAACTATACTTCGAGCCGATTACGCTGGAGGACGTCATGAACGTCGTGGCCGTCGAGAAACCGGACGGCATCATCGTCAGCCTGGGCGGCCAGACGCCCCTGAAACTGGCCAACGACTTGCCCGCAGACTTGGTCCTCGGCACCAGTCCGGCCAGCATCGACCGGGCCGAGGACCGCGACGCCTGGAATAAGCTATGCCAAAAGTTATCGATACCTCAGCCCCCCGGCGGTACGGCAACCACGCTCGACAAGGCGATCAAAACGGCCCGCCGGGCCGGCTATCCGGTCCTGCTCCGCCCCAGCTACGTGTTAGGCGGCCGGGCGATGCGCATCGTCCATGACGAGCCGGGCCTGAAGTCGGCTTTCCAGGAGCTGGCGGACGGCGGCGCGCTGGCCAAAGAGGGCGGCCTGAGCACCGAGCGCCCGGTCTTGCTGGATCATTTTCTGGAAGATGCCACCGAAGTCGACCTCGACGCCTTGCGTGACCGCGGCGGCCGGGTCGTGATCGCCGGCATCATGGAACATGTCGAACGGGCCGGCGTCCACAGCGGCGACAGCGCCTGCGCCCTGCCGACGCAAAACTTATCGCCGGAAACCATCACCACGCTCATACAATACGCCTCGGCCATCGCCGAAGAATTAAAAGTAATCGGTTTGATAAATATGCAGTTCGTTATCAAGGACGGCCAGGTTTTCGTTATCGAAGCTAACCCGCGGGCCAGCCGGACGGTACCTTTCGTGGCCAAGGCCATAGGCGTGCCGATTGCCAAAATCGCCACCCGCGTCATGCTCGGCGAATCCTTAACGGCATTGGCTAAAGCCTACGGCTTCAAGACCGACAAGCAGGGACTCATCCGGCCGGCCGGCCACTTGGACGGTCTGGTTGCAGTCAAAGAGTCGGTCTTCGCCTTCAGTCGTTTCAGCAACGTCGACATAGTTCTCGGCCCGGAGATGAAAAGCACCGGCGAGGTCATGGGGCTGGGCGAAAACTTCGCCGAAGCGTTCGCCAAAGCCGAAACCGCCAGCGGCTTGACGATCCCGGACAGCGGTACCATCGTCATCAGCGTGGCCGATTACGCCAAACAGTCCATCCTACCGATAGCCAAAGACCTGTCGGCACTGGGTTTTGAGCTGGTCGCTACCAAGGGCACGGCCTCGTTTTTAGCAAGCAATGGCGTACCTACCGGCCGGACAATCGCCAAAGTCAGCCAGGACAAAAAGCATAATATCGTCCAGTTCATCAAGCACAACCCGGTAGGCCTCATCATTAATATCCCCAATTCCACGACGGCCGCCCGCTCGGACGGCTACGAAACCCGAAAAGCCGCCTTGGAGGGCCACGTTTCGATAGTCACCACCCTGCCGGCCAGCCAGTCCATCGTGGAAGCCGTGCGCGAATTCCGGCGCAAACGGCAGACCGTCAGACGCCTGCAAGCACATTAGGAACCAGAACCTATTAGGGGGCCAGCACGTACAGCAGCAAGGCCTTTTCGGCATGCATGCGGTTTTCGGCTTCGGCGAACACGGCCGACTGGGGACCGTCAATGACTTCGGCGGTCATTTCTTTGCCGCGGTAAGCCGGCAGGCAGTGCATGAAGATAGCTTTTTTGTCGGCCAGAGCCATCAGTTCCTGATTAACCTGGAACGGCGACAGGTCTTTAAGCCGTTCGGCGCGTTCGGTCTCTTTGCCCATGCTGACCCAAGTGTCGGTCACGACTACCTGGGCCCCTTTGACGGCCGCCTGTGGATTATCAAATTGCGACAACCGGCCGGCTCTAGCGGCGATGTCCGGCGAAAGTTCGTAGCCTTTGGGGGCGGCAATACTCATTTCCATGCCCAGCAGGCCGGCCGCCAGGGCCAGCGAATTAGTGACATTGTTGTCAGCATCGCCTAAATAAGCCATCCTAATGCCTTCGAAAGTGCCGAACCGCTCATAGATAGTTTGCAGGTCGGCCAGTACCTGGCACGGGTGCTCCAGGTCGGTCATGCCGTTGATGACCGGTACCTTGGAGTACTCGGCCAGCTCTTGTACCGCCTCATGGCTGGAAACCCGGGCCATGATTACGTCGGCCATGCTGCCGATGACAATCGCCGTGTCGTGGACGGTTTCACGTACGCCGAGCTTGATGTCCTCGGGTGCCAGGTAAACAGCGTGGCCGCCAAGCTGGGTCATGCCGACTTCGAACGACAGCCTGGTCCGCAGACTGGACTTATCAAAGATCATCGCCATGCTCTGGCCGCTCAACGGCCGGTCGGGCCGTTTAGACGGGTCCTTCAAGGCGGCCTTAAGGTCGATTGCCGATTTGACGACCGACTTGATTTCGTCGGCCGAAAGGTCGGTTATCGAAATAACATGTCTCATCTATTCCTAGAATAACAGATATATGGCATCCGCGTTAGTCCAGTTTGTGGAGTTCCAATTTTACCCGGTTATAGGCGTCGCGAAACGGCATCCCCTGCTCGACCAGTTCGTTAATGGCCGTGACGCTCAGCATTTCCGGCGTGATCGCGGCCTCCAGCCTGGCCTTGTTAAGCTTAAGGGCTTCGACCGCGGCGGCCAGAATTTCGAGCGTTGCCTTAGCGATGCCGAAAGCCTGCAGCGTGGTACTTTTAGTCAATTGCAAATCCCGCTGGTAACCGCTGCCCATACCGACCGATATGGCCTGCAGCTGCCCCGTGTAAGAAGTAAACGAATGGGCGTTCCCCCGCATCACTTCAAACAGGTCGTAATTGTGCTTGTGCGGCATGATCGACGACCCGGTCGTGAACGACTCCGGCAACCTGAAGAAACCGAACTCTTCGGTCGTGAACAGCAGCATGTCCTGGGCGAATTTGCCGGCCAGCACCATCAAAGGCGTCAGCGCCTGGACCGCCAGCAGCTCGAACAGGCTCCTGGACAGGCCGCAGTACATGGTGTTTTTCTGGGTCCGGGCGAAGCCCAGAGCTTTGGTCGTATGCTCGCGGTCAATACCGACCGACACGCCGAAACCGGCCGCCGAACCTAGGGGATTCTGGTCAATTACTTCGAGCGTTGACTCGAGGATTTTGCGTGAATCCGAAAAACCGTCGGCGAACGAGTTCAGCCAGATGGCGACCGTCGTCGGCATGGCCTTTTGCATGTGCGTGTAGCCCGGCATCGGCGTCTGGCCGGCCTTCCGGGCAGCGGCGGCAAACGCGGCCGCCAGCTTGGTCGTCAGCGCGGCGGTTTGAGCCAGATTATCTTTCAGGTAGAGCCGCATCATGACGGCCGCCTGGTCGTTCCGGCTCCGGCCGGTGTGCAGCTTTTTGCCGGCGTCGCCCAGCTTCTCGGTCAAGTACTGCTCAATTGCCGTATGGCCGTCTTCCTGATGCCGCTCAATGACGAAATCTCCGGCCTGCCACAGACGCATAAGCTCGTCGAGTGCGCTCTGTAGCTGCGCCAGCTCTCGGCCGCTAAGCACGCCGATGGACCGCAGCATCGCCGCATGCGCCCGGCTGGCCCGGATATCATAGCCCAGCAGCTGCTGGTCCTGCCGGTAGTCGTCACCGACGGTATAGGCCTCGACCAGCGGATTCAGGTTTACCGCGTTATCTTCTTGCCATAACTTACTCATATCTCATTCCTCTCGTTAATTTAAAAAGCTCCCTTCCGGGAGCTGCCTTGGAACCTTATTTACGCACTAATTACAGGGGCAGCTCCCGGGAGTACGCGAGCCGCGGCGGATAACTGCAACCGATGTAATTAATGCATGCATGACCATACGATACTATAACTTTAGTTTTGACGCAAACCCGCCTGCGGCGGCCGCAGCAACCGCGAGCCGCGCCATAGCAGGTTATACATAGTGGCCAACAGGATGAAAAAGGTAATAATCGTCACGAGCATCTGCGGATAGGCCGCCGGGTGCTGCAGCCGGTCCGATATGTCAAACAGCAAGCCGCCCGGATTAGTCAGCAGATCCCAGCTGTTCCAGCGCAGATCGCGGCCGACATAGACGGCCGCGCTGCAGACCAGCAGCGTAGCCATGATCCACCCCGCGGCACCGGCCGGCGACAAGCGCCGCCGCAACTGGATATGGATCAAATAAAGACTGCTGAAACCAAGCACCACACCGGTATATATAAACGAAGTAAACATCACCGCGTCATAGAGCACGTCGACCCGCTGCACTTCCTGCAAATGGATAAAGTCGCTGATCATGTAGAAGCTATTGGGCAGGAAAACCAGCCACAGCGTGCTGACGGCCAGACCTTCCCAGCTGGACCACAGCTTATGTCTCAACAGCGAGATCAGCCGGACCGCAAACACCAGCGGCAACCAGGCCAGAAACAAATTCCAAACCAGATAGTCATATTCGAAGCTGCTGTTGCGCCAGGCCCCATAAGCGAACAACCCGACGCTGATTAGCGTGGAAATTCCCAAAGCGACAATAAACTGCGTGCGGGCTAACCGCCAGGTACTCATACCGTTCTAATTATACAATTACTGGCCGGCGATTGCGCCGGCGTTTTTGACCACCGACTGGTAAGCCGAGTTGAGCTGCCTGGTCTGGGCCAGTACCGCGTCAGTGGTGTGCATCAGGAAATAAGCGTAGGCAAAAAGCAGGACTCCGAGCACCAGGAACAATTTCATGCCTAACTTATATCAGTATGTTTACATATACGCAAGCATAGGCGTATTGTATATTTCCGGCTAGTCGGCGCAGCGTTCCAGCTCGCGCTGATCGGGCGTTTCGTGCGGCCGCGAATAGTCATCCTCCAGGCGCCAGGTGGTGCCAAGTTCGGGAGTCGATACTTCTATGATGTCGCAATCGGTCACGCCGACCAGGCGATGCCGTTGGCCGACCCGGGTGCTATAGCCCTGCCCCGGCTGCAGTTCGGTCTGGACGAGTTCGCCCTTGTCGTTTTCCCATATGACGGCTGCCCGGCCGTTCATAACCAGCCAGCTTTCCTGTTTCTTGTCGTGGATTTGCAGACTGAGGCGGGCGCCGGCGTTAACGTGCAGGACTTTGCCCATGTACGGAGCATCGGCGGCAACCCAGTGCAGCTCGTAGCCCCAGGGCTTTTCAAGCCGCTTAACGTAAGGCTCGTTGCTGAAGGAGCTTGGGTCAAAGTGCGGGATTTGCGGGTCGACGGCCATGGTTATTCGTCCAGGGATTTCTTAAACTTCTCGATCAGATCCACCGGCGCCGGGTTCAAGCCGTTCAGCAACGCCGTATAAATGGTTACGAAATCGCCGAGCGCAATCGTCCAAAGCAGCTGTTCAAGCAAAGTCTCGCCTTCGGCCTGCACGACAATCGGCGCCGGCCGCATGCCGGAGAGCAGCCGCTCGCTGACTTCGAAACGTTTCTGGACGCGCGGATGTTCCAGGTTGCTGCGCAGATCAATAACGGCGTACGGCTTCTGCACCGGCTGTTTGGTCCAGCCCATAAACTCGTTGTGGTTGAATTCCGGGTACTGATTGGTCCAAGCTACCTGCTTGGCGTTCTCGTTGAAACTGATTTTCCACTTGTAAGCCGCCGGTGCCAGCTTGGGGCCGCCGTAAACTACGGCCGATTTGCCGATAACTTCCTGGGCTATTTGTTTGGCCTGGTTCTTGTCGGTCGGCACGGTCGCGGTCCAGGCCGCGGCGGCGTTTTTCAAGAAGTCTGCCGCACTCTCCAGCTCTCTGATGGCGCTGCCGTCTGACAGGCCGGCTTGGTGCAGCAGGACCAGCAGGGCCTTCAAGTTATAAAACACCGCGTAGCGCGGCTGCTCGGCCTTGGGCAAAACGGCCAACGGGTAGCCCTTGGCCCGGGCCAATTCGGCCAGTTTGCCGCCGCCGGCGATAACGGCAATGTGGGCGCCCTTGGCCTCGGCCTGCTCAAGAGCGCTGATCGTCTCTTCGGTATTGCCCGAGTAGCTGGCTGCTATGAAATAAGTCTTGTCCGAAACATAAGCCGGGATATCATAGTCGCGCACGACCTGGAAAGGCACGCCGTAACCGGGCCAGCTGACGCTCAGCACCGCCGCCAGGGCCGAACCGCCCATGCCGGCATAGATTATATTGTCGGCCTCGACCGGCTGCTGAGAGGTTTCAAACTTGTAGCCCAGCTGCTGCCATTGGCGCTCGGCGATGCCTAGCGTATCGGCGGCGTCCCGTTCGTGAATCATTTTTAAGTCGTCCAGCATGTGCCCTCCAAATCTCTTGTGCTTTTAGCGTCAGGTTGTATATAGTATAGCCTAAGATAAAGCGTTTTTAGGGGGAATATGTTTGGGCACCAGGACGATAATCAGCCAGCGCAGCAAGACAGCAACGCTATTTCGGACGAGTCAATCCAGGGGGCATTGAGCGAGGCGGACGACCAGTCCCAAGCGGCCGCCATAGTACCCAGCATAGCCCCGGCTTCGTCGGCAACCCCGGATCCGGACGCCGTTTCAATCGACACGCCTTCCGGCGACCCGGCAGCACCCGTGGCCGAGGAGCAGCCGTGGCAGCACCCCGGCACGCCGCTGGGCGGCAGCAAAGAGCCGATCAAGGATATAATTTCACCGGCCGGCGGTTTCCCCAAGAAGCCGACTTACCAGTACCCGGTACCCTCGATTTCCTCAAGCGATACCCAGGCCCCCAAAGACGACAATGACAGCCCGGCCAACGAAGAGCTAATCGACATCAAGAACAAGGCCCTCGACGAGCTAATCCCGATAATCGACAAGCTGGACCTGCCGCCCGAGGAGAAATTCCGTACCATCATGATGATGATCCAGGCCAGCGACAACCAGGAACTGGTCAAAGCCGCCTACGTCGCCGCCCACTCTATCGAGGACGAATCAGCCCGCGCCCAAGCCCTGATGGACATCATCAACGAAGTCAACTACTTCACCAACCCGCACGACGAACAGCCCGAACCCGAAGACGGCTAAACTCCCGGCGCCTCGTCCCGCAGAAACCGTTCAATCGCCTCGCCCATCTCGCCGGCCGAACCGTAGCGGTGCTTTGGTTCCTTTTGGGTAGCAGTCTCTATAACTGCCGTCAGCGCTTCCGGAATATCTCGATCCGTATCGGCTAGATCGATATCCATAAAACAATGTTTTCTAGCAACCACTATGTCGAGTCCTGCCGTAAAAGGTAGCTTGCCGTAGAGAAGCTTGTAGAGGACTACCCCCATGGAGTAAATATCACTCCGGGCCGTTCCCAGTTCTCCGCGAGCTCGTTCCGGTGATATGTAATCAGCCGTGCCCAACACTTCACCAGAACTGGTAATCCTACTCTCCCCTGTCGCCACGCCTGGCCTATCTTGATCTAAAGCGCCATGGACGTTACCATTTATGCCAAGTTCAAAATCAAGTAGGGCGGCTTCGCCATTAAACTTCATGGTTAGGTTACCGGCTTTGACATCACGGTGCAGAATATCCCTATCATGACTGTAGGCCAAGGGCTGTAGGGCCGACAGGCAAATTTGCGCCGCTAAACGCGGATAAGGATAGGCCGCGAGCCACCGTTCGGGATAAAGACTGCCCCCTTTGAACTCTGAAACTAGGTAAGGCACTTCTTGAGACTCGGCAGTACCGTCTTCAACCAATCGCGGAATTTGCGGATGGGAAAATTGTCCTAATATATCGGCTTCCCGACTTAGCCGCAAACCACTATCCCTGAATTCAGGGTCTCTAGCCTTTATGAAAACAGGGTCAGAAGTTTCGGCGTCAATACCAAAGCCGCAGAAAGCAAACGGGGTATGACGGACTACGCGTATCAACGGATACCTCTCAATAGGTACAGTTTGTAGGTCCAGCAAAGCTTCACTCATGGGGGTGCTCCCTGCCTAGCCCCACCAAGCCGGCTTAATTTGACCTACATCATGCCGCCCATACCGCCCATTCCGGCGGCCGGGTCGGCCTTTTCTTCTTGAGGCACATCAACTACCAACGCGCCCATGGTCATAGCGGTACCGGCAATCGAAACGGCGTTCTGCAAGGCTTCCTTAGTAACACGGGACGGGTCGACAATGCCGGCAGCCTTCAGGTCGACCAGCTTGCCCGGCGCGTTTAGGTTGACGCCGAAGCCGGCTTTGCCGGCCTTGACTTGAGGCAGCCACTCGTCGGCGTTCAGACCGGCGTTGGCCAGCAAGATCCGGAAAGGCTGTTCCAGCGCCCTGATCAGCAGCAGCCGGCCGGCCGCGACGGAGGTGTCATCGCTGGCGTTGCTACTGACTTTGCCGATCAGGTTGATCAGCGTCACGCCGCCGCCCGGTACGATGCCTTCGTCGAGAGCCGCCTTAACGGCGTGGACGGCGTCGTCGACGCGGAATTTCTTCTCCTCGATTTCGGTTTCGGTCGCGCCGCCGACTTTGATAACGGCGACTTTGCCGCTCAAGGCAGCCCGGCGCTTCTCGAGATTTTCCTTGTCGTACTCGCTGGTAGCGGCTTCGATCTGGGCATTGATCTGCTTGATGCGGGCCGCGACCTCGGCCGGCGAGCCGCCGCCCTCGATAATGGTCGTTTCATCCTTGTTAACGATGACCCGGCGGGCCGAACCGACAACGTCGATATCGACATTCTCGAAAGTCATGCCCCGGTCTTCGGTAACGACCTGGGCGCCGGTCAGGATAGCGATGTCGTTCAAAACGTCCTTGCGGCGGTCGCCGAAAGCCGGCGCCTTGATAGCTACAGTGTTGAAAACACCCTTCAGGCGGTTCAGAATCAACGTGCCCAAAGCTTCGCCCTCGACGTCCTCGGCAATCAGGACCAAGTCTTTCTTGCCGGCTTGCGCCAGTTTCTCAAGCAGCGGCAGGAATTCCTGTACGCTGGCAATCTTCATGTCGGTAATCACCACGGCGGCCTTGTCGTAAACGGCTTCCATCCGGGCGGTGTCGGTCACCATGTAAGGGCTGACGAAGCCGCGGTCGAAAGTGAAGCCCTCGACAACCTCGGATTCCATCTCCAATCCCTGCCCTTCTTCGACAGTGACGACGCCGTCTTTGCCGACCTTGTCAATCACCTCGGCAATCAAGTCGCCGATCTGGGCGTCGCCGGCCGAGATGGTCGCCACTTCGGCGACACGCGACTTCTTGCCCTGGATATCCTCGGACAAAGCCGCCAGCTGGGCGATGGCTTCCTGCCCGGCAGCTTCCAGGCCCTTGCGCAGCAGCATCGGGTTGTGCCCGGCGGCAATCAGCTTGTTAGCCTCGTTCAAGATGTGATAAGTCAGGACGGTGACGGTCGTAGTGCCGTCGCCGGCGACGTCGTTCATCTTGGATGCGGCCTGCTTAATAAGTTCGGCGCCGACTTTGTAGCCCAGCGTCTCGTCATCGACATCGGCCAACTCGACGCCTTTGGCGACGGTCACGCCGTCATGCGTGACGGTCGGCGCGCCGAATGATTTGCTGATAACCACGTTACGGCCCTTGGGCCCCATTGTCGTTTTGACCGCGTTGTACAAAACCTCGGCGCCGGCCAGTACCCGCCCGCGGGCATCGGCGTCATAAAATACTTTCTTTGCCATATCAATCAATCTCCCTGTTTAAAGCGTTATTTAACCGTCGCCAGGACGTCTTCTTCTTTAACCAAAATGTAGTCTTCCCCGCCGACCTTGACTTCGGTGGTGCTATAGCTCTTATAGACGATCCGGTCGCCGGCTTTGACCTGCCTGGCATTCGGGCCGGCAGCTAAAACTTTGGCGGTTTTGGGCTTCTCCTGCGCCTTGTCGGGCAAGTACAGCCCGCTCGCGGTCTTGCTCTCCGCTTCTTCGGCCTGGGCGACGATATAATCGCTCAAGGGTTGCAATGGTGTACTCATATTGAACCTCCAATAAGTTTAGACTTAACAGATGTAATCTCGCACAAAACACCTGCTTCTAGCACTCATCATACCCGAGTGCCAGAATTCGGTCAAGCCATGGCTTTTTGGAAAGCCGGCGGCCGTACCTGCCCGACACAATTGTCGACGACGTTAATAATCGCTTCGTAGACCGCATTCTGAACTGCCGGCGAGCGTGATTGCCAATGTCCGGCGTACTTCTCGGCCAAGGCTTCAAGTACTTCCCGGGCCCGGTAAGGTTCGCGCTCGAAGAAGCCTTGGTCGCTCAGCGACTTAAACAGTTTAGCCAGGTCCTCATTAACGGCCGCGGCAACGCTGGAAGGGTCTTCCAAATCGATGGTGCGGCTGGTTTCGAAATCAATCATGCTGGTCTGGCCGCTCGGACCCTGGGCAACATTTTTGATTTTGGCGTCGCCGTGCATGCCGATAGTGGTGTTAAACCTGCCGAGGGCGTCAACGGCCGATTCGGCCAGTGCCAGGTTAGCTTGGTCGAAACCGAGCTGCCATGGCTGGTTGTCCAGTGTGGTCACGCCTTCGTCAAGCGCCGTAACCAGCAGCAGTTCATAAGCCGAATTATCCGTTTGCTTGCCTTTGTATTCGGGGGGCGCCACCACCACGGCTATGGGGTCAAACGCTATCTCGCCCCTTTCCCTCTGGGAACGGCTAATCTGAATTTCAGCTTCCATACGCCGGAAACGGTCTTCGAGCTCCCTCTTGTAGTAGCCTTTGGCGGCCACATACCGGTGTCCTTCGGCGAGCTTGCCGTTGATGCTATACAAGAAAGACAGCTTGCCCGGCAAAACCGCATGCGCCGAGTCGATCTTACCGCTAAGCGTCTTGGGTTCAAGCGCAAACATAGCGGCCAAAATATTACCGCCGCGGCTAACTGTTACCTGCTCGTCGAAAAGGTAGGCACCCGGTTCGCTCGGGATGTTGCTGCCGGCCGCGAGATCGATGGTATGAACCGGCAGCTCCGAGCCTACCGAAGCCGCCAGGCGCTGGGTCCGGGATAGGCTGGCCCGGTAACGCTCCGAAAGCATTCCCAGGCCGACTGTCTCCTGAGAGGGCGGTTCCATCTCCGGCGCTTCAGCAGGATGAGCCGACATAGTGCCTAGTCTCTTTGCAGGCTTTGAGTAAACAATTCGACAAGGCCGATGTTGGCGGTGTCGCTCTGCAGAAGAATTCCAAGTTCGTCAACGGCCATGTCTTGCCATTCGGCCGTCTGCCGTTCCTGAACCACGGCGACAGGGGTATTGGGCGGTGCGACGAAAATATGCTGGTCCGGGGTAACGCCTACCTGGTTCCATGAGAAACCCGTATCATAAATGCCGAAGCGGGCATGGATATCACCCATGTACCGGCTAACCCTCTCGACAACGGCCTTTTTTTCACCCGACCAGGCCTCGAGGCCGGACAGGACGCTATAAGCGCTGCGGGTGCCGGGCGGTAATTGCAGCCGGCCGATGCCGCCTTCTGTTTCCAGGGGGAAAACATCCCAACCGGCAACCGGCGCCAGCTCAACATCATCGCTGCGCATTCTCCAAGACAAGACACGGATACCGTCGGCCAGGGTTTCCCGATTCCGGGTATCATCCCCGAGACGGAACATACCGGGTATAGCCTCGTCGGCCAGAACGTCGGGCGGCAGGGCCGGCAGATCTGGTTTTTGTGTCGGGTCGCCGCTTTTATGGGTCATATTAGCATTATACTAACACAAAATGTTAATATTGTAAACTACTTGAGCTAATTTATTTTGGGCTATTTAGCGCCTTGCGGGCGGTGCCGATTTCGTCCCAGGGGTGTTCGCCGTCGGCACTTTCCATGGTCTTTTCGTGGCCTTTGCCCAGCAGCAATACGGTGTCGCCTTTGCCGGCCCGCTTAAGGGCGAAGCTGATAGCTTCGGTCCGATCATGTACTAGGAACAGGTCTTGGCCGCGGGTTTTGCCGCCCTTTTCGGCGCCGCCGGCGACTTGGTCCATCAGCATTTGGCCGTCAATGTCCCGGTCATCTTCTTCGGTAACAATCACTTCGTCGCAATACCGGCCGGCAATCTCTCCCTGGGTCCGGCCTTTGGCTTCGTCGCGGCGGCCGGGCTGGCCGAACATGACAATCAGCTTGCCTTTGACGACCGGCCGCAAATCTTTCAGTAATTTTTCGAAGCTGTCCGGCGTATGCGCGAAATCCACGATGACGTCGAAGGCCTGGCCTTCGTCTATTCTGGTCATCCGGCCTTCGACGCTCTCCAGCGCGGCAATTCCCTTCTCGATCTGTTCTTTGGTCAAACCCAATTTAATGCCGACGCAGACCGCCGCCAGCGAGTTATAGACATTGAAACTGCCCGGAATCCGGCAGCGGATATTGTAGGCGGTGCCGTCAACCGTTACCCGGTAACTGACGCCTTTGGGCGAAAGTTCGACGTTTTCGGCCCTGACTTCACCTTTGTCAACGCCGTAAAGCACGGGGTTCTTGATGTCGCCGGCAAACAGCGCGGCACTCGGGTCTTCGGCATTTATAACACCGGTCCGCAAGCCCTTGCGGTTGCGGTCGGCCAGCTTGAACAGGCGGCGTTTGGCGTCCCGGTAGCGTTCGAAAGTCTTGTGGTAGTCGAGATGCTCGTGCGTCACGTTGGTCATGACAGCTACCGAATAAGGTACGCCGAAGACCCGGTGCTGGGCCAAGGCATGGGAGGTCGTTTCCAGGACCAGCCAGTCGATATCTTGAGCCTTCATGACCTTTAGGCGCTGCATCAGTTCCGGCACGCTGACATTGGTCATGTGGTGAATCTGGGGCTTGATGTCCATGCCAACGCCATAGCCTATAGTGCTCATCAGGCCGGTTTTATAGCCGGCTTCGTGCAGCATCCGGTGGATTAAGAACGAAGTCGTGGTCTTGCCGTTAGTTCCCGTAACGCCGATAACTTTCATGCCCCGTCCCGGAAAACCGTTCAGCGTGTTGAGCATGACGGCCTCCGTGAGATGTCCGTAAGGTTCGACGGCCGCGAACAATCCGGACGGGATGAGACGCTTGACGGCTTTCCGAATATTCATGCCTCTCAGTATACTGTAACCTGATGAAAATTTTAGGCATCGAGACCAGTTGCGACGAGACGGCGGCGGCGGTAGTCGAAGACGGCCGGCGGCTGCTCAGCAATGCCGTCGCCTCCAGCATGGATCTCCATGTCGAATACGGCGGCGTCGTGCCGGAAATCGCCGCCCGCAGCCATATCGAGGCCATCCTGCCGGTAATCAAGCAGGCGCTCGACGAGGCCGCCTGCGGCTGGGACGATATCGACGCTCTCGGCGTGACGTACGGTGCCGGTCTAGGCGGCAGTCTCTTAATCGGGGTCATGACGGCCCGTACCCTGGCCATAGCGCTCGGCAAACCGCTCTACGGCATTAACCATGTCGAGGCCCACGTTTACGCCAACTTCTTGACCGAAACGGCCCTCCCCGGCTACAGGATGCCTGCTGCCCAGCCCCAATTCCCCCTGCTGGCCATCATCGTGTCCGGCGGCCACAGCCAGCTCGTACTTTTCCAGGATCACTTCGACTACGCCGTGCTCGGGCAAACCCAGGATGACGCCATCGGCGAAGCTTTCGACAAGGTCGCCAAAATGCTCGGCTTGCCCTACCCCGGCGGCCCGTCGGTTGCCGAAGCCGCCGCCCGCGGCGACGCCAACGCCTTTGACCTGCCCAAGGCAAAAATGGATAAATACGACTTCAGCTTCTCCGGGCCAAAAACAGCCGTTCTGCGCCTTGCCCAGGCCCAAATCGGGGAAAGTTATGACTTTCCCTCGACGAAGCTGCCAGAGCGCCTCTCCGCGGCCCAGAAGGCCGATATTGCCGCCAGCTTTCAGCGGGCCGCCGTCGAAACCATCGTCGGCAAGGCAAAAACGGCTTACGAGGAATTCGGCCCCCGCAGCGTCGTACTGGCCGGCGGAGTCGCCGCCAACCGCGAACTGCGCCGCCAATTGTCGGCCGCCCTGCCCTTGCCTATCGTTTACCCCGACCCGAAACTCTGTACCGACAACGCCGCCATGGTCGCGGCCCTTGCCTGCTTCAAAGCCTCTCTCGGACGGGAGCCCGCCGACCCCTACAGCCTGGAAGTCAGCCCCAACCTGTCCATGTAGTTTGGTTTTTGTTCGCCGGTTTCTTCAGTGCCGGGTATCGTGCTTCGTTAATTTTTACAGAGGTGGTATGATGTAGGTCATGAAGTTGCCTAAGGTCTACGAGCCGGGACAGTACGAGAGCGACATTTACGCCCTTTGGGAGAAGAGCGGGGCATTTACGGCTGACCCCCTCAGCAGCAAACCGCATTTCTCGATCAGCATGCCGCCGCCCAACGAGACCGGCACCCTCAGCATCGGCCACGCCCTGTTCCTGACGCTGCAGGATATCATGGCCCGGAACGCCCGCCAACAGGGCAAGGACGTGCTCTGGCTGCCCGGCACCGACCACGCCGCCCTAGCGGTGAACGCCATTATCGAGAACAAACTGGTCGAAGAGGGAACCGACAAGCACAAAATCGGCCGCGAAGCCTTCTTGGAGCGTACCCGGGAATTCGTCGGCGGCAGCCGTGATACGATGCTGACCCAAATGCGGGCCATCGGCGCCAGCGCCGACTGGACGCGCTTGCGCTACACCTTGGACGACGCCTTGAACCGCTGCGTCAACGAGACCTTCGTCCGGATGTATGATGACGGCTTGATTTACAGAGGCCACCGGATAGTTAACTGGGACCCGAACCTGGAGACTAACGTTTCGGACGACGAGGTGACTTACCAGGAAGAGCAGGGGAAGTTCTATACCCTGAAGTACGGTCCGTTCGAGATCGGTACCGCCCGGCCCGAAACTAAATTCGGCGACAAGTACGTCGTCATGCACCCCGATGACAAGCGCTACTCCAAATACAAGCACGGCGATACTTTCGAGGCCGAGTGGATTAACGGCAAGGTCACGGCTACCGTTATCAAGGATGAGGCCGTCGACCCGAAGTTCGGTACCGGCGTCATGACCATCACGCCCTGGCACGACCACACCGACTTCGAGATTGCCGAACGCCACGGCTTGGACAAGGAGCAGATCATAGACTTTCACGGGAAACTGCTGCCGATCGCCGGCGAATTCGCCGGTCTGCCCATAGCCGAAGCCCGGCCGAAGATCATTGACAAGCTGACGCAAAAGGGCCTGGTCGTGAAAACCGACGACAAGTACGTGCACAACGTAGCCATTAACGAACGGGGCAAAGGCGTTATAGAGCCGCAGATCCGTTTGCAGTGGTTCGTCGACGTCAACAAGCCGGCCGTCGACTGGAAAGGCAAGAAGCAAAGCCTCAAAGAGGTCCTGCAAGCCGTAGTTCGCGACGGCGATATCGACATCATCCCCAAACGCTTTGAGAAGATCTACTTCCACTGGATCGACAACCTGCGCGACTGGTGTATCAGCCGCCAGATCTGGTGGGGCCACCGGATTCCGGTCTGGTACCGCACAGACACCGACGGCCGGCAGGAGACCTACGCCGGCGTCCGTCCGCCGACCGACAGCAGCGAGGGCTGGCACGAATGGGAACAAGACCCTGATACCCTTGACACCTGGTTCAGCTCGGCCCTCTGGACCTGGAGCACCTTGATCGACCCCGAACTGGCGCAGAATTATGACCTATCGCTCAACGACCTGCTCAAGCAAAGCCCCGACTTCCAAGCCTACCATCCGACAAGCGTCATGGAGACCGGCTGGGACATTATATTTTTCTGGGTAGCAAGAATGATCCTGGCGACGACCTACATTACGGGCCAGGTACCGTTCAAAGACGTCTACCTGCACGGCCTAGTCCGCGCCGAAGACGGCAAAAAGATGAGTAAAAGCCGCCCGGCCTCAATCATCGACCCCCTGGATATCATCCCCAAATACGGCGCCGACGCCCTGCGTATGGCCCTCATCATGGGTGTCTCGCCGGGCAACGACCAGAGCTGGGGCGGCGGCAAGCTCGAGGCTAACCGAAACTTCTGCAACAAGCTTTGGAACATTGCCCGCTACATCGAAGACATCGTCGGTGACGAGACGGGCAGGGAAGACGTGAAACCGGTCGCGGCGGCCGACCATTGGATATTGAGTAAATTACAACAATTCCAAGAAAAAACAGCGGCCGACCTGGACAACTACCGCTTTAGCGAGGCTTACGAGAAGCTGTACCACTTCGTTTGGGACGACCTGGCCGACTGGTACATCGAAGCCAGCAAAGCGGCGCCAAACAAGCCGCTGCTGGCCTATCTGCTAGAGGCCGTCCTGACACTGGCCCACCCGTTTGCGCCGTTCGTAACCGAAACCGTCTGGCAAACATTGGCCTGGGAAGGTGATTCAGTCCTGGCGACCCGCGTGCTGCAAGCCGTACCCAAAAGCGACAAGCGGCAAGCCGCCGACTTCGCCGAAATCCAGACCATCGTCAAAGAGACGCGTCTAATCCTGAACGCTCTCAAGGTTGCCGGCGTCACTCTCTATTACACCGACGTGCCTTTCTTGCGCGACAATGCCGAAACCATCAAACGCCTAAGCCGTTTGCAGGCCGTTACCGAAGTTAAGGACGGCACCGGACTGTACCTGATAGGGACCAGGCACCGTTGTTGGCTGGACATTGACAAAGCCACGGCCCGGACTTACCTGGAAGAACTGGAAGGGAAGCGCGGCGCCCAGTCGGCCGTCATTAAACAGCTGGAAGGCCGCCTGGCCAACAAGGCCTACGTCAAAAACGCCCCGCACGAAGTCGTCGCCCAGACCAAAGACCAGCTGGCCGAAGCCAAAGCCCTGCTCGAATCCATCGACCAGGAACGAAAACGCTTCGACGTCTCTTGAGCCAGCCGTTAAGCGGCGGGCTCGAGGGCGGCGCGCACGCGTTCGACCGACTCCTCCGGGTGCACCTCATCGAACCATAAGACGTGCCAACCGAGCTTCTCGGCGGCCATCAAGTTGACTTTGGAATCATCAATCAGCAGGATTTCCGAGGGCGGGCAAGCGGCTAACTGCTGGGCCGTTTCATACATTTTGACCTCCGGCTTGATAGTTGCCATCTCCGACGAGTCGATAACGGCGTCATAGGGCAGGTCAGGAACTTGGCCGCCGCGGCGCAGAGAGCTCAACAAACCCGGCATGATGTTGGTCATCAAACCGACTTTGTAGTTATCGGCAGCCCATTTGAGCAGCTCCTGCATCTTTTCGATCGGTTCGACCATCTCCAGGTAATAATCCTGCCACTTGACCTCGTCTACCTCGAGGCGCTTGGCCAGCTTGGCATTGAAGTCGCTCATACTCATAGTGCCGCGGCAGACATCGTCGTTGTAGTGCCAGAAAGCCATTTCGACGATGTCGGAAGGCGCGCCGGTCGCCTGCGAAAGCCGGGCCATGGCCCGCTGCGGCGAGTTGATGAGGCAGCCGTTGACATCGAAGTAAACGAAGCTGACGCCGGTCTTGCTTTTGCTCAGCCGCCGGCGGTTATTGGCGTGGCTGGCCTGGCCGACCAGATCATCAAGACTGACGCCCAGAGCGGTAGCTATTGATTGGATGGTAAAGATCGACGGCGACTTGATGGCCCCGCGTTCAATCTTGGTCAGCGTCGAGAAGCTAAGGTTGGCTTGCTGGCAGAGTTTCTGCTGCGTCAAGCCGGCAGCTTGGCGCGCCGCTTGGAGCCGTTTACCCAGGTCCTTCTCATCCATAGCCTGATAATATCAGTTAACAGATAGAAAGCCAAGCCCTAATTAGTATTAAACGGCTATTTAGACGTTGAGGATAAACTTGAGAATGGTGAAGAAAACGATTGTCGTCAGGACGAAGATGACGCCGATAACGACTGTCACGTTCTGCGTGTTACCGTAGCCGACCCGCCGGCCCATCCTGGTGTACGAGAACGCCGCGACGCCCGCCCCGAAGAATAAAGAGTAGAGAAAATCCATACCAGTTCTATTGTAGCCTAAAAGGCAAGTTTTTGGGCCATAGCCGCCAGGGCCGCGTGGTCGGGTTCGCCATTGGGGTCGGGAATGAAACGGGATTCTTCGATAGTTTCAAAGGGGTAAACATGGACGTGGGCATGCGGCACGTCAACGCCCACGACCAGTTCGCCGACATACGGGCTGCCCAGAATGCCGCGAATCCGGAGGGCCACGCGCTTAGCCACCGCCATTACCGCCTGATAGTCTTCGTCATCAAGATCCCACACGAATTCCACCTGTTTCTTCGGTACGACCAGCGTATGGCCAGGCTGCTTGGGATGGATATCCAGAAAAGCCAGCACTTTGTCATCCTCATAAACCTTATGGCAGGGAATCTCACCCTTGATAATCTTAGTAAAGATACTGTCTTCCATGCCCCCATTATATAGCCTCGCCAGGGCAGGGAAGATTAAATAATCCTTAACTTCGGCTGTTTCGCGGCCGCTTATGCTTGCCTGCGGAGGCAGCCTGGCAATAGCCTAGACCTCATGAAGCAGTCAGGTTCAGGGTGGGGATGGTTAGCTCGGCAACTGGCGTACCTCCTGGTCGGGACGTTGCTGTTCGCTTGCCTGCTTAGCCTGGTGTTGGACAGGGCAGGCGGCGAGGCCGATGCGGGGCCGGACTGGGCCTCGCCCAAGGTTATGACTTTAAAACGGGTTAGCGCCATCGACAGCCTTCAGCGCGAGCCGAATTTCTTGAGTAATTTGGACTGTACGCCTATGGAGTACAGGTTGCCGAATAGCGGAACCGTGCAAACAGGCTGCTTCATGGCGACGGCTTTCGGGCTGATGGATGCCGACAGCGAAATGGTCGTATTTAATGGCACGGATGAGGGCTTGCCGCTGTTGCCTTACGCGTCAGGGCAAGTTTCGGTGCCCTGGCCCCAGGCAGGCGGGTTGATAGCGCTTGAACCTGCCAGTACCGGCGGGGCATATGTTGGGTTTTACAGAAATCCCATAGAGGCCATGCAGGATCAGCGGGACGCGTCTGCCAGGTTGACCGGCAAGAAATTGACGGCCGGCCCCGATTTATTGCTCAGGGATCCGGCCGGCCAGGCACTGGTGGTCAACCCTCAAACTATAGCCTTTTCTGATAACGGCGACTGGTTGGCAGCCGAAACGCTGAACGGCTCTTTCATCCGGGTCAACCTGGCAACCTTGGACGTGGCGGCTTTCGCTCCGGCGTTCGGCGCGACCGGCAGCCCCGGACTGCTCAAGTCCCAGGTAGCGATCAGCGGTGACGGGGATTACGTGGCGATCAACAATGACGACGCGGCGGTTTTAAGGCTGTATGACCTGTCGGCTTGCGACGGGATCATGAAAGGTTTGCAGCCGCAGCAGTGCGCCATGCATGATTACATGCCGTTTGTCAGGCAGCAGATCACTGATTTTCACGCTATAAGGCATTTGCGCTTTGTTGATAAGAACCTGCTGAGCTTTGATATCCGGACTACCGGTCCTGACGGAGGCGGGTTGTACGAACTGGCGCCGCGGGAGAGCATAGGCCCGCTAACCGACTACCTGGCCTTGGGCGACTCATATACCTCTGGCGAAGGGGCCTTTGACTACTTGTCGGGGACCGATACCGCAGATAACATGTGCCACTTGTCCGCCAACTCTTACCCCTTGCTTTTGCGGCGGGCGCTTTTCAGTAGTGCCGGTGGCCATTCGGTGGCCTGCTCGGGCGCGGTTATTAATGATCTCGCCAGCGGCTCTTCAAGTTACCGCGGACAGGTTAGGGGCGTACTGAATTTTGGCCAGCTGCAACAGTCGCAACCGGCGCTGCTGAATTCGATTATGGCCGGTTACCTGCCCGGTTACGTGGCGCAACAACGATTCGTGCGGCAATATCAGCCGGGTATTATGACGGTCTCGGCCGGCGGTGACGACGTCGGCTTCGGCGATATCGTCAGGGACTGTGTGGCGCCCCATTTAGGCCTTCATGACACAAGTAATACCTGCTATGCCACCTACGAAGACCGGTTTGAACTAACTCAGTTGATTGACCGCACCATACCGCGCTGGACGGCACTGTATAAACAGTTGGCGGATGAAGATCCCGGGGGACGGATTTACGCCATAGGCTACCCCCAGATCACCGTGGATGACGGCAACTGCGGCCTAAATGTTCATCTTAATAAGGATGAGCTGACCTTCGCCGAAGAAACGATCGACTACCTTGATAGCGCCATCCGCCAAGCAAGCGCCAACGCCGGGGTAGCTTACGTTGATGTCAGCCGCGCTCTGGCCGGGCATCGTTTATGTGAAACGGCGGGCTTCAACGTGGCTGTCAACGGCCTGACGGCCGGTAGCGACGGCAGCGTGCTGGGAATCCGGGTCTTTGGTAAAGAAAGCTACCATCCGAACGCCTTAGGCCAGGCTTTGCTCGAGCAAGCAATCATTGAACAGACTCGCAACTTGGGGGTTGCGCCAACCGTGACCTCCGATACTGGCGGGCAAGCCATCTTGGATGCCCCTAAGACGGGTCGGACGATAAACGCTCTGGTACCTGACGATAAGCTGTTGCCGGGAGCGGTAAACGTAGGGGAAAGCACGGCCCTGCGAGCCGATGGGGCGCTCGATGGTCTGAAGGCCAGCGTCTCCTACGCCGTAAGGCTGGACGGCTCAGCGGGAGTGTTGCTGGGGACCGTAGCGAGCAGCGCTAACGCCGATATAGTCGGCAACATCACTCTGCCGGCCGGCATCCCGGCCGGCGGCCACACCGTCGATATTATCGGACAGGGCCAGGCCGGCCAGCCGGTGGATATCAGGCAGCCGGTTTATGTAACGGCCGGTTCTGATGATAGTGACGGTGACGGCCTAGCCGATAGTGCCGATAGCTGTCCGGGGGCCGTCGATAGCGGCCATGACACCGATAGCGACGGGATCGATGACGTTTGCGACGGGTCTATCGGCCAGCCTCTGACAATAGAGCCAGGCGGGTCGAAGAGCTTGGGCGACAGAGGTAGTTCTAATAGCTTACAGGGAGGGGCTATGGGCAGTATCGCGGGCAATAGTTTAGCTGTCAGCTCCTCCGCTATTGTCACCAGCCTCTTAGCCGGACGGGGAGTTGACAAGTCGTTCAGTGCGGCAGGTATCGTCGGCCGGGTACGAATAGGTGCCATTACGGCTTCGGCGGCAGACTTCAAGACCTTAATAAGGCCGGGGTTCGGAAATAGCCCGCGCCGACTGCCTATAGGGTGGCTGGTCGCGTTAGTATTATTAGCTGGTTCCGGCCTATCGCTCATATTGGGGTTTGGACTGAAACGTTTTGGCGGCCGACGAGGTCACAATGCTCTTTTTGTTCCGCCGAAAGCTTTGGCAGCTGTACCAAAAACAAGCGGTTTCGACTACAATGGGGTAATGATTTGGCTGCGTAAGGGGTTTGTGCATTTATTGGCTTTGGTGCTGCTTATTTCTCTGGTCGGCGGGGTCGCGGCCATGGATATAAACCGAGCTTTGGCGCCGGCTAAGCTTGAAAGTTCGCTGGCCAACAGCAAGATTTATGACCGGGTCACGGCTTCCGTATTGCAGCAGGCCGAGAAATCGAGTGCCGACGGCGGGAATTCCGGCTCGGTTTCGTTGAGCGACCCGCTGGTTCAGCAGGCGGCCGAAGCCGCTTTTTCTCCCAGCTTGATCGAACAGAGCGTCAATACCTTCATTAACAGCAACTACGACTGGCTGAACGGCAAGCAGTCCTCGCCGGACTTCAAAATAGACCTAAGCTCGGCCAAGCAGGATTTTGCCCAGCAAGTCGGGCAGGCCGTGCAGTCCCGCTTGGCCAGTTTGCCGGTATGTTCCGCCCAGCAGCTGTCGCAGCTGTCGATACCGGTCGACCTGTTATCGGTTAAGTGCCGGCCGTCGACCGTCGACCCCAAGAGCGAGGCGGCCCAGGTGGCCCAGGAGGTTAATGACAGCGGTGATTTCCTGAGCAATCCGGTCATTACGGCGGCTTCGCTGAACCAGAACGAGTTGGGGCAGGCTAACAGCACCAGCCAAGGCCAACCGTATTACAAGAAGCTTTCGTGGGCGCCGAAAGCCTATCGGATAAGTGTCAAATTGCCTTGGATACTGGGCGGCCTGGCGATCCTGAGCGGCCTGGGAATCTTCTTCGTATCGCCTGAGCGGCGGCGCGGAGTACGGCGGATCGGCGCCGTTCTGCTGGTGGCCGGCATAATCCTGGTTGCTTATAAGCTCGTGGCCGACGCAATGGTCAACAAGTTTGCCGGTATTTCGATCAAGGGCGCTTGGGGCAGCGATTTCAAACAGCCGATCAGCGACTTTCTGCGGCAGCTTGAACCGCAGCTGGTAGCTAATTACCTGTTGTTCGGCATAGTATTCATAGTGGCAGCGATGGTAATATTTGGCTTGCTTTTCAAGAGCCGCCAGGGTAAGAACGCACCGCCGAGCCATGGCATAAGGTCCGACGATTCCGGCCCTCAAGACGGTAGCGCGCCGGTAGACGCCGGCAGCCTGCGCTTGGCGCCGCACCGCGAACCGCCGACATCGGCGCCGGAAATCCCGGGTCCGGATTCCGGCCCCTCGCCGCAACCGCCAAAACCGTTGCCGCCGATCGGCAAAAACCCGCCGCGGCCCCGGCCGCCGCGCCTCATTCAGTAAGCTCTTTTGATAAATGGCGGAGAGAGTGGGATTCGAACCCACGGTACCGTTGCCGGTACACTGCTTTTCGAGAGCAGCACCTTCAACCACTCGGTCACCTCTCCCCGGCCAGATGGAATTATAGCACTGTAGCTTTTACCGGGAGAACGTGTTAGAATTACCCCTGTTGCATGCGCACCCGTAGCTCAGCTGGATAGAGCGTTGGCTTGCGGAGCCAAAGGTCGTAGGTTCGAATCCTGCCGGGTGTACCAAGCATAAGCATCATTGATTAGTTGGGGTTTGGGCATTATCCTTAGACTATGGCTGCTAAGAATTCATCCGCGCACTTATCAAAGCACGTCGCTATATTAAGGATTGTTTTTGGTCTGATTTGGGGTATTGACGCCGCCTTCAAATGGCAGCCGGCGTTTAAGACTGGGTTTCTTGACCAGATCAAAGGCGCCGGGGCGGGGCAGCCGAGCTGGCTCGGCGGCTGGTTTAACTTCTGGGTTCGCCTGCTTTCTCATAATCCGCATCTGTTCGCCTGGCTGGTGACCATAATCGAAACGTTGATAGCGTTGGCGTTGATTCTTGGAATTGCCCGGCGTGTAACATACTTGTCAGCGGCCGTTTTCAGTTTACTTATTTGGGCCGTGGCCGAAGGCTTCGGCGGTCCGTACAGCGCAACCTCTACCGATATCGGGACGGGCATTATTTACACCATCGTCTTTTTGTCGCTATACGGCCTGGACAGGTTATCGTCGAAGGGCGTATGGTCGCTTGATAACTACATCGCCAAACAGGTGCCTTGGTGGTCGGTTGTGGCAAACCCCTGAATCGCGGCCGGCACGCTGTCGAGGCGAAGTATGGTAATCTAAATCCAACGTGACAACCGCCCCTAAGAAGCCAATCTATGACCCGGCGAAAACCTATGAGGATAACTTTGACAATGGGCCGTTCGGGGCGTTTAGCAAACCCTTGCGCTACCGCGATCAGGGTAAACCGCAGTATTCATTTTTAGGTTACCCGGTCTACTCGCCTTTCGGCATCGCGGCCGGGCCGCTCATCAATAGCAATTACGTTATAGCCGCCCTGCGCAAAGGCTTTGATATCGTTTGCTATAAGACACAGCGCAGCGTGGCCTTCAAGTGTAATGCTTTTCCGAATGTCATATACGTTGACGTTGACGGGGATTTAACGCTGGAAAAAGCGTCCCTCCCCCTAGTCGGCAAGCAAAGCACTAAGCGCGACGCCGCTTCGCTTACGATTACGAATTCCTTCGGCAACCCTTCTAAGGGGCCGGCGTTTTGGGTAGAAGATCTGCAAAAAGCCCTCAAGGCGGAGCGGGAAGGCCAGCTAGTGGTTATGAGCGTAGTCGGCACTATACAGCCCGGGTTCACGGATATCGATTATTTTGACGATTTTGCGCTTGCGGCCGGGCTGGCCGTGGCCGCCGGGGCCAAAGCCATTGAGGTAAACCTATCCTGCCCGAACGTCGCCAACGAGGGCGTCCTCTGCTATACACCCGAGTCGGTTGAGGCCATTTGCCGTAAAGTCAGCCAGGCTATAGGCAACGTCCCGCTAATCGCTAAGATCGGCTATTATAGCGGCGGCCAGCAGCAGCTATTAAAAAGGGTCGTGGAAGCCATGGCGCCTTACGTGGCCGCGGTCTCGTCCATTAATACTATCGCCGCTTCCGTCGTCGATACTGCCGGCAAGCAAGCCCTGCCGGGACCAAACCGGCTGAAAAGCGGTCTTTGCGGCGCCAGCATCAAGTGGGCCGGAATCGATATGACGAAGCGGCTTGCCGATTTACGCAAAGCTCTTGGCCTGGACTACGAAATTATCGGCGTGGGCGGCGTTATGGGCGTGAAAGATTTCCAGGACTACCGCTTGGCCGGGGCCGACGTGGTCCAGTCGGCGACCGGGGCCATGTGGAACCCGGAATTGGCTGCCGAAATAAAAGCCAGTTTGAATGGCTGAACCGGACCTGGCATTTAATTATTATGAGAGAATAGAGAAGTGCCAAAATCCACGCCTAAGCCCTTGAAAAGGGGAGTTACCCTTAAGCAAACGCTACCGTATATATTCCTGATAGCAGGCATCATCGGTTGCGCGGCCTCTTTTGCCCTGACCTATGACAAGATCCAGGTCCTCAAGAACCCGGCCTACCACCCCTCTTGCAATATCAACCCCATATTAAGCTGCGGCTCGGTCATGAAAACTCAGCAGGCCAGCTTGCTGGGTGTGCCTAATACGATATTCGGGCTAATGGGCTTCAGCGCCCTGGCCACGCTCGGACTGGCCCTGCTCGCCGGGGCGGCATTCAAAAAGTGGCTCTGGCTAAGCATCAATTATGTTGCGTTAGCGGGTTTTTGCTTTTTCGTTTACCTCTTTTTTGAAGGGGTTTACCGCATACACGCCATTTGCCCGATTTGTTTCGCGGTGTGGATGATAGTCCCGCCCGTGCTCTGGTATACGACCTTGTATAACGTAGGCGAAGGGAACCTAAAGCTGGGGTTGCTTCCCCCGAAAGTAAAGACCTGGTTGCGGCTTCACCATGGCGATGTCCTTCTGGTGTGGTACCTGTTTATTTTTGGCCTGCTGTTGACCCGCTTCTGGTACTACTGGAAAACCGTCATCTGAAAACCGGGATCAGTGCGTGAAAGCAGTCAGGGTGGCGGTAGTGATATCGTGGAAGACCTCGGCGCCTTCGGTTTGGTTATAACTGTCGCCGGACGGGTCTTTGGTGAAGATGACCAAGACATAGGGATGGCGGCCGTTATCGATGATGGCGGCATCCATTACCCTGTCGTCGAGAAAGCCGATCTTATGGTAAAACTTGACGCCTGACGGTATGACGGCGCCGATATACTGGGTGTAGTCGGCTTTGGCCATGTAGCCCAGCAGCAGGTTGGTGTGCTGGGTGTTCAGGAGCTTGCCCTGGTACAGCCGTTCCAGCAGCAGCGCCAGATCGTCCGAGGTAATCGTGTTGTTATCAGGGTCGTAGCTGTTCATGCCTAGGCTCCTGGCGTATTGGAGCAGGGCGGGGTGGCCGAGCAGATTGTTGAAGTCTTCCCAGGCGTCATCGTCGCTGATAACGATCATCTTTTGCATTTCGGCTTGAGCGGTCGAGTCGCCCAGCGGCTGGCTTAGACTGTCCTGGCCTTGTTCCACATCATGCAGGAAGAGACTGGCACTAAGCAGCTTGGTGGTACTGGCGGCGATATATTCCGTATCGCCCAAGCCGTAGTCGTAACGCTGGCTGTTGGTCAGGTCGATGATCGAAACGCCGACTTCCAGGTTCGAGTTGTTGATGACCTGGTTGATTTGGGAGGCCATCAGGGCCTGGTTGATGGGAGCTGATTTTTTGGTCAAGTTCAGGGCGGACAGGCTTTGGCCATGAGCCTTAGACTGCATCGATGGCAGCAGGGATTTGGCAGCCAAAATCACCAGGAAGGTGATCACGAAAAGGGACGTCAGGGTTAAGCCCCGCTTGAACCGCCTACGGGGTTTGGGTCTCGCGACGGGGTAGGAGTATGAATAACTCCGGTTGAAGTCCTGGCGCCGTCTATTCATTGATATACCTTGATTGAGACATAGTATTGCTGGCCAAGCTGAGACTTTGCTGAGCGGCCACCGTTTAAGTATACGTTAACGGAAAGGCACGGACACCCCCAGACAGCTTGACTGTAGGAATATTAACAGCACTGTTGGAGCGGCTGATTTATTCTAAAACCGTAAGGTCAAAGGGAGGTCGGCACTATGAGCAGTACCCAAACGGTTCGCACCAGAGCTTCAGGCAAGCCCCGCGTATGGTGGCGCAATTATTTAAGTTAAGAGGTCCCGGATTTGTTTTATTCCGGCGAGCTATATTTTTTATCATGCAAACTACGCGGCCAGAGGTGCTGGGACCTGACCGCGGCCAAGGTCACGGCGTAATATAACAGCCGGGCTTGAAGGTAGATCCAGAACAGCAGACCCAAGGCGATAGCGAAGTAGCTATACAGGGCGTCAAGCCTCTTAAGCTCGGTCCTAAGCAAGTAGCCCCCGAGCGCCTGCAGGATTATTAAACCGATGGCCGCGGCCAGCGCGCCCGACCTGGTGTCCTTGATGGGCACATGCCGGGGCAAACAGGCGTTGAGCAGAAAAGTAAACAGCCAAAAAAGCACGAACAGATTGACGGCTACCGAAAGCAGCCGGAAGGCCGGGCCATGGCCGGCGGCCGCCGCCAAACCGGTACTGATCGAGGCGATGACGAAGCCGGTACCCCCGACCAGGACTATGGCCAGGCTATTGGGGATGGTCCGCGGGAAAGTTAGCCGCTGGCTTTTGGGCACTTGCCATATGTGCTGCACGCCGCGGCGAAAAGCGTCAGCTACGCCGCGGGTACCGTAGAACGTGAAGATAAGCCCTATGACCAACGCCCAGCCGTTTCTGTGCAAGGTGTTTATGTGGTCCGCCAGCTGGTTGCCAAGCACCGGGAAGTAGGTAGTCGTGCTGCGGATGACATCGTTGTGCAAACCGGGATGTTTGCCGGCCAAGACACTGGTCACGGTTGTCAGTACCAACAGCACCGGGAACAAGGACAGGAAGCCGTAATAAGTCAGCAGCGCCGCCTGCCGGCCGGATTCGTCTTCGCCGTATTTTTTGATAACCGCATAAGTAAGGGCCGACCAGCCCTGCCGCTGCTGCCACTTGTCCAGTTTGTTAAGGGCGGTATTGAGAATTTTCATTTTGCGGATCTTGCTGCTTATCGCCTTATTACAGCACACCTCGGCGTCTTTGGCCACGCCGCAGTGAAAAAGTTTACAGCATTATTTAAGCCATAAGCCCGATAATTGCTAGCACAATATAAATATAAAGGAGTCTAGCCATGTCCAGCGAAGAAGCCGAAGCCTTAATGGAACAATTCGATAAGTGGGATAGCAAACATGCTAAGCATGATTTCATCCACCGCATGGAACGTAAGCTAAGCCGCAAAGAAAAGCTCGGCAAGCAATAAGCCGGCCGGCCCCGGCCGCCGCCCCCAATAAATGGCCCCGCCGGGCCTAAAAGCGGATGTGGCGCATCAAGTCTTCGACAGCGTCGCCGCGGTATTCTTCAAAGGGCAGGTGGTCTGACAGGATAGTTAGAATCTTTTCTTCGTCCTCGGGGGCGTAATAAATAGTCAGGGGCACGGCGAACCGCTTCAGCGGCATCAAAACAATGCCTGCGAAAGCCTCTTCCGGCGCCACCGTGAAAGACCTGAATTCATCATAACTATGGTAGTTGCCGGCGATGCCGATGCCCAGCTGGTCCAGCTGGTACTCGCGTTGCCGCGGCTGGTGGGTCCCGTAGATACCCAGCAGGATGCCGGCGATTATGATTACGCTGACCGACACCAGGTCACGGGCGATAACAAAAGTCAGGATTGCCACTAGAACCGTGGCGATGGCGAGTTTGAGATACCACTTAGAAGATTTTTCCCGGGCTACAAACTCCGAAGCCGTCCAGGTAACCGTGTCATTGTCGTTTTCGTTCGGCAGGGGACCCAGGTCCAGTTTGGGTAACGGCTCTTCGGCTGCCGGTGGCGGTTGCGGTGCCGGCGGCGCGGCAGGGGGCAGAGCCGGGGCTGGGCCGGCAGGCGGTATTACGGCGGTTGGCGGCGGCTGGGCCGCCGCGGCAGTTGGCAGCGGGACGGCTTGGACGGGTCCGGACGAACCCGGCGCGACCACCGTTCCCGGCTGGGGTACCGGGCCGTTGTTGGCGGCGGCCGAACCCGGTATGTTGTCAGTTTCTGCCATAAGCGTTATTGTACCGCAGTGCCGACGGCAGGACCAAGCCGACCCCTGGAGCCGGGGCCGGCCGGTTTTGATAAATCTTTGCCCGCTGCTATAATCACCTCTGTTACCGGGCTTTCAAATGAAACCGCCTCGTTTTGTTTGGCGCGCCGTTAAGGAAGGGTGTCCGAGCGGTTTAAGGAACTGGTCTTGAAAACCAGCGTGCCAGCAATGGTACCGTGGGTTCGAATCCCACCCCTTCCGCCAGTTCAGATAAATCAGCTATAATACGTCGGTCTGGAGAGGTACCCAAGAGGCTGAAGGGGTCGGTTTGCTAAATCGATAGGGGGGAGCAATCCCCCGCGAGGGTTCGAATCCCTCTCTCTCCGCCAAGCATGTAAGTTGCCCCGTTGGATTTGTGATAATATTGCCGAATGAGAGCGGTATTATTGAGATTCGTTCAGAGTTATACTGCGTACTCTGTCGTATTTTTATTATATTTAGCTTTCTTTATATTTACCGGCTTCTTTTGTCACATATACATTAATCATTGGACCCTTATAACTGCCTTTGTCTCATACATAAGCATGTGCGCCGTTTATTTATGGTTCAAACAAGTCGATAAAAAGACGTGGTCATGCTTGATTGCCGGAGCCATAATCACCCCTTTAATTTTTTTGGGGCTAGCCGCGGCTTTTGGGCATACATATGACACGGGTTATGACGGCCAAGATTATCACGAGTCAGCGGTTATTGAGTTATCGAATAAATGGAACCCTATATACGAAAAATCACAACCCATCAAGCTGACAAACCCTATAGACGAACCGGTCGATAGCGGATATGGGAAAATTATTTGGGCTATTGATTCAAGCATTTATTTATTGACTCATAACATTGACTCGGCAACAGCTATTAACCTAATTGTCGGCTTGCTGGCTTTTTCACTTTTTTACCAAACCTTAGGGACCCTTGGCATAGATCTATATTTAGCGGCCATTATTGCGTTCTTGACCATTGTTACGACCTTGTATGTTGAACAGATATTTACCTTTAGGGAAGACAGCCTAAGCTACGAGGTCCTGATAATCGGCCTCTCTTCTCTGGTCTTATTGTTAAAGAACAGTCAGAAGCCTCTATACTACCTGTGCCTGCTTACCTCTTTGGTTTTACTAGCGGGCACTAAAGATAGCAACTTGTTTATTTTTCTGCCTTTATCGATTTTGTTCCTGTATGTGGTTTTTAGTAAAAAGTTATACGAGACGAGATCTTTTAGGCTAATGGTAGTTTTGGGGTTTATAGTTGGCTTTGTAACCTTATTCAACCCCTATATAACAAATATCACTAGATATCATTCCGTCGACTACCCGTTCAACCAAAAAAGTTTCTCGGATCCCGTAAAAGATGATGGCGTACCTTTAAACCTGCGCCACGACGGAAGATTACAGCTGCTCTATTATGGCATATTCTCCTCTGCAGATGACGGTAACTCACAAGTTGCCTCAAGTGATGCCCATGTAAAATTTCCCTTCACGTCAAACGTTGATGAACTAGTTGCCGAAGCAAGCGTAGCCGCCAAACTCGTCGGCGGCTATGGGGTCTTCTTTAGTGGGACGCTCACTTTATCGATTTTCGTGTATCTATACTTGGCCATCCGAAAGAAATCTAAAGCCGAAGCGGAGATATTCAATTATCTTAGCTTGGCACTGGTTTTAATAGTTCTTTCCTGTTTACTGAGCCCCTTGCCAAATTACGCCCGGTACGGTGACCAGTTTTGCCTTTTTCCAATCTCGATAGTAGTGGCCCTATTGCTTATCGCAAAAAACAGATGGAGGATAGAAAAAATGCTGGCATTGGTGCTTATAGTAACAATGGTCGGAAATATTATTCCCGACATATCAGTAGCTTATGTCTTGAGGGGTTTTGAGTTCTCTACTATCAGTTCACAGCTTTCAAGCCTCGAGCATTCGGATAAAACTTACCTTGTTTACGCAGGAGCTTTTTATTCCAGCTACGCTAGGCTCAAAGCAGCTAAAGTAAAAATCGTCATATCCCCAAAGCCAATCAATTGCGTCAAGCCAATAACTTTAGCTTATTCTTCCGGGGCGCACGCTCCGGCTTCCACGGAATTGTGCAAAGTTTAGTATCGGTTCTGAGCCAATGGGCGTCAGCCGGTTTTATTCTTTGCCGATGAGGAAATTGTCGGATGGGCTGATATGGCCGTAGACGGGGTAGATGTGCGTTATATATTGCGCGTAGCCGCCGTAATACAAAAACGAGAAAACTACCAGCAGGACCAGGGCACATTTAGCTATCAGCTTCGGCGTTTGTTTACCGGCCAGCGCATACTGCGCACCTAAACCCAGCAACGCGTAGAAATACACCAGCACGGGAACCAGGTAGCGGCCATCAACGGCAATCGGCTGGCCCAGCTGCAAGTAATCATGGTAGTTTCTGGCCCATATGGCTAACACGTATAAGGAGCTGATGGCTGCCACGGCCAGCAGATTTTCATGACCCTTTTTAAGTTTCTTGAAATTGGCGGCCGAGCAGACGAACGCCACCGTCAAAATGATGGCGATGATTAGACAAAAGGTCGGCGACAAGTAATAGGGGCCGGCCAGCGGCAGTATCGCGCCGAACACACCGAAGCCGTTGATAGCCAGCCAGTAGACCGTGTAGCCAAAGATGTTCATCTTGTAAGTTGCCGGGTGGGCTTTCTCCTGCTGCCGGACGTTATAGTCTCTGTCCCAGGCGTAATAGTGCTTGCAGGCCTGAATATTAAGCACCTGGCTGCATTGCGGCGCGGGGTTGCGGTATTCAACCAGGTTTACTCCGTAAAGCCTGACGAATAAGAAGCCGCCCGTGAGGGTGGCGGCCAGCAACAATAGCTTCGGAGTCTTGGTAATGCCGGCAAAACTCTTGCGGGCGGCGGTCCGGAGACTGGAGTTTTTAGGAGGCCGGTAAAAGGCCAGCTTATAAGCTGCCAGCACCGTGATACCCGCGAAAACCGGCAGGAAGGCGAACTTTACCAAGCTTGCGAACAGGCACAGGCATAACAGCTTCAGCAGGCTGTATGCGTCAAAGATTTTACGGTCCAGCTTTTTGACAAAAGCAACCGTCTCATACAGGCACAAGGTGACCGCCAGGATCAGTAGGTTATCGTAATTGATCTGGGCCGATAGGACCGTTACGACCGGAGTCAGGGCAAAGACCAGGACGACGAGATTGGCCACGGCGTCGGATATGTTAAGTAATCTTAGGAGTTTCCGCATGACGATTAAACTAGCCACCGCAAAAGCGATATTAATGAAACGAAGGCTGATGGCTTGGACTTCCAAACTATTAGTGAAGAGAGCTATGAACCTGTAGGCGAAGCTCAGCAGGTAGTGGTAGAGGAATGACGGGTTTTGGACAATGGCGCCGAGCCCGTAAGTACTGCTGGCCTGCGAAGTAACTATCGGGTTTAGCCGATGACTGAAGAATTTTATCAGGCTGAAATGGTAAGCCTCGTCAAAGGCCATCGGGAACCGGCTGGTTAGCGACAGGTAGCCGGTTTCAGAGACAAAAACCAGCAAAGTGAAACCGAATACCAACTTCGATCCGACAATTTTGGCTAGTTTTCTAGTTTCCTCTTCCACAAAGTACATTAAAGCATTAGTCAGGCCGATTAGGGCAGTCAGACTTGAGGCTGGGCGAAAACAACCGCGTCAACCCGGACAGCCCCGGCCGCCAGCACAATTGCTGCCGCGGCTTCAAGCGTGGAACCTGTAGTCACCACGTCATCCACCAATATGACGCGGCGGCCTTTGACCGTCCCTGGCCTGGTCACGCGAAAAGCCGATGTCAATTGCGCTAAGCGCTGGCGCCGGTCCAAGCCATGCTGGTGCGTCTGGCCCAGGCGGGCCAGGCCGTCGCGGTAAGGCAGGCGGGTTTGCCGGGCCAGCTCCCGGGCCAGCAGCTTTGCCTGGTCGTAGCCGCGGCGGCGCGCCCGGCCGGTCGCCGTCGGTACTGGCATGATTATCGCTAAGTTTTCGGGTTTTACCATAGGCGCCAGTTGGCAGGCCATAATCCGGGCCGCGGCCCGGGCGCCTGATAGTTTCAGCTTCCAGATCAAGTTTTTGGCACTGTCGCCGTAAGCGGTACCGACTTTCACGCTGGCCAAGCGGCTCGAGCTGCGGCAAGCCGCGCACGTCAGCCAGCCGGGGGAGGCTTGGCGGCAGCCATAGCAGCGTTCCGTTATGGTGTTCAGGCGGCGGACACAGCCCATACATAATAATTCGCCCTCCACCCCGCACTCCAGGCAGTCATACGGCGCGATTTTACTGATAAGGCTATCGAAAAGGCTCATGTTGTGTTTAATGTGTTGTAAATAAGTGTCCGGCACGTTGCGCAGGCTTTACCGCCTAAGCTATACTGCTACTAATACAAAAACGCAAGGTTTTTAATCTTTCTCGATTCCCCAAGCTTTAGCGGGGTGACAGACAGCCAAGACGGCAATTAATTTAGTGGAGGGTAACACTACCATGGCGCGACGTAACCGCGACGACGATCTCCTGCTCGAAGAAGACGAATTAACGGCGGCCTTTCTGGGCGATGACACGGCCGAGCCGGTTGACGCTGTGGCCGAACCTGCCGGCTCCCCGATAGCGGAAGACGAATGGGACGAAGACGACACCGTGCCGGGCCAGCTGGCAGTCGACGTTTATGAAACACGCGAGAAGCTGGTCGTCAAAGCCCGCACCGCCGGCGTTAATAAGAATGACCTCGACGTCAGTATTTCCGACAACCAGCTGACAATCCGGGGCACTCTCAGCTCAGGCAGCGAAGACGGCGTGGAGAATTACTTCTTGCAGGAATGCTACTGGGGCGAGTTCAGCCGCACCATTGCTTTGCCCGTACCCGTCAAGGAAGAAGAGATCGAAGCCGTCCTGAAAGACGGCGTCCTGACCATCAGCTTCGGCAAAGTCCAGCAGGACACGGTTAAGAAAATCCAAGTCTTATAAACAGAGCTTGGTTAAGAAAAACTTCCCTTAAACGGGAAGTTTTTTCATGCGCCTAAAGAACGAATCTTTATTGCGGAGCGGTGACGTTAGTCTGGATACTGTTAGTCTGGCCCAGGACAAAGTGCACAATCAGCTGCGCCAGGGCTACGATAACCAATCCGACGATGGCGTAAATCAGGCTGTTCTTGGCGTTGCCGACCCGGCCGCTGTCGCCGCCGGAAGTAATGTAGCGAAAGCCGCCGTAGATGATCATGACCACGGCCACGACACCGACGATGATAGAGAAGACGTTCACCAGTCCCTTAGCGGCGGTACCGATCGTGCTGCCGTTAACGCTGCTCGAGGAACAGTCGACGGCGTTGGGGTTGCTGCTGCTGGTGCCTGTCGCCTGGTTGACGCCGTTGGCGATGCCGGAGCTGACTTGGTTACAGTCGGCTACCGCGGACGCGGCGGCAGTTGATACCAGCAGCGGCAAAGCCAGCATTATGGTTCCGGCCGCCATGTACATATAAGTTTTGATCTTTTGAATCATTTCTCTAAACCTTTCTTTAAGTCTACTTAACTTATACTACAAGGCTTTAGCGGAATCAAGTAACCTGAAGCTCCCTAGTGGGCCGGCTGGCAGGCGGCGTCCTTGCTGCCGGGCGGGCAGGCGGCGACAGTCGACTGCGCGAGGACGAAGTGCACCAGCAGCTGCGCCAGAGCCGCGATGAACAAACCGATTAAGGCGTAAACCAGGCTGTTCTTGGCGTTGGAAACCTTGCTGGCCTCGCCGCCGGACGTTATGTATTTGAACCCGCTGAGTATGACCATCATGACAGCGGCCACGCCGACCACCAGACTCAAGATATTAACGCCAGCCGAGATAGCGTTAGCGACACCGCTGTCATCGCAGTTGCTGCCGGTTTCGCCGATGCCATTCAGCACCTGGGTTTTGGGCGTCGAAGGCGTACCGCACCCCGCCGCATAAGCCGCGCCTGTCAGCGCCGCGGCCGGCACTATGGCGAGCAGCAAAAGCGCCGTTATGTTTAAGATAATCCGTTTCATAGTCTCTCCTTCACACCTTTTTCAGTACAAATAATATTAATGTGCGGGCCAGAACGATAATGGCCAAACCGATCAGGGCGCTGCTAAGGCTGCGCCTGGCATTCTCGACATCGGTATCGGTACGCGAGCTGGTGCTGACATCGCTGCCCGAGGTCACGAAGCGCAAAGCACTGACAATTACCAGGATAATGGCCGCGGCGCCGCCGGCATAGGCCACGATATTGGTGATCTTGGCCAGTAGGCCGTTGGCGCCGCCTATGGGGTCGGCCGCCTTGCCGGTTGTAGGATCGGTTGCCGGCTGGCCCTGGCAGACCGCCGAATTGGAGGCGGAGCTGGAGTTGCCGTTGGCCGAACAATTAACACCGCCGAATATGTCATAAGCCGCCGCCGGCCGCGGCGCCGCAAACAAGCATAAGACCAGCAGGGCTACAGCCAGAGATAATCGCCTGATCATAGCCGGTTAACTCCGAATGATACTATCGCCTCGGCCGATATGGCCAAAACCAGGCCAATGAGAGCATAGATGATACCGTTTCTGGCCCTGGTCGTCTTTTCCGGATCGCCGGCCGAAGTTATATAGCGAAGTCCGGAAACCGTTATGATCAGGAGCGCCAGGGCCCCGATTATACCGAAGACTACGCCCAGGATGGTTTGCAAAGCGGCCACGCTGGTCAGGCTGACGGGGTTGGGATCCGCCGGCGTAGGTGCTCCCGGCAGGTTACCGGCGCTTACCGATTCTGCCAAGATCCGAAAAATAATTCCCATTCTAACCTCCCAACTGGCTGCCGACGAAGCCGACAAAGGTCGCGGCCGCTATAGCTATGGCCGTGCCGATCAAAGCGTTAATAATAGTTGACTGGGCCTGGGCCGTCTGCTCCGGATTGCCCTGGCTGGTTATGTATCTTACCGACCCGACGATGACGAAAGCAATCGCCACGATGCCGGCTATACGCAACAAATCATCGATAACCGCCAACATCACCAGCGGCACGTCGCTGGCTACGCTAGAGCTTGGCAGGAAGTTGAAGTTAACCAGGTCGCAGCCGCTGAAATCACCCGGCGGCAAGTAATGGTACCAGGGCAGCAGGCCGAAGAAGTCGCCGGACTTGTCGCAAGCATCCGTTGCCACGATTGATAACAGTGTATTTAGCATTGGTTTCTCATCTGTTAAATGCGCCTCCCGGTATCAAGAACTGCAGGAAGCCGTAAAGGAAGAAATAAGCCACTAAGGCGATCAGGGTATTGGTAATACGTTGTTTGGCCGCCGTCACCTTTTGCGGATCGCCGGTCGAGGACGCGTATTGAATACCCCCCATAATAATAGAGGCTACGGCTATAAAACCGAAGGTCACCGAGAACAGGTTAATAAACGGGTCAAGATACTTGGATATCAAATCACAGCCGTTATCGCTGCAGGAAACGTCCGGGTTGGCCGCCGGGTCCGAACAGGTGCCGTTGCTGCAGTCGACACAGCCGGACGGCGGATTGCTGCTCTGGCAAACCGGGCAGGTAGCATCGGTCGTCGGGTCACAGGTGACTTGGCCGCCAAGGCTGCCGCTGGGACTGACCGAGCCGGCATGCTGGATGATCGTGGCGCCTTTGAGCGTCGGCTTGATTGATGATTTCTTGCAACTAAACTTGACGGGGCCGTTCAGCAGGGGGGTAGTCGGACTGCTGCTGCCGCAATCAACCGTTACTACCGTTATGCCGTAGCCGGAGGGGTAGGGTTTCTCAGGGTTTTTGTTGCCGATCTCATACAGCCTGAGGGTTGCCGACTTATCGGCACAGGCCGCGGAGTGGGTGCTGACCTTGACGTCACTGTTGGCGCAGGCTATGCCATACACCTGCGATGCGGCCAGGGCTACCGATGGCGCCAAGATGAACACGGCAGCCAGGAAACCGGCCAGCGGACCGCTGACTTTCCTGATTATTTTTTTGGCTTTGTGTGTTGTAATGTTCATTTTTATATAACTATAGAGCTTAAGCTACCCATTGACAAGTGTCGGCTAGAGAAGAAGCCGCCCCTTGATAACGCTAATCCTTTTTATGTGCTATATTTAGAACAATGTAACTTCAAGCGCATTATGCCTGACTACAAAAACGTTCCCGGTGGCAAACAAAAACCCATAGAGCTCCTGCCTGCTAGATTATGAAACATATGAGCGACAAGAAACTCTGGTTGGCGGCCTTGCCTTTGGCAATAGTCTTATTGTCCTCTTTTTGGCCGGCAAAAACCGCAGCCGTAAACGGCACGTACCGCTACACCGACGGCAACCAGGCGGTCATCGGCCCCGACCCGGCCGATACCAGCAGCACCCTGACCTACACCAAGAAAGGCGTCGACACCAAGAAGTATCCCACCGGCGTTTACTTCAACGGCAACGGCTCGCTAGGGCCGGACGGCAACGGTTGTCCGGAACTATATATCTATACCGATGACCACAAAGACGGCTCTTCGGCGGCGACTATCGAAGCCGATTGCGGCGGCCTTTTGGGCGTGACGCGCTACGGCGCCATAACCATCAACAACCCTCAGCCCAAACAGACCGGCCAGTGGGTCGACCACAGCCACATCACTGTCGGCAGCGATACCTACTACGATAACAAAGAAGACAATGACCTGAACTTCAAAATCCAGAACGCAAGCGACAGCTGCACATCCAAGAACTACATTAACGGTTTCCCCAACTCGGACGGCTCCAACTATCAGAACGCCACGGCGACGGCCACCATCCATCTCTTCAGCATTCCCGGCGGGGGCAATAATAATTGTATTGAAACCGACGACCCGATAACCTTGAGTCCCGATTCCGACCCGGCAGGCTTTAACTATTACTTTACCTGGCAGGACAGCGGCACCATCAGCACTTCGGACCAAACGGCTATAGTCTTCACGCAGAGCAGCCCGGGCAGCGACCCTTACCTCGCCACCAGCGGCAGAAGCTACAACAGTACCTGCCAAAGCCAGATTACGGGAGCCTCGGGCTGGCCGGCGGACGGAACCCTGGTTATCAAAAACAGCTCCAGCGACAATCCTCTATCGACCGGTTTCCCATCCAATATTACCGGCGCGACACTTAGCAGCGACGGGCAGGGCTGTTATCAGAGTGGCAGCATCCCTATCCAGATAGGCGATCCGAAAGGTGCCGACGGTAAACTGGCCAGCGACGAGGCGCCGGGCAGCAGCCCCGTCGGCGGGGCCGGCGCGGCCAGCAACCCCAGCCAGGACCTGTCATTAAGTTGCCATGCCGGTCTTAACCCGTTGAACTGGCTGATCTGCGGTATCGTCAAAGGCCTGGTCGGCATAGTCAGCGCCCTTGACGACGCAATTAACAGCCAGCTTTCCGTAGGTACCAACGGCAATTCGGATGACCCCAATCAAATATTTGCCGATAGCAACGGTTCTTGCGGCACGGGCGGCCAATGTGACGCCTATAAAACGGCTTGGTCGCACTTCCGCGACATCGCGCTCGGCCTGATAGCCATGGCTACTTTGCTAGTCTTGATAGCCCAGGCCCTCGGCCTTGAAATATTGGACGCCTATACGATTCGCAAGGTGTTGCCGAGGCTGTTGATAGCGACCATCGGCATCGCTTTGTCTTGGCAGCTGATGGATTTCTTCGTGACACTGACGAATGACTTGGGCTTCGGCATAAGATACCTGATCGAGCAGCCCTTCGTCGGCATCAATACCAGCATCCATCTCAGTTTGGCGCAAAGCGGCGCGGTCTTAATCCCCACCATCGTGGGCGTTGCTATGGGCGTATTCGGTTTACTGACTTTTGTCGGCATGGCCGCCCTGGCGGTACTGGTCGGTTTCGCAACCCTGATTTTGCGGCAGATAGCCATTATCATGCTGATCATCCTGGCGCCTATCGGTTTGGCCGCCTACATATTGCCTAACCCCAATACCCAGAGGGTCTTCAAGCTCTGGTGGGAATCCCTCAGCAAGGCCCTATTGATGTTCCCGCTAATCGCCGGTTTCATCGCCGCCGGGCGGGTATTTTCGGCTATCGCCGTCAACCAGAGCAGCGATATCTTGAGCCAGATAATCGGTTTTATAGCTTACTTCGCGCCTTATTTAATGATTCCGATGACTTTCCGGTTTGCCGGCGGCGCCTTAAGCGGCATGGCCAACCTGGTCAATAGCCGCGCCCAAGGCGGCTACGGCTTCTTGAGCAAGAAGCGCAAAGAACACACAGCCGGCCGTATCCAGCGCGCCCGGGCCGGCTACTTGTGGAACCCCGAATTCGGCCGCTTCGGCAATAAGGGCCGGAGTATCGGCAGGATCGGCAGCCGAATGGCCGAATGGGCCTTCGATGCCGATGAAATGGTGCCCGGCAAACTCGGCCAAAAGGGCACGCCCGGCTTCAAGCGCTTCGCGGCCGGCATAGAGAACAAGATCGACGACGCCATGATCGACCACAGCACCAAGGGCTGGCAGGAAATCGAGTCCAAGGGCGGCATGCACTACGAAGCTTGGCGTGCATTGTCAGGTTCGTATCGTGGTTTCAGCCAGGACACCCAGCAAGCACTTATAAACGAAGGCTTTATTGACAAAGAAACAGGCGTTGCAAGAGCTCCTAGGTCACTCAAGGACATTGACAAAATTACTGAGATCCTAGCAAGCAGCGACAAGGAAAAGGAGCAGCTGGCGGCAGCCGGCCTCCACACCGCCCGTGGTACTTTGGCCAATATCAGCAACAACCCCGAGCTCTTCCGAGCCGATATTCAGACAATGGGTGCGCTCGGCTTAGCTAATGCCGGACGCGCCGAAACCAACGACCTGGCCGAGATCGGCAACTCCATCGCCGCGCGCAAGGGCAAAGGCGGCGGCCACTCTTACGCCCAGAGCGTCGTCAAGAAAGCTTCCGATGCCGGCGCCCGTCTAAGGCCTGAGACCAGGTGGGGTCATGGCGTCATGGTCGACATGACCGGCAAAGCCACCGGCAAGAAGGGCAGTTTCTACTCCGTCTTCGACAGGCCGGAGTCGGCTGCTGCCAAGTCCAACGCCATGAGCATCAAGGCATCCGACTGGACCGGCGCCAAGGCCGAAGCCGTCCAATCGGCCCGCCTGACCAACATGGCTATCGCCAGAGAGAAAGACGCCCAGGGCAACTACACGGCGGAGGCCCGGACCATGCAAGACCTTATCGTCAACCAGGCTGGCCCCTACGGCTACAACGACACCGGCGCCAAGGCCGAGTGGAGCGACATGGCCGAAGAGCTTCGCAAAGAAGGCGTCCCGCTGCCGGAACCGAGAAGCTACGACCCGAGAGAGCAAGCCAAACAACAGCAGGACGCGGCCGAACAAGCCAGGAAAGCCCAAGAAGACGCCGCCCACCATCAGTAATTGCCTCCATTTTATAATCTCCGTACCATACCTATCAAACTAGGTAGTTGACAATATTGGAATTATCAGCTATAATCTATATTGATTAAAAACTTAAATAAACACCTTTCGTCATGGCATCACCCGAAACCTCGACCGAACTAGTACGACAACCGCCTCCGGCAGGTGAGCCGACGACTGAAATCATACCCGCCCACTTACCGCCTACGACGGAGGTGCACACTTTGCCGCACGCCGCGGCCGGGCCAGGTACCGAGATCGTTCTTTCAACGATGCGCAGGGAGTTCGACCCCCTAAGACTGATTTCCGAACAGGTAACGGAAATGGGCGAAGCCGCCGGCCGTCCCGACCTCAGGGGCTTCTGGCTGCGCGACCGCAATGGCCAGGTTTATGAATTCTCGGATTATGACGCCTACGCCGTAACTACCAAAGAAGCCAAGCCGACCGGCATGTGGCGGCCCCGGGCCAGAAGCACCTTGAGGGGCGGCCCCTACATCGGCCGGGCCGAGAAAAAGAAAATCGTTCTCAACCACGGCACCGGAAAACGCTGGACCGTCAAAGTAACGAGCCCCGACGGCGAGCCGGCTGACATAATCGGCTACAATGACGGCGAGCTGGCAGACTGGCTTGACCACCCGAGCGACGAATTCACGCCTTTCGAATGGTTCACCGGATTCGGTTGGCAGGAGCCGGGCGAACGGCCGGGCCGCGGCGCCAGCCGCGAGGTACGCGACATTAAGTTAACCAATCCCGACAAGAAGGTTTTCGACACCGTCATCGAACACCAGGAGCGCCTGGGCCTGGGCTTGACAGGTGTCAGCTGGAGGGTCAACGGCGACCTCCAGCGCGTGACTGAAGACACTCTGTTGATGGAAGGCCCTGAAGGCCACAAGTACCCGGTGCGGACCTTCGTGGTCAAGACTTACAACGCGGCCGGCGACGCTACCCACCAGCGGGTTTACAAAGACGACGGCTTGAAGAAGCACCTCAACAACATGGGCGAATCGCTGAGTGATTTAAAGGCCGAAATCCCCGAAAAAGGCCCCCAGCCGTCGGTTATCTCAAGTATCGGCCGGATAAGTACCAGTTTCGTGATGACGGGCCGCGAAGACTGGATTGAAGGACCGGATAGCAGCCGGGAAGGCGACCCCAATGAGCGGTGGCTGCCGGATGAGCAGGCTATTGCTCTCCTGTCCTACGAGGACATTTTCCATTTTGACGATATTTATAGGGACAGGCTGGTAGTGGCCGACCGGATCAGAACGCAGGGCGAGCAGTTCCTGGAAAAATACGTGCGGCTCCTGCAACAAACGGTCGCCGAGCTGGGCAAAAACGCCGTGATCGACATGGCCAGCCGCATGACTTACGAATACACCGAGGCGCTGAAAGATTTCGGCCTTGAGCAAAACGCAGAAGACTCCAGCTTGGGCACGATGCTTTGGCAGCTGATGGAACAGCGTTACTTATCTAAGCATCCCCGGGAATTGGAAGATGAGTTCCAGAAGCACGACGACTTTGGGGTCAAAGTCGGCGACCCCTTTGACCAAGACCCCGAGGAGGCCCGCCGCGTCCAGCGTATGGTCATTGACGACCTGATCGGCCGCCGGGTCGCCGACACGGTGCTGGTAGTTACGAAGCCTGCCGAAAAAATCCTGGGCCATGACAAAAAGGGTAATGACACCGTTAATGAGGTGCCCGATATTTACAGTCTTGATTGGAACGCCTTGAACGCCTTACATTTGCCGGCCTTCGTTAAGAACGAAGTCGTGGACATCCTGCAAACCGTTACCTCAGGCACGCCGGGACACAGGCTGGGCAAGCGGGACTTCAACGCCATAGGCCGGCGGTTCCAGCGGGCACGTTCGATAGGCTAGCAATACCTGGCCGCTTCCGGTAGCGGTTTGTTATACTTAAGGTATTGTGGCAACATACAAACTGATTCAGGATATCGAGGCTGAGGACAAAATCCTGGGGCCGCTGACGCTGCGGCAGTTTATCTTCGCACTGGTTGCCGTATTTCTGTTCTACATCTGTTTTATCCTGGTAACTAAGCATGTGGCGTTTTTGCTGGTGCTGTTTTTGCCGCCGGCTTTGTTTTGCGCGTTTTTTGCCTTTCCGTTCGGGCGGGACCAGCCGACCGAAACTTGGGCGCTGGCTAAGCTGCGGTTTTGGTTCAAGCCCCGGCGGCGGATCTGGAACCAGAGTGGCGTCAAGGAGCTGGTAACTATTACGGTGCCTAAGAAAGTCGAGCGGGTGCTGACAAACGGGCTTAGCCAAACCGAGGTAAAGAGCCGGTTACGGGCACTGGCCGATACTATCGATAGCCGCGGCTGGGCAACTAAGAACGTCGGCGACGGCATCTACGCACCTGTAGTCGCCGATACTGACTCGGACCGCCTAATCGACATCGGCAGTATTCCTCAAGAAGTGCCGGCGGACGACATGCCGGCCGCCGATGACATGCTGGACGAAACCAACAACCCGATTGCCCAGCAGTTTAACACCATGATCGACCGTTCAAGCCGCAATCATCGACAACAACTCATCGACCAGCTTAACGATGTGCGGCGGGACGAGGCGGCCAAGCAGACCGGCGGAGCCGGCAACAACTGGTTCATGAATAACGTCCAGGCTGCGGTTCCGGCAGCGGCCGGCGGACCGGCTATGGCGGTGCCGGTGCAGCCGCCAGTAGTAGCGGCGGTTCCGGTTCAGGCAGCTCCGCCGGTTCCGGCAGCGGCCGATTCGACGCCGGAAGAAGCCGAGCTGGCGGCCCGGTTGGCGGCCCAAGCCAGTTCACGGCAGGTGTCATTCGGCAATTTGCGTACGCTCCAACCCCTGGGTAGCCCGGTGTCGGTACAGCCGTCTGCCGCCCCGGCGACAACGGCCCGGGCCGACGATGGCGCCCAGCCCCCAACGGCGGCCGGCACCCAAGGCCCTGCGGTGACAGCGACCAGTGACCCTGCTATAATATCTTTGGCCAAGAACGACGATCTTAATGTGGCAACTTTGGCTCGCGAGGCCCAGAAAAACAGGGGTGATGAAAATCAGCCGCGCAACGAGGTGATGATTTCATTACACTGATTCGTTATTTGCAAAAAGTGATGTTCAGTCACAGATAAAGGTGGGGCAAACGAACGTACATGGATCCGTCAACACAAACGACACCAAACCAGCCGAATCCCGACCAGCCGGCCGCCCCGGCCGTGGGCATGCCGGACTCGGTCAGTGCCGCCCCTTTGCCGTCACCGCTGATACCCGGGCAGTCAATCGCGCCGGTAACCACGCCTGACGGCTCTAACGCCCCGGCCCCCTTGAACATGCCGACGGTGGGCGCCGACAAGCCGGGCAAGCCGGCTCCGCACCCCAACAGTACTCAGAACTCCTTGCAAATTGCCGAAATTCGGGACGGCATCGTCATCATGAACGACGGGTCGTTCCGTTCGGTAGTCATGGTCAAGAGCATCAACTTTGACCTGATGAGCAGCCAGGAGCAAGAAGCGGTCGAATACAGTTACCAGGGGTTTTTGAACTCGCTTTATTTCCCGATCCAGATCTTCATGCGCTCGCAAAAAGTCGACCTGGCACCCTACATCAACAAGCTCGATAAGATCCGCACCGAGCACGATAATATGCTGCTGGCACTGCTTATGGAGGACTACATCGGCTACATTGGCGACCTTAGTCAGCAGACCAACATCATGGACAAGAAGTTTTACGTCGTGATCCCGTTCTTCCCGGTCGTTGATACGCAAAAGGCGCTGACCCAAAGCAAGAATTTCCTGGGCGGCATAGGCGGTTTATTTAACAAAAAAGACCAGCATGTCGTTATCAACGAGCCGGACCTGGAAAATGCCAAAACCGAGTTGCGCAACCGGGTTCAGGCCGTCCTGTCGGGTTTGATGCAGTGCAGCATACAGGGCTTGCCGCTGGACACGCAGGAGCTGATCGAGCTGTATTACGACACCTATAACCCGGATACGGCCACCCGGCAGCAGCTCAAGGATTTCAACAACCTGACAGCCGATATCATTACCAAAGGCCAGGGCAGTGCGCCGCAAGCGCACTTACAGAGGGAGCTGCAATGATCCGGTATCGAGAAATAGGCGGAAGGGCTATCTGATATGTTCGGCAAGAAGAAACAGCCGCCGCCGGACCCGGTAGCCGTAGCCCAAGCCCAGCGCGCCCGCGAAGAACAGGAGGTTCAGGCGGCGTTCCAGAAGGGGATTACGGCGCTGCGTGATTTCATAGCGCCCAGTTCGCTGGAATTCAGCAACACCCACTTCCAGCTCGGGACGCGTTATGCCCGGACCTACTACGTTTACGGCTATCCCCGGCAGCTGTATACCGGCTGGCTGAGCAGCATGGTCAACCTGGACGAAGTGATTGATATCAGCATGTACATTTACCCTGTCGAGAGCCAGGTGGTGCTCGAGAATTTGCGCAAGAAGGTCACCCAGCTGGAAGCCGGCATTCAAATCGAAGCCGAGAAGGGACGGGTCCGCGACCCGGGCAAAGAAGCAGCGATCCAGGATGCCGAAGAAATGCGCGACAAGCTGCAGGTCGGCGAAGAGCGCTTCTTCCGGTTCGGGCTGTACTTCACGCTGTATGCCGGCAGCATGGAAGAGTTGGAGTTCGTGGCCCACAAAGTGGAGTCGATGCTCGGACAGCAGCTGGTTTACAGCAAGGCCGCGACGTCACAGCAAGAGCAGGGCCTGAACAGCACGGTGCCGCAAATGGTCGACCAATTGCAAATCCGACGCAACATGAGCACCGGGGCGCTAAGCACCAGCTTCCCGTTCACTAGCGCCGACTTGAGCCAAGACAACGGGATTTTGTACGGTATCAATATGCACAACTCGGGGCTGGTCATTTTTGACCGGTTCTCGCTGGAAAACGGCAACTCGGTGGTCTTCGCGAAGTCCGGCGCCGGCAAAAGCTTCACGGTTAAGCTGGAGGCCCTGCGGAGCATGATGTTCGGTACCGAAATCTTTATTATCGACCCCGAAAACGAGTACGAGCGGATGTGCGACGCCGTCGGCGGCGCCTATGTCCGGCTGAGCTTGAATTCATCTACTCGTATTAACCCCTTCGACCTGCCAAAAGTCGTTGACTCCGAAGAAGCCGACAATGCCCTGAGAAGCAACTTAATAACTTTGCACGGCCTGCTGCGCCTGATGATGGGCGGCGCCCAGATCCAGATGGCCGGCGCCAACGCCAACGCGATGGGGCCGCCGCTGGCGCCGTCGGAAGAAGCCGACCTCGACGCGGCGCTGATCGAGACCTACGCCAAGGCCGGCATAACCAACGACCCGCTGACCCACACCGGCGTACCGCCGACGATCGTCGACCTGTATGACACGCTGCTGCACATGGGCGGTACCGGGCCGCAACTGGCCCAGCGGCTGCGCAAGTACACCACCGGTACTTTCGCCGGTATCTTCTCGCAACAGAGCAACGTCGACATCAATAATCCGCTGGTGGTCTTTAACCTGCGCGACCTGGAGGACGAGCTGCGGCCGGTGGCCATGTATATCGTGCTCAACTACATTTGGAACAAGACGAAGACCGACCAGAAACGCCGTATCCTGATCGTCGACGAGGCCTGGCAACTTATGAAATATGAAGATTCGGCGAGCTTCCTGTTCAGCCTGGCCAAGCGGGCCCGCAAATATAACCTGGGCATCACTACTATCAGCCAGGACGTCGAGGACTTCATGGGTTCGCGGATGGGCCGGGCGATCGTCGCCAACGCCTCGATGCAGTTCCTGCTGAAACAGTCGCCGACGGCCGTCGACGTGCTGACCGAAGTCTTCAAGCTGACCAGCGAGGAACGCAAACGCCTCAGCCAGTTCCCCGTCGGGCAGGGGCTGTTTTTCGCCGGCCAAAACCACGTCCATATCCAGGTCGTGGCCAGCCCGACCGAAACCGGCCTGATTACGACTAACCCTGAACAGGTCCAGGCAATCGAGGCCGAGGCCGCCAACGAAGCGGGGGACTTCAGCCAGCCGCAAGGGACAATCGACCTCGGCAACCGGTTATACCCCGGCAGCGCCGGCAGTACAGATAGCGTATAATAAGCATAAGTAAGACTTAGCCGGTGAAAAACAGACATGGAAGAGCCACCAGACCAACTTCCGCAAGGAGATGCCAACCGTCCGAATATTCGGCCTGACTTGGGCGTCGGCCACGAACGCGGCGACAGTAGCGGTGTGCCCCGCGAGGATTTGCGCGACGCCGAGGAGGGCGGATTATACAACCCTGAAGGCGACGGGGCTGACGGCGCCGATGAGGCCGGCGAAGGCGGCCGGTCTGACAGCGGCAGGAGCAGGGGCAGCGGCCGCTCGGCCAGCCCGGGCGACCTGCGTGATTCCGAGCAATCGGCCGGCAGCAGAAATCCCAGGGAAAAGGATGATGACGACAACCTCTACAACCCCGATGATGACGAGGGACGGCTGGCGCCATTGCGCCGGGCCCGCGCCAAGGCCCAAAACGTCAAGGCCCGGGCCTTCAAAAACAAGTGGCTGGTCGGTATCGCTATCGGCAGCAACGTCATCGTAATCGGCATGATTATTTTGGTGGCGGTTATCATCGGAGGGTATAAGGTCGTTGATTTCACGGAGCATATTGCTGATTATCAGTTTGCCCGCAACACGGCCTCCATGACCCAGGATACCGAATCTATAACCAACGAAAAGCTGGGTATCGACGCGCTGGCAGCCGAGAGCGAGGATGCCGCGGCCTCAGCCACCGACAGAAGCCTGGCCGGACAGCTGCTTGATAAAATCCAGGCCAAGGCCACTGCCGTCACGGGTCAGGCCAAAGACTTGTGGTCCAGTTTCGACGACTACCGGCCCGGAAAGGTAATATCTAACTTTCAAAATGATAATATTTTAAAATTCAACGAGGGCACTACCAAATTAGGCAGGACTTATATCAAAAGCGCCACAATTAATAACGAAACGGCCAGCCTGACGACCGGCCTTGAGACCAAGTCGCTTCAGAATTCACTTAAAAATAGTCTTATACCGGGTTACAAATTCGTGACCAAGGACTTTAGCTTCTCCCGTAATTTCGCCCCGGACCTGATTGACGCCCTTAAGGCCAATAGTATCGGGCCGATTACCAGGGCCCGCGTCGCCAGCCAGATACGTTCGGAGCTTAATATCGGTTTGGTCGCTTGGGTGGCCGGCCGTTATGCCGGCAAAGATGAAACCCAAGACGAAGTTAATATCGAGCAGGATGCCTATAATACGGCTGAGGAGGGTTCGGCGACCAGCATAACCAACAGCGGCAACACCACTAGCACCACCAGCGTCAGCGGAAGCCCCAATGGAACGGTTGATGAAATAGCCCAAAAAGCCCAGGCCGCGGAAACCGCCGAGGTTAACGATGCGGGACAAGTTAAGAATAATATATTGCCCGACCCTAACTCGTTGCCCGATTCGGTACAGTCGGTGCTTAATGGAATAAAGGACTCGGCCCAGGGCTTGACCGGCCTGTTGAGTGATATCGTCGGCTTTATCAACCCGTTTTATAAGATAGCCGTACCGATGTGCCTGGTCTATGACGGGTCGCTTACGTCTCCTGATGCCGGCCAGACCATAAATACCCAGAATACCCAAATGGAACGCAGCGCGTTATGGATGCAGTCGGCTGCTTCGCAGCTGAAAGACGGCAACAGCGCCAACGGCGAAGTTGATGGCGCTTTGGACTATAAGCTGGCTGACATTACGACGTCTTTTCCTGAAGAACGGGCCAGCGGCATCCCGGTCGACACAAGTTCTTTCCCGGCCTCCGAGGCTTCGGCAACCGGGCAGTACTCTTTGGCGACGGGGTTACCCGAACCGCTTAACAGCGTGGTCACCAGCCTTGGCAGCGCCTGTCCGGCATTAACTAACTTATGGGTAGGGGCAGCTTTGGGAGGGGCTAATATTGCCATTGGCGCCGTAGTCAGCTACCTGACAGGCGGCGAGGGCGGCGGCATCATGGCCGGCGGCGAGGTGGCTGCCGAAAACGCGGCCGACGAAGCCGTCCCGTCTCTTGCCAGCAGGGCACTCGGCAAAATCGTCAGCGGCGGCTCCAAGCTCAAGGACTTCGGGGTCCAGACGGGCAAGCAAGTGGCGCTCATAGGCGGCGCGACCTTGATAGCTAAGGCGATTGTGGCTAGCAAAATCGGCGCTTCGCATAATAGCCTGGCCACCGGCGAGCCTTATGATAATACGCTTGATTGCGGCACTAATTTATATGCCAACCAGATTGAGCAGCAAGAATTCTATGGGGCGCCGTTGACCGACCAGAATTTAGCGGCCGACAATGCTAGCAACATAGGCCAGCTTACCTACAACGAGAGCCAGCAGAGCGCCGTGGAACGCTATGCCTCGGTCAACAACCCCGATTCGTTAATCAGCCGCGTGGCTATGGCGTCCAGTGGCTATTTCAGCAGCTCGGCTTGGACTGTGCCGCTAAAAATTGGCAGCGCTTTGCTCAATCCCATCCGTTCAATCGGCTCGATACTCAGCCCGCTGATGTCGCACAGCGCTTTCGCGGCCGCGACCGTTACCAGCGCCAATACTTATTGCGGCAACGTCCAGTTCGGCTTCACCCCCTATGAAAAGCAGCTTATAGCCACCGATCCGAGCTATGGCCCGCTAGAGAACCAGGAGGCGCTTGATGCCAGCGGCCAAGAGAACGCCATCGCCGCCAGATATGGCGCCTGTTTCGACGGTAGCGTGTCTATCGGCGACATGTTGACCCAAAAAGCGCCGGACGGCGAATACTATATCGTTCGTGATGACAACGGCGACGTAAACCCGGACAAAGGCTTGTGCTCGCCAAGAAACCTGGGAACCGCCAATATAGACAATGCCGGGCCGGTTGACGGCTTGTCGCCGACCGGGCACGGCTGGGCGGACCTGGTCTTCCGCTGGCGGGTGGCACAAGGCTACAAGAACACTATGGACCAGCTTAACCAGGAGCAGACCGTAAGCGCTACCGAGACAGTAGCCGACACGACGCCACCGGCAAGCGCCGGCTCACTCCCCACGGGCAGCTCCCAGTCTTTGGCCCAACAACTACTGCCTTTCATAAGCAGCGGGAAGATCGTCTGCGGATCGGCCGCAGGCGGCAGCGGGCCGGCTGACTGCCAAGATATCCAAAACACCGCCAAAGGCATACCCATAGGCGGGAACTGTGGAGTGGGAGCTCTTACTCCTCATCTTCTAGGCTTGATTCTAGGCTTGGTCCAAACCGACGGCTGGACACTGGGCATATCGGCAATTTGCAGCAACCACTCGTCAGAGGGTTGCGATGCCTACTCCGGCCATACTTGCGGCCAGTCAGCGGACTTTTCGATTCAAAACGGCGCTACCGGAGCTGAAGCCGCATCAGATGAAAAGTTCGTTAACGACGCGGCGGCTTTACTGTCTACTACCGGCGGTTCGTTCGGACAAATAGAGTGCCACCCGACTTATCCCGTCCTGAACAATAGTAAGTTTACGACTTTCAACGATACCTGCACCCATCAACACATAAGGGCCGCGCCTTAATGATTGCCGGTTTACGATAATGAAAAGTTTGCTCCTAAAATTATTTGTGCCGATTTGCCTGGTAGTTTTATTAGTGTCAGAGCAGGCGGCGGCTTTTACGGCCAATGACTTCGACTGCGCTCAGCAGGGCGGTGACGCCGGGACATGTTTTTATGAACCGTGTTCGTCGCCGGGGTCGACCAGTACCGATACCACGACAACCGGCACCGGCACATCTACACCTATAGCAACGGCTTCCAGTACTCCAAAGAACGGTGAATCGCTTGGCGGCGTGGCCGGAACAGGCTTCACCCAAGCAGAGATCGACAAGGCTAAATCGGCCGCCCATGGCGGTTCGTTCGGCGGCGGCAGCGGCTTCCTGGCTACGACCTACGGGCCGCCCTGGAGCGCGCTGGAGGGCGGCGGGGTTACGTCTACCGGCCTCAGTTTGCAAGGTCCTGATAACAGTCATGGCTTGCCGCGTTACGAAATTGCGGTCGACCCTCACGTCATACCTTACGGGTCTCTGGTAACCGTTTGGCCAAATGCCGTCGGCTGGCACGGAGCGTTCCTGGCGGCCGATACCGGCGGGGCGATCATCGGCCATCACGTCGACGTTTATGACTGGTCCGGGGACGGCACCAAAAACACGTTTTCGGCTACCAACGCCAAAGTAGAACCTTATACGGGCAGCCTGGCCAGCGACCCCACTGCCTCCGCTACCGACACCAGCGCAGCGGGTACCGCCAATGAACCCAGTTGCTGCCCCGGCAGCACATCGACCGCTACGCCGGCCCCGGCAGTTAGCGGGAACTTGGACATTTCCCAGATAGTTTCCAAATATAACCTGCAATCGGCAATCATTGAAGAGCAAGGCGGCAATACAATCGCCAGCTATCAGTCTGACCAGCCGCCCAGCACGCCGGCATCAACAATGAAGCTGATTATAGTCGATACGCTTTTGAGGAGCGGTATTTCGTTGGACAAAACAGTCCGGGTTGATCCCAGCCTGGTTTACTCTACGGGTAATCCAAAAGACTTGAAAGCCGGCGACACTACAACCCTTAGGAATGCCATGCAGCTGACATTTGAGATTTCAAGCAATACCGGCGCGAACGTGCTCATGCAAGCGATGGGCGGCGTGGACGCATTTACCCAAAAAGCCCAGTCCTACGGCTACACCCACACTGACGTCAAAGGCTATTACTCGCCGGCTAATGACGGCGTCAACAAAAGTACTATTGGCGATGAAGCCGATGCCATGAACCATATATTGAGTACTTCCGGCGGCGACTACGGAACCGCTCAGAACGCCTTGCAGTATGCCTCCCAGAACGACAATTACTACAGCGTTAACGACGCATATAACAAGTGGGCGGGCACATCTACCGTAGCTGGCAATGTCGGCGACTTTAAGATCAACGGCAAAGACTATATAATCGGCGTCTACATTAACGGTGATGACTCGTCATCGCAAATCAAGTCCGACATTCAAAACAGCAGCGCGGACCTGGCCAGTGCGGTACAGGGCAGTTCCGACTCCCAGTCGGGTGCCGCATCCGCGGGGACCAGCTGCTGCTCAAGCAATAACGAAAATGTACCGGCCGGTACGCTGCCCAGCTTCATCCCCGAACCGTATAATGGCGCCTTTACCCAAGGCGCTAATAACCATAACGTCGCGCCGGCACTGGTGGCGGCCCTATTCTCAGAGGAGCACGGTCTAGGCGGCAGCGAAACGGACCCCAATACGAGCAGCTTGCCGGCGGCCTGGGCGAGATTCGTCAAAGGGCAGCCCGATCCAAATTCCGGCTGGGCCAGTTCGAGTTCCGGCGCCGAAGGGCCCTTCCAATTCCTGCCAAGCACGTTTACCGGCCTAGGTTACGACATCTCGAAGATTAACGACCTGGTCACATCGGCCGACGCAGCCGCTAAGTACGCCCAAAGCGACGGCGCTACCAAAGACAAGCCGGAGTCAACTTGGAGCAGCTTTATATTTTCGTACAACCATGCCAGCTGGTATGTAACGGCAGTCCTTAAGTACTATGACTACTACAACAGCCAGCCGGCGTCGACGCCGGGGCCTTCGACCCCAATTAGTCCGGCCAGTACCTCCGGCTGCGCCAGCGGGTCGGCTATCCAGCAGCAGGTAGTTACTATTGCCCAGCAGGAACTGGCCTTATGGAACTCCGGACAAATGACCCCCGGCTTCCGGGCAAATTCGGCTGACAGTTTTTCTAAATATAGCGAAAACCAGAACCAGCTTTGGTGCGCCGATTTCGTCAGCTGGGTTTATAACCAGGCCGGCAGTCCGTTGCAGTCGCCAAGCTGGCGGATATCGTATGTACCGACCCTGCAAACCGACGCGCAAGCCGGCCAGCAAGGTATGCACTGGCATACCAACGGGGACGGTTATACGCCTCAGCCGGGAGATATAGCCGTCTATGGTGGCGGCCATACCAATATCCTGGTATCCGTGTCCGGCACCACGACTACCTATATAGGAGGTGACCAGGACGCCGGCGCCGATCCGGCCAACTATCCCGGCAAGTCAAAAGTTTCAACCGAGACAGGCAGCGGTTATTATAGTAACGGCATAACCGGTTACGTGTCGCTAGACTAGGGGGCTGGATTATATGGAACAAAACGAGTTGCGGTTAGTCAAACTGGTACGTTTATTTTTGCTTTTTCTGTTGCTGATAGTTGTTATGTGGATTGCTTTTTCGGTACACCGGGCCGTAAGTTTTAGAATTACCGGAACCGACCCCTCCGTAAACTCCGTCGGTACTATCTCGCCGTTTTTCAAAATTAACTTCAGCAAGCCCTTGTCTAAAAGCGTGTCGGTAACGCTGTACCCTCAAAACCTTTCAGCGGCGTCGTCAGTCAGCGGTTCGGTTATTACGGTTTCGTTCAATAAGCAATTGCAGGAAGGGGAAACTTATAGCGTGCATCTGAGTAATATTAGCGATACCAAGGGCGCTCGTTTACCGGATAAGACCTTTAGCTTCCAGGCGCAGGCCATCAATGAGGGCAGCTTGCCGGCCGACCAGCAAAAGGCGCTTGAGGCAAACCAGGCTCGTTATAACGCAATTCAGAACGACGGCCTGGTGCAATTATTACCGTTTTCGGGGGGCGGCAACGAATTCCAGGTTAATTACACAATCGATTATTCCAGTCCGGCACCTAAGCTCGTAATCGTTATCACGGCGAGCAGCACCCAAGGCCAAAATGATGCGCTTAACTGGATCAGGCAGGTCGGTTTTGACCCGTCAAAATATACGATTACGTTCCTCAGCCCGACTAATAACGAATAGGTTTATCCCAGCGCAATGACGTTGCAGCTGTCGGTGAAGTGGTGCAGGACGACATCGGCGTCGGTGGTAGTGATGAAGGTTTGGTAGGCCGACAGGTAGTCGGTCAGGGCGTGGCGGCGGCGGCCGTCCAGCTCGGAGAAGACGTCATCCAGTAATAACAGCGGCTGGCGCTGGCGGGCGGCTTGCAGGAGTTGGAGTTCGACGATTTTGAGCGCCAGGACGGCGGTGCGAACCTCGCCCCGGGAGGCGGTTTCCTGCGCCGGACGGCCGTCAAAAGTTACAACCAAGTCCTCGCGGTGCGGGCCGCTGCCGGTGAAGCCGCGCAGCAGGTCGTCGGCCCGGGCGGTCTCCAGACGCTTAAGCAGGCTGGTTTCGTAGGCCTCAACCGGCCAGCTGTTGGCATAGCGGGCCGCGACCTTTGTCTTGGACCGTGACAGCTCTTTATACAGGCCGGCTATTTCGGAGTTTATCTGCTCTGCCAGCTCCGACCGGGCCCGGACTATAACGCCGGCTAGCTGGCTAAGCCGGACATCCCAAGGGAATAAATCAGCCGACGTGGCCCGGCCCGGCTGCTTAAGCAGGTGGTTGCGCTGGGCCAGAGCCCGCTTGTATTGCCGGCGGGCCGGGCCGTAACCCGGGGCTGTTTGTTCCAGCAGGTCGTCCAGGTAGTCGCGCCGCCGGTCGGGTCCGCCGCTGAACAGGCGCAGGTGGTCGGGTTCGAACAATACCGCCGGCAAGCTCTTTTCCAGGCTCAGGCGCTTAAGGGTTTTGCCGTCTATCTCGTAGGTTTTTTCGGGTTGTGGCCCGGCGATGATTTTTACGGTCCGTTGGCCGCCGTTATCGATATGGCCGTCAAGCCGCGCCCAAGCTTGGCCGAAACCCGGCAGTTCGTTGTCCCGGGCACGGTACGATACGCCTCTCGCCAGGACCAAAACCGCTTCCAGCAGGTTGGTTTTGCCGCTGGCGTTAGGCCCGACGATAATATTAACCCCTTGGCCGATCTCAAACGAAGCGTCGCCAAACGATCGGAAGTGCTGCAGCCTCAAATCGGTAATCATACACGTATTATACGTAGCCGGCCGCCGAAAGCGGTTTAGCTTTTGAGCGGCATGATAATGTGCTGGTAGTCGGGACTGGCCGGGTCCTTAAGGAGCGTCGGCTCCAGCTTGCCGTTGAAACTGAACGAGACATCATCGCCGGACAACACGCCCAAGGCGTCCAACAGGTAGCGCGAGTTAACCGTGATGCTGCCGCTGCCGGTAACTTTGGCCGGGGCGGTAGCGGTGTTTTCGCCGAGCTGGGAAGCGACCGACCTGATACTTATTTGGCCGGCCTTGTCATCGGCTTCTATAGTAACGCTGCCGGCGCTTTCGCGGGCAAACAGACTGGAAACCTTAGTAACGTTAACCAGGTCGGCCCGTTTAAGGGTGGCGATAGTGGCGAAAGAATCGGGAATGAGTTTTCGATAATCCGGATATTTGCCGTCTACCAAGCGGGTTACCAGCTCTATGTCGCCGACCTGAAATAGCATCTGCTGGTCGTCATGGGTAACCTTGACGTCTTGGTCGTCATCGGCCAAAACCCTCAAAAGATCCTGCATAGCCGAAGCCGGGACGAGCAGGTTAATATCTTGCTTGTTGGCGCCAAGCTGTTTCTCGGCCAGCCGGTAGCTGTCGGTCGCCGCCATATATAGCTTACCGTTAAGCGTCTGTATTAAAACACCTGTCAGGACCGGCCTGGTCTCGTCATTAGAGGCGGCGAAGACTACTTGCTGGAGGGCTTTTTTGAAAGCGCTGCCCCCTATAGTCCAGGTCTTGCCGTCCTTAATAGCCGGCATAACCGGAAAATCGTCGGCCACAATCCCGTTTACGACCGATTGGTACTGGTCGGTCGTCACGTGGAGTTTGGTTTCCTGAAGGTCGAGCTCGATAATACCGTCGGGCAGGCTGCCGACAAAATCCTGCATTAGCCGGGCCGGAACCGTGATCGAACCTTCATCCTTAACTTTGGCGCCGATGTAGTGGGTGATGGCTATATCGAGGTTGGTGGCGGATAGGCTGAGGCGGTTATTACTGGTTTTTATGAGCACGTTGGCCAGTATCGGCAGCGTACCACGGCTATTGGCGACACGGGCGACCGAGCCGAGCGCGCGGTTAAGGTTTTCCTGGGTAACTTGAAGTTTCATGCCTGCCTCCTACTATTAATAATTAAGATTTAAATAAACTAGCCGCTTGTTATAGGTAGTGTGGATAATGGGTATAATTGACGAAATTATGGATATGAAAGTATGTTTTTCGCCGTGGAAAAAGCCAGGTACAAACCCGTGCAAAGGCTCGTATAAGCCGGGGTGCTTATCAACAGCCCCGCCCGGCCCGGCCAATGGCCATGAGGATAAACCGGTTTTTATGCACCGAACCTTCAACAAGCCGCCCACAGGCTTTACCCAGGCCTGGAACCGGGCTTTAAGCATATAAATGCTCCCGGATTTCGCTGATAGCCATGCGCAGCGAAGCGTCCTGGCGGGCTTCGCGGTCGATCTTGTCAACCGAGTGGATGGCGGTGGTGTGGTCTTTGCGGCCGAGCTCGCGGGCAATCTTAGGGAAGCTTAGTTTAAGCTCGTTGCGCAGCATGTACATGGCGACTTGGCGGGGCACGACGATATCCTTGTCTCGTTTGGGCCCGACGATATCTTCGAACGGTATCTGAAAATGGCGGGCCGTGCGTTCAATGATTTGCTTGGCGCTTAGGTGTTTCGGGCGGGTTTTGTTGACGTTTAGCAAGCCGGAAGCGATTGCCAGGGTCGGTTCCAGGCCGCGCATCTCGCAGTAGGCCAGCAGCTGGTTGAGAGCGCCTTCCAGTTCGCGGATATTGTTTTGGATGTTGGTCGCCAGGTACTGGACGACTTCGTTGTCGAGTTCGGCGCCGTGGCTTTGGGCCTTGCTTTGGACGATGGCGCAACGAGTCTCGAAGTCCGGGATCTGCATGTCGATGCTCATGCCGCCGGTGAAGCGCGAACGCAGGCGGTCCTCAAGGGTCGGGATGTCTTTGGGCGGTTTGTCGGCGCTGAGGATAATCTGCTTGTTGGCCTGGTGTAGGGCGTTGAAGGTGTGGAAGAACTCTTCCTGCATTTTTTCTTTGCCGGCGATGAACTGGACGTCGTCGACAATCAGGACATCGGCCGTCCGATAGTGGCGGGCAAAAGCCGGCGTTTTGCGCATCCGCAGGGCGTCAACGAATTCCTGGACGAATTGCTCGGTCGATATATAAAGCACCTTGGCTGACGGGTCGCGGGCCGCCAGTATGTTGCCGACCGCCTGGATAAGGTGGGTTTTGCCGATGCCGACGCCGCCGTAAAGGAAGAGCGGGTTGTATTTGGTGCCGGGCTGGCTGGCGACGGCCTGGCAAGCCGCGAAGGCCAGCTCGTTGCCGTCGCCGACCACGAAATCATCCAGCGTGTAGCGTTCGTTCAAACCTTGCCTATAAGAGTGGGACAGGTCGTTGCCCAGTACCGGGCTGGGGCTTGGCTTGCGGACGGCGCCGGCCGTTGAGGCCGGTTCGGCCGGCCGTTCGCCGGCGGCTTCCTGGGGTTTGGCGGCCCGCTGCTTATCGCTATGAGCCGAGACTATCTTATACTCGATCCGCTTGGACACCAGGCCGTTCTTGGCCAGCGTTTTGGTGATTATGTCGCCGTAGCGCAACTCCAAGTGCTGCTTAATGAAAATATTATTAACGCCGATAACAATACAGTCCTCGGAGTGCTTTAATAGGGAAGTGCCTTTGAACCAGGTTATGAAGCTGCCGTGAGAAACCGACAATTCGATTTCCCCTAGAACCGCTTGCCATAAAGCGTCTTGCTGCATACCTCTCCTTCTCGTGTAGTCCCAATATACGTGACTTGGACTAAGTTTTCCACACCAAACAGGCTTTTCTTAAAAATCACTTACGAAAAAGCCGCGCAGAGGTATATTTATGCACAGACCCCAGTTCAATCTGTTAATCTGTGGACAGTAGCTACCGTTCAGTGGATAACTTTTGCGGTTTGGCCGCTAAACATTGTCAAAAGCACAAAATCCGGGCCGGCGCCGGCACTCTTTACAAACAGAGGTAACAACGCTATAGTTATGGGACGATTCAAACTCCTAAAGCGTAAGGAACCATTATGCCGAAACGAACCCACCAACCTAAGAAGCGCGCCCGCGCCCGCGAGCACGGCTTCCTTAAGCGGATGGCCACCAAGGCCGGCCGTAACGTCCTCAAGCGCCGCCGCACCAAAGGCCGCGCCAAGCTCTCCGCTTAGATGATTACCTCCGGACACCGGTTCCACGGCTACGGCAGCCTGCGCGGCGTTTACCAGCGCGGCCAGAGCCTGCGCGGCCCGCTGGTCAGCCTTAAGTTCAACCAGCGCGGCCCGGGCCGGCCTTACAGGGTAGCCGTGGTGGTCAGCCGCAAGGTTAACAAGTCGGCCGTCGTGCGCAACCGCATCCGTCGCCGGATTTATGAAACGGTCCGGGCCGCCGGCGACGGGATCGCGCCGGGCACGGACCTGGTGTTTACGGTGTTTGACGACCGGGTCGCCGAATTACCGGCGGCCGAGCTCCGGACGGCCGTCGCCGAGCTGCTCCAAAAAGCCGCCAAACCGGTTCCCAAACCCTAACCGAACACCGGTCGGCCGTGATATAGTAGAATGAAAGATCAGTTAAGGGAGCCTCTGACGCCGCTATGTTCACGACATTTATAGTTCAGCCCATCTTCAACCTGCTGGTCCTGATTTACGCTTTGCTGCCGGGGCATAACTTCGGTCTCAGCCTGATTATTTTCACGATTGTTATCCGGGTGCTGTTGTGGCCGCTGCTCAAGAAACAGTTGCACCAGGCCAAGGCCATGCGCGCTCTCCAGCCGGAAATCAAGCGCGTCAAGCTGGCGGCCAAAGGCGACCGCCAAAAAGAGTCGCAAATGCTGATGGAACTCTACAAGGAACGGGGCATCAACCCGTTCGCCACCTTCCCGACGCTGATTATCCAGCTGGTGATTCTGATCGGCCTGTATAGCGGCCTGCGCCGGGTAATCAGCAACCCGCACAACCTGGTGACTTTCGCCTATCCCAGCCTCCAGCACTTGAGCTGGATGAAAGCGCTGTCGCATAACATCCACTTGTTCGACAACACCCTCTTCGGCATCGTTGATTTGAGCCGCAGCGCCGCCGGCACGGCCCATGGCGGCGTCTACTGGCCGGCGATGGTCATCGTACTTGGCAGCGCCATCGCCCAGTATTACCAGACCAAGCAGCTCATGCCTGACGACAAAGAGAAGCGTTCCTTGAGGACCATCCTCAAAGAGGCCAGCAACGGTAAGCAAGCCGACCAGACAGAGGTAAACGCCGCCGTCGGCCGCAGCACCCGCTACCTGTTGCCGGTGATGATTTTCCTGTTCACAGTCAACCTGGCTTCGGCCCTGAGCCTTTACTGGCTGGTCGGCGGCATCGTGGCCTTCATCCAGCAGGGCATAGTGCTGCGCCGCGACGAAACGGAAATGGAAGTCATAGCCGACAAGCCGTCTAAGAACGTAGCGGCCATCCCGGAAGCCGAAATAGTCGACCAAAAACCCAAAAAACCAGCCTCCAAACCAGTTAAAAAGAGGAGGAAAAAACGATGAACAGCTCCATGGAAGACGCCATTGTCTACGCTAAGAAATACCTTGAGGACCTGTTGTCGTTCTTCGGTCTTAACACCGACGTCTACGCTACCAGCGACGACGAAGTCATCCAGCTTAACGTGCCGAGCACGCACCTCAACGGCTTCCTGATCGGCCAGCACGGCGACAACATGCGCTCCCTGCAATATCTGACCAGCACGGCGCTCAAGAACAACGACTACGAGCACAACCGGGTCAATGTCGACATCGCCGATTATAAGAAGCAGCGGGCCGACCGCCTGCGCGATAAGGCCGAGGCCTGGGTCAAGCAGGTCCGCGATTCGGGCGAACCGATGCACCTCGAGCCGATGAACGCCGCCGACCGCCGGGTGGTCCACCAGCTGGCCGCCGAGTACGGCCTGACCAGCGATTCGGCCGGTGACGGGCGTGACCGCCACATCGTCCTCAGCAAACCGCCGGAAGAAGAGTAAGCCCGGTTAAAGCCCGCTAACGCTCGGAACCGGCGACTTGATAATTACCAGCGGCTTAATCACGGCCTGGGCATCGTTATTGAAGCGGATTACGGCCGGCGACTGCCAATACCAGTCCGGCTGGCTATAGACGAAGTAGGTCAGGGCGCCGCCGCCTTGCGAGAAAAGCAGCAGCGCCGCCGCGAGCAAACCGAGCTTAAGCCGCGGCCGGCGCCGCAACCACCGGTTAAAGCCGAGCGCCAATACCAGCATCACCGGCAAGGCGATCGGCAGCAGGTAACGGCCGTTAATGGCGACTTTTTGGCCCAGACGGACATAGTCGTGGTAATTGCGCAGCCACAGTGCGGCGGCGTACAACAGGCTTACAAAAATCAGGAAGTCCAGATGTTTATAGCTGCCGGTAATCGTCCGCCAATAGCGGATTGCCAGTACCATACCGAGGACCAAAAACACCAATGCCGCCCCGAAAATGACCGGCAGGGGATTGACACTTAAGTAAAAAGCCTGCGGACTGCCGCCGCCGCTCGAGGTGTAGAACATACCGACCATCAGCCGGTAAGCCCAGCCGGCACTGAAGCGGAGCGGATTGATGTCGACCGTAGTCTTGTGGGCCAGCGCCTGCTGGGCCCGGACCCAAGCGCCGTCGGAAGCGCACTGGCGGTCGGTCAGCACCTGGTTGCAGGCCGGCGTGAAGTTGTGGTAGCGGACGGCGTTAACGCCGTACATTTGCAGGAATAAGCCAGTCGCCAGCACAAGCGGTAGGCCGATTAATAATTTACGCCGCCAAGAAGTTATTCGCCAACCTCTGAACAGGCTTTGCCGGATCTGCCGCCGGCCTAGGCCGCTTCGCCACAACCGCCAGCCGAGCCACAGGAAAACGGCCGCGAAAACCGGCAGAAATTCGAACTGCACCAGGCTCGACAACAGGCATAGCGTTAATAGCCAGAGAATTCCGTCGGCCGGCAAGCGCCGCCGCCCCAGACTGTCGCTAAGCGAGACCGTCATCAGCAAGACCAGTCCGGTCAGCGGCAGGATCAAGTTGTCGTAGTTGATCTCGCTGGCCAGCAGCGGCACCATCGGCACCAATATCAGGAATAGGAGCACGGTGTGGACAATCGCCGGCGAAGTTTTGGTCCGCAGCAGCAGCCGGCGGAAAAGTACCAGCGAACTGCCGAACAGCATGATGTTTATCAGCCTCAGCACGATGACTTGGGCGGTTTGGCTGGCGGTGGCCGCACTGATTAGCCGGTAGGGGAAACTCATGAGGTAGTGGTAGAGGTAGGACGGGTCGCGGACGACCGCGCCCGACGGGTCGGTGTCGGTCAAATTAGCCGGGAAGAACGGGCTCCACTGATGGGAATACAGCTTGATAATACCGAAGTGCACGTTCTCGTCAAAGACCCCCGGATAGGCCGCCGAAAGCGCCAGCCAAAGCGATTCCAAACCGAAAATGACCAGAATGGCCGTGAAAAAACGCGGCGAGCGCAGGGCACGCAAAAACTTGGTTTGAACATCAGGCGGCAGAGGCATCAGCTGCCCAGTACGCGGTTATAGACTGCCAGGGTCTGCTCGGCTAAACGTTGCCACGAATACTGGCCGGCTTGCCGGCGCCCGGCCTCGATCAGGCCGTCACGCAGGCTTTTATCAACCAAAACTTCGCTGATGGCATTGGCCATGGCCTTGATATCCAAGGGGTCGAAGTAATGGGCCGCCGCGCCGTAAACCTCGGGCAGGCAAGTGGCATTGCTGCTGACGACCGGCGCGCCGTGCAGCATGGCTTCCAGGCCGGGCAGGCCGAAGCCCTCGCTAAGCGACGGGAAGACATAGGCCGCGCAATTCTCGTACAGCCAGCGCAGCCGGGCCTCGCTGACGAAACCTACGAAAACCACTCCCCTGGTGTTCTTCTTTTGTACGGTTTTTTCAAGCCGCCGGTAGTTGTTGTCAAGTTTGCCGGCCAGGACCAAGACGAGGTCCGGGTGTTGGGCCCTGAGCAACGCGAAAGCCTTGACCAGCCGTTCCAGGTTCTTGTGCGGCGTCGGCCGACCGACATACATGATGAATTTTCGGCCGGCCAGCGGCGGGATCGGTTCGGCGGCTTCCTTGATCGGATCGGCCGCTTCGGGCGTGACGGTAATCTTGGCAGGATCGACGCCGGTAAACCGGGCCAGGTCCTCTTTGACGAACTGCGACCCGGTCAGAATAGCGCTTGACTTGCGCGCGACGCGTTTGACCACCCGGCGGTAAACCAGCTGCTTGAACTTGAAGACCGGCCAGGCTTTGTCCGGGTTACGGAACCGGGCGGTCGTCAGGTCATGCATAGTGGTGACGGTTTTGCCGCCGTAAAGTACCGGCTGGTGGTCTTTGCCGAAATGCACCAGGTCCGGTTTCAGCCGCCGCAGCTGACGCCGGAAACGGACCTGCTCCCCGAAAAACGTGAACTCTTTGTACGGGCAAGCGATCTTAGTGAACCGGGGGTTGGCCAAGTCGTAGGCGTCCATGTCCGCCGGCTTGAGCAGCAGCACGTAGTCGTGCGGGCTGTCCAGCTTTTCCAGATATTCGACCAGCCGGAACATGTAGCGGCCGGTGCTGGTGGTGTACTCGCGGGCGTCGATGACGATTTTGCTCATGCTTTCCTGCCCCTTAGTTTCCAGCCCAAGGACCTCAGGCGGCGCAGGCCGGCGGCGTTAGGCGGCAGATCATGGACCATCATCGACCAGATATAGTCGTCACCGACGGTCTTGGCGGCCTGGATTCGCTTGCGCTTGCGCAAGTTGCGCGGCAAGTAATAAAGACAGACCGCCTTGCCTTTCGCGGCTGACCAGCCGTGGCCGCGCAGGACGGCCCTGCCGAAGAAAAGCGTTTGGGCGAAGGCGAGCCGCCAACTGACCCGGTAGAGGTATTTGCGGGGGACGTTTTTGACCATCAGCATCGGCAGGTTTTTCAGGGTTTGGTAAGTCGTGAAGCCTTTTAGGCCGCCGCTAGTGCCGCCGATTTGATGGCGGGCCGTGGCCGCCGGCACGTAGCGGACTTTCCAACCGGCCAGCTGGGCCCGGAAGCTCAAGTCGACATCCTCGTAGTAGGCGAAAAAGTCCTCGTCGAACAGGCCGACGGCTTCCAGCATTTTCACGCGGTACAGGCTGGCCCCGCCGCTGGCCGCGAAGACATCGGTCCGGCCGTCATATTTATCAATGGCGGTCTCGTTTCGGCCGCGCGGGTATGGCAGGCCCCAGGCCGTATAGTAGTCGCCGGTACTGTCCAGCGCCCGCCCGTCGCTGGTCAGCAGTTTGCAGGCGGCGATACCGACCCGGTCGTGACTGTCCAGGCAGGCCGCCAGGTTGCCGAGCCACTGCTTGTCGGCGACGGCGTCGTTATTAAAGGCCGCGACATAGTCAAAACCCAGCTCGATGGCCCGCCGGAAGCCGGGGTTCATGCCGCCGGCATAGCCTTTGTTCCTATCATGCTTGATTAGCTCGATGTCGGGATAAGCCTCTTCAACCAGTGCCGCCGAACCGTCGGCCGAACCGTTGTCTACGACTATGATATGCGGCCGCAAAGTTTGGGCCCGCAACGAGTCCAAGCAGGCTTTGAGCCTGTCTTTACCGTTCCAGTTGGGCACCACTACGGCTATCTTTTGCATCGACTTCAATCCGTTCTTCCTCTATAATACCTTAATCAATGAGGCGATTTGTCACTAAACAAAACCGCGCGCTTCTAAGCGAGCTAGTCCGGACGGACTTCAAGTTGCGCTATCAAGGCTCAGTACTAGGCTATGCCTGGTCGCTGCTCCGGCCACTACTACTTTTCTTAATTCTGTATGTTGTCTTTGTGAAATTCCTTAAGATCGGCAATGGCGTGCCACATTATCCAGTTTATCTGCTGCTCGGGGTGGTCATGTGGAACTTCTTTCTGGAGATGACGGTCCTGAGCCTGGGTTCAATCGTCGGTCGCGGCGACCTGATACGCAAAATTCGTATTCCCCGCTGGATCATAGTGTTCAGCAGCAGCCTCTCAGCCCTCATTAATTTCTTCTTGAACTTGCTGGTGATTATCGTTTTCATGTTTATTAACCATGTTGGCTTGTCGAGCACTATGCTCTGGCTACCGCTTATTTTGATAGAGGTATACTTGCTGGCACTCGGGTTATCGTTCTTCCTGTCGGCCGCTTTCGTGAAGTTCCGTGACATCAACTATATATGGGAAGTCATGCTCCAGGCCGGCTTTTACCTGACACCAATTCTTTATCCTCTGTCACGGATTACTAACCTTACTCTCCAGAAACTGATCCTGCTTAACCCTATGGCCCAGGCGATTCAGGATGCCCGCTACAGCGCGATTACTCACCAAACGATTACCGTTTACCAGATCTTCCAAGGCGGCTGGTATCAATTTATACCATTCGGCATTGTGGCGGCGGTTCTCCTAATCGGCATCCTTTATTTCCGAAGAGAATCTAAATACTTCGCGGAGAACATCTAGTCGTGAGTGACGATATTGTTATCAAGGTTGACCATGCCAGCAAAACTTTCAAGCTGCCGCACGAAAAAACCAACTCCATCAAAAGTGCCGTTATTAATTTTTACAGGCGCAAAAAGACCTATGAGAAACTGGAAGCCCTAAAGGACATTTCGTTCGAAGTTAAACGTGGCGAGTTCTTCGGTATTGTAGGCCGTAACGGCAGCGGCAAAAGCACTCTACTCAAAATGCTGGCCGGAACGTACGTGCCGACCGGCGGCACTGTGCAGGTACATGGCAAACTTACGCCGTTCATCGAATTGGGCGTCGGTTTCAACCCGGAACTGACCGGCCGCGAAAATATCTTCCTGAACGGCGCGCTGCTGGGCTTCAACCGCAAGGAAATGCAAAAGATGTACAAGGACATAGTCGAATTTGCCGAACTGGAAAAATTCATGGACCAGAAACTCAAAAACTACTCTTCCGGCATGCAGGTCCGCCTGGCTTTCTCGATCGCTATACGGGCCCAGAGCGATATTCTGCTTTTTGATGAAGTCCTGGCAGTTGGTGATGCGTCATTCCAACAAAAATGCTATGAAGTTTTCGCGGACATGAGTTCGGACGGCAGGACTGTAGTGCTCGTTACCCACGACATGTCAGCTGTCCAGAGATTCTGCAAAAGAGCGCTACTTATCGAGGACGGCCTCATAAAGATGATGGGCAATCCCGGCGAAGTCGCCGACCAATACCTGGAACAGAATTTTGGGGGTGGCACCGGCTTGAGCGGCAAGCGAAAAAAAGCCAACGAAGCTGCCGGCAAGTTCGAGATCGACGAGGTGGTTTTGTCATCCGCCAAAGGACCTACCAAAAGCTTCAGCTTGAACGAAGGTATCGAGCTGGGTTTCAGGATCAAGAATAAGTCCAGCCAGAAAAACCTGGCTATCGGCTTCCAGGTTTTCACCAACGCTGGCGTTTACTGTTTTGGTACGAATACCAAACTTAATTCGATAGCCCCGATATCAGGCGTCGAGAATGACATCAAAGTTTCATTGTCCCAAAACCTGACACCAGGGACATACCACGTGACGCTAGCCGTTATGAACAGTGACGCCAACAAGGTCCTTTATTATCTTCCAAAGGTCGCAATTTTTAACATCAAGCAGGAGACCGAAATCCAGGGCGTAGCGCTGTTGGATACCAAGTGGAGTGTCAATAATGTCTAAATACTCCGAAAATATTCCACCCGACATTCTAGGCGCCATCGGCTGGTTCTATGACGATATACCCGAGGGCTCAACCGTACTGGATGTTGGCTGCAGCACGGGCTACTACGGTGCCTACATCAGGAAACACAAGCAATGCCTCGTCTACGGCATTGAAATCAGCAATGACAGGAAAGAAGCCGGAAAAGTCCTGGACGGCGTATACTCATTCGATCTTGACGCTGAGTGGCCCGAAGAAATATATGAGAGAAAATACGACGTCGTCTTCCTGGGCGACGTTATAGAGCATCTCAAAAATCCCGACGCTTCGTTCAGGAACATTCTTAAGCTCCTAAGCAAGAACGGCCGGGTCTTCGTGTCGACCCCGAACGTAGCGCATATAAGCGTGAGACTCGAACTATTGGGCGGTAATTTCGAGTACGAAAAAATGGGCATTCTCGATAGCACGCACCTCAAATATTTTACGCTTAATTCGTTATCCGATTTGGTTACCGGGGCCGGCTACAATATTGTCCGCATTGACTCTTCTGAGAGCGACTACCCCAAAGAGGTTGTCGAGAGCCTGCTTGAGCAGTACGGCTTGTCGGCAAATAAAAAATTCTGGAACATGGTGGCTAGCCCGGCAGCCCGGACGTTCCAGTACAAGCTTGTTTTAGAGCCCGTAGGCAAGGCTGGCCGTCGCCTGCCTAACCCTGCACCGGCCAAAAAACCTGAACAGTACAAAGCGGATTTCATAAGGAACCTACAGCTCGAGAATAAAGACTGGAGGGCTGAAGTCGAAGCTACGAGAAAAGTCATTGAAGACATCAAGAAACAAAACGAAAAATTAAACAAAGCGCTTAGCGAAGTCGTTAACTCCAAGGCCTTTAAGACCGCCCAGCGGCTCCAGCGCGCCAAACTTAAGGCCAAGAAACTAACCCGAGGCTAGCCTTGTCATGAAGCGATTTCTTAAAAAGAGCCTGGCGGGCACTAAAAAGGTAGCCAATAGCAATAAATACAGCCGCCGGGTGGCCCAAGGATTGAAGAAGGGCATTCTATCGGCTGTTTCGTCACCGGACCAGCGCGAAATTTACAACCTAGGCTCCTTTTACCCGACCATCCAAGACTATTACGGACAAACAAGAGACCTGAACGAAAACGACCCACTCATAAGCATTCTGATGCCCACCTACAACACGCCCGAAGCATACTTGCGGGATTGCATAGAGAGCATCATCATACAGTCATATCCCAACTGGGAACTATGTGTCGCGGATGACAGCTCTTCAGACAAAAAAGTAGTGGCTGTCATCAAGGAGTACCGAGATAAAGATCCCCGCATCAAGCTGGTGGAACGCGGCGCTAACGGCCACATCAGTGAGGCCAGCAATTCCGCGCTGGAAATTGCAAGAGGCGAATTCGTAGGGCTGATGGACCACGACGACGTCTTATGGCCGAATGCCTTATACGAGGTAGTCAAGGTCATACGCAACAACAGGCGGGCCGACTTCATCTACTCCGACGAAGACAAGATCGACACGACGGGCGAAGTCCATTCCTACCCATTCTTGAAGCCGGACTTCAGCCCTGAGTTTCTGGAAAGCTGCAACTTCATCACGCATTTTTCCTGTATCCGGACGTCGGTAATCAAAGAAGTAGGCGGTTTTCGCAAAGGTTACGAAGGAGCCCAAGACTGGGACTTGTTTATGCGTATTTCCGAAAAAACCGACAAAATTGTTCACATTCCCAAAATCCTTTACAGCTGGCGTATCCACGAAGCTTCGACTGCCTCAGATACGGACGCTAAACCGTACGTCTACGAAGCCCAAAAAAACCTACTTGTCGATCACGTGTCGCGCCTAGGCAAAAAAGGTGAAGTCGTGACGGGCATTATAAAGCAGCACAGGACTATTAAATACGAACCAGCTAAGGGTTCTGCCGCGACGGTGGTCATAGATTACGAGAATGCCGCGAACGCCAAGCGGCTGATAGAATCATTGAAAGCGCATGACGCCGGCTTGCGCTTTGACGTCCTGTGTCTGCATTCGCCGCAGATGACTTCCGGAGCCAAAGAGAATCTTCGGACAAGTGCTCTCGGACTGCAAATAGAATTTTTGCCTTTAGCCGGCACCGATAATAAATATAAGTTAGCCGCCGCGAAAGCCCGTGAAAAGTACCTGATCTTCGCCGAGGACAGCGTGGAAATCAACAGTGACCAATGGGCCAAGACGTTCGTGGCCGACAGCCAAATCGAAGGCGTCGGCATCGTAAGCCCGGTATTGTTAGATACCGATAAGGCTACTATTCGCAGCGCAGGCGTAGGTATCGGCTACGGCGAGCGGGGATATGCGGACATGCTCCATGACATGCCCTTTGACGACCCGCACTATTCTAGGGGGCTGTATTCGAAAAGCCGCCGCAACGTCAGCGCGGTCAATCCAGCTTTGTTCGCTACAACCAAAGGAGTCATTCTGTCCGCTGACAAATCGGAAGACATAATCGGTCTATGCTTGGATCTTCTAGACAAAGGTTACCGCCATGTTTATACGCCTTACGTCCAGGCAATCCTGCACGGAACTGTCTGGCGCCAGCAACCGGTGGTCAAAGCCGGCCGAGAAGACCGTTACCTGAACCCGAATTTCAACCACTCAAACCAGAAAATGGAAGTTAAGGCGTAGCTAACAATGAAGGCAAAACTTAAACGAAACGTCAGGCGAGCGATCAATCTGCAGCGTCGGGCCAGGTACGCGGCCAACACCAGGCTGAGCGTGGCTAGGAACTATGCCTTCAGCGTCGACAGCCCGCGCCAAAAAATGCAAAACGAAAAAAAACTGTCCGTAGAAGGTTGGATCATCCCCAAAAAACCCGGCAAGTTCGAGCTTAGGGTCCGCAACAATGATACGATCCACCCCCTAAAGACCGGACTCAAGCGGCTGGACGTCGTCAAAGCCCACCCGGATCTGCCAAAAGATAAGGCACTCTACAGCGGCTTCAAGGCAGAGTTTGAATTTGAGGACGGCGAGGTATCTCTAGAAATCAATAGCGGCAAGGGCTACAAAAAACTCTACAGTACACCGGTGCAGTTCGGTTTGGAGAACCTGCCGGAAGCTATATACAATAAGGATCTTTCCAACAACTATCCCGAACACGTCAACCTTATAGAAAACAGGCAGCAATTCTATTATGAAGGTCAGCTGGATGCCGGGTATGAGCGCCATCAGAATGATCCACGGCTGACTGCCATATACCTACCCCAGTTCCATCCGTTTAAGGAAAACGACCTGGCGTGGGGCAAAGGCTTTACCGAGTGGAGCAATGTCACAACCGGCCAGCCGCGTTTTATCGGTCACCAACAGCCGATTCTGCCCAAAGACCTAGGCTTCTATGATCTCAGACTGGAATCGAAAATACTCGAGCAAATCGACCTTGCTAAGCAATATGGCATTTCCGGTTTTTGCTTCTACTATTACTGGTTTAGCGGCCGTAAACTCATGGAAGGCCCGCTGAAAACCTTTATGGCCCACAAAGAATGGGACTTTAATTTCACGATTTGCTGGGCGAATGAAAACTGGACCAAGCGCTGGGACGGCAGGGACGACGATATTATAATCGCCCAGGAATACCTGGATGAGGATCCGCTGAACTTCATAAAAGACGTCGAAACTATCCTAACGGATGACCGGTATATTTGCGAGGAAGGAAAGCCGGTGCTAATGGTTTATCGAGCGTCCGAGCTGAAAAACCCGGCCCACTACGCTGAAGTTTGGCGCCGGTACTTTCGCGACAAGTACAAAAAGGAACTGCAACTCGTTTCTTTCCTGAGCTTTGATGATCAGGACCCCAGGGAATATGGCTTTGATGCGGCACTCGATTTCGCGCCCCTGAGCGCTTTTTTCAAGAACCGGCTGTTCAAAGACAGCAAGTTTCCTTACATCGACGTCAGGCAAAAACTGCTGGACGTTAATTTCAGCGGCGTCGTGGCCGACTACAGGTCGATAGCGCTAAATGATGAACTGGGCCGGGCCTATGACTTCCCGACATACCAATGCCTGACGCCATCCTGGGATAATGACGCTCGCAAAAAGGGAAAAGGCTTCGTTTACCAGAATTTCAGCCCGGACTTATATGCGCATTGGCTACGAAGACTCATAGCCCAAGAAAAGCAGAAAACTAAGGCCCCCCTCATTTTCATCAATGCCTGGAACGAATGGGCCGAAGGCGCTATCCTCGAACCGTCAATGCACCTGGGGCACGCCACGCTCAACAGGACGGTAGAAACCATGGCCGCCGAGAGCTTCAATAAGCATAATGCGGCCAGCTTCCCAGCTTATGCCGTCAAAAGAGCACCCCAAACCAAGCTGGCCGTCGTAGTTCATCTTTACTATACCGACCTCTGGCCGGTCATTAAGTCCAGGCTTAACAACATCAAGCAGCCGTACGACTTATTCGTAACGCTTAACGTGCGAGATAAGGACTTCAAACCGTCTGTCGACAGTCAGCAGACTAAGCTGCACACCTACATTTTGCCAAACCGCGGCCGCGACGTCTTGCCGTTTTTGTATGTAGCCCAACGGATTAAGGCCGCAGGCTATGATTATGTCCTGAAGCTTCATAGCAAAAAATCAAAACACCGGGCAGACGGCTCAAGTTGGTTTGAAGAGATGGTGCAAAACCTTTTGCCAAGCCCCGAAATAGTGCAGAGCGTCTTAAACTGCCTAGAGGATCCTAAAACCGGCCTAATCGGTCCGGCCAACCACCTGGTGTCACTTAAACGCCACATGGGCAGCAACGCTTCCATACTGAAGCATTTGATCAGCCGGGCTTATAGCAAAGAATCGGCTGCGGCCGTGCTCAAGCAGCCGGAAAGGTATCCGTACTTCGGCGGAACGATGTTTTGGGCCCGTCTTGACACCCTTGACTCGGTTCTCGGCCTTTACCTAATGCCGGACGACTTCCAGTCGGAACACGGCCAGGTAGACGGTACGACCGCCCATGCTCTGGAAAGGCTGTTCGGCATTGTTTGCCGCCTGGACGACCGAAACCTTTATGAGCTGGATGGGCACGGCCTGGCTGCCGTGACTGCCGAGGAGCTTGTCACGAAGTACAAGTTTGCGCCCTAGTGAACGGTTAATATTTCGGTGATTGAGGCTATAATAAGAGATGCTAATCCGAGAATGAAGTTTGACCACACGCCACAAAGCCAACAGTAAACGCCCAAGCCTGATGTCGTTCGGCAGCCTGAAACTAGCTTTGCTGGCGCGGCATCTGCTATTAGTTTTTTGCGTCATGGCAGCAGCTTTTTTTCTGCTAGCGCCGCGGTTGTCGGATTTGAGCTATGGCAACATCGACCCATCATTCAACTACGCGGTTAACAACGCGGCCGCCTCGGGCGAAGCTTTCGGCAGCCAGTTTATTTCGACCTATGGCCCGCTCGGCTACCTGGTTTCCAACTACCTGCCGCAAAACGTCCACAAGGTCATGGCCTCGCTGGCGGTCTATGTCCTGTTGCTGGGTATCGGGGCTTATGTCTTTGCCAGGCTGTACGTCAAAGACCCGAAGGCCAGGTGGCTGGCCGCCGCCGTAACGGTCTACGTCTTGTCGATGGGCAACAGCTTGGAGCCGGAATGGGGTTACCTGAGCCTGTTCCTGCTCTACTGTTTTATCTATATGAAGCTGGCGGGCCGCAAACGGCTGTGGTTGCTGACAGCCCTGTCGGCCGCCGGCGGCGTGTTCCTGCTGACTAAGTTTACGCTCGGTTTCGCGGCCTTGCTGACCCTTATAATTCTGTGCCTGCTAACCGACGACGGCCGGGTTGTCAAACGGGCCGCGCGGGCGGTTTACGCGGTTGCGGTTTACGCCGTGGTCTTCCTGGCGCTCGGACACCATCTGGGTATTACGAATTTCGCGATGTATATCCGCACCGGCCTCATAGAAAGCAACAATTTCAGCGGCGCGATGTCGCTATACAGCGAGCAAACGGCTTACGGCACGATCATTACGGCGTTGGCGCTGCTGGGGATTTTGGTCTGGCCGTTGCTGCACGGCAGAAGGGCCTTTTTGCGCTACCTGTTCCTGGCGCCGTCGCTGCTGGTTATCTGGAAGTACGCGGTCGTCAGGCAGGACGCGCACTTGCTGAGGCTGCTGATGGTAGCCATACCGGTAGCCTGCCTGATGTACGTCAGCTGGAACAACCGGACGCGGCGGGACAGGCAGGTACTCTGCCTGATAATCGGCTTTTCGGTTTTGGCGGTCTGGGGCAATGACCTGCCGCTTAGCGGCGGTGGCAGCAGCCTGCTGTCGGTCATCGGCTCGCCGGTCGCTAACATCGAACAAAATAATTTCGTCGAATATTTCAACGTGGCTAAGCAGGACAGCCAGTGGTCGGAGTACAGCGCCGCCGGTTTGGGCGGGGCGGCTTTGCCGTCATCGATGCGCCAGCAAATCGGCCGCGGCAGCGTCGACGTCTTCCCCTGGGAAACGTCAATCATAGCCGCCAATAACCTGAAGTGGGATAACCGGCCGTCGCCGTTTTCGTTCGAAACGTACGACCCTTATTTGGACAACCTGAACTCTAATTTCTTCGAATCCGGCGCCGCGCCGCAGTACATCGTCTGGCACTATACCGGCCTTAGCGGTGTCGACGGCGTCGACGGGCGGCACGTCCTCTGGGACGAACCCAAGACTTTCAGGACGATGCTTAGCCGCTACACACTGGTTGATTCCAGCGACAGTTTCATGCTGCTTAAGAAAAACGCCGCCGCCGTCCCGACGCCGGCCCTGAACCAGATCGTAAGCCTCGACCCGGTTCCGGCGACCGGTAAGTGGGTTACGCTCAAGCCCTACCAAAGGGACAAGCCGCTTTTCGTCCGGACCATGATCAAGCAAACCGTAGCCGACAAACTGCAAACCGAGCTAATCCGGGGCAACACATACTTCCTGACTATCCAGTACGCCGACGGCACGCAAAACGAGTACCGGCTTATCCCCGAAAACACCGGGCAGGGTATCCTGATCAACGGCCTGCCTAATACATGGGACGGTTTAGTGCAATTCGTGTCAGCGAGGGGCGGTACGCCAATCGCCGGCAGCCAAGCCGTCGTCAAGCTAAAAATTACCGACCATTTCTAACCTCAAACGGCTTTAACGGCCCGGGCCGGCAGGTTCAAGCTACTGGCTGACCAGGCTCTTGACGTTCGTGTAGTCGCTGACGCTCGGGTAGCCGGTCAGGTACTGGGTGCTTATGAACTGGTAGTAATAGGGGTAACTGTAAGTCACGATCTGGGCGTTGCCGGCGTAGTAGTCGGAATTGACGAAGCTTAAGTCTTCGTCCGGCATGAACATCGGCATGACCGGGCTGCCGGGCGCGACCGCCGGGTAGGGCGTAATTATATTGCTCGACAGCTGCTGGAAGTAACCGTTGAGACCGTAAGTCACTACCTGGGCATGGCCGGTAAAGTAATTCATATTGACGAAGCTTAAATCGCCGTTCGGCCGAAACAGCGGCACGACCGAACCGTTGGTCGGCACATCCGGATAAGCGGTAGTTATGATGCTCGACAGCTGCTGGAAGTAGCTGCCGTAACTATAAGTCACGACCTGCGTGTTGCCGGTGTAGTAATTCAGCCGCACGAAGCTCAAATCGCCGTTCGGCCGGAATAACGGCACGACCGCGCCGTCGTTCGGCACGGCCGGGTATGGCACGTCGATATCGCTCGACAGCTGCTGGAAATTGCTGGCCGCGCTGAACGTCGTGACCCTGACTTTGCCCGAAGCATCGTTCAGGTTTATGAAGCTCAAATCGCCGTTCGGCCGGAACAGCGGGATAATCGAAGTGCCGGTGGGGTACGGTACGGTGGTGTTGCGGTTGCTGAAGGCGTAAGAGTTAATCGAGGGATAGCCGATGACCTGCATGTTGCCGGTGTAGTAATTCAGCCGGACGAAGTTGAGCGTATTGGAGTAGCTGTTGGAAACCGTGCCGCCGAACCAGTTGGTAAATATCGTCCAGAAGTTCTGGTTGCCCGAGAAGTGCGGCGTGTACCAGTACAGCGCCGCCGTCGGCCCGGTGTCCATGTGGGTCGATTGGCCGTCAATGGTCGTGTAGCCGTCGTAATAAGTCGCCGGGCCGCCCGGGCAAATCTGGAAAGTACCCTGGGTCATCGGGCCGCCGTAGCAGGTTTGCGGATCGTCAGAATTGTCCCAGCTGCCTTTTATTACGGCCCAGTTGACGTTGCCCTCGGACCGCTGCTCGCCGAATTTGAGCAGCCAGGCGGCCCGGATAACCTGCTGCGAGAAGCCGACCTTGAGCGAGCTGTTAACGCAGGTGCCGCTGACCGACGTGACAGTGCCGCCGTTGATGGCGTAAAGGTCGACGCCGGAGTAGCTGTATTGGCCGCCGCTGTCGGGACAGCCGTAACCGGCCGCGGCGGCGTAAGCCAGCGTGCTGCAGCCGGCGCTGCCGCTGACCAGGCTTTGTTCTTTCTGCAAGGTCGCCAACAGGACCTGGGGGTTAATGCTGTAGGCTTGAGAGGCATCATATATGACCTGCCCGGCCGACACGTTGGCACCGAAAGTGAAGCCGCCCGACGGCGAATAACCGGTCGGGTCGGGCGCGCTGAAACCATGGTCGGTACTGATACAGCTGGTGCTGCCGAACATCGAGTTGAGCCAGCTGTCTATCTGGGAAGCGTTCATGCTGTTCGTGTTATCGAAAACCGAGTCGTCCATTATCCGGCTGGAGTTGAAGGAATCGGCGTGGGCGATACCGGCAATTGACGACAAGGCGACCGTGGCCGTTACGAGGGCTAAGGCTAAGCGTTGCAGGTATCTCATTGTGATACCACCAGGTCCATGGCGTCATAAGCCGTTTGGGTTTGGCCGTCCAGGCTGGCCGTAGCCTGCACTTTCCACGTGCCGGCGGTCAGGCCGACATCCTGCAGCTTCCAGTTAGTCCAGTAGGTCGAGCCGCCCGAATCGGTAGTTTGCGACGGCAACGATTTGGTCACGCCGTCCATCGTAAAACTTATCTGGCAGGCCGCGCCGGGCGTGGTGTTGCAAACCGACGTCAGGGTATTGGGCGCCGGCGACCCGCTGAGGTTGGGGTGGTGGTCGCTGACGAAGTTGCCGGAAGGCGTTATGACGACGGCCGAACTGCCGCCGGAACCGCCTTTCTGGCTGCCGCTAGTGGTGCTTTGGCCGGATGACGACTGGTTGCCCGAAGAAGAGCTGCCGCTTGAACCGGCCGGCTGGCCTTTGGTATAAGAGTTGGCCGTCCGCGGCACGGCCGGCGTTTTCGATTTGAGGAAGGTCGCACGGGCAATTAAATAACCGGCGCCGACAATTACCAGCAAGCCGACAATCAGATAAAGCGGCCTATGTATAAAGGAACGGTTTTTAGTACTGCTACTAGCCATGTTTATATTCTACCAATATTTACAATTTACCATAAAGTTAACACCGTGTAAAACCCGGCCAGATGACGGTGCCGCGCTTCGTCGGCCGCACCACACCGACCTAAGTTTCACTCCCACCATGAACTATGCTTAATTAAAAGTATTCGATATTTGTGCCGGCATAGTATCGAATATTGACAATCTGCCAGCAGGCTAGGTATTCTAAAAGTAATAAAATGCATAGCTTTCAACTATCGGCCGGCCAGTGACATTAAAAGGAAGGGGGTTATTGACGTAATACGTTAATACTGCTATTGTAGTACTCCAATACTGAAGTATTGCAATGGCTGTATTAATTTACGGCCACTCGAACGAAAGTTCGAATGCTGACGAAGCGCAAAAAAGCACCACTTAAAAAATGGTGCTTTTTTGTTTGTGACAGCGAGCGGTTCGTCGCGCCGCTCGCTATGCCACTAGTTTTTAGCCTTTGCGTCTACGGATAACTTCTGTCTCCGTAGTGCTCGGACGTCTTACGGCCTCGCGGCGTGGAACAAACTGTCCCGTCCGAGAGTCGCGTACACGCGTGTTTGGTTTTGGCATGGTGGATCCCCCTTTCCGTTAGAGCATGCTTGATATTAAAGCCGGACCGCATGCGTGGCTGACCGTTCTTCTGGCGGAGAGAGAGGGATTCGAACCCTCGCGAGCCGTCCTGGCGATGCTGACGAAGCTAATCACTAGACGCCTCCTACCGGGTTGACAACCCGGCCCCTTCGGCCCCTTGGGTACCTCTCCGTAACTTAGGTACAAAAATCCGCACCTAATGGTAGACGTGGCGTAGTAGCTTTTGGACAACCACGCCTCCCATTAAATGCGGAGGTTTGGGTGCTACTACTGGATTAAGGCTGTCCAGGCCCAAGGTTCAAACTCCTTGTGAGCGAAGTTACAAAATTATTATCCGCCCAGAATTTCTAGTTGTCAATCTTGCTATTGGTTACCTCTGTTTACAAGATAAGAATAAACGCTTTGCGGCTCAAAAAATTAGGCTAGAATAAGTCATGTAAGCGCACGGTTCCGTTTAACTGCCAACGAGAACACGAATGAAACAAGCCGTCTCCGGCCTTCCGCAAAAATATCGATCCGGCCTGGTCTGGCTGCCGCTGCTGTTTTTGGCGGTCCTGGTTTACGCCCGCAGCGTCAACGTGCCGTTCTGGGACGAGTGGGAGCTGGTGCCGATCTTCCAGCACCTGCACGCCGGCCATTTCCTGTGGTCGGATTTCTGGCGCCAGCATAACGAGCACCGGCTGTTTTTCCCGACACTGGCGCTCACCGGCTTGGCCTACCTTACCCATTGGAATCTCCAGATAGAATGTTTCGCCGGCCTGGTCGTAGCGGCCGGTTCGTTCGTGCTGCTTAGAAAAGTCATTGCCCGAAGCCTCGACCTTAAGCGTGAGACGGCCCTGCTGTTCCTGCTGGCACTGCTATGGTTCTCGCCGGTTCAGGTCGAAAACTGGCTGTGGGGCTGGCAGCTGGAGTGGTTCATGAACGTGCTGGGCGTGGTGCTGGCCGTTTTCGGGCTGGCCCGGATAAGAGAGCGCCGGATAGCGTGGCCGGACCTGGCACTGATTATCGGCGGCGGCATACTGGCGCAATACTCGCTGGGCAACGGCACCTTGCTATGGCCGATTGCTATAGCGGCGCTCTTATATATAAGGGTCCGGATCGAGGCCACGGCTCTGGTCGCGCTGACGGGGTTGGCTACTACGTTTTTGTATTACTTCCATTACACGGCCGCCGGCGAGCCGTCCAAAACGCTGGCCGCCCACAGGCCTCTGCAATTCGCCGAATACGTGCTGGGCTATCTCGGCCGGCCCCTAAGCTTCTACCACAAGCCGGCCATGGCTTTCGGCGGCTTGCTGCTGGCGGTCTTCGTGTCGCTAAGCGTCTACCTTTTGGTCCGGCACCGGACCGCTTTTGACAAGGCGTTGCCCTGGGTCGCGCTCGGCCTCTACGCCATCGGCAGTTCGCTAATTACCGGCTTGGCCCGGCTCGGCTTCGGCGTCAGCGAAGCCTATTCCAGCCGCTACACGACCATCTCCTCGTTACTCCTAGCAAGCGTTATTATGATCTGCCGGCAGAACCGGCCGCTGCTGGAAAAGCTCATCCGCGACAAGCATAAGGCGGCCTTCCCGGCTTTAACGCTAACCCTGGTCTGTCTGCTGCTGGTCGAAGCCGGCTGGGGCGTCCGGGCCGCCGGCAACCAGTACCGCAAACTGACCGCCGCCCGCAGCTGCAGCCGGGCGGCCGACCCGGACGCGGCCTGCCTATCGGGCCTCTACCCGAACACGCTGGTCGTGGCGCCGCGCGTCCAATACGCCAAATCGATCCGCTGGGGCGGCTACTAGGCCTTGTCTTAATCACAACAGAGACGCCCAGCAGTAGGGGCCGGGCCGGCGGCCATGTTAGAATTTAAGGACAATAAACTAAATCGAGGGTTAAAAAGTGCCACAGAGCTTTGATATTTGTATAGTCGGCGGGTGCGGGCACGTCGGGCTGCCGCTGGGTATGGCTTTCGCCGACCAGGGCAAGGACGTGGCTTTGTACGACATTAACGAGGTGGTAATCGCTAAGGTTAACAACGGCGTCGTGCCGTTCAAGGAAAACGGCGCCGAACCGGTCCTGAAACGGGTTCTCAAGAGCAAGAAGCTGCTGGCTACCAACGACCCCGACGTTATCGGTAACTCCAAGACCGTGGTATTGGTCATCGGCACGCCGGTCGACGAGCACCTCAACCCCAAGGTCGACGACATTATCAACGCCATCAAGCAAATCCAGGACCAGCTGCATGACGACCAGCTGCTGGTCATGCGCAGCACCCTCTATCCCGGCGTCACCGACAAGGTCAAGCACTACCTTGACAAGCAGGGCAAAAAGACGCTGGTGGCTTTCTGCCCGGAACGCATCATCGAGGGCCACGCCCTGACCGAATTGTACGAACTGCCGCAAATCGTGGCCGGCTGCACGCCCGAAGCCACCAAGCGGGCGACGGCGCTTTTCAAGATCCTGACGAAGAAAGTCATCGTTACCAAAACCGTCGAGGCCGAACTGGCCAAACTCTTCACTAACACCTGGCGCTACATCAACTTCGCGATTTCCAACCAGTTCTACATGATTTCCAATGCCAGCGGCCATGATTTCTATAACATTTACGATGCCATGACGCAGGATTACCCGCGGCTCAAGGCCTTTGCCAAAGCCGGCCTGGCGGCCGGTCCCTGCCTGTTCAAGGACACCATGCAGCTATCGGCTTTCAGCGGCAACAACTTCTTCCTGGGCCACTCGGCCATGCTGGTCAACGAGGGCCTGCCGGACTTCATCATCGCCGCCATGAAGAACAAGCATGACCTGACCAAGAAGACCGTCGGCATCCTCGGCATGGCTTTCAAGGGCAACAATGACGACCCGCGCGAAAGCCTGTCCTACAAGCTCAAGAAAAAGCTGGAAGTCGAAGCCGACACCGTGCTGTGCAACGACCCTTACATCAAGGACCCGCGTTTCGTGCCGCTGGACGAGATTAAGAAAAAGGCCGACATCGTCGTCCTGGCCACGCCGCACACCGTCTATGCGGAAGAAGACTGGGATGGTAAGGTAGTAATTGATATGTGGAACTTCTATGGAAAGGGAGGCTTAGTATAATGAAAATCGTTTGGACGGGCGCCGCCGGCTTCATCGCCGGCTACACCATCGAGGAACTGTTGAACCACGGCCATGAGGTCGTCGGTATCGACAACTACTCCAAATACGGCAAGCTCGAGAAAAGCTACGACAAGCACCCCAAGTACACCTTCATCGAAGGCGACGCCAAAGACGTCGAGCTGATGAAAAAGGCCGCCGAAGACGCCGACATCATCGTCTCGGGCGCCGCCATGATCGGCGGTATATCCTACTTCCACGAGTACGCTTACGAGCTGATGGCCGAGAACGAACGGATCACGGCTTCGGCTTTCGACGCCGCCATTTGGGCGTTCAAGGAGAAGAAGCTCAAGAAGATCGTTGTCATGTCGTCGTCGATGGTCTACGAGTCGACCGACCAGTTCCCGACGCCCGAGACGGCGATCGAGACCTCGCCGCCGCCGATTTCGACCTACGGTTTCCAGAAGCTGGCTTGCGAATATTTCGCCCGCGGCGGCTGGGAACAGCACAAGCTGCCTTACACGATTATCCGGCCGTTCAACTGCGTCGGCATCGGCGAGAAGCGCGCGCTGAGCGACAAGGACGTTTACTCGGGTAACGTCAAGCTGGCGATGAGCCACGTCGTGCCCGACCTGGTCCAGAAGATCGTTAAGGGCCAGGACCCGCTGCACATCCTCGGCGAAGGCAACCAGGTCCGCCACTATACCTACGGCGGCGACTTGGCGCGCGGCATCCGGCTGTGCATCGAGAAGGAAGAAGCCCTCAACAACGATTTCAATATCTCGACCGCCCAATCGACCACCGTCATGGAATTGGCCGAGATTATCTGGGGCAAGCTCAACGGCGACAAACCGTTCAAGGTCACATCCGACAAGCCGTTCGAGCACGACGTCCAGAAGCGTATCCCCGACACCACCAAGGCCAAAGAAATCCTCGGCTACGAAGCGACGACATCACTGGACGAAATGCTCGACGAAGTCATCCCCTGGATCAAAGAACAAGTCGAGCATGGCAACATCTAGCAAGGCTAGGCCGCTCCTCCACATAATTACGCCGGTTTACAACGAAGCAGACAACTTCCCGGCTTTGTACAAAGCCGTCAAAAAGCACATCAAGACGCCGCACGAACTGGTCGTGGTTTACGACTTCGACAAAGACAACACCGTGCCGGTCGCCAAGCGGTACGCCAAGCAAGACAAGTCGCTCAAGCTTCTCAAGAACACCATCGGCAAAGGCGCGCTGAACGCGCTGCGCAGCGGTTTCGACTACGTCAAGTCGGGCCCGGTCCTGATTATCATGGCCGACCTGGCCGACGACTTATCAATGGTCGACGATATGTACGCCAAATATCTCGAGGGCGCCGCGGTCGTTTGCGGCAGCCGCTACATGAAGGGCGGCCGGCAGCTGGGCGGGCCGTTCCTGAAGCGGACTTTGTCGCGGCTGGCCGGCGTTTCGCTGTTCTACGTGCGGCGGGTGCCGACGCATGACGTGACCAATAATTTCAAGCTCTATGACAAAGCCTTGCTCGACTCGATAACTATCGAAAGCCAGGGCGGCTTCGAAATCGCCATGGAAATCACCGTCAAGGCTTTCCGCCAGAAACGCCGGATCGTCGAACTGCCGACGACCTGGCGCGACCGCACGGCCGGCGACGCCAACTTCCGGCTTTGGGCTTGGCTGCCGTCGTACCTGCGCTGGTATTTCTACGCCCTCGGCCCGCGCAACAAACAGGGTTGAGCCCTTGACTTAAGTATCAATAAATATTATAATTAGCGGTGTTATGAGAGCCGTAGTTTTAACCGGTGAGCAGGCTTTTGACCCGACCCGGCCTGTCACCGACATCGTGCCTTACCCCTATAGCACCAATGTGCGGATAGGTCCGGACAACCAGCTTGAATCGCATTTGAGCGTTATGTCGGAGATGTCGATCCGGGCGGCCATACTCCTTCAAGCCGAACACCCGCAGGCAAAAATCGTTATTCCCGGCGAATCGCCGTTCCTCAAGGAAGGTTTGACTAATACGACCGACCACATGGCCGATATGGCCCTGGCAGCCGGCATCGAGGAAGAAGACCTTGTAAGGCTCTACCAGGTCGGCCGTTCCGGCCGGGGCTTGGACAATACCTATCTCCAGTCGCAGGCTGTCACCGAGTACTTTGATAACCGGAACGACGAGGGAGCGCTGGTGATGCCGCTGCGTTATCACCGGGAAAGAGTCGAACGGGCGCTTAGGGCCTTTGGCCTGGCGCCTGATTTCGTAACCGTTGAGTCGGTACTGCACGAGGCCGGCGTCCGCGAATATGATAAGTACCTGCCGGTAATCGACGGCTTGCAAGCCAGCGAAGAGCGGGCCCGCAAACTGACGGACGGCATTCACTTGCCGAAAGGCCAGCTGATTAACTTCTTAATGAAAGTACCTGTCATCGGCGGCGGCCCGCGCATAGTTGACGTTATCGAGAAGCCGGACGGCGAGCCGGCCCTGGAAGATACTACGGCCCGCAAGAAAGTAGCCCAGCTGCGGCAACAAATCAGGCGTAACGCCGAGCTGGAAGCTAAAGCGGCCTAGGCCGCCGTAGTTTCAGGCTGTTTACCGGTGAAGATGTAGTTCTTGTAGACGAAGTAAGTCCAGGACATTGATATAAGGACGGCAATCGCCTTGGCGGCCAGGTAATTAATGTGGTGGCTGACCAGGTCGATGAAGATGACGGTGAAAAGGTAGTTGAAACCCAGCAGTACCAGGTAAGTCGACAGGTGCCGGCGGAGGTCGGACTTGTCACGCTGGCTGAAAGTCCAGTGGCGGTTTAGCGAAAAGTTGTAGGCGATCGATATCCAATAAGCCAGCGATGTGGCGATAGCCAGATTGACATGGGCTTTGCCGTGCAGCGCGAACAGCAAGCCGAAGTCGATCACGAAAGTCGAACCGCCAACGAACAGGTAGCGGACGAAATGATGGTTGTACAGGTATATGACCAGGGCCGAAGTTTTTTTCATATCAGCCGTTGATGATGCCTAGCAGGTATTTGCCGTAGCCGCTTTTGACGAGCGGGTCGGCGATTATCTGGAGCTGGGCCTTGTCGATGAAACCCTGGTGGTAGGCGACCTCTTCGATGCAGCCGATCTTCAGGCCGGTGCGTTTCTCGATGACGCGAATGTATTCGCTAGCATCGTTCATCGATTCGAAAGTGCCGGTGTCGAGCCAGGCCGAGCCGCGGCTCATGGTCTGGACTTTGAGTTTGCCACGCTTCAGGTATTCTTCGTTGACGCTGGTGATTTCCAGTTCGCCGCGGTCGGACGGCCGGATGTTTTTGGCGATGTCGATAACCTCGTTGTCGTAGAAGTAGAGGCCGACAACGGCGTAGTCCGACTTCGGCCGGCTCGGTTTCTCTTCGATGGAAACGGCATGGTGGTCGTCGTCGAATTCGACGACGCCGTAACGCTCGGGGTCGGCGACCTTATAGGCGAAAACGATACCGCCGTCGGGGTCCGAACACTTCTGGAGCGTGTGGCCGAAGGCTTCGCCGTAGAAAATATTGTCGCCGAGGATCAGCGCCACTTTGTCCCGGCCGATGAACTCTTCGCCGATAATGAACGCCTGGGCCAGGCCGTCGGGCGAGGGCTGGGCGGCGTACCGGAGGTTGATACCGAGGCCGGCGCCGTCGCCGAGCAGGCGCTGGAACTGCGGCTGGTCGTCCGGCGTCGTGATAATCAGGATGTCCCGGATACCGGCCTGCAGCAGCGTGCTGAGCGGGTAATAGATCATCGGCTTGTCATAAATCGGCATGATCTGCTTGGAAATGCCTTTGGTAATCGGGTAGAGCCGGGTGCCGGAACCGCCGGCCAGGATAATGCCTTTCATGTCCGGGTCTCCTTGGCTATGTATTTCGTTAAATCTTCCTGCCAGTCAATCGAGATGAAGCCGGTGGCCTGAATCTTGGACAGGTCAAGCTCGCTTTGCAAGGGACGCGGCGCGATACCGTCTTTGCCGGCGTAATAGTCGGCGGTCGTGGTGTCGGTGACGGCCAGGTCCAGGCCGGCGGTTTTGAAAATCGCCCGCGTGATATCCGCCCAGCTGGCGGCGGGGCCGCTGTTGCTAACGTTATAAGTACCGTACGCCGCGTGGCTTGTCAGTAAATGGTCGATGGCCCGGACCAGTTCGCTGGTGAAAGTCAGGCGGCCGACCTGGTCGGCAACGACCGTCGGGCTAATGCCTTTCTTGCCCACTTCCAGCATCGTGCGGACGAAGTTCTTGCCTTCGCCGATAACCCACGACGTGCGCAGGATGTAGTACTTCGGCAGCAAACCGGCAACAATGTCACCGGCGGCTTTGGTCTGGCCGTAAACGCTCAGCGGGCTGAACGGCTCGTCTTCGGCGTGCGGCGACTTGGTACCGTCAAAGACGTAGTCCGTCGAAATATGTACCAGCAGCAAATCATTCTGGGCCGCCGCCCGCACCAGGTTGCCGACGGCCGCCGCGTTGACGTTCCAAGCGGCCACCCGGCCCCCGGCCGTCTCGGCGCCGTCGACGTTCGTGAAAGCCGCCGCGTTGAGAATAATCTTGATCTTGCTCCAGTCGAAACCGGTGACCGAAGCGGCGTCGGTGATATCCATTTCATCGATATCGGCGCTTTGGGCGTTGGGGTATTTTTGTTTCAGCGCCTGGCCCAGCTGGCCGCCGGCCCCGACTATAAAAATTGACGAATCATCCATAGCTAAAACTCCATCGGCGTTACGTCGGCCAGCAGCGGGTTGCCCAGGTCTTTGTCGGAAACGATAGCCCGGTCCCGCGCGATCGGCCACTTGATGTCCAGCGCCGGGTCGAACAGGCTCACCGAAGCGTATTTGGCGTCCGGCGACCAGTGCTCGTTGACCAGGTAGGTATAAGTGATGTTCGGTTCCAGGGTCTGGTAACTGTTAGCCACGCCGCGCGGCACGAAGACCGCCTTGTCGGGCGTGATTTCCAGCGTCAGGGTTTGGCCGAAACTGTCGCCTTTGCGCAAGTCCACCCAAGCACCGAAGACCCGGCCGTTCGCGACCGAGATGAACTTCTCCCACGGCTCGGCGTGCAGTCCGCGCGTGACGCCCGGCTCGGCGTTGAACGAGAAGTTGTTCTGGACGACCTCGAAACTCGGCAGGCCCAAGGCTTCCATCTTCTCTTTCTGGTAATTTTCCTTGAACCAGCCGCGGTTGTCGCCGTGCAACACCAGGTCGATGACGTAAAAGCCGGGGATTTCGGTCTGGTGGACGGCAAGCTGGTCAGGCATTGGCGACGTCCTTTTGCATGAATTTAGGCACGTACAGCTTCTCCATGTAGGGCTGCCACCAGCCGGGATTATCCTGGTACCACTTGATGGTCCGGCGCAAACCTTCCTCGAACGTCACGCTCGGTTCGTAGCCGAGCTCCCGGCTGAGCTTGGAATAATCGATGGCGTAGCGCCGGTCGTGGCCGGGCCGGTCGGTCACGAACTGCTTGAGTTCGGCCGGCTTGTCAAGAATCGATAAGACGCCGTCGGCAATCTGAATGCCGTTTTGTTCCTGGCCGCCGCCGACGCAGTAGGTTTCGCCGGCTTTGCCCTTGTGCAGGATGAGGTCGATAGCCCGGCAGTGGTCGAGTACGAACAGATAGTCGCGGACGCTTTTGCCGTCGCCGTAAATCGTCAGCGGCTTGTCCTGCATGGCCATCAGGGCGAAGACCGGCACGATGTTTTCAGGAACCTGGTAAGGGCCGTAATTGTTGGAACAGTTGCTGATCGTAACGTCGAGCCCGTAGGTATGGAAGTAGGACCGTACGAGATGATCGCTGCCGGCCTTGCTCGCCGAATACGGGCTGCGGGGGTCGTAGGGCGTGTTCTCATTGAACTTGTCGCCGCTGTCCAGTTCCAGGCTGCCGAAGACCTCGTCGGTCGAGACGTGGTGGAAACGTTTGACGTTATGGTCGCGGCTGAGGCGCAGCAAAATGTTGGTCGCCAGGACGTTGCTGTTGACGAAGGTATCGGGGTCCTCGATTGACCGGTCGACGTTGGTCTCGGCCGCGAAGTGGGCTACGTAATCAATGCCACTCTCGAAAATCGGCGCCAGTTTGGCTTCTTCGACCAGGTCGAACTCGTGGAACTCGATATCGTTCCGGACGGCCGCCAGGTTCTCGATGTTGCCTTGCTGGTTAAGTTTGTCGATGACGACTATTTGGTAGTCGGGGTAATTCTGCCTCAGGTAATGGACGAAGTTGGAGCCGATGAAGCCGGCGCCTCCGGTAACGAGTATTTTCATATGCCTATATTATATCAGCTAGTGCCGGCCTAACCGTTTAAGGCTTCGACGTTGGCGCTGATTGGAGATTCCCAGTCGATTTCCGGGAATTGGTGCAAAATATCGTTGATGGCTTGGCGCAAACTCTCGTAGCCCTGGTCGTCGCGGGCTTCGAATTTAATTGTCAAGTACGGTCCGTTTTGCGAATAACGCACGACGAACATGCCGTCCTTGAGTTCCAGGCGGATGCCATCCCCGGCCCGCTGGTCGCTGATGACTTCGGCGTCGGGGTATTTCTCCTTGAGAATCGGGACGAGCTTGTCGACAACGGCGACTTTTTCTTCGTCGGGACAGAAAACTTTGATCTCCGGGCTGGAAACGTAACGCGGCAGTTCGGCCAACAGTTCCGAAAGCTTCTTGCCGGAGCGTTCGATAGCTTGCAGCAGGCGTAGGGTGGAGTAAAGGCCGTCGTCGTGGTTGTAGAAATCAGCTGAGAAGAAGAAATGACCTGACAGCTCACCGATGAAAACGGCTTTCACTTCCTGGTTTTTCTTCTTCAGGAAAGAGTGGCCGGTGCGCCACATGAACGGTTTGCCGCCATGCTTCGTGATAGTTTCGGGCACGACTTTCGAGCACAGCGTGTTAAACATGACGGTCGCGCCCGGGTGGTCGCGCAGCACGTCGATGGCGAACAGAGCCAGCAGCACGTCGTTCCAGATAATATTGCCGGCATCATCGACAATACCGATACGGTCGCCGTCAGCGTCATAGGTAAAACCGATGTCAGCCTTGCTCTCCAGAACTTCGTCGCGCAAGCGTTCAACTACCTGGGTCTCGGTCGGATCGGCCACGCCCAGCGGGAACGACGGATCGACCTTGGTGTTATACTCGATGACTTCACAGCCGGCTTGCCGGAGCAGGGCCGGGGCGATTTCGCCGGCCGTCGTGCAGCTGGGGTCGACAACGACTTTGAAATGCCGAGTCAGCGGCAGGCGCTTGACAAGGTCTTCGTAATAAGCCGGCCGGATATCGACCTGCTTGAAAGTGCCTTCAGAGGCGCCTTGGTCATAATCTTCGTCCTCGACCATTTTGCGCAATTCCTGCATACCGTCGCTGACCAGCGTTTCCGAGTAATCGTTGGCGAATTTGAAGCCGTTGAACTCAGGCGGGTTGTGCGATGCACTGACGTAAACGCCGGCCGGAATTTGAAGGTGATATTGGGACCAGTAAAAAGTGCCGACCAGCTGCATGCCGATGTCCGTCACGCTCACGCCCGCCCAGCGCAAGCCCTCTATCAGAGCCTCGCTATATGCGGGTCCGGTCGCCCGGCAGTCCCGGCCGACTACAGCGGTGTTCATATCCCGCCTGGTCAAATAGGTGCCATAGGCTTTACCCAGATGCAGGGCTACTTCCGGAGTTAAGTCCTTGTCGACTAAGCCGCGTAGGTCGTAACCGCGAAAAATTTGAGGGTTCACTTTCATAATTAAGACGGAGCTCCTTTTATTGACTCCTTGCTATTATAGCCGAACTATCCGTCAACCAGGCTATTTCTGCTATATTATTAACAATGATCGTAGTCATAATCGCCGGCGGGTCGGGTACGCGCCTCTGGCCGTTGTCAACGCCGGACTATCCCAAGCATCTGCTCAAAGTCAACGGGTCGGATACTTCGCTGCTGCAGGCAACTTACCGGCGGGCCAGCCAGCTGGCCGACCATATCTACGTCGTTTCCGAAAACAGCCACATCAAGCACGTTCGGGAGCAGCTGCCGGACCTGAAGCCGGAAGGCTTTATCGTCGAACCGGCCCGCAGGGGTACGGCCAACTGTATCATCGCCGCCCTGAGCCGTATCGCCGGCCAGCACGGCGAGGACGAACCGATCGCCTTTATCCATGCCGACCACTATATCCGTGACACGGCCGGCTTTGTCGGCAGCCTGAAAGCCGCCGCCGAAACTTCGCAAGCCCACCAGCGCATTGTCCTGGTCGGCATCGAGCCGGACTACCCGGCGACCTGTTTCGGCTACATCCAGAAAGGCGCGGCCTTCGACAGCAAGGTGCTGGCTTACAATGTCAGCTCATTCAAGGAGAAACCGGACTTTGATACCGCCAACGAATATCTGAAGAGCGGCGACTACCTGTGGAACGCCGGCTATTTCGTCGGTTCCGTCAAAACTTTCCGGCAAAAAATGCAGGCCTACGCCCCGGACTTGCTGGCGGCCTACGACAAGCTGAACGCTGCCGGTCCCGAGGGCTACGAAGCCGCCTACCTGGAGCTCAAAAGCGAAGCCATCGATTACGCGCTCATCGAAAAAGTTAAGGACCTGCTGGTAGTCCAGGCCTCGTTCGACTGGATGGACCTGGGTTCTTTCGGCGACCTGCACAAAGCCGTCGGCAGCGACGAACAGGGGAACCATGTCCACGGCCGGGTCGAGATCGAGGAAGTCGATAACTCGTTCGTCCAGAATTACGAAGAAAAGCCGCTGGTAGTGCTAGGGCTCGACAACGTGGTCGTCGTCAACACGCCCAAAGGCCTGCTGGTCGCTCGCAAGGATCTGTCCCAAAAAATCGGCGAAATCAGCAAGCGCCTTAACGAAAGCTAGCGGCCCGGTTTGGCTAAAAAACTCATAGCCTTCGACCTCGACCGGACACTGACCGATAACCGGTCGCTGATTGACGGCCGGATGGCCGGGCTGCTGGACCGCTTGCTGGACAAGTTCCAGGTCTGCGTCATCTCCGGCGGCGGCTTCAAGCGGTTTGACAAGCAGCTGCTGGCCGGCCTCACGACCGACCCGGACAAACTTGGGCGGCTGCACCTGATGCCGGCTTGTGGTACGCGCTACCACGTTTACGATCCGGCGGCCCATAACTGGCGGCAGGTTTACGCCGAAGATTTGACCGACGAGCAGAAGCAAAAAATTACCGCCGCCCTGAACAAAGGCTTCGACGACCTCGGCTACCGCGGCGGCGAGGTTTACGGCGATTGTATCGATGACCGCGGCAGCCAGGTGACGTTCTCGGCGCTCGGCCAGGACATAGTCGAGACCCTGGGCGCCGAAGGCATCCGCCGCCGCGATGCCTGGGACCCGGATAATAAGAAAAAAACCGAACTGCGCGACTATATCGCCGCTCTGCTGCCCGAATTCGAAGTCCGGACCGGCGGCGTGACCTCGATTGACGTGACCAAACCCGGTATCGACAAGGCCTATGGCATGAAAAAGCTGATGGAAATACTGAAGATCGACCAGGCCGACATACTTTTCATCGGCGACCGCATGCAAGAAGGCGGCAACGACTATCCGGTCAAAGCCATGGGCATCGACTGCCTGCAGATATCACGCTGGCAGGACACCGCGGCCGTTGTCGGGGACATTCTCAAACAAGCCTAAGCGCCTATTCGACGGTGACCGACTTGGCCAGGTTGCGCGGCCGGTCGACTTCGTAGCCGCGGGCCGTGGCTATGTAATAGGCGAACAGCTGGGTGATGATAGCGTGAAGGATGGGCTGTGTTTCCAGGGCCGTCGCCGGCATATAGATGACGTCGTCACAGAGCTTTTGTATGTCTTTGTTGCCCTTGGTGGCCAAGGCGATGACCGGGCCGCCGCGGGCGCGGATTTCCTGGATGTTGGAGTAGGTCTTTTCGAGCAACGGCGAATCGGTAGCGATCACGAAAGTCGGGAAGTCCTTGTCGATCATGGCCAGCGGACCGTGTTTCATCTCGCCGGCGGCGTAGGCCTCGGCGTGCAGGTAAGAAACTTCCTTTAACTTCAGCGCGCCTTCCATAGCCGACGGGTAGGCGTTGTTGCGGCCGATGTAAAGAAAGTCGCGGTAGCCGGCGTATTTCTCGGCGATGCGCTTGATTTCGCCGGCGTTATCCAGGACCGCCTGGGCTTTGGCCGGCAGGCTGTCGAGTTCTTCGAGCAGCGGCTTGAAACGTTTGCTCTGGCCGTTATTCAGGTGCAGGGCGATCAAGGTCAAAACCGTTACCTGGGCCAAGAAAGCCTTAGTGCTGGCGACCGCCTGTTCGGGCCCGGCGTGGCAATAAACGCCGGCGTCGGTCATGCGGGCGATGGTGCTGCCGATGGAGTTAACGATACCCAGCCGCAGGACGCCGTAATCCTCGACCTTCTTAAGGGCGGCGATGGTGTCGGCCGTTTCGCCGGACTGCGAGATGGCCAGCAGGGCGGTGCTGCGCGAGAAGGGCTCATTGCGGTATTTGAACTCGCTGGCCAGCTGGACTTCGACCGGTATGCCGGCCAGTTCCTCGATCAGGTATTCGCCGACCAGGCCGGCGTAGTAAGACGTGCCGCAAGCCACGATGACGATCCGGTCTATATATTTGAGTTCGCCGAGGACGTTTTCCAGGCCGCCGAGCTTAACCAGGCTCTTGTCGGCCTGGACACGTCCCAGGGTGGCCGCCTTAATCGTGGCCGGCGCCTCATAAACCTCTTTGAGCATGAAGTTGGGGAAGTCGCCGAGCACGGCTTGTTCGTTATCGTAATCCAGCAATTCGGCTTCCTGGGCGGGGCGTTTTTCGTCTTTGAGGTTGTGGATTTTGACCTTGTCGCCGGTAATGACCGCCACGTCGTAATCTTCCAGGTAAATAACTTTTTTAGTGTGATTCATAATCGCCGCCGGATCGGACGCCAGGATGTGCTCGCCCTGGCCGACGCCGATAACCAGCGGGCTGGACAGGCGGGCGGCGTACAAGGTGCCGGGCTCATCGGCCGTGACGGCGGCGATGGCGTATGCGCCCCGGACATCGTTCAAGGCCGCCTCAAACGCCGCCTCGAACGAGGACAACTGCTTGGCATAGTAGTCAATCAGATTAGGTACGACTTCGGTATCGGTATCGGAGGCGAAGGTGTAGCCTTCGGCCTCAAGCCGCTCGCGCAGCTCGGCGAAGTTCTCGATAATACCGTTGTGGACGACCGAGATCGTCGAGGCGTTGTTAACCTGGGGGTGGGCGTTCCGGATGGTCGGGGTGCCATGGGTGGCCCAGCGGGTGTGGCCGATTACCAGTTTGGCGTCCAGGTGCTGGTCTCTGACCGTTTCTATCAGGCCGGTAACGCGGCCGACCTGCTTGACGACTTCGTTGCCGTTCTCGTTGACGACGGCTATGCCGGCCGAGTCGTAACCGCGGTACTCGAGCGCCTCAAGGCCCGTCAGAACGACTTCCACGCCGGACTTTTTACCGATATAACCGACTATTCCGCACATCTATCAGCCTACTTTCTTTCAGCTAAACACTGATTTATATAGTTTTGCATATTTTTTCTAAAAGTCAATACCGAAAACTGCCCGGCGTGTTTGGCAATGGCTTCATAATTAAAGGTTTTGGCCGCCGCCGTTTCCAGGACCGGGACCAGGCTCTTGACGGTTTGCTTGTCAAAAAACAGGCCGGTCTTGCCCGGTACGACGTAATCCAGGGCACCACCCTTATTATAAGCGATAACCGGCGTGCCGGCGGCCATGGCCTCGACGGCCACGATGCCGAAATCATCCATGTTAGGCAGGATAAAACCCAGCGCCGACGCAAAATGTCCGACGATCTCGCTGTCGTTAACGTTAGACAGGAAGGTCGTGCCGCGGCCGGCCAGCTTTTCCAGCCGGCGGTGGTCCGGACCGTCGCCGATGACCAGCAGCGGTATTTTCAGTTCGTCGCAGGCCCGGATAGCCAGGTCAAACCGCTTGTAAGGCGTCTGGCGGCCGGCGACCACGAAACCGTGCCGCAGAACCGTCTTGTCGCGCGACTTGAAGCGGTCGGTCTCGACCGGCGGGAAGATAACCTCCGAGTCGCGCCGGTAGTAGCGCTTGATCATGGCCTGGGTATGGGTGGAGTTGGCTACCAGGTAATCGGGCCGCCGGGCGGCGTGCCGGTCCCAGCGCTTGAGCGGCCCGACCAGCAGCCGCAGGCCCAGGCGGGCCAACCAGTTCAGGCCGAGCGGGAAGCCGGGGTTCTCCAGGTACTCGTCATGGCGTATCCAGTAGTACTGGGTCGGCGAATGGCAGTAACAGATGTGGATGGTGTCCGGGCCGGTATGTACGCCTTTGGCCTCGGCGCCGCTCGAAGACAGCACCAGGTCGTAGCCGCTCAGGTCAAGACGGCTAAAAGTCCAGGCCCGGAGCAGGGGCAAGAACTTCTTCAGGCCTTTCGGCAGGCGCTGCAGCCAGGTCGTCCGCACGTCGGCGTCCTCGAACCAGCTGAGTTTGCCGGGGTCGTATTGCGAGGTGTAAATCGGCGCCTTCGGGTACAGCTTGTGCAGTTCATAGACGACCCGTTCGGCGCCGCCGATACCGGTCAGCCAGTCGCAAACAATGGCGACCTTTAGCTTCTTGCCGGCCGCCCTGCCGCCGTCGGCGCTCATCCCCGGGTACCCTTATGGAAGACCACCACCCAGAACGTCTTGACCAGTATGACGAGGTCGCCCCAGAAGCTCCAATTCTGGACGTAATACAGATCCAGCTTCCGGCGTTCTTCGAAGCTCAGGTCGCTGACGCCGGAAATCTGGGCCAGGCCGGTCATACCGGATTTGACGCTTAGAATCAGATTCTTTTGGGCGTAGCTGTCGAGTTCATAAGGCACTAGCGCCCGCGGCCCGACCAGGCTGATGTCGCCGCGCACGACGTTGATAAGCTGCGGCAGTTCATCAATGCTGTTGCGGCGGATGAAGCGGCCAACCCTGGTCAGCCGCGGGTCGTCGGGCAAGTGGTCGCCGCCGCGGCGGTAAGCCTCTAGCAGCTCCGGCTGGTCCAGCTTCCGGAAGGCCTCTTCCGGGTCCAGGCCGTTATAGCGTAATTTGAGAGACCGGAATTTGAAAATCCTTACTTTGGTGTGGAAACGGCTGAGCCGCTCCTGCCGGAAAAAGACCGGCCCGCCGTCGGTCAGCTTGACGGCTATGGCGGTCAGCAGCATGAACGGCGTGGCGATGACGAGCATCAAACCGCCCAACAGCAGGTCGGTCAACCGTTTGACCACCCGGCCCCAGCCGATCAGGGCGGTTTGGTGGACGGCGATAATCGGCACGGCATGGAATAGGTCGACCTCTATCTTGCCGACAAACAATTCGCTGTTGCCCGGTACGAAACGGTAAGCCGCATGATGCTCTTGGGCGTAGGTCAGGATTTCGTCATTCCGCTCGCCGGCGGCGTAGAGCTCAGTCTGGATAATGGTATGCAGCTGGCGGCCCCGGAGATGGTGAACGGCGTCGGCGAAACTATCGTACTGTTTATAAGAAATGCCCGGCTTAAGCGGATGCTTGATGCCGCCGACGACCCCGACAACCCGATAACCGGTGATGGTCGTGTTGGACAAGGCGTCAATCAGGCGGTGGGTGGTCTTGGTATCGCCGACCAGCAGCACCTGGTTGATGCCGATACCGTAGCCGAAGAGCTCGCGGCGCAGGCCCCGGGCCACGGTCCGGAACAGCAGGACGAAGAAGAAAGCCAGGCCGAAACCGTAAGCCGTCACCAGCCGGGCCGGAAAAATCACGGTGTTGGTCATGTAGCTGTAACTGATGACGAACAGCATGCCGATGAACGTCCCGACCAGCAGGCGGCCCAACTCAGAGAACCGTTTCTCGTAAACCCTCAGGTTGTACAGGCCCAGCAGGCCGAAGATCAGAATCCAGAACGGCAGCAGGCTGACCAGGATGGTGATGTAAGTATGGGCGTGGACATTGGCGCTCAAGGGCTGATGGTCCAGCGTTACCCTCAAGATGTAAGCGATGGTAAAAGCCACGGTGATGGCCAGGGCGTCACCGATAATCAGGCAAAAGTTGTAGACGAGCGAAGCGTTATTTTTCATAGGGTACTGCTTATAGACACGGAAACCTAAGCTATACTAAATTGTAGCATTATGAAAACATCGGCGCTGAAGTATACGGTTTTGACGTGGGTGAGCGGTATTGTCATGGCCATCCTGCTGCTGATGCCGTTCCATGCTTTCCTGACCGTCTGGGGTGCCAGCCTGTTCGGCCATTATACGGCGCTGCGCCTCTGGAAAGAGGGCTTGCTAGTGCTTTGCACGATCGGCGCGATTTACCTGATTGCGGCCGACCACAAGATCCGCAGCCACACCTTGACGCGCCGGCTGGTCTGGCTGATTTTCGCCTATATGCTGCTGAGTGTCGTCTGGGGCTTGCTGGCGCTCAACCAGCATGACGTCAATGCCAAGGCGCTGGGCTACGGCCTGATTGTTAACTTGCGGTTCCTGGTCTTCTTCCTGGTAGCCTGGGCGGTAGCCTTGCGCTTGACGCGGTTGCGGGCCAACTGGCAGTGGCTGGTATATTGGCCGGCGGTGGCCGTGGTGGTTTTCGGGCTGCTCCAGATATTTGTCCTGCCCAACGATTTTTTGAGCCATTTCGGCTATAACGCTTCGACGATACCGCCGGTCGAGACGATTAACCATAACCAGCATTACGTCCGGTTTTTTTCGACCTTGCGCGGGGCTAACCCTTTGGGCGCTTACCTGGTCATCCCGATTAGCCTGGTGGCGGTCAGGCTGACGCGCGGCCGGCGCAACTGGCGTCAGGGCTTGTTCCTGGCCGCAGCGCTGGTGGTGCTGTTTTTCACCTTCTCGCGCAGCGCCTGGGTCGGCGCCGCCTTGAGCCTGGTCACGGTCCTGTTTCTCGGCCGGCTGTCGCGGCGGTCGCAGCGGATCGGCTTGGCCGCGGCGGCGGCTTTGCTAATAATCGGCGGCGGCCTGGCCATCGGCCTGCGCCACGATGTCAATTTCGAAAACTTCGTCTTGCATACGCAAACTAATTCCGCCGTGCCGACGACCTCCGACCAAGGGCATTTGTCGGCCCTCAGGAAGGGCCTGAGCGACCTGCGGCGCCAACCGCTCGGCGACGGCCCCGGTGCGGCCGGCCCGGCCAGCGTTTACAACGACCATCCGGCCCGGATAGCCGAGAACTACTACATTCAGATCGGGCAGGAAGTCGGCTGGCTCGGCCTGGCGATGTTCATACTGATTAATCTGGGGGTAGGCTACTTGCTGTTCCTGCGGCGCGATGATCCGCTGGCCCTCAGCCTGTTCGCTAGCTTAATCGGCATAACCTTCATCAATATGCTGTCCCACGCCTGGACCGACGATACGCTGGCTTATGTGTGGTGGGGGCTGGCCGGCATAGCCATGGTACAAGTCCCTAAACCGCAGGACGAACCGGGTGAAAAAGCCTAAAAACCCGTCCCAGTTCCTGAAGTACATGGTCGGCGGCAACGTCTATTTCTGGAGCGGCTACGCCATCTTCGCCGTCGGCTATTCGGTCCTGCACCTGTGGTGGTTCTGGGCCAAAGTCGCCTCCGACGCCGTCGGCTGGAGCGCCAACTACGTCGTCCAGCGCTATTGGGCTTTCTCCGGCCAGCACCATTTGCGCGAAATCGAACACATTTACCGCTACCTGTTCATCGAGACGATCGGTTTCATCCTCGATTACGCCATTATCGGCGGGCTGAAAGCCGTCGGTATTACGCCGTACATCGGTTTCTTCATCTCGGCCGGCTTCTTCACGGTCTGGAGCTATCTGTGGTACAAATACTGGGTTTTCCCGGGCCAAAAACCACGGCCCGAGGACTGATTTGGTTACCGCGGCCGCTGTGGCATAATAATAAGCATGAACGAAAAGCAAACATCCCAGCAAGCCAAAGTCCGGCCGACCAAGAAACAAAAAGAGCTGCTCGGCTTCATCGAGACTTTTATCGCCGAGCACGGCTACAGCCCGAGCTACCGCGAGATCATGGCCGGTCTAAACTATAATTCGGTCGCCACCGTGGCTTTGCATGTCAACAACCTGATCAAGCGCGGCCACATCCGCAAACGCGACCATTCGGCCCGCTCGCTGGAGGTCGTCGCTTCGCCTGAACCGACCAAGGTAACGTCCAACAGCATAGCGCCGGCCGAAGAAAAATGGCTGGTCGAGAAGGTCGAACACGCTTTCCAGCAGATCGAAAGCCTCGGCGGCGAGCTGACCGAAAGCAGCTTCGACCACTTATACGTCCTAATCGGCGCGTTGAAGGTCCTCGGCCTGGACGGCGCCGCCCAAAGCTTCATGCCCCGGCTGAGCGAGCTCAAACAGCGCCAGACGGCCTGACGCCAGACCCGCCTGCAGTAATAAATACTATATCTAGCGTAGCCGGGCGGTGCTACACTACTAAATGTAAGAACTTAACAAATAGATGCTGGAATCCCGTGCGAATCGGGAACTGTGCCGCAACGGTAAATCCTGCTTATGACAGCAGGCAAGTCCGATACAGCTGACCAAAAGTCTCTCGAGCAAGAGCACACCGAAGCCCCGTTGTCTTCATAGCCCCTGCTCCCGAGCAGAGGGTATTTTTATATAACAATGAGCCATCCCGGAGCGTTACTGGAACGGACACCGCAAGATCCGATAGCTTATTTGGACTTTGAGCCAGGCCTGAGCGGACAGCTTGACCAGATAGGCCATTTGGATTTCGAACCGGCCTTAACCGGCCCGGGGGCTGCTGCCGAGCGGCCGGCGATAGCCGAATCGGAACGCTGCCTAACGGAGGTCGACAACCTCAACCGCTATCGCTTGCCGGACGGTTCGCATGCCCCCTGGGTGCTTGACGACATGCTCAAGAACCTCATTCCGCTTGTCAAAGAGGGCGGTATCCCCAACGCCGTGCACAAGGTCGAGCACCCTTACCGCCAAACCGCGGAACGCGATGAGTACGGACGGCATAAAAAGGCCTACATGTGGCTGGGCCGGACGGCCATCCAGAACGCCGAATCCGGCTACGCTTTCCACAAACGCCGGGCGGCATTGGAGCGGGTGGCGGTCGAGGTCGACGAGGCCCGTGACGCCGAAGCCAACTTACGGCCGGGGGTGGTCAAGATCTTTATCTCGCCCCGGATGAGCCGGGCCGACGCTTCGTACGCCGACGCCAAAGCCGAGCATTTGGCCGACGATGACGCGGTGCGCATCAGCGAAGCCGTCACGGATACCCAGGGTAATATACGGAAACGTTCCGTGGAGGCGCTGCTGGTCCGCGATATTCCGCTTGAGGCCTGGGTATCGATGCTGCAGGACCCGGACAACCTGTTCGGCCGGGCCATAGCCGTCGAGAACCCCGAATCGGCGCTGTCGGTCATGAAGGTGCACCGCGAACTGGAAGTTCCCAGCGGCTCGTTGTCCGAAGGTGTTATAAGCGTCGTCGCAGCCGTGGTTCCGTATATCGGCGACGTTGAGTTGCGCGACAGCGTGGGGCAGCAGCTTGAGCGTTTCCGCGAAGACCAGGGCGATATGCAGGCCAAGGCCATGAGCATTGCCAAACGGCTGCGGGACTTCGAGGTAGCCCTGTCCGATAGCCTATACACCGGCCTGGCCGAGCCCTCAGTCAACGGTTTTATAAATAGCATGCAAGACCAATGGAACGAAGACGACCTGGCGGTTATCATGAACCACCAACTGCCGGGCGCTAACTACAAAATGACCCGCCGGCTGGCCGTCATCGTCGAGCAGGCCAAGCAGAAGATGTTCCTGGTCAAGGCCAGCGTGGTGACCGGCAACCGGCGGATCACCGACCAGATGGAGGACGGCGTGGCCGAGCAGATTTATCTGGACGAGATGGCGGTGCAGGCCGCTTACGCCGGCGGCCGTCCCGAGGGTGTACTTCATCTGGAGGCCCAGCAGGATCGCCGCATCGCCGGCCAGAATCTGACCGGTGTCGGCGGCGGCTGCGTCGGCGATAACGACAAAAAGTTCGGCAGTGTTCCGCAGATCGATTCCATAAACAGCAGCATCGTCGAGAGCCTAAGCGCCTTGGAAAAAAAGGTCGGCAAGATATCGCGCGCCCGCTGCAAGGTCGAAACCTGCCCGACCCGGCCGAACGAAGTCAAGGTCGGCGGCTGCGGCGTCTGCCTGGGCCGCTGCCAGGAATTGTTCGACCAGGGCAAAGACCCGACCAAAATGGGTACGGTCACCAAAGCGGCCGGCAACAACACCGTCAAGGCAGCCGTCAAGTTTGTTACGCCGCCGGCCGAAAAACAGCCCTAACCTATATAATTAAAGGACTATGAGCAGCCAGCCCAGCAACGGACGGATTGGCATCTACGCCGGGACTTTCGACCCGGTCCATGCCGGCCATATTACCTTTGCCCTGCAGGCGGTACAGGCCGCCGGGCTGGACAAGGTCTATTTCCTACCTGAGCGCCGGCCGCGGCAGAAGCAGCATGTCGAACATTTCGGCCACCGGGTCGCCATGTTGGGCCGGGCGGTCCGGCCGCACCCGCAGTTCGAGGTGCTGGAGCTGGTCGATGTCAGTTTCAGCGTCGAACGGACGTTGCCGGAGCTGCAACGCCGGTTTCCGGGCGAGGAGCTGGTGTTTCTCTTCGGGTCGGACGTCTTGCCGAGAATCAGGGATTGGCCGAAAGCCGACACGCTCCTGGCCGAGGCGGAGCTGGTAATCGGTTTGCGCGAGCAGGACGACCGTGACAAGCTGCGGGGCATAGTCGAAGCCTGGCCGGTCGCGCCCAAGGCCCTGACCATGTTTGCCAGCTACGCGCCGGAAGTGTCTTCGGGCCGGGTGCGCGAGGCTTTGCGCCAGGGCCGGCCGGCCAGCGGCTTATTGACCAGCGTCGAGCGCTACAGTGACCGGCACTGGCTATACGTTTCGCTGGCGCCTTGAAGCTTGCCGGTTGACAGGCATAAGCGTCTTTGCTAAGATTGTGACACTTCATCGGTCTGACGAGTCAGGCCGTGAGAGACAAAAACCATATCTAAAAATCAGATGCGCCGGCGGCGTTTTAAGGCGGCCGCGGCGCGGGAGAGGTGAGGCGTGTCAGTAAAAATAAAAATTATTAGCAGCCCCGTTAAGCATGTGCCGGTGCGGATCGAACGCCCCGCCTGGCGGGAGTTCCTGCACTATTAACCAAATGGCCTAGTTGGATTTGGCCGGCGTCGAAGTCTGGCTGGTCGTGCCGGCGCTGGTCGGGGTAGCCGCTTTGCTGCCGGCTTTTTTGGCTATCTCGGCGTTGATCAGCTTTTCGAAACTGCTGGCGCTCTCACCGACGGAAATTTGTTTGCCGTCTAGGAAGAACGTCGGCGTGCCCTGGATGTTGAGCTTGTTGCCCTCGGCCATATCGGCGTTAATCAGGTTATTGACGGTGCTGGAGGCATAGTCGGCTTTGAACTTAGTCAGGTTTAGGCCCAGCTGCTGGGCGTACTGGTCGAAGAAGACGGTCGGGTCGCTGGCGTTGACCCAGGTGCTGGCATTAGGGTTGCTTTGGGAAAGTTCGTTCTGTTCGTAGAGCAAGTCATGCATTTGCCAGAACTGGTTCTGCATAGCGGCGGCCTCCGCGGCCCGGGCGCCGGCGAAAGCGTTCTGGTGGATGCTGACCAAGGGGAAATTACGGAACTGGAAAGCGATCTGGTCGTTATATTCGGCTTGTACCTGCTTGACGATCGGGAAGTACTGGCCGCAGTAAGGACACTCGTAGTCGCCGTATTCGACCAAGGTGATGCCGTCCTTGTTGAGGCCTTCGACGTGCTCGGTCAGGGTCGAGCTGCCGCTTGAGCCGCTTGAACCGGAACCGTTTGATTTGTTGCCGCTGAAAGCGAAGATGCCGACGAAGATCAGGATAACGACGACGATAACCCCTAGGAACTGCTTAGACATACTGGCCTACTCCTCATTACTTAACTATAAAGTATACAGCAATACCCGACCGCCATCCCAGGGCTGTATAATCTAAAGCAGGATGACGAATTTAATCATCGCGGCCGTACTGTTGCTGCTGGCGCTGCTAGGCGTCGTCGCGCGCAAGACTTATTATTACCTGCCGCTGCGCGAGTTGAAGCGCCGGGCCGCCAAGCATGACCCGGAGGCGGCCCAGCTCTACCGCGCTGCCGCCTACGGCAACAGTTTGCGCGGTTTGTTATGGCTTTACATCGGCCTGACCAGCGCCGCCAGCCTGGTCCTGCTGGCCCGGATGCTGCCAGTCTGGGTCAGCCTGCTGATTGTCGGGCCGCTGCTGTGGATAGCTTTCTCTTTCATCCCGGCTACCCGGACGACCAGGCCGGGGATTTTCCTGACCAAGCTGATTACGCCGCCCCTTGTCTGGCTGCTTAATTACCTGCACCCGCTGCTTAGCCGGGGGGCCGACAAGGTCCAGAACCGCTACCTGGCGGCCGACCGTACCAAGCTGTTCGAGCGGGAAGACCTGCTGGAACTTATCAAAAGCCAGCAACACCGGCCCGACAGCCGCATCTCCGACGAGGAGCTGGAGATAGCCAGCCGCGCCCTTAGCTTCGGGGACCATCACGTTAACGACATCATGATTCCGCGCAAACGGATAAAAACCGTCCTGGCCGATGACACTGTCGGCCCGATCCTGATTGACGAAGTCCACAAGAGCGGCCAGGACTACGCCCTGGTACGCGAAAGCCGCAAAGGCCCGTTTGCCGGAACGCTGGCCTTCAAGCAATTGGACCTCCAGAGTTCGGGAAAGGTTAAGGACATCATGGAACCGGCGGTTTACTACCTGCACGAAAGCGACAGCTTGAGCCAGGCCCTGCATGCCTTTTTCGTCACCAACCACCCGCTGTTCGTAGTAGTCGACAACCTGGAAGAGTATATTGGTGTCGTGACAATCGAAAACGTTTTGCGCCAGCTGTTGGGCCACGTGCCCGGTGACGACTTCGACCAGTACGCCGATATGGCGCTGGTCGCGGCCCGCCACACCAAGCCCGAAAAATCCGAAAAGGCCGGGTCCTGCGGACCGGAAGCCGCCGCAGAATCCGAAGCCGCCGGCGAAACCCCTGTAAAAACAGATGACGAAGTGGTAGAATAGCTTCCTGATGAGAACCCTAAGCTCCGACGTCAAAAGCCAGACCGGCAAAACCGTCCAAATCGAAGGCTGGCTGCATAAGAAGCGCCTGCTTGGCGGCCTGACGTTCATTAACGTCCGCGACCGCCACGGGCTGGTCCAGGTCGTTATCAAGGACAAGGCCGAAGTCGAAAAGCTGCGCGGCCTGCAAATCGGCACCGTCCTGGCTGTCGACGGCCAAGTCGTAGACGAGCCGCGCGCCCCCGGCGGCGCCGAACTCCACGACGCCAAGATAACCGTCCTGGTCCCGGTCGAGGCGGAACCGCCGATCGAAATCGACAAGCCGCTTAGCCACAAACCGGACAACCTGGACACGCTATTCGAATACCGCCCGATCGGTTTGCGCAACCTGCAGGAAACGGCCGTTTTCAAGGTCCAGGCCGCCATCACCAAGGCCTTGCGGGAATATTTCTACCGGGAAGATTTTACCGAAATCCACACTCCTAAGCTGCTGGCCGCGGCTACAGAAGGCGGCGCCGAAGTTTTCAAGGTTGATTATTTCGGCAAGGAAGCCACGCTGGCCCAAAGCCCGCAGTTCTACAAGCAAATCATGGTCGGCATCTTCGAGCGGGCCTTTGAAATCGCGCCGGTTTACCGCGCCGAACCGAGCGCCACCACCCGGCACATGACCGAGTACACGTCGGTCGATGCCGAAATGGGCTTCATCGATATTGACGGCCTCGAAAAACTCCTAAGCGGCCTGATGCACTATGTCAGCGATTATATATGGGAACACCAAGCCGACGAGCTCAAACTTCTCAGGGCCGTTAAGCCCGAGTTCGCCGAACGGATTCCGACGATTTCAATGGCCGAAATCCATGAGCGTTACAGCCAGGCCACCGGGCAGAACACGGTTGGCGAAAAAGACCTTAGACCCGACGAGGAACGCTGGATTTGCGAATATGCCCGACAGGAACTGGGCAGTGAAGCGGTTTTCGTGAGCGACTGGCCGGCCGCCGACATGAAGTTCTACCACAAGGCCCAGGCCGGCAAGCCCGAATTGGCCGACCGGATCGACCTTCTGTTCCGCGGTGTCGAAATCGCGACCGGTTCAATGCGTGAAAACGATCATGCCGTCGTCCTTCAGCAACTCAAGGAGAAAGCCGGCGGCAGCCCCGACGACCCCGGCTTCAAGCCGCTGCTGACCGCGATGCAGGCCGGCATGCCGCCCCACGGCGGTTTCGGCATGGGCCTGGAACGCCTAACCGAAAAATTCCTCGGCCTCAACAACGTCAAGGAAGCTACCCTCTTCCCGCGCGACATTAACCGCTTAGCGCCATGAAAGCCACTTTCGCGAGCGATAACTACTCGGCCGTCCATCCGGCCGTCATGCAAAAGCTGCAAGACATCAACTCGGGCCATCAGCCCAGCTACGGCGCCGACGAGATCACCAAGCAGGCAACTGAAGTTTTCCAGAAAGTTTTTGGCGGGGGCAGCTCGGTCATCTTCCTGGCTAACGGTACCGCGACCAACATACTGTCGCTGAAACTTTTGCTGAAGCAGCCCTATGAAGCCGTCATTTTGGCCGGTACCAGCCATATATTTAATGATGAAACGGGTACGCCGCAGGCCATACTCGGGACCCAGCTGTTCCCGGTTAATACGCCGGACGGCAAACTTGTGCCGGAAATGCTGGACGTAGAGCTCGAGCGCCACAAACCCGGTAACCCCCATTCGGCTTCGCCAAAAGTCGTCAGCATAGCCCAAGTCACCGAGTACGGCACCGTTTACACGGCCGAAGAGGTGAAGGCCCTGGCCGATTGGTGCCACCGGCACGGCTTGTACCTCCACATGGACGGCAACCGTTTGGCTAACGCCGCCGTCGCCCTGGAGACCGGCCTGCGCGAGGCCAGCCGCGACCTGGGTGTCGACGTGCTGTCCTTCGGCGGCGCCAAGAACGGCCTCTTGAACGCCGAAGCCGTAGTCGTTTTCAACGCTCCGGAAAGCAGCCTGCCGCATATGCATAAACAAGTCATGCAAGTGACTTCCAAAATGCGCTATATCTCGGCCCAGTTTATCCCGTACCTGGAAGATGAGATCTGGAAAACCAATGCCGGCCAGGCCAACCGGCTGGCCCGGCAGCTGGCCGACGGGCTGAGCAAGGTCGGTGCCGTCAAGCTGACACAGGAAGTCCAGGCTAACCATGTCTTCCTGAGTCTGGCGCAAGAGCTGAAGGCCAAGCTGCACGAGGCCGGCCATCATTTCTATGACTGGGACGCCAGCAAAGACGAAGTCCGCCTGGTCACCGCCTGGGACAATTCGGCTGCCGACGTCGAGCGATTCCTGGCCGATATCAAGCGCTTGGCTTAGTCCGGGCACCCAGTTTCAGCCGCGGCACCCGGCTTAGCGCCAGCGCCAGGATAACCATGCCGACGGCAATAACGGCGCAATTAAGCGCGACCCGGGCATAACCATACTGGCCGACATCAATAAAGGGGTAGGGGTACCAGTGCCGGGCGAACGGTCCGTGGATCAGCGTGTAGGCGGCATAAACCACAGGGTAAATTAACCACAGCAGGGCTTCTTTGGCGCCGAACTTACGGGCGGACGGCCAGTACAGCCAATCGAACAGCATAACCAGCGGCACGACCCGGTGTAAAACATCATTGACCCAAGCCAGCAGCGTCGCGTCGTTGCCGCGCAGCAGCAGGTTGTAAATAATTCCGGTGATAACCATGTATAAAGTCGCCGCGCCGCGCAAGCTTTCCAATTGGGGGTCTTTCTTGCGCTTGCGCAGGAAATAGGCCGACATCAATAAGATAACGGCCGCAAACAAGTTGCTTTGGATGGTGAAGTAGCTGAAAAAATTGACGAGACTGAAATTCTGGGCCTGTTCCAGGCTGTAGGCCAGCTGGACGGCTATGGTTACCGGGATCAAGACCGCGAAACCCAGCCTATAGGCTACGACGAATTGCTTTTTGTCCACCCGCTCATTGTAGCCACAAGCGTATTAAATTGAAACAGCCGCCGCCTGCTACAATTAGCCCTATGGTAATAAGGATCCTGGCCGTAAACGCCGTTTTGCTGTCGGCCTACATGACAGCGTGGTTTGTCGTGGCCAGGGCCAGGCGGCGGCTGGACACGGTCGATACGGCCTGGGGTCTGGGCTTCGTCCTGGCGGCCTGGTCGGCTTATGTCCAGCACGCCAGCCCGCGCGGCCTGCTGGCGGCCATACTGGTCGGCGTTTGGGGGCTGCGCCTGTCGTATCATATTTGGCGCCGCAACCGCGGCCGGGATGACGACCGGCGCTACCGGGAACTCAGCCGCCAATGGCGCGGCAACTTCTGGCTGCGGGCATACTTCTCGGTTTTCCTGTTACAGGGCGGCCTGGTCTGGCTGGTCAGCTTGCCGGTGGTTTTGGCGGCCGGTAAGCAACTGGCCGGCTGGGGCTGGTTGCCTGCGGCCGCTGCCGTTATCTGGCTGGCCGGCTTTGCCACGGAGGCCGCCGCCGATTACCAGCTATCCGGGTTTTTGAAGTCCGAAAACCGGCCGAAAGTCATGCAAACCGGCCTATGGCGCTACAGCCGCCACCCGAACTATTTCGGCGAACTGACCCAGTGGTGGGCAATCGGCCTGATCGCGCTGCAAACGGATTACGGCTGGGTCGGTCTGGCCGGCCCGCTGGGCCTTAGCCTGCTCATTATCTTCGTCTCCGGCATTCCGCCAATCGAACAACACCGGCAGAAAGATCCCGAATACCAAGCCTATCAAAAACGGACCAGCCCCCTGATACCGTTACCGCCCCGCCACCCTGGCTGAACCGGGCGGTAACGGCTTATGGTTTCATGCTACAATGCTAGCCAGAATGGAAGACTCCCAACTGCAGCCGCCACCCGAAATGGAAAAACCGGCTCCGGCCGGCCCGATAATGGACGTGGTCGCCCCGCCGCCCGAACCGGATGATGCCCCCGCGGCCGTCCCGCCGCCGGCCCCGCCTCATTCGCCGGCCCATCAGCCGGCCGCCCCGGCCCACCAAAAAGCCCCGCCTCAGCCTAAGCCGCCGCGTGCTCCCAGCGCCAATACCGCCATCTTTGCCACGGTCGTAATTGTCCTAGGCCTGGCCTTGCTGGCCGTCATCGCTTACATCAGGCAAAAATAAACCATGGCCGCCGACCGATTACTGGAGCCGGGCAGCGTAGGCGTTATCCCTACGGACACGGTTTACGGCCTGGCTGCCCGGGCCGCCGACCAAACCGCTGCCGCCCGCCTGTATGCCCTAAAAGACCGAACCGGCAAACCCGGCACGATCATTGCCGCCGACCTGCAGCAGCTGGAGGACCTGGGCCTGAAACACCGCTACCTGAAAGCCGTCGAGCAGTTTTGGCCCGGCGCCGTCAGTGTCATTATCCCGGCCGCCAATCCCGAACTGGCCTACTTGCACCAGGGCAAAATGAGCTTGGCGGTAAGGGTTCCCGACGACCCCGAACTCCAACAACTGCTCCGGCGAACCGGACCGCTGCTCACTACCAGTGCCAACCGGCCGGGCCAGCCGGTCAGTACCACGATCGAGCAGGCGCGGGCGGCCTTCGGCGACAAGCCTGACTTCTACAAGGACGGCGGCGACCTGTCCGGCCGCGAACCGTCAACCGTCATCCGCGTCATCGACGACGCTATCGAAGTCCTGCGCCCCGGCGCCGTCAAGATCGACGATGCTACAATGGAGGCATGACTTTTGAAGAGTACCAGAAGCGGGCGCTGACGACGGTTATCTCCAGTAACGACGCTTTCAAGGACTCTTTGCACTGGGTGCTGGGCATTAACGGCGAAGCCGGCGAGGTCGCCGAGAAGGTCAAGAAAATCATCCGTGACAAGAATGGTGTCATGACCAAACAGGACAAGCTGGAACTCGGCAAGGAACTTGGCGACGTCCTGTGGTACCTGGCCGTATTCGCCCACGACCTGGGCTTATCGCTCGATGATATAGCCGGCCAAAACCTCGACAAGCTCAAGAGCCGCAAAGCCCGCGGCGTCCTCGGCGGCACCGGCGACAACCGATGACCAAATACGATACCGCCACGCCTTATATCTCGGCCTTCGTCCTTTTCCGCAAAGGCAACCGGGCCGCCTTCCTGCTGCGCCAAAACACCGGCTGGATGGACGGCTATTATGACATCGTGGCCGGCAAGGTCGAAGCCGGCGAGACCTACCGCCAAGCCGCCGTCCGCGAAGCCAAAGAAGAAGCCGGCGCCGATATCCGGCCCGAAGATCTGGCGCACCTGCTGACGGCCCATCGCAGCAGCGACGGCATGACTTGGGTGGACGTAGTTTTTGAAGTCAGTGACTGGCAGGGCGAACTCTATAATGCCGAGCCGGACAAGCACGCCTCGCTGGACTGGTTCGATCTTGATAACCTGCCTGATAACGTTGCGCCGCCGGGCCGTTTCCGGCTTGAGCAAATCGCCGCCGGCAACCGCTATGCCGAATACGGCTGGAAGTAGTAAAATATCGTATATGTCAGACACCAGCAAAGTCTTTGCGAACAAGACCGTATTCATAGCCGGTTCGGCCCGGGGCATCGGGGCGGCGACTGCCCGGCTGGCCAGCTCTTTAGGGGCGCGGGTTATTTTGCACGGCCGGACCGCCTCAAAACCGCTCCAAGACCTGGCCGAAGAGCTTAGTGCCGACTGGGTTGCCAGCGATGTCGGCGACAAGGCCGCAGTCCGGCAAAACGTCAAAGACATAATCGACAAAGCCGGCCGGATAGACGTGCTTGTCAACTCCGCCGGGATCGCTCCGGCAGAACCCTTTCTGGAAGCCACCGACGAGCACTGGCTTGAGGTTTATCGGACTAACGTCCTGGGGGTAGTTAATTTATGCCAGGCCGTTATACCTCATATGCAGCAACAGGGCTACGGCCGCATCGTAAACGTGGGGTCTATACGTGGCCATGAAAACGCGCCAAGCAGCCGCGTTTCGGCCTATTCGGCTTCCAAAGCGGCCGTTATAAATCTTACCTCTTCGCTGGCTAAAGAGTTCGCACCTGATATTGCGGTGAACGCGGTATCGCCGGGGTTTACGCAAACCGATATTACGGAAAACTGGGTTGATGCTACTTGGGAGAAAGCCAAAAGCTCGCTTATGGGCAGGATCGGCCAGCCCGAAGAGATTGCCGAAGCCATAGTCTTCCTAGCCAGCGATAAAGCGCGTTTCATAACCGGCCAGACCCTGATTGTCGATGGCGGCTATATTTCGGCCGGCAAGTAGCTGAACGTCCCACATCAGAACGATATGAAAACCATATCAATTCATATGTTTTGGTAATGGTTTGGCAGAGTTTTCATATGGGTCGGCGAGCAGGCAAGCTTATCGGGAGCGACGGTAGTCGCTAAGGCGGCAAGGCTTAGGATGATCGCAGGTCGAACTCAAGGATCAAGGCGTTATGGTCCGAAACCAACTCATCCGACATCGCGAAACGGCGGACTTTGACCAGATTATTAACGAAAATGTAATCGCAGACTTCGTTGACCGTGCCGAACCGGTTATAAGTATCTTTAAGGCCGTTCTCGATAGAAAGGTTAGTCAGCCGGTCGTTGATAACGGCCAGCGATTGGCTGCCGGGGGCCAAATTGAAATCGCCGCACATGATGACCGGGCCGTCCAAGCCGTCGATAACATCGGCGATAAGTTTCATTTGTCTGGAGGTTTCGTCGTTGCCGGCCTTAGTATCTGGCACGTGGTGGCCGTGGTGATTGAGGATTGTCAGCAAACCGCCTTCGGCTCGGACGGTCACCAACTGAAGGTTGCGGATATTGCCATCATCGCGCGTGATGTCAAAATGGCGCCTGTACTCGCCGCGGGTAAAAATCTTCTTGGTCTCCACGGCCGGCAAGCGGCTCAAGATAGCGTTGCCGTATTCCAGCTCGCGCTCCATATAACGCGACGAATAACTGGCTGACATGAACGCTTCGGCGAAGCCGGCCCCCGCCTTGATTTCGTCGAGCGTGCCGAAGAACTTGTAGCCGGACCGGCCCTTCAGGTCATTGACTTCCTGCATGCAAACGAAGTCCGGCCGTTCCCGGTTCAAGAAATCTATTATCTGATGTCCGAGCTTGCCGCCCCAGATATTTAATTGGATTATTTTCATAACTGCCCGAAGGCCTCCCGCCGCCGCCGGTTGTACCAGGCTTGCGAGCTGGAACCGGCCGCAAATTCCTGGCGCAGCCAGTCGTCAAGGCTGCCGCCCCCGCCGCCGGCCATGGCGACCACCATGTCGCCTTTGGCCAGGTGATCTTGTATAACCCGCGCCAGGTAGGCGTTGCGCTCCATCGGCTCGGCGATAGTTGGGTCGTCGAGGTGCGAGATCAGTTCTGCCGGCGGTATGACACGCTGGCCGGGATCCTCGCGGGCCAGATAGCTGGGCACCCAGTAGAGCTTAGCTGCGCCGTCGAAACAGTCCTTATAATCGTCCATAATGTAGTGCTGGCGGCGGTCGGTCAGCGGCTCGTAAACGACCACCAGCTTCTGGCCGGAGGCGGCCGCCATCTCCGTCGCCACGCTCATGGCGCCGCGGATTTTCTCCGGCGTATGAGCGTAGTCGCTATACAGGCCGGGTAGGATCTGTTCCATCCGGCGTGAAAGTCCGGGAAAGCGGCCAGCTGCCTCGACCAGTTTGGCGACCGGCTGCTTAGTCGCGAAGTGGACGGCTTGGATAGCCAGCCAGGCGTCAAGCCGGTTATAACGGCCGGCCAGGCCAAGCTTGTCAATCTCCGGCTTGCCGCTTGAGAGTATGTGGAGCCCGGACTTTTCTTCCAGCTCCAGGTAGGCGGCATCTTCTTCCCAGATAAAAGTTTGCCCGGTCTGGTCTATGAATTCCCGGAAAGCCGACTGGTAATCTTCCCGCGTCGGGAAAATTTCATGGTGGTCCCAGCTGACACCGGTAATCAGGCTGATCGCCGGTTCGTAGGCCAGGAAGTTCCGGTCAAACTCATCGGCTTCGTAAACGAAGTACTTCCCGGCTGGCTCGAATTCGCCCATCTCGCCGAATTCGACTTTGGCCGGCAGCAGATAACTGAGCGGCTCCTTCAGCTGCTTGAACAACCAGACCGTCAAAGCCGTAGTCGTCGTCTTGCCGTGCGTACCGGCGATGGCAATCATCTTGAGGCCCTTTTCTTCCAGGACAAGGTTCAGGAACTCATCCCGCTTGCTGGTTTTAATGCCCTGCTCGGCACAATAGGCCAGCTCCGGCGCGTCCGGGTTTTCCATCGGCAGGGCGGAAGTGTAAACGAACCAGTCAATCGGCCGTTTGTCGTGCGCGGCGGCGATAGCGGCCCGGGTTTGACCGATATGGATGTCGGTGACACCGTGCTTCTTCAGGTATTGGATATATTGCGAATCCTGTTTATCCGACCCCGAAACGCCGTAACCGGCCTGATGGGCGATCTGCGCCAGCGGCCCGATACCGGCACCGCCGATGCCTGAGAAGTAAATATGCATGTTTATAGGGTACAGCCTGGCGTGATTAGCGTCCAGCCGCGCTATAATGGGACAGCATGAACAAACGCCGCCTACACCACTTCTGGACCGTATTCCGCCATGTCAAACCCTGGTATTTCCTGGTCCTGGCCGTAGTCAGCGGCGTGGTTTGCGTCGGGGCGCTGAGGGCCAACAACCAGCATATGATCAAACTGCGCAATGCCGTCTACTCGGCCGACAAGTACGACAACAACGTCCAAGGCGCTCTGAAAAACCTCCAGTCCTACGTAACTTCCCACATGAATACCGACCTGAATACGGGCACCTCCGTCTATCCGCCAATCCAGCTCAAATACACTTACAACCGCTTAGTCCAGGCCCGGTCCAGCCAGCTGACACAGACCAATACCCAACTCTACACCGATGCCCAGACCTACTGCCAGCAGCAGGACCCGACAGACTTTTCCGGCCACAACCGGGTGCCTTGCATTGAGCAGTACGTCACTTCGCGGTCGCATGATGTCGTCCAGCTGCCGCCTGTTCCGGTCTCTCTCTACGAATTTTCGTTTGTCACGCCATCATGGTCGCCGGACCTGGCCGGCTGGAGCTTGGTAGTAACCGTACTGAGCGGTCTGCTGTTCCTAATCACCCTGGCCGCCCGGCTATGGTTTCGGCATAACGTGGCCTAAAGCAAGACCCCTCGGAGATGAGGGGTCTTGCTGCCGGTTCTGTTCCTAGAGGGAACTAAGGCTTAGTCGTAGTGCTGCTAGTACCGGTACTAGTCGTGCTAGGGGTACTGCTAGTGCTACTGTTGCCGGCGCTCTGGACGCTGTTGCTGGTAGAAGTGGAGCTGCTGCTCTGGTCGGTACACTTCTGACCGTTCGGGTTGTCCTTCTCGAAGGTGGCTACGGCTTTGGCGACCTGGCCGTCGGACTGCAGGTTCTCCCAGAAAGTAACTTGCTGGCTGTTAATTACCATCTGGTCGTAAGGCTCGTGGAGCTCACAACCCAGCTTGACCAGGGTGACGCTGGTATTGGAGCTGGAGCTGCTAGAACTGCTGCCGTTGGAGGTTTGCAAGTAGTAAATGTTAGTCAGGACGTAGTACTTATTGTTAAGCGACTTGATGTTGCCGAAGTAAACCTGGCCGGTGTTTAGGAAAACCGCCTGAAGCTTGTTCGTGTCGACGTAGCTGTCTTCGTCCTTAGGGCCGCCGAAAGCGACCAAGGCGATTAGGGCTACCAGCAGGATGACGACCGCGGCAATCAGGACGACGGCGCCGATGCGGCCCCATTTGCCCTTGTCCGGCCTGCTTCTTTTGTTCTTACCAAGCGTCCCGGTCGCGGGATTTGGCGCGCTTGGAGCCGCAGCTTGCTGCGGTTGAATGTTGCGATTAGAAAAATCCATAGCTTCGTTCACTCCACCTCTCTAGCATTTATTACTTTTATGGTTTACTGGTCTAGTGTAGTACAGCGGCCAGACCAATGCAACCTAAAATGCTTGTGATTTGCCACCACTGTCGGCCGGACCCAAAAAGGCCTTTCCAATCTGTACATAGGCGCGGTTATTTCGGCCAAAGGGTTGACAAACAAAAACCCACCAGAGTATGTTAGGGGTACATTACTAACGGTAAGAGAGGGAGACCAGCAATGGCTTACAAGCACACTAACTCTAAAGGCGTAACATACTACTTAAACTCTAAGGACGTTGTCCTTCGCGGCGGCAAGAAGCAGACCATCTACTACTTCAGCAAGGACCAGCGCCCCGAAGCTACCGACCTGCCCAGCGGCATGGAAGTCAACGAGAACCCGCGCAACGGTTTCCTGACCGTCAAGCGTTCTCGCTAAGAATGGCTATCCGTTCTTAGGCAAACCGTTACCCGGCTCCAATCGCGGAGCCGGGTTTTTGTATAAATACTTATCGTAATCGACACGGGGATTGGTATAGTAGTTTCAATGGCTGACGCGATTCTCAAGGTTAAAAACCTGAAAAAAGTCTATGACGGCAAAGCGGTCGTCAACGGCGTCTCGTTCGAGGTAGCCAGAGGCGAGATATTCGGTATCTTGGGCCCGAACGGCGCCGGCAAGACGACGACGCTGGAAATGATTGAAACGCTGCGCGAAATCGACGGCGGCACGGCCACTATCGACGGCATAGACGTCGCCAAGCACCCCTACGACATCCGCAGTATTATCGGCGTCCAGCCGCAGACTCCCGGTTTCCAGGACAAGACCAAGCTGACCGAACTGATCCAGATGTTTGCCGCCGCCTACGGCGAACGCGTCAACCCGAAACAGTTCCTGAACGAGGTCAACCTGGGCGACAAGGCCGACAGTTATGTCGAGAACCTGTCCGGCGGCCAGAAGCAGCGCTTCAGCATCGTCGCCGCGCTGGTCCACAATCCCAAGGTCTTTTTCCTCGACGAACCGACCACCGGCCTCGATCCCCAGGCCCGCCGCAACCTTTGGGACCTGGTCAGGGAAGTCCAGGGCCGCGGCATCAGCGTCATCCTGACGACCCACTATATGGACGAAGCCGAGATCTTATGCGACCGCGTAGCTATTATGGACCAGGGCAAAATTATCGCCTTGGACACGCCGAAGAAACTGATTAAGGACCTGTTGCACCGCGGCTTCAAAAAGGAACAGCATGTCGAGCAGGCCAACCTCGAGGACGTTTTCATCGACATGACAGGAAAGGTATTGAGAAGCTAAATGAACGCCTTATGGATTATCATCATCGCCGCTATCGTGCTCTGGCTCGGCTGGCGTTTAGCCGCCAAGTCCAGGGCCAAGCCCGGGACCGGCGCGGCCGAAGAGGCCAAGCCCAAGAAACCCTTAGGCCCGACGCAGCGCAAATTCTACACCGTCTGGATGTTCTTCATCATTAACCTGCGCCGCTTGTTCCGGGACCGCCTGGCATTGTTCTTCACTTTCCTGTTCCCGCTGATTTTCCTATTCGTTTTCGGCGCGCTCAACAGCGGCAACTCCAAGATATCGCTCAAGGTGGCGCTAATCAACGAATCGCACTCACGGTTCGCCGAGCAATTCGCCGCCCAGGCGGAGTCGAGCAGCCAGAAAGTCCTGAAAGTCGACAAGACCGTAACCAGTTTCAGCGACGCCAATGAGAAAATGGGCCGCGGCGAACTGGACGCGACCATTGAGCTGCCGCCCGGCTTCGGTAGCGCCGGCCAGAACGGTACGCCGGCCGGCCAGGCTATCGTCCACTATACCGAGAACAACGAGCAAGCCGCCCAGACCTTGGTCTCGGTGCTGCAGGCGCAGTTCCAGGCGCTCAACGATAAGCTGGTCAAAAGCCCCACGCCGTTCACGGTCATCTCCAAACAAACCAACGAGCGCAGCCTTAACTCCTTTGACTACACCTTTACCGGCCTGCTTGGCTTCGCTATCCTGGGCGCCGGCATTTTCGGCCCGATCAACGTCTTCCCCGAGCTCAAGAAAATGGGTATCCTGCGCCGCCTGCACACCACGCCGCTCAGGGTTTGGCAGTATTTCCTGGCCAACATGTTCGGCAACGCCGTTACCGGTCTGATGTCGGTGGCCGTCATGTTCGTGGTGGCGATTGCCGTCTTCCATCTCAAGGTCGTCGGCAATTATCTGGAACTGGCTATCTTCCTGGCTTTCGGTATCATCATGATTTTGGGTATCGGTTTGGCGCTGGGCGGCTGGGCTAAGAACGAGCGCCAGGCCGCGCCTCTGGCCAACATTATCGTGTTCCCGATGATGTTCCTGACCGGTGTTTTCTTCCCGCGCTTTTTGATGCCGCAGTGGCTGCAGAACATTACGACTTTCATGCCGCTGACACCGGTAATTGACGGTGCCAGGCTAATCGTTACCGAAGGCAAGTCGATCTTTGACCTTGGCCCGCAGCTGGCCGTCATGGTTGTCTGGCTGGTTATCGTTTACGCTATCGCTTTCCGGGTTTTCCGCTGGGAATAACCGGGCTTGGATGCGCATAACATATCCAGTTCCGGCACGGACCAGCCAGGCCGCCGCTAATCCGGTAAAATAGGTAGGATGCCAGCTTTGCCCAAACCCTTTTTCGTATTGGCGCCGATGGACGATGTCACCGATACCGTCTTCCGCCGGATTGTCGCCGATTGCGCGCCGCCGGACATGTATTTCACGGAGTTCGTGAATGTTGATGGCCTGCAAAGCCCGGGGCGCGCCAAGCTTATCAAGAAATTACGTTTCACGGCCGCCGAGCAGCCGCTGGTCGCCCAGATTTGGGGCAAGGAACCGGACAACTTCCGCGAAACGGCCCGGCAGCTGGCTGACGGCACCTTTGCCCGGGAAATGGGTCTGCCGGACGGCGTGAACTTCGCCGGTGTTGACCTCAACATGGGCTGCCCGCAAAAGACCGAGGTCAAAAACGGCACCTGTGCCGCCCTGATGAACGACCGCCCGCTGGCCGAAGCGATTATCGAAGCCACCCGCGAAGGCCTGGCCGGGCGCTTGCCGCTAAGCGTCAAAACCCGTGTCGGCTTCAACGCCGTCGATATGAGCTGGATCGAATTTCTGCTAGGCAAGGACTTGCACATGCTGACCATCCATGGCCGGACCAGGGTCCAGATGAGCAAGGTGCCGGCCGACTGGAACCTCATCGGCCAAGCCCGCGAGCTACGCGACCGCTTGGCGCCGGAGACACTTATCGTCGGCAATGGCGATGTCATGAGCCGCCAGCAGGGACTGGAGCTGGCCGGCAAGTATAAGCTGGACGGCATCATGGTCGGCCGCGGCATTTTTCACGACCCCTTCGTTTTCGCTGAGCATAGCCCCTGGGAAGACTACGCCGCCGGGCAGCGAATAGCCCTCTATGACAAGCATGTCCGGCTGTTCGCCGAAACCTGGCGCGGCCGCGAACGCCCCATTCAGACGCTTAATAAGTTTTGCAAGCTCTATATCAACAACTTCGACGGCGCCAAAGAACTCCGCGAACAACTGATGCAAGCCACCGGCACGGATGAACTCATAAGGCTGTTGACGTCGCCCCTCGCCCCTAAGCGGCCATAGCCGGTTGTCTGTCGGCTTGGACGTCCGAGCGGTCTTCCAGCTCAACTTCGGAAGTGCCCGCCAGGCTGCCGGCGTACGTAAGTTCGGCGCGCGGCAACATCTGCACCACTGTATCGGCAGCCGCAATCTCGGCTACCGGCGCGTGTTCCACCAGCCTGGCGAAAGCGCTGGTCGCCACACCGCCCAAATTAGGGTTTGGGATTTCGCGTACTATTATCTCGCCCACTTGACCTGACATTTTTGTTTTGCCTTTCTAATGTTTATTTTATATTTAAATAATGTCTACCTCTTTATTGTAACGCCGTTTGTCAAACATTACAGGTTAGATTGATAAAAATCACAAAGATAAGTCTTAAATATGGTATCAATTTGCCGCTTAACCGGGGCGGGCGGCAAGACCGTAACTTTGCAAATATATAGTTTTAATGGTATTTTATGGATATCTATGACAGGCGAGCGAGCAGCGGTCGCGGGAGAATCGATAGCCTCGGCCATGGGCCAGCCGAATGGTCTGGTCTTGCCGCTGGGCGACGAATTGTCGATGAACCATACCGGCATCGGCGACCCGGCCGTAAGCGGCCACACGCTAGGCCACTTCCCCGATAGCACGATGCTGCACCGGCTGCAGTCGGTCCGTAGCGTCGGGCTGATGTTCGGCCAGCGGGCTTTGGTCATCGGCGGCACCGACCCGGTCAACTATGTCGGCACGGCCGATCATACCAGGGAGCCTGATAAAGAGCGGCCGTATCGGCGGCTTGTCCGGACGGCTATAGTTTTCGAAACCGTCTTCTTCGAACCGGCCGACAAGGCCGACGCCATGCTTAGGCGGGTCGAAAACTTGCACGGCGGCGTCCACGGCGAGATGGGCGAAAGCGCCGGGCCGTACCCCGCGGGCACGGAGTATTCGGCCTTTGACCCGGACAGGATGGTCTGGACGGTAGCCTGCATGGCCGACTCGGCCCTAGCTTTGTACGAAGCGACGGTCGGGCGGCTAACGAACAGGGAACGCAACGGCCTGGTCCAGGACTATGTGAAGTTCGGCGAACTCTTCAAGATGCCGGGCGACCAGGCGCCGCAAGACTACGCCGAGCTGCGCGAATACTTCGACGGCCGGCTCCGACGGGGCGAACTTTACTTGACTGACGCGGCGAAGTTCATGGGTACCGACATTTGCGCCAATATGCCTTTCCCCAAGCGCCTGATACCCGCTAGGGAACGCATGGACCTGATCATACGCGGCACGCTCCGCGAAGAAATCAGGGACATGTACGACATGCCGTTCACGGCTGATGATGAGAAACGTTTCAAAAGGGTAACCTTGGCCGTCAAAGCCGGCAACCTGATCCTGCCGCGCGCCGTCACGCACGGTGGTAACCGGCGCTTCTTCGACTGGGTCGTCAACGCCGAAAACCGGCTGATAGCCAACAATGAGGCCGTCCACATGCCGGAGAGCGCGTACCACGTCTAATTAATAATGGTGGGGGTGGATGGAATCGAACCATCTACCAAGCGGTTATGAGCCGCCTGCTCTAACCGATGAGCTACACCCCCGAAATCAGTGGGCCGCCGGCTAGCTAACAGATGAGAGTATATAGCTTCACGCCGGGAAAACCAATACTTAAGGGCCGTTTTCTCGGGTTGGTCATATATTTCGCCGGCCGCTAAATATAGCAGATACTGGGCCAGGGTTATATAATATTAAAACGGTTATATGCGAATAAACGATAAATACAAACAGTACAAAGAAAAGCTTCTCTTCTACCTGCAGCGGCTAGGCGACCCGCGTTTCGCCGGGCAGGTCATCTTCGTGGTGATCGTGCTGCTGATCAGCTGGAGCGGCGTCAAAAGCATCCAGAGCAACTACGGCCTGCAGAAGCAAATCACGGCCCTCAAGCAGCAAAACAGCCTCCAGCAACTCCAGAACGACAACCTGGCGCTGCAGAACCAGTACTTCAACAGCAATCAGTACCTGGAGTTATCGGCCCGGCAGAATTTCGGCCTGGCCGCCCCGGGCGAGCAGGAAGTTATCGTGCCGGCCAGCGTGGCGGACGCTTACACCGTCAACCCGCCAACCCCGCCCAAAACCGACACCGCCAAGGCCAAACAGCCGGCCTACCAGCGCGACTTCCAATCCTGGGTCGACTTCTTCCTGCACCGGCCCGGCAGCGGCAATTGACATTTCCACCTCTGTTTGATAAACTAGCCAGACCACTCGACGCGGGGTGGAGCAGCGGCAGCTCGCGTGGCTCATAACCACGAGGTCGCAGGTTCGAGTCCTGCCCCCGCAACCAAGTCAGATTTTCAGGCTTCTTCGGAAGTCTTTTTGTTTGAGTAAGGTCAATTGTCGGCCTGGATCCAATCCTGCTTGTTCATAACTGAGTGCTACGTTGACAACAACCGGTTAAAAAAAGTAACATCAGAGGAGACATTATTAGAAGATAGAAACTAAAAAATTAGTAAAGGAAATAATATGGGCGAAGACACACCAGCTGAAATTACACCTGTTGGGCAAGAAGTAACTCCAGTCGTCCCTCATCCCGAAGCTCCAACCGGTGAAACCGCGCAAAACATCGGCGAAGCGGCCATAGACCCCGCCATGCAACCGCCGCTAGCTACCGAGCACGCTATAAATGGCCCCGATCCCTCAATTGACCCAGTAACCGGCCAAAAGAAGACCAGAGAGGAAGAGCCCGAAACCCGTGTTCAGGATGAGGAATTGGCCCACGTAATGGCGTTGGCAGGAGATTCCGCGCGAAGTGAAGCAGCCGGCATACGGCGGGGGATCTCCGCGGAAAAAGAGTTCAAGGATAAGCTCCATGCTATAGTCGAAGACCCTCGATACCTGGATGGAAGATTTAAAGCTATATTTACTCAGGCCGCCCGTGACTTACGGGCTTCGTGGACCGGCAAATCACCCGGAAGATATCCGTTTATGTGGGGAAAACAATTACCGACGCGAGTATCCAAGTGGTCCCTGGAAGAATTAGAACAACTAGATGAGCATAAAATGGACGCGGTCGAAGACCTTGCCTGGCGGTATCAATTTGATCCTATATTCGCGTCCGGAAATGTACTGCGCGGCGACTACGCCCCCGAAGATTACGACTTCACAAGAGCCCACCTAAGGGAACGTTATGACGATTTAGATAGAGCTCGTAGGATGGATGAACGCGCGCACCGTGACGAAGAGTGGGCCCGATTGCTGCATGAAAAACCGGTTAGCGAAGAGTATAAAGCTGCAAATCCTGATTTTGGCTTCGGCTTGTACGAGATGGAACGGCTTGAAGACACGGTTGAAAGAAGGGATGGGCTGGAATACAGCGAAAGTTATTTGGATGAAGAGAGATTTGCCGAGCCGGAGAGACTGAGTTTCGTAACTATAATCGAGTCGCTGCAGGGAGCTGTCGAAAAGTTAATTTCGGTGGCGGGTGAAGCCGCGAATGAAAGGGACTTGGAGCTGATAACACAGTATGAGGCAGCGATGACAGACAAAGCCGCTACCCTTGGCAGCCTGGTAGATATAAATAAGCAAATACGCCAAAGACACAATGAGATCATAAGAGCCCGGGCCGAAGAACGTAAACGGGTGCTGGATGATGTCAAAACTGGACGAGCATCTCAGCCGCCACAACCTCCAGCGGAACAACAGGCCGCATAGATATCTTGCACAATATTGTATCCAGTATGTACGTGACCGTCATCTCCGGCTGCGGTTGCTTTAGATTCCAGGGATTTTAACTACGCTCATGCTTGCAGGTAGGTAGGAACGGCGTATTATTGCAACAATATGAGTAATTTCGAAAGAAGTTATCAATCTGAGCATTCGCCTGAAGACGTCTGGCGGGCTATTAATATGCCGCTTTCGGCAGATGCGGCCGCGATAGTCCACCCGGGCATTGACTTGCGCTATGAGGGTGAAGCGGACGGCATAGGACTGGCGACACGCATAACTTACGTTCCGGCCGGCATATTGGAGAGAGTCCCGCCCATAGTGAGGGAGGTCGTCCCAGACGATATTACTCTGGTGGTGGCGGAGTTTGAGGACGGGTCCAGAAGCAGGCTGGACGTCTTGGAGAGCACGAAGGGCGCAGGCAGTATCAGGCGCAGCGTTGAAGCGGGCGAAAACGGCCTCGGCCTGCTGGTCGTCGAAGCCGACCTATCGATCGATGTCCTTTCGAGCCCAATGAAGGCCATGTTTAAACGTATGTTTGGCAGCACGCCCGAAGAAGTGCTTATACGTTACGGCGTTGATTTGCCGAGCCAGGCTACGCTTGACCATTTGCCGGCAATCATCGCGTGAAGTTCACGGTTACTGCGGGTAGACGCGTGATCCGGGCATCGGCACGGGCTTGAGCGGGGCGGGGAACGCCGGTATGGCGGGGATCTCCGGGGCATTGGGCGAGGCTACGGTTATGACCATGTTGTAGCTGTCGGGTAAGCAGATGGTCTGGCAATCGCGCTGTCCGTCGAAGCGGCTGGCGTCAATCAGCAGCACCCCGTTGGCCAAACTGGTCTTAATCGTTGACAGGTTCGCGTTGCCGAAGTAGTGCAGGCTGACCGAGTAGGTGTCGGACATCTCGTAGCGCACGGTTATATCTTTGCCGATCACGTTAACCTTGTTAAACGGCTTAACGGTGAAAGACGACGTGTGGACATTGGCGTCATAGCGGTCGCGGACTTGGGGCGCGACGTCGGCAGCCAGGGCGCCGCCGGTTGCCAGCCCGATGAAAACTAGACCGACCAGCATAGCCGTCACCCAGTTATGGATGGGCCACTTGCGGCGGAACATGGCCATCCCGAACAGCACCACGAAGATCGATATGATGCCGGCGACCGCCAGGGCGATGTCTAGCAGCAGGTGCTCTTTGACGCCGACCGGGAAGATATTGTCCTGCAGCAGGGTGCCGCTATGCAGCAGCAGGTAGGTTTCAAGGCCGATCAGCACGAATAAGGCGCACAAGCCGGCGGCTATGAAGCCGATTCCGACTACTTTAAGCGCCAGTCTGAAGAAAGAGTTTATCGGGCCCGCCAGAGAATTGTTGGCCCGGCGGGCGGCGCCTTTGACGTCGGCCCGTTCCACGATATCCTTCAGGCTGTCGACCGTTACCGGTTTGCCGGCCATTTGCAGGCGGTCGCTTGAAGTCCTGGCCTCCGGCACCAAAAGCCAGAGTATGAGGTAGAGCAATATCCCCCAGCCGCCCGTAAAGACCCCGATTACGAAGATTATCCTGATTAGGATCACGTCGACGCCCGTGTATTTGGCCAAACCGGCGGCGACGCCGGCCACCATGGCGTTGTCGGTGTCGCGAAACAGCTTTTTGGTTTCCGGCGGCCTGTCGGGCCTGGCTTCCGGTTCGTCGCCGTCCTCTTTGAAATCCTGCGGGTTGCCAAGCTGCTCCTTGAGGAAGGCGACATCGGCCGGCAGGATTACTTTGTCGCCGCTGACGCCGTGCTCGGCCAGCAACTCGGCCATGCGCAGCTCCACTTCTTCGACTACGTCCTTGTCGCCGACCTGCTTTTTGATGGCGTCAATGTAGGCCCGCAAGTCCTTATAGGCTTCAACGGATATCGTAAATGCTTGCCGGCCCAGGTGAATTTTGGATACTTCATTCATTTCTTGGCTCCTTTTTCTAAAGTTGTAACCGAGTCGTGCAAGGTGTGGTAATTCGTTTTCAGGACCTGCTTGAGCTTCTGGCCGTCTTCAGTCAGCCAGTAATATTTGCGTGGCGGCCCTTGTTCGCTTTCCTGCCATTCGTAAGCCAGCAGCTTGTCCCTGGCCAAGCGGTTGAGGAGGGGATAGAGCGTGCCTTCGACGACGATTAATTTGGCGTCGCGCAGGGCCCGGATAATCTCGGACGTGTAAACCTTGCCGTCGCTTAGCAGCAGCAATACGCAATAGGTAAGCATGCCTTTGCGCATCTGGGTTTCCGATTGAACCAGGAGTTCACTATCTTCGTTCATACATTACCATGCTATACAAGGTACTATACAATGTCAAGGTCTCACTATTCCAACCGCCGTAATTAGGGGTGCGGGCGCTCACGGGGTATATTAATATTTAGCCATGATTTCAAAACAAATCGCCAAGCGTATATTCAAGTTCATGAGCCGGGCTAACTCCGATGTGCCGCTGAAGCTGGTATTCCCTGACGGCGAGGAATACCGGACGGCCCCGGGGACCCCGAAAGTGACGGTCGTTTTCAAATCCAAAGCCGTGCTGCGCCGTTCCATCCTGCTGGACCAGATCGGCCTCATAGAAGGCTACAAGCAGGGGCTGATCGATATCGAAGGCCATGACGGCCTGCACGAGCTGATTAAGATCGGCTACAACGCCGGCAAGGGCCGCTCCAAACGGCGTTTAGGCAACCCGCTGAGCATGGCTAAAAAGCTTTGGCTGGAGTACCGGACCAACAATAAGAACCGCCGCCAGGCCAAGCTTAACGCCGAGCACCACTACGGCTTGCCGGCCGAGTTTTTCCGCCTCTTCCTGGGTGATACTTACGGCTACACGGAGGGTTATTACGAGAACGGCGACGAAAGCCTGGATGAGGCCCAGCACAAGAAATTCGATTACATTTGCCGCAAGCTCCGGCTGCAAAAAGGCGACAAACTGGTCGAAGTCGGGGCCGGCTGGGGCTACATGTCCGTCCTGGCCGCCGAAAAGTACGGCGCCCGGGTCGTCAATTACGGCCTGGTCGAAGAGCAGAACCGGGTCATGCAGCGCTCAATCGATGCCAAGGGCCTGAACGACAGAGTAAAAATCGTCGTCAAGGACCACCGAGAATTGATCAATGAGCCGGAAACCTATGACAAATATGTCTCGATCGGCGTGTACGAACACGCCGGCCTGGACTGCCAGGAAGACTGGATCAAGAGCATAGCCGCCTGCCTCAAACCCGGCGGTACCGGTGTCATTTCGACGCTTTGCCACATGAACCGCCAGCGGACCAACTACATCATCGACAAGTACATCTTCCCGGGCGGCAACATGCCGGGCCTGGCGGATACCGTCAGGTACATGGAGGATAACGGCTTGACCATCGTGGATATGGAAAGCATGCGGCCGCACTACCTGCGCGCTTTGGAGGACTGGTACAAGCTGTTCGTTAAGAATTGGCCGGCAATCCAGCAGCTCAACCCCGAATTATTCGACGAAGGTTTCCGGCGCATCTGGTCGGTTTACCTGCTCGGTTCGCTCGAAGGCTTCAACAGTCCAGCCGAGCGGCTCAACGTTTTTCATATCGTGTTCACCAAAGGCCGCAGCCTGGACGCATATCCGGACAACCGGGAGTTCCTTTATAAAGCCCAAGTGTGATTGTGCGCACACGGCCGCAGGGATTTGCCGGTTAGGGAGTATGATTAAGATAGGTAAGGGGGCTTTATGAAACAGGCAGGCGAGTTATTGAATTTGAACGGCAAGGCGGCGATCGTGACCGGCGGCGCCAAGGGCATCGGCTACGGCATCGCTTACCGTCTGGCCGAAGCCGGCGCCAAAGTGCTGATAGCCGATATGGACGAACCGGCCGCCCAAAAAGCCGCCGCCGAAATGGCCGGCAAGGGCTGGGCCGCCGAAGCGACCAAAGCCGACGTCTCCAGCGAGGCAGACGTCAAGCGCATGATCGGGGCGTGCGAGGATAAGTTCGGTTCGGTCGATATTATGGTTAACAATGCCGGCATCTACCCGGCAGAGCCGATTGCCCAAATGACGGCCGCCGATTTCGAAAAAGTGCTGCATGTGAATCTGCTTGGCGTGTTCCTGACGACCAAGTATGTCAGCGAGGTCATGAAACGGCAGGGCGGCGGCAAGATTATCAACGTGACATCTATCGACGCGCTTCATCCCTCGATGGTCGGGCTGGCCCATTACGACGCTTCGAAACACGGCGTTTGGGGCTTTACCAAGAACTCCGCGCTTGAGCTGGCCGCGGACAAGATCTGGGTTAACGCGATTGCTCCGGGCGGGATTGCCACGCCTGGCGCGGCCGCCGGCAGCCAAGGCGCTTCGGCCGAACAACTGGCCGCCGCAACCGAGGCTTTCACGGCCAAGATACCGATGGGCCGCGTCGGCGAGCCGGACGAAATCGGCCTGGCCGCGCTCTTCTTGGCCTCGGACATGTCTTCCTACATGACCGGCAGCCAGATCGTCGTCGACGGCGGCGCCCTACTCAGCTAGACTAGTATTAATACATTTTGCTTATGCTTGCAAGTAGTAGCTTTTAGTTGTATTTTAGGATGACTAAAAGGATTCCCTAATATAATTATGAGCGACGCCGAATTACGCCCTAACCTGGAGCAAATGCTAGCCGATGACCTGGTCGGGGTTCTAAAAGAGAGAGTCATAGCGGCAGAGCCGGTCGAGCTGCTCAGCGATAGGGGCAACAAACTTCTGCAAGTCGTTGAAGAGGCCGACGGCCAGCGCTTCGTAGCCCGCCGGTTTACCGATAAAGCCGTAGATGATATAGAGGCTCAGGCGGGGACAACCATGACGGAAGCCTGGGATATAATGCAGGGCTCGCTGGCCGAGGCCGGTATTCCTGTCGTTCACGGTTTCTTGCTCGAAAGCGTCGGTAATTACCCCTATGTGGCTATCAGCGAACACCTGGCCGATATGGAACCGCTGTCAGCCGCTCCGACTGAACTCAAAGAAGGGCTGGCGCAAGGCCTTGGGCGTCTAATGACGGTTCATGGCGTAGCCGGCAGGACGGCCAGCATGGATATTCTTAATGAGCACATGTTTGGTGTTACCCGGGACCGGAACGGCAGTCCGGTTGCGAAATTTGTTGATTTGGACCCCCAGGTCAAAAGGAAATCAATGATAGCTACCGACTCCTCAAACGCCGCGTTCATGGAAAGAGTCGGCGTATTGCTCTGGTCTAAATGGTGTGATCCCGACGAGAGAATACCGGTGATCAGCGCTTTCGTAAAAGTCATTGCCGGCGCTGTGCCGGACAACTTCGACAGAGGGCCACTTACCGCAGATGCTTTTATGAACGTCCACATGATGAGCCAGGGCGTGGCTCCGGAACACCTGAACCTTAGATTTAACTAACCGCTCCAGCGGCTTAGATTATGTGCCGGACCAGGATCTTGCGGCGGTCGACACCGCGGCTGTTGCGCGTAGATTGGGGCAGGGCCAGCGCCGGTATCGGCTGCAGGCTGGATGTCCGCGACTGGCGGTTGGCCTGGGCTTCGACGTCCAGCCGGTGCAATTCCTCGACCCGGCTAAGCTTGCGCCCGCGGTTGATGATGGCGATCAGGATAATGCCCAGCTGGTACATGAGGATAAACGGACCGGCCACCAGCAGCTGGCTGAAGATGTTTGGCGTCGGGTTCATCAGGCCGGCCAGCACGAACGCCGCCAGGATGACCCAGCGCTCATAGTGCAGCAGCCGCCGCGGCTTGAGCGGCTTGATACGGTTGATAAACAGCAGCAGCAACGGCAGCTGGAAGAGCATGGCCGACCCGACCATGTAAACGATAACGAAGCCGAGATATGACTGGATCGTGACCAGCGGCTGGATCTGAACCGTCTGGAACTGGTGCAGCAAGAAGTGCAGGGCGGCCGGCAAACCGACGTAGTAGCCGAAAACGACGCCGCCGGCCGCCAGCAAACCCGACAGCAGGCTGCCGGCGGCGATAAACCGCCGCGAGCCTTTGGTAATCAGCGGCTCGATGAACCGCAACACGTTATAAACGATAACCGGCAGGCTCAGCACGATGCCGCTATAGACGCAAATCCGGAATAGGAAATCAATCCCGCCGCCGGGACTGGTATAGATGAAATGTTCGCCCCGCGCCGGCCGCAACAGGATATTAACCAGGTGCTGCTGGACGCCGTAAGCGGCGCAACCCCAAAGCACCACCGAGGCGGCTATGTAATACAGGCGCCGCCGGAGTTCCTGGACGTGCTCGATGAAAGGCTGCGTCGCCTCGGGCGACAAAGGTCTATTTGGAACCTTTCCCCCGGCGCGACTTCTTGTCTGGTTCTTGCTTGTCTTCATTCAAATCACCGTTTAAACCCTTGCGTAGTTCGCGCATCGAGTCGCCGAGCGCGCGTGACAGCTCCGGCAGCTTCTTGCCGCCGAATAACAGAAGTATGATCGCCAGAATAATAATCAGTTCCGGTGCACCGAAGTCCAAGAATCCAAATTGTGATAACATAGCCTACCTCGCTTTTAATTGCGCCGTTCCCACCTGTCCTACGCAGTACAGTATCGTAAGCATAATAAACCATCCGGACTAAAAATTAAAGGCGTAAGTTGCATCGGCCGGCCGGGTGCTGTATAGTAAAAGTAAGAAAAGTAATACACAGAGGTTAACTTAGCTATGGACACGACGCATTTCCCCAAGATATTAGGTACGGCTACGCTTAACGAAAAAGGCCAGCTGGTGATACCGGTAGAAGCCCGCAACAGCCTCGGCCTATCGGCCGGTAGCCGGGTGGTTATCATGAGCAGCCCCCACAAGCCCGGCCTGATTCTGTTTAAATCCGAAGAAGTCGAAGCGATGGTCAAAAATCTGACCGACGCGCTTGATTCCGAAACCGGCGGCCGGCAATAAGCATGAGTATGGACGAATCGACCAAACCCGGTCCGGCATCAGCTATAAGCCGGGAATACACCCACGGCGAAATCATGGTCGTCATGACGGCCCTGATGCTGGTCATGCTGCTGGCCGCGCTTGACCAGACGATCGTGGCGACGGCCTTGCCGCGGATAGCGACCGACCTGCACGGCCTTAACAAGCTTTCCTGGGTGGCCACGGCCTACCTGTTGACCAGCGCTATCAGCACGCCGATTTATGGCAAGATCAGCGACCTCTTCGGCCGCAAAAAGATCTTCCAGTCGGCAATCATTATCTTCCTGGTCGGTTCAATGTTGTGCGGTGTCTCCCAGAGCATGAACCAGCTGGTGGCGGCCCGGGCGCTGCAAGGCATCGGCGCCGGCGGCCTGATGTCGCTGGTATTGGCCATCGTCGGCGATATCATACCGCCGCGCCAGCGGGGCAAGTATATGGGCTATTTCGGCGGAGTGTTCGTCGTTTCCAGTGTGGCCGGGCCGCTATTGGGCGGTTTCCTGACAGACTCCTTATCCTGGCGCTGGATATTCTTCGTCAACGTACCGCTGGGCATAATCGCCCTGTCGGCAGTCGCCAGCCGGCTCCACCTGCCGGTTTACAAAAAGCATCATTACATCGATTACACCGGCGCCGGTCTGCTGTCGGCCAGCTCCGTCTGCCTGTTGCTGGCGACGGTCTGGGGTGGCAATACCTATGCTTGGGCTTCCGCGCAGATCATAAGCCTGCTGGCCGGCGGCGTCTTGCTGGCCATCGCTTTCGCGTTATGGGAAAGGCGGGTACCGGAACCGATTATCCCGCCGATGCTCTTCCGCAACGGCATCTTCACGGTTTCGGTAATCCTGTCCCTGCTATCCGGCATCGCCATGTTCGCGGCCATCCTCTACATACCCGAATACCAGCAGATCGTGCGCGGCTATTCGCCGACCCAGTCCGGTCTGATGACGATGCCGTTGGTCATCGGCTTGCTGATTACGTCAATCGCCTCGGGGCGGCTGATTACCAAGTACGGCCGCTACCGGGCCTTCCCGATTATCGGCACCCTGATCCTGACTTTCGGGCTGTGGCTGTTCAGTCATATCACCCTGACCACCAGTGAATGGACGATCGGTGCCTGGATGGTGGTCGTCGGCGCCGGTTTAGGCTGCTTCATGCAGGTCATGACGCTGGCCGTCCAGAACGCCGTCGAACGGGAGCATCTCGGCACGGCCACTTCTACGGCCACATTCTTCCGCAGCTTGGGCTCATCGTTTGGCGGCGCTATATTCGGCGCTGTGCTGACCAGCCGGCTGGCATACCATCTTAGTCAGGCGTTGCCCGGCCGGGTGTCCGGCGCGGCGCTTAGCAAAAGCATCCAGTCCGGCGGTACCAGCACCATCCATAACTTGCCTCCGGCAGTGACGTCCAAGGTTCTGGAAGCTTTTGCCCTGTCTTTCCACGACATGTTCCTGCTGGTTATACCGGTAGCCTTGCTGACTTTCGTCGTCTCGCTGTTCCTCAAAGAGGTACCGCTGCGCAGTTCCGGCGCCCACAAACAGCCGGTCCTGGAATAAAAACGTTTACGCCTACTCAAAAGTCCGGTTTGCTTTACAATAGTGTCAATGGCTGACCAACTTACGACTACGACCGGTTCACAATCCCAGACTACGGCCCAGGCCGGCAGCCTGCAGCCGACCGGCCAAGGCAGCTTGGCGGGCGGCAGTTCAAGCAGCCTGCAGCCGGAAACCGCCAACTCGGTCTTGACCAGTCAGCAGGGTGTAACGCTGCATTCGACATCACTGTCGCAGGTCAGCTTAAGTCCGCAGGCGCCGGCCCTGCCGTTGGCCAGCACGACAGCCACGGCCACGGCGAAACCGCCCCATCATGCTAACGGTGTCTTCCTGGGCTTCTCCGGCCTGCTATTCGTCGCCGCGGCAGTCCTGTTCTGGACCACCAGCCGTTCAGTAAAAAGTACAACGTGATCTATGTCACCCGGCCTTGCCAAGCAGGTCAGCCAGGCGGTATCATACAGTTGAGATCAAGCGGAACACCAAAACGCCAGATACGCAGTTTGACAAAACAACAAACTTATGTATAATGAATAGTGTTTCGTGATCACAAACAAAAACCATTTACAAAACCAATAATAAACAACAGGAGTAAGAATGAAATCCAGCAACGGACTGTCATTTGAGTTGATTGGTCCAGCCGGCGGCGGCGTTTTTGCGAAAATCGACCGTCTGCTGAGGAAGCTTTGACGAAAGCGGCTTCCTAATCCGAAAGCCCGGTGTTAAGCCGGGCTTTTTGGTTGTGCGAATTAGCTACAGGCAGCCAGGCTGGCCTCTCAAGAAGCGCTGTAACGGGTCGGCTGGATCATCGCCAGAATGTAGCTGCGGTTGCGGTTGGTCGTCAGCAGTTCGGTCCTGAAACCGACGTTGGACAGGAGTTTTGTCAGGGAGGATTCGGTGTATTTGCGGGACTGCATAATTAGTATTTCATCGCCGGCTTCCATGTTGACAGATTGTTTGGCAAGTGACAGCTGCTTGTTCTCATTAAGCCTAATACGGGCTTCGACTCGGTGCTGCGCCGGGTTCCAGAGGACCGTATAATCTTCACCTTCTTTGTATAGTCCCAGCGCCTGAGGCAAAGCGGTAACCGATTTTTTGATAGCTTCGCCATAACCGCTCAGTATCTTTTGAGGGTTTTGATCATTGGCCAAGCCGTTGCCTATTATGAGGTAGTCTTCCAGCGTCATAGATTGAAGAAAATTGGTAAGTACGCTGTTGACATTAACGTAATTACCAAGGGTATTGCCGAGGTTAATTAGAAAGTTAGGCAGCTTGGTGGCCTGCTTGATGTTCAGCAGCTTGCTGGCTAGGCTTTCATTTTCAAAGTCAAGCTGGATATTGTTAACGGGAATGTCACCCAGCGCTTCTTTAATGTTGGCAGAAGCCAGCTCAAGCAGTTCCCGGCTTAGGTCTACCGCCACGTAATTGACCCGCAAGCCATGTTCGCGAAGCTTCTTAATAATTTGGATGGCCGGCAGGCCGTTGCCGCAGCCGAGATCTATTAAATTGACACCTCCTGCATGCTTGAAAGTTTGTAGAAAACTTTCAATGTGGGACATCATTAAATCCATTTCGCTGTCGTTGATGCCGCTACTATGCGCCGGATCCTTGTAGATGGCATCCCACAGCATGGCGCCGTCGCCTATATAAGCGAATTTTACAGGTATTTCACCTCGGGCTGAAATAGCGGCCAAAAGTTCATATTCCTGGCGCTCGGTCAAGTCCATGGTGACATTATAACTTATGAAGCTTGGCTAGGTCTGAGGGGTCCCCGAGGCTTTGCCGTTGATGAGCTTGAGCCTGGCTTGGAGAGCGAGGACCGCGAAGATTACCGACAGCGCGTAAGACCCGAACAAGCCCGTGACTAGGCCCCACGCGGGCACCAGGAAGTGAAAGCCGATTAGGAAAGCCACGGTACCGAAAGAGCCGAAAGGCATGGTTTTGCCGGTGGCGACCATCAGGTTTTCGCCGCGCTTATGGTCAAGGATCATCAGGGAAGTTATGACTATCACCGGGAAAGAGGCGACGATGCCGCCGATAAAAGCGCCCAGTACCTTGGCCAGGATGACTGAGATGGCTATTAATGTTCCGGCGACTAGAGCCCTGGCTACTAGCTCCTGGCTGCTTATCGGCAGGCGCCGGCTGCCCTTGACTTTGACCTTTTCCAGCGATAAGACCGAAACTGTAAAACAAACCAGGAAGATTACCGTTGCCAGGAGCAGCGACTTGGGCAACAAGCTGAAGACCGTAACGGCCATGACCAGCCAAAGTCCTACGGCTTTGATCATAGCGCCGGCAATCCCATGACTTTTCCTTAAACTAACGTAAACAGCGACTAATAAAGTTGTAAATCCGAAACCGGCCGGTATGGCGACCCCGGCTCTGACGGCAGCGTCGTCGTTTTGCGTCAAAGCAATGAAAATCAGGCCGATGAGAGCGGTCGAAGGCAGGCCGGCCAAAACGCCGCCGGCCCTCGGATTGATGTGCTCGGAAACGTAAGTCACGAGCGCCACGTAAGCCCCGCCAACCAGGAACGAAGCAGCTACCTTGAGGGCGAATTCCATGATCTAAGCATAGCAAACGGGGCAGGCCGCTGCTGGTCTATACTTAGTACGGATGAAACTGGTGATTATAGGAGGCCCGAGTTCGACCGGCAAGTCGACCCTGGCGCACAAGTTAGCCGCCGACCTGAAAGTTCAGGCTTTCCTAAAAGACGACTACAAGGAGCGGCGGTTCGATTCGTTCGGCGGCCGGCCCGGCCTGAGACAGCTGGCAAAAATCGAAAACGACAGCTGGCTGGAAATGTATAAGACGATCGCCGCCCGGGCTAGTAGTCCGGGAACGCTTATAGTCGAAGGCAATTTCCTACCTAAAAACGGTTATGAGATCAGAAAGTTGATTGAGCCGGACACGACCGTCCTGGAAATATTCTGCTACGCGCGGGGCTTCACGATCCTAAAACGCTATGTCCGCAGAAACCGGAGCGGCGAAAGGCACAAGGCTCATAGAGACCATTTATGGTATCCGCTGGTGGCGCTGGAAGCTATAGGGATTGGCATTCACCGCTACCGCCCGCTTGAACTGTCGCCTAACCTACTAAAAGTTAACGCAGATGACTTCACGGCCGTGGACTACGAAGCTATCCGTCGGTTCGTCACGGTTACCGGTTCGCAGACAAGCTGACAGCCATGTTACAATCCTGCGTATGACGCAAGTATTGGAACAGGCCGGTGCCTCGGAAGGCGAGCCCCGCAACCTGGAAGTCGCTTTTCTACCGGCCACGCCGGCGCTTATGGGTAATCCCGGCCTGACAGCCGAGTTCTTTGATGCCATAGAGAATGCCGGTTCAAAGGCCCTGGTAATCGAGGGCTTTGCTTCGGGAACCACGCCGGAGGTACTTAATCCCCACATCGCCAGGGCTGTGGGGAGGGGCGTGCCGGTTTTTATTCTGTCCAACAATCCGGGCGAGGACCATGGTCCGCAAAGGATAAAATACGCGGTTCACCAAGAAGCCGTTAACGCCGGTGCCACCGTCTTGCGCGATGTCAACGTCAATGCCGCAGAAGAGGTGGCGAACGCCATCCAGGATGCTATCGACGCCGGCCAGACCGGCCACGAACTGGCCCGGACCCTGGTAGACAGGTACGGAGCCTTAGGCGTAGAGGGCGGCCCAAGCTAAGAGCCTTGCAACAAACCGACCAGCTGCTTCACGTCGGATATAACAGCATCGGCGTATGTCGGCTTGTCCGGCGGTACATTATCGCCAACCAGGACCGTAGCCATGCCCGATTGCTTGGCGGGCTGCATGTCCTTGGTCGGACTGTCGCCGACATACAGGCATTCACCGGCCGTATAGCCGGATAGTTCAATAGCTTTCAGGAATGGTTCGGGGTCGGGCTTGATTTCTTCGACAATGTCCTCCGTTACCAGCAGCGGAAACCACTCCGGTGATAAGCCAAGCGCGTCAAGCACCTGCAACATGTGGGAACGCTTAAAGTTAGAGATAATGCCAAGTTTATAGCTCTTGGAAAGCCGTGACATAACCGGGTTTAATTGCGGATCGGGACTAAGGAATTCTGACGGATCGACCTTGCAGAAAGCTTCATGCACCTCGGCGCGGCTGTAACCGAGTTCGGCCATGGTCCGTACTTTGGTTAAATGGCTGACCGTGCCCTTTAGCCTTTCCGACGTTTCTTTTAACAAAGCCTTGGCTTCGTCGGCCGATAGGCCGCGGGTGGCTGACAGTAATTCCACGAGCTTTGCCGGGTATGCGGCCTCCATAGCCTCGTTAGAGTACAGAGTATCGGCAATATCAAAGAAAATCGCCTTTATATTGCCAAAGTTCGCCTCTCTTCCCGTCATGTTTCCCCGCCTTTCACGGCCAGCAGCTCAATAACATTGTCAATTTCCGGTGACTTGATGGTCCGCATGAAGTCCACGAACAACTGCTCGTCGTAAGACCCGACGGACTTAATACCAAAGCCGGCATTCCGTATGTATTTGCTAATGGAGGCCTCGGTGTGAAAGAAACGGCGCTGTAGTTCCTGTCTGCCGGTGGCCTTTTCCGTGTAGGTATAGGTTGTCAGATGTGTCACCGGGTCGAAGCTGTTGCCGTCACGTAAAGCGTCAGGGCATTTTGTAGAGCGTACCACTACAAATAGCTTGCCTCCAGGTTTAAGCACGCGGTACAGCTCAGAAAGCGCGTCGACCAAACCCCGTTCTGGTAAATAATGCAGCACCAGCCGGGCATAAACATAGTCAAAATAGCCGTCTTGGTAGGGTAATGGCCGGGTAATATCCTCTATCTTGGCTTCTATTTGCTGCCCGTAACCGCTTTTGGCTATATTTTGCCGGGCAAAAACTATACCTTCCTCGTCGATAGTAGTGCCTATGATGCGGCGCTTAGGGTCGGCCGCGGCCATACGAATTTCCGCTACCCCGCCGGTCGATATGCCGACACTGTATATATTAAAGTCATCACCGGCCAATGCCGAGATACCGTGATCTTCGCTGATTGATGCTTGCGGCTGTGGATTATCCATGGTAAATGGTAGCGGCGAGTGGATTTGAACCACTGACCCCAGGCTTATGAGTCCTGTGCTCTAACCACTGAGCTACGCCGCCATGTCGTTAAGACAGGGGCTAATATAGCACGATTCTTATCTGTTGACCAGCTTAGTAGGTGCGGAAAGCCAGGTTCGTTACGGCCGCGAAACCGATAATTATGACGACGATTCGAATAGCGTGGGAGGAAAACCGCTGCGCCAGCCGCGAGCCGTAGTACCCGCCGGCCGCGCAACCGGCCGCCATAGACAAACCGTATTGCCAATCGATCAGGCCGGTGCTGAACAGGACGCAAACCGATGTCATGGCGATGAATATCGTGACTATATTCTTGAGGGCGTTGATCTGGTGAATGTCGTGCATTTTGGTAAATCCGAGAAAAGCCAGCAAGACGAAGCCGAAGCCGACCCCGAAATAGCCGCCGTAGACCGACATCGGCAACAGAGCCAGCCCGATTAGCATCAAGGTCGAAGGGCCTTTGGCCTTGCCAAGCAGGTGGCGGCGAAGATGGAAGTGCAGGAAGGGCTGGACGGCGAACAGCAGCACCGCCACCATCAGTAAGCCGGGGATAAGTTCGTTGAAGCGTGACGACGAAGTGTGCTTGAGGATCGAAGAGCCGATGCCGGCGCCGATAACGCAAGGGATGATCAGCATCAGGTAGCTGCGGGGAATTTTTTTCAAGTATTTGCGGTAGCCGATAATCGCGCCGACCTGGCCGGGTATGACGACGATATTGGTTGTCACGTTGGCAGCCAAGGCGGGCATGCCGGCCGCCAGCAACATCGGGAAACCGATCAGCATGCCGCCGCCGGCGATCGAGTTCATGGCGCCCACTAGAATGCCCGTCCCAAAAAGTAGAATGTCTCTCATCGTGCCTTATCGAGCTTTGTATTCCAGCCAGCGTCGTTTGAGAAAGCCGATTGTCAGAGTTGATACGAAGTAGCCAATGACTGGTACAAGCCCGTTAATCCAGGGCTCGATATGAACCACGAATCTCAAGTAAAAGATTATCGTTAGATATATTAGCAGCATCAGTGAACCGCGGCGCGCCCAGCTGGTTTCCCAGGCCTTGTCGGATTCGACGCGGTGGTTACGAATTTCCAGTTTTGCGACTCTTTCTTCTAATGTTTGATGTTCAGCCATTGCTACAATAATAAGATATGGATGTAGTATTGCCAAAACCTGGTAAGTACGTGGTTGCTGTAAGCGGTGGAGTTGACTCTATGGTCTTGCTGGACATGCTGCACAAAAAGAGCTATGAAGACAGGAGTTGGAAGCTGATAGTGGCCCATCTGGACCATGGCATCAGGCCGGATTCGGTTGACGACCGGCGGTTGGTACAGGCGACGGCCCGCAGCTACGGGTTGCCGTTCGTTTATCACGAAAGCCGTCTCGGCCCGGCGGCCAGCGAGGCCGAGGCCCGTGAAGCCCGCTATGATTTTTTGCGTAAAACCGAAACTGCCGCCGGCGCTCGGGCTATAATTACGGCCCATCATCAGGATGACGTGCTGGAAACGGCGATTATTAATATTTTGCGCGGCAGCGGGCGCAAAGGTTTGACGGCTTTGAGCGGACGGCCCGGGCTGGCCCGGCCGCTGCTAGGCGTTCCCAAGCAGGATATCGTGGCCTATGCCCGCAGCCATGACCTGCGGTGGCTCGAAGATAGCACTAATAGCGATGAAGCCTACTTGCGCAACTACGTCCGGCGCCGGCTGATGCCGCGGTTTGATACCGCCGGCCGGGCGCGTTTCCGGGAAATCATCGATGGCCTGGGCCGGACTAATCAAGAACTGGATAATGCCTTGGTTAACCAGCTGCATATGCAGGCCGCCGCCGGCACGATTGACCGCCAGTGGTTTAATCATTTACCCCATAGCGTAGCCCGGGAAGTCATGGCGGCCTGGCTGCGTGCCCACCAGGCAGCCGGCTTCGACAGTAAAACCCTGGAACGGCTGGTCGTCTCCGCCAAGACGGCCGCCGCCGGCAAGGTTTTCCCCGTGCAAGCCGGCCTTAATATGGTCATCCGCCCCGGCTATCTGGCACTCGCCGGTTCGGAGCGCTAGGCAAAAACGCCCGGCGGCGTTATAATTGTTAATCACATGGATAGAAAACCTCACCGACCAAGCCGCCGGCCTAGCGCTAATAATAAGCGCGGGATGAAGAACGCCGGCTTCATCGCCCTGCTGATAGTCTTCGGTTTGATCATCATCGCAGCCTACAACCAGCCCAGCACGCTCAAAGAAATCCCGTCGACGACGGCTATCAGCCAGACCAACGCCGGCAAGTACAGCAGCATAGTAGTTACCAGCAACGAACTGACCATCACCCCGAAGGGCGAGAACCACGCCACGCTCAAGACCTACGTCGACGGCAACTCCAGCCTCAAGGAACAGGGCTTCGACACCAACAAAGTATCGATCACCTACAAGTCGGATTCCACCAGCAACTCGGCTTTGATAAGCTTGGCCGGCTCGATCATTCCGGTAGTGCTGATTGCCGGCGTCCTATACTTCATGCTTAGGAGCGCCCAGGGCCAAGGCAACCAGGCCCTGAGTTTCGGCAAGAGCCGCGCCCGGCTTTATGGCAACGAGAAGGACAAGGCCACCTTCAAGGACATCGCCGGCAGCAACGAAGCCAAGCAAGACCTCGAAGAGGTCGTCGAATTCCTCAAATTCCCCAAGAAATTCGCCAGTATGGGCGCCCGCATACCCAAGGGCGTACTGCTGGTCGGGCCGCCCGGTACGGGCAAAACGATGCTGGCGCGGGCCGTGGCCGGCGAAGCCAACGTGCCGTTCTTCAGTATTTCCGGTTCGGAATTCGTCGAAATGTTCGTCGGCGTCGGTGCTTCCCGGGTGAGGGACTTGTTCGCCAAGGCCAAGAAAAACGCCCCCTGTATTATCTTCGTCGACGAAATCGACGCCGTCGGCCGCCGCCGCGGTTCCGGCATGGGCGGCGGCCATGACGAGCGGGAGCAAACGCTGAACCAGATCCTGGTCGAGATGGACGGCTTCGAACAAGGCCAGAACGTCATCGTGCTGGCCGCCACTAACCGGGCCGACGTGCTCGATCCGGCCTTACTGCGCCCGGGCCGTTTTGACCGCCGGGTTAATATCGGTTTGCCGGACCGCAAAGACCGCGAAGCTATCCTGAAGGTCCACTTCGCGAAGAAGCCGCTGGCCAAGGGCGTGGACCTCGACGCTTTGGCCGCCAAAGCCGCCGGCACATCCGGCGCCGACCTGGCTAACATCGCCAACGAGTCGGCCATCATTGCCGCCCGCAACTCCCATAACGAAATCACCCAGCACGATGTCACCGAGGCCTTTGAGCGCGTAGCGATCGGGCCCGAGCGCAAGAGCAAAGTCATGACCGAAGCCGATAAGATAACCACCGCTTACCACGAAGCCGGCCATGCCCTCGTCGGCCATGTTTTGCCGGATGCCGACCCGGTCCACAAAGTTACCATTATCCCCCGAGGCAGTACCGGCGGCGTGACCTGGTCGATACCGCCGGAAGACCGGATGTTCGTTTCTTTGATCCAGTTCAAGGATATGCTGGCCCGCGCCCTCGGCGGCCGCATCGCCGAGGAAGTCGTTCTCGGCAAAGACCGTATCACGACCGGCGCCGGCAGCGACTTGCAGCAAGCCGCCGAACTGGCCCGCGATATGATAGTCAACCAGGGTATGGGCACGAAACTGCGCGACCAGGTCTTCCATGTCGATGACGGCATGATGATTGACCGCCTGGTCCACGAGCGGGATTACTCCGACGATACGGCCAAGGTGATAGACGAAGAGGTCGAAAGCCTGATTACCGAGGCCGCTACCCGTGCCCGCGCCGTTATCAAATCCAATCTTAGCAAGCTCGAAGTCCTCAAGGACCGCTTAATCGAAAAAGAGACTGTTGACGCCGATGAAGTCCTGGAAGCCCTAAAAGGTGCTAAACTTCCATCCGCCGCTGCATTATACTAGTGATTGAATGAACCCTACCGCCCCCGCGCCGGTTAAAAAGAAAAACCGCCTTAGTATTGGCAATATCGCGATTTTGCTGATCGGTACGTCTTTCGCCGGGCAGCTTCTGGGCTTCCTCCGTACCAAGCTGGTCAACTCCAACTTCCCGACGACCGGGCCGCACAGTACCGACGCCTACTTCGCGGCTTTTAACATACCCGACCTTTTCTTCTTCACGCTGGCGGCCGGCGCGCTCGGCGTGGCCTTCATGCCGGTACTGTCCGACCGCTACCATAAGGGCGACCGCAAGGGCATGTGGGAATTGTCGGCTTCGCTGATGAACCTGCTGGCCATTATCATGGCCGTGGTGGCCGTCATAATCTTGATTTTCGCCAAATTCCTGATTAGGCATGTCGTGGCGCCCGGCTTATCGCCGGCCCAGCTTAACACGGCCGCCGCCATCATGCGCCTGCTGGCCTTTAACCCGCTGCTGTTCACTATTTCCGGCATTCTGACCAGTGTCCAGCAAACCATGGGCCGCTTCTTTTTCTACGCCATCGCGCCGCTGTTTTATAACACGTCCATCATCATCAGCATTTTTGTCTTTAAACACAATATCGGTCTGGTCGGTCTGGGCCTGGGGGCATTGATTGGCGGTATTCTGCAGTTGCTGGTCATCATTTGCGGTTTATGGAAAACCAATTTCAAATGGTGGCCGCACATAGCCTGGAGGAGCAAAGACTTTCATACGATTTTGCGCAACCTGCCGCCAAGATCGCTGGACCAAGGTGTCGACCAGGTCGAAAACATCGTCGAAACCCACATCGCCAGCGGCCTGGGCACAGGCAATATTACCTACTACAACAATGCTTTCATTCTGAGCACGGCGCCGATTCTGCTGATCGGCACGGCGATTTCGACGGCGGCTTTCCCGCGGCTTAACTCGCGCCTCAGCCAGGGCCGGCCCGACCTGTTCCGCAAGGATTTCCTGATGGTGCTGAGGGCCATGATTTGGATCAGCGCGCCGCTGGTCGTCATCTGCTACTTCACGCGGGGCTATTTGGCCCGCCTGATCTATTCCAACGGCAGCCCGCAGATCGCCACGGTTTTCGGCTTCCTGACACTGGCGATTTTCTTCAGGATCCAATACTCGATTATTTCACGCTGGTTCTACGCCCAGCGGGATACGGTTACGCCGCTGGTGGTATCGCTGTTTACGATTGCGCTAAACATATTTCTGGCCGTTACCTTGGCCCGGCCGTCGCCGCAGGGTTATGGCGTGGCCGGCTTGGCCCTGGCGCAGTCAATCGTGGCGATGGTGGAAGTCTTCATACTGTCCGGTATTATGCTCAAGCGTGACCACCGGCTGTTTGACGCGCAGTTTTGGGGCGGGGTCTGGCGGATCATTTCGGTGACCGGTTTTAGCGTGGTAGCCGCTTTCATTATGATCTCGCTCTACCCGCTGGGCTTCAACGACCGCGGTATCCTGACGCTTGGCAGCAAGCTGATCTTCATCACGCTCGTGACTTTTGCCGTGCATATAGCGGTATCGGCACTGTTCGGCCTTGAAGAGGTCCAGCCGCTGTTTGAAAAACTGCGCAAGCTGGCCCTCAAGCCGATTAGAATGGGCTAGGTGCAGCGGGCCGCCTGGGTGCTGTGATTTTGTATTTTTTAATAATTTTTTAACATTCTTTTGGAAATCTAAGGTTATAATTATGCCCATGCTAGACACATTGCCGCGGCCTTATAGTTTGGAAGATCGGGACCTTGTTTTTAGCGAGCCGCAGGCCGGCTATGTGTTGCGCGTCAGGGACATGCCGGACGACATGCGGCCCCGTGAACGCCTGATAGAGCTTGGCCCCAGCAATTTGTCGGTCGCCGAGCTGGTCGCGATTATTTGGGGCGTCGGCAACCGTACGGAAGACGTTCTGGCGATGGCCAAGCGAACGCTCAAAGAGTACGGCGAAAAGGCCATCAGCAGCGAACTCAACCCCGAGCGCCTAGCCGAAGCTGCCGACATACCCCTGACCAAAGCCTGTCAAATAATCGCCGGCTTCGAACTCGGACGCCGCTTTTACTCCAGCCAGGCCGGCCGTTCGGCGCAGGTCAGGAACGCCAAGCAGGCTTATCAATACCTGAAGGATATGGGCACTAGCCAGAAGGAACAGTTACGCGGCCTCTATCTCAACAGCCGCTACCAGGTTGTTCACGACGAAATCATTTCGATAGGCAGCCTGACGTCCAATATCGTCCACCCGCGCGAAGTTTTCCAGCCGGCCATCGAGCGCGGAGCCGTGGCTATCATACTGGCCCATAACCACCCATCAGGCCGTCTGGAACCGACCGTGCCCGACATCCGGATTACCGAACAGCTCATCAAAGCGGGCGATGTCCTGGGCATCGAACTACTGGACCATCTGATTATTACCAGCAGCAAATACTCCAGTGTCATGGAGTGCATAGACCGCGAAGCCTAGACCGTGCTTGGACCGGCCGAGGCTTGAAAATATAGCCGCCCCGCCAGGAAGCTATATAATACTCCCTACATGAAGCAGGACCACATCCGCAATTTTTGCATTATTGCCCATATTGACCATGGCAAATCGACCTTGGCCGACCGGCTGTTGGAGCTGACCGGTACCGTCCAGCAGCGCGACATGAAGGCCCAGCACCTCGACAAAATGGACTTGGAGCGCGAAAAGGGCATTACCATCAAGCTGGCGCCGGTCCGGATGGCCTACAGAAACTATGAGCTCAACCTGATCGATACGCCGGGCCATGTCGATTTCAGTTATGAAGTTTCGCGCAGCCTGGAAGCATGCGAAGGCGCCTTGCTGGTGGTCGACGCCAGCCAGGGTATCCAGGCCCAGACGCTGGCTAACGTTTACCTGGCGCTGGCGGCCGACCTGACGATTATTCCGGTGCTGAACAAGATTGACTTGCCGGCCGCCGATGTCGAACGGGTAAGCGCCGAAATCATCAGCCTGCTGGGCTGCAAGCAGGAAGATATTTTGCAAATTTCCGCCAAGACCGGCCGCGGTGTCGACATGGTCCTGGAGAAGATCATTGAATCGGTGCCGGCTCCCAAGAGTTCGACTTTGCCGGAAACCAGGGCGCTGATTTTCGACAGCTATTATGACGATTACCGCGGCGTGATCCTGTATATCAGGGTGTTCGATGGCGTGATTGCCAAGAACGACCATATAAAGATGATGGCCACCGGCGCCGCCGGCCTGGCCCTCGAAGTCGGCGCCCTGAAACCCGACATGACGGCCGGCCAGAGCCTGCAGGCCGGCGAAATCGGCTACATCGTCACCAACCTCAAGACTACCCGCGACGCCAAAGTCGGCGATACCGTTACCCTAAGCGCCCGCCCCGCCACACGGCAATTGCCCGGCTATAAGGACGTTCAGCCGTTCGTTTATGCCGGTTTCTTCCCGGAGAGCAACGAGTTTTACCAGGAGCTCAAGGATGCCATCGAGAAGCTTAGCCTCAGCGACTCGGCGCTGCAGTTCGCGCCTGAGAACTCGCCGGTACTGGGTTTCGGGGTCCGGATCGGTTTCCTGGGCCTGCTCCACATGGACATCGTTCGCGAGCGCCTGGAGCGCGAGTATGGTCTAGACTTGGTAGTCACCAACCCGTCGACCGATTACCAAATCAGCTTGCTCAGCGGCGAGGAGCTCGACATTAAGAGTGCCGCCGACCTGCCGGACCCGGCCAAAATCCGCGAAATCCGCGAACCCTGGATCAAGGGCGAAATCGTCGTCCCGCAAGACTACGTCGGCCCGGTCATCCAGCTGATTTCCGGCCGCCGCGGCCTGCAAACCAGCCTGAGCTATGTCGACCAGCGGGCGCTCGTCAGTTTCGAGGCGCCGCTCGCCAATTTGCTAACCGACTTCTACGACCAGCTCAAAAGCCTGACCAGCGGCTACGGCTCATTTAACTACGAACTGGATGACTACCGGCCCGGCGACCTGGTCAAGCTGGACTTCTACGTTGCCGGCGAGCGGGTCGACGCCCTGTCAACCATGGTCCACCGTTCCGAAGCCGACCGCCTGGGCCGCGATACCGTAGGCAAGCTCAAAGAGGTCATCCCGCGCCAGAACTTCCAGGTCGCCCTCCAGGCAGCCATCGGCGGCAAGTTCATCGCCCGCGAAGACATCAGCGCCTACCGCAAAGACGTTACCACCGGCCTCTACGGCGGCGACGTTTCCCGCAAGAAAAAGGTCCTGGCCAAGCAGAAGAAGGGCAAGCAGCGGATGAAACGCTTCGGCAAAGTCGACATCCCGGCCGAAGCCTTCACCGTCATGCTCAAACGCGACTAGATAGCACGCACAACGGCAACAGCCTTAAAGCGCAAAGAGCTACGCTAACACCGGGGATTACTAATTGCTAGGCAAAGTTCCGGCGCAAGAAACGAGGTCAACCGGGTGTATACCCTGGGCAATAGTGCCTGAAGTGGTCGTATTGCCGCTAAGCGTTGTCTTGTAGGAGAAGGTCAATGGGTTTTCGCCGTTTGGATTACTCAGTAGAGTGATGACAGCGGCGGGTTTGGTAGCGTCATCAACGAAGCTTTGTGAGACTGACTGGTTACTGGGTAACGGCGTCGTACCGGTGTTAGTAAGCGTCGCCATCCAGTTGAAGCCGGCGGGTTGTTTGTAAGAACTCGATAGCTCATACAGGGCAGTAGTGGCCCATTCAGTGTTTGTAAGTTTTGAGACGCAAGCGTAGGCCTTAACGGTTTCGCCAGTGCTGGCCGCCGAAGCCGTTCCAACCAAGGTGTAGGAACTGGTCGAAGGAGAAGTCGAGGAAGAATTACTAACGGTTATCGGAATGTATGTTCCGACGCCTCCAAGTACCAGGATACCCGGTTTGCTAGTTTGGCTAACCGGACTGACACCGACCCCTACCTCGTGCGCTCCATTAGTGATAGTCGAACTGTTCCAGCTATAGGTGTATATGGCGCCGTTAACGGGGGGAGTAACGACTTGAGAACTGCCTAGCTTGGTACTGTCCACCTGAAATTGCAGGCTAATAGGTGTCCCGGCGAGGGCGGCCGGGTCAGCAATACGTACGGCGATCTGTACCGTGCCGGAAACGGTAGATTTGATAGTCGGTGTCAGTATGGTGACGCTCGGAGGCTGCGAACAAGCCGATGCGTTAGTTGGACAAGGCGTATCCGCGTGGCTGGCGACGATATACGCCGTCCCTCCGATTGCGAAAATGAGTACGAACAATAAGGGAGCTACATAATGAGCGATACCGCGCATATCAAGTTTTTTTATTTTCATATTTGTCCTAAAGTTTTGTTAGGGTTACTTAAACTAAGCTTAAACATATCACCCGGCTCGCCGGGGGTCAAGCATTATATTTAAGATTAATAACGCATCGAAGCGATGATTTGCTTGGCGGTTACGTAGTTAGGGTCCCGTTCGGTAGCCGCCAGGTTGCCGAAGACCGACTCGCCGACGCCCGAATCGGAATTGTAGCTGACCAGGATTTGTACCTGGCCGGCAGCCGGATTATGAATTCTATCTCTGGCGTATTTGGCAGCCGGGGCAGCCGTATAGTCAGACGGCGAAGTTGATAAATAAGCGGCGACGACGACAGTCGGCTGGTCCTCGATACTGGTATAGACCAGGTAATCCGGCCGGCCGGCGAAGCTGATCGGGTCACTGCCTATGACACTGAAGTCCGGATCGGCACCACGCTGCCCGCTACCGGTACCGACGTTAACCTGGAAGTAGGCGTGCGGGCTGTTGATGGCCACCGAATCCATGCCGGTCGCGGTTTGCGTATCATCCTCGACCGACCAGCCGGGCGGATATTTGAAACTTAGCTTCTCGACTTTGAGCGTATAACTATGCCAACCGGCCATACTGTTCCGGTTTTGAACCGGCCGGGCCGGCGCGCTCTGCCGGCGGGTGTTATACGCCGCGTAACCTACCAAACCGGCCGCCACCACGATAACGGCCGCCATGAATAGTAACCGATAACCGCCGCTATGCCTGCCTGTAGATGCCATGCCAACCCAGTGTAACCCAATAGCACCGGGAGTGTCATGCCGCCGCCCGCGGCCGGCCGGCAGCCTCCAGGCCGTTTATAGCTATTGTCCTAACCCCTGTAAATCTGATATAACTTATAGATGGACACAGCCTTAGCCCGTAAATTGTCTGTCTACCGTCCCGCCCCGTCCACGGCCGAGCTGGTCAAGAAGACGCCTATTTTGCTGCTGGTCGGCCCGACCGGCGCCGGTAAAGATTCGCTCAAGGACAAACTGCTTGATACCGGCGGCTACCACCACATCATCTCGCATACCACACGGCCACCGCGGATCAATCACGGTATCATCGAAGAAAACGGCCGCGAATACCACTTCATCACCAAAGCCGCCGCCAAAAAGATGCTTGACGACCAAGCCCTGATCGAAGCCAAGATCTACAGCGGCAACCTTTACGGTACGAGCGTCGCCGAGATCCAAGCCGCCCACGACGAGGGTAAAATCGCCATGACCGACATAGAAGTGCAGGGCGTCGCCGAATACAAGACGCTGGACCCCGACGTAATGGCGATCTTTCTCCTGCCGCCGGATTTCAATACCTGGCAGACCCGGCTACGGAAGCGTTACGGCGACGTGGTCGATGCTGCCGACTCCCGCCAGCGGATGCAGACCGCCCTGGAAGAAATTGAGCAGCTGTTGAACACCGATTATTACGTGGCCCTGATCAACGACAACCTGGATAGGACTTTCAAGCAGGTCCAATCAATAGCCGCGTCCAAAACCCACGAAGCCGAAGACGATTCGGCCGCCCGCGCCGTGGCCAAACAGCTGGCCAAGGACATCCAGGCCCACCTCGACCAAACCGGCTAGAACTTAGCACTCTTGACTGTTGAGTGCCAAAAGGCTATAATCACAGGTAATAATCAAGCCGGGAAGATGTCTATGACCAGCCGCCAGCAAAATATTTTGAGTGCCATCGTCGAGCAGTACGCCGAAGTCGCCAGCCCGGTCGGCAGCACTTTGCTGGCCAAGCTTTTCAGCGTCAGTTCGGCGACCATCCGCGCCGAAATGGCCGAACTGGAACGCCTCGGCTACATCATGCAGCCGCACACCAGTGCCGGCCGCGTTCCGACCGACAAAGGCTACCGCTTCTACGTCAATAACCTGAACGAAGCCAGGCAGCCGGCTTTGCCCGAAGGCCGGGCCGAGCGGGCTCTGGCGGCCCGTGTCCAGCATGCCGGCGCCCCCGAACGGATGATCCGCAACGCCGTCGACACGCTGGTCGAACTGACCCATAACCTCGGCCTGGCGACCATCGGCAACCAGCTCTATATTGCCGGCCTGAGCAACCTGTTCGGCCAGCCGGAATTTATCAATGGCATGCAGGTCCAGCAAGTCGCCCAGCTGCTGGACAACCTCGAACCCTGGCTGCGCGAAGCCGCGCCCAACGAGCCGCTCAGCGTCTACATCGGTTCCGAGAACCCGGTCGGCCGTTCCGCCGGCTGTTCGCTTATCATCAGCCGTTTCCGCAGCCCGTTCAGCGACCGCAGCTACATCGGCACGCTCGGCCCGACCCGTCAGAGCTACCGGGACGTCATGAACCTCGTCTCGCGCGCCGGCCAGGAACTTGAAGAGGTGCTGTATGTCTAAGTTAGAAGGCCTGCGCGGCCGCGAAGATATCCAAGACTTCGGTATCATGTTTGAAGCCGTAATGGAACATTTCGAACCCGGCAACCCGGATTGCTTCGAATCGGATGAGGCCCGAAGAGATGGCAGGTGGGCCGGCCAGGTTTTGCGCTACAGGGGCCTGGCTAAGGATGAAACCGTAGAGCTGGTCCACGATACGACGAACGAGGCCAGGCATTTAGCCGCCTGGCTGTCAGTCGTCCAGCCGGCAGACTTTGACGAAAGGCCGCTGACCGTGGCTAACGGGGGGCTCTAGTGAAGAAGCAGCCGTCCAAGCATACTACGCCCGCTTCCAAGAGCGAACCCAAGACGGCTTTTAAGCAGCAGCTTGAAGAACTGACGGCCGCCTTGCAGCGCGAACGGGCCGATGCCGTCAACCTGCGCCGCCGTCACGAAGAAGAGCTGGCCGGTTTGCGGACCCGGCTCAAGGCCGACGTCGTCGCCGACCTGCTGCCGGTTATCGATAACTTCGAGAGGGCGCTTAAGCATGTGCCTCAAGACCTGGCCGGCAACGATTACATAAAGGGTATCCAAGCCGTTGTCAAACAGTTCGAGACAACCCTGGCGGCCATGGGCGTCGAGCGTATCAAAACCGTTGGCGAGCCCTTTGACCCCAACTTGCACGAAGCCGTCAGCCTTGAAGACGGCGACGGCCCGCAAGAAATTATCAGCGAAGAGCTCCAACCGGGCTACCGCCTGGGCGATGACGTCATCCGCCACGCCATGGTAAAGGTGACCCGTCAATAGAGGCGCCATGGCTTATTCGGAAGCTTTTTTCGGGTTAGGTGCTGCTCTTGATAAGACCGGCGCCTATGACCTCATCGAAGGCCTAAGACAGGTTTCGCCCGTGATGGTCAGGCACAGCTGGCGGGTAGCTCACCTGGCTATGTTCATAGGCTGCTCGACGCCTGAGCCTATGGCTGACGGGGCCGTCGTAAGCCTCGGTTTCAGCGGCGCGCTGCACGATGTCGGCAAGCAGCATCCCGATATCGCCGGTCTCGTCGAGTCGCCGGTCCGTTTTACCGACGCTGAGGCCGAGATGTTCGGTGATGTCCATACCCGGGAAGGCAGCCTCATGATCAGAGGTTTGCCGGCCGGCCCGGCCCACCGGGAGTTAATCGACGAGGCCGCCCACGTAGCGTTGCGCCACCATGTCAGGCCGCCGGTTCCGGCCGAAGACGGCCTCAGCCCGGCTACGGCCTCCGCGGTCGAGTTGATACATACGATCGATATGTTTGACGCCATGCAGGACCCCGGACGTTGTTATAGGAGGAGGCCGGTGGCCGATTCACCGGCAACGATCGCCGCGCGCCTGCTGGCAGAGGGGGAAGTAGCTCCTTTTCAAGGCCTGGAACCCGAAAACGTGGCCGGTTTACTGGCCGAACTTTATCCCAGGGTCGCCTCACCTCTGTAATTAGCACTCTTGACATGAGAGTGCCAATTTACTACACTGGCAGTAGCAATAGATGACTGCTAACTTTTAACGAAAGGATTTAAGACACCATGGGCAAAATCATAGGCATCGATCTCGGTACAACCAACTCGGCGATGGCCGTCATGCAAGCCGGCAAGCCGGAAATTATCGCTAACAGCGAAGGCAACCGGACCACGCCGTCCGTCGTGGCCGTCAACAAGAACGGTGAACGCCTGGTCGGCCAGGTCGCCCGCCGCCAGCAAGTCACCAACTCCAAAAACACGATTTACGAAGTCAAGCGCCTGATCGGCCGCAAATTCAGCGACAAAGAAGTCCAGCGCGACCTCAAGCTCATGGGCTATGAGATCGTCAAAAGCGGCGACGGCGTGAAGGTCAAGATGGGCGACAAAGAGTACAGCCCCGAAGAAGTCAGTGCCATGATCCTCGGCAAACTTAAGAGCGACGCCGAAAGTTTCCTGGGCGGCAAAGTCACCGAAGCCGTTATTACGGTGCCGGCTTATTTCGACGACTCGCAGCGCCAGGCGACCAAAGACGCCGGCAAAATCGCCGGACTGGAAGTCAAGCGCATCATTAATGAACCGACTGCCGCAGCCTTGGCCTACGGCCTCGACAAGGGCGAGAAGAAAGACGAAAAAATCGCCGTCTACGACCTCGGCGGCGGTACGTTCGACGTTTCGATCCTGGAACTGGGCGACGGCGTTTTCGAAGTTAAGTCGACCAACGGCGACACCCACCTCGGCGGCGCCGATTTCGACCGTGTCATCATCAACTACTTCGCCGACGAGTTTAAAAAAGAGCATGGCATCGACATTACGGACGACAAGGCGGCTATGCAGCGTTTGCGCGACGAAGCCGAGAAGGCCAAGATCGAGCTGTCGACGGCCCAGGAAGTCGACGTCAACCTGCCGTTCCTGACGGCCGACGCCGACGGTCCGAAGCACTTCGAGCACAAGCTGACGCGCGCCAAGCTGGAGAGCCTGGTCGCCGACCTGATCGATAAGACCGCCGCGCCCTGTGAGAAAGCCCTTAAGGACGCCAAGGTCAAGGCCAGCGAGATAGACGCCGTCGTTCTGGTCGGCGGTATGACCCGCATGCCGGCCGTCCAGGAGAAGGTCAAGCAAATCTTCGGCAAAGACCCGATGAAAGGCGTTAACCCGGACGAAGTCGTCGCCATCGGCGCGGCCATTCAGGGCGGCGTGCTGCAAGGCGACGTCAAGGACGTCCTACTGCTGGATGTCACCCCGCTGAGCCTCGGCATCGAGACCATGGGCGGCGTCATGACCAAATTGATTGAGCGCAACACCACTATTCCGACCAGCAAATCCGAAGTTTTCTCGACCGCGGCCGACAACCAGCCGCAAGTCGAAGTCCACGTCGGCCAGGGTGAACGCGACATGATTGAAGGCAACAAGTCCCTCGGCCGCTTCATCCTCGACGGCATCCCGCCGGCGCCGCGCGGCATCCCGCAGATCGAAGTTACCTTCAACATTGACGCCAACGGCATTCTGAACGTGACAGCCAAAGACAAAGGCACCGGCAAAGAGCAGAGCATTACCATCAGCGGCTCGGGCAACCTCGACAAGAGCGAAGTCGAAAAGATGGCCAAAGAGGCCGAAGCCCACGCCGACGAAGATAAGGCGAAAAAGGAACTGGTCGAAGCCCGCAACCTGCTCGACAGTGCCGTATACCAGGCCGAAAAACTCAGCAAAGACAGCGGCGACAAACTGACGGATGACGACAAGAAGACGCTCGACGAAGCCGTCGAGACTGCTAAGAAAGTCGTCACCGACGAAAAGGCCGATAAGGAAGCCCTCGAGAACGCCGCCAAAGAGCTCAACGACAAGCTGATGCCGATTGGCGCCAAGATGTACGAACAAGCCCAAGCCGACGAAGCTCCGGCCGAAGACGCCGAAAGCGACAAAAAGACCGACGACGCCATAGAAGGCGAAGTCGTCGACGACAAAGACTCCAAGAAAGACTAGCGGCCGGCTAGGATTGGCTTCGGCGAGGTTGAACCCGGGCACGTAATTAAAGAGGAAAATTGGTAGAATATAAAGATGAATCCACCGCAACAACCTACCGGCGAATCGCCCGACGGCGCGGCGCGCGATCCCGGCCATGAGTATTTCGAGCATATGGTCCTGCTGGCGGCCGAAGATAGGTTCGGCCCTGAAACGACAGAAAATGCCCGCAAAGAAGCTGCCACCTATCTGGTTGACAATGGCGACGTCGAAGATTTGGCGACCGCCGCCGAAATCGTAGCCGAGAGGGAGCGTCGGCTCCGTGAGGAACTGGCCAGTGGCTCAGCGTGATTACTACGAAGTCCTAGGCGTTAGCAAAGACGCCAGCGCCGATGAGATCAAGAAAGCCTTTCGCCGGGCCGCCGTCGAGCACCACCCCGACCGCGGCGGCGAAGAAGCCAAGTTCAAAGAAATTAACGAAGCTTACGAGGTCCTAAAAGATACGGATAAGCGCAAGCGCTACGACCAGTTCGGCCATGCCGGCGTCGGCGGGGCCGGCGGCAACCCGTATGCCGGTTTTGGCGGCGGCCAGGGCCAGAACATTAACTTCGACTTCGGCGACCTGGGGCTGGGTGATATTTTCAGCAGTTTCTTTGGCGGCGGAGGCGGGCAGCAGCGCCAGCAACGACAAGCCCGGGGCCGCGACGTCGAAGCCGGCGTCGAGATCAGTTTTGACCAAGCCGTTTTCGGTACCGAAGTTGATATCAATTTGAGCCTGGAAGATACTTGCGAGCACTGCAAAGGCACGACTGTCGAGCCGGGTCACGAACTCAAAACTTGCGACCAGTGCAAAGGCTCCGGACAAGTTGTCAGCGTGACGCGGACGATATTCGGCAACATCCAACAGGCCAGCGTCTGCCCGAAATGCCACGGCAGCGGCAAAGTCCCCGAGAAAGTCTGTTCCGTCTGCCGCGGCAAAGGCACCCAGCCCAAGAAGCAAACCGTCCAGCTTAAGATCCCCGCCGGCATCGACGACGGCGCGACCATCCGTTTGCGGGAGCATGGTGAAGCCGTCGCCAACGGGCCCAAAGGCGACCTGTACGTCAATATCCGGGTCAAGCCGCACAAGAAATTCACGCGCGAGGGCGAACTTATTCTCAGCGAAGAGCATGTCGGCATGGTCGATGCCGCGCTCGGCACCGAAATCGAAGTCGAAACCGTCGACGGCCCGGTCCGCATGAAGATCCCCGCCGGCACCCAGTCCGGCTCCGACTTCAAGCTGTCAAACCACGGCGTGCCGCACCTGCGCGGCAACAGCCGCGGCGCCCACATCGTCACCATCATCGTCGACACCCCGACCAAACTCAGCAAGCAGCAGCAGGAACTGTTAAAGACTTTCGATGAGGGTGATAAGAAAGGACTCTTCGGCCGCTAAGCCGCCAGGCCCCCTAGCTGTATAATCTGGTTCTTGCCTGCTATGGCCTTGGCACCCACAAGTTCCATATCCAAGCCTACTCTAAGCTCTTCTAGCGGCGTGCCTTGGGGGAAGGTTGTATAAGCTATGGTAATTCCCAAGCCCTCGGATAAGTCACCTTCAGGATGAATGGCATTGACGCCGTCTTGCAGCCTCTTGCAGACAGTCAGCAGACCTTCTTGGTCAGTATCGGTTAGCAATAAGACAAACTCCTCGCCGCCAAACCTGGCAACCGCATCACTTTCGGGACGGGTTGACTGTTTGAAGATATCGGCGACCGGCTTTAGGGCGAGTTCATCGGCTCTAGTCAGGCCAAGCCGGGTATTGAGAGCTTTGAAGTCATCTATATCAGCGAGTAATAAGCCGTGGACTCTGTCACGTTCCGCCGCACGCCTGGTCGTGCCGGTACGCTCCTTAAACTCTTCTTGAAAAGCCGGGTAATTCAGGAGACCCGTCTTGGGATCGAGGCGGCGTTGCTGTTCGCTTATCCTAAGCAATTCCTCCGTCTTCCTTCCGTGCCTTAAGGCCCGTAAGGCTATAGCGGATATAGCAAGGCTGGCCGCCCCGACAGAATAGCTAATTATTTCAGGTACTGCGGCTGCAAGTTCGGGATCAAAGGTAGAACCGGCCATGGTGTAACTATACCATAATAACTGCTATTAAACAATAAGATGGAAGGTTCAGTGTTGCTAAAATTTAACATTAGCTTAATAATTATGGTTAAAATGAAATCCAAGCCCCTGAACGAGACCGGTTTCGTGCCATTATTGATTCTGATATTGTTGGTTGTCGCGGCCTTCATTTACCTGGTTTACAGCCGGGTTTTGCATCTTCAGAAGTAGCAAAACGCTTGTTCAAATAGTTAATATATTGTATAATTCCTCTCCTGTTAAACACTAACGGCGCGAGAGCATATGAAATTTACATGGACATCATTTAAGAAGGCCGAAGCCGCCAAAACGATCGGGTCGGCACTGGCTGTCGATTTACCGCTCCTCGGCATCGAGAACGTCAAGGCCAAGGTCGACACCGGCGCTTTTAACGGGGCACTGCACGCGACCAAGATGCGCGAGGTCACCGACAATCAGGGCCGGCGGCATTTGCGCTTTTCACCGCTGGGCAGCGCCGACCATACCATTGAAATCGATGATTACCACCGCCGCCGGGTCAAAAGCTCGAACGGGCTGGTATCCGTCCGTTACGCGATTGACACCGAGGTGGCTATCATGGGTCAGGTTTACCCCATAACGCTGACGCTGACCAACCGGATGTCGATGAAGTACGAAATGCTAATCGGCCGCAAGTTCCTAAGGCTGCACGGATTTTTGGTTGACGTAAGCCATAGGACGAAGTAAGGTGCAGCTATGAACATCGTGATTCTATCCAGGGGCTTCGCCAACTACTCGACCAAACGCCTTAAGCAGGAAGCTTCCTCAAGGGGCCACAAGGTCCAAGTCATCGACTATTCAAAGTGCTACATAACGGTTGAGCGGGGCAATCCGGTGGTTCGTTACAAGGGCCGGGAGTTGCGCGACATCGACGTTATCATCCCCAGGATCTCAGCCCGGTTGACCAAGTACGGTTCGTCGATCGTACGCCAGTTCGAGATGCAGAACGTTTTCACGACCGCCAGCTCGATAGCTATCGTCCGTTCGCGCGACAAGCTGCGCAGCATGCAGCTACTGTCGAAAGCCGGCGTCGGCATCCCTAAGACGGTCTTCGTGCGCGAAACGGCCGACTTCGACGACGTCCTTAAACAGGTCGGCGGCGCGCCGGTTATCATCAAGGTCGCCCGCGGCACGCACGGCAACGGCGTGGTGCTGGCCGAGACCGGCAAGGCGGCGTTGGCCGTGATGCAAGCCTTTTACGTCGAGGGCGTGAACTTCCTGGTCCAGGAGTTTATCGCCGAAAGCGCCGGCGTCGACATCCGGGCCTTGGTGGTCAACGGCAAGGTCGTGGCCAGTATGCTGCGCCAGAGCCTGGACGATGACTTCCGGTCTAATTTGCACCAGGGCGGGGAAGGCATCGACGTCAAGCTGACGGCTGAAGAACGGCGCACCGCCCAAAAAGCCGCCAAAGCCATGGGCCTGTCAATCGCCGGTGTCGACATGATGCGCAGCGACCACGGTCCTCGGGTCCTGGAAGTCAACGCCAGCCCCGGTTTCGCGATAGAGAAGGTAACCGGCAAAAACGTCGCCAAAAGCATCATTGATTACGTCGAGTCGGCCGCGCGTTCCGGCCGGCGTAAAAAGGACAAAGTCGGCGCCTAAAACAGCCAAAAAGCTCATGGTATAGTAAGTGCTATGACGCCTCCGGTTATCGCGCTTGCTTCCATCGTGCTTGCCCCCGTGGTTTTGCTGATGGTTTTGCGGGTCAACGCGGCGTTGGTTTTTCTGAGCTTATGCCTGGGCGACGTACTGGTTCAGTTCGTGGCCAACGACACCAGTGAATTCCTGACGCTGCACGCCAGCCAAGTACCGCAGCAGGCGGCCAGCGCCGGTAGCGAAACCGTCAAAATAGTCTTGCTGCTCCTGCCGGTTGTACTGACGACAATCTTCATGATTCGCACTATTCACGGCACCGGCCGCCTCTTGCTTAACTTGCTGCCGGCCGCCGGCGTCGGCCTGCTCGGCGGTTTGCTGGTCGTGCCGCTGCTGCCGGCCGGCCTGAGCCATAGCATCGTCGATTCGTCGCTGTGGTCGCAAGTCCAGCGGGCCCAAGACCTGATTGTCGGTGCCAGCGCCCTGGTCTGTTTATTGGTCCTCTGGCTCCAGCGCCCCAAAGCCGGCGGCGCGCACAAGCACGGCAAACACTGACGGACAGATTGACTTTTTAGTCGAAATACCGATAATATAAGGAGTTATTTCGCCGGCCAACCGCGCAACGCGGGCCCGTAGCTCAGCCGGTTAGAGCACCTGCCTTTTAAGCAGGGTGTCGTGGGTTCGAGTCCCACCGGGCCCTCCAAGCCGCCAATGCTTAAATGTACGGCTTGATATGCTAATATGAGCCTTATGAACTGGCTGCCATTAGCCTTTATAGCGCCTCTCCTCCTTGCCGTCTATCAGGCCTTATCCAAACTGCTGCCTAAGGGCACGTCTATCTACCTAGTCAATGCCTATGCGTCGCTTATAGGGCTGGTTTTGATGCTGGCACTCTATTTTGCAACAAGCCATGGCATAAAATCCGTGCGCTTAAGCCCGAAGGCATTTTATCTTGCAATAGGCATCGGCCTACTAATCAGTCTGGGCAACTTCGCGGTCATCAAAGCCTTTTCTCTAGGCGCCCCCCAGTCTCAATTCTCGGCAATCATGTACCCCGTGCTCATTACCTACGCGCTTTTAATCGGTTTGCTGGCATTCCACGAGAGGCTTCATTTCCCCCAGTTGGTAGGCATTGTCCTAGCCGGCGTGGGGCTATTCTTAATTTCGTACTTCAGAAAATAAGTCCAAATATAACGCCCCTCAAACCAGAGTCGTTTGCCAACGGATAGGACTACCAGGCGCTATAATACCTAGTGTTATGGCCAAAACGCACACTTCCGCAGTTTCAATAGAATCGTTTGCGATGAGTTTTGGCAGCAAGCAAGTCATCAAAGACCTGTCGTTTGTCGTCAATCAAGGCGAAGTCTTCGGTTTCCTGGGCGCGAACGGGGCCGGCAAGACGACTACTATTCGAGCTCTTCTGTCCCTCCTGGAGCCGACCGGCGGCCGGCTGCTGGTGAACGGCCGGCGCTACAGCCCCGCATTATCAAACCAGGTCGGCTACCTGCCCGAAGAACGCGGACTGTACCGCAACGAACCGGTTATAAACACCATGATATATTTCGGCGTTCTGCACGGCCTCGGCAAAAGCGAGGCCCGGACCCGGGCCTTAACCTACTTGAAACGGGTCGGGCTGGCCGATAAAGCCGACGAGCGGCTAATCAAATTGTCGGGCGGCCAGCAGCAAAAGGTACAACTGGGCGTGACTATTCTGCACGAGCCGAAACTCATGATTTTGGATGAGCCGACGGAAGCGCTTGACCCGGTCAACCGGGCATTGCTGATGGACATCATCAACGAACAGCGCTCAAAGGGGGCGACGGTCATGCTGGTTACGCACCGCATGGAAGAGGTAGAGCAGCTGTGCGACCGGATTTTGCTGCTAAAAGACGGTTCGGCCGCGATGTACGGGACCGTTGACGAGGTCAAAGACAGCTTCGGTTCCCAGGTCGTGGCCCTTAATTTCAGCGGCAAGCTGCCGGATAACGACAAGCTTTACAAGGTCACGAAGCGGCTGCCGCATTATGCTGAACTAGAGTGGCGGCGGCACGTTTCCACCGACGAGGTGCTGCGCTACCTGGCGGCCGATAAAGACCTGCACATAACGACGTTTGAGGTCCGCCGTCCCACGCTGAACGATATATTCCTGGCGCTATACCAGGACGAAGGGGCGGCCAATGTCTAAGCTGACCGACGTAGCTGGCTTTGAAGTTCGCCGCAACCTTAGGAAGAGAGGCTTCTGGTTCACTTCCTTGATGCCGCCCGTCCTCATTCTAGCCGTCATCGCTATAAGCGTCGTGTCTAGCAATAGCGCCAGTAAATCAAGCCAGCAGCAGGCCGACACGATTTCAAAAACCGCTAAAATTGCCATTCTTGACCGGACAGGACTTATTAATAAGCAGCAGTTAACAAAGCAGCACCTGGCCATCGAGCCGACCAAACAGGCCGGTATCGCGGCCGTTCAGGCCAATAAGCTGGACGCTTTCTTCTACTATCCCCCGGACGTGTCCAAAAGCGGCATTGATATTTATGCCCAAGACCAAGGGATTAGCAATACGCCGCCCTACGGCACGGCGGCCACGGCCCTCCTACGGCAAGATGTTATATCCCGGGTAAGTTCTCTCGCCAACAATAATCAAATCGTTCCGATCTTGCAAAACGACCCTGCGGTAACCACTACTACCTACAAGAACGGCAAGGTGACTAACGGCCTGGCCGGTATTATTGCCCCCGGTATGTTTATGCTGGCTTTTCTGACGCTGGTGGCCTTGCTGTCCTACTTTATGATTAGCGCCACAACCGAAGAAAAAGAGAACCGAGCCGCTGAAATATTACTGGCTTCGATAAGCTCGCGCAGCCTTATTTTGGGCAAGATCCTATCGATTTTCATATTAGGTTTGGTGCAGATACTCCTATTAGGCGGGGCTTTACTGATCGGCTATACGCTTTTCAGGAGCCATATCAGCCTGCCGGGCGGCGTTTCGCTCAGCCACATCCCGCTTGACGGCAGGGCTATTGCGTTCGGGGCACTGTTCTTTGTGGGCGGGATTACTACGTTTACCGGCTTTTTAGTCGGTTTAAGTGCTTTATTCCCCAGCGCCCAGGAAGCGGGACGCTACCTGGGAGTTGCCATAATAACGCAGTTTATACCGATTTATGCCCTGGGCTATATAGTGAGTTCGCCGCATACCCTGATCGTTAACGTGTTCACTTATTTCCCGCTGACAGCTTCGACGACGTCCTTGCTGCGCAACGCGGCCGGAACCCTGTCGCTTGCCCAAGCTTGCACGGCGCTCGCAGTGGTAGCCGCCAGTGCGGTTCTGGCTATGGCGTTCGCGATCAAGGCCTTCCGCTACGGGGCCATGGAATACGGACGGCGCGTGGGCATTAAAGAGCTTTTGCGGTAGTGCGCACCGCGCGCCCGAACTACCAGTACTCCACATTCGACTAATTCTGTTATGATTGTATAGATTATTAACATTCAAACTTAATTAAAACCTGTCATAATCATGACTCACCACGCCGGCCAGTATCACTACCATCTTGTCCGCATTCGCTTGACTGAGTTGCGGCGGCTGTATTGGGCGCATACCGTCAAAGAACTGGCCTCCAGCCTGGTCACGATTTTTGTGCCGATTTATTTCTACCGGTTGCACTATAGCGTCTCGGCGATTATGGGCTATTTCTTGCTCTCCACGCTCTTTTGGGGTGTCTGCCAGGCACCGGCTTTGCGGCTGGCCAGCCGCATCGGCTTTAACCGTTGCATGGGTATCAGCTTACTCATCCAAGGCGCGCAAATATTGATGCTGGCGACTATCACGACCTTCCATTGGCCGCTATGGTCTATCGCCCTCGTGTGGGGCGTGTCGATAGCGCTGTATTGGCCCCAGTTTAGGGCTTGTTTCACGCGCAGCCTGTCGCACCGGCGCGTCGGAACGGCAGTCGGGTTATCCTCGGCCCTGTTAATGCTGGCTTACGGCGTTGCGCCCGCAATTGGCGGAGCGATCGCCAGCTGGCTGGGTATCAGCTTCCTCTACGTCATAACGATGCTGTGCTTCGTAGCCGCCGCCCTGCCTTTGTTTGTCGGGCCCGAATATATGGAGAATGAATTGTACAGAATACGGGACTTGCGTCTGCGCAAAGTCTGGCGGGACCTGGTCGCCAATATGGGCTCCGAAGTGGACGCCATGGTGGCCACCAGCGTTTGGCCGTTATTTATTTTCCTGCTAGTTCCGACTTATGTCGGCGTCGGTATTCTGAGCTCGGTGGCGGTAATCGCCAGCATTATCATTGCCCTCTATGTCGGCCGCAGGCATGCCAGAAAGATGTCAGGCTACCTCAGGCACGGCACTAATGTCATCAGCCTGACCAATACCATCCGGCTGCTCATTCAGTCGATCGGCCAGGTTGCCGGTGTCAATTTCGTTAACGGGCTCGGCCAGGCCCTCATAGTCACGCCCTACTACTCACGCTATTACCTCAACGCCGAGCACGAGCCGATGCTGCCTTATTTGTATGCTATGAACATGGCTTCAATGGTGGGCGACGTTTTGTTATTTGGCTTTTTATTGCTGCTCAGCCTAGTCGTTTCGGCTAAAGCAGTTCTGGCCGTAGGCCTGGTCGTTGCCATACCGGCTAGCTATGCCATTCGCTGGATACGCACTTCAGAACAGGTTAGCGGGGTGCACGCCGAAATCTGAAGACCCATGCTATAATTCGCTTATTATGGAGCATAAGCACATTGCTTATTTAATATACGGCATCATTGTCGCGGCTTTTTTGTTCGTCGGGGCCATCGTCATATTTTTCTTAGGCTACCAGCTGGCAATTTATCAGACTGCGAATAACGACACATGGTTCCCCCATTTTAATATCACCGGCAACCAGGGAGACTGCGGCGCCTACGGCAGCGATTATTCTTCGAGCTCAGACTGCTGTCCCGAGGCCGATTGCGCCATAGCCGACAAGCCGGTTATCTACCTTTATCCGACCCACACCGAGAATATCCATGTGACCCTAAACTTCCCGGCTGGCTTCTCGGCCACCGTGCCGTCGTACAACAAGCAGTCGGGCTGGAACGTCACCGCCCAACCCAATGGTCGCTTAACCGATACCGCCGACGGCAAGACCTACCCCTACCTGTACTGGGAAGGCAATCCGCAGCCATTTTCGTTTGATATGAATGACGGCTTCGTCGTCGCCGGGGGCCAGACAACGGCCTTTTTGGACAAAGAGCTTGCCGCAATCGGCCTTAACCAAACCGAAAAAGCCGGCTTCATAAGCTATTGGGCGCCCAAACTCGAAGCCAATAAGTACACGCTTATACATTTCGCCGGCAGCGAATACACTAACGTAGCCAAGCTGTCGATCGCGCCCAGCCCGGACTCGCTGCTCCGGGTCTTCATGGTTGAAAAACCGCTGGAGCAGCCGGTCAAGGTGACGCCCCAGAGCTTTCCGGTCTTCCACCGCACAGGCTTTACGGCCGTGGAATGGGGCGGTACGGTACTGGCTCCATAGGGTTGCAGCGGCCCGATAATATTTTGACAAGCACAAGTGTTTTAATTAACATGAGCACATGGACGACCTCTCAGAGGACAAAAACCAACACCAAAGTTCTGATGACCAAACCGCTGCCGGCAGCCCGAGCGACAAATCTTCTGAGGCTGACAGCCCTTCTTTTTTGAACGGTTCCAAACCGGACCGGCCGTCCGAAACCGGCCCCCAGCCGCAAATCTCCCATACCTTCAGCCCGGCGAATAACTATCCGACGGCGCCGCCGCCGGCTAACGCCGCGCCGCCAGCGGCTTACCAGGCGCCGGCCGTGAGCGGCTTTCCGCCCCAACCGGCACTGCCGCCGCAAGACCAGGCCGAGAACCACAACACCAACGCCCTGACGATAATAATCCAGTGGCTGACATACGCGTTCTGGGGCTGGACCGTGCTGATTCTGTCAATCCTGACCTATGCCGTTTTTGCTCAATTATTAAATAGTGACAACGCGTCGAACGCGAATTATTACGTGATCTCGGCCGCCATCGTCCTGCTGCCGATTTCATTCGCGACCGATTTCTTCTATTCCAAAAAAGAGACGAAGAAAAAAGAAAACGCCGCTATGGTCGTGATGGTCATCCATGCCGTGTTGTTCGCGCTGTTCGGCATCGCGGCCTTGATAGCCGCGGTCTTCAGTTTCGTGTCGCTGCTGGCTTCGTCCGGCAGCCATACGCTCAAGTTCGTTGACTTGTGGAGCTCGCTTTTCATAAGCGTGTTTTACGCGGCCACCTTCATAAGGACTATTAATCCGGCGAAGCTGCCCTGGATTCCGAAAGCCTATAAGATTTTCATGGTGGTTATCGTACTGCTGTTCATATTGCTTGGGTTTACTAAGCCGCACTTGGGCTCGACAGGTCCGAGACTGCAGCCGACCGAGGTAGGCGGCACCCAGTGCGACTCAGGAGAAAACGCCGCCCAAATCGCCATATCCGGCGGTGCGTCCTGTACGACGGCCGAAGCGATCATCCAGGACGCCACGGAGGCTAACGGGGCAAACTACAAATCGAACGGCTATTCCTGTGTCGGCACCAAGCAGGGCAGCAATACCCAGTGGTCATCTTATTGGAGCGGTACTTTCTACTCGTATTCCTGTGCTGACGGCCGGGACCAAGTCGCTTTCAACTGGCAGCCGGCCAGCGCCGATAACAGCGGCGGCACCAGCGACAGCTCGCCCAGCACGTCAACCCCCACGGCGACCGTCACGATTGGCGGTCCCGGAGCATTGCAGCCGACCCTGCCGGGCGCCGGGCAGTGCGGCGCCTCGACAAACTACGCCCAAATCGCCATCTCCGGCGGCGCTACCTGCACGACGGCCGAAGAGGTCGTAGCCGCCGCCAACGGTTCCAACTTCAGTTCCAACGGCTATACTTGCAGCGTGACCAAGGAAGGCAGCGGCAACCAGTGGTCGTCATACTGGAGCGGCACTTTTTACGCCTACACTTGCGCCGACGGCAGCAGTCAAATCGCCTTCAACTGGCAGAGCTCCTCCACGCCCATGTAATGAGGACGGCCTTACTTACCCTGAGCACGATCCTGATTACGGCCGCCGGCCTCATATATTGCGCGAGCATTATCCGCGGCCGGACCAAACCCCACCGGACGACCCGGTTCGTGGTGCTGGTGATTCTGACGCTGAGCTTTGTCAGTATTTTGGCGGATCATGCCAATACCGGCGCGAAGGTTTATTCGGGCATACTCTTTGTCAGCGCCATCGCTTTTTTGGTCCTAAGTTTGATACACGGGTTCGGCATTGGCGGCACCAGTATCTTTGACTGGGTCTGTCTGGTCGTGGCCCTGGCCGGCGTAGCGGCTTGGCAAATTGCCGGCAACCCGGTCGTAGCGATTTGGTTTGCTTTGCTGGCCGATTTTGTCGCTTACCTGCCGGCCTATGTAAAGACCTGGCATCACCCTAATACGGAATCACCCTGGCTGTACGCGCTAAGCGCTTTGGCGTCCTTCCTCAGCCTGGTCGCCTATAAGATCTCCGCGGTGTCCGTCTTCCAGATTTTCATGATCGTTTACAGCTTGATAATGCTGGTTTGCATCTACCACGAGGGGCCGCCGTTGAAAACCAGGCCCGGTCTAAAGTAAGCCCTGTCTCTTAGCTTCCTCTGGGCTGGAGGCAAAAATATACTCCCAGCCTTCCGGGCCGGCCACGGCTTCGTGCAACTGGCCATCGTGGATTATGATCTCCTGGCCGGGGCTTGTGGTGCGCCAATCCCCATCATCGAGCTTTATACTAGCCGAGCCCTTGACTGTATAAAGGCGAACTTCGCCATGACGGTGAGGCTCATAAACAAAACCCGGCTTATCCGACTGCCGCAAAGCCACCAGACCCAGGCTTTTGTAATTATTCTCAACCGCTTGAAGGTCCATGATCTTATGATAACAAAGGCACCGGACATACATCGTTAAACGTTAATTAAGCTGGCGGGTAGTTGACGGCCGGGATTGTTAGAATGCCCGGATGCGGCGGGCTTGGCGGTACCGGTTTCGGCGGACAACTTTGACGCTGGTGTTTTGCCTAGGGGTCTTAGGCGGGGTGGGGCTGGCTCGTTCTGGTTTGGTGCCGGGTGCGGTTTGGTGCTGGGCCGGCACGCTGTTTTTGCTGCCGGCTTGGCGGCACAGGACACTCGCGGCTCTGGTTTTCATAGCCCTCTTCGGCCTATGCCTGGGCTGTTGGCGCGGTTCGGTTTACATGGGCAAACTGGCGGCTTACGGGCCGTGGCAGTACCGGAAAATTACGATTGCGGTCCGGGCGGCCGACGACGCCGTTTACGGTACCAACAAACAGCTGGCCTTCAATGCCAAGGACGTAGTCATGCCCGACGGACGGAAGATGACAGGCCAGATAGAGATCAGCGGTTTCGGCGAGAATGCCGTCTTTCAGGATGACGAAGTGCTGGCGACGGGCAAACTATATCCGGGCTACGGGGCTTACCAGGCGCGGATGAGCTTCGCCGAACTAAGCGTGACGGCTAGGCACCCATCGGTGGTTAGCGACATCCGGCGCCGGTTCACGGCCGGCATGCAAACGGCCTTGCCGGAGCCGCTGGCGCCGTTCGCCATGGGCCTGCTGGTCGGCCAGCGGGCGACGCTGCCTGACAATGTTAAGCAGGATTTACTGATGGTCGGACTGACGCATATCATCGCGGTTTCCGGTTATAACCTGACGATTATCCTGCAGGCCAGCCGGCGGTTGATGGCCAGGCGTTCCAAACGCCTGTCGACGTTATTGTCATTCGGCCTGATCGGCCTGTTCCTGTTGCTTGCCGGCACCAGCGCATCAATCGTCAGGGCAGCAATAGTTAGCATGTTAAGCATTGTCACTGGCTATTATGGCCGGTCGATGAAACCGTTGAATTTGCTGGCCCTAGCGGCTGCCGTTACGGCTTGGGCCAATCCGTTTTATATCTGGAGTGACCTGAGCTGGTACCTTAGTTTTTTGGCTTTTTATGGCGTCATGATCGTGTCGCCGCTAATCCAGGCCCGGCAGCCCGGCCGGTGGCACAAATCGCTGATCGGCGGCGTGGCCTTGGAAAGCGTGTGCGCCGAAGCCATGAGCCTGCCGTTCGTCCTCTATATTTTCGGGCAGATGTCGCTGATTGGCTTACCGGCCAATGTGCTGGTGGTGACACTGGTGCCGCTGGCGATGCTGCTGTCGTTGATAGCCGGCTTGGCCGGTATGCTGGGCGGGGCCGTGGCCGGCTGGTTGGCCTGGCCGGCCGCCGGCCTGCTTAACTACATGCTCGATACTGCCCATTTAATGGCTTGCATCCCGCATGTTTTTGTCCAGAACCGGAGTTTGCCGCTGGCCGCCATGCTGGGCTTGTACGGCCTGATAATTCTCGTAACTTTTATGCTCTGGCACAAGACAAAAATTACCGGACCTGATATAATAACAGATATGAAAGAACTTGGAACCGAGGACCCGGCAACATGAGCGGACATAGCAAATGGTCGACCATCAAGCGCCAAAAAGGCGCTAAGGATGCCGCCCGCGGCGCCGTTTTCACTAAGCTCGGCAACGCTATCGCCATTGCTGCCCGCGGCGGTACCGACCCGGACATGAATTTCTCGCTGCGCCTGGCGATTGACCGGGCCAAGGCTGCCAACATGCCGGCCGCCAACATCCAGCGCTCGATCGACCGCGTCAAAGACAAAAACGCCGCCCAGATGCAGGAAGTCATGTACGAAGGCTACGGACCCGGCGGTGTGGCCATACTGGTCGAATGCGCCACCGACAATATCAACCGGACTTATCCCGACGTCAAGCTGGCTTTTTCCAAGCACGGCGGCAACATCGCCGAGAAGGGCGCCGTGGCTTTTCAGTTTGACCATAAGGGCATGATACGGGTCAAAGGCTCGGGCGACGATGTCCTGATGCAGGCGCTCGACGCCGGGGCCGAAGATGTCCAGGAAGAGGACGGTGAATCGCTTATTTACACTGATCCGAAAGAACTGGCCAAAGTCCGTGAAGGCCTAACTGCCGCCGGCCTGGAAGTTCTGGAAGCCGAGCTGACTTATGTTCCGAATAGTACCGTGGAGATCACCGATGCCAACACGGCCGGCAAAATCATGCGCCTGATGGATGCCCTCGAAGACATCGACGACGTGAGTTCGACCCACGTCAATTTTGACATCGACGAGAAGCTGCTCAATGGCTGAAGCCGCAACCATCGCCGCCGTCTTGTTAAGGGACGGCCGCGGACGCTACCTGCTAGTACAAGAAAAAAAGACGTCGGCTTACGGACTATGGGGCTTGCCCGGCGGCCATGTCGACGAGGGCGAGACGATTCAAGCGGCCGCCATTCGCGAAACCAAGGAAGAAGTTAACCTGGAAGTAAAACTTGCCGAACCGGAACCCGTATACTCCGAAAGCAAACCCGACGGCAGCATCACGTATCACGCTTTCGAGGCCAAAGTCACGGCCGGCCGCCTCAAGATCGACAAGACGGAACTGCTTGACGCCCGCTGGCTGGATATCGGCCGGATCAAGGCTTTGGACAAAGCCGGCAAGATCCGCGACCGGTGGATTGCGAACGCGATTATGGAAGCGGAAGACCATGAGAATCTTGGGCATTGACCCCGGTACCGGCATTCTGGGCTTCGGGGTGATTGACGTTATCAAGGGCAAGCCGTCGCTGGTCGACGGCGGTGTCATCAGGACGCCGGCCAAGGAAGATGATGCCGTGCGCCTGCAAACTATCTTCGAAGAAATAACCGCCATTATCGCCGAAACCAAGCCGGCCGAAATGGCGGTTGAAAAACTATTCTTTGCCCAGAACGTGACTACGGCGATGACGGTTTCGCAGGCCAGGGGAGTAGTATTGCTGGCCGGCAAGCAGGCCGGCCTCTCCATATACGAATACACGCCGCTGCAGATCAAGCAGTCGCTCACCGGTTACGGCCGGGCCGAGAAAAAACAAATCCAGGAAATGGTCCGCGTTATCTTGCAGCTCAAGGAAATACCGAAACCCGACGACTGCGCCGATGCCCTGGCCGCGGCTATCACGCACAGCATGACTATGCGATAATGGGGTGATGATTGCGACGCTGAGCGGGGTGGTGAGCGAGAAGCTGGACGGCGAAGTCGTGCTGGAGGTGCAGGGCGTGGGTTATGGTTTGTATGTCACGGCGGAAGACCAAGGCCGGCTGGTCACCGGCGAGGCCGCAAAAGTCTACGTTTATGAATATGTCCGCGAACAGGCGCATGACCTGTTTGGTTTTCTGACACGCGATACGCAGGCCTTATTTGAGCAATTGCTGACGGTTAACGGCGTTGGCCCTAAAATGGCCCTTAACATGTTAAGTATTGGTTCGGCGGCCGATGTCCGGACGGCCATCGCCACGGCCAACACCAAGTTCATCCAGCAGGCCTCGGGTGTCGGCAAGCGCCTGGCCGAACGCCTGGTGGTCGACCTGAAAGATAAGGTCGGTCTTGTCGGCGTCGATCTGGCGACTACCGGCATGCTCCAGGGCGAGGGCAGCTTGTTGCAGGACGAGGCCGTCGAGGCTCTGGTGGCTCTAGGCTACACGGCGGCTGACGCCGCCAAGGCGCTTAACGATATTGATACGGACCTGCCGACAGCCGAACGGATCAAGCTGGCCTTGAAGGTCGTTCCGAAGTGACAATCCCCGGTATCAAACTAAACGACAAGAACACCATCCCCCAAATCGGCTTAGGCCTGTGGCAGGTCAAAGACGAGGAGCAGTTCGCTACCGGCTTCCAAGCCGCCGCCGCGGCCGGCTACCGGCATTTCGATTCGGCCCAGGCTTACCAAAACGAGCAGATGCTCGGCGAACAGTGGCAGGCGGCCGGACTGAAGCGGGAAGAGCTGTTCCTGACAACCAAAATCTGGATCGAGAACTTCGGCCACAAGTGCACCCCCAAAAGCTTCGAAGAATCGCTGCGAAAACTACGGACCGATTACGTCGACTTGTTGCTGCTGCACTTCCCGGTCACGCTTTTGCGCAAGAAAGCCTGGGAGGCGTTGGAAGCGATCCAGGCCGCCGGCGGCGCCAAGTCGATCGGCGTCAGCAATTACACGATCCGCCACCTGGAAGAGATGGAAAAGTACGCCAAGGTCATGCCGGCTGTCAATCAGGTCGAGCTGCATGTTTTTCTCCAGCAACCTGAACTTGTTAAGTATTGCCGCGAGCGTAATATCGTCATTGAAGCCTACTCGCCGCTGGCTCACGCCAAGGCCATGGACAACGGCGCCATAGCCGCTATCGCCAAGAAGCACGGCAAAACCTACGCCCAGATAATGCTGCGCTGGTGCGTCCAGAATGATTTTGTCGTTTTGCCCAAATCGGTCACGCCCAGCCGCATAGAAGAGAACATCGCTATCTTCGACTTTGAACTGGACGGCGACGACATGAAAATAATTGCCGGCCAAGACCGTAATATGCGTACCGCCTGGAGTCCCGTCCACGTTCCATAAACAGATTACGGCAGTCTGGCGCTATCTGATATACTGAGAATTATGAGATACTATTTCATTCTCATAAGCATTTGTATAGTCTGGATTGTCGGCATTTCAATCGCTCATTTCTCACTTAAGACCAGCGACCGTTTCTGGTTGTATATCTCCATGATGACTTACACGCTGGGCGCGTACATAATCGGGTTTACCTCCAAGAAAACATGAAAACCACCAAACGGCGCCTATCGCGGGTAACGGCCATCACGAAGCTGAGCTGGGTCTGCGCCCGCCTGGCTCTCAGCGGCCAAAAAGACCAGCTGCCACAAACCATATACAGCAGCTTCCGGCAGCTGGGCGGCGTCTATGTCAAGTTCCTGCAATTGATGGTGATGCGGTCGGAATTCTTCGGGGTCCTCAAGGAATATGACATTTACGACGTTTACGACAAAGTCGGCGTCGAACCGCTTGATATACGCCGGGTTCTGGCCAAAGAACTGGGCAGCCGGGCTTCCGAAGTCGTCTTGCGGTCGGAAACGCCTTTCGCGGCCGGCTCCTTCGGCCAGGTTTACTTAGCGGATTACCAGGGTAAGCTTGTCATCCTGAAAGTGCTGCGGCCGACGGTCGTCAGCGACCTTAAGTTCGACTTGCGGGTATTAGGGTTTTTCAGCCGTTGCATCAGCTGGTTCTCATCCGGCAGCGCCATCGACAGCAAGCGGGTGTACAAGGAATTCGCCCGCGTAACACTGCTTGAAACCAATTACGGCCTGGAAGCCGACTACGCCAGCACACTTTATGAACGATACCTTCACCACGCCACGCTTTACGTGCCTTATACTTACCGGGACTTGTCGACGGACCGTATTATTTGCCAGGACTACGTGGACGGTATCCCCGGCACCGACCTCATAAAAGCCGTCCGGAGCGGCGTTGACGGGGAACAGTATATCGCGCAGATGCTGGGTTCCGACCTCAAGCAGCAACTTATCGGGCTTGGCGCCGAGGCGGTGTCCAGCCCGCTGATTTACGGCACGGCTTATGGCGACCCGCACCCCGGCAACCTTAAGTTCATGGCCGGTAACCGGGTCGGGCTGATTGACTTCGGCCTGCAGGCGCCGGCGCCGCGCAACACCCTGAACTACCGGCGGCTGGTCGAGCAGTACCATAAAACCTATTGGGGCCACCCCGATTTCAACGGTTACAGCCGCCTGCTAATGGAGATGTACGGCGGTGATATCGTCCGGGCCGCCTACAGCCTGGATGAATATTATGCCACCGGCTCGCACCGGCTGATGGACCAGCTTATCGAAAATGCCATACAGCTGATGAACAGCCAGCCGGAACAGACGAGCCGTTTGTTAGCCAACAACAAGGTGGCGTTAATGTTCACGTCGGTCGTTAACAAAGACAACCGTTTTTGCCTGAAATATGACCTGGACGGCCCGGAACTGATCAGGGCGGCCAACCTGTTCATCGGCATGCTGGACACCTTGGGCATGAAGCACGCCGTTATGAAAGAAGCCTACACGCTGGCGCTGGAACGGACCAAAGACGTGCCGCTGAGCAACCGCCAGCCGGCGCTGCACCCCGAAACCGCCATGGAGATCCTAGCCGGCTGGTTCGACCAGATTTCCCAGAAAAACCCGCAGCTGTACCGCCAAATCAAGAGGGAGAAACTAGGCTATGTTTAAAGATATCGCGCTCTATATAAAACACCCCTACACGGCCGGTACGATCGCTATCATCTGGCTGGGCACGCTCGGGATTTACATGACCGACCAGAAGCTGCCGATCGTCGGCATGGTCTTCATCAACACGTTCGCCAGCCTGGTGCTGTCTTTCGTCGGCTTCCGGCCGTCGCGCTAGGGCCGGCTGTTATAATTAGCAGACAATGATTGATCGAATTTTGAATACGGCCGACGAGCCGGCCGACGAACAGGAAGTCGAGCTGGAAGTTACGCTGCGGCCGCGCGACTTCGCCAACTATATCGGCCAGAAGCGCCTCAAGCAGAATATTAAGCTGGCAATTGATGCCGCTACCAAGCGCGGCGAGCCGCTCGACCACGTCCTGCTGCATGGCCCGCCGGGCCTGGGCAAGACCACCATGGCCAGCGTCATCGCCCACGAAATGGGCGCCCAGATCCGCGTCACCAGCGGTCCGGCGATTGAGCGGTCCGGCGATTTGGCCAGTTTGCTGACTAATTTGCAGGACGGCGACATCCTATTCATCGATGAAATCCACCGGCTGAACCGGACGGTCGAAGAGGTGCTGTATTCGGCGATGGAGGATTTCAAGCTGGATATTATGCTGGGCAAAGGGCCTTCGGCGCGGTCGTTACGGCTGGACTTGCCTAAATTCACGATTATCGGCGCGACGACCCGGACCGGCGCCTTGGCAGCCCCGCTGCGCGACCGCTTCGGCATGATCCACCGGTTGGAATTTTATACGCCCGAAGAAATAGAACAGATTATCGCCCGGGCCGCCAAAATCCTGAACGTCAAGATCGGCAAGCCGGCGGCCGCCGAACTGGCCCGGCGCTCCAGGCTAACGCCGCGCGTCGCCAACCGCCTGCTCAAACGCGTCCGCGACTATGCCGACGTTAACGGCGACGGCATTATCGACACGCCGATCAGCCACCGGGCACTCGAGCTGCTTGACATTGATGAACTGGGCCTCGACACGGCCGACCGGCGGCTGCTGAGCGCCATTATCGAAAATTACGACGGCGGCCCGGTCGGCGTCGAAACGCTGGCGGCGCTAACGGCCGAAGAGCGCAGCACCATCGAAGATTTCTATGAACCTTACCTGATGCAGATCGGCTTGCTGGAACGCACGCCGCGGGGCCGCAAGGTAACGCCCAAAGCCTATAAGCACGTCGGCAAGAAACAACGTCCCGGCCGCGAACAGTCGGCCTTGCTCTGACTTTGAGACAAGCGTAAGCCTGATATAATGCGGATATGAATCCGCAGGAGTCCCTTGGCCCGGCCGCGCCGACAGCCGTCAAAAATCCGTTGGCGACCATGCGGCCCGGCGAGCAGGTAATCTGTGAAATCAAGCGCCACCCGATCGGCATTATCGGCATGTACGGGGCGGTCGGTTTGTTGCTGGTCATCGTGGCCGTGACGGCTTTCGTGATAGCGCCCGACATGTTGACCAGCTACAGCGCCGGACAAGTCAGGTTGACCGGGGCACTGATCTTCTTGATCGCGGCCATCTTGGGCATCGGCTTCCTCTTCGTCGTACATACGATTTACTGGGGCAACAGCTGGATCGTTACCAGCGACAGCATTACGCAGGTAAGGCGTATCAGCCTGTTCGACAAGCAAACCAGCCAGCTTTCGCTGGGCAATCTGGAAGACATCACGGCCGAGCAGAACGGCATGCTGGCACAGATGCTGCATTTCGGCGTCATCAGCGCCGAGACGGCGGCCGCGACCGACAAGTTCACCTTCATTTATTGCCCCGACCCGAATTATTACGCTCAGCAAATCCTGGCCGCCCGTGAGCGCTTCGAACAGCAGCACCGCCCGCCGGCCGAAACCCCGGCACCGCCTGCTGCCCGAGAGGCCACGGTTTCTTATACCGTACCGACGACCGACACCGATACTATCACCAGCCAAAACCAAGGCGGCATCAGCCCCGATTAATCGTTTATTCCTGGAAGGGGTTGGCACGGGCCTGGTTGAACAGGCTTTTGACGCTGACGCTGTTGTCCTGGAGTGATTGCAGCTGGTCAACGACCGATTGGTCGATGTGCGGTATCTGGGCGGCTTGGACCTGGCTGTTGATGGCGTTGTCGGTGGGCTGGGCGTTGCTCAGGCTATTGATACGCAAAATGACGAAACCGTAAATTATAGCCACGAAGGCCAGGAACAGCAGGAACCGGTAACGGCTGATGCGCCGCAGTACGGCAGCCGCTTTTTCTGACAGGTCCTGGGCGTTGAACTTGGCTTTGTTACTCATGGCTTTATGTACTCGTTTAGGGTTAGCGTGAAACTCAGCAAGTCGGGGTTGTTGACGTTCGGCTGAAGGGTGATAGTACTGATTTGAGCCGTCCGGCGATTATGCTCCAAGCCGCTAAGGAAATTGACGAACGAGCTATAGGGGATTGGCTTCTGGGGGTCGCTCTGGACCGTAATCAGCAGGTCGTAGACGCCGGGGATGTTTTTGACCGGTACCAGCTGGGACAGTTTGCCGGCGCTGGAACTGGCACTGCTGGTGCTGGGAGTGGCCGGAGTTGCGGCTACTCCCGCTCCCGCGGTAGCGGTCCCGGCCGCGCCGGCCCCCAGCGTCGAGGCCGGGAACGTTATCTGCTGCAGGCTGACGCCGCTTATATTATTGGCGGCCGCGATGTTGACGATTTGCCGGACGGCTTCGGCCTGGTCCTTATCTTCCGGTACGACCGACTGGGCTATTTGCAGCAAGCCACTGTACTTATTAACCTCTTGCTTGGCGTTGGCCAGGCTGAGCTGTTCCTGCGACAGGGCCAGGCTCTTGGCTTTGAGGCTGGTGACCTTGACTGCCCGGGACGTCAATAGCTGGTTGGTGCCGTAAGCCCCGACGACCAGCCCGACCAGCAGCAAACCGACCAGCCCGACCAGCAGGTAGTAAAGCCGTTTGCTGGGGTTCATCTTCAGGCTGATGGTCATGGCGACGCTTCCTTGCTGTTGATGAAGAGGAACGGATTATTAGTGGCGAACAGCGCCCGGATGTTGACGGTACAGGGGTACTTCGGATTAGCGGCAGTTTCGGAATTACAAGCTATATTAACTATATCGGCTTTGCTGAAAATCTTATTGGCCGGGTCGGCCAGGTTAACCTGAACCTGGCTGGCGGTATTATAGTCGGTGGCGTTGGCCACGATATCGATTGCGCCCTGGGTTTGGCTGATATCCAGGCCGGTCAAGTTAGAGTTGGCTGGGATAGCCGCGGTAATCTGCTTAAGCAGCTCCGAAAACAATACCTCCTGGCTTAAGACCTTGACGACCAGCTTGAAGCTGCTGCTGATATTCTTCACCTGGGCTTGCGTACCGGCGAAATCCTCTTGCTTGAACAGCTTCTGCGAAGCGGCGATCTGGTTATTGTAGCGCACCGTAGACTGGTGCAACGACAACAGGCCATAAGTTGCCAAGCCGCCCAATCCGATTAACGCGACCAGACAAATGACCGCCCAGCGCCGCAAAACCACGTTGCGTCTGGCATAGCGGTAGCCGCTCTTGATCTCCGGCGGCAGTAGATTAATCATGGCAAAAAGACCTCCCTGGAGTGCGCCAGGCTCAAGCCGGCGACGGTGGCATACATCGGCTTGTCGGCGTCGGCCGGCGGCTGGAAGCCCTTGTAGTTAAGGTATTGCCAGGGGTTGCTGTGCCTGACCGCGATACGCAAGGCATTGGTTAGATAATCACTCAGGCCCGGCATGTTGGCACCGCCGCCCAGGGTTATGACCTGTCCGACCGGCCGCGCCGCGCCGTAGCGTTCCTCGTAGTAGCGCAGCATACGCCGGATTTCCTTGACGATTTCCTGCAGGCTGGGCTCCAGGGCCTGCTTGATTTCGGTTTGTTTCTTGCTGACACCCAAGCCGTAACGCGACTTGATCGAAGCGGCTTCCTCGAGGCTGACGCCCAGCGTCTTTTTGATCGAATTGGTGAAGCTGTGGCCGCCGCTCTGGACGGTACCGGTGACCAGAACGTGTTTATCGAAGATACTGATATCCGAAGACAGCGAGCCGAAATCGATGATCAAGGTCGACATATTGGTTCGCTCGTCCAAGCTGAAAAGCCGGGCCGTGGAGCTCAGCGTCGGTTCAATCAGCACCGTTTCCAGGCCTAGTATCTGGGCTAGTTCCAGGTAGGAATCGACTATGGTCTTGGGCACGGCTACCAAAAAGAGCTCGGTATTTTCGGCGGTTTGGCGGGTGACGTCGTAATCCAGGTATAGCTCCTCCAGGGGCATCGAAATGTATTGCTCGGCTTCCAGGCTGACCGCTTCGGCCAATTCGCCGGGCTTGAGCTTAGGCAGGCGCACCGACCTGGTAAAGGTCCGGTAAGCCGGAATCGCCAGAGCCACCCGCCGGGTCGTTATATCGCCTATTAAGTGGTGCCGGAACAGTTCAAAGGTGGCCTTGGCGATAACTTCCGGCTGGACGATCACGCCGTCGGCTTGGGCCGCCGTATCAAAAGTCGTAAAGCCGTAGCCGATGACCTTAGGGTGGTAGTTCTTGGCCTTAGCGGCTGCCGGAGCTTCCTCGAGCTGCATGGCCTTTATCGAACCATGGCCGATATCCAAGCCGAAAAGCGGTTTTTCGTGGTAAAAGTTAGGAATTTTAGGATTTTTCATGCGTCTAAAGCCTACCCAGGCATAAGGGTCTTGACCCCAGTATATCAGACCGCACGTTCTTTATCGCAAGCCGGCCGGGCCAAGGACACGATTATGCAAAACTGTTATGCTTTCCTATAATTTAGTCAGATGAAGCGTAACGAGACCGGCTATACCCTGGTGGAACTGCTGATGGTGATAGCCGTGCTGGCTATTTTGAGCCTCGGGGCGTTTGACCTGTTCGTGTCATTGTTGCACAGCGCGATTGTCGGCACCCGCCAAGCCGTGGCCTCGACTTTGGCGACCAACCAGATGGAATACCTCAAGTCGCTGCCCTACGACAACCTGGCGGTAACGGGGGGCGCCATCGTCTCCAACACGACAATACCCGGTACGATTACCAAAACGGTCAATGGCGATACCTATACCATCACTACTAACATTACCTATGTCGACAATGCTTATGACGGCTGCGGCTCTTACCCGACGCAGGCCCTCAAGCAAAAGTACTGCCGCGATTACCCGCCGCCCTCCGGTGCGCCGGCCACCGATACCAACCCGGCCGACTACAAGGATGTAAATGTCAGCGTAACCGATAAATCCGGCCTGCAGCTGGCTTCCATAGACACCCAGATAGCGGCCCTGGTGGCCGAAACCGCCAGCAATACCGGGGCGCTGTTCGTCTACGTCATAGACAGCAGCGGCAACCCGATAACCGGGGCGACCGTCAACGTGGTCAATAACTCGGTTTCGCCGGCCGTTAACGTGTCCGATACGACCGATGAGAATGGCATCGTCATCTTCTATGACTTGCCGCCCAGTACCAGCGGCAACAAGTACCAGATCACGGCCTCCGACAGCGGCTACTCGACTCTGGCCACGATCGCGCCCAACGGCAGCCTGCAACCGACATATCCGAGCCAGAACCTTATCTCCCAGAACTCCTCGATTGCGACGCTGACCCTCAAGCAGCAGGGACCGAACAGCTTGGTAATCGAGACTACCGATACCAGCGGCAACCCCTTGCCTAATGCCAAGATTTACGTCAAGGGCGGCTACAAGAAATACACGTCGACGAGCGACACGACCTATTACTATGACACTTTGACACCGACCGATACCCGGCCGGTTACCGACAGCAACGGCTTGGCGGCCTTGTCGAACCTGGTGCCGGGCAACTACATATTCTGCGGCGATGCCGGGGCGACCAGCTGCAGTGTCGGCGGAACGACTTATTATCTGGCAGCGGCCGTCCCTTATGGCGGGTCCAACTCCTTGCAGCCGATTACCGTGCCGACGTACGACCCGGCCAATCCGCCGTCCACGACCTTTACCTATAACGGCATCAATTATTTGCAAAAGGTCCGGCTGATGCTGACTACCAGTTCGAGTTTCCCGCGGGTTAACGCCCTGACGCCGTACGACGGCAGCCTGTCCAGCGGCACATTGTCGAACTTCGCTTTCAACCTGACCGGCACCAATCTGCCATGCAGCAGCAGCCCCGGCAGCTGTACGACGCAGGTCAGTTTCATTCAGGGCTCCAATACTTTCACGGCTTCGTGTACCGGTTCCAGTGCCGGTATCCAGGTGAACTGCACGGTTAACCTGGCCAGCGCCACGGCCGGCAATACGCAGCTGGTCGTCAAAGTCGGCAGCAACACGCTGACTTTGCCGGCGGCTCCGTTGTTAGGAGGCATCATTGTCACGCCTTAGGACTGTCTCCGGCCGCCCGCGCCGGAGCCAAAAACACGGTGGCTTCACGATAGTCGAGCTGATGGTCGTTATCAGTGTCGTGGCGGTGATGTTCATTTCGTTCGGGACGTTCTTCACGAATTATCTGATTCTTTACTCCAAGTACCAGCAGGATGCCAGCAGTTTCACCGAACTGGCCAACCAGTCGCAGCGCATCGCCGACGTGCTCCGGGGCGTCACCGACATCGTTTCGGAGTCGTCCAACAGCTTGACGGCCTACGCTTACTTTTCGCCGCAAGATACCTATGTCTCATTAGTTCATTACTATCTCAGTGCCAATGGCACGGCCATCATGGTCGACGTCACGCCGATGAGCGCCAACCCGCCGATCGGGTCGCCGCTGACCAACAGCACCAAGACCTACACCATAATCAGCAACTATTACCAGGCATCGGGCGTCAACCTGTTCAATTATTATGACGCGTCAGGCACGCTTATGGCCTTGCCAATCGCGGACGAGCATAGCATTCTGGAAATACAGGTTAATTTGGCCGAACCGGGTTCGCACACCAAGAACGGCCAGACGCTGAGCATAACGGTAAGCTTAAGAAACAGGAAGACTAACCTATGATTCCCGCGCTGCTGGCAATAATTATCGCCTTTTCGGTCATGGGCAGCGCTATCGTCGAGGTCACGCTGACGAATTTCACGGTCGTCGGCAATATCGTCAAGAGCCAGCAGGCGTTTAACATCGCCGAATCGGGCCTTAACTACTACATGTGGCACCTCAACCACAACTCGACCGATTACAAAGACGGCCAATCGACGCCGACGACCCCGAACCCGACGCTGGGCTACGGCCCGTATACTCACAACTACATCGATACGAACGGCGTTAACGAAGGTACTTACACGTTGTGGATTAATCCGGCGGGCAACGGCTCGACCGTAGTCACCGTTCGTTCCATCGGCCAGGCGGCGGGCACTAATATTACCAGGACGGTCCAAGCCCAAATCGGTTCGCCGTCGTTCGCCAGCTATGCCGTGGCTTCCGATTCGGCGCTGTGGTTCGGCAATACCGAGACGGCGGACGGCCCGGTCAGTTCTAACCAGGGCGTGAGGATGGACGGGCCCAGTGATTCCACCGTCAGCAGCGCCAACTCGACGTATGTGCCGTCCTCAGAGATCGGCGGCGATGGCAGCACCAGCCATCCGGGGGTCTGGTGCAGCACGACCGTCACCTCGCCGGTCAACTGCAATACCCGGTCCAAAAGCGCCTGGGTTTATCCGGTGCCGCAGATAGATTTCAACCAGGTTTCCAGCAGCTTGTGTACCATGAAAAAAGTCGCCTTCGCCAATTACTCGACGACGTCCGCCTATGACTCGCAAAGCAACCCCTGCAACGTCGTGTCGGCGCCGCGGACCAACGCCTACGTGCCCGAACTCAGCACTACCTTCAGTACCAGCAAGGGCTATTTGATCAAGCTAAACAGCAACAACACCTACGATTTGTTAAAGGTTAATAGCGAGAACGACACCTTAACACCGTATACCAACGCCTTGAATACCACGACCGTGGCGACCGGCATCGCTCTTCCATCGTCCGGGGTGATATTCGTCGAGGATAACGTCTGGGTATTGACGCCGACCAATTTCAACGGCCGGGTAACGGTCGCTTCGGGCCGGCTGGCTACCAGCAACAATACCGATATCGTGATTGCCGGGCCGCTGCTCTACGCCGCCAAAAACGGCAGTGACGCCATCGGCTTGGTGGCCGAAGACTCGATCTTCATTGCGCCATACGCGCCGGCTTCGGCTACGGGCTATAGCAGCGGTGCTTTCAATTATGAAATCGACGGCGCGCTGCTGGCCGAAAACGGCGAGGTCCAATACGGCGAAAACGGCGACAGCGCCAACTATCCGGCCGGTTACCGCAGCTCGCAGTCCAGCTGTGCCCGGGGCTGGACCAACAGCAACCAGACGCTGACTTTCTACGGCTCGGTGGCTACCCGGCAAACCTGGACGTGGAGCTGGCTGGTCGGCAATAACCCCTGCGGCAACGCGGCATATGACAGCACCAACGGCAACGGCTACATTACCGGCTTCGAAAACGACACTACCCAGTACGACTACAACCTGGAATACTCGCCGCCGCCCAGCTACCCGCTAACCTCGGGCTACAACATCCTGTCCTGGCGCGAAGTCCTGACCCGCCCGTAACGGGACCTAAATTCCAAGCAGAAACTTAACTACTCGCATCCCAAGTAACTGTAAATTCACCGTCGGCTGATAAGCCGGACGTGTCAGCCAATACATTACTGTCAGAATCTTCAATATCTAGAGCCGTTCCTTCCAAGCCATGATTTATGCCGGGTGTAGAACTGGATATTATGTGGTTAATATCGTTCGCTGTAACATCACATGCCCCACTAAAGGATTCACTGGTGGCAGTCGAGAAATCAATGCTTCCGAAATCGAGTAATAGATCCGGATCATCCGTAGTTGAATCGATAGGATCCTCGACGATACACTCGGCGGTATCGGGGCTTACTTCCGATTCCGTAGATATAACGTGTGTCCCATCCCAATTTGGGTACATATTTGATGGGTCAGAGCCATAATCCTCTAGGGACACATCGACGTTATCCCCATTAAGTACCGCTTCGGCAACCATCTTGTCCCCGGCACTTATAGTAGGAGTATAGAAAGTTGGGCCATCTCCAGGCACCTCCTCCCACCAGCCTTGTATGGTCTGAGCTCCATCGTTGCATACTATCTCAATCCCAGTCTGATAAAGGGCATCGTCTGTCTCATACCCACCTAGTCCAGCCCAAACCGCCACGGCATAATAACCAGATTCCGGACATGTCACATCAGGAACTATAAAATCATCCGTTACGTAATCTAGATCCTCCGGGGAGCTTGCTATATAGCCTGCCCAGGTATCGCCGTCATCGTTAAATAGCTGACCAGGTGCGGGTGGTGCTCTATGTGGGGAAGCGGCTTGTGCACTCTCTGCTAACGCAAGCCCGCTTGCTACCGCGAGTGTTAATGTGGCTAAGGTTCTTGCTGCAATGGTACGCAAATGACTAAATCTTTGTCCCGATACTTCAGCCCTAACTTGCTCATCAGCTTGTTCTATTGGAGATATTGGTGCTATTTCCTGGCTCATATATTAGATCCTCATAATTAATATGAGGATAAGTATAGTCATGCACTTTCAGTACTTCCTTGATATTTAACATAGCGTAATGTGATTAAAACCCCTGGAAGTAGCTCCAGGGGTTTTAATACTCAGACTTAGTAAAAGTTTACTAGTCGAGGTTGGTCTTGACGTACTGAGTGTTACCGTTGACCGTACCCTCGTAGGTAGCGGTTAGGGTGTACTTAGCACAGGTCGTGTCATCAGATTCACAACTGGTTGTGCCGTCCGATTGAGTGACCTGGTATGAGTATGACTTGGCTACCGGACCGTTAACCAGCGTCTTGCTGGCGGTCGGGTTAGAAGGATCAACCAGAGCGTTCTGGTCCAGACTCTTCATGTTGGTAGCCAGCCATGAGGAGCTGTTCATGTCAGTCAGGCTCGGGTAGTACCCGTTCTGGCTGAAGAACGCCTCAAGCTGCGTCTGCAATGACTGAATGTCAGTCTGCCGTTTTGAGTTACGTGCTTTTGCTTGGATGCCGCTATAGGTCGTAATGACGAGCAACGCCAAAATACCGATAACAACGATGACGATCAACAGTTCGACGATCGTGAAACCTTGATTACGTTTCTTAAGGGAGATCATGAGAGCCCACCCTCCTTGTTTAATTGTTTTATATCGATCTTTGGAGCTAAGCTGTTAAGCCTGCCGCAAGTATCTGGCTATGATTATAAACATAAGCGTTATGACGTCAAGCTTTATTAGCTGCCAATGTTCTTCGACAGGTTAGCGATGGGGCCCATAACAGAGGCGGCGATCAGGCCGACACCGGCCCCTAGAAAGATGATCATCACCGGCTCGATAACGGCGGCTAGGCCGTCAATCAGTACGGCCACCTCTTCCTCGTAGAAGTCGGCTATCTTGACCAGGACGGTGTCAATCTGGCCGGTTTCTTCGCCGACCAGCAGCATTTGCGAGACGATCGGCGGGAAGTGCGGGCTGCGGCTGAGCGGCTCGGACAGCTGCTTGCCGTTGCGGACTTCTTTGGCGGCTTCGGCCAGCTCGGCTTCGATAACTTTGTTGCCGATAGCGGCGCCGGTGACTTCGAGGGCGTCGAGCACGCTGACGCCGGAGCCCATCAGCGAGGCAAAGGTCCGCGAGAAGCGGGCGATCGCAACCTTCAGGATGATAGTCCTGACGATCGGCAGGCGCAGCAGTAGGGCGTGGAACCGGTACTTGCCGGACGGCGTCTTGATGTAGCGAAGCAGGTAGATGGCGCCGATGATCGCTATTATCAGGAACAACACCAGGTTCGGTATTTTGTTGATAATCGGTACCGGCAGATGGCCCAGCAGTGTCGGCTTGGAGCAGAAGTTGCTGAAGTTCAGCAACACTTGCGTATAAATGGGCAGCTTGGCGTTCGGACCGCCGAGGCTGGTCAGGATGCCGCCGAGCTTGGGCACGATAAACAGCATGATGCCGAAGAAGGCGATGATCGTGACCGTCAGGATGACCATCGGGTACATCATGGCGCTCTTGATCTTTTTGCGGATGCTGGCGTCAAGTTCGACCTGCAGGGCCAGGCGTTTGAGTATCTCGTCGAGGATTCCGCCTTCTTCGCCGGCCCGCACCATGTTGACGTAGACGTCGGAGAAGACGGTCGGGTACTTGGCAAAAGCGTCGCCCAGCGGCTGGCCACCCTCGACGTCTTTGGCGACGCCGCTCAAGACCTCTTTCATGTAGGGGTTGGCGGCATCTGCCTGCAGGGCTGACAGCGACCGCGCGAGCGGGACACCGGCCGAAATCATGGTCGACAGCTGCCGGGTGAAGATGACCAGGTCGCTGAGCTTGACCTTTTTCTTGGGGCCGAACAACGACTTGGACTTATTGCGGCTTTTGCCGGCCTTGACGAAGATCGGATGGATGTTTTGCTTGTGCAGCAGCGCCAGCAAATCCTGTTTGGTGGCGGCTTCGGCCGTACCGGTGATGGTTTTGCCGCTGGCGGAAGTGGCTTTGTAAGTAAACAGCATGGTTTAGGTTTGCTCCTGAGAAGTGACACGCAAGACTTCCTCGATGCTGGTTTGGCCGCGCAGCGATTTGACCAGCCCGTCGAGCTGCATGGTCAGCATGCCTTCTTGGATGGCGGCCAGTTCGATGTCTTCGCTGGTGTTGTTGCTGACGATTTTTTTCTGGATACCGGGTGAGTTGTTCAGGACTTCGTAGATGCCTATCCGGCCCTTGTAACCGGTGTGGTTGCAGCTGTCGCAGCCGTCGTCATGGGCCCTCCAGAGCCTGGTAACGCTGCTCTCGGTAGTGCTCAAGTCGTCGTTGCCGCCGGCCTGCTTGGCGTTGGTGGCGCCGATACCGCCTTCCAGGGCGGCGACTTCCAGAGCGTGGATCTTTTTGAAACCGCCGTTATCCTGAATCCGGAAACTCTTTTCCAGCTGCTTAAGCGTCGCGTCGTCGGGCTTTTCGGACTCGCGGCAGTTAACGCACAGGCGGCGGACTAAACGCTGGCCGACCACGACGCGTACCGTGCTGGCGATCAGGAAAGGCTCGACGCCCATTTCCAACAGGCGCGGCAGACAAGTAGCGGCGTTGTTGGTGTGCAGCGTGCTAAAAACCAGGTGGCCGGTCAATGCGGCCTGGACGGCCAGGTCGGCCGTTTCGCCGTCGCGGACCTCCCCGACCATGATGATGTTCGGGTCCTGGCGCAGCAGGGCGCGCAAGCCGCTGGTAAAAGTCATGCCGGCGACCGGATTGACCTGGGTCTGGTTGGCGCCGATGATGTGGTACTCGATCGGGTCCTCGACGGTAGAAATGTTAACGTTCGGGGTGTTTAGCGAACTAAGGACACTGAACAGGGTAGTCGACTTGCCGGAACCGGTCGGCCCGGTCACCAGGACCATGCCGTGGGGCTGGACTATAGCCTGTTGCAGGTCGGCCAGAGCGGTACCCCAGAAACCCAGCTCCTTGAAATCGGCCGGCTTGCTTGACTCGTTAAGGATACGCATGACGACCTTCTCGCCGTCCAGGATGGGCAGGGTTGACACGCGCAAGGCGTAAATCTGGTCGTTGATCTCGACCTTGAAGCGGCCGTCCTGCGGCGCCCGGTGCTCGTCAATCTTGAGGTTGCTGAGGATTTTGATGCGGCTGACCAGCGCGCCGAGCACCTTGCGCGGCAGTTTGTTGGCTTCCCGCAACAAACCGTCGATACGGTAGCGGACGACCACGAAATCCTCGCGCGGCTCGATATGGACGTCGCTGGCACCGGCCTTGACGCCGAACTCGATAATGATGTTGACGGTTTGGGCAATCGGCGAGTCCTCGGCCAGGTCGTTCTCGTCGACCTCTTCGGCGTCTTCGGCATCGTCCTCGCTGGCGATGACTTTGGTCAATTCGCTGCTGATATTGCCGCGGTACTGGTCAAGCGCCGCTTGCAGCAGGCTGCTGGTAGTGATATGGACTTTGACGTCGTTGCCGAGCTGTTTCTGCAGGAAATTCAGCGCCTGGATGTCGTCGGGGTCTTCGACGGCCAGCATATTGACGCCGTGCTCGTCGACGTCGAACACGACGGCGTTGTACTGGCGGGCGATGCGTTCCGGCAGCAGTTTGAGCACTGCCGGCTTGATCTCCTTGGCGTTGAGCTCGATATAGGGTACGTCGATTTCGGCGGCGTAGAGTTTGGTCAGTTCCTGCTCGCTGATCAGGTTAGCCTTGATAGCCAGGTCCTGCAGCGGCAGTTTGTCGGTCTTTTTCTGTTCGCGCAGCGCCGCCAGCTGCTCTTTGGTAACGTGCTTGCCGCGCTGCAGCAGAGTCTCGACCAGCGAATCGGTTATGCGCACGCCTAGGCTCCTGGCGTCCGAGAGGTGTTTTTTATTTTGTCTGGGAATCCCACCATAAAGCTTATTTTATCAGGATATGCCCAAAAGCGTTAGCAATTCTAAGCTGCCGGTCCAGATACGGGCGGGCCGGTTTATTAAATAGAAATTAAATGTACTGAAAATATCCGGCCGGAATAAGCTGTAGCAATTTTCACCGGCGGCCAGACCGTTTTATAGTGCTAAAATATTAGTAACGGACAGTAAGCGACCGTAGGAGGTTTAAGGATGGCAGACACTAAATTAGCCAAGGCGAAGACTACCAAGGAAGAGGCCAAGGACGCCAAAAGCAGCGCGGCCGAAGGCAAGTCCAAGGCGCTGGGCCTGGCTCTCGAAACAATCGAAAAACAATTCGGCAAAGGCTCGATCATGAAGCTCGGCGATGCCCACGGCACGGCGGTCGAAACGACCCCGACCGGCGCCCTTAGCCTCGATATCGCCCTCGGCGGCGGCATACCGCGCGGCCGCGTAATCGAAATTTACGGCCCGGAATCTTCCGGCAAGACCACGCTGACGCTGCACGCTATCGCCGAAGTCCAGCGCCAGGGCGGCACGGCGGCTTTCATCGATGCCGAACACGCCCTTGACCCGGCTTACGCCAAGCGCATCGGCGTCGATATCGAGAACCTGCTGCTCAGCCAACCGGACAACGGCGAGCAGGCCTTAGAGATAGTCGAGACCCTGGTCCGGTCCAATGCCGTCGACCTGATTGTCGTCGACTCGGTCGCGGCGCTGGTGCCGCGGGCCGAAATCGAGGGCGAAATGGGCGACAGCCACATGGGTCTCCAGGCGCGTCTGATGAGCCAGGCCCTGCGCAAGCTGACCAGCGTTATCAGCCGCAGTAAATCGAGCGTTATTTTCATCAACCAGATCCGGATGAAGATCGGCGTCATGTTCGGCAACCCCGAGACGACCACGGGTGGCAACGCGCTTAAATTCTACTCCTCGGTCCGCATGGATATCCGCCGCATCGGCCAGATCAAGCAGGGCGAGAGCGTCATCGGCAACCGCACGCGCGTCAAGATCGTCAAGAACAAGATCGCGCCGCCGTTCCGCGAAGCCGAGTTCGACATCATGTACAACGAAGGCATCAGCGTCTCCGGCGACATACTTGATTTGGCGGCTGCCCGCGACATAGTTGAGAAATCCGGCGCCTGGTACGCCTACAACGGCGAAAAAATCGGCCAAGGCCGCGAAGCCGCCAAGCAGTACCTGCAGCAAAACCCCAAGGTGACGGCCGAACTGGCCGCCAAAATCCGGGCTGCCGAACTCGCTGCCGCCAAAGAGTAAGCCAGCAGGCTGAGATGACGAGCTATCCTCCCATCCAAATCGTCGACCAGAACGACCGGCCGGCCGGGGGCGCTTCGCTTGCTGAAATCTACGAGCAGGGCTTGGCCCACCGGGTTATCTACGTGATTGTCGAAGATTCCGACGGCAAGGTCTTGCTGCAAAAGCGCGGCCCCACCGTAGCCACCTACCCTAATTGCTGGGACACTTCAAGTGCCGGCCACGTCGACGAAGGCGAAACTTACGAGTCGGCCGCCAGGCGTGAACTCGATGAGGAGCTTGGACTAAGAGGCTTCGAACTCAAAGAGGTCGGCAAGTATTATGACAATAGTGTCGTTGACGGGCTCCGCTTGAACCGTTTCCGCAAGACCTACAAAGTTACCATACCTGTCGGTACTGCCATCAAGCCGAACCGCAAGGAGCTGTCCGGTACCCGCTGGCTGACCGTCAGCCAAGCCCTCAAACTGGCGGCCGACCACCCCGACAAAGTTGCCATAGGTCTAAGGCAATGCCTTGAAGAGCATTATTCATAGGTATGAAAATCACCAGCATCAAAGCCCAGGTTAAACGGCCCGGCCGGTATTCGATTTTCGTTGACGGCAAGTATGAGTTCAGCTTGAGCGACACGGCTCTGCTCGACAGCAAACTGGTCAACGGCCAGGAGCTGACCAAGCAGCAGCTTAGGGAATTCAAGCAGGCTTCAGCTGACGATAAGCTCTACGGTAACGTTTTGGGCTATCTGGCTATCCGGCCGCGCAGCCGATGGGAAGTCACGACTTACCTGCAGCGTAAAGGCGCTTCCCCTACCCTGTCTGCAAGCATACTTAACAAGTTAAGTAATTCTAACTTGCTGGATGACAAGAAGTTCGCCGAAGCTTTTGTCAGCGACCGCCGGCTGCTCCACGTCAAATCGCGCCGCAAGCTAATTCAAGAATTACGCCAAAAACACGTCCCCGGCGACATCATCCAAGCCGCGGTAGGCAACGAGTCCGAAGACGAACAGGCCGCTCTGCGCGCCGTGATCGAGCGCAAACGCCGGCAGGCCAAATACCGCGATAACCTCAAGCTAATGCAGTACCTGGCCGGCCAGGGCTTCAACTACGGCGATATAAAGTCAGCTCTCGGCGAAGACGACACGGCCTGAAACCGCCGCCCGCGGCACCGCGCGTGTTAAAGTAAATAACGGATATGAAACCGTTCATAGCGATTGCGGCCGGCGAGTTTATTAATAGCGGTGAAAAATGGCTGCCCGTCGTTTACGGCCAATTCCATACTTATAGCGACGCGATTATCCGGGCCGGCGGCGCGCCGTTCATAATACCGCTGACCGACGACGGCACCGCGCTGCGGCAACTGTACGAGCGGTCCGACGGCTTACTGCTGCCCGGCGGCAGTGACCTGGACCCCGAAGCTTATAACATGCCGCGTTCGTCCAACAAGATCAATGCCGCTACTCACCCGCTGCAGACCAGGCTGTCGCCGCGCCGCGACCGTCAGGAAAGACAACTGCTTGAATGGGCGCTGGCAGACGGCAAACCGGTGCTCGGGATCTGCCGCGGCATGCAGCTGATTAACGTGACTCTGGGCGGCAGCCTGCACTCGGATACTGATATCAACGTGCCCTCAGCCGCCGACCACCAGGCCAATATACATAAGCGGGATTTTCACCACCTGGCCCACCGGTTGCAGCTGAAACCCGGTTCCAGGCTGGCCAAAGCCCTGGGTACCGAAAGCCTCCGGACTAACACCTTGCATCACCAAACGATCAAAGATCTAGGCACGGGCTTGGTCGCTACTGCCCATGCCGAGGACGGGGTAGTCGAGGCTATTGAACTCCCGGGCGGCAATTTCGTCATCGGCCTGCAGTCTCACCCTGAAGCCCTGGAAGCCGAAACCGAACCTGAGTGGCGCGGATTATTTAAGGCCTTCGTCGCGGCTGCCGGGTCTAGGCGATAGAGGCCGAAGCCGGTACGGGCGACTTCTTAAGCAGGTCGTTAATGATGATGCGGCGGGGCGTTATTTCGTTGATCTGGGTGCGGTCGACGCTGAGGGAGCCGCCGGTCAGGCTCTTGAGGATAGACTGGGCGACATAAATCTTCTGGATGAACATGGTTTCGGTTTCGACGGCGTAGTCGCTGACTTTGCCGACCTTGACCTTGCTGAGCGTGACGACCGGCTTGCCAATCAGCTGGAAGTCGAGTTCCATGACTTTCTGCAGGCGTACCAGTTCTTCCGGCTCGGCCAGCACGTCATGGTCGTTAACGACATAGCCCTGGGGCAGTACGTCGCGTATGTCCTGGCAGAGCAAAACCAGCTGCTGCTTGTCGAACCGGTCCTGGCAGTAAAAGCCTTCGACCTTGAGGTTGTCGGGATTGATAATCGGTCCGATAATCGTCGCCACCGGCGCGCTGGTACGCAGCGATAGAACCGACTTGTTGAGCAGGCTGGCGCTTAGCTGGAGCATGTTTACAGTATAGCGCGTAGGCCGGACGGCTAACCAGTTTGTACTATCGCCGCCAGGGAAAAATTAAAAAACTTAACGTTTGCAGCACTTGCAAAACGCCTATGCTTGCCGGTCCGGCAGCCGGATGGCTACAATCCTGTCTACTATGCGGCGGACAAAAGAAATACTCCAGGCAGCCGGCCCGGCAATCGTAGTAGCGGGTTTACTCGCGTTCGGGTTGCCGGCACCGGCCCGGGCGGCAACGGCTAGTGCTCCTTCCCTCGTAGTTAGCCAGCTCAAAATCACCAGCAGTAACGGGCAGTTCATCACGCTCTACAACTCCACCGATTCTGCTATTGACGCGAGCAAGTACCAGCTGGAGTATTTCAATAATTACGACCTGGCCAAGGCTACCAGCAGCAAGCTGGTCAGCCTGTCGGGCACCGTACCGCCGCATGGTTATTTTATGGTCAATGACGGGACGCTGCTGTTGTGCTACCAGCTAACGGTCGATTCGGTGTCGCTTGGCCTGTCAAGTACGGCCGGGCTAGTCGAGGTACTGGCCTTTAACCAGGCCAGCCCGGGAGGATCGGTGACGCCGGTTTTGCAAGACTATGTCGGCTGGTCCAAAACGGCCGCCGCCGGCGCCCAGACCCTGCCGGCCAATACGGCCGCCTTTTTGCAGCGTCAGCCGACCGACGCGCGGAATAACCCGGCCGTTAACGCGGCCGGCGCCGGCAGCTGGCAAGCCGTCCAGCCTGACACTACCAACCCTTGTGACCTGGTCGGCGGTACCGATAGCTCAAGCCAGGTGGCCAGCGGCCTGTCTCAGCTTCTGCCGGGTAATGAACCGGCGGCTACTATTTTGTCGGCCAACGATAGCGGCGGCACGCCGAGTCCGGACACGGCCAGTTTGCCGGCGGCGGACATAGGGTTGATGGCCCCGACGGTAACCGAATTGCTGCCCAACCCTGACGGCACAGGCAATGACGCCACTGATGAATTTATAGAGCTTTATAATCCTAATGACGTGGCTTTTGACCTGAGCGGCTTCAGCCTGCAAGTCGGAACTACGACTTTGCACAGCTACAGGTTTCCGTCGGGCAGCGGTTTACTGGCCCACGGCTTCACGGCCTTTTATTCGTCGGCCACCGGCCTCAGCCTTAGCAATAGCGGCGGCCAGGCCAGGCTGCTGGACCCATTCGGCAATTCGGTCTCCGCGACCGGTATTTATGGAACCGCTAAGGACGGTCTGGCCTGGGCTTTAGCGAACGGCAAATGGTATTGGACGACCAAGCTGACACCGGGCTCGCCTAATGTCATCGACCAGCCGCCGGCCGCCAAAAAGGTAGCCGCCAAATCCGCCGCCGCCAAACCGTCCAAGGCCTCCGCGGCTAAGGCCAAGAAAACCAAAACCGCCGCCTTGGCAGCCAGCCAGCCGACAGACGACCAGCCAGCCGCGGAACCAATCCATGCCTGGACGCTTGCCCTGGTCGCCGCCGCCGCGCTACTATACGGGGCATATGAGTACCGAGCGGACCTGGCGAACAGAATGTACCAGCTTAGAGTCTACCTTGGATCTCGCCGGGGAAATCGGACGTAAGGTGCGCGGCGGCGAAGTTATCGAGCTGGTGAGCGACCTGGGCGGCGGCAAGACGGCTTTCGTACGCGGTTTGGCCGGCGGCATGGGCAGCCGGGACAAAGTCAGCAGCCCCAGCTTCACGCTAGGCAACCAGTACAAAGCCGGCCGCCTGACCCTATACCACTTTGACTTTTACCGCCTGAAAGACCCCGGCATCATGGAGGTCGAACTGGCCGAAGTCCTGGCCGACCCCCTGGCCGTTATAGCCGTTGAGTGGGGCGGGATCGTCGAAGGTGTTTTGCCGCCCGAGCGCTTGAGCGTCCATATTAAGGCCTTGGCCGAAAACCGGCGTGAACTGACCTTTAATTATCCGGCCGCGCTGGCCTACCTAATTCCCCGAAATACTTAACATGTTAAGCATATGCTAATACTGACCATCAGAACCGATAAGCCCGAAGCCGAAGTCGGTTTGTTCGAGAGCGGCACGAAACTCGCTTATTCGGTTTGGCCCGCCCATCGCCAACTGGCAGAAACTATCCATACTAAAATCAAGGAACTGCTGGAATCGCAGGGCCGCGGCTTGGCCGACCTTAACGCCATAATAGCTTTCCGGGGTCCCGGCAGCTTTACCGGGTTACGCATCGGTTTGAGCGTGGCCAATGCCTTGGCCTACAGTCTGCGCCTGCCGCTAATGGCCAAAGGCGGTGCCGACTGGATCGAAACGGGTAGCGCCGCCATCGCGGCCGGCGAGGATGACCGGGCCGCCATTCCCGAATACGGCTCCCCGCCGCATATTACACCGCCTAAAAAATAGCTTCGGGCCTGGCTTTTGATGCCGTGCGGTTGACCAGAACGCGATTGTCGGCGTATATTTGGAATAGGAATTGCCGCGTTTTGAGAGCGCTTGAGTAAATCCGACCAACCAATATTATTCGATTTTCAGATTAGTTTTTCAGACTAGAGAAGTGATAGCGATTGCCTGAAATAAGACTTTTCTGTGCTACAAGAAAGGAACGACTATGTTACCAGTAGTGCTCGCTATAGTGGGGCTGGTGGCTGGCTTTGGCGCCAATGCCGCCGTTAACAAACAACGCATGGGCTCAGCCGAGGAGCGCACCAAAAAGGACCTGGAGAAAGCTAAGCGCGAAGCCAACAAACTGATTGAACAAGCCAAGGAAGAGGCCAAAAAAGAAATCGAGGAAACCCGTAAGGAAGAGCATGCCCGCCGCCGCGAATTGAAAGATTTGGAAAGCCGGCTGGTCACTCGCGAAGAAAACCTCGACAAAAAACTCGATGAACTCGACAAGCGCAGCGAAACCCTGCGCAAAAACGAAGACGAAGTCGAGCAGCTCAAGAACGAAATCCGCGGCATCAGGACCAAGCAGCAGGAGAAGCTGGAAAAGATCGCCAAGCTGACGCAAAGCCGACGCCGCCGACAAGCTGATGCAAATGACCGAGCGCGATATCAAGAACGACCTGACGGGCCTGATTAGCAAGTTGCAGAACGAGGCCCGCGACAACGCCGAAGAAAAAGCCGCCTTGATTATTACCACGGCCATGGAGCGGATGGCCAGCGAGGTTACGGCCGAACGGACGATTACCAGCGTCAAGCTTGAAGACGAAGAAATGAAGGGCCGCATCATCGGCAAAGAAGGCCGCAATATCCAGGCCTTACAGCGCGCCACGGGTGTCGACATCATGGTCGATGATACGCCCGGCTACGTCGTGCTCAGCAGCTTCGACCCGGTCCGCCGGGAAGTCGCCCGCCAGACCATGGAAATGTTAATGAAGGACGGCCGTATCCACCCCGGCCGCATCGAGGAAGTCGTCGCCAAAGCCCAGAAAAACGTCGAAAAGGACGTTATGCGGGCCGGCGAAGACGCCGCCCGCGAAGTCGGTATCATCGGCATCCCCAAGGAAATCCTGCAATTGCTCGGCGAACTCAAGTACCGTACCAGCTACGGCCAAAACGTTCTCAAGCACTCGACCGAAATGGCCCACATGGCGGCCGTTATCGCCGAAGAGGTCGGTGCCGACGTCAAGACCGCCAAGTACGCCGCCCTGGTACATGACCTCGGCAAGGCGCTGACCCACAAGATGGAGGGCAAGCACCACCACATTTCCGGCGAAATCCTGCGTAAGTACGGCGCGCCCGAAGAGGTCGCCCTGGCGGCCGAGCAGCACCACGACGATGTTGAGGCCACCACTGTCGAAGCCCTCATCATCCGTACCGTCGATGCCGTCAGCGCCGCCCGTCCGGGGGCCCGCAACATCAGCGCCGAGAATTTCGGCGACCGCATGCGCGACCTCGAAAACGTCGCCAACGGCTTCCCCGGCATCGAGAAGTCCTATGCCATTAGCGCCGGCCGCGAAGTCCGGGTTTTCGTCAAGCCGCAATCGGTTGACGACCTGTCGGCGATCAAACTGGCCCGCGATATCGCTACCAAGATCGAGTCGACCATGCAGTATCCCGGTACCATCAAGGTCAACGTCATCCGCGAAACCCGCGCCGTCGAATTCGCCAAGTAGATCCTCGACCAGCCATGCAAACCGTCCTAATAATCCACGGCCTCGGCGGCCATGTCGGCATTCACTGGCAGCAGTGGCTGCATGACGAATTGGAAGGACAGGGCCATAAGATCTTAATGCCGGAAATGCCCGGGCCCGAACACCCTGACAGGCAGACCTGGCTGGAGACGGTTAAAACCACCGTTGAAGGCGTCAACCTCGGCCAGCTGACAATAGTCGGCCACTCGCTGGGGGCAACCGCGGCACTCGACTTCATCGAACAGGCCGACGGGCAAGTCAACCGCTTCCTATCGGTTGCCGGCTTCGCCCGGGATTACGGGGCCGGGCTGAACAGCTATTTCCTTGGCGAAAGGCTGATTGATTTCGAAAGCGTCAGGCAGAAGCTGCGCTGGGCGGCGGTTATTTATGGCGACAACGACCCTTACGTACCGCAGGCGGAGCTTAAATACGTGGCTGATGCGCTCGGCGTCCAGCCGGTCATCATTCCGGACGGCGGCCACCTGAACAGCGAAGCCGGCTTCACCGAATTCCCGCAGCTGATCGAGATGCTGCGATGAACATCTTATATATCGGCGATATCATGGGCGAAACCGGGCTGCGGGCGGTCGAACAAGCCCTGCCCAAGCTACGTTCAGCTAAACGAATCGACCTGGTAATCGCCCAAGCGGAAAACGTTAGCGACGGCAAGGGGGTTGGCCCGGCTGAGTTTAAGCGTCTGCAAAAAGCCGGCGTTGATTTTTGCACCGGCGGCAACTGGAGTTTGCACGATAGGTCAATCATCCCGGCTATGGCCGACCCCGCCCAGCCGATTATCCGGCCGGCCAATTATCCGGCCGGTACGCCCGGTTTGGGCTGGAAGTATGTCGAAACGGCCGCCGGCAAAGTCCTGGTTATCAGCCTGCTGGGCCGGATAGTCGGCAAGGATGCCGCCAAACCGGTCGATAACCCGCTGAAAGTCATCGACCGGATTCTGGACAGCCAAAAAGCTGTTGACCGGCTTGCTGCGGTCGTCAATTTCCACGGCGACTATTCCAGCGAGAAAGTCGTTATCGGCCATTATCTCGATGGGCGGGTGACGGCCGTTATCGGCGACCATTGGCACGTGCCGACTGCCGATGCCCGGGTTTTGCCCGGCGGTACGGCCCATATCACGGACGTCGGCATGTGCGGCAGCCTTGACGCCTCGCTTGGTGTTAAGTTTAGTAGCGTCATACCGCGCTGGCGCGACGAACGGCCTACCCGCAATGTCTTGGAGACCGAAGGCCTCAGCCAATTCAACGCCGTCCTGGTCGAAGTCGGCGACAGCGGATTGGCCGAATCCATTGAGCAAATTCAACTGACGTGGTAATCGTCCGGTATTTTCGTTATAATCAACCTCTGTTACACACCGTCGGGGTGTGGCGCAGTTGGCTAGCGCGCCGCGTTTGGGACGCGGAGGTCGGAGGTTCGAGTCCTCTCACCCCGACCATAGACTAAGTAACAACGACTTAATGCCTTACTGTCAATATTCTGTTATTGTGGTTCGTATATGATTGAAAAAGTGGGGGCGATTAATGTATTCGAGTACCCGCCCGATAGCGGAGACATCGTAGCGGTTCAGGAAACTGCTCCCCGAAAATGGGGACTTATTAACGTTCCGGGCGGCGGCCGTAATTCAAAGCCCGAAACTAGACCCGAAGTAAACTCCCTAACCAAACCCGAAACATTGATCGAGTGCGTTATCCGTGAAACCGAAGAAGAAAGCGGCCTGCTAACGGAGCCCAAAGGCATCATTGCCATTCTTGATTATTTGGACGGCGTGCACGTAGCTTTTGCGTCAGTGGCAGTCGACGGTGAGTTAAGGCCGGCCGAAGAACACCCCTGGGTAGGAACTTTTTCCCGTGAGGCTTTCACCGACTTGCACCGGCATGAGCAAACCAGAAGTCAGGCGGTAATGGACGTGGTCGACGCTTACTTTGACGAGGCGCTGGTGCCGCTTAGTTTCCTCAGGACGTATGCTTATGATAAGACTCGTCCTAGCGGCCTGGTTGTTGCCGAAACGGAAGCCGTACTAGCCGAACGCCCTCCAGTACCGCCACCTCCCCCTGGTAATAGTCTCTCAGTTTCGTTATAATCAACCTCTGTAATTACGGGGTGTAGCGCAGCTTGGTAGCGCGCCGCGTTCGGGACGCGGAGGTCGTGGGTTCAAATCCCGCCACCCCGACCATGATTTAGTCGGAAAATGCCTCACTAAAGTCGGCGGATAGCCGCCAGCTGGCGTACAATATTATGATGGAACTTATTCTGACCATGCTGGCGGTCTTCGTCCTATTGGTCTGCAACGAGCTGTGGTGGCGGTCGCGCGTCGTACACAGCGAGTTCAGCCGTAAATTCATCCACCTGACGGTCGGCAGCTTCGTGGCGGCCTGGCCCTTCTTTTTAACCTGGCATCAAATAGAAGGCCTAAGCGCGGCTTTCCTGGTAGTCGTGACGATATCAAAATACCTGAGAGTTTTTCAGGCTATTCATAGCGTGCAGCGGCCGACCTGGGGCGAACTGTTCTTTGCCGTGTCGGTCGGGTTGGTGGCGCTGGTAACCCACGACAAGTGGATTTATGCCGCCGCCCTGCTGCAGATGGCGCTGGCCGACGGGCTGGCGGCCATAGTCGGCGTCCATTACGGCAACCGTTTGAAATACCTGATCTTCGGGCATGCCAAGAGCGTAGCCGGCACGTTGAGTTTTTTCCTGATATCGGCGGCGATCCTGCTGGCGTTTGAGCATTGGAGCGGCACAGCTTTGAGCCTGGGCTATGTCATATTGGTCAGCGCTCTGGCCACCGTCCTTGAGAACCTGGCAATCCTCGGCCTTGATAATCTGCTGGTGCCGATGCTCGTGGCACTGATGCTGGTCAATCGTTGACGGAAATGAGGTGGGCGCGCAGCGCGTTGAAGATGACGACCACGTCGACGACTTCCTGAATAATGGCACCGGCCAGGGGCGGGAATTTGCCGGTCGCGAATATCAGCATCAACAGGACGCTCAAGCCGATGCCGACCAGGATGCTTTGGCGGGCTATCTGGAAGGTCCGCCTGGCGATAATGAAGGCGGTCGCGACCCGGCCGACGTCGTCCAGCATGATTACCATGTCGGCCGATTCGCTGGCGGCGGTCGAACCCCGGGCACCAAGGGCGATGCCGACATCCGCGGCCGTCAGGACCGGTGCGTCGTTAACGCCGTCACCGACAAATACCAGCGGCCGCTGCTTGGCCTCTTCGAGGATGTGCAGCTTGTCGGCCGGCAGGGTTTCGGCGTGGACATGCGTGATGCCCAGCTGCTTGGCGATTGACTGGGCGGTAGCCTGGTTGTCGCCGGTAACCATGATAATTTCTTTGAGCTTAAGGACGCGCAGCGCGTCAATCGTGGCTTTGCTTTCCGGGCGCAGTTCGTCTTTCAGCATGATGATGCCGGCCAGTTTGCCGTCGACCGCCAGGTAAGCGGCGGTCTGCTTGATGTCACCGGGCTTGAACTGCTTGGGCAGATGCACGCCATTTTCTTCCAGCAGGCTAAAGCGACCGACCAGAATCGTCCGGCCTTTGATATTGGCGTGGAGGCCGCGGCCGGAAATCTCCTGGACGTGCTTAGCTTTAACGAGCTTTAGCTTCTTGGCCTGGGCGCCGGCAACGATGGCATGGGCCAGTATGTGGTTGGAGTTCTGCTCCAGGCTGGCGGCCAGGGCCAGTACTTCGTCTTGGCTGTACGAACCGAAGGCCTTAACTTCGGAGACCTGCAGGACGCCGCTAGTCAGCGTACCGGTCTTGTCAAAAGCTATGGTCCGGGCTTCGGCCAGCTTTTCCAGGGCCGAACCGGTTTTGACAATGATACCGTAACGGCTGGCGCGGGCCATGCCGCTCATCAGGGCAATCGGGGCGGCCAGCAGCAAGGGGCAGGGCGTGGCGACAATAATAACTTCGAGAAAACGAACGGCTTGGCCGCTCAAAACCCAGACGGTGCTGGCGATGGCATAGGCCAAGACGGTGAAGGGCAGGCTGTAGCGGTCGGCTAAACGGACAAACGGGGCCTGGCTGGCGGCCGCGCTGCGCACCAGCCGCACGATTTGCTGGTATTGGCTGTCATCGGCGCTGGCCGTGGCTTTGACGGTTACCGGGCCGTCAAGGTTGATCGACCCGCTTAGCAGCTTATCGCCGGCCTGCTTGGTCTGCGGCAGGCTTTCGCCGGTCAGGGAAGACTCGTCGAAGCTGGCCATACCTTCGACCATGACGGCATCGACCGGCACCAGCTCGCCGGCCTTAATAAGCAGTTTGTCGCCGACATGGAGTTCCCGGGCGTTAACGTTCAGGGTTTTGCCTTTACGGATGACATGGGCCGTTTCGGGAGCGTGTTTGAGCAGGGCGTCAAGCTCGGTCCGGGCCCGGTGTTCGGCGAAATCCTCAAGCCCCTCGCCGCCGGTCAACATCAATACCACGACCATGCCGGCCCAATACTGGCCTAACAGAACGGAAGTGATAATGGCCGTGGCCGCCAGGATGTCGATGCCGTAGCGGCCGGACCGGACATCCTGCCACATGTCCCAGCCCAGCGGCAGGACTTCGACGATTGAAACTATGCCCAGCAGCCAATGGGCGGCCGTATGCCGGCCGGCCAGCTCCAAGATAAGGCCGGCGATGACCGTTACCGAAGCCAGGCTAAACAGTCTATAGTCCCACACCAGTCGAAGAAAACGTTTCATTAGAGCCCCGCTTGTCAATTAGTTAATACTAAGTATACCAACTTATAATTGTGAATATGGAAGATCATTCGCCGGCCGCTTCGTGCCGCCGCCGGCATTAGTTTTGACAGGGCCGGACTATCACTATATTATGTATAGTAATAGGTTAAGACAAGGGGATTTATGAAAGCCGCACAACTCAACAGCTACGACGGTCCAGACGCGATAACGATTAATAACGACGCCCCGAAACCCGAGGCCGCCGAGGGCGAAGTGCTGGTCGAGGCGCATGCCGCGGCAATTAACCCGTTTGACATCAAAGTCAGCCAGGGCGCGGTGCGCCAAATGGGCGAACTGGAGTTCCCGGCCATACTGGGCGGCGATGTCGCCGGCACCGTCGTTTCGGTCGGCACCGGCGTGACCGGGTTTGAACCGGGGCAAGCCGTTTATGGGCAGGCCGGGGCGCTTAGCGGCCATGGTTCCTTCGCTGAATTTACACCTGTCCATGCCGACCGGCTGGCGGCCAAACCGGCCAGCCTGGACTTCGAGTCGGCCGCCGCTTTGCCGCTGGTCAGCGCCAGTGCCTATCAAGCCCTAGTCGACCACATCGCCCTCCAGGCCGGACAGAAAATCCTCATCCACGGCGCCGCCGGCGGCATCGGTTCGGTAGCCGTCCAGCTGGCCAAGCAGCTTGGCGCGTACGTAGCCGCCACGGCCAGCGCGGCCGAGGCCGGATTCGTCAAGAGCCTAGGGGCCGATGAAGTCATAGACTACCAGAACCAGGATTTCTCCCAGCTGCTGAAAGACTATGACGCCGTATTCGATACTGTCGGCGGCGAGACCAACCGCAAGTCATACGCCATTCTGAAACCGGGCGGTGCCCTGGTCTCCATGGTGGCGCAGCCCGATGAGGAGCTGGTGAAGCAGTATGACATCCGCTATACCGCCCAATTCAGCCATGTTACTGCCGAGCGCCTGGCCAAGATTGCCGAACTGGTTGACTCCGGCAAGCTTAAGATTAACGTCGACAAGGTCTTTCCGCTGGACCAGACCGCCGCCGCCATGCAGTACCAAATTAGCGCCCACCCGCGCGGCAAAGTCGTCATTAAGATCAAAGCGTAACCGGGCGGCAACCTTAACGGCCGCGGCCGCCGAACCGTTATAATTGGTAGCCTATGGACGACCACCAGAAGCGGCTGCAGGATATACGCACCCAGGTCAAAAGCCGCGCCCCGAAAAAGTTCATTAAAATTTATCACGGCTCCAGCAATTCCACACGCCTGCCCGATTTCGAAGGCCGCCACGTCGTCGATACCAGCGCCTTAAATCATATCATCGAGATTAACACCGAGAAGAAATACGCGGTAGTCGAGCCCAGCGTCCAGCTTGACGAACTGGTGGAAGCCACGCTTAAGCACGGTCTTTTGCCGCCGGTAGTCATGGAGTTCCCCGGCATTAGCGTCGGCGGCGGCATCCAGGGCGGGGCAGCCGAGAGCAGCTCATTCAAATACAGCGGCTTCCACCACACGGCCCTGGAATATGAGCTGGTGCTTGGCAACGGGGAGGCAGTTAAGGCCTCGCGCTCCGAGCGCCCCGATCTGTTCTGGGGAACCGCCTGTTCCTACGGCTCCGTCGGCATTTTGACTTCCGTCAAACTACGGCTCATCGCCGCCCAGCCATACGTCAGTCTGAGATACCGCCCCGCCAACAGCCCGCAGCAGGCGCTGGAGATAATTGACGGGCTTATCGAAAACGGGCGCGGCCTTGATTTCATCGACGCGATTATCTTTTCGCCGGCCAGCGCCGTGGTTATGACAGGCAAGTTTACCGATAAGCCGTTCAAGCCGCTGACCACGACCCGCCAGCCGGGCGACGAATGGTTTTACCTGCACGCCAAAGCGGTGCTCAAGCGCCACCGGGCCGCAGACTACGAAGAGTGCATCCCCGTCATGGACTACTTGTTTCGCTATGACCGGGGAGGGTTTTGGGTCGGGCCGCTGGTCTTTGACTATTTGAAGCTGCCCTTCACAAAACTCACCAGACGGCTGCTGGACCAGGCCATGCATACGCGTTTCTTATATAGGGGCGTTCAAAAGACGGCTGTCTCGCAACGGGTTTTCGCGCAAGACATCTTCATGGCCAAGGAAAAAGTTCCGGCCTTCCTGGAATACGTGCGCGCCAACCTGGATATCTGGCCGCTATGGCTGCTGCCGATGAAACCGCATAACGAACCCAAAGATATTTTCGGCCTGCCGCCGACCGAGTCGAAATACGCCATGAACGTCGGGGTATGGGGCAAGACCACGGCCCGGAATTTCGAGCAATTCAAACAGCTTAACCGCGCGGTCGAAGACGAAATCATGCGGCTGGGCGCGCACAAGACGCTTTACGCCCACTCGTATTTCCCGAAGCGGCAGTTCTGGCAAATATATGACCGGAAGCGATACGACAGTCTGCGCAAGCAATACCATGCCGACGGTGTCTTCGAGGATATTTATGACAAGGTTACGGTAACGAACGAATACACAGCGCCGTTCGGCAAGGCGCTAATCAGCCACTTCAAGAAGAAACTTACCGGCCGCCAGCCGACATCTAAGCAATAAATATGGGGCGAGTGATGGGGCTCGAACCCACGGCCTTCGGGACCACAACCCGACGCTCTAACCAACTGAGCTACACCCGCCATGATCGTCTCCGCTGCCGAAAACAGAGGTGATTATAGCTTAAAAGTCGCCCGACTACAACCAGCTTCAAATTATTTTCTAGTATGATATAGGATTCGGACAGGGGTTAGGCTGGAGATTGGCAGCAGCCTTCAAGGCGTTATAAGCCGGTTTGGCCGTACCTCCGGAAGTGAACATGCCATAGAAATCGTTGGTACCATAATCTTCGTAGCCGAAGATGTACACTCCGTTAACATAGTTAGTCCCGCGCGCCCAATTAATGAAGTTATAAACATTGTCACATTGGTCACCTTGGTTAGCACCGCTCGAGCAGTTCGTAGAAGAAAGACAGTTTTCCTGGGGCCATTGCATGCTATCACCGGTAGCGTTGGTAGTCGTAGGCGTATCACCCGAGGTATCAGTCGGCCAGCCTACTTCGGTGACGTAAACGGGCTTGTTGAAAGTAGTATTAGCGCTGGTTACCAGTGTACGATTGCCTAGTTTAGACTGGCTAGGGGTATCGTTACCACCGTAAGGGTGTACTATCACGCCATCCACGTAGCTGCTGGAGTTGCCCAAAACCGAGGAATCATAGTTCCACCATTCACTGCCCCACGACACGCCGCTACTGCCGTCGACGGTCGCCAGGATAAGCGGCGCGTTAGTCGGGTAGGCCTGATGAAACGCTACGTAAGTCGCTTGAACAAGCTTGGCGTAATCATCGGCGTTAGCTGAGTCAGAAACGAGCGCCGACTGGCTTGAGCCCGTGCCCCAGAACCACCAACCCGCCGGTTCATTAAGAACTTCCAGCGATGGGCACTCCGTAGGATTACAATACTGCTGGTAATAGCTAAGGGTGTTTGTGACCCAATTAGTAATACCGTCAACAGTGGTACCGTTACTCTCTTTTACCGAAGTATTCGTCAGCGTGCTAACCCCGTTGTTATAGGTGTAAGGTCCGCTAAATAAAAGATCTACTTTTATGCCTAGACTCGCAAGGCCCTTGACCTGCGATCCGGTTTGTCCGTCGGCGGACTCGAGGCCGCCGAGTATGTCTTGCGGGAAAAACTCTTCCGTATCGAACCGGTCATATTTAACCGCTCCCGCTACATTTTGAGCGACAGTATCGTTACCGCCAGCGTTTAAGCCGACAACCATTTTGTTACCACCGCCTGATGCAGAACCGAACTTCACATATTGGCCGCTGCTGGCGCTGGAGTCGGTTTGCAGCGTGGCGCCGCCGCCCAGCGTGCCGCTGCTGGCGTTCAGGCTGACATAAGGCGTGGCGGCATGGGAGCTGTACAGGAGAAAAGTGCCGATGACGGCAAAGACCGTGACAAAACCGACTAAGGGCCAATGTTCGCGTTTAAGGGGTATTTTGTATTTCATAACAACAACTTAGGAGCTAAGCTTCACACTGATTCTATAATAGCTTGCCGCAGCTGTAAACATTAACGTTATCTATAAGCCCCATGCCCCGGCCAAAAAATTTTGAAAAATAATTGCTTATGTTATACTTCCCAGTGAATAGCCATAAACATATCTGATGTTTTATAAAAAAATAAATCTTTCATATGCAGGTCAAAAACGTACTAGCTTAGGCCTGCTGTCCGCCGTGTTCGCTTGCTCGGTTTTGATGTTTGCCAGCCTGTTTAACGCCGGGCTGGCGTCAGCCGCCTGCGCTAATACGCCCGACCCGAACCAGGGAACTGACACCCAGACGATTAACGTAACGACTGCCGGCACCTACTCGATTTGGACCCGCATGCAGGCCGCGGACAGCACCAACAATTCTTACTATTTGCAAATTGACGGCGGTTGTGCGATTGACGTCGGCGACAGCTCCAGCATTTCCTCCAGCGGCTGGACATGGGTAAACTACCAGAACGGCAGCACCAGCTCTTTGATTACGGCTAATTTGACGGCCGGCAACCACACAATCGTCATGACCGGCCGCGAGCCGGGCGTCGGCGTCGACAAGCTGCTGTTTTTAAGCGACCCCACCTGTACTCCGGTTGATGATCCGAACACTCCGGCTAACGACGGCAGCAACTGTACGACCGGCCAGGCTCCGCCGACGGTCAGCATTACGTCGCCGGCCAGCGGCGCCACGGTTAGCGGCACAAGCGTGCCGTTGAGCGCTAACGCCAGTGACGGCAGTTCCGGTACGACCGGCCTAAGCGTGGCTTTCGCCATAGACGGCACTACCGTAGGCACGGATACTACAAGTCCTTATAGCGTTAACTGGGACTCTACGAAAGTAAGCACCGGTACCCATACTCTGACGGCCAAAGCGACGGATTCGGCCGGGCTTACGACAACCGCGCAGGAAACCATAACCGTAGCCGCGGCTCAGAGGCCGCCGACCGTCAGCATAAGTGCCCCGGCCGGTAATGCCACCGTTTCCGGCACCACTAGCGTCACGGCGACTGCCAGCTCCGGCACCAGCTCCGTCCAATTCAAACTCGACGGCGCCAACCTCGGCTCGGCCGCCACGAGCTCGCCGTTTACTACAAGCTGGGACACGACCCAAGCCACTAACGGGACCCACACGCTGAGCGCCGTGGCCACGAACAGCGCCGGCAGCACCACCTCCAGCACCGTCACGGTAACCGTCAACAACCAAACCGCCCCGCCTAAACCGACCATATCGATATCTGCGCCGGCCAATAATGCCAGCGTCTCACGGGTCACTACGATTAGCGCTGCTGCTACCAACGCTACGTCGGTCCAGTTCAAGCTGGACGGCAATAACCTCGGCTCGGCCGACACAGCTTCACCCTATTCTTACAGTTGGGACACCAGCACGGCGGCTAACGGGACCCACACCTTGAGCGCCGTGGCCACGAACAGCGCCGGCAGTACCACCTCCAGCACCGTCACGGTAACCGTCAACAACCAGGCTGCGATCCCGGCGCCGACTATTTCCATCAGTTCTCCGGCTAACAACGCCACCGTTTCGGGCACCACGTCGATTACTGCCACGACTTCTAACGCTACGTCGGTCCAGTTCAAGCTGGACGGCAATAACCTCGGCTCGGCCGACACGGCTTCGCCCTATTCTTACAGTTGGGACACCTCCCAGGTAGCCAACGGCACGCATACCCTGACAGCCGTAGCCTCTAACACCGGCACGACTACCACGACCGCCACGAATGTCACGGTGACGGTCAGTAATGCCGCCACGCCACCACCGCCTACCTCCGTTCAGAACCTGTCTTGGAACGCTACCACCAAGACCCTGAGCTGGTCAGCCTACCCGGGCGCCAGCAGCTACGTCGTGGCCCAGGTACACAACCCCACCACTACCCGCAATACCGACTATTCCTGGCCGCACGTCAGGGGCACCAGCTGCTTGCCGGCTTCCTCCAACTGCGGCTTCTCGGCACCGGCGGCCGGCGAAACCGTCCATTACGGCATCCTGCCGCTTGACGCCAGCGGCAATGCGGTGGCCGGCTCTAACTGGGCTAACGAAATTAGCGTTACCTGGCCGTCCGCCCCTACAGCCGACACTACGCCCCCGTCCCAGCCGACCGGCTTGAGCGCTACGGCCGCCAGCAGTTCCCAGATTAATCTGAGCTGGACCGCCAGCGCCGACAACGTGGGTGTCACCGGTTACAAGATCTACCGCAGCACCGGCGGCGGCAACGCCAGCCTTGTCGGGACATCGACTACCACCAGTTATGGCGATACAGGCCTGAATGCCGGCACCAACTACGTTTACTATGTCAAAGCGGTAGATGCGGCTCAGAACCTATCGGCCGCTTCGGCTTCGGCTAACGCTACCACGCCCGCCAGCGCGACTACTATAACGGTGCAGGGAACGGTAACCGACAGTACTACCCATAACCCGATTGCCAACGCCTACGTTTACACCGACAGCCGGGCTACGATTAGCGGCGGTGCCGCTGCGGCCAGTACCGATGCTAACGGCAACTACACCCTGTCGGATATCAAGCCTGGGATCAAGCACAACTACTACTACACGGCCGCCGGCTATCAGTCGCAGCATTTCTACATCTCTTTGCCACCGGGCTTGAATGTCGAGAACATCAGTTTGGTACCGTAGACTCAAGGGATTAAGCATTACGATGTCTGACGAAGCCGAGCCTAAACACCCCAAGGCACATTCGCCGCACCAGAGCCAAGCCGCCGCAGCCGCCCAGACGGACGACTTGTCAGCAAGGGCTATGAGTTCAATCAGGCGGGCCATGTTTGTCTCCACCGGATTGCTGGTCCTGATCGCCCTCATGTCCCTGGTTAGCTACTACGCCTTTAGAACGACCACACCCGGCTCCGGCGCGGCAGCGGTAGCGGCCCAACCGCTCCCCGCCACCACTCCCCCGGCCGCCGTCAGTATCACCGGCAGCGGTTTCAGCCCGGCTACCGTCTCAGTTAAGGCCGGCCAGGCCGTGGTCTGGACCAATAGCGACAGCAAGCCCCATTTCGTTACTTCGGATGACCCTAAGCCTACCGGCAATACGCCCGACCCTAAATCAGGCCAGGCTATTGCTGCCGGCGGCAGCTATGACTACGTCTTTAGCAAGGCCGGTACCTATACCTACCATGACGACCTTAACCCGGGCAGCGGGTTTAAGGGTGTGGTGGTGGTTAAGTAAGTTATAAGTGGTACGGCGTCTTGTCAGAGGCTAGAACCTTGCTGGTCATACAGGCACAGTACTTCGGCTGCTGTTTTGGAGCTTAAGTCTAAAATACCGAGTTTATATTTTCGTAATACCTCGTCCGCCATCCACGTACCGGCTTTATAAACAATCCAAGGCTCTTTAAGTTTTGGATGAAAGAATTTCCAATCATTGTAGGTATTTTTAAAATCTTCAAGACTTAGCTGTCGTAAATCTTTGACCCAGCCTTTTAGCTTCTCTTCAGATGTTTTTCTGTAGTCACCATACGGCTGCCATATGCCACAATATTCCCGCTCAAACACAGTCGCCATGCCTTCGTAAACTGCATTGTCGATCGCCGAGAAAGGACCGCTTTCACCGGTGTAATTTTGAAAGATGTGGAAGGATTCGTGAAAAACCGTTGGACGGATGTCGTCAGATTGCTTCTTTCTATCTTTAAAGTCGGGGTCAATCGAAATAGTAATAATGTCATGAGCATATGCGAAGCCACCAACGCCACTCTCCGGAACAAATCTGTAATTACCGAAATATATCCGGATTTTCTTAGGTAATTTGGGCAATAGCTTGCAGACCTCGTTGTAGCTCTCAGAAATAATCGCTTCAAGAGGTTTTTCAATTGCTTCATTCTGATAATGAATGACTTCGATCATAAGTGAAGTGGTACCCCGGGCAGGATTCGAACCTGCGACCTTAGGCTTAGAAGTCCTCTGCTCTATCCAGCTGAGCTACCGGGGCACGGGGCGCGTAATCTAGTGTATACTATAGCCGTACCCCAAAAAATAAAAAATCGCAAATGCTACTCTTCGCTTTATTGCTAATCTTCATCGGTGTTGCCGTAGCCTTGTCCTGGTTCCTGATCGCCCACGACCATGGCGAAAAAGAGCCGATTGGCATCTTGTGGCTGGCGCTCGGTCTGGGCCTGGCGGGCGCGGTGGCAGCCAGCTTCCTCGAAGGCTGGCTGATACCGGTGAACGACCTGCTGCCGGGCACCCCTTACGGCACTTTGCTGGCGACTACGCTGAGCATCGGCGTGATTGAAGAAGGCTGCAAATTCTTGCCGCTGGCATTTCTGCTCTATAAACGGCCTTACTTCAACGAACATACTGACGGGGTTATCTATTTTGCGCTGGCCGGTCTCGGCTTCGGACTGCCGGAAAACATCCTCTACACTCTGCAGTTCGGTACCAAAACCGGAGCTGTCCGGCTGCTGATGACACCCTTCTTCCACGCCGCGACGACCGGCCTGGTCGGCTACTATCTGGTTAAGCGCAAACTGGCGGCGCAGTCGCCGTTCGGCGTCCTGGTACCGCTGGCCGGGCTGATGGTGCTGCACGGTTTGTATGACTTCGGACTGTCATCGGGCTCGCCGCTCTATTCCACGGGCTCGCTGATGATTACGCTGGGTACGGCCGGCGGCCTTTTTCTGGTTTTCTTGCGGGCCCAGGAGCATGACCAGGATCTGGGGCTGAGCGTGGTCGGCCATAACAACTTTTGCCGCTCTTGCGGCTATCCCAACCCGAGCCACCACCTTTATTGCACGCACTGCGGTAAAAATGCTTAAATAGGCCTGAGACTCCAACAAAAAACCAAGACCATGACTTGCCCAAACTGCCACCAAGCCACCGAGGACGGCGCCGCTTTTTGCGGTAACTGCGGCCAGGCCTTGCAATCGCCGATTGCCCAGGTAGTTAATGACCGGGCACCCGAACCGCCTGCTCCTCCTCCGGGGCCGCTTGCCGCCGCCGGCAACGGTACTGCCGCCATCCCGAGCTATGCCCTAGCCAAGCCTGCCCAGCACGCCGGCGAGACCAAAGCGCTGCTGGCGGTGATTTTCGGCATTGCCGGGATTGCCGGCGCGCTGTTTTTGGCGCTGATCGGCCTGGTGTTAGGCACCGCGGGCCTCATCATGGGCACCATGTCGCGTACCGGACCGAAGCGCGGGCTTAGTACGGCCGGCCTGGTTTTTTCCAGCCTGGCAATCCTAGCCAGTCTGGCCGTCTGGACTTACGCCGTTCGGCACGATCCGCGCTTCAGCCAAAACGGGACGCCGGCCAAGCCCGGCATCAGCGCCCCGTCGGTAGCCGCTTCCGACGTTTCCACCCCCTGTTATTCGGCCGGTTTCGTCAACCAGCTTAATGTCAGCAACGGCGCCGACAGTTGTGACATGAGCGCCTTTAACGGCCCGACTCTCAGCAATTCGACCAACGCCTACAAGGTTTATGCCGACACCTCCCAAACGGTAAATAGCCAGGACTACGAAGGGGTGTTCAAATCGGCACTCGAGAAAGACGTACAAAGCAACTTGCCCGATTTCACTATCGATAGCGAAACGGCCGGCAGCTTCGCCGGCAGCCCGGCCTATATCGTCAACACTTCCGACAAAGCCCAAGGCGTAGCCGTGGTCGAAGCCGCAGTGCTGCACCAGGCCGGCCCGGGCGAAAACATCTTCATCCTGGTTCACGCCGTCAGCGGCCAATCAGCCGACCTGACCACGCTGGAGGCGCAATGGCAGTGGAAGTGAGCCGCCCGCCGCAAGCCAAGCGCCTGCACAGACACGCGGCCCCGGTCGCTATGGTTGCCGTAGCGTTGCTGGCTTTGTCGGCCGTCATACTGGGCGGCTATAACGGTAACGGTGTCAGTTCCGAAAGCCTTATTTCGAGAGGTCTGGTGACTCAAGTCCTGCATATCAGGCCCGAGCCCGACGGCCTGGCCCGGGTTACGCTTGGCAGCCCGGCCCCGGGTTCTAATTTGCAAACCGGCCTGGCCGAAGCCGGCGATACGGCCCGGCTGTCACTCAACCTGCAAGCGCCGCCGGCCGACTAAAACACTGGATAATTGGTGCGGGTGGGGAGAGTCGAACTCCCGTCACTAGTTTGGAAAACTAGGATAATAACCGCTATACGACACCCGCTAATACTACCGCCGGCCCGGGACCGGCTTTGGCCGCAACAGAGGTGATTATAGCACAATTTACGACTTAAACGGTATCTGCCGGCTTTAGATTTCGTGCAGGACGTTGATGCGGGCGCCGAGGCTGTTCAGGCGCTCGGCGATGTCTTCGTAGCCGCGGTTGATGGTGTAGACATTGCGCAGGATGGAATTGCCATGGGCCGCCAACATGCCGATCAGCAGCAGGCTGGCCGGACGCAAAGCCGGCGGGCAAACGACATCGGCCACCAGGAACCTGGTCGGGCCGGTGATATAGATACGGTGCGGGTCGGCCAGCTCGACCTGGACGCCGACCTTGCTCATCTCGGTGTAGTACAGGGCCCGGTTTTCGTACATCCAGTCATGGATCAGCGTCCGGCCGTGGCAGACGGCGGCAATCGGCACGAAGTAGGGCAGGTTGTCCGGGTTTAGGCCGGGGAAGAGGTTAGGGTGCAGCTTCTCAGGCAGGGCCTTCAGGTTGCCGTTGTGCTTCTCGACGGTGATGTCGGCCAGGTCGGTTATGCCGTTGACGGCTTTATACGATTTGCCCTGGCGCAGCTTGAGGCCCATCTTTTTGAGCTTGAGCAGCTCCAAGCCGATCCATTTGTAAGGCACGCGCCGGATAGTAATCTTGGAATTGGTCGTGACGGCGGCCGAGATGAAGAACATGGCCTCGATCGGGTCTTCGCTGGGGGCGAACGTAACGTTCTTCTTGATGTATTCAGCGCCTTGGACGGTCAGGAAAGGCGTGCCGACGCCATCGACCTGGACGCCTAATTTGCGCAGGAAGTTAGACAAATCCTGAACCATGTAGTCGCCGCTGGCAGCTTGGATTTCGGTTTTGGCGGCCGTGCCGGCAGCTGCCATCAGGGCATTGTTGGTAACCGTGTTGCCGGATTCGTAGAGGACGATTTCGCCGGGGTCTTTGGCTTCGGCTTTGATGCGGTAGTGGCCGCTTTTGGCAACGATGCTGACACCGAACTCTTCGAGCGCGAAGAGGTGCGGCTCGACCGTCCTGGTGCCGAGCTTGCAGCCGCCGGCGTAAGGGATATTAAACTCTTTGTACTCGTGCATCAACGGGCCGATCAGCATCAGGACGCTGCGGGTTTTGCGGGCGGCCGTGGCGTCGAGTTTGTCGAGCTGCAGTTTTTCGGGCCGGCGGATCTCCAAGTCGTTGCCGGGCAGCCATTTTACCTGCACGCCGATACTCTCCAGGACTTCGATAATGCGGTAAACTTCTTCAATACGCGGAAAAGATTTAAACCGGGTCACGCCGTGGTTGAGCAGGCTGGCGCAGAGCAGGGCGACGGCGGCGTTCTTGCTGGTTTTGAGGGCGATTTCGCCTTTCAGTTCGTGGCCGCCTTCGATATGCAGGTTGATAGCGCCCTGGTTGAGGCTGAGCAGCTGCTTGTTGAGGACGTCGCTGATGCGGCCGAGCGTTTCCAGGCTGAGGTTCTGGCGGCCGTGCTCCATGCGGTTGACGGCGGATTGCGAGGTATTCATACGACGGGCGAATTCAGCTTGCGTGAGGCCTTTTTCTTGTCGTACCTGGGCAATTAATTGACCGATTTTCTCGTTAGTCGAGGGCATACGTCCAAATAACATACCATATGTGGTGTTGAACTTGCAATAGGTGTTTTACGTGATTAGCTGGCATAGGGGCCTGAAAACGTTAAGCGCAGAGTCGGTGCGAGCCGCAGGCAAAGCCCGACGGGATTACGTTTTCAGGCCCCTATGCCGGCTAATCGCCAGCAATGCTTTATAATATAAAGCAGATAAAGTTAAATAGAGGTTGCGCGGATGTCTGAACCCGCTGATTTAGTTACCGAACTTTTGGAATTCATGGATAAAGAGCCCCGCCGAGAGGGCTTGCGCGACACGCCGGCGCGCTACCAGAAGTTTATCAAGGAATTTTTCGAGGACCGGCCGTTCAACCTGACGGTTTTCGAGAACGAGGGCTACGACGAAATGGTTATCCAGACCAATATCGCGTTCTACAGCCTGTGCGAACACCACCTGCTGCCCTTCTTCGGTTACGGCGCCGTGGCTTATATCCCGGACAAAAAAATCGTCGGCCTGTCCAAGCTGACTCGCACCCTCAGCCATTTCAGCCACCGCCTGCAGACCCAGGAACGCATCACCACCCAAGTGGCCGAATTCCTAGAAGAGAAGCTCCAGCCCAAAGGCATCGGCGTGGTATTGACGGCTCGCCACCTGTGCATGGAGATGCGCGGCGTCGAAAAGCCCGGCGCTCAAACCACGACTTCCTGCCTGAAAGGTTCGTTCAAAGCCAATGCCTCGACCAGGAGCGAATTCCTGCAAATCATCCAAAGCAACCTGATACAATAAAGCCATGATCTAGCTACTCTTCTCGACCATTTCAAAAACTTTAAGGGAGAATTTATGATGATTGATGAAGAGATCACGGCCCTGATTGCCGCTGAGACCAAGAGACAAACCGAAGGCCTGGAGATGATCCCCAGCGAAAACCACACCTCACCGGCCGTGCTGTCGGCACTGGGGTCAAGACTGACCGACAAGTATTCCGAAGGCTACCCGGGCATGCGTTACTACGGCGGCTGCGAAGTCGTCGACCAGGTCGAAAACCTGGCCCGCGACCGGGCCAAAGCGCTGTTCGGCGTCGACCATGCCAACGTCCAGCCCTACTCCGGGTCGCCGGCTAACCAGGCCATTTATTTCGCCCTGGTCGATCCGGGCGACAAGGTCATGGGTATGGCGCTGTACTTCGGCGGCCATATGACCCACGGGCTAAAAGTCAACTTCTCAGGCACTTACTACGACGCCGTCCAATATCAGACCGGCAAGGACGGCTACCTGGATTACGAAGCCATGGCCGCTCAGGTCGAAGCCGAGAAACCCAAGTTGATATTCGTCGGCGCGACGGCTTACCCGCGGATTTTTGACTGGCAGAAGCTGCGCGAAATCGCCGATCTGTCCAACGCCTGGCTGATTGCCGACACCTCGCACATCACCGGCCTGATCGTCGCCGGTGAACACCCGTCACCGGTCGGTATCGCGGATGTCATGATGACGACCACGCACAAGACGCTGCGCGGTCCGCGCGGCGCGATCATCCTCTGTAACGGCAACCCGTCGAACCCGCTTAAGAAAGCCGAACGGACCCGCGAGAACCTGCCGACGCTCATCGACCGGGCCATCATACCGGGCCTGCAAGGCGGTCCGCACAACCACCAGACTGCGGCCATTGCCGTCGCCTTGCGGGAAGCCGCCACGCCGGAGTTTAAGGCTTACGGCCAACAAATTGTCAAGAATGCCAAAGTCCTGGCCGCCAAACTAAGCGCCAAGGACTACCAATTGGTTACCGGCGGCACCGACAACCATCTGCTGCTGGTAGATTTGACCAACAAGCAAATCAGCGGCGCCGAAGCCGAAAGGGCGCTCGGCAAAGCCGGTATAACCGTCAATAAGAACACCGTGCCGTTCGATCCGCGTTCGCCGTTCGACCCGAGCGGTATCCGCCTGGGAACGCCGGCCCTGACTACCCGCGGTATGAAAGAATCCGAGATGGAACAGGTCGCCGACTGGATAGACCGGGCCATTACCGGCCAGAAGGACGAAGCCAAGCTGGCCGCCGTCCACGCTGAAATTCTCGATTTTACCAAGAAGTTCCCGCTGCCCGGCGCCGGCTAGGCGTTAGGCTATCAGTTCGGGCTCCTGCTGCAGGCTAACTCCGAATTTGGCCTGTACGGCATCGACGATTTTCTGCTTGAAAGCCATCAGGTCGGCCGTGGTCTTGGCATGTTCGTTGACTAGCACCAGGGCTTGCCGGGGCCAGGTCGCCATACCGGTCGCGGCGTCATGATAATCTTTGAAACCGGCTTGTTCGATCAGCCAGGCGGCCGGCAATTTGGCGCCGCCGCTATCGACCGGCCAATACGGCAAAGCTTCAAACCGGCCGCGCAAATATTCCAACTGCTCCTCGCTAACTACCGGATTGGCAAAAAATGAGCCGGTGTTACGGACCAAAGCCGGATCCGGCAGCTTGGCCGCCCGGATAGCTATAACGGCCTGGCGCAAGGCGGCCGGCGTGTAATCCGTGACGCCATTTTCTTGAAAATAATCCTGCACCGCGCCATAGAACGGCGGCAGCGGATTGCCCTTGGTCAGGTGCAGGACCAGCGAGGTGATATAAAACCGGCCGCGGTCGGTAGTCTTAAACCGGCTGGTGCGGTAGCCGAAGCCGCAGTCGCTGCCGGGCATAGTCATGAAGCTGCCGGTCTGGCTGTCGAAAAGCTCGACGGTGGTTAAAGTCTGGGAAATTTCCTGGCCGTAAGCGCCGACGTTCTGGACGGGGGTAGCGCCGGCCGTACCCGGAATTAAGCTCAACGCTTCGATACCGGTCAGACCGGCCTCGACGCTGCGGGCCACGGCAGCGTCCCAGGGCTCGCCGCTGCCCAGGGTCAGGTAAACATTGGTTTCGTCCTCTTCGAAAACTTCGTAGCCGCGGATTTTATCCACCAGCACCAGGCCCGGATAACCGGCATCGCCCCAGATAATATTGCTGCCCTCGCCGATTATAACGGCCGGCAGCCGCCGTTCGCCGGCCCAGCTTAAGGCCTCGGCCACTTCGTTGCGGTTGGATACCTCGACCAGGTAAGCCGCCGGCCCGCCCAAGCCCATTGTCGAGTAAGCGGCCAGGCTGACGTTCTGCAAGATATTCATTACAATCATTATATAGCAGCCCTCCGCTAACTTGCGTTCGCTTGGCCGCAGGGCTTATTATAGGTGTATGCGTGAACCCAACGCCCCGTATATCACTCTGGGCAGCCACCTCAAATACGTGCGCGAGCAGTCCAAGCAAAGCTTGGCCGAGGTTTCGGATGCCGTAGAGATCGAGGAGCAGCAACTGGTACGCATCGAGGCCGGCTTGGAACGGCCTAGCGAAGATATCCTGATGCTGCTGATCAGCCATTTCGGCGTACAAGACCGCGAAGCCGTGCAGCTCTGGGAGCTGGCCGAGTATGACAGCGATATCCCGGAAGTCATCAGGCCCCGGCTGGACCCTGACATAGCCCAGCAGCTGGGCGGCAAGCCGATGGTTATGCTGCTGGCCGTAGACGTACGTACGATGTACAGCGACGGCCTGGAAGTGACCGTCAACCCGGCCGGCGTTACCATGAATTTCACCCAAACCGTCAATCCGTCGCAGCAGGCCCCGGTAGCCCGCGTCGGCATGAGCCATAAGCAGGCCGAACAGGTTATCCGCGCCCTGGAACAGGCCCTTTTGCACGCTAAATATTTGGGCAACACCAAGCTGCTGCCGCCTAATGTGTAAAATTTCTTACAGACCTGATTGAATCATAAGCTTATTCTGTCTGAGTCAATGAAGAAGAACACCTTACAACACTTTAAAAACAAACAGGTATGTTTATGACTATTGAACAGATGCTTAACAACCTCCACACGCTGGCCCAGCACACTACCGTGGTGAAGCCGCAGCCCAAGCTCAAGAAGTAACCGATAACCGCTACCGACAGCGGTATTTTTTTGCCTGAGGTCAGGATTTCAGGTACTTTTAAGAATCAAGCCAGTATACTTTGATTATGAGAATATTGGTCGTCGAAGACGAACATAAGATAGCCCAGGCGCTAAAAGAGGGCCTGGAGCAAGAATCCTACGCCGTGGATCTGGCCTACGACGGCGAAACCGGCCTCAACACGGCCCTTAATGACGAGTATGACCTGATTATCCTGGACATCATGCTGCCTAAACTCAGCGGCCTCGAAGTCTGCCAGAAAATCCGCGCCAGCGCCAACCACACGCCGATACTGATGCTGACCGCCCGCAACCAGAACCGCGACGTGGTCCAAGGCCTTAACACCGGCGCCGACGACTACTTGGCCAAACCGTTTTCGTTCGAGGTCCTGCTGGCCAGAATCAGGGCTTTGTTAAGACGGCCGCCGGACAGTCTGAGCGAGGTCCTGAGTTCGGCCGACCTATCGTTGAATACGGTTACCAAAGAGGTCAAACGCGGAGGCCGGGTGATTATGCTATCGGCCAAGGAATACGCCTTGCTGGAATATATGCTGCGCAACGAGCACAAAGTACTCAGCAAAAACAACATCATAACCCATGTCTGGAACTTCGATGCCGATATCCTGCCTAATACGGTCGAAGTCTTCGTGGCTTACCTGAGGGCTAAAATCGACAAGCCGTTCGACGGCCCGCCGCTCATCCAGACGATCCGGGGCTTCGGCTATAAGCTGGGGCCGGCGGGGTGACAATGCGCCGGCTAACCGATTTCCTGGGCTCGACGACGGCCCGGCTGGCTGCTTCCTACCTGGCCATTATCATGGTGCTTAGTATCAGCTTCAGCTATGTCCTGTACAAGACCTCGGCGCATGAACTTGGCCGCCAAATACCGCCGGTTTCGATGTTCAACCCGGAGCAGCCCGACCCGGCTGAAGGCCTGGAATACCACCATTTCTTTGACCGGCGGATTGAAGAGGGCAGGGGCCACCTCCAGGGCCGGCTGGTTTTGCTGAACCTGGTCGTGCTGGTGGCGGGAGCGGCGCTTAGCTACTACCTGGCCCGCCGGACGCTGCAACCGATCGAGAGCGCCATGGAGGCCCAGAGCCGGTTCGTAACCGACGCTTCGCATGAACTGAGGACGCCCCTGACGGCCATCTTGACCAGTAATGAAGTAGCCCAACGCAAACCTAATCTGACCCTTAAGCAGGCCAAGGACACTATTAAGAGCAACACTGAAGAAATCATTAAGCTCCAGGGGCTGACGGACGGTTTGCTCAGCTTGGCCGCCCAGGATATTAACGGCCCGTTGATAAGCCAGCCGGTATCTTTGCAGGACATAGCCGGCGAAGCTATGAACCGCGTCTTGGCGGCCGCCCAGGCCAAACAGATTAGTATCGACGACAAGGTACCCGACATTAAAGTATCCGGCGACCGGACCAAGCTGGCGCAAGTGGCCACCATCCTATTGGACAACGCGGTTAAATATAGCCCCGAGAAAAGCACTGTTCACATCGAAGGCTATGACAAGGACGGCCATGGCGCACTCAGCGTTAGGGACGAGGGCATAGGCATCGCCGCCGAAGATTTGCCGAAGATTTTTGACCGTTTCTACCGCGCCGACCCGGCCCGGACCAAGCCGGCTGCCGACGGCTACGGCATCGGTTTGTCCATAGCCCGCAAGATAGTCGACCAGCATCACGGCCGGATTACGGTTAGCAGCGCTCCGGGCCAGGGTTCGACGTTCGTCATCCAGCTGCCGCTGGCAGCCGCCCAGAAGCCGCCCGGGCTTTAAGCATCCTTTAATAATCGCGATGCTAAAGTTCGCATTGAATCAGTAAACTAAGCAAGGAAAAATCATGAATGTAGTAACCCGCGGCGTACGCAACGCTTTCCGCAACCAGATACGCACATTCTCTATAATCGTGATTCTGGGCCTGAGTATCGGCCTGTCGCTGGCCATGCTGGTAGCCCACCAGGCCGTCGGTCAAAAAATAGCCGACATCAAAGGTTCGGTCGGCAACACGGTGTCAATCTCGCCGGCCGGCGTCCGCGGCTTTGAGGGCGGCGGCAACCCGCTGACCGACGCGCAGCTGGCCAAAGTCAAGACGCTGGCCCACGTGACCGGCGTCAGCGAAAGCCTCGAAGACAGGCTGACAACCAGCAACTCCAACCTGCAATCGGCAATTAGCGCCGGGTCGCTCGGCCAGCGTTTCGCCCAGAACAGCGGCGTGTCGTTTGGCGGCGGTGGCGGCGGTGGCGGGTTCGGCGGCCAAGGCGGCGGCACGACCCAGACCTTCACGCCGCCGGTTACTTTGGTCGGTACGACTACACCGACCGACTTGTCGGCGGCCGGCCCGGGCGGCGGCACCTTTACGCTCAAAAGCGGTTCGGTCTTCAGTTCGACTTCCACCGATAACGTGGCGCTGGTGGGCAGCAGCCTGGCCAGCAAGAACAACCTGAAAGTCGGCTCGACCTTCACGGCTTACAATACGTCCATCAAAGTCGTCGGTATATTTGACGCCGGCAACACGTTCTCCAACAACCAGGTCATCATGCCGCTGGCCACTGCTCAGACGCTTTCCGGGCAGGCCGGTGACATTACGAGCGCCACCGTCAATGTCGACTCGATTACCAACGTAAACAGCGTGACATCGGCCGCCGAAAAGGTCCTGGGCAGCGCCGCCGACGTAACTAACGCCGCGGCCACCGCCCAGCAGACCGTTCAGCCGCTGCAAAACATCCAGACGATTTCACTCTACAGCCTAATTGGCGCGGTCGTTGCCGGCGCCGTCATAATCCTTTTGACCATGATAATGATTGTCCGCGAACGCCGCCGCGAAATCGGCGTCCTCAAGGCCATCGGCGCCTCTAACGCCAAAGTCATGTTCCAGTTCATGACCGAAGCCGTGACGCTGACCGTGCTGGGGGCCGTTATCGGCATAGCGCTAGGCGTCGCGGCCGGCAACCCGATTACCAAACTGCTGGTTAATAACAGCACTTCGACCGCCGCGGTACCGGGCGCTTTCGGCGGCGGGGGCGGCGGTGTTGTCAGGACGATAGGCGCGGCCCGGCGCGGCTTCGGCGGCGGTTTCCGCAACAGCTTGTCGTCGATTCATGCTTCGATCGGCTGGAGCATCATTTTGTACGGCTTCGCCGCGGCGATTATTATCGCCGTCGCCGGCAGCGCCATCGCGTCGTTCTTCATAGCAAAAGTAAGGCCAGCGGAAGTAATGAGGGCAGAATAATATGTTGAAAGTAAAAGGACTTAAGAAAATTTTTCAGGCCGGCGACCTCAAGGTGGCGGCCGTCAACGGGGTGTCGTTCACGATCCCGGAAGGCCAGTTCGCGTCGATCGTCGGCCGGAGCGGCAGCGGCAAAACTACGTTGCTGAGCCTGCTGGGCGCTTTGGACAAACCGACCGAGGGCAGTATCGAAATCGACGGCAACGACATCAGCCAAATGCATGACCACGAGCTGATACAGTACCGCTGCCGGAAGATCGGCTTCGTTTTTCAGGGCTATAATCTGGTCCCGAATCTGACGGCATTGGAAAACGTTCTGCTGCCGATGGAATTCGCCAAAGTGCCTAAGCAAGAGCGGGTCGAGCGGGCTAAGAAACTGCTTGACCAAGTCGGTTTGTCGGATGACAAGCAGCAGCGCAAGCCGGGCCGTTTATCAGGCGGCGAGCAGCAGCGGGTGGCTATCGCCCGGGCCCTGGCCAACAGGCCGAAGCTGATACTGGCCGACGAGCCGACCGGCAACCTTGATTCGCAAACCGGCAAGATGATCTTCGACCTGTTGCACGGTCTGGCCAAAAGCGAAAACACGACCATCGTCACCGTCACGCACGACCTGGAAATCGCCGGCAAGACCGATAAGACATTCCGCTTGAAAGACGGAAAGTTCAAGGATAAATAGCCATGGCCGAATATATATCAGGCGAAAAACACCGGGAAATGACGGCCGCGAACGGTACCCAAATCACGGTGTCCCGAACCTGGCTGGCAATCGTAGCCGTAGTCGTGCTGATGGCTTTGAGTTTTTATGGCGGCACCGCTTACCAGAAATCCAAACAGCCTAAATCAGTGGCCGCGGCCGGCAATTCTGCCGGTCCGGGCGGCTTCGGCGGCCGCGGTCGTTTCGGCGGCCAGCGTCCGACAATCGGCCAAGTGACGGCAATCAGCAGTACCAGTATCACCGTCCAAAACACCAACACCAATGCCAGCACGACGCTGAGCATTACCAGCAGCACGCAAATTACCGATAACGGACAAACCGTCACGACCAGCGATATTCAGACCGGTGACACGGTCCTGGTCTCGGCCAGCACGACCGACAAGACCCAAGCTGCCCGGATTTTGGTTAACCCCGGCTTCGGCGGCGGCGCCGGTGGCGGCAGCAGCGGTGCGTCCGGACAATCGGACTCGTCCGGAACACCAGCGCCCTCCAGCTCTGCCGTCACCGACTAGTCTGGCCTGGCCGCCGGTTCCGGCACGCCAGTCCTGTTAACGCTGTGCTACTATGATTGAAGTATGAAGCTCCGAGCCTTTTTAATTCTGGCCGCCGCCGCGGTTTTGGTTATCGTGGCTATGGCCGGCCGGCCGTCGGGTACTAGCTATAGGAACGTAATCGTCGATGTCTCATGGCCGAACTGCGGCAAGCTGCCGGAAGACGTTTTTGCTACCGGCATCATCGGTATTACCGGCGGCCTCGACTTCCACGCCAACCCCTGCCTGGCCACCGAAGCTACTTGGTTCAGTCACTACGCCGTCTACGTCAATACCGGTTATCCAGGCGATGCCAGGGCCAGGAAATACATTGATACGCCGATTCGCTGCGGCTTCTACGATAGCGGCTGCCTGGCTTATAACTACGGCTTCAACGAGGGCCTCTACGCCATCAAGTACGCCGATCGCGAAAACGTCCACTCCAGTTCCTGGTGGCTCGATGTCGAAACCGAAAACAGCTGGACGGGCAACGTCCTGGTCAACCGCCAGTTCCTGGCCGGCGCCGTCGACGCGATCAGGCAGCAGATATGGTCACCGACGGTGGGAATTTATTCGGCGCCGCTCCAATGGCAGCAAATCGCCGGCCAGTGGCGCAACCAGCTGCCGGTCTGGCTGGCTACCGGTGCTGCCGACAAGGCCGCGGCCGTTAAGGCCTGCCGCGAACCGGCTTTCACCGGCGGCCAAGTCTGGCTGACCCAGTACACTCCCAAGTATGATCAGAACTTTCCGTGTTCCAGCCAGTTCGTCCAGCAGCTTTAGTTTGCAAAAATAATTATAAAGTGGTATAATTACAGAGATAAGGACGTTTTCGCATGAGTGAAATCCGTAAGCATAGCGCAGCCGAAGGTAATGACAAAGCCGACCGCCGACCGGCCGGCCTGGGGCGCCGGCTCCTGGGCTCTCTAAGAAGCGGACGCCAGGCCTGGGACGTTGAAGTCTTGCCGGAACCGGTAAGGTACGCCATGAGTTACCGCGGTGCCCGGCTGTCCGGCGAGGAAGTCGAAAGCCTGCAGCGCAACGGCTTTCCGCGAGCCGCCTTCTACCTGGGCGTAAAAGGCGTTGAATTTGACCATCGTTTGCAGGCTCGGATGCTGCAAAAACTGGCTTCGCTATCGTTCGAATACGAGAGGCTTGAACTGGAAGATATACGGGTCGGTACGGCGGCCATGAAAGCCAGGTCAAGCACCGTGGCAGCCGAAAAGCTGGGCCAGTTCTCGCGTCACGGGCCGATGGGGGACGTGGAGGTCTTTGACGAAGTCCTGCGCAATGACTTAGCCGGCCATACCGAGACGCCGTTATTTATGGTGGCCAGCTATCCCTTTATCGCGCTTGACGTACTAGCTAAGTATAGTCTTGACGAAGGCGGTCAGCTTGGCGTCATTAACCCTGATTTCCTGGGCCAGGGCGAACTGCCGATCGGTTTTGTAATGGAAGGCAAGCCGCCGTCCACGACCGTCAAGCCGATAATGGACGACTATCGAATGCCTCCGGGGACGGTCATTTTTGACGATGTAATACGCTTTGGCAAGACCATGGATACCGTCATGGAGTGGGCCGGCGACGACGTGGACTTCATGACGGCCATACACGTACGGCCTTAGGTATAATGCTGAATTGGTACGCCCGAAGGGATTCGAACCCCCGACCTTTGGTACCGGAAACCAACGCTCTATCCAGCTGAGCTACGGGCGCCTACACAATTTGCTTATCTAGTTTAACACCTTTGGGCGGCTTTAAGGACAGTTAGCCGGGAGCGGCGTTTTCAAGGCCTGGTCGAGGGCCTGGTTAATGACCGGTATCCAAAGCGCGTAGCCGCGGTCGTCGGGATGAAACTTGTCGGCGGCCAGCAGGGTGGGGTCGGCCAAGAAGGCGGCCCGGGTCTTGGCGGCGATTGGCGCCAGCGTCAAGCCGTTTTCCCTAATTATGGGGGCGAAAGCGGCATTGACCTGCTTGGTCCGCAGGCCCATGAGCTGCTTGGCGGGCCAGGGGAAACGGGCGGTCGAATCCATGGCGGGCGAGCCGGTGACAACGATCCGGACGTTGCAGTTAGCCTGCTTCAAGCCGTCAATAATTCTTTGCAGCGACTGTTGGATAGATTTGCCGCTCGTAAAGTGCGTGGCGTCATTGGCGCCTACCGCCAGCAAAACGATGTCCGGCTTGTATTTGACGGCCTTAGGCAGCTGTATGTCCAAGACGCTCTTGGCGGTGGCCCCGGAAATGCCGACATTAACGAATTTAACCCGGTGGCCGGCAGCCAGCTTCCTAGCGCTGGCCAAAGCATAGCTGTCGTTGTAATCCGCACCTTGGCCGATTGAAGTACTGTCGCCCATGACGACGTATGTTAAGGCCGGTCCCGAGCCGAGTACTTCCGGCCCGCGCGGGATATCGGGGGCCGGCACGGGCGAGCCGTTATATTTGATAATCAACAACTCGGCTACGATGAAAATCACCAGAGCCAGAAAGACACCCGTCAATATCAGGAGGAGGCGGAGCTTCACCCTTTAATACTAACAGCAACCGGCTGGCGGCCAATGCTGTAATAGGCGAAACCGGCCTTTTGCATGGCGTCATTACGGAAGACGTTGCGGCCGTCAAAGACCACCGGCTGCTTGAGGCTCTGGCCGATCCGTTTCAAATCCGCGTTGCCGAACTCGGGCCATTCGGTAGCTACGAGCAAGGCCGAAGCCGAAGCCAGGGCCTGATGCTTCTCGTCTACTATAACTACCCGGTCGTCATCCTTGTAGAGAGCCCGTACGTTAGCGGCGGCTTCGGGGTCATAAGCCGCGACTTTAGCGCCTGCTTCCAGCAAGCGGTTGATAATGACCAGGGCCGGCGCTTCGCGGATGTCATCGGTATGGGGTTTGAAAGCCAAGCCCCAGAGAGCGAACGTCAGGCCGTCGATCTTGCCGTCGAAATGCTGCAGCAGCTTGTCGACCAGAACATTTTGCTGCTGGTCATTAATGCTCATGGCCGCGGCTAGCAGCTTGAAGTCATAGCCGTGCTCTTCGGACATGTGTTTGAGCGCCCGCACGTCTTTGGGGAAGCAGCTGCCGCCGCAACCGATGCCCGGATAGAGGAACTTGTGGCCGATCCGGCTGTCGCTGCCGATTGCTTGGCGCAGCATGTCGACATCGGCGCCCATGCGTTCGCAGAGCTGCGCCATTTCATTCATGAAGCTTATTTTGGTTACCAGAAAAGTATTAGCGGCGTATTTGGCCAGCTCGGCGGTCCGCGGGTCGGTAACGTATAGCGGCCGGTCGTCATCGACGAAAGGCGCGTAGAGTTCCCGCATCACGGCTTCGGCTTCCGGCGAAGCGGCACCGACGACGACACGTTCCGGCTGCATGAAGTCCTCGACGGCATGGCCCTCACGCAGAAACTCGGGGTTGGACACGACGTCGAACCGGCTGCCGGCTTTGACGGCAATGGCTTCATGTACGGCCTCGGCGGTTCCGACCGGCACGGTGCTTTTGTCGATCACAACGCAGTAATTTTCGGGCAAGCAGTTGCCGAGTGCCGCGGCTACCGACAAGACGGCCGACAAATCGGCCGAACCGTCTTCCATCGGCGGCGTCGGCAAAGCCAGGAAAATCGCCTGGCTGCCGGCCACGCCTTCGGCCAGACTGGTAGTAAAGGTCAGGCGGCCGTTCTCCTGGTTGCGTTTCATGTACTCTTCCAGGCCGGGTTCGTAAATCGGCACGATACCAGCCCGCATATCGGCCACTTTGCTCTCGTTATTGTCGATGCAAACGACGTCGTTGCCGGCCTCGGCCAGGCAGCAACCGGTCACCAACCCGACATAACCGGTTCCGACAATCGCCACTTTCATAAGGTTCTATTATACATGCCAGGCTGGCAATAAGCTTAAAGGCTCAAGCTTGCCTGGAGGCCTAGGCTGCGTGCCAGCTGGATTCCAGCACCCGTCCGTCATCCGGCAAGTTGACGCAGCCCGGGATGTGAATTGACAGATCGCCGGTCCGGCGGCTCGGAACGGCCACTATCGGCTTGCCGGGCCGGATCTCGTCTTTGCAGCAGCCGGCGAAGTGGTGGTGGCACTTGAGCGTTTCAAGGACCGCTATTTCCCATTCCTGGCCTTCCGGGTCGGTGTAAGTCTGTTCGGCGGACCCGCCTGATTGTTTAGCCGGCTTATGGCGTTCGTGGGTTATGCCGGCCAGCCTTTCCAGGTAAGTCACTACTTTGCCG